>NZ_QZWZ01000150.1 GCF_003601975.1 Mesorhizobium waimense
CTCTCGATGTCGCGGAAGATCGACGCGACAGCCAGCGTCCGCCCTTCGCGCTTGAAGCGCAGGAGACAATCCTTGGCAACAACGTCACCATCGACCGCGATCTCGTCCCATTGCTCGGCATGGCCGACATAATTGACGGGAACGTCGTAATGCTGGCTCCAAAAGAACGGCACGGCGACGAATTTCTCGCGATGGCCGAGCATGTTGAGCGCCGCTGTTTGCCCCTGCCTCTCGGCAACTATCCAATGCTCGACCCGAATGTTCTCGCCACTGTGAGGATCTGGCCAGCGCGCAATGTCGCCGGCCGCGAAAATCCCCGGTGCGCTCGTTTCCAGAAACGCGTCCACCACGACACCGCGCTCGATGCTAAGCCCAGCCCTTTCGGCAAGCCCCATCCGCGGTTTCACGCCGATGCCGGCGACAACAAGGTCCGCCGGCAATGTCTTGCCACTGTTGAGTTTCACCGTGCTGCCGTTGATGCTGCTCGCGGTGTCCTCGAGATGGAACACCACACCATGCTCCTCATGGAGGGCGCGGATGAAGTCGCCCATTTGCGGACCAAGGATGCGCTCCATGGGCCGCTTATCCGGCGCCACGACATGAACCTCGATATCGCGCGAGCGCAGTGCCGCTGCAACTTCCAGGCCAATGAAACTGGCCCCAAGCACGATGGCACTGCGTGCAGTCGTGGCTTGTGCGATGATCGCCTTGCAATCTGCGAACGAGCGCAGCGTGTGGACGTGTGGCTGGTCAGCGCCGGGGATAGTGAGGCGCACCGGTTCGGCACCGGTTGCAAGCAGCAGCCTGTCGTAAGGGGTCCGGCCCCCGTCCGCGAGTACAACTTCGCCAGAGCGTGCATCGATGCTGGCGACAGTCGCATTAAGACGCAGGTCGATGTCGTTTTTTGAGTAAAAGCTTTCTCCGCGAAGCGGAACCCAGTCCTCCGGTGCTTTGCCGGCGAGGTAGTCCTTGGAAAGATTGGGCCGATCGACCGGCGGCACTGCATCGCTGCTGAACATGACGATGCTGCCTTGATAGTGTTCGCGCCGCAGTCTTTCGGCGGCTGCGAAACCCGCCGCACCACCGCCGACTATGGCGATTTTCTCCGGTACCTGGCCGGTGTTGCCACCGCGCTGCTTCGGTGCCGTCCGCTTGCGCTTCTCGCCCACGAATATCCGATCATCGCGCAGTTCCACCGACCAGCAGGCGAGTGGACTGAAGGCAGGGGCGCGCAAGGCTTCGCCTGTGCGCAAATCGAAGCATGCGTGATGCCAGGGACACCGAACGGTATCCTCCACCACAAGACCGTCGACGAGCGGCCCGCCGTAATGCGTGCAGGTCGCCCCGATGGCGAAGACCTCGGTCCCACGGCGCACCAGCAGCACCTCTTCATCGCCGCAATGGCCCACCAGCTTTCCGCCATCGGGAAGCTCGGAGAAAGGGATGCCCTCCACCAGATCCGGTCCGCTTGGTTTGGTATGACCTTCAGCCATTTGCTTCTCCCTGGCGA
>NZ_QZWZ01000151.1 GCF_003601975.1 Mesorhizobium waimense
GCCCTGGGCGAACTGGCGAAGCACAGTGATGCGAATCGTGATGTGGAACCAATCTAGCACATGCTCGCTGGCAGGGCCGATCATTTCGGCAAGTGAGCGGACTTCCTCGCCGCCGTCGGTGATGAAGGTAATATCCTGGTTGGCCTGCACGCCCTGTTTCTTGAGGTGGTCGAGGATCCGGCGCCGCGGCTTGCGGTCATAACCATGAACGAAGCCGATATAGCGCGGCTCGCCATCCTCGGGCAGGGAGCGCCCGACGATCAGCTCGAAGTTCTTCTTTCGGTTGTCACGATCCCGGATGTATCCGCCGTCAAGGCCGATGACGATGCGCCCCTCCGGAATGGGCAGGTCCATCCAGTCTTGAGGACACGCATCCTGCATGAAGGAAACCCGTTCCTCCGTCAGTTCGCGTTCGAGCCGGGTGGCCGTTCTCAGCGCATGCTGCCGCACCGTCGTGGCGTTGGTCCCACAGTCGATCGGCAACACGTCGGCCAGCAGCTCGGCAGCGGCCGCATAGGGCACGAGCGAAGCCCAGCGTGTTTCGAGATAGAGCCGTTCGGGCGCCATGTGATCGGGGATCAGTTGCCGCAGCGGAGAAACCGTCGCCGATCCATTGCTCCCTTCGCTTTTCGGCACCTCGTATCTCGGGCTCCTGAGCCGGACATCGCCGAACAGGGTGTGGAAGGTGACGGGATAATATCCCTTGTGTCGCAACCGGCGACCGTCCGTCTCGCGGTTTTCCTTCAGCCATAACTCTACCTGCGTTTCCACCATCCTCTGCTGAAGTCTGGCAAGCACGGCCTTGCCTTCGGCGAGCGACAGGCCGAGATCTTCCGCACCAGTCGTGATCTTCGCCATGTCGGTGATGATCTCCCGGCCGATCTCCTCCCCATCGTCACCGGTGAGTTCCATGACGATCCGAACCTGCATGCTGCATCTCCTTGCCGGGTTTTCCAGAACGGTGGGAGTGGGAAGCTCGTCACGCCCGATCCGCGTATTTCCGCGCCCCGCTTTCGCCGGCAACGGTGATATCTCTCGGCAGTTAGCAATCCGGAAATTCGATGCATGATCACTCAATGACGCTGCCCTTCTGGCCACCGATCTGCTCGCGAACGAGCGTAGTTCGGGCGGACACATCACATCTGCTGATGCATGAGCGTCAGATGTTCGCCCCGCCGCAGGCGCTCATTGACTTTCCGTTGCTCGAACGGCTTGCCTAGAAGGGCCGCGCGGCCCTCGATCCGGAAAAGCAGCTCCTGTAATTCGGCCGCGCGATCCGGATCTTCCAGGATCGCCAAAGACCGGGTGTCTCCGATTTCCTGGATGAACTCCAACGCCGTGGCGAGATCCTTATCCATTTCCAGCCCAAGGGCCTCGTCCTTCTGCCGCGTCCACCTTTCAGGGCCGCCGCTGTCCTCTGGCGGGCAATTGCCGTCACCGCCGATGCAGCAGGGATAATGCGTTTCTGG
>NZ_QZWZ01000152.1 GCF_003601975.1 Mesorhizobium waimense
CACTACTTTGGCAGATTTTCAGGATTGAGGGATTTGCGGCAATGCGGGCAGCGGCTTGGCGGCGGCTGCGCGAGTGCGATGAGGATGGCCTGACGGACGGCGGGCAGGCTCGGTTGCGGGGGTGGACCGAGGATTCTTTTTCCCCCCTTCCGCTTCTTTGAGGCGGCGGGACTGAAGGAACGCATAGGCGATCATCGTCATGAGCGCGTGTCGGTGTAGACCTTGCCATGAGCGCCCCTCGAAGTGATCGAGACCGAGCTCTTCCTTGAGTTGCTGATGCGCCTGCTCGCAGACCCAGCGGGCCTTGATGGCACCGGCAAGCTGCTTGAGCGGTGTATCGGCGGGCAAGTTGGACAGGTAGTATTTGCGTTCGCCGGTCGAGCGGTGCTCGCCAAGGACCCACACCTCCTCACCAGGCAGATGCTGGGCGCCCAGGTCACGGATCCGCTGGGGTGGTCCATCTGCCACCCTGACACGGACCGCGGCAAAGCGCGCCGAGAGTCGACCTTTGGTGCCGCGACGCCAGCTGACTGTCCGCCATCTGGCGCTTTCCAGCATTGCCTGGGCGGTAATCGATCTCACGTCGGGGATATGCCGCTGGCGAGGACGGCCATGCCCGGCGACGGGGAAGATCATTGCCACATCCTCGGGATAGACCTTCTGCTTGAACGGGATGCCCACGGCCCAGGTGAGGCCGCGCTCGCTCAAGCCCTGCCGGAACGGCGCGGAGAGGCCATATCCAGCATCGGCAAGCACGCAGCCGAAGCGCACACCGACCGCGCGGACCCGGTCGATCTCGGCCAGCGCGATCTGCGGCTTGGTCTTGTGGACACGATGTTCATCGGGCACGCCAGCGCGATCGAGGCGGGCGGGATCGCTCGTCCAGCTTTCGGGCAAGAACAGCCGCAACCCGACCATGACCGGCACTTCGCCCGATGCCAGCGTCAGCGAGACCAGCGTCTGGCAGTTGGCATTCTTGCCCAATGCAGAAGCGTATTGCGGTGCCACGCCAACCGAGCGCTCACCCTTCTTCGGCAACGCCGTGTCGTCAATGATCAGCCAGGCGTCATCGCCGCCAACCATCCTGTCGGCCTCGGCGAGCAGAACTTTCTGCAGCGGCGCCGTATTCCATACGCTGCTTGCGATGAAGTGATGCAACCGATCATAGCTGACGTCCGCATCACGTGCCGCCATCGGCTGCACGCTCTTGCGGTCACCTGGGCCGATCAGCCCAGCGACATAGGCCGGGCACATTCGTGATCTCGTCTTGTGACCCAGAGCATCAAGGAACGGCGCAAGCCAGCGCTCAAGATCTGTCTTCCAATGCGTATCCATGGCCGGCCCTCCACAAAGCCGACCACCCATGAATCACGCAAATCGCGCCCTGGGAATCCCAAAAGTGCCGCCGCTTTCAAAAATCTGCCAAAGTAGTGCTA
>NZ_QZWZ01000153.1 GCF_003601975.1 Mesorhizobium waimense
AAAAAGCGCGGAATGCAATGGAGAAGGCGGGCATCGATTTACTGATCGTTACGGACCCCGCCAATATGGCCTGGCTTACCGGCTACGACGGTAACGCCTTCTATGTGCCCCAATGCGTAGTTGTATCAAAGGCTAAGGATCCCCTCTGGTTCGGCCGTGGTATGGATGCCAACGGATGCCGCCGGACCACCTACTTAGGTGAAGATCGAATAAGATCCTACGAAGACCATTACGTCCAGTCCGATACATTGCACCCTATGATGGTTCTCGGTCAGATCATCGCTGAAGAGGGGCATGGCTCGGCGACTATCGGTGTCGAGAAGGACAATTACTACTTCTCTGCCTTGTCGTTTGAGGTCCTTTCAACGGCGCTTCCTAACGCAACATTCAAAAACGCTGACCGACTCATTAATTGGCAACGTATCGTAAAATCAGAACGAGAAATCGCGTACATGCGCGGTGCTGGCAAGATCATCGAAGTCATGTACCAACGAATTTCGGAAACACTGCGCCCTGGCGTAAAGCAGTCTGATGTAGTTGCGGAGTTGACCCATGCAGGTACCCGCGGTGTGGGAGAGTATTGGGGAGACTATCCGGCGGCCGTGCCAAACATCGGCGCCGGCGCGGACGCATCCGCCCCCCACCTGACGTGGAGCGATAGGCCAATCCGACCTGACGAGAGCATTTTCTTCGAGCTCGCCGGTGTTCATAAGCGCTATCACTGCCCCCTTGCAAGGACGTATTACCTCGGAAAGCCGACCCCTCAGATCCTCGACGCTGAAAAGGCCGTTCTCGACGGGATGCAAGCTGGTCTCGAGAAGGCACTAGCTGGTAACTGCTGCGAAGACATCGCCCAAGCTTACGTTGGTCAATTGGCCCGCTACGGCTTGGTTAAGACGGGCCGTTCCGGCTATTCGATAGGCCTCGGCTATCCGCCAGCATGGGGTGAGAATACCGCCAGCTTCCGAGACGGCGATAAAACGGAGCTCCGTCCGGGCATGACTTTCCACTTCATGACTGGCCTGTGGTACGGCGACTGGGGCATCGAAATTACCGAAAGTATCCTTATCACTGAACGCCAGGTCGAATTCCTCTCAAACGTTCCACGCAAGTTGTTCGTAATTGACTGAGACTGTCGATGAGAAGGCGTGTCATTAGGTCTGGTCCCAATCGCTGGCGAGCGACAACCGTCCGACGGCTGCGAGGTTGAAACGTGCCAACCGGCATCACGCACCATGCAAATCTTTAATTCTGAAGGATGACAACATATGACTGATTTTCCTCATATCCAACAAAAGCGCTGGCCATCCTGGGTGAGGCCTCGACTGGCGTTCCACGGAGCGCCCGTGGGCATTTTGATGCTTGATCGCATGCCGGGACC
>NZ_QZWZ01000154.1 GCF_003601975.1 Mesorhizobium waimense
TCTGGGGTTGAGCACGGATTGTTAGGCCCGAGCAGTTCATCACCGTCGCTTTGTTCGGAGAAGCAACGATGGCGGTGGAGTGGACAATTACAATCGAGGGAAAGAGCGAGTTCGGCGACGTTTGTCGTCGGGAGGTCCGGGTCGACAAGAGCTGGGAGCGCCTGTTCGACGGCGAAATCGGCCTGTCGATCGAAGACGGCAAGAAGATCATGACGGCGCTGCAGAGCGCGGTCGTAAACCAGGAGGTGAATGCCTATACTCTGTTTCGGCGGGCTTGCCCGGACTGCCACACGTTCCGGCCGGTCAAAGACATACGGCGCGCCGGATCCGAACTGTGTTCGGCACGGTGGAGGTGCGCAATCCCCGCTGGATGCTGTGTGGGGATTGCCATCCAGGGATGGTCGTTGCTTTCGCTCCACTGAAGGAAATCTGCCCGGATCGGGCGACGCCCGAGCTGATGGAACTGACGGCGCGGCTGGGAAGCATGATGCCGTACCGGCAGGCCGCCAGAGTGCTCACCGAATTTCTGCCCATTGAGCCTACCGAGACGCATGCGACCGTGCGCAAGCGCACCATCAGGATCGGTGAACGGCTGGACGAGCAGGTTGCAGAGGAAGAACGGCGCGCAAGGGCGCAAGCTGATGATCGACGCCAGCTCGAAATGGAGCTTCCCGGCGATCGGCGCAAAGAGTTTATCATCAGCATCGACACAGCGCATGTGCGCAGCGCCGATCCCAATGCAGCGCGAAACTTCGAACTCGTTGTAGCCAGATGCGGTCGCGGCGGTCGAGGCGAACCCGGTGGCCGCTATTTCGTGACCAGCAGCACCGACCAAACCGCAATCCGAGATCGAACGCTCCACGCGCTTCAGCAAGAAGGATATTGCGGCTTTGGCGACGTCACCGTGATCTCGGATGGCGCCGAAATCCTGAAGCGCCTGCCCCGCGCCATGCCAAGGCCGACCACCCATATCATCGACTGGTTCCACATCGCCATGAAGCTCCAACCAATGCAGCAGATCGCCGACCACATGGTTCGATCTCGCGGACGGTGCCAGGCCCCTTCCAACCATCCACAGGGACATCAGAGCCGTGAAGTGGCGCCTGTGGCATGGGCGCGTCGATCGCGCGATCCGCGACCTGGAGCAACTCTTGGAGAGAGTGAAGGATTCGCAAGGAGACAGCGAGTTCTCGATCGCACGGCTTCATAGCCTCGCCTCGCAGCTCCTGAACTATGTCAGATCGAACCGCGGCGCGATCGTCAACTATGGCAAGCGATACCGAGCTGGGCTTCGTGTCGCCACCAGCCTCGCCGAGTCAGCAGTGAATTCGCTTGTCGGCAAACGCATGGTCAAGAAGCAGCAGATGCGCTGGTCTCT
>NZ_QZWZ01000155.1 GCF_003601975.1 Mesorhizobium waimense
CTGTTCGCCGCATTATGGATATTCGCAAGGCGAGGCCTTCCAATGTAATTAACGCAGTTTGCGTGGACGTTACGCACCTGCAACCCACGATAGCGGAATGGCCCGACCTACGTCCCGGCAGGGACGTCTCGGCGTGTCCGAAGAAAGGACGCAATCTGGTTGTGGCTCAATTTCAAGTCATGAGTGGTCTCCCATGCCATGCGGTGCGATCTCAGGCGGTCGCGCCGGCGGACCGATCAAAAGGCTCGCCGGTTTTCAGCATTGTGTGCATGATGACAGCGAGTTTGCGGGCCACGGCGACCGCGGCCCGCTTGAAGCCGACCTTTTTCCTGAGCTTCAGTCCCCAGGTTCGAAGCGTGCTGTCAGCAAGGGTTCTCGTTAGGATCACCACGGCAGCTTGATAAAGCAGCCCCCGCAGATGGTTGTCGCCACGCCGCGATATATGCCCGTCAAAATCAACTTCTCCCGACTGGTAGCGCCGGGTGGTGAGACCGAGCCACGCACCAACTGAACGAGATGTCCTGAAGTTTTCCGGAGCCTCGATCGCTGAAGCGAAGGAGGCTGCGACAACCGAGCCAACACCCGGTATCGACACCAGCAGCTGACATGGCGCGCTTTCCCGCGCAGCGGCGACAAGCTGCCGATCAAGTTCCGCCGCCCGGTCGCGCACGGTGCGCCAGGTCTCGAGCAGAGGCAGGATAATCCGCTCCAGTCCCTTGTTGTCGACAATCAGGTTTCGGACATTGGCTTCGAATACGCGGCCGGCACCCTTGGGAACGACCAGCCCGAATGTCTTCATCAGCCCACGGATCTGATTGGACAGCTCGGTTACGATCTTGATCAGCTGGCTGCGCGCGGCTACCAGTGTGCGGGTCAGCATGCTGTCATACTGCTTGACCCGCACCTCCCGGTAAAAGCCAACTTCTGCAAGCTGCGCCAGACCGTCTGCATCGTTCGCATCGGTCTTGTTCGGCGCCATGTCGAGCGCCGCTTTGGCGTGACGGGCATCGATGCAGATCGCCGGCAGGCCTTCCCCCGTCAGCGCATGATAGAACCAGACCGATAAGGGGCCGGTCTCGAAGACGATCTTCTTCGCGTTGGGCGCACGCTTGCAGATCACTTCGGCCAGCAACTTCGGATCAGATGGGCATTTGCCGCGCCAGCTCCGCTTGCCATTCTGCCGCACCGAGATCGAGGTCTCTTTCAATGACACATCAAGGCCGATAAATTGGTCCATGGTTGTTGTTCTCCGATTGCTGCTGGGCCCGGGTCCGACTCGGGAGCCCGTTTTCATCATATCGGGGAACAACCGCCGCCTATGCGCAAGGGCTACAAAGCGGCACGTGGACGCGGCTCCCGCGATTACCCCATGT
>NZ_QZWZ01000156.1 GCF_003601975.1 Mesorhizobium waimense
CGAGAACCGGAGCGGAGCGTACTTGAAGTACGTGTTGGGGTGGACGGCCCCCGACGGCATCGTGATGTGCCAGAATGAGGTCGTTGAGATCTCAAGCAAGGGAGACCGTCCGTGGAAAATCTTATTCGCATTGGCATGGATACGTCAAAGAGCGTTTTCCAGTTGCATTGAAGCTGAACAGCCGGCGCTGCGCAAGAAGCTGCGGCGCAATCAGGTGCTTGCCTTCTTTGCCGGGCTTTCGCCGCTGAAGATTGGTATGGAGGCTTGCGGAGCGGCGCATTACTGGGCGCGGGAATTGCGCGCGCTGGGACACGAAGTGATGTTGCTGCCGCCGCAGTACGTGAAGCCCTATGTGAAGCGCTCCAAGTCGGATGCGGCCGATGCCGGGGCGATCTGCGAGGCGATGAGCCGGCCGGACATGCGTTTTGTTCCCGCCAAGAGCGCCGATCAACAAGGATCGCAGATGCTGGCGAAGCTGCGTGCGCAGTTCATCGGCCGACGCACGCAGCTGGCCAATTCGATCCGCGGCTTTGCGGCGGAGTTCGGCTTTGTCGCACCCAAGGGACTTTCCCGACTCGGTGATCTGCTGGCCGACATTCGCGCTGATGCGACGATCCCGGACACGGCCAGGGACATGTTCGAGACGCTGGCGCGCGACTATGCGCATATCAGCGCCGAGGTTGCCACACTCGATGAAAAAGCTGCTTTCGCTTCATCGGTGCAGCGAAATGAGCCAGCCGTTGGCCGCCATACCGGCGATTGGTCCTGTCGGAGCAACGTTGCTGGCCATTAAGGTGACGGATGCACATGACTTCAAGTCAGGACGCGACTTTGCCGCCGGCTCGGGCTGACGCCGAAGAACCATTCGACAGCAGGCAGAAATCGGCTTGGCGTGATTACCCGCGCTGGCGACGAAATGCTGCGAAGCGTGCTGGTGGCTGGCGCCACCGCCCTCATTCAGCATATGCGGCGGGGCAGCATATGCGGCGGGGCAGCAAACGGGTCTGGCCCTGGTTGCAGGCCCTGATTGTGCGCAACCCAAGCTCGCAGCGGTAGCGCTGGCCAACAAGCTGGCGCGGATCGCTTGGAAACTGATGGTCAGTGGCGGGCATTACCGCCCCATCGGCGCCACCTATCCGGAGCCTGCGCAGCCATAAGAGAGATCAGAGTTCGGCGCCGAGCACAGGGTCGACGCCGAGGCCGGAACTTGCAAGTAGAGGAGAAGATGGTGTGACCGGTCGAACCGGGACCAGCGAGGCATTCCGAGGTGCTCACCGGCAGCAAATGTCGTGTCCGTGTTTGGAACTCGCTATCCGTGCAGCCCATCTTGGCCAGCGCTCACAA
>NZ_QZWZ01000157.1 GCF_003601975.1 Mesorhizobium waimense
CAGGGCTCCGAATCCAGGTTAACGGGCTTTGGTTTGGAGGATGGCCGTAAGGTATGCGAGGTCCCATCCTGCGATTTTGCGGCGGAGTTTGAGGCTCGTCGGCCGTGGAGCGGGGGGCTTCTGGGTTTTTCGGCGCAGGCCCGTGTTTGCTGGTTTGACAGGCTCTGGGGCTTGCCTGAGGTGATTGATGGCGAAGTGTCGGACGACGGCCATGTTTTTGGCGCCATGGCCCTTGCGTGTGCGTGACTGATCGTCGTTGAAGACGACGTCGAGCACCCAATGCAGCTGGTTCTCGATACCCCAATGGCCGCGCACGGCGTCAGCGGCCGCCTCGGCGGTGAGCTTGGCCGAGGTAATGTAGTAGCGCGTTTCAAGGCGACAGCGATCTTTCAACTCGGCCTTGCTCTGGACCTTGATGATGGCGGCGACATCGGGCAGGCGCAGTTCGCCCGGGAAGCGCCGGTCGCCGCTCAGCCATTCCACCTCGCGTGTCACCGTGACGGTGCGTTGCTCGATCCGGCCGTGCCCCTTGTCGGTGTCGGTGACGCGGTCGAGGCTGGCCTGGGGCGCATCGGCGAAGAAGGCCTCGATCTCGCGGCACAAGGTCGGCTGGTTCGCCTTGACGGCTAGGAGATAATCGGCGCCGGCCGCCCGCACGGCCTTGGCGATGTCGCCGTTGCAGGCGATGGCGTCGATGGTCACGATGGCGCCCTTGAGCCCGCCGCCTTCGGCCAGGCGTTCCAGCAGCACCGGGATGGCGGTGAGTTCGCTCGATTTGTCCGCGACCGCCTCTTGCCCGAGGACCAGGCGGCTGGTGGTGGCGAAAGCCGAAACCAGATGCAGGGGCGCCTGGCCGGCTGCGCGGTCGTGGCTGCGCCGCGAGGTCTTGCCGTCGATGGCGACAAGCTCCGGCCGGTCCGGCCAGCAGGCCCGCACCCAGTCGGTGAAGCAGGCCGAAAACAGCGTCGGATTGATCCGGTTCATCAGGATCGTCAGCCAGCGCCCGGTCGGAACCCCATGATGATACGGCAGAAAGCGGCGTAGAAACGCCAGATGCTGCTCCCCCCACAAGCCGATCGCCTCGTAGTCATCGCAATCGGCGATCGTTCCGCACACCGCCAGAAGCAGAACCTCGGCCAGCGGATAGGCTACCCGATGCGACGGCCGTGGGTCCTCGATCGCCGAAAAATGCCCCAGCAGCACCCCAAGCCGCGACTTCTCGCCAAAACCCGCCAACAAAGCCATCCGGAGCCTCCGATTCGTAAGGCCCTCACAGATTCAGCAATCCCTTCAAACGTAAAGTGCCGTTAACCTGACTTCGGCGCCCTG
>NZ_QZWZ01000158.1 GCF_003601975.1 Mesorhizobium waimense
CCGCCGATATAAAGCTCACCCACCGCCCCGAACGGAACCGGCTGGCCATGAGCGTCCAGCAGATACACCCGCGTGTTCGCGATCGGACGGCCGATCGGGAGGCGGCGGCGGGATGTCGCATCAATCGCGGTGATCTCGCAGACTGTCGCAAAGGTCGTCGTTTCAGTCGGGCCGTAGCAGTGCAATAGATGCTGTGGTCCGTTCTGGCTCAAAACCCGAGCTACTGCTGTCACATCAACCGCATCGCCGCCGACCAATAGCAATCGTAAACTCGCCAGCACCGGGCCTAAATCATCAGCGCTCTGGCTGAACAACCCGGCTGTCAAATGCAGGACCCTAATGCGGTGCTGCTGCACCAGGCTGCGCAGAACCTCTGGCTGCAGCGCATCCGTGTAGGGAATTACAATCAGGCTTGAGCCGTGTAGCAGCGGTGCCCACACTTCCAGTGTACTGATATCAAACGCAGGATTGCCCACCCACGCCACACGATCATTTGAGCCGAACTGCGCATATCCATTGTTGATCACGAGCCGGTTGACAGCCCGGTGAGGCACAACAACTCCCTTGGGAAGGCCGGTCGAGCCGGAGGTGTACATCACGTAAGCGGCGGCCTCGGCGCTCAATACCAGGCCAGGATCTGGACTGGACCCGGTTCCAGTCATCAGCGGCTCAATGGGCAAAACAGGGATTGTGGCCTCAACCAGATCATCACCGCCACTCTCGCTGAGCACTAGGCGTGCTGCACAATCGGCAATCAGCCATTCTTGTCGCGCAGGTGGAAGAGCGCGATCGATCGGGACATAAACTCCGCCCGCCTTCAGGATCGCCAACTGCGCCACCACAAGGGCGACGGAGCGGTCCAGCATTGTCGCAATGCGGTCGCCGGGCTTCACCCCGAGGCCGATCAGATGATGGGCCAGCCGGTTGGCCCGCGCGTTGAGTTCGCCATAGCTCACCCGCTCGTCGTCATGCACCACCGCCACCGCCTCGGGCGTCCGGCGCACCTGTTGTTCGAACAGTTCGTGCAGGCACAGATCCGACGGATACTCCGCTTCCGTCCGGTTCAGCTCCTCCAAAAGGTAGGTCCGCTCCTCGGCCGGCAGGATGTCGAGCTCGCGCACCGGCGTATTCGGAGCTCGCTCCAATGCCTCCGCCAGCTGTTCGAGCGCCCGCTGCATGTAGCCGCACACCCGATCCGCAGAGATTGGCTCCGCCACCTGCGCGGTCAGGCCGAGCGCCTCGCCAAAATCCTCCACCGACAAGGTCAGCGGATAGTTGGTGCGCTCCTCGCCGCCCAGCCATTCCATGCCACACAGACCATCCTCCG
>NZ_QZWZ01000159.1 GCF_003601975.1 Mesorhizobium waimense
TTCTTCTGCAAACTCAAGGAATTCAAGCGTATCGCCATGCGAGCTGACAAAACCGACCAGAGCTTCGCAGCCTTCATCAATCTTGCTGCTGCCGTCATAAACTCACGATGAATCTCAACAAGCCTTAGCGTGGCCTCGTCGCCAAAGCGACCAACGATCTGAATCCCGATCGGCAACCCGCTGGCACCTTGTGCCAAAGGCAAGGACACAGCAGGTTGTCCGGTAACGTTGAAGACGCCAGTGTACTGACAAATAGCGGTATCCGCTTCCAAGTATTCCTCTACGGAGATCTTTGGGCTAATCGTAGAATAGACCCCACCATGCCGCACGGCCACAATTGGCATTGTGGGAGTCAACAGAATGTCGAAGGCATGGATCGCCTCGCCCACGCGGAAACGCATTCCACGGAGGCCCTCCTGTACGTCCCGCGTTTGAGAAAGGGGCAAATCGCGGCCATATCGATACCTTTTGAGGTTGACCGGCTCCAAGGTGTCCGAGCTGATCGGGCGCCCCATAGCTCGCGCCGCTTCTTCGAGCCAAATAGCGGTCGTCGGAGCGGAGTCAAATTTGCTGTACTCGGCCGGTTCATATGGCGGCTCGATGTCTGTTATCGAGTGCCCCATCTCCTCGAGAAGCGTTGCCGTCAATTCAACGGCACGCAGCACATCCGGATCGAGGTCGATCACACCCCAACTGCTTCTCGCGACACCAACCCGCAGGCGGCCTGTGGGCTGCGAGAGTTCCTCCACGTAAGGTCGGTTCGGCTGGACGATAATGAATGGATCGCCGGGATGAGAACCAGAAAAGACGTCCAAGGCGACCGCCATGTCGCGCACAGTCCGACATAGAACAAATTCGCGGCTGAGACCAAACGATGCGTCCTGATTGCTCGGGCCGCCGGAAACACGTCCTCGGGACGGGTTCAGCCCGACAAGGCCGCACCAAGATGCCGGAATCCGAATTGAGCCGCCGCCATCGTTACCATGGGCAATAGGAGTTATGCCGGCGGCCACCGCGGCTGCTGCTCCCCCTGAGGAGCCTCCAGCGGAGCGTTCCAAATGCCATGGGTTACCGGTGATGCCGTTGAGAATGGACTCGGTCATCACTGTAGCTGCAAGCTCAGGCGTTGCTGTTCTTCTGTAAGCGCGAATTTCCCCGCACCTTTTGCTGTTGAGCGCTCTGATGCATGAGGTGTCCACCAAAATAGGTGGACACCAAGTGATGGAAGAAGATGAGCAGAAACTGCGGGTGAGGCTTGTCGGTCGG
>NZ_QZWZ01000015.1 GCF_003601975.1 Mesorhizobium waimense
ACGGCGTCACCGTCGCCAAGGAAATCGAGCTTGAAGACAAGTTCGAGAACATGGGCGCGCAGATGGTCCGCGAAGTTGCTTCGAAGACCAACGACATCGCCGGCGACGGCACCACGACCGCGACCGTTCTGGCGCAGTCGATCGTCCAGGAAGGCCACAAGGCGGTTGCCGCCGGCATGAACCCGATGGACCTGAAGCGCGGCATCGATCTGGCCGTGACCGAAGTCGTCGTGGCGCTCGGCAAGGCCGCCAAGAAGATCAAGACCTCCGAGGAAGTCGCCCAGGTTGGCACGATCTCGGCCAATGGCGACGAGTCGGTCGGCAAGATGATCGCGGAAGCGATGCAGAAGGTCGGCAACGAGGGCGTCATCACGGTCGAGGAAGCCAAGACCGCCGAGACCGAACTCGAAGTCGTCGAAGGCATGCAGTTCGACCGCGGCTACCTGTCGCCCTACTTCGTCACCAACGCCGACAAGATGGTTGCCGATCTCGAGGACGCCTACATCCTGCTCCACGAGAAGAAGCTCTCCAACCTGCAGGCCATGCTGCCGGTCCTCGAGGCCGTCGTGCAGACCTCGAAGCCGCTGCTCATCATCTCGGAAGACGTCGAAGGCGAGGCCCTGGCCACGCTGGTCGTCAACAAGCTGCGTGGCGGCCTGAAGATCGCCGCCGTCAAGGCGCCGGGCTTCGGTGATCGCCGCAAGGCCATGCTGGAAGACATCGCCATCCTCACCGGTGGCCAGGTCATCTCGGAAGACCTCGGCATCAAGCTTGAGAACGTCGGCCTCAACATGCTCGGCCGCGCCAAGAAGGTGTCGATCTCCAAGGAGAACACCACCATCGTCGACGGCGCTGGCAAGAAGGCCGAGATCCAGGGCCGCGTTGCCCAGATCAAGCAGCAGATCGAGGAGACCACCTCGGACTACGACAAGGAGAAGCTGCAGGAACGTCTCGCCAAGCTGGCGGGCGGCGTTGCGGTGATCCGCGTCGGCGGTGCGACGGAAGTCGAAGTCAAGGAAAAGAAGGACCGCGTCGATGACGCCCTCAACGCGACCCGCGCGGCCGTGGAAGAAGGCATTGTCGCTGGCGGTGGCGTGGCTCTGCTGCGCGCTTCGGCCAACCTCAAGGCCACCGGCGTCAACTCCGACCAGGCCGCCGGCATCAACATCGTGCGTCGTGCGCTGCAGGCTCCGGCCCGCCAGATCGCGGCCAACGCCGGTGCGGAAGCTTCGATCGTTGCCGGCAAGATCCTCGACAACAAGGGCGCGACCTTCGGCTACAACGCCCAGACCGGCGAGTATGGCGACATGATCGCCATGGGTATCGTCGATCCGGTCAAGGTCGTTCGCACGGCTCTGCAGGACGCGGCCTCGGTTGCCGGCCTGCTCGTCACCACCGAAGCCATGATCGCCGAGGCTCCGAAGAAAGAGTCGGCTGGCGGCGGCATGCCTGGCGGCATGGGCGGCGGCGGCATGGGCGGCATGGGCGGAATGGATTTCTAATCCACCAATCTCGCTAAGCATACGAAAAGGGCGGCAGCGATGCCGCCCTTTTTTCATGGGTGCGCCAATGCGCCTGGCCAAAAAACCAGTCATTGCCGGCCTTTAGCCGGGGTGGCCGCTCCCAATTGACTTTTCCCAAGGTAATTTGCCAACAAAATCATCAGTTTCGATCAATTGTTGGTGAATTTATCAGACAATAATTTTTAACACATTCAAGGTTACTAAAAGATGCGGCGCGACAGGGTTGCTCGAAAGTGTAGCGTTGTTCAGGTTGGCCATGATGAAGATTTTCCGGCGATTTTCGCGTAGCCGCGACGGCAATGTCCTCATCACCTCGGCGCTGGTGTTGCCGTTGCTCATCGGCATGGCGGCGTTGGTCACGGAATATGGCGGCGCCCTGGTCGAGCGGGCCAACAACCAGCGCATCGCCGATCTTTCGGCCTATGCCGGCGCGCTTGCCTACAACGCGACTACGTCGACCGACCAGATGACGGCGACGGCCGTCAAGGTGGCTGTCCTCAATGGCGTTCCCGCGGCCGACGTCCAAGCTGCCCTGGTGACTTCGCCCAAGACCTCCGGCATGAAAGCCGTCTCGGTAACGATCCGCACCGAGAAGGAGCTGCCGCTGGCGCGCGTGCTGAACGATCGCCAGCAATTGCAGATCTATGCCGGATCCGTCGCCGAAGTCGGCGCGCAGGCACCGACGCCCGGCTGCATGCTCGCGCTGGACGGCAGCCAGACCGGCATCACGCTTTCCGGTGGCACCAAGATCACTGCGCCCATATGCACGGTGTCGTCGAACAACACGGTGACGGTGCCCTGCGGCACCACGATCTCGGCCATCGGCGTGAACTACAACTCCGCGGCGGTTCCGAGCCAGCCCTGCAGCGGCATCAGCGGCCCGAACGGTACGGCGGCGGTGATTGCCAAGAAATTCACCGCCGATCCGCTGGCCGGTAACACAGCCGTCACGGCCGCCGTCGCCCGCATCGCCACGGTGGCCGCGCTTTCGAAGACGACGGCACCGACGGCACCAACCAGCGTAACGGGCACGAGTATCAGCTTCGCCTACAATCCGAGTTCCACGCAAAACCAGGCGATTGCGCTTGGATGCACGGCCTCCTACAGCGACAGCACATGGACGCTGAATTGCGGCAACAAGACAACGGTCAACATCGGCAACATCACCATCGGCGGCGGCATCAATCTCAACTTCGCGACGAGCGGAGCGGCAACGACCGTCTACAACATCTCAGGCGACGTCACGACCAGCGCCACCACCAAATTCGGCCCCGGCATCTACAGTTTCGCCAAGACGCTGACCACGGCTGGAACCACGACCTTCGGCGCCGGCACCTACAATTTCGGCAAGCAGGTGACCACAGGCGGAACGACGACCTTCGGCGCCGGCACCTTCAACGTCACCAAGGGGCTGACGACCGGCGGTGGCGCGACCACGACCTTCGGCGCCGGAACCTTCAAGGTCGGCATCAGCGACAGTACCTGCAACAGCACGGCGAAGGTCTCGATCTGCAACACCAGCACGCTGACCTTCGGCGGGCCGAGCACCCTTCGAACTGCCGGGCGGCTTCATCAACACCAGCGGGACGTTGACCTTCGGCTCCGGAACCTCCAACAGCTACAAGATCGGCCCCGGCAGCAATGGCGACGCCATCACGCTCGGCGGCGGCTCGAAGACGGTCATGGCTGACGCCACCAGCTCGGGCGTGTTCCAGGTCGTCGACAATGTCAATGGCGGTGGCGGCGGCAGCTGCTTCGTCATACCGGCCACCGCTCAGCACGATATCCAGGGAAACTTCATCGCCTCGGGCGCCATCCTGCTCGCGCCGGCGTCTATACGGTGGACGGCTATTTTGCGCTGGGCGGCAGCGGCGGCGGCAGTGCCAGCTGCGGCGGCAGCACGATCAGCGTCAGCGGCACCGATGTGACGCTGGTGCTGTCGGGCAAGGCCAAGTCGAGCTCGGGAAGCTGCAACGGCTATGTCTTCTGCGTGGCGGCCGGCTACAGCAACATCGTACTCACCGCGCCGCAGACCGGCACCACCGCAAAGCTTGCCGTGATCGGACCGACGTCGACCTCGATCACTGCCGGCGCCACCTTCGCCGAAGGCGGCTCCAACGCGCAGATCTCCGGCGCCTTCTATTTTCCCTACGGTCCGATCATCATGAACGGCGGCTCCAGCGTGCTGGGCTCGACGACGGACACGACCAAGTGCCTGCAGATGATCGGCTCGCGCATCACGCTGTCGGGCGGCACCACCGCAGCGTCCGAATGCATCGCGGCCACCGGCGCCACCACCAGCAGCAAGGTGAGCCTGGTACAGTGATGATGATTTCCCGATTCCATCACCGCCTGGCGCACGCCCTGACGAACTCCGCGCCGGCACGCTTCCTCTTTCGCGAGACGTCGGGCGTCTCGGCGGTCGAGTTCGCGCTGGTCAGCCCTGTGCTCATCCTCATACTGGCTGCAACGGTCGATATCGGCGCTTCGCTGAAGGCGAAGTTCGACCTGAGTTCGGCGATCTCGGCCGCTTCCAACTATGCCCTGCTCGGCTCAGACAAGGTCAATTCAACCGGCGGCAGCGGGCTCGCCGCCAACATCACGGCCGTGGTGGCCAGCGGCCTTGGCACTTCCGGCGGCACTGTCCAGGTCGTCGTCAACAATGGCGCGGTGATCAGCTACGACGCCACCACCTCCAAGGCGACCCAGAGCGGCACCGCATCCAATGCGGACCTGTGCTATTGCCCGACCGGCTCGGGCGGCAGCGTGACATGGGGTTCGTCGGTGACCTGCAGCGCTGTCTGCGCCAATGGCGGCATCTCGGGAAAGTTCGTGGCGATCAGCGCGAGCAGGCCGTTTGCGCCGCTGTTCGGCGGCCTTGGCATCGTGACCGGCGGCAATATCACCGTACAGGCCATGGTGCAGCCGCAATGAGGCGGCTGGCTTCATTCGTCAGGGACAAGTCCGGCGCCAACGCGGTCGAGTTCGCGCTGCTTTCGGTGCCGCTGCTGATGGTGCTGCTGGGAACATTTGAATTCGGCCGCATGTACTGGGCGCAACATGTGCTACAGGACATGGCAAACGCGGGCGCACGTTGCGTCGGCGTGCTGCAAAGCGGATGCGCGAAAGACGGCGTCTACAACGCCGCAAATGCGATCAGCTACATCAGCGGCATGGCCGCGACCGACGGCATCGTGCTGACAAGCTCCAACATCACCATCAACAACGACACCAACTGTTCGGGCCTCTCCGGCTTCTCGATGGTGCAGATCTCCTACACGTTCCCCACCGTGCTGCCGAATTTCCTGACCGCGCTGGCCAATGGTCCGGCTCTCAGCGCCCAGGCCTGCTTTCCCGACCAGGGGACATAGAGCCTATCCCATCCCGATGGAATCGGGATGTATCTTTCTGTTTTAGCTCAGTGCCGGAATCACAAACCCGTTCTAACCATTTGTTTTTTGCGCAATTCCGGTCGGGAAGCCGACGCCCTGGGCTCACGCCTCAGACGGCGGCCTCGGCGCGTTGCCGCGCTTCGCCGGCCAGCACGGCCGACTCGACCAACGCCGCGACTTCGTCGGCCACGGCCAGCAGCGGGGCGCGATCACGGGTGGCGCGCGCAATCACCATCAGCCCTTCCAGCGAGGATTCGACCAGCAACGCCAAGGCATGCGCACGGCGTTCGGGCACCCCTGCCCTGACGAAGGCCTGCCGCAGCAGGCCGATCCACTGCTCGAAGGCCGAGCGGCACAGTTCGGCCAGTTCCGGCACGTTCGCCGGTGAATCCAGCACCACGGGCGCGATCGGGCAGCCGAGCGTGAATTCATTGTCCTCCAGCATGCGGGCAACCGACTGGTAGATGTGGTGGACGGCCACCGCCGGGCTCGTTTCGGCGGCAAGGTCCTCGCCCAGTCTTTCGGTCACTTTGGCGATGCTGTCGCGCGTCACCTCGATGACCAATTGGTCCTTGCCGCCCGGAAAATGGAAATAGAGCGAACCGCGCGGTGCGCCGCTGGCGCTCAATATGTCGTTGAGCGAGGTGCCGTGATAGCCGCGCTGCCCAATCAGCAGCGCCGTCGCCTCGATCATGCGGGTGCGGGTGTCGTTCGCCATGTCAGCCTCTGTCAGGAGAGAGCCATTATAGGCCTTGTTACTAATATGACAATCGGTCTACATAATATGTAGATCGGTCTACATATGTGTTTTCAATCGAACTCATGGAGGAACCAATGACAATTCGTGAGGCTTCAGCCGAGTGGCAAGGTGCGCTGAAGGAAGGTTCGGGCAGGCTTCGGCTGGGCAGCGGCGTCTTCGAGGGTGCCTATTCCTTCCCGTCGCGTTTCGAAAATGGTCCAGGCACCAATCCGGAAGAACTGATCGCGGCGGCCCATGCCGGCTGCTTCTCGATGGCGCTGAGCGCCATCCTCGGCCGGGAGGGTCAAATCCCCCGGCGCATCCGCACCACGGCGAAAGTGCATCTCGGCGCGACCGCGGCCGGGCCGACGATCACCCGCATCGAGCTCGAGACGCAGGCGGAGGTCGCGGAACTCGGCGGAGAGGAGTTCGAGCGGTTTGCGCAGTCCGCCAAGACGACATGCCTGGTCTCGCGCGCGCTTGCCGGCGTGGCCGACATCACCCTCAAGGCCGTGCTCGTCGACGCTGTCGAAGACCAATGAAAACAGGAGAATGACGATGACACAGGAGCTTGTCATGGACATCGCCGCGAATGATTTGTCCCACCAGACCGCCGAGATCATGCGGCGCTTCAACGACGTGTTCCAACGTCATGATCCGACGGCGCTTGCGGAACTGGTGGCCGAGGATTGCGTGATCGAGAACACGGTGCCGGCGCCGGACGGCGCGCGCCATGCCGGCAAGGCGGCGTGCGTCGGGCTGTGGTCGGCGATCGCCACCCAGCCAGGCACCAGCTTCGACATCGAGGAGACCTTCGTCGCCGGCGAGCGGGCAACGATCCGCTGGCGCTATTTCATGGCCGACGGCAATTCGCTACGCGGCGTCAATTTGATGCGCGTAGCCGGAGGGCGGATCGTAGAGGCGATGGGCTACGTCAAGGGATAGGTCGACCGCCACTATTTGATGCCCAACCGCCATCCGACGATCGAGAAAGACCATAGGGAGGACTAATGTCATGAACATCAGAACTGCCTGCTTTGGCGCCCAAGATGATGGAACCCTTCTTCACCGATTCGGGCATGAAGACAATGAAGTCCGATGACGAGATGAAGGCTGCTTGGGCAGCGATGTCCAAAGACGACCAGGCCATGATGATGAAGGAATGCCAGGATGCGGCAATGAGCAAGGCATATGCCCCGTTCTGCGAGAAATTGCAGGCGCTCGGCGGCGCAAACTAGCAACCTTACCGGCTGAAGAGCAGATGAAGGCGGGCCTTGGCTCGCCTTCTCATTGCTATCTTGTATGCAGGCGACAAAGCCCGTGAACAGACGCCTACCGGTCCGCCAGCGCCAGCTTGGCGCCGAGCATGACGAAGGCGCCGGCGAAGGTGCGACGCATCCAGGTCAGCACCCTCGGCCGCGACACGACGTGGCTACGGATCGAGGCGGCGAAGATGCCGTAGCCGACGAACACGACGAAGGTGAGCAGCATGAAGACGCTCGACAGTTCCAGCATCTTCGACAGCGCGTGCGGTTCGGTGGTGCTGACGATTTGCGGCAGGAAGGCGAAGAAGAAGATCGACAGTTTCGGGTTGAGGATGTTGATCAGGATGCCGGAGGTGATGACCTTGCCGGCCGAGCGCGGTGCGACGTCCTGGTCGACGCTCAGGCCGCCCCTCTCCTTCAGCGTGTTCCAGGCCATATAGAGCAGATAGGCGACGCCGAGATACTTCAGCGTCTCGAAGGCGATGGCGCTGGTGTGCAGCAACGCGGCAAGACCGGTGATGGCGGCCGCCATATGCGGGATGATGCCCAGTGTGCAGCCGAAGGCGGCGATGATCGAGGCACGCGCCCCGCGCGACAGGCCGGCGCTTAGCGTGTAGAGAACGCCGGTGCCGGGCGAGGCCACGACGATCAGCGCCGTCAACAGGAATTCGATGCTCACGACTTGCTCCTCCGGCACCCGGCCCGGCGGCAAGGTACCGGGCAAGGGCGCACTACACAAGCTGTGGGCTCACGCCGATGCGCTCACGCTGTCGCGGTTCGCAAGCGCGTCGAAAATCGATCAGCGGCGCATAAGCAGGAGAACTGCCGCCAAAGCCGTCAACGACAGTGTCACACTGGCGACTATGTAGCCGATGGCTGCCAGATGCTGGCCGCGTTCCCACAGTGTCACGGCGTCGAGCGAGAAGGTCGAGAAGGTCGTAAAGCCGCCGATGATACCTGTCGTCAGGAACAACCTGACGTCGTCCCCGCCGATCTCGAACAATGCGAACAAGCTAACGACAAGGCCCATCAAGGCCGATCCGACGATGTTGATGGAAAGCGTTCCGAAGGGAAAGTTGGCACCGAGGAGTCGCAGCGACAGAAGCCCGACGCCGTAGCGGAGAGCGCCACCGATACCTGATCCGATGAACACGACGAAAAATCCCATGACAGCCTCCTGCGCGCCCGAAGGGCGTTCGTCAGTAGGCGTCATCAGCATCAGCGCGGTTATCAGGGAGACACCATTCCCGAGCGCTATATGGCAAGGACTTGCATTGCAGGCAAGGCCTGCCATGTAGAACCGCAACCCTTGCTTCGCCACATCCCACGGTGAGCGACCGACAGCCCTACAGTGGCAGCCCGTGCGCCTTGCGCGCCATCAGGCAGTCGTCGCCGCCGGGCATGCAGGCGCGGCAGACGTCGGGGCGGACGTCATAAATGCCGCAAGCGGTATGCTTGCCGACCTCGCCGGACAGAGCCGAACAGCGCACGCCGTCGCAGCGCATACCGGATTCGTCGGCAGCGACGAACTTCTGCGGAATGCGGTCGAGCTGCGCATCGTCCTCGGTGGAAAAGCGCGGCCATTCGGCCGAATAGGAGCAGCAGGCGCCGCAGGCCTGGCAGTCGAACAGGGCCGCACCGGCCCCTCGCTCTAGCGGCGAAAAGTCTGCGGCTGCCGCCAGGGCAAGCAGGCCCGGCGCGACAGGATCGCGGTCGGCATTTCGAGGCAAGGCGCTATTTCTTCTTGGTCGTCTTCCGGGCCGCATCCGCTGGCGACTTGAACAGATCGGTTGGGACCGGTTCGTCAGCCTTCGGCGCGGCAGCCGGCTTGGCCGGTTTGGCGGTGGCGGCCGGCGCTGCCGGCTGGTCCTTGGCGGAAAATTTTATGGCCATGTCAGTCCTCGTCAGAGAAACGCGATGACGGCGCGCGCGGGTTGCGCAGGCGGCCGATCAGCGCCGACACCGCCGTGATGTTCATTTCCTCGGGCGACCAGTTCCTGGCGTCCTCGATGTGATGCGGCGCCAGTTCGCGATGCGTACTGCCGCTATAGGCGGCATCCTGATGGGTCACCCGCTCGCGCGTCTTGGTGTCCTCGCGCACATATTCGATCAGATAGTTCGGGGCTTCGGCGCGGCCGCGCACACCGACGCGCACCTGGGCATCGCCGTGGGCGCGCTTGCAACGCTCCAGCTTTTCCAGCACGCGGCGGACAAATTCGACCGGCTTGTCGAGAAGTTCGACCATGTCGGCAATGGTCGCGTCGCCGGCGATCGGCGTTGGCGGCACGCGCTTGGTGGCCATCAGCGTTTGCCCGCGCGCTTCGGCATGGCGGCCAGAACGAGGGCTGCCGCCCGGTCGTCGGCCTCCTTCTCCAGGCGCAGTTCGCGCAGCCGCGCGGTCTTGGCCTCCCGGGCCTCGCTGACGGCATCGCGTTCGGAGATGATGCGATTGAGCGACATCGACTGCGTCCGGGTCTTGCTGAAAAGCTGCTCGGCCTCGTCGCCGGATGCCTTCGGAGTAAGGGACATCTTCTTCATCCTGGTTCGGGGGATCCACCTTGGCGGTGCTTAGCACATACGAGGGGACCTGCGGCGCACAATTCACTGCCAGAAACGAAAAAGGTCAGGCATGCGCCTGACCCTCCTCTCGCCATCTACCGATGCCAGTACATCCGTGGTCACCGGGAAGGCTGAATTCCGTTTTTACGCAGCCTTGAGCTGGTCGGCGGACATCTTGCCCGACTTGTTGTCACGAACCATCTCGTAGCCAAGCTTCTGGCCTTCGACGATGGTGCGCATTCCGGCACGCTCGACGGCCGAAACATGGACGAAAACGTCGGCCGAACCGTCGTCAGGCTGAATAAAGCCAAAGCCCTTGGTGGCGTTGAACCATTTTACTGTGCCAGTGCTCATAACGAACCCTTTCCATGGCAAATATTCGTTTACCGTCGTGCGAATGCACAACAGCGTTTGTCTCGATTTTTGATGGGAGGAAGTTCGTCAAAGGCGCGCTCGGCGCGCGGATAACAAAAGTCGGGCAAACAAATATCGACAAACTTCTAGTAGACTTCTTTTGCCGCCATGTCAAATTTCTTGTTTTGCAACGGTAGCCGAAGCAGCGCATGGCTTGCCGGGCAAGGCACGACGAAGCCCCTTTCCCGGTTGCATCCGGGATGCAAAAACCGCCTGGCGCCAGATCGAAAAAAATCGCAACAAGGTGGAACCATCCTGGCCCTCACGCATTTTGGTACGGTCAGCAGTTCATAAGAGCAATCTTGGAAAGGCTGGCAAAAAGGACGCCTCCCGCGCGATAAAAGGCGCGAGGGGCGTTCTTGTATTTGGGGACGTCACATGATCGCTGACATCAGCGGCAGGATTTCGTAGCGAAAGCCCTGCCCCGAACGCACCACCGGGTCGTCGTCGGTCAACGCCCTTGCCTCGGCCTCGGTGCCGACGCGCAGGATGGCGAGGCCCCAGGGCCCGGCCGGGTCGGCGACCGGACCAGCCAGCATCATGGTGCCCTCGGCCAGCTTGCCGCGCAGATAGTCGGCATGCCGGTCCATCAGCACCCTCTCCTCCTCGGTCAAGGTAAAGGCGAAATCCGGGCGCGGCGGGATCATCCGACAGTGGAATATGCTTGGCGACTTGATGCCAGCTTCGGCGGCAAGGAAGGCATTCAGCCAGCCGAGCACCCGCTCCCAGCCGGAGCCATGATCGCGGCAGGCGTCCTGACGTGCGCCAAAGCCTTCGTGGCGCAGCGTCAGCCGCGTTCCAGACTCGACCGCTTCGAGCATGTAGGTGACGGTCGTGACATTGTCGCCGTCCCACGGCGCCTTCCAGGTCATCACCAGACGATGCGGCGGCTCGACTTCGAGATACTCGCCCTGGACGTGGAATTCATGTCCGTCGGCGCCCTTGCCTTGCGAATACCAGGCGCCGCCCGGCCTGACATCGGAGGTGTGCCTGGTCGTCCGGTAGAGCGCGTCCGAGCCCCACCAGAGCGGGATCTGCTCCTCGGCGGTCAGCGCCCGAAACACCCGTTCCGGCGGCACGGCGATCGTCACCGTGGCAAGGATGGTGCCCGCCGAAACGTCGGCGATCGCACGCGGTCCGTCGTTGCTGGCCATCATTCGTTCTCCAGATAGGATTTCAGATTGCCGAGGCTTGCCTGCCAGAAATCGCGATAGGGCAGGATCCAGTCGGCGACATCCTTCAGTTCCGCCGGCTCCAGCCGATAAAGCCGCTCGCGGCCATGCTTCTGCTCGGAGACGACGCGCAATTCGCGCAGGATCCTGAGATGCTTGGAGATTGCCGGCCGGCTCTGCGAAAAGGCCGAGGCGAGTTCATTCACCGGCGCCGGGCCTTGCCGCAAGCGGTCAAGGATGGCGCGCCGCGTCGGATCGGCGATGGCGCGGAAAACGGAACGATCAGGATCAGCCTGCGGCATAATGCGTATCCATTTGGTTACGTATTTATGCCGATCGCGACTGCTCGTCAACAACGCCGCAGCGGGATGAACTCAGCGATCCTCGTCCGGCGATGCTCTCTTGGTCAGTCCTGTTCGTGCGGGCCGGGTTCCGGCCACGTCTCCTTGGCGGCTTCTGCATACCAGTGCCGCATCGCCGGCGTTGAAAGCACGGCATCGACATAGGCGCGTGTATCCGGCGCCAGTTCGCCGCCATAGGTGTCGAAGCGGGTGACGATCGGCGCATACATGGCATCGGCCGCGGTGAAATGGCCGAACAGGAACGGGCCGCCCTTGCCGTACTCGGCACGGCATTGCCGCCAGATCGCTTCGATGCGCGCCCGCTGTGCCTCGCCTTCGGCGTCGAGCGGTTTATACGCCTTGGGCCGGCGCAAATTCATCGGCCAGCCATAGCGGACCTCACGAAAGCCGGAATGCATCTCGGTCGCCACCGAGCGGGCCAGCGCGCGGGTGCCGATGTCATCGGGCCAGAGTTTTTTCTCCGGAAACAGGTCGGCGAGATATTCAAGGATGGCAAGGGTTTCCCAGACGATCCTGCTCCCGCCCTTCAACGGCTTGTGATTCAGGACCGGTACCATGCCGGTCGGCGACACCTTGGCCAGGTTGGCGGCGGTTTCCGGCGTGCGCAGGCGCACGAAGCCCTCCTCGAACGGTATCTCCAGATGCCGCATCGCCACCCAGGGCCGGAGCGACCAGGACGAAAAGCATTTGTTGCCTATGAAGAGGGTGAATTCAGCCATGGTTTCCCCCGACTTGCCTGCGCAGCCAACCCTGCCTGCTTAGCCCGGGAGAAGCCGGGCCGATCCCGAAAATACGACCACTGCCGCCGTCCCGCCAGCGCGCCTCAGAAGCTCAGGCTCTTCGAAAAGGCATTGGTGAACATCACCTCGCCATGGTCGCCGGTCGCCTCGCCCAGCACGACATCCATGCCGTCACCGGTCACTCGCACCAGCGCGAAGCCGCCCATATAGGCGGCCTTCGGCTTGATGAGGTCGAGACCGTTGCGCTGGTAGATCATCGGCACCTCGTGCTGATGGCCGTGAAAAATGGCGATGACATTGTAGCCCCTCAGCGCCGAAAGCAGTGCCTGGCGGTCACTCTCGCTCCACCAATGCGGCGCGCCGGCGCCCTCATTGTCGTAAGCCCGCTTGGTCGGATCCCATTTCTCGGTCGAAAAAGTATCCCAGCCATAATGCTGGAACAGGATGACCGGGCGGCCGTCGCCGGCATAGGTGGCCAGATCCTGCTTCAGCCATGGCAGGCTGGAGATGGCGCCGTGGCCTGTATCGCCGGCGAAACGATGCGTCTGGATAAGATGCAGGCCGCCCCAGTCCCAGGAATAGCAGTCGGTGTCGACATCGTATTCGGTGGCCGGCACCGGCGGCTTGAAGAAGACGCCGGGGCGGTGATTGACCTCGACATAGTCGCGCATCTCGCGGCGGTACCAGTCGACATGATGCGGCGGCCCGTTCTGGTCGAGGTCGTGATTGCCGAGCCCGATATAGACGGGCATGTGGACGCGGTCGGGGCCGATCCCTTGCTGGTAGCGCTGGCTGAACTGCAGAAGCTGCGTGCCTTCGCTGGGCTGGGTGATCTGCCCGCCGCCATCGTCGGTGATGTCGCCGCCGACGACGAGGCCGAGCGGCGTGCCGATGCGGCTGCCGGCCGAGTGCAGGCCGGTGGCGACTCCGTCGATCTCGGTCGGCCAGTCCTTGTCACTGAGGCCATTCAGCGCGGCGACGTTGCGCAGCAAGGCGGCGTCGGTCTTGCCTTCCTGCTGGCAATTGGGGCTGAGGCCGCTCGCCATGCGGCAGGCATGGACGTCGGCGATGAACAGGAAGGTGGCGTCGATGGGCTGGATGCGCTGCCCGGTCTGGCCGAGCGCCGGACGCACAAAGGCGCTGGCGGCAGCAACCCCCAGCGCCTGGGCCAAAAAATCGCGCCGGGACAGTAGGCGGGGCGGGAGGCGATTCATCATGCGCCGAAATTCAGCACAGCCGGCGCCCGGCCGTCCAGTTCTCCAGCAGCACTTCTCGTCCAAACCATCCATCGACATGTTGCCGCATGTCTGGCATGTCTTGCCCCCTCAACTTGCGCGAGCGAGGAGGACGCCATGAAAGCTGCACCGATCATGATGATGCTGGCGGCGTTGCTGCCGGCGGGCGTTGCCCATGCTGCCGACTGCGTCGACGCGAAATCCGCCAGGGATGGCTTCGTGCTGGAAAAGCCCGGCATCCGCAGCGAGTTTCGCCCGACGGCCGGCGGCATGGTTGCCGTCGCCAACAAATACGAATCCGAATCGCCGCAGACGCAGTTCCTGTTCAACGGCCTGATCGAGGTGTTTCGCGACAGTGATACCGGTCGGGTGGCGATGATCCCGTTTTCCGATCTGCGAAAACTGTTTCCGCTGAAGACCGGGGCAAAGAGCACGATCGAATTCGTCGAGCTAGCGCCGAACAAGCAGCCAAAGAGCACCAAGACGCTGACTTTGGTCGTCAAGGGCCAGGAGACGTTCAGCCTGGGCGACTGCAAATACAAGGTACTGGCGGTCAAAGAGACCTTCAAGAATGGGGCCGGCGAGACGCTGGATGCGTTCACTGCGCTCTATGCGCCAGATCTGCAGGCAGCTCTCGCCCGGCGCTACGACGAGGGCACCAGCGCGGAATCGGTGAACGGTTACGAGACGATCAAACCGCTGGCGAAATAGAGCGGCGCCCTACTGCTCCTGCGGCTTCAGGGCTTTCCCGGCCGCAGCAGCACCCTGCGGCGTCGCTTCGCTCCCGCTCGGCCCAGGGACGCAGCTGAATCGGTCCTGCGTTCCAATTCCGCCAGGCAATCGCGCAGTGGACCGGCGTCCTGTGCCGTCTTGGCCATCGACATGGCGCCGGAATAGGCGGCGACCGCCAAGGCAGCGAAGCGATCCGGATCGGTACCCTGTTCCTCGCCCGTTTGCTGATCGGTCCTGACCTTGCCGGCGATCGCCTCGCGCCAGGCGGCAAAGATGCTGGCAAGGGCAAAGCGGAAATCCGGATCGGCGAGCGACAATTCGTGCGCCAGGTTGTTGAGTTGACAGCCGCGCACGAAACCTTGCTGCTCGAGTTCGGCCGCCACCGCCTCGAACACGGCGCGTATGCCCTCGCGGGCCGATCCCGCAGCCTGCACCGGCGCGATCCAGGTTTCTTCGACGGCGGCAGCCACCCGCTCCTCGATCACCGCCAGGGCCAGCGCCTTCTTGGTCGGGAAATGGTGATGCAGCGCGCCGCCGGTGACGCCGGCCGCCGCCATCAGGTCGCCGATGCTGGAAGCGTGATAACCGCGCTCCTGAAACGACGCTTCCGCGACATCGAGCACCCTGTTGCGCATGCCTTCGGGGTCGTTGGTGCGTTTTTGAGCCCGCGATCTTGGGCGAGCGGAAATCTCTGCTGACATTTTCAAACGATAGCAGATTGACAAAACAGGACAACCGGTCTGTTTTGTAAAACAGGACGATCATCCTGTTTTGGAGAGTGCGCGATGAACCTGCCCCTGAAAGCCCCCGCGACAGCCGGCCTGCTCGCCTCGCCCGTGGTCGAATTGCGGCAGTACACGCTAAGACCCGGCCGGCGCGACACGCTGATCGATGTCTTCGACAGCCGTCTGATCGAGGGCCAGGAAGCCGCTGGGATGACCATCATCGGCCAGTTCCGCGACCTCGACCGGCCCGACATGTTCGTCTGGCTGCGCGGCTTTGACGGGATGGATGGGCGGAAACAAGCTCTGACGACCTTTTATGACGGGCCGGTATGGGCCGCACACCGCGACGCCGCCAACGCCACGATGATCGATTCCGACGACGTGCTGCTGCTGAAACCGGCATGGCCGGGCGCCGGCTTCGACCTGTCGGGTTTGCGAAGAGCTGATGGGTCTGAGCAGGAAAAACCGGGCGATGACAGTCGCTTGAAGGCCATTGTTGCAATCAAGATACAGCATTTGCAGCCTGGCACCGAGGCCGGCTTTGCCGAAAATTTCGAGGCCCGGGCCGTTCCGCTGATCGAGGCGCTCGGCGCAAGGTTGCTCGGCGCCTTCGTCACCGAGCACGCCGAAAACAGCTTTCCGCGCCTGCCAGTGCGATCAGGCGAAAACGTGTTCATCAGCGTCTTGGGATTCGACAGCGCCGACGCGCAAGCAAATCATGAAGCGACCCTGGCCGCTTCACCGATGTGGCGGACCTTCCACCGGGCAACGGAACCGAACCGCGCCAGACCGACGCAGACCCTGCGGCTTTCACCGACCTCGCAATCGCTGTTGAGCTAGCCCTGCCCTGAACTTGTCGGTGACGGCCGCGGCAACAAGCGCCGGATCCTCCCAGTGCGGATTATGGCCGCAGCCTTCGATGCGGATGAAGTCGGAACCCGGAAGACAGTGCCGCAGCGCTTGCTGATGCGCTTCGCCAAACAGCGGGTCGACTGCACCGGCGATGATCAGCGTTCGCACCTGTACAGCTCGCGCCGCGTCAGTCAGATCCGTGTGACGAATTTCTTCGAGGACAGCGCGCCAGCTCGCCACCGGCATTGTCGAGGCGTCTTTCGCCATGCCGGCGAGAAAGGGTTGGGGCACACCAGGCCGGCAGGCATGCCACCAGTCATAGAAGGGATCGGCCGGCGAGATCGGATCGCGTAGAGCCTGAACGCCGGCGACCAACGGATGATCCGGCGCGAAATCGGGCTTCAACGTGCCGGCCAGGACCACCAGCCCGCCGATGAGTTCCCTATGCCGCGCGGCCAGCGCGATAGCCACCATGGCACCAAGCGAATGGCCGACGACAACAGGCCGATCGAGCTGCAAATGCCGGATAAGCCCGGCAATGTCATTGGCGAAGTCGGCGATGGCGCAGCCCTCGCCCGCTAGCGAGGCACCGTGGCCACGCAGGTCGGGCATGATCAGCCGGCGGCCGGCCAGATGCGGCGCCAGGAGCGAAAAGCTGCGGCTGGTGTCGGTGAAGCCGTGCACCAGAACCAGCGCCGGTTCGGCGCCTGCGATCTCGGCATAGGCGATATCGAGGCCGTCAGCATTGATGAATTGCTTGCGGTCAGCCCAGGCGTCCTGTTCCGCCCAGGCATCCGGCACCGCTTCCAGCGTAACCGATGTCACAGGCCGAGCTTTTCCTTGACCGCGGCAAGGCCGGGCTTGCCGTCGAAGGTCTTGACGCCGGCGAGCCAGGCATCGAGGCGGTTCTTGTTCAGTGTGATCGCCTTCAGTCCCGCCTCTTCCGGCTTCATGCCATCATTGATCAGGTAGCCCATGCCGACATTCTCGAAATCGATGTCGAAGGCGAGATTCCTCAGCAGCTGCGCGGCATTCGGACACTGTTCGAGATAGCCCTTACGCACCTGCGTGGTGACCGTCGCCGCGCCAAGGTTTGGGCCGTAGAACTTGTCGCCGCCGGTCAGGTACTTGAAGTCGTACATGGTGTTCATCGGATGCGGGGCCCAGCCCTGGAAGACGATGAACTGCTTTTCCTTTATCTCATAGCCGACCTCGGACAGCATGCCGGCTTCGCTCGACTCGACGACCTGCCAGCCATCGAGGCCGAGCGACGGATCGGCGATGGCGTCCATCATCAGCTGGTTCGAGCCGGGCTCGATGCCGTACATCTTCTTGCCGAACTTGTCGGCGAACTTGTGCAGGTCGGCAAAATCCTTGACGCCGGCGTTCCAGACATAGGTCGGGACGGCGAAGGTGTATTTGGCCCCTTCCAGATTGACGCGCACGTCCTCGACCGAACCGTCCTTCTTGTAGGGTTCGTAGTAGGTGACCATGGCCGGGTTCCAGTAACCCAGGAACAGGTCGAGATCGTTGTTCTTCATGCCTTCGTAGATGACGTTGATGCCCAGCACCGAGCTCTGCGGCTGATAGCCGAGCGCACCGAAAAGAACATTGGCGACACCAGTGGTGAAGGCCAGATCGTTCCATCCAGGTTCGGCCATGCGGACCGCCCTGCACTGCTCGGCCTCGGCCGCTCGAGCCGCATGAGAAGCCAGCGCCAGTGCGGCCAGGCAGACCCCGGTTGCCAGAGTGCGATGCATGCGATGTCTCCTCTTGTCCGTTCGGACTAATAATTGTCCCATGGGTCAATTCTTGATCTCAACGGATAAGGATGTCAATCTGTAATCGTGAACAGGTGGATTCTCCGGTGAAGCTCAGCCGCATCAGCGATATCAGGCGCAGGGAATTGCGGCAGGCGGCGTTCGCGGTGCTGGAGCGTGAAGGCATAGCCGGCGCGACGCTGGAAAAGGTGGCGGCCCAAGCCGGTGCCTCGAAAGGCATCGTGCTGCATTATTTCCGCAACAAGCAGGAGTTGTTCGAGCACGCGATGCGCGAGGCGAACGCAGTCCTATGCCACGCAGTGATCGCGCGGCTTCGGCGGGCACGGACGCCGATGGAGCGCCTAGATGCGGTTATCGAAGGCAATTTCGAGGAGCATCTGTTCCTGCCGCCTCTCTGCCACGCCTGGCTTTCGCTCTGCGCGGAGGTACCGCGCGACGACAAGCTCGCCCGCATTCAGAAGGTCATACATGCACGCATGCGCTCGAACCTGTTGTCCGGTCTGCGCGGTCTTGCATCGTCCGTAGAGGCCGACGATATCGCGCTTGGCGTCACCGCGCTGATCGACGGGCTGTGGCTGCGGCTCGGCCTGCAGCCGGGCAGCGTCTCGCGCGAACAGGCGATCCGTCAGGTGAAAGAATATGTTGCGGGCCGGCTCGCCATGCGACGGCCTGCGGCCGTCGGGCTGGCCTCGGCCGGATAAAGTTCATACTGCGGGATAGGCTCTTGGGTTGACCGCCCAAGCCGTTCGGCATGCTCTTTGCCAATGGCACAGGCAGGAGCATCCCATGAGACTTCACGGCAAACGGGCGCTGGTCACCGGCGGTTCGGACGGGATCGGCCTGGCGATATCGGAGGCCTTTTCACGCGAAGGCGCCGACGTGCTGATCGTCGGCCGCGACGTCGGCAAGCTTGAGGCGGCGCGCCAGACGCTGATTGCATCAAGCAAGGACGGCTCGACGGTTGAAACCCTGTCGGCCGACCTTTCGACCTCGGCCGGCATCGATGCGGTGGCCGCGCATGTGAAACAGGGGCGACCGCTCGACGTCCTCGTCAACAATGCCGGCGTCGCCTTCCTGGTGCCCTTCGATGGCGTTACAGAAGAGCAATTCCAGCAATCCTTCGCGCTCAATGTAACGGCGGCGTTCTTCCTGACACAGCGGCTATTGCCGCATCTCACGGCTGCCGCCTCCGTCATCAACATTTCGTCCTACTTCGCCAGCAAGATGATCCCGAAGCGGCCGTCGAGCCTGTACTCGCTGTCCAAAGGTGCTCTCAACTCACTGACAAAGTCGCTGGCCTTCGAGCTCGGCCCGCGCGGCATCCGCGTCAATGCGATCGCGCCTGGCACGGTCGATACCGCCATGCGACGCAAATCGATCGTCAACCTGCCGGCGGAAGCGCAGGCGGAGCTGAAAGCCTATGTCGAGCGCAGCTATCCGCTCGGCCGCATCGGCCAGACCAGCGATCTCGCCGGCATCGCCGTGTATCTGGCCAGCGACGACGCGGCGTGGACCAGCGGCGGGATTTTCGCGATCGACGGCGGCTATACGGCGGGGTGAGTATTGTTCTTGCGCAATTCCGTAGGGAAAACGCCACACACTTTCCTGGAATTGCTTTAGCCCTGCGAATCTGTGCTTTCGGTACCCTCGAAATCACGGAATCCGAGAGCCTCGACAGCTTCCAGAATCCGGCTGCGGATCCAGCGGTGAGGCTCCTCATCATCGTGACGGGCGTGCCAGTACATTCTCACCGCAGGTGAAGGAATGGGAAACGGCGCTTCATAGACGGCGATCGGCAGCGACTTCGCCGCCACCGTCGCGAACTGCCTTGGAATCGCGGCCAGGTAGAGCCCGTGGGCTACCGCCAGCGCGACAGCTTGGAAGTGCGGCAGCGCCAGACTGACGCGGCGCGTCCGTCCGATCTTGTCCAGCGCCTCGTCGGTAAAGCCCGACATCGAGCCATCGATGGAGCGGATGGCGTGCGGCAGTTCGCAGAAGAGCTCGATCGGCAATCGCTCGCCCTCGGCGATACCCGCCTGCCTGATCGCGGCATTGCCCTTCGCAGCGATGATGGCGAAGGGCGAGCCGAACAGAGGCGTACTGGAGACCCAGTCGGAAACCTCCAGCGGGCGTTCCAGAGCCACGTCGATCTGATCCTCCTGGAGCAGCCTGGAGACATCACCGCTTGCGCTGTCCAGAAAGCGGAACGACACGCCGGGCGCCACGGCCGCGATGCGCGCCGCCAGAGGCGGCATCAAAAGCATGGAGAAGAAATCCGCGCCCATGAAGGTGAAGGTTCGCTCCAGCCCGGCCGGATCGAAGTCTTTCGCCGGCTGGAAGACGCGTTCGATCTCGCGCAGCGCCACGCGAACCGGCTCCGCCAGGCTCTCGGCGCGCGGCGTCGGCACCATCTCGTTGCCGCGCCGCACGAAAAGTTGGTCGTTGAGGGCATGGCGCAGGCGGTTGAGCGCCGCGCTGACGGCAGGCTGGCTGAGGCCGATCTGCTCGCCGGCGCGCGTCACGCTTCTCTCGCGCAAAAGCGCGTCCAGCACCCTGACGAGGTTGAGATCGAGCGCGTTCAAATTCATCGCATCAATTCGCCCCATACGATCATTCGATTTCCGTTGCCTGCCCATCCTTGGTTAGGTCGCTGCCGACGCCGCTCCGTCGGCACCGCCAGCACAAGGGGAAGCTGTCATGACAATGATCAACCGGACCATCGCAGGCAAGGAATTCTTCTGGTTCAACAACACGCTCGTCGCCATCCAGATTTCGTCCGCCGAGGGCGAGGACGGAATTTGTGTCGTCGAGCATCTCAAGCCTTACGGCGAGTCCCCGCCGCTGCATGTGCATCGGCATGAGGATGAAGTGTTTCATATTCTGGAAGGAAAGCTGCGCTTTGTCGTCGACGGCCGCGAGCGGATTGCCGTCGCCGGCGAGACCGTGATCGCGCCGAAAGGCCTGCCGCACACGTTCAGGGTCGAATCCCCGGAAGGCGCGCGCACCCTCACCATCACGCGCGGCTCCGATTTCGAAACGATGCTGCGTCAGGCCAGCCGTCCCGCCGAACGGCCGGACCTGCCGCCGGCATCGGAGCCTACGCCAGAGATGATCGAGGCCCTGACGCGGATCTGCGCGAAGAACGGCATCGATATTGTCGGTCCGCCATTGGGGTGAGAGGCATTCTTTACCTTCTCCCCCAGGGGGAGAAGGTGGATCGGCGCGCAGCGCCGAGACGGTTGAGGGGTGTTGGACGGATCGCTGTCGGTGCCAAGCTGGAGCCCCCCTCATCCGACCTGGCTTCGCAAGGCCACCCTCTCCCACAAGGGAGGAGGAAGATAGCGCCATTCCTTCAACCGATTTGCATCGCCACCGCCCGCAATCTCCGCTTGAAGCGATTTGTGCAACGCGATACGCCGTTGCCGAATTTCGAGAACCGGAGACCTCCAGTGAGCGCTGAGAAGACCAGAACCGAAACCGACACGTTCGGCCCCATCGAGGTCGCCGCAGACCGTTACTGGGGCGCGCAGGCGCAGCGTTCGCTTGGCAATTTCAAGATCGGCTGGGAAAAGCAGCCCGCTTCGATCGTGCGCGCCTTGGGCATCGTCAAGCGGGCGGCGGCCGAAGCCAATATGGATTTGAAGCGGCTCGACCCGGCGATCGGCAAGGCGATCATCGAGGCGGCGCAGGAGGTCATCGACGGCAAGCTCAACGACCACTTCCCGCTGGTCGTCTGGCAGACCGGCTCGGGCACGCAGTCCAACATGAACGCCAATGAGGTGATCTCCAACCGGGCGATCGAACTTCTGGGCGGCGTCATGGGCTCGAAGAAGCCGGTGCACCCTAACGACCACGTCAATATGAGCCAGTCGTCGAACGACACCTATCCGACGGCCATGCATATCGCCTGCGCCGAGCGTATCGTCCACGATCTGCTGCCGGCGCTGAAGCACTTGCATGCAGCGCTCAAAGCCAAGACGAAGGCGTTCGCCCATATCATCAAGATCGGCCGCACCCATACCCAGGACGCGACCCCCCTCACCCTCGGCCAGGAATTCTCGGGCTATGCGGCGCAGGTCGCCTCGTCGATCAAGCGCATCGAGATGACGCTGCCCGGCCTGCAGGAACTGGCGCAAGGCGGCACCGCCGTCGGCACCGGCCTGAACGCTCCGGTCGGCTTCGCCGAGAAGGTGGCCGAACGCATCGCCGCCATCACCGGCATCGGCTTCGTCACAGCGCCGAACAAGTTCGAGGCGCTGGCGGCCCACGATTCCATGGTGTTCTCGCACGGCGCCATCAACGCGGCGGCCGCGGCGCTGTTCAAGATCGCCAACGACATCCGCTTCCTCGGCTCCGGCCCGCGTTCGGGCCTCGGCGAACTGTCGCTGCCCGAGAACGAGCCGGGTTCCTCGATCATGCCGGGCAAGGTCAACCCGACCCAGTGCGAGGCGCTGACGCAGGTCTGCGTCCAGGTGTTCGGCAACAATGCAGCACTCACCTTCGCCGGCAGCCAGGGCCATTTCGAGCTCAACGTCTACAACCCGCTGATGGCCTACAATTTCCTGCAATCGGTGCAGTTGCTCGCCGATGCCTCGGTCTCCTTCACCGACAATTGCGTGGTCGGCATCGAGGCACGTGAGGACAACATCAAGGCGGCGCTCGACCGCTCGCTGATGCTGGTGACGGCACTCGCGCCCACCATCGGCTACGACAATGCCGCCAAGATCGCCAAGACCGCGCACAAGAAGGGCACTACGCTGCGCGAGGAAGCCCTGGCCACCGGGCTGGTCAGCGAGGCCGACTACGACCGGCTGGTGCGGCCTGAGGACATGACGCATCCGGGGTAAGTTAGTATCACCGATGTAACCTTGTGAACGATCTGTCGCCAGATCGACATCTTTAGTGAACAGTTGGGCTGCTCTATCTGGAGGGGCATCATCCCAAGCCCCTGGAGAGTCACCATGTCCATCAACACTTCCGTCGCCGGTTCCGGCGCTGCTTCCAACGCCTCTACCTCCATCCTCCTCGGCCGCGCTCTGCTCGCGGCAATCTTCCTGCTGTCCGGCTTCGGCAAGCTAACCGCGATCGCCGGCACCGCCGGCTATTTCGGCAACCTCGGCCTGCCGCTGCCGACTGTAACCGCCATTGTCGTCGGCCTGATCGAGCTGCTCGGCGGCCTCGCCATCCTCGTCGGTTTCCAGACCCGGATTGTCGCCTGGGTGCTGGCGATCTTCACGGTCGCCACTGGGCTGGTCGCCCATATGAATTGGGCCGACCAGATGCAGATGATCAACTTCCTGAAGAACCTGGCGATTGCCGGCGGCTTCATTGCGCTGGCTTCCTCGGGCGCCGGCGCCTATTCGGTCGACGCCAAGCGCGGCTGAACCTCCTTCAACGTCCTGAAATGGAAGCGGCGCGGAATTTTCCGCGCCGCTTTTTCGTTGTCTATCCAAGCGCCCGGATTACCGATTTCTGCTATGATCAGGAGGTCGGGACGATCGGCCGACGACGACGGAGGTCTCCATGCCCCGCAACGCGCTGCTTCTCTTGTCCCGGCTGTTGCTCGCCGCTTTGTTCGTGCCGTCCGGCTTCCAGGCGCTGGCCAACATTTCCGGTACGACAGACTATTTCACCGGTCTCGGCCTGCCGCTGCCGATGCTCGCCGCCTGGGGCACGGGCCTATTCGAACTGATTGCTGGGCTCGCAATCCTCGTCGGCTTCCAGACACGAATCGCGGCACTGCTGCTCGCCGCCTTCTGCATTGCGGCCGGCTTCATCGGCCATTACGGCCAGGGTGGCGGCGATCCGACACTCGCTTTCCTGCACCAGCAGATGCTGATGAAGGACATTGCGATTGCTGGCGGCTTCCTGGCGTTGGCCATGGCTGGCGCCGGCGCCTGGGCGATCGACGGAAGGAGCTTCGGGATCGGCGCTGACGCCACCTGATTCTACCTATCCGGAACGGACTATTTCACGGAAACGCTCGGCCCGCCCTCGACGGCCAGCACCAGACGGCGGCCGGTGACCCTTGCCAGTTGCGCCAGGCGCCCGGCCGGCCGCTCGCCGTAGAGGTCGGCCAGCGATGCCGGCAACACCAGCGCCAGCCCGCCATTGGGGCGGGGTTCCCATTTCAGCCTGGGCATGACGCCCGGCATCGCCGCCGTCAGCAGGTAAACGACGCGTAGCATCGCCGCCAGCACGCGGGCGCGCTCGAGGTAGCGCGGCGTCGCCAGCCCGCGGATTTCCGGCACAGCCTCGTTGAACACGCCCTCGTGGCGGAACAGGCCGACAAGCGCCAGGAAGGCGCGGCCGGGATGATCGACGCCGATGAAGGAGGCGTGGGCAATGATGTTGAGCGACTGCTTGCCGCGATATTCGGGATGGGCGCGCCAGCCAATGTCGGCCAGCAGGCAGGCAGCCTGGCGATAGCGCGCCTCGTCCTCGGTCTCGTCGATGCCGAAGGCGGCGAAGGCCTTGCCGGTCCATTCGACCAGCTCATGCGCGTGGGTGACCGAGCGCGAGCGCAGCCGGGCAAGTTCCTCGGCCGCCGAGATCAGCGGATCGGCTTTCTTCTCGGCCTCGTCCAGCAGCGAATAGAGAAACCCCTCGCGCACGCCGAGCGCCGAGACGACGATCTTCGAGGGCTGCATCGCCGCCATGATCTCCTGCAGCACGACGGCGCCATAGGGCAGCAGCGAGCGGCGGTTCTTGGAGACGCCCTCGATGCCCTTGACCTTCTCGATCTCGGCCTTCGCCACCTGCTTGAGGAAGTTCTGGGCACTGTCGGCGCTGATCTCGTAATGATGCATGACGCCGAGCGGATAGTTGGTCATCTCCATGTGCAGCCGGGCAAGGTTTCGCCAGGTGCCGCCGACCGCATAGAAGGCCCTGCCCTGGCCGCCCCTGAGCAGCTTTGCCCGCGCCAGATGCTCGCGTGCGATCTTTGCCGCCTGGGCTAGCGAGTTCTTCGCCATGTCCTGCAGGCGCAGGCCGCCGAGCGGCAGCGTGATGCCGTCGCCGATCGCCTCGCCATTGATGTCGATCAGTTCCAGGCTGCCGCCGCCAAGGTCGCCGGCAACGCCATTGGCAGGATGGAAGCCGCAGATGACGCCAAGCGCCGAATAATGCGCCTCCTGGCGGCCGCTCAGCACGCGGATCTCGGTCTTCAGCACATCCTCGGCGCGGTGGATGAAGTCGGGGCCGTTCACAGCCTCGCGGGCGGCGGCGGTCGCCAGCACATACATGTGCTCGGCGCCGGCCTGGTTCGAGAGCGCACGAAAGCGGCGGAACTCCTCCATCGAGCGGGTCACCGCCTCGGGGTCGAGCTTGCCGGTCGAAACGATGCCGCGGCCGAGGCCGGCCAGCATCTTCTCGTTGAACAGCAAGGTCGGCGAGCGCGCCAGCCCTTCATAGACGACAAGACGGATCGAGTTCGATCCGATGTCGATGATGGACAGCGGTCGGCGATCCTGGAGCCGGCCCTGGGATGTTGAAATCATCCGCTGGTCGCTGCGTTCTTCTTGCGGCGCTTGAACTGTGCGATGCGCTTGGGTGCGTGCGACTTCAGCGCGTCACCCCGTCCGGAAAGGCTCGGATTGGTCATGAAATATTCCTGCGCGTTGAACGGTTCCTCGCCCTCCTCCAGCACGACGCGCCGGGAGGTTCCGTCAGCCAATACGTCGAAACTTTGCTGGTTGTCCATGATATTGCCCAGCATGATCTGGCCAAGAACCTGTTCATGCACAGTTGGATTGGTGATCGGCACCATGGTCTCGACGCGGCGGTCGAGATTGCGCGGCATCAGATCGGCCGAGGAGATGTAGAGGATCGCCCCGTCCGAGGGCAGGCCATGGCCGTTGCCGAAGCAGTAGATGCGGCTGTGTTCGAGGAAGCGGCCGACGATCGATTTTACCCTGATGTTCTCGGACAAACCGGGCACCTGCGGCCGCAGGCAGCAGATGCCGCGCACGACGAGATCGATCTCGACGCCGGCACGGCTGGCGTCGTAGAGCGCGTCGATTATGATCGGATCGACGAGCGAATTCATCTTCATCCAGATGCGGGCAGGACGGCCCTCCAGCGCATGCTGAACCTCGTCCGAGATGTGCTTCAGGATGCGCTTGCGCAGCGTGAAGGGCGAGATCGCCAGCCGCATCTCTTCGGCGGGCTCGGCATAGCCGGTGATGAAATTGAACAGCTGCGCGACGTCGCGGGCGATCGTCGGGTCAGTGGTGAAGAAGGACAGGTCGGTGTAGATGCGCGCGGTGACCGGATGGTAGTTGCCGGTGCCGAGATGCACGTAGTTGCGTAGCTTGCCGTCCTCGCGCCGCACCACCAGCGACATCTTCGCGTGGGTCTTCAGCTCGAGGAAGCCGAACACCACCTGGACGCCGGCGCGCTCGAGGTCGCGCGCCCAGCGGATATTGGCTTCCTCGTCGAAGCGCGCCTTGAGCTCGACAAGGGCGGTCACCGACTTGCCGGCCTCGGCGGCGTCGACCAGCGCACGCACGATCGGGCTGTCGTTGGAGGTGCGGTAGAGCGTCTGCTTGATCGCCACCACCTCCGGGTCGGCCATCGCCTGGCGCAGGAACTGCACCACCACGTCGAAGGACTCGTAAGGGTGGTGGACGACGATGTCTTTCTCGCGAATGGCTGCGAAACAGTCGCCGCCATGTTCGCGAATGCGCTCGGGAAAGCGCGGATTGTAGGGCATGAACTTGAGGTCGTCGCGGGCGACGGCGACGATCTCGGAGATCTGGCTGAGCGCCAGCGGACCGGTGAGCACGCTGATGCGGCTCGACGAGACGCCAAGCTCGCCGGCGACGAAGTCGCGCAGTTCCGGCGGCATCAGCATGTCGAACTCGATGCGGATGACCGAGCCGCGGCGGCGGCGCTTCAGCGCCGTCTCGAACAGTCGCACCAGATCCTCGGACTCCTCCTCGACCTCGATATCGCTGTCCCGGATGATGCGGAACGTGCCGGAGCCCTTGACCTCGTAGCCGGGGAACAGCTTCCCGATGTAAAGGCCGACCGCCTCTTCGAGCGGGATGAAACGGACATGGCTCTTGCGGTCCGGCAGGCGGATGAAGCGCTTCAGCGCCACCGGCAGGCGCAGCAGCGCGCTCATCTCCTCGCCATTCTTGCGGTGGCGCAATTGCAGCGCCATCGAGAAGCCGAGGTTGGGGATGAACGGGAACGGATGCGCTGGGTCGATCGACAGCGGGGTGAGCACCGGAAACACCTGGTCCTGGAAATGCTCTTCCAGCCAGGTTCTCTCGTCCCTGGTCAGCCCATCGCGGGTGATACTCTCGATGCCTTCCTTGTTGAGCAAGAGCATCAGCGCCGAAAGGCTCTTCTGCTGGTCCTCCTGCAGGCGCTCGACCTCGCGCAGCAGTTGTTCGAGCTGCTGTTCGGGGGTGCGACCGTCCGGGCTCTTCAGCGCGATGCCCTCGCGCACCTGGCCGGCAAGGCCGGCGACGCGGACCATGAAGAACTCGTCGAGATTGGCGGCCGAGATCGACAGGAAGCGGACCCGCTCGAGCAGCGGATGATGCGCATTCAGCGATTCCTCGAGAACGCGCCGGTTGAACTGCAGCCAGGAGAACTCACGATTGACGAAACGGTCCGGGTTGCCGCCCTGGGGGCTGGCCTTTTCCACGCTGGTGAATTCGCTCTGTGCCGGCTTCAGTTCGTTCATGGTTCCTGCTCTGCCCCGTCTGCACCCGGCCAGAGCGCCGCGCGTCCTTCAGGACGCGCAAAGGACGCTCTGCCCAACTCAATGCCACACACGACCCTTTCCGAAAACCGCAATCGATTTTCAGGGTCATGCGTTAACCGGCTTAACTTATCCTCTGACAGGCTTTTGCGACAGTTTCATTTCATCGATCTTGCAAAGAGATGGGTTATGATCCAGATGCAGGCGAGACCGAGTTAAGGAGACGACGATGGCTGGCGGTTCCATTCCCCATTTCCAGAACGATGCGGGCCACCCGGCGATCGACATCGGCGTCCGGGAATTCATGTGCACCGGCGCCAACCCGCCCTTCGACCATCCGCATGTGTTTCTCGATATGGGCGACGACAATGAAAAGGTCTGCCCCTATTGCTCGACGCTCTACCGCTATTCGACGAAGCTGAAGGCAACGGAAACGCAGCCCGCCGGCTGCCTCTATATCGACCAGGCCGCCTGATTCCGTCACCGCCATGAGCGACGCGCGGTCCCGGCAGGTCGTCATCGCCGGGGCTGGCATCGCCGGGCTGACCGCAGCCCTTGCCTTCGCCGAACGCGGCTATCCGGTAAAACTGTTCGAACAGGCCAGACATCTCGAAGCGACCGGCGCCGGCATCCAGCTTTCCCCCAACGCAACACGCATCCTGCGCCAACTCGGCGTGCTCGACCGGCTTTCGTCACACGCGGTGCGGCCGGAAGCGGTCGTGCTGAAGGATGCCGCGACGCTACGCGAACTGGCTCGCGTGCCGCTTGGGCAGGCAGCCGAAAGCCGCTGGGGCGCCCCCTATCTCGTCGCTCATCGCGCCGATCTGCAAGCCGCGCTTGTGGCGCAGGTGGCGGGGCGGCCGGGGATCGAACTCGTCGCTGGCGCCCGCGTCAGCAGCGTCGCCACCGGGCCGCACGGCATCGCCGTGACGGCGCAAGCCGACGGCAAGACCGTCGAAGCCGAAGGGTCGCTGCTCGTCGGCGCCGACGGCGTCTGGTCGCAGGTTCGGGAGCGGCTCTCGGACCAAAAGTCGATTTCCGGCAAAAGCCGTTTTTCGGGTGAGCTGGCCTGGCGCGCCACGGTTCCGGCCGAGAGTGCCGCCGGAAGGGCCGTTGCAGCAGTCGGTGCCGCAAACGCGGTCACCACCTTCCTGCATCCCGGCTTCCACATGGTCGCCTATCCGGTGAGCCGGGGTACTGCCTTCAACCTCGCCGCCTTCACCAAAGGCGAGCGTATCACAGAAGGCTGGTCGGGCCATGCCGATCCCCGCATCCTCACCGAGGCCATGCGTGGCACCGCGCCGGCACTTGCCCGGCTGGCCGAAGAGGCCGGCCCGTGGACAGCCTGGCCGATCCATACGGTCGAGCCCAAGCAGCCATGGTCGACACCCGCCGGCATCGCGCTGATCGGCGACGCCGCGCATGCGATGACCCCCTTCGCGGCGCAGGGCGCGGCAATGGCGATCGAGGACGCCGCGACATTGGCCGACGTCATTGCCGCCTCCCCTGCCGACTTGGCAGGTGGTCTTCAAGTCTGGGAAAATTTGCGCCGGCCGCGTGTCGCGAAGGCCGCACGGCGCGGCGCCGTCAACCGCCTTGCCTGGCATGCCTGGGGACCGGTGGCGTTGGCGCGCAACCTGTTCCTGAAGGTGCGGGCGCCGGAGAAGCTCGCAGCGGATTTGGACTGGCTTTATGGCTGGCGGGAGCCGGAAGCTGGCGAAACATGAAACTTGCGACGGGCCGGCGAGACAGCGCCCCCTCTGTCGCCAATCTCCCCCCTCGTGGGGGAGATGTCCGTAGGACAGAGGGGGCGCGAAGGAATGAGGCGCTCGACGTCTGCCTCACCTGTCATCGCAAAACCGGCTAATCCAGCCGGACCGATCCTTTCAATTGTAAAGCCGCATCGATAGCCCCAGCGACGCCGGCAGCGGGTTCCACCAGCCGGTGCGCAGGCCGGCGGTGCGCAGGGCTGACGCCGTCCAGGTGTTGCAGCCAACCAGCGCATTGAAATGGCCGTTGGCCTCGTAAAAACGGTCTAAGCGGGAATAAGCGGCATTCTCGATGACGATGGGGCCGCTCGGCCCCTGCTGGAAGCTCGCGGCGATGAAATCGAGCAGCGCGGAAAAACGCTCCTCGCCGATGTCGAAGCCGGCGACGTCAGGATGCGGCTCGACGATGGCGCCGGCGATGTCGACATGCATCACGGATGCGTCCAGCGTCAGCGCCTTGAGCACTGGCACCGCCTTCAGCTCGGACCAGGTCGGCGTCTCCAGATAGAAGGCCCGGCCGCCCCAGCCGAAGACGATGTAGCGCACCTCCAGAGCGTCGGCAGGGATGCCGGCATCGACCAGGAAACGGAAGCGCTGGCGCACATGGTCGTCGACCGGAATGGCGATGTCAGTGTGGATCGGGTTGTTCAGCACCAGAATGTGGCGCGTGCCGGCGGGCGCGGCGGCGGCCGCTCTCCACAGTGGCCGCGGCACCAGAGTGCCGAGCGCGGTGGCAAGCGCAATCGCGGCAACCAACATGGCCAGAAAGCGCAGGAATCTTCTCATCAGGCTTTGCGGCCCCGTCGCGTTTCAATGCAGGCGATCAATACCTGACCGCCAAAACGCAAAAAGCCCGGCCGCGATGCGGCCGGGCTCTCTTGATCTGTGTCGGACCGGTCAGTGCAGGATCTGCGACAGGAACAGTTTCGTGCGCTCATGGCGCGGATGGTCGAAGAACTCGGCCGGCGTGTTCTGTTCGACGATCTGACCCTGGTCCATGAAGATCACCCGGTTGGCGACCTTGCGGGCAAAGCCCATTTCGTGGGTGACGCACAGCATGGTCATGCCTTCTTCGGCCAAGCCCACCATCGTCTCCAGCACTTCCTTGATCATCTCCGGGTCGAGCGCCGAGGTCGGCTCGTCGAACAGCATGATGCGCGGGTTCATGCACAGCGAGCGCGCGATCGCCACACGCTGCTGCTGGCCGCCGGAAAGCTGGCCCGGATATTTGTGGGCCTGTTCCGGGATCTTGACGCGCTTGAGGAAGTGCATAGCGATTTCCTCGGCCTGCTTCTTCGGCGTCTTGCGCACCCAGATCGGCGCCAGCGTGCAGTTTTCCAGGATGGTCAGGTGCGGGAACAGATTGAAGTGCTGGAACACCATACCGACCTCGCGGCGCACCTCGTCGATCTTCTTGAGATCGTTGGTGAGTTCCTTGCCGTCGACGATGATCTTGCCCTTCTGGTGTTCCTCCAGCCGGTTGATGCAGCGGATCATGGTCGACTTGCCGGAGCCGGACGGACCGCAGATGACGATGCGCTCGCCGCGCATCACCTTGAGGTTGATGTCCTTCAGCACATGGAATTCGCCGTACCATTTGTGCATGCCGATGATGTCGATGGCGACATCGGTGGTCGAGATATGCATCTTGGCGGCGTTGACCTTGATTTCTTCCGCGCTGACGGCGTTTTCAGTGGCCATGGCAATTCCCCTTTTTTTCTTAGCGTTTGTGGCCGGTGTCGAGCCGGCGTTCCGTGAACATTGAATAGCGCGACATGCCGAAGCAGAACAGCCAGAAGACGAAGGCAGCGAAGATCAGGCCGGACCTGGCCGTCTGCGGCGTTGCCCAGTTGGCATCGGAGAAGTTCAGCTTGACGACGCCGAGCAGGTCGAACATGCCGATAATGTAGACAAGGCTGGTGTCCTTGAACATGCCGATGAAGGTGTTGACGATACCGGGAATGACCAGCTTCAGCGCCTGCGGCAACACGATCAGGCCCATCTTCTGCCAGTAACCGAGGCCGAGCGAATCGGCACCCTCATACTGGCCCTTGGGGATGGCTTGCAGGCCGCCGCGCACCACTTCGGCCATGTAGGCAGCGGCGAACAGCGACACACCGATCAGCGCGCGCAGGAGCTTGTCGAAGGTGACGCCGGCCGGCAGGAACAGCGGCAGCATGACGCTGGCCATGAACAGAACGGTGATTAGCGGGATGCCGCGCACGGTCTCGATGAAGACCACGCACAGCGTCTTGACGATCGGCATCTTCGAGCGCCTGCCGAGCGCCAGCACGATGCCGATCGGCAGCGACGCTGCAATGCCGACGAAGGACAGGCTGAGCGTCACCAGCAGGCCGCCCCACAGCGGAGTTTCGACATGCGGCAGGCCGAACATGCCGCCGACCAGCAGGATGAAGGCAAGGATCGGCATCGCCAAGAAGAACAGAATGGCGTTCAACCCCTTGCGCGGCACCTTCGGGATGAGCAGCGGCACCAGCAACGCCACGAACAGGATGGCGACCAGGATCGGCCGCCAGCGCTCCTCGATCGGATAGCGGCCGAACATGAACTGGCCGAACTTGGCATTGACGAAGGCCCAGCAGGCACCGGACCAGCCGTCCGGCTGGATGCCGCCTTGCGCCACCGTGGCACAGAATGTGCGGTCAATGCCGGTCCACTGTGCGTTGAGGAAGGCCCAGTTGATGACTTGCGGCAGGATCATCACTACCAGCGCGATGCCAATGATGGTCAGGATGGCATCGCCGACCGAACCGATCAGGTTCTTGCGCACCCAGGCGCCAGGACCGCGCACGCCGGCTGGCGCCTGCTGCGCCAACGCCATTTCGGTGCGAACCCAGGAGGTGTCGTGTTCCTGCATGGCCCTACCTCTCCACCAGCGCCATCTTGGCGTTGACCACGTTCATGACCGCCGAGGTCAGCAGGCTGAGCACGAGATAGACAACCATCATGATCAACACGCACTCGATCGCCTGGCCGGTCTGGTTCAGCACCGTGCCGGCTGTAGCCGTCAGATCAGGATAGCCGATGGCGATGGCCAGCGAGGAGTTCTTGGTCAGGTTGAGATACTGGCTGGTCAGCGGCGGGATGATGATGCGCATCGCCTGTGGAACGACGACCAGCCGCAGGATCGATCCGGGCCGCAAGCCGAGCGCTCCGGCTGCCTCGGTCTGGCCCTTGCTGACGCCCACAATGCCGGCGCGCACGATCTCGGCAATAAAGGCCGCCGTATAGCAGGACAGCGCCAGATAGAGCGACAGGAACTCCGGCTTGACCTGGAAGCCACCAGTCAGGTTGAAGGTCGATTGCTTCGGAAAATCAAACGTCAGCGGGAAGCCGCTCAGCGCGTAGGCGAGCAGCGGCAAGCCGACGATCAGCGCCAGCGATGTCCAGAACACCGGGAATTGCTGGCCGGTGGCCATTTGCCGCTGACGCGCCTTGCGGGCGACGAACCACGCCATGGCAATGCCGACAAGCAAAGCGACGAAGATCAACCAGGAGCCGTCGCCCCAGACGGCGCGCGGAAAATAGAAACCGCGCTGGTTGAGGAAGGAGCCGAAAGGCAGGTTGATGCTCTCGCGCGGTATGGGAAGCACGGCAAGCACGCCGGAATACCAGAAAAAGATGACCAGCAGCGGCGGTATGTTCCGGAAGATTTCGACATAGACCATGCAGATCTTGCGGATCAGCCAGTTGCGCGACAGCCGGCCGATGCCGAGGATGAAGCCGATGAGGGTCGCGGTGACGATACCGGCGCCGGCAACAATAAGGGTATTGATGAAGCCGACGACGATGGCGCGGCCATAGGTCGAATCCGACGAATAAGCGATCGCGGTGTCGGAAATGTCGAAGCCGGCGCGCCCCCTGAGGAAGCCGAACCCCGATGCAATGTGAAGCCGCGCCAGATTGTCGATGGTGTTTTGGACAATCCACCAGACGCCCGCCCCCAGCAAGACGACAACCAAGACCTGGAAGAATATGCTGCGGACCTTTGGATCATTTACGAAGGAAGCCCGACTTGGCTCCTCGCGAAGAATTTCCTGCGATGCCATGCGACCGTCCCCTGGAAAGAGAAACCGGAAGGCAGAGGATCTGCCTCCCGGATCACATTTCGATCAGCGGATCGGCGGAGCGTATTGCAGGCCGCCCTTGGTCCACAGCGCGTTGATGCCGCGCGCGATCTTGAGCGGGCTGCCCGAGCCGACATTGCGCTCGAACATTTCGCCGTAATTGCCCACTGCCTTGACTATATTCACGACCCAGTCGTTGGAGACGCCGAGATCGGTGCCGATCTTGGTGTCGGCCTCCTGGCCGAGCACGCGCTTGATCTCGGGATTGTCGGAGGCCTTCATCTCCTCGACATTGGCCTTGGTGATGCCGAGTTCCTCTGCCTGCAGGAGCGCGAAATAGGTCCACTTGACGATGTGGTACCACTGATCGTCGCCCTGGCGCACGGCCGGTCCGAGCGGCTCCTTGGAGATGATCTCGGGCAGCACGACATGGTCGGCGGGTGCGCCGAGCGTCAGGCGGATGCCATAGAGGCCCGACTGGTCGGTGGTGTAGACGTCGCAACGGCCGGCGTCATAGGCGGCGTTGACCTCTTCCAGCTTCTCGAAGACGACCGGATTGTACTCCATCTTGTTCGACTTGAAATAGTCAGCCAGGTTGAGCTCGGTCGTGGTGCCGCTCTGCACGCAGACGGCGGCGCCCGAAAGCTGCAGCGCCGAATTGACGCCCGGCAGCTTCTTGGCGTTGATCATGAAACCCTGGCCGTCATAGTAGGTGACGCCGATGAAGTTCAGGCCGAGTGCGGTGTCGCGATTGATGGTCCAGGTGGTGTTGCGCGACAGGATGTCGACTTCGCCCGACTGCAGCGCGGTGAATCGTTCCTTGGCGCTGAGCGGCGTGAACTTCACCTTGGTGCCGTCACCGAAGACGGCGGCCGCGACGGCGCGGCAGAAGTCCGCGTCGATGCCTTGCCAGTCACCCTTGTCGTCAGGCGCCGAGAAGCCGGCCAGACCGGTCGACACGCCGCACTGGATGAAGCCCTTCTGCTTGACGGTGTCAAGCGTGCCGGCCGAAGCGGCCGATGCCGTCAATCCAAGCGCGGCGGCGCCGAGAATGCCAATTGCAATGTGTTTCATAACCCACAGACCCTTTTCTGTTTTACAGGTGCCCCTGTTTCTCAGGCAAAACCTGAATCTTTTTCCCGTGCGTGAATACAGCTCCCATTCCGGCCCACTACCGGAACCCCGCATCGTAACCGACGCGCTGCCTCCCATTCACGAACTGCATCGAAGGCGATTATTCCTGTGAGGTCAAGGGAAATGACCGAATTCGAATGCGTTTGAAAACCAATTGCCGGAAATGCCCGAATTGCAGACAAGGCCGCCCGCAAATTGGTCAGCATAGCAAACAAAGTCGGCAAACGCCGATCCACGCAAGTCCGCGTCGCAACAGCGAAATCCGAGGTCTGGATTTACTTTGCGTCACTGGCTCGATCACTCGATGACGCGGAGGACGGGGCTGCTCAATGCGCCCGAACGAGCAGCCACGCACCGATTGCCACCATCAGCGCGCCGGAGATGCGCGGAATCAATTGCCCGGTGGGCATGGTCTTTTCGAGAAGGACGAGGATTGCGATGCCGGCAATCCACAGGACGTTCATGACACCGCCGACGAAGAGGAGCGCCATCAGCGCCCAGCAGCAGCCGAGGCAATAGGCGCCGTGCTCGACGCCGAGCCGAAGCGCGCCAAGCGGATGGCGGCGGAAACCGCCATGGCTGCTCAAAAACGCGATCGGCGCCTGGCATTGCCGCAGGCAGACGCCCTTCATCGGCGTCCATTGATAGAGGCCGGCAGCGATGAGAATCACGCCGCCTAAAACCGCACTGCTGGCGGCCATCATCGGACTGAGCAATGCGAGGCGAGCAAGCAGCCATTGCGCACCGGTCGCGGCAAGGCTGAAGGCAATCCAGACGAGAAGGTAGCCGGTAAAGAACCACGCTGTCGATGCGATCGGCCGGCCATCCGCCTTAGCCTTGCGACCGACGCCGGCGTAGAGCAGCAGCATCGGCGCAACCGACGGCGTCATCATGCCGACCATCATCACGGCCCACATGGTGAAGATGAAGGCGAAGTCGGCCGGCGCCCAGGCCCGGAAACCCGGAGCCACCGTGGCGCCCATATCCATGCCGGACATGTCCATGCCGGACATGTCGCTGCTCGCGGCCGGCGCCGTCGCGGCAGGCATGGCCATGTCGGCAGCAAGCCACAGGACATAGGTCCAGGCGAGCCCGGTGAGCAGGACGAGCGCAAGCGCCACCACCGTGCGGTCGCGCCGCAGCACCGCCTCGAGGGCCGTGTCGCTCATCGGATCAGGTCAATGCACGATGCCGCTTTGCGAGAGATGCAGATTGGCGAAATGGCTGTGGGAATCGGCCAACTCGAACTTGATCGGGCCGGTTGCCTTGGTCCAGCCGCGACCGACTTCGGCGAGCGAATATTCGAAACCGTGCGTGAGGTCGATGCGCGCCCGATGCTCGTTCCCGGTGACGGGATTCTTGATCGGTTCGCCATGGCCCTTGGTTACGCCCGGCACATGCAATTGGCCGGTCCGGGCGTCGACGTCGACCTCGAAGTCTATTGCCGCGAAGATCGGATCGTGGACCTTCTCCAGCGTGGTCGAAAAGACCTGGAATATGGTCGCGCCGGGTTCGGTATCCTCACCGCTGAGAATGCGAAGCAGCGCTCCGCGTTGCGCCTCGCTCGCCCGCTCGTCGATGACCACCGCCGCCTCGCCCCTGCCGTGGTGGATCGCGCCAGGCCAGCGGAAGACCCCGGCAAAGCGCAAGCCATCCAGCTTGGTGTCGCCGTGATAGCCGCTTTCGATTTCCACGCCGACCACCGCCTGGCAGGATCCGCGCGTCGGCAAGGCGTTGAACTGGCAGGGGCAACCATAGGTGCAGTTGCAGTTGACGAATTCGCGCGCCTTGATCATCCATTTGACGTCGGCCATGACATTCCCCTCCTGTTGGCGCGCTCATGCTCTGTGAGCGCGACGTCCGGATTTGGGACCAGGAATGCAACCGGCAACAACCATCCGGCAGCTCTGATCGAGGCAATCCGGCGATAAATATTAGAATTCAAGTGTATGCCTTTCGCGGCCACCGACAATAGGCCGATCGACGGAGGCCGGCGCAGCAACCAGCGAGGCATGGACCGGCACGCTGCCGGAATCCCGCGGGAGACCTCACCGCTTTTGCCGCCGTGAATTGGCATATCCGAAGACTGTCGGCTGGCGGGTCCCGGTCGGTTGCACCGCCGGTGCTGCCGCACTATGGCTAGCGCCCTCCCCACATGACCAAGAACGGCAAAGAGCAATGGCAAAAGACGGCAGCGAAATGGGCATCAACACGCGGCTTGCGCATTCAGGCAACAATCCGCGCGACTATTTCGGTTTCGTCAATCCGCCGGTCGTGCATGCCTCGACGGTGCTTTATCCCGATGCGGCCTCGATGGCGGCGCGCAGCCAGAAATACACTTATGGCACGCGCGGCACGCCGACCACCGACGCGCTGGCGCTGGCCGTCGACGCGCTGGAAGGCTCGGCCGGCACGATCGTCGTGCCGTCGGGATTGGCGGCCGTGACGATACCGCTGCTCACCTTCGTCTCTGCGGGCGATCATCTCTTGATTGTCGATTCCGTCTATCATCCGACGCGCAATTTCGCCGACACGATGCTGAAGCGGCTGGGCGTCGAGGTCGAGTATTACGATCCATATGTCGGCGCCGGCATCGCAGCGCTGATCAAGCCAAACACAAAAGTGGTGTTCACGGAATCTCCCGCCTCCAACACGTTCGAGGTGCAGGACATACCGGCGATCGCCAAGGCCGCGCGTGCGGCCTGCGCAATCGTGATGATGGACAACACCTGGGCGACGCCGCTCTATTTCAAGCCGCTCGACCATGGCGTCGACATCTCGATCCATGCGGCGACCAAATACCCGGCCGGTCATTCCGACGTGCTGCTCGGTACCGTCTCGGCCAATGAGGCGTGCTGGAAACAGCTCTATCAAGGTTTCTGCACGCTGGGCTGCTGTTCCGGACCGGACGATGTCTATCAGGTACTGCGCGGCCTGCGCACCATGGGGGTCAGGCTGGAGCATCACCAGAAAAGTGCGCTTGCCATCGCTGCCTGGCTGGAGGGTCAGCCGGGCGTCGCGCGGGTGCTGCATCCGGCGCTGCCCAGCCATCCCGACTACGCTCTGTGGAAGCGCGACTTTTGCGGCTCGAGCGGCATCTTCTCCGTCGTGCTCAAAGGCGGCGGACAGCGGCAGCAGCACGCTTTCCTCGACGCGCTCAAAATCTTTGGCCTCGGCTATTCCTGGGGCGGTTATGAGAGCCTTGCGGTGCCGGTCTTCCTCGGCGACCGCATGATCGCCAAAGGTCCTTATGACGGGCCGCTGATCCGGCTGCAGATCGGGCTCGAGGATGTCGAGGACCTCAAGGCCGATATTATGCGCGGGCTGGAGGCGGCTGCCGCCATCTGATTCCGACACTTGCCACGGTGAATCGGAAAACCGGCGCAACATCCTGAAAGGACTGGCTGGAAGGCTGTCATGAGACGGTCCATGTCGAAAACCGGGGTTGGCGGACCTTGCGCAATGTTATTTCTCCGATCCGCGATTTTTCGGATTGATTTGGCTTCCAACTTCGGCCGCTTGGCGCCATTGCGAGGCGTTTCGAGCAATGCCGCACCCTTTCCAGAGCTTGCCATGGCTTTTCGCCTCTTCGTTCCCATTCTCGCCGGCGCGACGCTGCGCGAGCGCCTCATCGCCTGTATCGGCGCGACGATCGGCATTGCGCTGACGGGCGCGATCGGCGGCCTGGTGCTCGGCAATGGTCCGCATGTGCCGTTGCTGGTGGCGCCGATGGGCGCTTCCGCTGTGCTTTTGTTCGCAGTGCCGGCGAGCCCGCTGGCGCAGCCCTGGTCGATTATCGGCGGCAACACCATTTCGGCACTGGTCGGCGTCATCGTGGCACATTTCATCCACGAACCGGCGCTTGCCACCGGCATTGCGGTGGCGCTGGCCATAGCCGCCATGTCGTTCGCGCGCTGCCTGCATCCGCCGGGTGGGGCCGCCGCGCTGACGGCCGTGTTCGGCGGACCGGCGGTCACCGCCGCCGGTTTCCTGTTTCCTTTTGTTCCGGTTGCGCTGAACTCGATCGTGTTGGTCGCGCTCGGCTACGGTTTCCACAGGCTGTCGCGGCGCAGCTATCCGCATGTGCCGGCTCCTGCCCCGAAAAGTTCGCATGGGACGATCGATCCGCCGCCGCAGGAGCGTGTCGGCTTTCGGCCCGAAGACATCGATGCCGCGCTGGGTGCGCTTCACGAGACCTTCGATATCGACCGCAACGACCTCGAAAGGCTGCTGCGGCAGGTCGAATTGCAGGCGATGGTGCGTACGCACCGGACCTTGCTGTGCGAGGACATCATGTCGCGCGACGTGGTCTCGGTGCATGAGAATGACACCGCCGATCGGGCGCGCCAGCAGCTCCTCGACCACAACATCCGCACCTTGCCTGTGATCGACGCTGAGGCAAGGCTGGTCGGCGCTGTCGGCCTGCGCGAACTAACAAAGGCCGCCGATACGGTGAAGGGCGTGATGTCGAAGGCGAGCACGGCTTCGCCTGATACGCCGGCGATGAGCCTGCTTCCCGTGCTCACCGACGGCCGCAGCCATGCCGTGGTCATCGTCGACGGCGAGCGGCACATTCTCGGCCTGATCACGCAGACCGACCTGCTGGCGGCGGCCGCGCGGGTACAGACGGCAGACAAGGCGCAGGCAGCAGCATAAAAAAGCGATGCCGTTGAAAATCCGGGAACCTTTTGCCGGCAGCAGCATCCAATGTCCCGATCAAGCGTTGGAGATCGGGGCGCGATGAGGAAATTCGCAATGCCAGCTGCCGCGGCTTCCGTGCCTGACGTCTTGTCCAGCGACATGCAATTGGTGCGCCGGTCGCTGGCGCGCGAGGCGGATGCGTTTCGCACCATCATTAAGACGCATAACCAGCGCCTGTACCGCATCGCCCGCGGCGTCGTGCACAACGACGCCGAGGCAGAGGACATCGTCCAGGAGGCCTATGTCAGCGCCTTTGCCAATCTCGGCGCGTTTCGTGGCGATGCCTCGTTAGCCACCTGGCTGTCGCGCATCGTCATCAACGAGGCGCTCGGACGCCTGCGCAAAGGGCGGCGCACCGTGGCGATGCCTGAAAACCCGGAAGCGCAAATCATCCGGTTCCCTCTCAACCCAAGCGACGATCCGGAGCGGTCGATGGCGCAGCGGCAGATCCTCGGGCTGGTCGAGCGGGCGACCGACAGCCTGCCCGATGACTACCGGACCGTCTTCGTCGCGCGCGTCATCGAGGGCCTGAGCATCGAGGAAACCGCCGACCTGCTCGGCGTGCGGCCCGAGACCGTGAAGACCAGGCTACACCGCGCTCGCGCTTTGGTGCGCAAGGCGCTGGACGACGAAATCGGCCCCGTGCTGCTCGATGCCTTCCCCTTCGCCGGCCGGCGCTGCGAGCGGCTGACCGAAGCGGTGATGAAGCGGCTCGGCCTGGAAGGCTGAGCCTTGCCCACCTGACCTTGGCCGGCTGATTTTTCGCCTATTTCGCGGGAACGTTTGCCACCTCCCCGCATCCAATCATCGTCAACTGAAATCGAAGTCCGATGCGATTACGCGCCCCGGGCAAAAGGAGATGCCATGTCTATGAAACACACCGCCGCTTTGGCCGCGCTGCTTCTGGTTTCCGCAACCCCGTTCGCACGGGCCGCCGACAAGCCGACCGACCCGCAGATCGCCCACATCGCCTACACGGCCGGCGTGATCGACGTGGAAGCAGCCAAGCTGGCGATCGAAAAATCCAAGACCAAGGACGTCGTGGACTTCGCCAACGACATGGTGCGCGACCATGAAGCGGTGAACGTTCAGGCGCTCGACCTGGTCAAGAAGCTGAAGGTCACGCCAGAAGACAACGCCACCAGCCAGGCGCTGAGCAAGGCGGCGCAAGAGGAACGCGCCAAGCTCGCCAAGCTCGAGGGGGCTGCCTTCGACAAGGCATATGTCGCCAACGAGGTTGCCTACCATAAGCAGGTCAACGGTGCGCTCGAAACCCTGCTGATCCCCTCGGCGGAGAATGGCGAACTAAAGACCCTGCTGGAGACCGGCCTGAAGATTTTCCAGGGTCATCAGCAGCATGCCGAGCATGTCGCCGGCATGCTGAAATGAAAGCCGGCGTGCTGATACGACCGCTCGCAGGTGCGCTGGCGCTGGCGCTCGTCGCCAGCCCGGCGCTAACCGCCACGATCGAGGTGACAATCGACAAGCTCGTCTTCACGCCGGCAAGCATTGAGGCGAAAGTCGGCGACACGATCGAATGGGTGAACAAGGACGCGTTTGCCCACACGGCTACGGAGAAAGGCCGCTGGGAGGTGATGATCCCGCCAAAATCGAAAGGGCGGATCACCCTTAAGAAGGCGGAAGCAGTCGACTATTTCTGCCGCTTTCACCCCAACATGAAGGGCCATCTGGACGTGGGGCCTTGATGAGTTTGAAACCGCCGGCGAAGCCATCGCTTGTTGCCGCCGGTTGCCATCGAATCAGCCCTGGCTCACTGCGCTCTGCGCAAGCAGCCAGTCGATCATCTGCGCGGCCTGCGCGGGTGGTCGGTCCGGCGCAAGGATCGAGAGGCTGAGGCCGGTGGGCACGCGCCGCTCCGGGAACGGCGCCACCAGCGAACCGGTGGCTAAGGCGCGCGACACCAAGGCTTCATGCCCCATCAGCACGCCGGCGCCGTCGACGGCCGCCTGCAGCGCCATGCTGTAGAGCGAGAACTCGGACCCGGACTCGATCGACGGCCCCTTCAGCCCGGCAGCATCGAACCACAGGCTCCAGTCGCCGGTCCAGGTAGTGTCCCACAGCAGAAGCTGCGATGAGAGATCGGCCGGTGTTTTCAGCAGTCCGGCCAATGCGGGCGCGCAGACCGGAAAGATGACATCGTCGCTAAGCTTGAACGCGCGGCTGCCGGCTGGGGCATGCCTGGTCAGGAAGATGGCGAGGTCAAAGGGCTCGCGCCTGAAATCCGGCGGCACCTCCAGCGCATGGATCGATGGGCGCAGCGCTGGATGTGCGGCGCGCAGCGCCGGCAGGCGCGGCGCCAGCCAAAGCTGGGCGATCGACGGCAATGCGGCGATGCTGACCTGGGGCCTCGGCGCCGAGATGCGCAGTTCCTGGACGGCAAGGCCCATGGCGTCGAAGGCTGTGGAGAAGGCAGGCAGGGCGGCGCGCCCGGCTTCGGTCAGATGCAGCCCCTGGGGGTGGCGGACAAACAGCGACGAGCCCAGCCACGCCTCCAGCGCCTTGACCTGATGCGACACCGCCGCCGGTGTCACGCCAAGCTCGTCAGCCGCCTTGGCGAAGCTTTCATGGCGGGCGGCCGCCTCGAAAGCCCGCAAGGCATTGAGCGGCGGCATTCGAGGTCGCGGCGGATTGACGGCCATCGTCCGTTCCCGGAAAACGTCGGCGACCGATGTGCGGCCGCCGACGCGGTGTTTCCTATTTGAGGGCCACCGGGGTCAGCCTGCCATCGACCTTCTGCCACTCAAATACGACGAACCCCGGCTGCTTGATATCCCCCTTGTCGTCATAGGAAATCGAACCGAGCACCGTCGAGATGCTGGCACCGGAATGGAGGTAATCGGACGCCGCCGTGGGATCGTCGGCGTTGGCCTTGGCGATGGCCTCGGCAAGGATCTGCGTTGCCGCGTAAGCGTAGAGGGTTACCGCCTCGGTCGGCACGTTCTTGGCCTTCAGGTCGGCGACGGCATCCTTGGCTTCCGCGAACGTTGCCGGGTCGGGGAACGAAGTCATCAGGGTTCCAGCGGCACCGTCACCGCCGATGGCGCCGAATTCGCTGTTGGAGATGCCGTCGCCACCCATCAGGATGTTGGTGACACCCTGGTCGTGCATCTGACGCACGATGAGCCCGGCCTCGGTGTGCTGGCCGCCATAATAGACGAGGTCGGCGCCCGACTGCTTGATCTTGGCGACGAGCGGGCTGTAGTCCTTCTCGCCGGGGTTGATCTCTTCGTGCAACACTTCCTTGCCGCCGCCGGCATTGTAGGCCTTAGCCATCTCGTCGGCGAGGCCCTTGCCCGCCGTCGACTTGTCGTCGATGATCGCGATCTTCTTGTCCTTGAAGCGGGCGAGGATGAATTTGGCGGCAATGATGCCTTGTTGGTCATCGCGGCCGCAGGCGCGGAAAGCATTCCACAGGCCGCGCTCGGTCACCATGGGGTTGGTGGCCGTCGGCGTGACGAACAGGATCCCGTTCTCGGCATAGACCTCGGAAGCCGGAATGGTGACACCGGAATTATAGTGCCCGACGACATAGTGTACGCCGTCGGCGACGAACTTGTTGGCCACCGAAACGCCCTGCTTCGGGTCGGAAACATCATCGCCGACGGAGACAGCGAGCTTCTGGCCGAGGACGCCGCCATTGGCGTTGATACGCTCGACAGCCGTTTCGACTCCGACGCGGTACTGTTCTCCATAAGCGGCATTCGGTCCCGACATCGGACCGGCGACGCCGATCACGATATCCGCCCTCGCGGCACCGACAGTCGCGGCAGTCATTAGGGCAGCAGTCATCATCTGCACGATCATGCGCATTTTCATTCCCCTGTTTTTTAGAGAACGGCGGGCTTTTTCCCGCCGCTTCAGGCGTCAGTTCACAAAATGAAGCTTGTTGAACCGTCGCCGGAATGCCGTGACATCCGTCGCGACCTGTGCGCTGGCGTCTTTGCCGCGCAGTGCCCTGGCAATGAAAGCCGCGAGTTCCGGCATGTCGTCTTCGGTCATGCCCCAGCGGACGATCTCGGGCGTGCCGAGACGCAACCCGTTCATGTCGCCGTCGACAGCGTCGATGGGCAGGCCGATGCCGCAGGTCAGAATGTTGGCCAGCCTGAGCTTCTTCGCCGCCGCTTGGCCGCCGCCGAACTCGGCTGCCTCGATGGCGAACTGATGCGATGTCGTGGAGCCTTTGCCGGTTGAAAACACCGGCAGACCGCGATCGGCAAGACCATCCGCCAGCGACCTTGCGGTTCGTGCCATCGTCGCGGCGTAGGCCCTGCCGTGGTCTTTCCAGTCCAGAAGCGTGATCGCCAGAGCGGCCGACTTGGCGGCATCGAAATTGGCGGTCATGCCGGGAAAGGCAATCCTGTCCAGCTTCTCGGCGATGTCAGTATTATTGGTGACGATCAGGCCCGAAGGCGGTCCGCCAAGGCTCTTGTAGGTGCTCATCGTCATCAGATGGGCACCTTCCTGGAGGGGTTGCTGCCAGGCGTGTCCGGCAATCATCCCGCACAGATGCGCCGCATCGAAGAGAACCAGCGCGCCGACCTCATCGGCTATCGCCCGGATCTCGCGAATGGGATGCGGCAGCAGATTGAGGCTGCTGCCGATGGTTATCATCTTCGGCCTTACCGATCTGGCCATGTCGCGCAACTTGCCGACGTCGACGGTGTAGCCGTCGGCATCAACCGGTGCGGTGTGGATGTCGAGCCCGTAAAGCCCGGCGCAGCCGGCCATATGGTGGGTTACATGGCCGCCGATCGCCTGCGACGGGACGATGATCCTGTCGCCCGGCCGAGCTGCAACCATGAACGCATAGAGGTTGGCGATGGCGCCGGACGGCACCCTGATCTCGGCATAGCTGGCGCCGAAAACTTCGGCCGCCAGTTCCGCTGCGATCACCTCGATCTGCTCGACGCCCTCCAATCCCATTTCATATTTGTCGCTGGGATAGCCCAGCGACGGGCGCGATCCCAGGCCGGAAGCCAGTGCGGCTTCGGCCTTCGGGTTCATCACATTGGTCGCCGGGTTGAGGTTGATGCAGTCCGCATGGATCGACCGGTTCAGCTCGATCCCCCTGTTGATTGCCGCCATAACGGCAGCGGTCTTCTGGCCGCTCGTCTTCTGCGCCAACTGCTGGGCAAATTCGTCGCAATGCGATGGAACCCAGGGCCTGCGAGCGAGAACGACCATCGATGCCTCCTTTGCCAACCGCGGACAATGCGGCTGCGAGTGGAGGCGCAAGGTGGAGCCGTTGGTCGCTAGGGCGCAAGCGAGCAGTTCTAGCGCCTAGGCTTAGAAAAATTAGGTCTACCCAGCGTCCATCGGAGGTGGACTATTTCTGCCGCTTCCACCCCAACATGTAAGGTCTTGTTGCGGTGGCGCCCTGAACCTGTGCGCCAGGCTAGTCCAGCGCCAATGAGGCTCGCCTCGCCTCGTCCGGCCGCGAGATGCACGAGCCGTCATGGCCCGGCTTGCGTCGCCCGATCCAGGCATCGAGCCCTTCGCGCAGGTCCGCGGTCGGGGCCATGCGGGCGAATTGCTCGGCCTCGACCAGCAAACCCTCGGCAATGCTCTGGTTGAGGCCGCGGGCCACCGCGGTGAGGATGCTCGCCACCGCCGCTGGCGAGTGCCTGACAATACGATCGGCGAACTCGAGCGCGGCCGGCATCAGTTCCCCGTGCGGCACCACCTTGTTGACGAGCCCGAGTTCAAGCGCGCGCTGTGGCGAAAACACCGCGCCGGTCAAAAGCAGTTCGAGGGCCCGCTTGCGGCCGGCGAGCCTCGGCAGGCGCTGCGTGCCGCCGAAGGTCGGCGGCATGGCAAGCCTGATCTCGGGCTTGGCGAACAAGGCTCGCTCGCTGGCAATGGCGAGCGGCACGGCTTCGGTGATTTCGCAGCCACCACCGAAGGCGACACCGTTGACGGCGGCGATGATGGGCTTGCGGAAGGCCTCCAGCCGCGACGTCAGCCGCTGCCCGCGCATGACGAAATCGCGCAAGGCGACATCGGCGCCAAGCGCCACGCTGGCCGAGAATTCGGAAATGTCGCCACCTGCCGAGAAGGCCCGCTCCCCTGCGCCAGTGAAGATGGCCGCCCGGACGGAGGCGTCGGTCTCGATGATATCGAGGATCGCTAGCAGGCGGTCGATCAAAGCATAGTTCAGGGCGTTGAGCTTTTCAGGGCGATTGAGCGTGAGGATGGCAACCCCGTCGCGGATCTCGGTGAGCACAAGCTCGGCCATGTCTCTTCCTTTCCAGCGCTTCTAAGGCACGTCATGCGACGCGCTCTAGGTCGTTGTTTCTGTGCGTGTCGTTGTCCCAAAACCGCTGCACATTTTTGGGCGACACGCATTGGCTGGAAAGGATCAGGCTTTCGATTGCTTGTATATTCACTAGTCGGTATACATGGCGCATGAGCGAAGCATTGAGCCCTACCCGCAAACGCATCGTCGATGCCGCGACGAAGCTCTTCTATGCCGAAGGGATCGGCCGCGTCAGCGTCGACGCCGTCGCTGAAAAAGCAGGCCTCACCAAGCGCACACTCTATTATCACTTCAAGAGCAAGGACGAACTGATCGCCGCCTATCTCGATGGCCGCGACCAGCCGAACATCAAGCAGATGGCCGGCTGGTTCGAAGCGGCGGAAGGCGGCGTTGAGCGCAAGGTCGAAGCGATCTTCACCAATCTGGCGCGCGTTGCGAAAAATCCGAAGTGGAAGGGCTGCGGCTTCCTGCGCACCGCGGCCGAACTGGCCTCGATGCCCGGGCACCCGGCAGTCAAGGCCGGATCGCGGCACAAGAAGAATTTCGAAACCTGGCTGGCCGGCGAACTCTCAGGCCATGGCGTCGGCGAGCCGCAAACGCTGGCGCGCGAAATCGTGCTGCTGATGGACGGCGCCTTCTCGATCATGCTGATCCATCGCAACCCCGACTATGTTGAGGCAGCCGGACATGCCGCAGCGACGCTCGTCCGGGCACGATCCTGGCAAAAGGACTGATCGCAGGCCCCTGCGCGTGTCGTGTATGCCTAAAGCGCCAGCCAGGCCGTGCCGGCGAGAAGGGTGACCAGGGTCAGCGGCAGCCCAACCCTGAAGAAAGCGCCAAAAGACAGAGCCTTGCCGGCGCGCCGCGCCTGCTCGGCGACGATCAGATTGGCGACGGACCCCAGCAGCGTGAAATTGCCGGCCAGCGTCGAGCTCATGGCCACGACCAGCCAGGCGCGCTCGGGATTTTCCAGGCCCGGGATGAACGGCCGCAGCGCCAGAACGGCCGGCACATTGCTCATGATGTTGGACAGCACCGCGGTGAAGCCGGAAAGCCGCCAGACGTCGTCCAGACCAAGGTCTTTGGCCGAGGCGATCATGTCTGATGTCAGCAGCGTCTTTTCGGCACCGGCAACGACGATGAACAGGCCGGCGAACATGAACAGCAGCGGCCCGTCGATCTCGCGGTAGATGCGGGCCGGCTTGATGGCGCGGGTGAGCAGCAGGATGGCACCGCCGATCAGCGCCGCCTTGGCAACGGGCACGCCGGCGAAGAAGGCGATCGCCAGGCCGATGCAGACGACCACCGCCTTCAGCACCTGCCCCGGCAGCATGCGGCCACGATAGACTTCGGGGCTGAGTTCGGCCGTGCGTGCGAACTCGGCCTTGAAGACTATGCGCACGATGACGATGACGGCGGCAAGGCCGAACAGGGCGACCGGCGCCAGCGCGGCCGAAAAGGCCGGGTAGGAAATGCCCGACAGCGCACCGATGACCATGTTCTGCGGATTGCCGGTGATGGTGGCGACGCTGCCGCAGTTGGAGGCAGTGGCGGTGGCGATCAAATAGGGGATCGGATTGCGGTTGATGACGCGGGTGACGTGGACGACGATCGGCGCCATCACCAGGCAGATCGCGTCATTGACCAGGAACGCTGAGAGCACACCTGTCAGAAGCGTCAAAATCACCAAGAGCATGAACGGCGCGTGCGCGTGCTCGATGGCGAAGCCGCCGAGAGCGCGAAAGGCACCCGAGACCTTCAGATGCGCCACCACGATCATCATGCCGAGCAGCAGCGTGATGGTGTCGAAATTGATGGCGCGATAGGCGTCCTCCATGCTGAGCGCGCCGACGGCGATCATCGCCGCGCCGCCAAGCAATGCGATCCCTGCCCGGTCGAGGCGCAGTCCGGGGATGCGGCCGACGGCGACGCCGGCATAGGTCAGGACCAGGATCAAAAGTGCCGCCGCGCCCGTCAATGTCATTCCAGAAGCCTTGTCCTAAATCTCGTCAGTCCCCTGCTCCGACAGACTCGGCCCGGCAGACAGTCTCGCTCCACATTTAGCAAGCGTCCGGCAAAGCGAAAGCGCCGCATCGCTTGCGCCCTAGAAACTTTCACTCGTCCGCGCCGGACGACGCAGGCTCGGCCGATCCGGCCGGATACAGGCCGAAGGTGTGCGCATCCGGTCGTCCACGACGCCTTTCGAGCCCATGTTCGTCACACAACGGGAAATTGTGAGGGAACCTTCGCCAGAGAGAGCGGTTCCCCCAACAGTCGCTAAGCGACGACTTTCACTAAGAATGGAGACAAACCATGATCATGAAGATCCTCGCAGCCTCCGTGCTTACGCTTGGTCTGGGCGCATCGGCGATGGCCCAGAATGCCGACGAGGGCATGGCCGGATCAGGCGTCAACGACGGCAGCGGCAAGTCGGTCGTCGTCGACCCCAACGATCCCAATGCCGTCGACCCGAACGCCACCTACAGCATAGACGGCATTTCCAATCCATATGGGACGAGTTCGACTCCCGATCAGAACTGCTCGGCGAGCCCGCAAGGCGCACAGCCGGACGCCAGCGGCAAGTCGCCAGGGACGACCTCGCCAACGGTGAACGACAACCACTGCGGCAAATAACCCCGATCAGAGGCCCCGAAGCATCGCATCGCGGGCCTCTGCCGTTTTCGAACAGCGCGCATTTCCAGCGAAGGCACCCGACGGCCAAATTGCGGGCTCGAGTTGAAATGTCCGAGAGGAACCAACCGGGCAGCCGCGGCGTTTTCCACCACGTATTTGATTTGATTTACTTTAGAGGCGTGGAGAGAAGACGTGGCGTCATCGGCCCTTATCGGCATCCTGATCACTTTCCTGGTGATCATCCTGGTGCTCTATCTCGTCCAGCGGCTGCCTCTCGATGGCCGCACCCGGCAGATCGCGCAGATCGTCGTCATCCTCATCGGCATCATTTCGCTGTTGAAATATCTGGCGGTCTTCTAGACACTTTTACTCGCCGAGGGATCCCAAGATGAGAGCTCACGCGATCGCATGCATTGCCGGTGCGATGATCGTTGCCGCGACGCCGGCCCATTCGCGGTCGGATACCCGCACAATGACCTGCGAACAGACGCAGGCCCTCGTCAAAAGTCATCGCTCGGCGGTGCTGACCACCGGGCAGAACACTTATGACCGGTATGTGCGCCAGTTCGGTAATGAGTGCGACTGGCCGGAGGTGCCGACCGCCGCCGCCGTACCGACACGCGACGGCCAATGCCGCGTTTATCGCTGCCAGGAGCCGGTTTTCGATTTCCCGAATTGATGCGAGCGCGCGCCCCCCGCGGCGTGGAACCGTTGCGCCTCCTGCGAATTGATTCGTGGCCGACATTCCGGCGCGATGTCGCAGCACGCCTGAAGAGAGCGCCGGCAGGAGGAACAGCCATGTCCAGCGATATCAGGCGAAGCGGCAGCTGCCTGTGCGGCGGCGTCCAGTTCTCGGTGACCGGCGAACCGCTTCGGGTCGGGCTTTGCCATTGCAAAGATTGCCGCAAGACCAGCGGATCGGCCTATTCGGCCTTCGCTGTGTGGCCGCTCGAAGCGTTCGAGACGGCCGGGATCGTCAGCACCTACGGCGGCAGGAGCTTTTGTCCGACTTGCGGCGGGCGCGTCACCTCGGTCGGCGAGGACGAGGTCGAAGTGATGATCGGCAGCCTCGACGTGGCGCCGACCGAACTGCAGCCGGACTACGAACTCTGGATCAGCCGGCGCGAGCACTGGTTGCGGCCCCTGCCCGACGCCCCGCAGTTCGAGCATGACCGCTTCGATGACGACAGCGGCGTTGACGGCCCGACGGGCAGGCCGGACGCCGGCGAGCCGCTGTCAGGCGGCATCCGCCAGCTGCTCAAGTCGGCCTAGCGTGCAGCGGCGGTACCCTCTAACCGAGCACGGCAGGCCGATGCCGTATTTTGCAACCGGCGGTCGCTTTGCCGAGGTGTCGATGGTCAGCTAAGAATCATCTTGCGGTGGACCTTTTGGAACCCGCCTTGGCCGGCGCGGCTCAGGCAACACTTCCAACATTGCCGCGTCGGCCTCGCATAGCCGAAGAATGCCCGAACCTATTCTTTGACCGGAGATTCATACAACTTTTAGTATTATTTTGCGACTCAAGCGTTTTGGTTATCTGGTGAAGTACCAAGTTGTGGTTGCGCTACCAGATCATACATTCTTTTAATGAAAGAAAATTGTCCCGCGTTCATATCTCTGGTTATGTCAACTATCCCATCCAAGTACGCGACCAAATTGGGGTGGAGAGTCTTGCTGGCCTTGCACAAAAGACCACCTTTGTTTCTTCCGGCTTTTGCTACATAGTGTTGCGAATCTTGAAACCGAACGGGGCGGTTTTCATGGAGTCGGCACCTGAACGTAGTCGCGGTGTTCATCTGCGATATCCACCTATCGATGGGTTCTGGACCTGGGACATCAAGCGTGACCGGGTCTACGGTGACGCCAATCTTTCCGACTATTTCGGGCTGACGCTTGAGGAATTTTCCCATGGCGCATCGCTCGAAAGATGCATGCAAAGCATCGAGGCCGAGGATCGCCTGAGGGTCCATACGGCGATCCGCAGGGCGGTGGAGCGGAGATCGAGCTTCCGCGAGGTCTATATGGTCCGCTCGGAAAAGATGGGGCTTCGCAAGATCCTGTCCGTTGGCCAGTGCTATGTCGACAATTTTGGGGAGGCGGCTCTCTATCCCGGCTGGTTCGTCGACCTCACGCGGGAAGCCGACTGCGAGGAGGCCTCGCTGCACGAGATCCACGGCCTTATCGAGCAGGCCAAGGAAATTTCGCAATCAATCGGGCAGGATCTGCTGGTCTATCTCCTGGACAATGCCCAGGACGAAGTGCAGCGACGCCTTGGCGGCGGCGGATCAAGGAGGCGCAAATCGTCCTAGCGCAAACCTTGCTAGCTTCTGGGCGGGACTTTGCTGTGCCTGCTGACTTCGGCGGTCACCATGCGAGCGAAATGGGATTGGGGCGAGCGGCTCTCCAGCAGCCTGGCACGTTCCAGGGCCGTGTCGCCGTAAAACTCGACCAACACCGCGGCCGCTGTAGCGGCATCCGCCTTCAGCTTGCCGACATCGGCCTGCGCACTCTGAGTCGAGTGGCCGCTTCTGGCGATCACGTCCAGCATGGCCTGCAACTTGTCGGGAGTGCTGCCCTCGTCTTCGTGCATGGTCGCGGTCCGATTGGTCGCGCAAAATATCGACATTTCCGAAAAATGTCCAACAGCTTCGCTGATCAGCCGCTGTTGCAACCGAGTACAGCTGCCCCGTGAGTTCCGCTACAATCTTCATGCAAGCACAGTCAGCCAGAATTAAACTGCAGACTTTGGGGGCACCGATGGACCAGCCTAGCAAAATGGAAAACCTGCAGTTCGCGCAGGGAATATTGCGGGAATTGCGCCAGAAGGCCGAGGCCGATGGCGAGAAGCTGCTGACCTATCTGATCGACATGGCTTACCTCGAAACCAGCGACCGCATCCGCGCGCACTGGATCGGCAGCCACGAGACCGAAAGCCGCCGAGCCAAAGGCTAAGGCCGACGGCGTATCAGGGCGAGCAGTCCGCGGCCGCCGCGGAGCGTTGCCAAACCTCTGAAACGCAAAAAGCCCGCCGTGCCTTTCAGCACGACGGGATTTGGTTGGTATCGGCGGTCGGAAACTGGTCATCGACACAAAGCAAGCCCGCGCCTCTCGCAGAAGACGCGGGCCGACCGGGATGCCGGTCCCGATCAGGCAGCATACCGTTGCGCGCTGCCGGGAAAAGAACTCTTAGCGCCTTCTAATGTTCCCTCGCTGGCCGGGAAATTCGCCGCGCGCCGAGCGGGCCTATGAAGCGGCCTTTTCGCGAACCGGAAGCTTCCAGCCCGGCCTGACGAAATGGCAGGTGTAGCCGTTGGGATATTTCTCCAGATAGTCCTGATGCTCGGACTCGGCCTCCCAGAAGTCACCCACAGGTGCGACTTCGGTGGCGACCTTGCCCGGCCACAGCCCCGAGGCATCGACGTCGGCGATGGTGTCTTCGGCAATGCGCCGCTGTTCGTCGTTGGTGAAGTAGATCGCCGAGCGGTAGCTCATGCCGACATCATTGCCTTGGCGGTTCCTGGTCGTCGGATCGTGGATCTGGAAGAAGAATTCGAGCAGGGTCCGGAAGCTGATCCGGGCGGGATCGAAAATGATCTCGATCGCCTCGGCATGGGTGCCGTGGTTGCGGTAAGTGGCGTTGGGCACGTCGCCGCCGCTGTAGCCGACACGCGTCGAGACTACGCCGGGATAGCGCCGTATCAGGTCCTGCATGCCCCAGAAGCAGCCGCCGGCAAGGACTGCGCGTTCGGTGGAAGTCGCCATAGCATGTCTCCTTAGGTTTCCCCTAAGGTGGGCATTGTCACGGCCTGCGTCCAGTCGCGAATGTCCGGGTGCCACCGACGCGCGTGTCACTCCTCCCTGGCCGCCGCCTTGAACCTTCGCACGATGACCTCGAAAAGGATGTCGGAGATCCACATCGCCGAGACGCCGATGAGGAAGGTGGCAGCGAGGGTGGTGGTGTCGTCGGCCGGATCGGGGATCGGCAGGCCGGTTGCCTTGAAATACGATACGACCGGTAGCGTGAGATAGGCTGCCGCCAGCGCGCCACAGATCGGCGAGGCGACCATCTCTCGCAGCTTGTAGCGATGGCGTGACAGCGCCCTGAGCACGCCTCCGGCAAGGCCGGCGGCCACCAGCGGTCCCTTGATCCCGAGGAGATCGAATTGATCGTGCATCACGGCCTCCAGCCGCAGAGCTTCTGGCCCTTGCGGTTGTGCGAAAGCAGCGCCCTCGCCTCTTCGTCCGACAGCGCGTCGACAGCCTTGCCGGAGAGGCGAAGCGGCGAGGAGACTGCACAAAAGCCGCCCCAGGCGGTCGTGCAGCCGGCCGCGACAAGCAGCATGAACGGCAGCGCGAGGATCAGTCCCTTGCCCATGATTTCAGCTCCTTTCTGGCTGTATTGGCGCTTAGCGCGCCGATATCGTTGTCGACCTGGTCGGCGATGTCGCGTGCCGCTGCCTCCTTGGTCGCTTGCCGGGCGCGCTCGGCACTGGCGCCGGCCAGCCGCTGGTGGAGACCCCAGCCAAGTGCGGCAACCACCGACGCCAGCAAAGCAGATATCGTCGGGTTGCCGAAGAAGAAGGAGAGCAATGCGGAGCGCGTCAATGACAGCGCCGACGGGCCTCGCCTTCACGGCGTTCAGCGTCGCCGGACCGATCCTGCCGTCCTGGGTGGCGCGAACGATCGCCTGCAGGTATTTCGCCGCCCTGCCCGGCCCGCTGTTCACCGCAAAGTCGAACAGCGTGTAGTCGAGGTCGCCCGGAAGTTCGGCACCGGCAACGGAATCCCAGTAGAAGCGTCGATAGACGGTCCCGATCTGCTCGTCGCTCATCTTCCTTAGGTCGGCCTTGGTGGCGTCGGCTTTCAGATAGCGGCGAAAATTGGCAAGCCTGACGCCCTTCACGGTGGCGCCGCCCGGATCGGCCGGATTGTCCGACCAGCCGCCTTCGGATTTCAAAACGAGCGCGAGCGCCCGCGCAAAGTTGCGGTCCATGGAAACCTCTTGTGGTTGCGGTAAGAAAAAGCCGCTCGGTGGCGGCCGGAAATCGCTGTTGGCAGACGCGCTGTTCGCCGACCATGCCAGGCGGTGGATCTCCTGGGCCGGAGCCTCGGAAAAAATTGGCGTTTTAGAAAAACCTTAATTACCCTCCGCTAAGTTTATCGAACGGCGAGTGGGGCTCGCCGCACTATCGACTTGGGGTTTGGCGCTTGGGATACAGCGCCGGGTTTTGGCGAAATGAGTTTGTTATTTTCCGAAGCGAATGAGTGCCAGGGCTGCAGCGGCACCGGCAGGATATTCGAATGTCCGCGATGGCGCGCCTCGAACGGCCATTGCTGCCCCGCAGGCACGCATCGCCATATCTGCCATGGTACGACCGTCCACTGTTCGGAATGCGCAGGCACCGGCGGCACAGCCCGCAGGCAGCCGCCGGCACGCGACCGCGGCAACCAAACCGGCGTGGTTATCGGCACGAACGGAACGTTCGACTCCTAGAGCGTGTCGCCCAAAAGCGCGCGGCGGTTTGCGAGGCGCACAATGCCTTGAAGCGCTTCACCCGAATCGCTTCAGCCGCGACGCGCTCTAGCGAACAAACCGCCGGCAGGGCCAATCTTGCGGCGATATCTTCGCCGCCTTCAGGCTGAAACTTTCTTCCGCCATTTGCGCAGCCGCGTCCTGACATAGGATTGCAAGCCGAAGGGAAGCCGGGGCCGCCCCGCCTGTGGGGCGGGACGGCGCTCCATCTGTTGATGCACGAGCTTCATCAGCCGGCAAAACCCGGACGTTTCCGCCTCTTCCAGGCGCGCGACAAGACGCTCTGGCAGCGGCTGCGAGCGCCAGGCGAAATAGGCCTCATAGGCGTCCGGCGTTTCGACCAGATAGCGCAGATAGGCCGCCAGATCGGCCGCATCGCTGAAATCAGCAGCGTTGATGTAGGAGTTCGGCGGCGTGTATTCGTCCACGTTCGGAGCGCCCAGATAGACCGGCACCGTGCCGGCCTTGAAGGCATCGAAAATCTTTTCGGTGACGTAATCCGTCTCGCTCGAGTTCTCCAGCGCCAGGCAGAATTTGTAGCGCGCAACGGTCTCGACCTTCGTCGCCGGGCCGAGATCGGGGCCTTCGATCGTCCGGTTGCGGAAATGCCGTCCGTAGGAATCGACGCCGATGTGCCGGGAAAGCTCGCTCACCAGGTCGACGCGCCCGCTATGGTTCAGCGGCGCCGATTGGAAAAGCACGAGCGGAGCCGCTTCGGTCTTGGCCGCGGCCGGCTTTGCCCTAACCTCCTCCCACCAGCACGCGCGAGGAAGATAGGGCGCCCAGACATCCGATCGGCGCTCATGCGTCATGGTGAAGTCGAAATGGCGCATGTAGTTCGGGTCGGCGAAGCGCTTGTAGTTCTGCCGGCTCTCCATCGTCCAGCCGATCCAGTATTGGCCGGGATATTTCCAGGCATCGCCGATCTCACGATAGTCCGGGATGTGGAAAACGACCGCCGCCGCCTCGGCAATGCGGCGCTTGTCCAGCGTCCAGTGCCCGGGAAGGTCGCACTGTATCGAGGCGATGTCGACGGGCTTGCCGAAGCGCGTCGTATAGAAAAGGATCAGCGGCTCTGTGGCGTTATGCTCGGCAGGCATCTCAGATTCCGCAGCCGAAATTTCGGCGCCGGACCCAGGCCAGCGGTCGGGCGGTCGGCAACCGCCGGCCATGCGCGACAACGTGACAGACCGCGGCGAAGCCTCGCGGCATGTCTATCACCAGGAATGTCTGACGGAGCCCATGGCCGTTGGAGTTACCCGTTCATCTTTTCCGCATCAAGCAACATTTCCAGTGGGGCCGCGGAGTTCGGTGGCAGCGGCGGCCGGCCTGCTTTAGCGAATTCCGGTGGATCGGGCTGCGGAGCCACCCCTGCCTTTGGATTTGGCGGTGGGCAAGCAAGCGCGCGAGCCATGCGAGCATCTTGAGGTCTGTGAAGGCGGTTGTTGAAGTGCGCGGCGACGGCCGCACGTCTAAAGGTCGCGCAACACAGAAAAGTATTTTTAGGAAGTGACAATGAACAGGTTCGACTTGCTTCGGCAGAGTCTCGACAAGAAAACTATGGTCGGGATCGAGATCGGCCCATTTTACAGCCCGATAGCCCCCAAGGAGCACGGTTGGCAAACAACCGTGATCGATTTTCAAGAGGTGATGCCTGACATAGTCTTGCGTGGTGAGCCGCTGGACACGCTGGCACTGGCGAGGAACCGGGATGGGTATGACTACTTCATTGCCAGCCACGTCATCGAGCACACGCCAGACCTTCTGAGCTTTTTCCAGCAGGTTTCCCGCCTGCTGCGGAAGGGCGGAATCGTGTCTCTCGCCGTGCCGGACATGCGCAAATGCTTCGATGTCCTGAAGCCCGTAAGCAGCATCCGCGAGGTGCTGGCGGCCTATCGCGAAAAGCGGGTTCGTCACACGCCTGAAACGCTGCTTGAGGCTGCGAACCGGCTTGGGATTTTGGGCGGGCGGGTAAGCAGAGTCGGCGGCAAAGTTGCCAATCTCCCTTGCTGGACCCTTGGGGGGTCGGCAGGACAAGGAGGCGCGAAGACTTGCCCGAGAGGATCAGGATACGCGAATAGCGGCGATGGATTCCTAGGTCGGAATCGGTAGTGCCCTATAGGACTATCGGATCAGCCCGCAAAACAGCTTGGCTCACGAACGCCGCGGCCTCGCCATCCTCAGTCCCTTGTCCAGGGCGTCCTCCAAGCTTGTCGTGTAGAGCGCGGTGTTTTCCAGCCCACCAAAGAAGTTTATGCGGTGAACTTCACCTTTCTTGCTCATGACAATTCCTGCGTCTCTAAGCAGTTCCTGAACTGATTTGTATGTCATTTCCAAGATTACCCCTGCCACCCATAGATATAAACTCGCTCTTTTGTGTAACCGATCGGTGCCGTTGACTGTGAAGCCCGCAACATAGGCCGCAGGATGGTCCTAAGCCTATCGAGCTAAGGCCTATCGGGCTAATTGTGCGGAACGCGAAACGCGCTCACACTCCCTTTTCCGAAGCCCAGCAAGCCTCCAACGCGTGCTGATCCAGCTATCGGAATGTTTGCCGACACCCAACTTCCCCCCGAAGCCCGTCGGCAAGCAAAGGCGGACCCACTGTCCCCCGGGTCCGCCTTTTTCTTGTGAGCGAGGAGCTTCGCTCTCGCTCGGCGGACGAGAGCTTTGCTCTCGCCGCTGGGTCGTCGCTGGCGGACGGAAGCTTGCGCTTCCCCCCGCTGGCGGACGGCTACGCCCCGCCGCTAAGCCTCCGTCGTCTTCAGCGCAATAGACGTCATGTTCTTGACGCTCGACGCGGTGCGGTCCCAGTTCGCCGCCAGCGCCAGCTCGGCATCGGTGGCGAATTCGCCGGCCGAGGAGGCGTCGAGGAAGCGGGTGCCGGGCACGTGCGGCACGAAGTGCCGGCGGTCGACCATTTCGGTGCCGCCGCCGCCATAGCCCTGGCGCGGCTTGCGGTCGAACTCCAGTGTCCGCCCTCGGTGTTGACCGGGAGCTCGTTCCACAGGATCGCCTTGTCCTTGAACATCAAGGCGGTGTAGATGCCGGCCGCGACCGCAATGTCGTCGTCGACCACACAGCGCAGCCCCATATAGTAGGGGATGAGCGGCCCGCCCTGTTCGGACGACGGCACGTAGTCGATGAGGTCGGCGAGCTTCAACGCCTTCATCTGCTTGGAATGCATCCAGATCGTCTTGAACTTGTCGGCGGGGTCGCCCATCAGATAGGCGGCCTTGTCGGTGTCGACGATAGAAGCGCCGGTGACGCGCACCAGATCGCCGGCGTCGTTGGCGATGTTGTCGGCGACGACGCCCTTCAGGATGCCGGCAAGGTCAGCTTGTTGGCGCGCTGCCAGTATTCGGTCTGGCGCTTGACGATCAGCTTCTGCGGATCGTCGCCGGCCAGGGTCGAGGTCAGGTCCGGAACGCCCCACGCCTGGGCGCGGACATTGCGGGCGGCGACCTCGCGGCGCGAGCCGATCTTCTTCATCTCGATCGAATCGGCCGGATCGTCATTGACCGGTTCGGACGGATCGTTGCCGAGATCCTTCCAGCCGGGCATGTCGACGGAACGGCCGCCCATCGACAGTTTCGAGGCGATCGACGGGTCGGAAAACAGGATCCCGGCCTGGTAGATCTCGAGCGACTGGACATGCTCCTCGAACGAATATTGCGCATAGACGGACGGAACGATCGCGTCCGCGATACGGGTATAGGCGTCTGCCATCTTCTGGCTGGCATAGGCCAGCGCATCGGTGACCGGCACCTGCATGCCGGCGAAAGTGAAGACGGTGCGGTACGAGCCGCCCTGCCCCGTGGTGACGGTTTTCAGGCCGAGCCTGGGCGGGGCAAGGCCGGCCTCGCGGGCGGCGGCGCGGACAAGTGTCCGGGGAAGACCTCGGGTCATGGCATTTCTCCATTCTTTGGGCGAATTTTCTTGGCGGGACTATCTTGATCATGCGCCCGGGCGCGCCTCGGGCGAGCGCGGCTCGCAACCTGATTCAAGCCAAGGCGTTATCGTGCTGTTCGCTCAGGTGTTTCCGGTTTGGCGACCATGATCTTCAAGAGCCGAGAAACCATGTCTCATTTCGTGAGGAACCGCGCCTACCTTCCGCCGCAATGCGCCAGCACTTGGCAGCAATTCGCCCCTTTCTTCAGTCTCGGGGCTTCAAAGGAGGTTCTCCAGATGATCATCAAGAAAGCCATTTTGGCCGTGCTCATGACCGCGGTGCTGGCAGGCTGCGAGACGCAGACCGAGGGGCAGCAGAGAGCCACCACGGGCGCGCTGCTCGGCGGCGCCGGCGGCGCTCTCGTCGGCCAGGCGATAGGCGGCAACACCAAGAGCACGGTGATCGGTGCGGCCGGCGGCGCCCTGCTCGGCGCGGTCGTCGGCAGCGCCACCACGCCGCAACGCCGCGGCGAACAGCTCTGCCGCTACCAGGACCGCTACGGCCGCATCTACACCGCGCCCTGCGACGACCGGTATTACAACGGCGATTATTGATCGTAGCGACGGCGGTGGTCTTCCTTTCTCCCCTTCTTGTGGGAGAAGGTGGCCTCGCGAAGTGAGGTCGGATGAGGGGTGCTCCAGCTTGGCGGCACCCTTTTTATCCAAACATGACGCAAGGCGAAATGATCGCCAACGCCTCGTTTCTTCCAGCACCCTCATCCGTCTCGGCGCTGCGCGCCGATCCACCTTCTCCCACAAGTGGAGAAGGTTGGCGCCTACCCCTCCGCCCGCGCCGCCTTCTCCAGCGCCACAAGCTGCGCCTCATCCAGCGTCAGAAACCCCATAATGTGTTGCACCACCTCTGCCCGCGCGTTGCTCAGCGCGCTGTGCAGCTCGAAGCCGTTCGGCGTTTTGGTTCGTGCCATCCACTCGCCGTTGGACGGGCGGCGGTAGTAGCCGGTCACTGCCGCGAGATCGGCCAACACCATTTCGCCGTCCTCGCCGGAGAACACCCTGAGATGGGCCTTGGCCAGCGCGTCTCGCGCCTTGGCCGGCCCGCCGACTTGAGTGGAATGGGCGAAGCGTTTCCGGTTCATGCGCCGCCTGCTCCGCCCGGGGTGCCAGAGCCCGGTGCCGCCATGGCCTGACCGCCGCCCGCCTGGTCTGCCCCCTGCCCGCCCTGCTGCATGCCTTGCAGGCTGTCGAGCAGGCCGCTGTCGCCGGCCCGCACCACCGCCGGCACGGCGTCCTTGGCGACCTTTCCGGCGGTGGCGATCGCCGCCATGCCGGCCTGCGCCTGTTGCGCTTTGGCTCTCGCGCCGCGCAGACCGGCCACTTCGTCCTTGCGGCGAAAGATGCGCTGCGGGCTGCGGCCGGTGCTCTGCACGATCTTCAGCGCCTCGTCGGCGTCGATGTTGTCCATGATGCCGGGATCGAACTGCGCCATCTGCATGGCGGTGGTCACCACCTGGATCGTGTCGCGGGCTTCCGCCGAGCGCCTGAGCACATCAAGCGGCCGTGAAGGTCGGCCGCACCGCCTTGCCGGCAAGGCTTGCCGGCGGCAGGAAGCGGCTGTCCTCGTCATACAGTCCCTTGTCCTCCAGGATGCCGAGCTCGAGGTTGGTAGCGAAGACGGCCTGGATGATCGAGCCGGAGGGGCCGAGCAGCGCGCCCTTTTCCTCCTGGCGGATCAGCGCTTCGGTCGTCGTCATCTGCGGGTTCTGCACCAGCGTCTGGAACAGATTGACGAACATCATGTCGCGGATTTCCTCGGCCCGGCTCGCCGCGTAGTTGAAGGCATAGGTCGGGTTCTGGCCGGTCGAGATCGGCGCGATCAGCGGCCGGCCATTGTCGTCGAACCAGGCCGGGATAGTTCTCGCCGGGATTGAGCACCGGCACATAGTCGGGCCGGGCTTTCGACGCGGTCGCCGGATCGGTGATCTGCTGCAGGGCGCGCAGGCCGGAGCGACGCACGGCGTTCTCCTCGCGTACTGTGGTCAGCGCCTCGATGGTCGGCGAAATGCCATAGGCGTCGCCTTCGTAGCGGCGCCAGTTGAAGCAGGACACCGGGAAGGTGCGAAAACCGCTTTCCCTGACGATCTCTTCCTCGTCCTCGATGACGTGATAGGAAGCAAACGCCTGATCGAGATACTGGTAGGCGCCGCCGGACGTCGCGCGGCTTTATGCACTGGATGAGCGAGATCTTCTCGTCGCATTTGGCGGGATCGTCGACCAGCATCTTGATGCGCGCCGGCAGTTTTTCATAGCCGAGCAGCTGTGCCGCCTGCCTTGCTGTGCGCCCGTAGCGGCGATGAAACGTGTCGACCTGGCCCCAGCGGTTGCGCGCGAGATAACCCTCGGCAACGGGGATGGAGGCGTAACGGATCAGCGTGCCGCCAATAACCTTCCTCGGCATAGAGATAGGCCGAGCCATAACGCTCGACGTTGCGCAGGCAGGCCTGCGTTGCCGGCACGAAGTTCGAATTGGCGGAATAGCGCAGCGCAAACAGGAAATCGCGCAAGCTCTCCGCCCATTCCTTTTCCTCGTCGGTCTCCTCGTCGTTCATCTCGGCGGTGGTCAGCCCATGCCATTTCTCCGACTGCGGGATGATCAGGCTTTCCAGCCCGGCGGCCAGCCGGTTGGCGGCCGAGTTGATGATGTTGGCATAGACGCGGTCGCCGCGCCGCTCCTGCCGCTCGGCCTGCGAGTCCGGGCCGCCGGTCCTGCGGCCGCTCCAGACATCGGGCGCGTCGGGATCGCAGAATTCGGAGACGGCCTCCCAGACGTGCTCGTATTCGGCCCGTGGCGCGACAGGATATCGCGGGCGCGGGTATCGGTCATGGTGGCAATCTTTCTTCGCTGTCGTTCACTTGCTCGCGAGCGGTCAAATTACTTGCGCTTTGCAATGTTAAAGAGGCGGCGCGGCGGGGCATTGGAGGAGTTCGATTGTGACGACAAGCCTTGCCGGTACCCTGACAAACCAAAGCAAACGCGCCGTGAAGCGGCTGATAGGCTATGATTCGCGCAACTGGCTGCGCATCCGCCAGATCGAGGCATTCACCGAATTCCTGCAGGCGGGCGGCCGCAAATCCTCCGATGTGATCGAGATTTCGCCGGGTTGGAACCGCTACTGGAAGGCGATTTGCCCCAACTACAGGTCGGTCGACTTCCCCGACTTCGACATCTGCAAGGACCGCACCGAGGAGCAATATTCCATCGTCATCGCCGACCAGGTGCTGGAGCATGTGCAGCAGCCGCTGGCGGCAGCTGAGAACATCCATGCCATGACCAAGCCGGGCGGCTGGGCGATGGTGGCCACACCCTTCCTGTTCCGCGTGCATGCCAGGCCGCACGACTACAACCGCTGGACGCCTGCCGGCCTGAAGCAGTTGATGGTCGAGGGCGGTTTTCCCGAAGCGAACATCAAGGTCCAGGGCTGGGGCAACAAGGCCTGCGCCAAGGCCCATATTGGCGGGCCGGTGCGCGCCTACGGCCTGTGGCGCGACTTGAGCAACGACGAGGAATACCCGCTGATGGTCTGGGCCTTCGCCCGCAAACCAAGCTGATCCGGCCTTCGGGCGCGGCAGGCACCTGCCGCCGGACAGTCGACTTCGATCCTGTCCTCCTCATTGAGGCCGTGCTAATATTGTCCGGCTTGGGAGGACCGTCAGATCGACTTCATTGGAAACCTGTTCGCCGGCCTGTGGGCCGCTGGCGTGCTCGCCGCCCTCTGGTACGTCTGGAGGCGACGCACCCCGCCCGTTGTCGAAAGCGAGGAAGACAAGGCCCTGCGCGAGTGGCTGGACGGGCAGATGTAGTGGGGCGGCGGAGCTGCCAATCTCCCCCTTGTGGGCGAGATGGCCAGAGGGGGGCGCTGTCCCGCCACGTTGGTTACTGACCAAAATGCGCTTTCGTTCGGGGAGCCGAAACAAAAAACCCGCCTCGGCGGCGGGTCGTTGGCGCAAATCAGCACCATGGACAAGATAGTAGCATAGCTGCCGCCACTCGGCAAGGCATATTTTCCTATCTTGCGTTCGTCTCGCCAATGCCGCGCCGCCGCAGCTCGCCGGCCGGTATTCACAACAAGCTTCTCCAGCCGTCTGGCCATTAGCCGGCGCCTATGGGATCATTCCGCCGGGGACTTGGGGAGAGCGGCATGGACAAACCTGCCATGGCATCCGTCTTCAGGATGCGGCATCAGCCAGCAACCATTTCGGGCATCCGCAGCCTTGGCCGGGGCCAGGCGGATCCGATCTTCCACTCGAGGCCGCTCGGCGAGGCGATCCGCTTCATCGTCCAGGCCGATGGCCAGTACGACCTCAGCGCTGCCGCCATCTCCTACGGCGACCTCTCGACGCCGCCGCTTGGCGGCCGTGAGATCAAGGCGCTATGGGCCGAATATGGCCAACGCTGGATGGAGCCGTAGCCTACTTGTCTTGCCAAGCTGCCTTGTCCTTGCGCCGGTTCGATGCTTTGCTTTACGCCACACGGAGACAGCGAAATGACGCCGCGCCCTTGGCGAGCCCAATCAGGATTGGCGATCGTATCTTGACCAATGATGGGATGATGGGCGTGGTCGTCTGTAATCTGGATACGAGAGAGTTCTCGGACGAACATCCCGAGGCTTCCTGGGGATACCTTGGGAACAGAGTTGTCGTCATGACAGAGGCAGGCCTCATCCATTTTCCCAGTGAGTGCATGGGCAACTTTCGCAAGGCAGAGCGTTGATCATGGTGTTCACTTCCCGTGCATGCCCGATATCCCGCCAAAACCCGTAGTAACCGAATCCGCAGCCCCTGGATCGGAATCGGCCCATCGAGCGTTTAAAACCCAACCAATGGGAGGATGCACCATGAACGTCGCCAATCTGCAACTTGAGGGCCTGCTGATGGCCGTCGCGTCGATCAACCAGGTGCTGGTCCGCAAGGGGCTGGTTTCGGTCGAGGAGATCGACATCGCCCTGCGCAAGGCGGAAGCCTGCGAAACCGGCGAGGAGCGCTCCGGCGGCATGTCGGCATCGAGCCGCGATGCCGTCAATTTTCCGATCCGGCTCCTGGAACTCGCCAACCAGTGCCAGCCGGAGGCCGACATGCCGTCCTTCTCGAAACTGGCGCGCATGGTCGGCCAGATGAAGGAACCTTACAACGATCAGATGTGAGGCAGTCAGGAGAAGCTGGCGTCAGCCGGAGAATCCATCCTATCTTGGTGATGGGAGATTCAGGGGGAGACTGACGAATTACTGGTTGAAGTGGCTGCTGATCAATCTCGCCGCCCTCGCCTCGGCAACCCTGATTGGACTGGTCGCCCTTGCGCAGGTCTATGTCTTCAAGGTCAATGTTGGGCACAACCCGGCTGCTCCATTCGTTTTAGGCTTTATCGTTTCCTTGGTCGTCGCCATCGCTACCCCGCCGACACGGTTCATGCCCCGATTTGACGTCCTGAGCGGTATCTTTGTGGGGGACTTCGTTCTTTCCTTCGTGATCTCCAATGCGGCACTTCTCATGGTCAACGCCTATTGGGACGGCGATGTCGAGGCGGCGAAGCCTTGGGTATATATGGTCATTCCCTTCATCACTGGCGTGACTGGCTTCCTGGTATTGCGGCGATATCGCCTTTCCGCCGTGGCAGATGTGTTCCGGTAGGCGTCGGTTCAAAGAAGGCGATGCGTTATCTGCGGCTGGGACGGCAGCCGATCGAAATTCATCGCCCGGCAGATTCCGCAAAACTCACGCCCTGCCCGGCCAGCCCTGGCGCACCGCCAGCACGCTGCCCGCTCCGTGCGCGGCGGCGAAGAGCAGGCCGGCGGCGAACGGGAAATGGGACATGAAAGCGCCGAACTCGGCCTGGTTGCCGGCCCAATGCGACGGGCCGTGGAAGGCAAAGCCGAGGAAGATCACGTAAACCGCGCCGATCAGCGCTGCCGGGGTCAGGAACGCGCCGGTCAGAAAGGCGATCACCAGCAGCGTTTCGAGGATCGCGGCGCACCAGGCCAGAAACAGCGGGAACGGGAAGCCGGCGGCGGCGATGTAGCCAGCGGTCATGCCCATGTCCATGAACTTGAAGGCCACCCCCATTGCGAACATGGCGGCGAAGATCAGGCGGGCGATGAGAATTACAGCGGTCTGCCAGGTCGATTGGGTGGTTTCCACGATGTCCTCCGGTGTTGGTGTGGTTCGCGACCCAAGGACGGGCGATGGGCGACGGTTCCGACATCGGGGGTGAAATAGTTTCGACAGGGCGAGTGGCAAGCTTTTGATGCCGGCGGGACAGCGCCCCCTCTGGCCTGCCGGCCATCTCCCCCACAAAGGAGGGAGATCGGACGTCACGCGGGCTTTCGCCAATCACCAACGTTGGAGGAAGAGTGCCATCGAGGAAACCGCCAATCTCCCCTCTTGTGGGAGAGATGTCCGGCAGGACAGAGGGGGGCGCGAAGGATCGCGACGTTCCGATCCGTTGCGACCTCCGCCGACTGCCATGACGGAGATCCCTACCCCGCCTTTGCCTCCGGGTGGCTGATCGAGTCCCTCACCCTGCCATACTCCGCGCCCCAACGGTCGGTCATGTCGCAGCGTATGTGCCAGAGCTCGGGGAAGAAGCGGTGGCGGGCGCCGCCTTCCAGCATTTCGACCGGCCGGCCTTTCAGCGATTTCGAGCCGAGCCCGATCGAGCGGTGGATGAGATAGAGGTGGTTGGCGCGGAATTTCTGGAACAGCTCGTCGAACTCGATCAGCGCCTCGGCCACGACGTAGGAGTCGCCATGGTCGTACCGGGCATCGTAGACGTCATCGACCGTCAGCTCGCGGCCATCGAGGTATGAAGCCCTGAAGGCCCGCCAGAGGTCCGGCGGCAGGCGTAAGAGCAGCTTGAAGCCCGGCGATTCCTGGCCGCTGCCATTGCCGAGCTGCAAGCGGATCTGCTGGTACTCCTTGGGCGACATGGTCTCGAGCAGGTTGAGCTGCGCCGTCATCATGCGCATGAGACGGTGCACCCTGCCCATCAGCGTGACGATGCGGTGGGTGTCCTGTCTCTCCAGATAGTCGAGGACATCTACCAGCGTGTAGGCGATGAGCTTCATCCACAGCTCCTCGACCTGGTGCACGATCTGGAACTGCAGCTCGTCGGCATTGACCATCTCGGCCAGCGGCTTCTGGCATTGCAGGAGCTTGTCGCATTGCAGGTAGACGCCGTAGTCGCGCATCTCCGGCGCTTCGATGCGGGCGTGATAATCGGGCTTGTGCATCGTGTTCTCCCCTGCCCGGCCTCTGGCTTGGGGCATCCATTCGGTTCAGGTCGCCATGATAGAAGCTTTCGGCTCGAACATTGTTCCTTTCTGTTATCCGAATAGGAGGAATTGGAGTACGATAGTCGTCCACTATGGAAATCAGGAGAACGATCTGTGCTGGATGCACTCGACCGAAGGATCGTCGCGGCGCTGGAGCGCGATGCGCGAATCTCCTTTGCCGTCCTTGCCGACGAGGTGGGCTTGAGCAAGACGCCGTGCTGGAAGCGGGTCAAGGCGCTGGAGGACGCCGGCATCATCCGCGGCTACTCGACCCGCATCGATCCGGCACGCATCGGCTTCGGCATCGAGGCCTTCATCCAGGTGTCGATCGACTTCGAGGTGTCGGACGCCTTCGAGGCGGCGGTGAAAAGACATCCGCTGATCCGCCGCTGCCACGCCACGACCGGCGAGGCGGACTATCTGCTGCAGATTGTCACCGTCGACATGATGGCGCTGGACAGGATGCTGCGCGAGGAACTCAGCCGCCTGCCCGGCGTGCGCCGAACGATTACCTCGATGGCGATGCGCGAGATCAAAAGCGATATCTCGTTCGCCGATGCGGTCGGGCATGCGTTGAGGGGATAGGTGGCCGGCATCGAGCCGGTGCTTAACCGCTGTTCCTCCAGGGCATGTCCTTTTGCCAATCACCGGCCATGATCGAGCCGTAGGGATCGATGAAGTCGTCGATCGCCGCAAGCCCGTGCTTTTCGATCTGGCCGACCACCTGGCTGGCGCTCTTATAGGCCGCCGGCAGTTCGGAGATGTCCGGCGTGCCCAGCCAGAAGCGAATGTCGAGCCCTTTCGTCTCGGCCTTGACGACCTCGCCGAAGGTCGCGGGTACCGATTACGTCGCGCAGATACCGCGTCCGGCTCATGTTGCGGCCGGCGCCATGCGGCGAAAAGCCGAGTGCTGCCTTCTTATCGGTGTGGCCGGCAATCAGGATCGGCTCGCTCATGTTCATCGGGATCAGCGTGCGCCCGTCGTCGTCTGGCGAAAAGCCGGCGAAGGACGGCGTCGCGCCCTTGGCCTGGATGCGATCATGGATATGGAAATGGTTTTGCTTCGTCCATTCGCGAATGATCTGCAGCGCCTCCCAATAGGCCCGCCCGTCCTGCGTATCGGCCTCGATCCAGGCCACACCCGGCGGAGTCCTCGGCGACACGATCGCCGTGTGCCTGCGGGCAACCGCCATGCCGCGCTTGTAGTGCATGGCGCCCGGGCCACGCGAGCCATGATGGGTGACGATCGCCGGCTGGCCGGTCGAGCGCAGATGCCCGACATAAAGGAAATGGTTGCCGTCGCCCTGCGTGCCGAGATTGCTGTCACCGATCGGCGCGATATCGGACAGGAACCGGTTTGCCTTGAAGCGGGCAGAGTGTTCCGCGGGCATCGCCCAGCCGCGCTGGTCCTTGCGGCCACCGGGACCGAAATGGGTGGTGTCGAAGGCGGCGTCGAGGATCTTCTTCGGGTCGTCGTTGCGCTTGAAGACGGTGATGGCCATCGAGCAGCAGATGTCGGCCGAATGGAAGCCCGGATGGATGGCGTTCCTGGTCGCCACGACGCCGCCGACCGGGATGGTGCCGGCCGGGCATGCGTCAGGCATGACGACGCCGGACACCACGGTCGGCGTGCGCAGCAGCGCATCCATGGCCTCGACGACGAGGCCGAGATTGTCGCGTTCGACCTCGGTCTCCGGTTCGAGAAAGATCCCGAACGGCAGCGCGTTGGTGCGAGGCGCCATCTCGACCGGCGTCAACGTCTGGAGGTAGGCGAAGATCTCGTCCTGCGACCTGCCCTCGCCCTCCATGCGCTGGGCGTCGGCGATCGCCCCGGGAAACCATTTCCCAGGCTTGAAGCCCCACTGGATGAGATCCTTGCCGGTAATCACGGCTCGCTCCCGACGCCAAAAAGGCGCGGTGAATACCACATCACACCAGCGGCGGCGCGCCGGCACGTCACAAGCATCGAGATCGGTTCAGGATTGGCGAAAGCCGCGTTCAGTTGAGCGGAGATCTGCCATCGACCGGCTGCGGTTCCCGTGGTGTCGGCGCCTGCTTCTCGGCGTCGGCCTTGCGCTTCAGGCAGTCCTCGTAGTCATGGTCTCGCCCGCCGCAATAGGAGCAGCATTTTGCAGGGTTGTCGGAGTGGAGCATCGAGGCCATTCCCAAGAATGCACGAAACGGTTTCCGGTTGCAGCAATTCGTGAAGCCGCTCCGGTCCAGCCCTGTGCCCCGATAGTCCAAAGGAGCCCGCCGCTCCCGCGCCGGGCCCCGCCTAGCCTGCCGTCACCACTCACGCATGCGCGTGCGGGTGGCGGAAGTCCCAGACCGCCCAGGCCGACGCGGCAACCACCAGCACGCCGAGGACGACATGGGTCGCCATCGCGTTGGTGTTGGCCATGAAGCCAAGCAGCCAGGGCGAAACGATCAGCCAAAGCCCGATAACGAGGTTCGCCCACTCTTCCCATTCGGCGAACGCCGAAAGCGTCGCGAGGGCCAGGCCGCCGAGCACGAAGCCGGCAATCCAGGCATTCCACGCAGGCGTGGTTTCAGCGGTAAAGCCAATGATCCAGGGTGAGATGAACAGGCAGATCGCAAGGACCAGATTGATCCAATCCTGGCCCTTTCTTCCTTCCATCAGTTTCATTGCCATGACAACCTCCATAGAGAAGCTTGACAAACGGCACTACGTTTCGCGTGCACCGCACGCTTAGTCATTGATATAATTACGCTTCAATGGGCCTTCAAGATCCCGCCCCCGGTGCCAGCGTCCAGCGGAAGTCCGCCAGCGTCGGCGCAGTCGGGCGCCAGGTCACCGACGGGGCCCGCCGGATGTCCCACCCCACCACCGGCGCCTCACAATCTCCGGCTTTTGCATTGGCAAACAAAGATACTATATTAGCTGACTAAGATGATTCAGCGTTGGCGATGCGATGGCCAAGAAGAAATCCAAGCCGGCGGCTTCCGGCATATCGGCGGTCTCCCGGGCGGAAGCCTATGAGGAGGCGAGCTATTTTGCGCGCAAATGCGGGCTGACCCGGGACGAAGCGCTGAGGATGATGCGCGAGGCGCAAGGGTCTCCGAGCATGGCGAAGCCATCCGGCGGCCGGCGCAAGCGGTAGGATCAGCCACCGCCGCCGACCAGGCCGAGCGTGAAGCCGAAGAGGCCGCCGGAGCCAATTGCCTCGCGGACCGGTCATGACGGGCTGCCGATGCATCTCGTGACGCCCGCGAAACAGCGGTCATGCAGCGTCATGCCGGCGATCATGGCGGCGACGAACAGGAAAGAAGGCGCGAGGCCGAGCGTCAGGCTCGCCAGCGCGGGGCCGGGACAGAAGCCGGCCATGCCCCAGCCGATGCCGAACAGGGCCGAGCCGAGGACCAGCCGCCGATCGATGCCGGTATCCGGCGGCAGATGGAATGCCTGGTCGAGGACCGGCCGCTTCATGCGCTTGGAGAGCAACGTGCCCAGCATCGCCACGGCGACCGCCCCGGCGAGCACGAAGGCGAGGCTCGGGTCCCAGTCGCCCGCGACATCGAGGAAGCCGCGGACGCGGGCGGGATCGAGCATGCCCGAGAGCGACAGGCCGAAACCGAAGACCCCGCCGGAGACCAGGGCGGCAAGAAGACGCAAAGTCTGGAGATTCACAGTCCGGCGATCCTCATCAGGGTAACGGTCGCGCCCCCTGCCGACAGGAAGGTCAGCACGGCAACGAAGGAGCGCGGCGACAGGCGGGCGAGGCCGGCAACGCCATGGCCGCTGGTGCAGCCGGAGCCCATGCGCGAGCCGAAGCCGACCATAAGGCCGGCAGCGGCGATCATCGGCAGCGAGGCGGTGATGGTCACCGACGGCCAGTGGCCGAAGCCGGCCAGGAACAGCAGCGGGCCGATAAGCAGGCCGATGACAAAGGCCGCGTTCGTCGAAGCGCGTGCCAGCAGCAGCCGGCCGACGATGCCGCTGGCGCCGGCGACGCGGCCGTTGAGAAGCAGCAACAGGCTGGCCGAAAGGCCGATCAGCAAGCCGCCGAAAAGCGAAGCCCAGTAATGCGTCATGGGGTCACCGCTTCGGCGCAGAAGATCGGGTAGAGGGCTTCGACGAGGCGCGCGGCCTTGGCTTCCGTCAGGCGATAGAAGATCTGCTTGGCCTCGCGCCGCGTCTCGACGATGCCGGCGTCGCGCAGCACGGTAAGCTGCTGCGACAGCGACGGCTGGTGGATGCCGAGTTCCTCTTCGAGCTGGCCGACGGAGTATTCGCCTTCGACCAGCGTGCAGACGATCATCAGCCGAGCGGGATGGGACATGGTTCGCAGCAGGCCGGCGACCTCCCCTGCCCTGTCTTCCATGTCGGCGCGAGTCATCGCGGCTTTGGCTGGCATCGTCATGATCAGCCCCAGGCCGCGCCGGCAAGCGCATCGAGCGGGAATTTCAGATAGCGCCGGCCATTGTCTTCCGGTTCCGGCAGGCACCCGCCGCGCAAATTCACCTGAAGCGCGTGCAGGATGAGCTTGGGCATCGGCAAAGTGCGGTCGCGCGCCTGGCGAAGCGCCACGAAGGCTGTCTCGTCGATCCCGGCGATATGCGGGTTCGAGCGCTTCTGCTCGGCCACCGTGCTCTCCCAGCGCGGCTCACGGCCGCCCGGCTGGTAGTCGTGGCCGGTGAACAGGCGTGTCCCATCAGGCAGCGCCAGTATCCGCTGAATCGATCCCCACAGAACCTTCGCGCTGCCGCCGGGAAAATCCGCCCGCGCCGTGCCGCTGTCCGGCATGAACAGCGTGTCGTGCACGAAGGTCGCGTCGCCGATCACATAGGTTATGGAGGCCAGCGTATGGCCCGGCGAGAACAGCACATGCGCGTCGATCGAGCCTACCTTGAAGCGATCGCCATCGGCAAACAGCCGGTCCCATTGCGAGCCGTCGGCCGACAGCATGGGCCAGTTGTAGATGCCTTTCCAGAGACGCTGGACATCGACAACGCGGGCGCCAATCGCGGTCGGCGCGCCCGTCCTGCCCTTCAGGTAGGAGGCGGCCGAGAAATGATCGGCGTGGGGGTGGGTGTCGAGGATCCATTCGACCGTCAGGCCATTGTCCGCGACATAGGCAAGGATGGCATCGGCATTGCCGGTGTCCGTCGCGCCGGATTTTTCGTCGAAATCGAGAACCGGATCGACTATGGCGCAGCGCCTGGTCGCCGGGTCGGACACGACATACTGGATGCTCGAGCTGCGCGGATCGAACAGGCCCCAGACAACGGGCCGCGCGACGGGCGGCTGTCCCATGACCGGGAGATTGTTGGTGATCCTGACTGGCTGCATGGCCGCGCTTCCTCTTTTCAATATACAATTGCATATAATATATATTGATTGGAGTCAACAGGCGCGACCAACGACCCCCCCGTCCAGTATCAGCGCTTTGGAACGTTCGAGAAAGCCCGACAAAAAGAAGGTTAAGCTCGCCGCCTCTTCTGCAAAACCACATGAACCGTCGCTCGCGAAACAATCGCTTCCAGCGGCTCTGGCCGGTGCAGCAGGAACCCCTGGCCGTAGGCGACGCCCATGCCTTCGAGGATTTCGAGCGCGGCTTGCTGCTCGATTTTCTCGGCCACTACGGAGCAGCCGAGGCTTCTGGCAATACCTGATATCGCCGCGACGATCTCGCGGTCAAAACTGTTCTGGGCGATGTTCTCGATGAAGGAGCCGTCGATCTTGATGGCGTCGACGGGAAAGCGCCGCAGATATTCGAACGAGCTCATGCCGGCGCCGAAATCGTCGAGGCTGACGCGGCAGCGGCGCTCGCGCGCCTTGCGCACGAACTGCTCGGCGGCGTCGAAATTGGTGACGGCGGCGGTTTCGGTGATCTCGAAGCCGATGCCCGAATGCGGCGCGCCGGTCGCCTCTATGGCGGCGTCGACGAAGTCCCACAGCTGCGGGTCGCTCAGCGTCTGCGCAGACAGGTTGAAGCCGAGCGAAATAGCGCCCGAGCGCATTGCCGAACCGTGCAGCGAAAGCGCCGTCCTGATGATCCAGCGGTCGAGCCTGGAAGCGAGGCCGAAGCGCTCGGCCACCGGGATGAATTCGCCGGGCGGGATCATCCGGCCGTTGCGTCCGATCAACCTTGCCAGCACCTCGACATGACGGCTCTCCTGCCAAGGTTTGCCGAGCAGATGGATCTGCTGGCCGAACAGCTTCAGCCTGCCGTCCTCCATGGCGTCGACCAGGTCGGCGGCGAGCCGTGCCGCGTTGAGCCCGCCTGAGCCCGACGCCGTCTCCGGCGAAAACACCGCGAAGCGGTTGCGCCCGGCGGCCTTGGCCGCATAGCAGGCGTCGTCGGCGCAGGCCAGCGCGTCGGCCACGGTGGTGTTGTGGTCGGCAACGAAGGCAATGCCGACGCTTGCCGCGAGCCTGCGCGACGTCGCCGCGGCACCAAGGTCGGCGTCGCGCACCGCCGCGAGAATAGCGGCGGCGAGCCGCTCGGCGCGCGATTGGTGGCAATTCGGCACCAGCAGCGCGAACTCGTCGCCGCCAAGGCGCGCGGCATGCGCGGTTGGCGGCAGGCAGCCGACGATCCCGCCGGCGACGCCCTTCAGCGCGAGGTCGCCGGCGGCATGGCCGGCGTAGTCGTTGAGCGCCTTGAAGTAGTCGAGATCGACATAGAACACCGCCAGCGGCAGCCGGCGCGCCGTGCCGATATGGTCGGCCAGCAGCCTGTCGAAGGCGGCGCGGTTCAAGAGCCCGGTCAGCGCATCGTGGTTAGCGGCATAGGCCAATTCCTGCGCGCGCTTCTTGTCCTCGGTGATGTCGCGCACGGTGCCAAGGATCTGACCCGCCGCGCCGGCGGCGATGAAGCGCACCAGCGATTCGACATGGCGGATCTCGCCGTCGCGTTTGACGATGCGGTATTGCGAAGCAACGACGGCGTCCGAGCCGATAGGCACCTGGTGGGCGCGCTCGGTGGCGTCCTTGTCGTCCGGATGCAAATAGGTGTGCCATAAATCGGCCGTCACCTCATCGGTGTCGGCGACAAGACCGAAAATCTCCCGGCTGCGGGCATCCCAATAGCTCTTGTGGGTGCCGATATCATGGTGCCAGATGCCGGTGCCGCTGGCGGCGAGCGCCAGGCGGAAACGGATATTGACCTGTTCGAGCGCGGTTTCCGCCTCTTTCTGCCTGGTGATGTCGGTCTGCACGCCCATCAGCCTGACGGGCCGGTCGTCCGCATCGCGCTCGACAATGCCACCGCGATCCAGCACCCAGACCCAGTGGCCGTCCTTGTGCTTGAGACGCAACTCGGTCTCGATAGAGGAGGTCAGGCCGTCTATGTGGCGGTCGCCGCTGGCCTTCGCGCGCTCGCGATCGTCGGGATGCGTCAACTGCAACCAGAGGTCGGCCACGTCGGCAAGCTCGCCCTCGTCATAGCCGAGCATCTTCGACCAGGTCGGCGAATAATAGCAGGCGCCACTCTTGATATCCCAATCCCAGACGCCGAGATGGGCGCGCTCGAGCGCCAGCGCCCAGAACTCCTCATTGCGTGCCTTGTCGTCTGCCATGCCCGGTTTTTGCCCACCCTGTCGCCGACAATGTGCACAAAAGCAGAGAAGAATCCGTTACCGGGAAATCAGGTCGGGCGCCGCCAGCGATAGGCTTCGTCGACGAGGCGCAGCGTGCCGAGATTGTCGGTGGGGCTGTTTTCGAGGATGCGGCCCGCCGCCAGACCGTCGATAAAACACGCTATCGTGTCGCGATAGGATGCGGCGTAGTTCGCCGCCAGGTCGATCGCCACGGTTTCGGACCGTTCGCCGTCGAGCGTGAGCCGGTCGCGCTCCAGAAGGATACGACCGCGCTCGCAAAAGATCTCGAGCCGGTCGAAGACCTCGCCCGGATAGCCCCTGGCTTGGAGGTTGCCTTGCAGGATAACCGGTGTTCCATCGCGGGCGACCATCGACAGCAGCGCGTGGTCGTCGCCGATCACGGCATCGCCGCTGCCGACCGAAGCGGAGCGCAGGCTGAGTTCACCGAACAGGAAGCGCAGCGTGTCGATGTGGTGGATCAGGATTTCCTTGACCAGCATCTGGTCAGCGAAACAAGCATCGGCTGACGCTTCAGTGCCGGAAGCTGGCCATCGGCATCCGGCACCAGGCCGCTGCTCAGCACGCTCATCTGTGCCTGCACCGGATGGCCGATTCCGGTCTCATCCAGCCAGCGCCTGATCTGCCGGTAATGCGGCCGGAAGCGCCAGTTCTCGTGCACCATGAAGGGGACGCGACCGCCGATTTCGGCCACCAGTGCTTCCGCATCGGCAAAGCTCGGCGCCAGCGGTTTTTGGCAGAGGATGGCCAGTCCTGCCCGCGCCGACAGCCGGACATGGGCGGCATGGAATTCGCGCGGCGAGGCGATGTCGACGGCGTCGAGTTTCTCGGATGCCAGCATCGCGGCGGCGTCGGCATGGATGCCGGCAATGCCGTAGTCGGCTGCACGGGTGTTACGCGCCTCGGCGGACGGATCGGCGATGGCGACCACTTCAGCCCTGTCGGCGAGGCCGCGCCAGGCATCGAGGTGGTGGCGCGTCACCCAGCCGGCGCCGATCATGCCGATGCGCAGGGTCATGCCGGCTCCTGGCGGATGACGGCGTAAGGCGCCGATGTCATCGGGCGCCCCGGCGGCTCACCAGCCTTTCCACCAGCACGGCGGCGATGATGATGGCGCCGATCGCCGAGCCCTGCCAGAAGGGCGAGACGCCCATCAGATTGAGGCCGTTGCGGATCATCACCATGATGAAGACGCCGATCAGCGTGCCGATGATCGAGCCACGCCCGCCGAACAGGCTGGCGCCGCCGATGACGACGGCGGCAATGGCATCGAGTTCGAGCAGATTGCCTGCCAGAGGATCGACCGACAGGATCTTGCCGGCAAGCAGCAGCGCCGACACCGCCGACAACGCGCCGGACACGACATAGGGCAGGATGGCGTAGCCGACGACGTTGAGGCCGGCGGTTCTGGCGGCTTCGGCATTGGAGCCGATCGCATAGATGGTGCGGCCGCCCTTGGTGTAGCCGAGATAGAGATAGGCAAGCAGGTAGAGCACGAGCAGGACAAAGACGTTCATCGGGATGAAGGCGACCTTGGTGTAGACGAAGTCGCTGAGCGTCTCCGGGATGTTCGAGATCGAGATGCCGCCGGAGAAGATGTAGCAGAGGCTGCGGCCGATCGACATCATGCCGAGCGTGACGACGAAGGCGGCGAGGCCGAAATAGCTGATCAGGACGCCCGAGACGAGGCCGATCAGGCCGCCGCAGACGATCGCCACCAGGGCGCCGACCGGCAGGCCGAGCGAAGGCACGACGAGGCCGAAGATGATGCCAGTCAGCCCGGCCACCGCACCGACGGACAGGTCGATGCCGCCGGTGAGGATGACGAAGGTCATGCCGATGGCGACTATGCCGACGACCACCGACTGGTCGAGCAGGTTCAGCACGTTGATGGTGGTGAGGAAATAGGGCGAGGCGAACGACAGCGTCACCGCGATCAGGATGGCAAGCAGCAGCATCCTGACTTCCAGCCGTGCAGTCAGCCATTTGAGCCATTGCCGTGGCGGCTTCGCCTGACGGGCTATGCCTATCATTTCATTCGCGGCCATTGCGGGGCGTTCCTTATCAGTCGTGGGCGGCGTCAGTCATGAGCAGCGTAGTGAGCCTGGATAGCGGCCGCCAATCTGGCGGTGTCGGGCGGATCGATGTCGCAAGGCAGGACGAGGCCGGCCGCGCCCATGGCGTGACCGCGCGAGCCCGCGACATCGACGATCAGGGTGTTCAGCTTGCCGTGGGCCTCGGCGACGAATTGCGATTTGGCAGCAGCAAGTGCCGCCGGAATCCGCGTCTGCGAAAAGTCCACGGCGGCACCGTTACCGAAGCCTGGCGAAGCGCGGTCGTCAGCGACCGCAACCTTGAGGCAAAACAGCTTCTCGTCCTCGATCAGTCCCCAGAAGGCGGCGCCGCGATAGGTGGCGGCGAGGTCGCGCAGAAAGCGGACGTTGCGCTCCATCGAGGTGCGGGGCGCCGCCAGCAACGTCAGCTTCTCCTCGTCCAGCACAGCACTCGGCATGTCGGCGATCGACATGCCGTCGCTGATGACGACGACGCGCTCGCAGATGCCGAGCAATTCGTCGAAGTCGGAAGAGACGATCAGCACCGCGACGCCGCGGTCGGCGATGGCGCGCAGCATGGCGTAGATCGAGGAGCGCGTGCCGATGTCGACGCCCTTGGTCGGTTCATCGAGCAGGATGACGGCGGGATCGAGCATCAGCCAGCGGGCGATGATGATTTTTTGCTGCATGCCGCCGGAAAAGTTCAGCATGCTGGCGTCGAGCAGACGGTCCGCCGGCAGGCCGAGCATGTCGAGCAATTCCCTAACCTTCTGGTCACGCTGCCGGTAGGCGAGCCCGAAGCCGCGATGGGCGCCGAGATGGGCGAGCAGAAGGTTCTCCCTGACGCTGAGGTCCGGCACTATGCTCTGGCGGCGGCGGTCCTCCGGCACGAAGCCGATGCCGGCGCGGATCGACTGCGCGGGCTTGCGTGGTGCAAACGGCTTGCCGTTAAGGCGCACCCAGCCGCCATCGCGGCGCCTCAGCCCGAATATTGTTTCCAGCGTCTCGGAGCGTCCGGCGCCGACCAGACCACCGAGACCGACGATCTCGCCGCGGCGCAGGCCGAAGGAGACATCGCGGACCAGCGGCGCGCTTTTCAGGTTCTCGACTTCGAGCACGACGGGCTTCTCGGCATGCGAGCTCGGCGCCCGCTCCATGTAGATCTGGCTGAGCTCCCTGCCGACCATGTGGCGGATCAACTCGGTTTGGGTCAGCTTCGCGGTGGCGACGTCGGCGGCGACGGTACGGCCTTCCCTCAGCACCGTGACCTTGTCGGTGACGGCGAATACTTCCTCCAGCCGATGCGAGACGAAGGCCAGCGCCCTGCCCTCGTCGCGCAGCTTGACCATGATGTCGAACAGACGCTCGACCTCGCCGGGGCTGAGCGATGCCGTCGGTTCATCGAAGATGATCAGGTCGGATTCAAGCGCCAGCGCCTTGGCGATCTCGACCAGCTGGCGCTGCGCGGCGGAAAGCGCGCGCACGTCGCCGTCGAGCGGCAATTGCGCGCGCTGGCCGAGGCGGGAGAGTATGTCCTCGGCTTTCCGTCGCATCTCGCCGAAACGCGTCAGGCCGGGCCGGCCGAGCTCAGGGAGAAAAATGTTCTCGACCACCGACAGATCGGGGGCGAGACTGGTTTCCTGCATCACCAGCGAAATGCCGGCATCGATGGCGTCGCGGGCACGGCGGATCGAGAACGGCTTGCCCCTGAAGGCGATGTCGCCGGCATCCGGCAGGATCTGGCCACAGATGACGCGCGACAGCGTCGACTTGCCGGCGCCGTTGGCGCCGAGTAGGGCGTGGATCTCGCCGCGCCTTAGCGTGATCGAAGCATCGGCGAGCGCACGGGTGCGGCCGAACGATTTCTCGACGCCGCTTGCCGTGAACAGAGTTTCTTTCGCTGCTACCGCCTGCATCTTGCCTTCGCTGGAAAGCCGCGCCGGACCACCGGCGCGGCATTGGAACATGCCAGTGTTATTCGCCGAAGACGTTCTTCTTGGCTTCGGGAAGCAGCTCTTCGATGTTGGTGCTGGTGGCGATCATCACCGGCACCAGGACCTCCTTCGGCGGCGTCTTGCCGGCAAGGTGCTCGGTCAGCGACTTGGCCGCCGTCTCGCCCATCAGCCAGGGCTGCTGCATGCCGGCCGCCGTCAGTTCGCCGCTCTTCAGGAGATCGACGAATTCGGGAATGCCGTCAAAGGCGCCGACGATGATGTCGCCGGAGCGGTTGCTGGCCTTGATGGCTCGTAGCGCACCCATGGCCGGCGTGTCGGCTTCGATGAACATCGCCTTCAGGTTCGGATTGCCGGTCAGCATGTCCTGCGCGAATTTGAAGGATTCATCGGCCGTGTAGGCCTGCATCTGCTGCAGCGCGATCTCCTTGCCGTAACCGCCGGCCTCCATCGCCGATCTGAAGCCGTCGGTGCGCTTCTGGCCGTTGATGCGGGCGAGCGAGATGGTGATCATGCCGTAAGGCGCTTCCTTCATGCCCTTGGCCTTGGCAGCGGCAGCCACCGCCTCGCCGACACCCTTGGCGCCAGCCGTATTGTCGGAGGCGATGAAGGAAACGTATTCGCCTTCGGTGGTGCCGATGTCGCAAATGACGACCGGGATCTTGGCGGCGGCGGCGAGCTTCAAGACGCTCGGCGCCGTCGAGGAATCGGTCGGCGAAATGACGATGCCGGCGACGCCGCGGGTGATCGCGTCCTGCGCGTTGGTGAGCTGCTTCTGGGCGTTGTTCTGCGCCTCCAGCGCCTGGAAGGTGTAGCCACCCTCCTTGGCGCCGGCCTCGACGCCCTTGGCGACGGTGCGCCAGAACGGCACGTCGAGCGCAGGCGCCAGATAGACGATCTCCTTCGATTGCGCGAAGACGGGCGAAACACTGATGGTCGTTGCTGCCGCCGCTGCCGCGGCGAGTGCGATGAATGTACGTCTTTTCATTTCCGTTCTCCTCCGTTGATGTTTTCTGCGATGCGCGCCCGAGGTCCGGCCGGCGCGCTGGATTTTCGAACTCCTCCGACGGACCTCCCTTTTCTGCTTCGTAGACTCCGTGTCTCAGCCGGCCGTGGCCGGCGCGTGCTCTGCGGCGAAATCGGTCTTGCCCAGCCGCGCAAACAGCTCTGCCCGCTCGGCCGGCGACAGGCGGCGCAGCGGCGGCATCAGCCGCTCCCAGCCGCCATCACCGGTCATTGCGGCCAATGCCGCCTTGACGCTCGCCATCAGCGGAAAGCCGCCGAGCACGCCGCGAATGGCCATCGCCGAGGTCGCCGCCTGGCGGCCGTTCTCGCTGTCGGGATCCGACCAGGCGATCTGCGACAGCGCGCCGGTGACGTTGGTGGTGGCCGAGATGCAGCCGGCAAAGCGCGAGCTCTTCCATTCGGTCAGGCTGCCCTCGGAACTCGGAAAGACGTCGAAGCCCGGGAACTGCACGGCCAAAGAACGCGAGAAGGCGATGTCGCCGGAAGAATCCTTGAGGCCGACGACGATGTCGGGATAGCGCTCGCGCAGCCGCGCAATCGCCTCGGCGGTGAAGGGCACGCCAGTGTTTTGCGGGATGTGGTAGAGGTAGATCTTCAGACCGAACGGGCCGGCCTTGGCAATCACCTCGCCGACATGGTTGGCCAGGCTCTCGGCATCGATGCCCTTGTAGTAGAAGGGCGGCAGGAGCAGCGCGCCCGCGAAACCCAGATCGCGCGCGGCCTTGGTCAGCGCCACCGCGTCGGCGAGCGCCGAAGCGCCGGTGCCGACCATCATGCGCTGCAGCGGGACGCCGGATTGCGCGACAGCGCGCATGGCGGCGATGCGCTGCTCGACCGAGAAAGAGGTCGCCTCGCCGGTGGTGCCGAGCAGGTTGATGCCGTCGCAGCCGCCCTCGCCGAGAAGCCAGCGGCAATGGCCGATCAGGCGGTCGATGTCGATCGACAGGTCGGCATTGAGCGGTGTGGGCGTGGCGGCAATGACGCCTTTCAGGGTCTTCATGCTTTGGATCCGGGGGCCTTGGTTGGAGCGGGCTCGTCGTCCGTCCAGAACAGGCGGCGCGGCGTGTCGACGAGCACCTGACGGCGCAGGTCTTCCGAAGGCAGCCAGTCCCAGACAAGGTCGAGAATGGCGCCGTCGTCGGGCACCGTCTCGAAGCATTCGGTGTGCGGCCAGTCGAGCGCCCAGATCAGCGAGGCCGGTGCGCGGTCGACGAGGTGCTCGACGAAAGGCTTGAGCGCGGCGTAGCGATCGGGGGCGACGCGATACGGCGCCGACATCTTGACGATGCATTTTCCGGCGGCGGCGAACTCAACCAGTTCGGCGAAGGCGCGGCCATCGGGGCCGAGCGCCAGGTCGGGAAAGCCGAAATGGTCGATGATGACCGGCACGTCCGCACCGCCGACGACGTGGCCCAGATCGGAAAAATCCTCGATGTTGACCTGCAGCTGGATGTGCCAGCCAAACGGTCTGATGCGCTCGGCGACGTCTGGAAAATCCTTCATCGTCAGGCCGGCCGGATTGCGCGGATTGATGCGCAGGCCGCGCACGCCGAGCCGATGCGCCCAGGCGAACAGGGTCTGCGGCGCCTTGGGCGAAATCACCGCCACGCCGCGCAGCCTGTCGGGCATGGTCTCCAGCGCTTCGAACATCACGCTGTTGTCGAAGCCGTAGACGCTCGGGTGCACCAGCACCGCGCGCTCGATGCCATAGGCGTCCATGACCCGGCGGTAGTCGATAATGGTGACCGGCGAAGGCGTATAGCCACGGCCAGGGTCGAGCGGGAAGCGCGCGAGCGGCCCGAAGACATGGGCGTGCGTGTCGCAGGTTCCTGGCGGCAGCCGGCCAGCGTTGCGCCGCACCGGCGCCAGCGGCGGCAGACACTGGCGGGGTTCTATCCCTGGCAGAGGATGCGCGTTCATTGCGCGGCCTCCTCGATATCGGAGGCAGCGGCCGGCGCGGCCGTCAGGAAATCGAAGTCGCAGCCCTGGTCGGCCTGCAGCACATGGTCGTGGTAGAGCTGGGCATAGCCGCGTTCGGGCCGCTCGACGGCGGGCCGTGCCGCGGCGGCGCGCCTGACCAGTTCCGCGTCGTCGACGAGAACGTCGATCCGCCGCCCGGCGACATCCAGCTTGATCCGGTCGCCGTTGCGCACCAGAGCAAGCGGCCCGCCGGCGGCGGCTTCCGGCGAAACATGCAGGATGACGGTGCCGAAGGCGGTGCCGCTCATGCGCGCATCGGACAGGCGGACCATGTCCTTGACGCCTTCGGCGGCGAGCTTCTTCGGGATCGGAATGTAGCCGGCCTCCGGCATGCCGGGCGCGCCCTTCGGCCCGGCATTGCGCAGCACCAGCACATCGTCGGCGGCGACGTCGAGATTGGGATCGTCGATGCGCTCGGCAAGGTCGGCGACCGATTCGAAGACCACGGCGCGGCCGGTATGCTGCATTAGCGCCGGCGACGCCGCCGAATGCTTGATGACGGCGCCGCGCGGGCAGAGATTGCCCGACAGCACGGCCATGGCGCCTTGCGATTTCAGCGGCCGCCCGAGCGGCCGGATGACGTGCTGGTCATGCATGTCCTCGCGCCTCATCACCCTGTCGGCCAGCATGCCGCCGCCGATGACGGGCACGGTGAGATCGAGGAAGCCGGTGAGTTCGGCGAGCAGCCGCGGCACGCCGCCCGCGTCGTGGAAATGTTCCATGTAGTGCTCGCCCGACGGCTTCAGGTCGACCAGCACCGGCACCTCGCGACCAATCCTGTCGAATTCGGTGAGATCGATCGCGTGCCCTGCCCGGCCGGCAATCGCCGCCAGATGGATGATGCCGTTGGTGGAGCCGCCGATCGCTTGCATGACGACCATGGCGTTGCGCAATGCCGCAGGGGTGACGAGTTCGCTCGGAAACGGCCTGCCGCTGACGGCAAGGGCGGCGGCGACCCGGCCCGACGCTTCGGCCGAACGGACGCGTTCGGCCAGCGGCGCCGGGATCGAAGCGGCATAGGGCACGGCGAGGCCGATCACCTCGGCGATGATGGCCATGGTGCTGGCGGTGCCCATCACCATGCAGGTGCCGACAGACGGGGCCAGCCGGCCATTGACCAAGTCGATCTCGGCAGCGTCGATCTCGCCGGCCCGGTGCCCCGACCAGAGCCGGCGGCAGTCTGTACAGGCGCCGAGCGTCTCGCCCTTGTGGTGGCCGACCACCATCGGCCCGACTGGCACCACGACCGTCGGCAGGTCGGCGCTGATCGCGCCCATGATCTGCGCCGGCAGCGTCTTGTCGCAGCCGCCGACGACGACCACCGCATCCATCGGCTGCGCCCGGATCATCTCCTCGGTGTCCATCGCCATCAGATTGCGCAGCACCATCGAGGTCGGATGGGCGAAGGACTCGTGGATCGAGATGGTCGGGAACACCATCGGCAGCGCGCCGGACAGCATGACGCCGCGCTTGACCGCCTCGATCAGCTGCGGCGCGTTGCCGTGGCAGGGATTGTAGTCGCTTTCCGTGTTGACGACGCCGACGATCGGCCGGTCGAGCGCATCGTCGGAGTAGCCGGCGGCCTTGATGAAGGCCTTGCGCAAAAACAGCGAAAAGGCCGCATCGCCGTAGCTGGTCACTCCCTTTCTGAGGCCGCGATAGACCAATCGACACCTGTGGACTCAATTTGCGCTGACATTCGGGGTCGCATCGCCGGAGCGAGGGCCGCCGCTGACGTGGCACCATTAGACAAGCAGTTAAGATTGTCAATAATCTGCGTCTCTGATTTCTACATGAGGCATAAAACAGAGCCATTCCCGTCGTCACGCGCGCCATATTATCGATGATATGAAGTGTCCGCTCCAGTTGCGGGAAGGCTCGCTCTGCGGCTAGAGTGGTCCACAAGACGGCGCGAGAACGACACAATGCTCAACATGGCGGACTATGGCGGCAAGGAAGCCGACGTCGTTAAGGCGCTGGAGGAAGACATCATCTTCGGCAAGCTGGCGCCGGGCACGCGGCTGGTCGAGGATGTGCTGCTCGCCCGCTTCCCGGTCTCGCGCCACACCATCCGCCAGGCGCTCTACCAGTTGGAAAAACTGGGCGTCGTCACCCGCGAGCGCAACAAGGGCGCGATGGTGCGGCGGCTTTCGCCGGACGAGGTGCGACAGATCTACGAGGTGCGCGAGCTGTTGCAGCGCCAGGCGGCGCTGATGATACCGCTGCCGGCGAGCGATGCATTGATCGCGGAACTGATGGAGATCCACCGCGTCTACAGCGCCCATGTCGACGCCCACTATCTGCGCGGCATCCACGAGGCCAACGACCGGTTCCACCTGACCATGTTCTCGGCCTGCGGCAATGATTACCTGGTGTCGTCGATCGACCATTATATGCGCCTCAGCCTGCCGGTGCGGGCGAATTCCCTTGCCGACCGCGACAAGCTCGAAGTCTCGCGCCAGCACCACTGGTTCATGATCGAGGCGATGAAGCGTAAGGACAACTGGGTGCTGGCCCAGCTCTGCGTCGACCATCTGCAGCCGAGCAAGATCTTTTATCTGCAGGAGATCGAGAAGACGGGTGACGCGGCGTAGGAGCCGGCGCTCGCAAACAGTGCAACGCGACGCTGCCGCTACCAGTTGGGCTCGGTTGGCGAGTCTTCGGAAGGCCCCGGCGGATTGTCTAGCGGGAGCGTCGAAACGGCCGCCTCCCGAAGCGGCGCCGGGAACCCTCCGAGGTACTCGCTGTCCAGCGGAAGGTTCAAATATTGCTTGGCAATGAGGGCGGCGGCGATCGACTGCTCCCGATCGCGGGTCGCCTTCACCGCGGATCGGTCGGGCCGTTGGGCCAGCCAGGCCTTGTGAAGCGCAAAGATGCGAGGATCGATCGTCGGTATCTTTACGGGATAGCCGCGCTCGTCGATCGCGGTGGCGTCCGTCTTCGGCGCGTTGATGAGCCATTGCAGCCCATCCATGGGCGCGCCCTCGAGATCATCGGCAATCGAGGTGATCGATGTCGGCGCCTTGTCCTTGAGAACATTCCTTGCCTGCGGCCGAATGAGGTCGACCAGATAGCCATCCCGGTTCGTTGCCCTGAAAGCTCTGGGCTGAAGCGGTTTGAAGGATTTATCCACTTTCCGCAGGACACCGATCAACCCGGACTGCGTTATTTTCTCCTCGGTGACGAAGCTGATACGACGGCGTGAATCCAGGAGCAGGTCGATATCGCCGGTTGCGACGAGGTCGCTGGATATCTGGACGCCCGCCAATGCCTCGTAGGCGAACAGGGCATTCGTGCCGACGACGAATAGCTGCCTTCCCAGCAGATTCGTCTCGGCGCAACGCCTCAATATCCGCGCCGCGATCGTCGGCACCCGTCCCAATGCCATGGCCACATTGACCTTGGCCAGGCTGTCCAAACGATCTGACAGGCCGGCCTGCAGATCCTTGTTGCGCTGCCTGCCCTCGGAGAACGCGGCGAAAGCGTTTTCCGTCCGTTCGCTTCTGGGCCCAAGCGAGGTCTCGGCCTGCCTTATCTTCCGCAGGAGGTAGTCGGCGCCGTTGCGCTCGACCCAACGCATGCTGCCCACGAAGCGTCGCTGACGCTCATCCTCGGCACCCAGCCAGGCCTCATAGACCTGCTGGGTGTCTATGAATTGCCGCCTTTGCTCGCCTGTCAGGTTTCTAAGAGTCATTTTCCACTCTTTGGCATATTTCTTATGCAGGTAGTGGAAAATTATTATATTTCAATATGCTGTATAAACTTTTCCACCACGGCGATCGATTTCTAATTAAGAAGTGGAAAAATATATAAAAACAATGCGTTAAAATTAAAGCAATGGCAAGACGCGGCAAGGTCAGAGCTGTTCATCGCGCCCCAGGGGGAGATCAGCCAGGCAGCCGCCGTCGCGCGATGGCGGCATGAAACAGGGCGCCATGCAGCAGGCCGTCGTTGTTGAAGTCGTAGGCGGGATTATGCAGCGGCGCGCTGTCACCGTTGCCGAGGAAGACGAAGCATCCCGGCACGTGATCGAGGAAGCGGGCGAAGTCTTCCGAGCCGGTCATTGGCTCGGCCGCGACGCCGACGGCGTTGTCGGCCAGCACGCTCCTGGCGGCAACGAACGCCTCGTCGACCAGCGCGACATCGTTGACCAGCGGCACGAATTCGCGCGTGTAGGTGACTTCGGTCGCGACGTTGTAGGCCAGCGCCGTGCCTTCGGCGATGATACGCATCTGCTTCTCGATCTCGGCGCTGACTTCGGGCCGAAAACTCCTGGCGTCACCGAGGATACGGGCCAGCCCCGGCAGCGCGTTGCGTATGCCGTCGGTGATCAGCTCGGTGACCGACACGACGCCGATATCGGCCGGGCTCAGCCGGCGCGAGACGATGGTCTGCAGGGCGGTGACTAAAGCGCAGGCGGCTATCAGCGTCTCGCTGCCGGAATGCGGCCGCGCCGCATGGCCGCCGACGCCTTTCAGCACGATCTCGAAATTGTCCTCCGCCGACATGATCGGTCCGGGGCGGGTCTCGAAATGGCCGACAGGCAGGCCCGGCATGTTGTGCAGCCCAAAAATCTCCTCGAAGGGGAAGCGCTCGAGCAGCCCGTCGTTCAGCATGGCGAGCGCGCCCCTGCCCCATTCCTCGGCCGGCTGGAAGATGAAGCGGACCGTGCCGTCGAAGCCGCCTTCAGCGGCCAGCAGCTTGGCGGCACCGAGCAGCATCGACGTGTGCCCGTCATGGCCGCAGGCATGCATGGTGCCTGGGGTTAGCGAGCGGTAGTCCCTCGTGCCCTGCTCGGCGATGCGCAAGGCGTCCATGTCGGCGCGTAAGGCGATCGCGCGGTTGCCGCTGCCCTTGGTCAGCGTGCCGACGACGCCGGTGCCGCCGACGCCTTCGGCGACCTCCAGCCCGAATTCGCGCAGTTTCTTGGCGACGAAGGCCGAGGTGCGCTTCTCCTCGAAGCCGAACTCGGGATGGGCGTGGAGGTCGTGCCGCCACGCGGTCATCTCGCGGTGAAGGTTTTCCTGATCGAGCCCGGCCATCGTTGCCCCTTTCAGCTTTCCGCAGTTTGCAGCAGGACATCGTCTGGCACCATGCCGACCAGCTCGGCATAGCGGCCGGGATCGGTGGCGCCTTCGGTGTTGATGATCAGCACACGGGAACCTTCATCGAGGCCGAGTGCTGCCCGCGTGTCCGGCGACGCGGCGGCGCGGATCAGCCCGGCGAGCCCTGCCCCGCCGCTCTCGCCGGAGACGATTGCCGGATCGCCGCCCTGAGGCCGCGCCAGCCGGTTCATCACCGCCACCGCATCGTCCTCCTCGACGGTCATGAAGGCATCGCCGACCCTCGCCAGCACGCGCCAGGCGACCGGTGACGGCTCATGGCATTCGAGCATTGCCATGACGGTTGGCCGGTCATGCGCGATCTTCACCGGACGCCCGGCCTCGGCTGTCGCGAAGATGCAGGCGGCGCGGGCGGGCTCGACCACCGTCACCATCGGTCGCGCCTCCCCGAGCACAATCGCCAGATGACCGGCGATCGCCGCAGCGAAACCGCCGACGCCGGCTTGCAGGAAGACATGGGTGGGTGGCTTGGGCAAATGCCGCAGCGCCTCGCGCACGATCACCGTGTAGCCCTGCATGACCAGTCCCGGAATGCGCTCGTAGCCTGGCCAGGATGTGTCGGAGACGACGGTCCAGCCGCGCGCGACGGCGACCTCGGCGGCTTGCCTGACCGAATGGTCGTAGCCGCCATCGACCCGCACCATCTCGGCGCCGAAACGGGCGATTGCGGCGACGCGCTCGCCGCTGACGCCGGCATGGACGAAGACCACCGAGCGGGCGCCGACCAGGCCGGCGCCTTGCGCCACCGAGCGGCCGTGATTGCCGTCCGTGGCGCAGACGAAGGTCATGCCGGCGGCAATGGCACGCACGCCGGGTTCATTCAGCTCCGTGACATCGACGGTCCGGCCGAGCCGTTTTGCCGCCTCCTCCAGCACCAGCCGGATGACGGCATAGGAGCCGCCCAGCGCCTTGAAGCTGCCGAGGCCCAGCCGCTGCCCCTCGTCCTTGACGTGGAGCGCGCCGATGCCGAGCTCGGCCGCGAGTGCCGGCAGGGAATGCTGCGGCGTTTCGGCATGGTTTTCGCGCAAGCCGAGGAAGCCCTCGGCCTCAGTGGCTCCGGCCACCCCAAGCGATACCGCATCGGCGGACGCCAGGGGCTGACGGTGTTCGGGGTGACGGTTGAGCAGCACCATGGTCTTTTTCCGTTGAGTGGCTGAAATCTATTGCAAGGCAGATGAGAATTGCGCTCTGTTTTGACCATCTGATTGCAAGTTTGTTTCGTCTGGATGTCGCCATGCCCGCTTCGCAAAGCCTCGACAGCTTCGACCGCGCCATCCTCGCCATCCTGCAAAAGGACAACACCACCCCGCAGCGTGTCATCGGCGAGGCCGTGAATCTCTCGGCGCCGGCCGTGCAACGGCGCATCAAGCGGATGGAGGAAACCGGTATCATCCGCGCCAATGTCGTGCTGGTCGACCCGGCCAAGGTCGGCCATCCGATCACGCTGTTCGTAGAGGTGGAGGTGGAAAGCGAGCGCGCCGAATTGATCGACGCCGCCAAGCGCAGCTTCGTTGCAGTGCCCGAGGTGCAGCAATGCTACTATGTGACGGGAGATGCCGATTTCATCCTCGTCGTGACGGTCGCGACGATGGCCGACTACGAGGCGCTGACCAGGCGGCTGTTCTTCGAAAACAACAACGTCAAACGCTTCCGCACCTTCGTCGCCATGGACCGGGTGAAGGTCGGGCTGGAAGTGCCGTTGGGGTGATCAGCCCTTATCGCCGCCGTCTGCCGCCGGCGCCAGCCAGCGCGCGTAGATTTCGCCGACGATGCCGCGGCGGAAGATGAGCACGCAGACCATGAAAATCAGGCCGGTGGCGATGGTCACCGGGAAGCCCGAGGTGGCCAAGGTGTTTTCCAGGCCGACGACGAGGCCGGCGCCAACGACCGGACCGACCATGGTGCCGATGCCGCCGAGCAGGTTCATCAGGATCACCTCACCCGACATCTGCCAGGTCACGTCGGTGAGCGTAGCGAACTGGAAGACGATTGCCTTGGTAGCACCGGCAAGCCCGGCAAGTGCCGCCGACATGACGAAGGCGGCGAGCTTGTAGCGGCCGACCGAATAGCCGAGCGAGATGGCGCGGTTCTCGTTCTCGCGGATCGAGCGCAGGATCATGCCGAAGGGCGAATTGACGATGCGCCAGACGGCGAACACGCCGATCAGGAAGATGGCGAGCACGACATAGTACATGTTCATCGTGACGTTCAGGTCGACGATGCCGAACAGAGTTCCGCGCGGCACGCCCTGGATGCCGTCCTCGCCTTCGGTAAACGGCGCCTGGACGCAGAAGAAGTAGAACATCTGCGCCAGCGCCAGCGTGATCATGGCGAAGTAGATGCCTTGCCTGCGGATGGCGAGGAAGCCCATCACCAGCCCGAGCAGTGCTGCGCCGCCCATGCCGAGCAGGATGCCTGCCTCGGGCGGCCAGCCCCATGCCTTGACGGCATAGGCGCAGAGATAGGCGGCACCGCCGAAGAAGGTGGCGTGGCCGAAGGACAGCAGCCCGGTGTAGCCGAGCAGCAGGTTGAAGGCGCAGGCAAACAGCGCGAAGCACAGCATCTTCATGACGAAGATCGGGTAGATGAAGAATGGCGCGGCAATCAGCGCCAATACGCCCAGCGCCACCAGGCCCCATTCCAGCCGCACGGAGGCAGCAGTGCGTCTTTCCTGAAGCGTCAGCTCGCTCATCTCAGGCATCCCTTCCGAACAGGCCGGCCGGCCGCAGCAGAAGCACGATCGCCATGATGACAAAGACGACGAGGTTTGATGCCTCGGGATAGAACACCTTGGTCAGACCCTCCGCGAGGCCAAGCATGTAGCCGGTGACGATGGCCCCGAGGATCGAGCCCATGCCGCCGATCACGACGACGGCAAAGACGACGATAATGAGATCCGACCCCATCAATGGGCTGACCTGGTAGACGGGCGCGGCCAGGATGCCGGCAAGCCCCGCAAGGGCGGCGCCCAGCCCGTAGGTGAGCGTCAAGAGCAGCGGCACGTTGACGCCGAAGGCCTGGACCAGCTCGGGATTCTCGGTCGCGGCGCGCAGATAGGAGCCGAGCCTGGTCTTCTCGATCAAGAGCCATGTGCCAATGCAGACGATCAGAGAAGCCAGCACCACCCAGCCGCGATAATTGGGCAGGAACATGAAGCCGAGATTGGTGCCGCCGGCAAGCAGCGCCGGCACGGCATAGGGATTGCCCGAGACGCCGTAGTAGAACCGGAACACGCCTTCGATGACCAGCGCCATGCCGAAGGTGAAGAGCAGGCCGTAGAGCGGATCGATTCTATAGAGCCGCGACAGCGCCGCGCGCTCGACCGCCATGCCGAACAGGCCGACGGCTGATGGCACCAGGACGAGCGCCGGCCAGTAGCCGATGCCGAGATGGACGAGCAGCAGGTAGCCGATGAAGGCGCCGAACATATAGAGCGCACCGTGGGCGAAATTGATGATGCGCAGAAGGCCGAAGATGACGGCCAGACCCAGACTCAGCATGGCGTAAAAGGAGCCGTTGATCAGCCCGACCAGCAGTTGCCCGAGCAGGGCCTGGATGGGGATGCCGAAGATCATCGTCATGGCGCCATCATACTCCAAGCACTTCGTGCAGCAGTTCAGTGTGCACGTTGAGCTCGCCAACCGCGAACCCCTCCAGCACCTTGCCGTGCTCCATCAAATAGAAGCGGTCGGCGATGCGAGCGGCGAAACGGAAATTCTGCTCGACGAGCAGGATGGTCATGCCGCGCTTCTTCAAGGTCGCCAGCAATTCGCCGATGCGCTGCACGATGACCGGGGCAAGGCCTTCGGTCGGTTCGTCGAGCAGCAGCATCTGCACGCCCGTCCTCAAGATGCGGGCGATGGCCAGCATCTGCTGCTCGCCGCCGGACAGCCTTGTGCCCGGACTGTTGCGGCGCTCCTTGAGGTTGGGGAAGAGATCGAAAATCTCGTCGACGCTCATGCCGCCCTTGGCCACCACCGGCGGCAGGATCAGGTTCTCGTCGACCGTCAGCGTGGCGAAGATGCCGCGCTCCTCGGGCACGAAGCCGATGCCCTGATGGGCAACGCGGTGCAAGGGCAGGCCGATCAGGTCCTTACCGTTGAAGACGACACTACCCGTGCGCTTGCGGACCAGCCCCATGATGGCACGCAAGGTGGTGGTCTTGCCGACGCCGTTGCGGCCAAGCAGGGTCACGGTCTCGCCGCGAAAGACATCGAGGTTCACGCCATGCAGCGCATGGCCTTCGCCGTACCAGGCGTGGAGATCGCGCACGGCAAGCAGCGGCTCACTCATGCTCCGTCCCCATATAGGCGATCCTGACGCGCTCGTCCTGGCTTACGGTCGCGTAGTCGCCGGCGGCGAGCACCTGCCCGCGCTGCATGACGGTGATCCAGTCGCAAAGGTCGGCGACGACGGTCAGATTGTGCTCGACCATCAGCACGGCCCGGTCGCGAGCCAACGAACGGATGATGCCGGAGATCGTGCCGACATCCTCGTGCCCCATGCCGGCCATCGGCTCGTCGAGCAGCAGCACTTTTGGATCGAGCGCCAGCGTGGTGGCGATTTCGAGCACGCGCTTCCTGCCATAGGACAGATCGCCGGCGAGCCGGTTCGCAGCATCGTCGAGGCCGACGATGCCGAGAAGTTCGCGTGCCCGTGGCGTCAGTTCGTCGAGTGCTGACAGCGAGCGCCAGAACTGGAAGCCCAGCCCGCTCGGCCGCTGCAGCGCGACGCGCACATTGTCGAGCACGCTGAGATGCGGAAAGATCGCCGATATCTGGAACGACCGGACCAGGCCCATGCGCGCAACCTTTGCCGGCGAGGTCCGGGTGATGTCGGTACCGAGCAGCTCGATCCTGCCGCTGGTCGGCTGCAGGAATTTGGTCAACAGGTTGAAGATCGTGGTCTTGCCGGCGCCGTTCGGCCCGATAAGCGCGTGGATCTTGCCGTGATGAACGTCGAGATCGACACTGTTGACCGCGACGAAGCCGGCGAAGTCGCGCCGAAGGCCGCGGGCGGAAAGCACCACCCGCGGTACATCCTGATCACCGTCCGGCTGGACGGCCGCGGCGGTTGCCGTCTTCACTTGGCGACGAGCGGGCAGCCGCTTTCCTCGGCCTTCATGAAGGCCTGGTCACCTGGAATGGTCGCCAGATAGGTGTAGTAGTCCCAGTCCTTCTTGCTCTCCTCGGGCTTCTTGACCTGATAGAGATACATGTCGTGCACCATGGAGCCGTCAGCCTGCACCTTGCCGTTGGCGGTGAAGACGTCGTCGACGGGCATCTCATGCAATTGCTTGGCGACGGCCTCGGTCTCGTCGGTGCCGGCCTTGTCGATGGCCTTCAGATACTGCGACACCGCCGAATAGGTACCGGCCTGGATCATGTTGGGCATCCGGTTGGTGCGCTTGAAGAAGCGGTCGGCGAAATCGCGGCTCTTGTCATCACGGTCCCAGTAATAGCCTTCGGTCAGCACGACGCCCTGCGCCGCCTGCAGGCCGAGCCCGTGCACTTCGGCCAGCGTAAACAAAAGTGCCGCCAGCCGCTGGCCGCCTGCGACGATGCCGAACTCGGCCGCCTGCTTGATCGAGTTGGAGGTGTCGAGGCCGGCATTGGCCAGCCCGATGACCTTGGCGCCGGAGGACTGCGCCTGCAGCAGGAAGGACGAATAATCGGTGGAGCCCAGCGGATAGCGCACCTCGCCAAGCACCTTGCCGCCGCGATCCTTGACGAGCTTGGCGGTCTGCTCTTCGAGCGAATAGCCGAAGGCGTAGTCGACGGTGATAAAGTACCAGTTGTCGCCGCCCTGCTGCACCAGCGCGCCGCCGGTGCCGACGGCCTGGGAGTGCGTGTCGTAGGCCCAGTGGAAACCATAGGGCGAGCACTGCTTGCCGGTTAGCTCGGTTGAAGCGGCGCCGGTGACGATGTCGATCTTCTTCTTTTCCTTGGAAAGCCCCTGGACGGCGAGCGCCACCGAGGACGTGGTGAGCTCCATGATCGCATCGACCTGCTCGGTGTCGTACCACTGGCGCGCTATGTTGGAAGCGATGTCCGGCTTGTTCTGGTGGTCGGCGCTGATGATTTCGATCGGCGCGCCCTGGACCTTGCCTCCAAAATCCTCGACCGCCATCTTGGCAGCCTCGACGGACCATTTGCCGCCGAAATCGGCATAGACGCCCGACTGGTCGTTGAGGATGCCAATCTTGACCTTGCCGTCGGAAATTTCGCCCGCTGCCGCGGGCATGGCGGTCGCCGCAAGCAGCGCGACCGAGACGAGATAGGATGCTTTCACTGGGTTTCCTCCCTTGTGACCAACCGCAGCAAACGCGGCAGCCTCGCAATGGTTCAACTGTACCGTCCGATTTCTGGGAATACGGGCAGCGTCCCGCTCACTATGCCTCCGTCTTGCGGGATCATGCCGCTGCGTGCCTTGGGTGCACGGGCAGTGACCCTAGCATCCACCCCAAAGCTGCGAGAATGCTATTTTCGTAGCATACCGCGCGCCCTACCCCGGCCGGCGGGTCACGACTGCGTGAAGCTGCTCGCTGGCCTGCCCGTCTCCAAGCGTCGACGCTGTTGGCGGTGCCGGCCGCTCACTGCACCGGCGCACCAGGCTGTTGGTCGGCATCGGTCAGCGTCTGCAGGAAGGCGACGATGTCGTCGATCTCAGGATCGGTCAGCGCCGGCTTGCCGCCGGGCTTCTTGCCGAAGGGCGGATCCTGGTTGAGGTTGGCCCAATAGGCTTTGGGCAGGTCGTCATTCTGCCGGACCGTGCCGTCGGCATTTTTCGGGTACCAGCGGCCGGGATCGGTGTCGCGCGTGGCGTAGAAGGCGACGGCGTCGCGTAGCGCATGGAAGTAGCCGTTGTGGAAAAAACTCTGCTTCAACGCCACGTTGCGCAGCGTCGGCGTGCGGAACAGGCCGCAATACTCCGCCCTGCCCTTGAGATCGGTCCTCAGCGGGCCACAGAGGCCGAGATCGAAATAGGCCGGATCGGCATTGGCTTGAATGGCCGGATTGCGCGGCACGCCGATGCCGAGGAAGCCGAAATCGGTGAATTGCGGCGGCTCGCCGTCATTGGCCGGTTCGCTCAGGTGACAGCTGGCGCAATTGCCCTTGGCTTCGTCTTCGAACAGCGCGCGGCCACGCATTTCCTGCGCCGACAGTGCCGCCTTGCCGGCGAGGAAGCGATCGTAGCGGCTGGAATAGGGATAGAAATCGGCAGCACTCTGCTCGAAGGTGCCGAGCGCCTCGACGGCGGCGTCGAAGGTGCTGTTCGGATCGTCGAACACCTTGTCGCCGAAGACCATCTTGAGCTCGCCGGCATAGGGCGCCTTGCGCAGTTCGGCCGCGACCGCGCCGGCATCCTTGTTGGCCATCTCGAAGGGCGACAGCAGTGGGATGCGTGCCTGGTCGCTGCCGTGGTCGGCGCGGCCGTCCCAGGTCAGGCCGCCGGTCGGCCCGTTGTCGACGCTTTCATCGCCTTCGTCGTCGGAATCGTAGAAATGCTCGGTAAAGGCCGGCACCGCCTGCAGATAGCGAAGCGACGGCACGGCGCGTAGGCCGGGCCGGTCCATCTTCGGTCCGCCCATTTCGACCGGCGCCACCGATGCTGGGCCGAAGGCATGGTGCGGATCGTGGCAGGACGAGCAGGCCTGCAGGCCGGAGGCCGACAGCGAGCGATCGAAGAACATTTTTCTGCCGAGCCCCGTCAGGGCAGCGGCCCTGGCATAGGCCTCGGCGCGCGACATCGGCCCGGGGCGGACACCACCCCCAGGATGTACGCCATCCGGTCCGGCAAGGACCGCGTTCGAGACCATGGCGAGGCCCAGCATCGATGCCGCGGCGATCGCGATCGTCAGGCGTTTGCGTCGTGCCGCAATCATAGAGGTTCAGTCCGATTTTGCTCTGGACATAAGTAGCCACTGCAACGGATTGATGACCGGTTCTCTCCCTCACGAAACCGTGTTCGCCAGGACGGAAAATGTCACAAAGGTGACAAGGCACGGAAGTAGCTCCCATCCCTGCTGGTTCGTCGCCCCCCGCGCCAGGCATTGCTCCTCCAGCCAACCCAGCCACGAGGTACTCCCCATGACTAGGCTCAAGCTCCTCAATTCTCTTTTTCTGGCCGGCTCAGGCCTGGCTTCATTGGCCACGGCGGCCAGCGCCGCACCCGCCGGCCTCGAAAAGATCGACACCGTCGTCGTCATCTATGCCGAGAACCGCAGCTTCGATAATCTCTATGGCGGCTTTCCCGGCGCCAACGGCCTGGCGAACCTGACGCCAGACCAGGCGCGCCAGTTCGACCGCGACGGCAAGCCGCTTGCCGAGCTGCCGCCCGCCTGGGGCGGCCTGACCGCCAAAGGCGTGACACCGCCGGTGACCGAGGCGCAGTCGGCGCATCTGGCCAACGCCAGCTTCTCGATCGACGATCCCAAAGGCTTCAACGAGAAGACCGATGTCATCACCCGCGACCTCTGGCACCGCTTCTACCAGGAGCAGATGCAGATCGACGGCGGACGCAACGACAAGTTCGTCGCCTGGGCGGATTCGGGTGGCCTCGTCATGGGTCACTATGACGGCTCGGTGCTGCCGATGTGGGAGGTGGCGAAAAAATACGTGCTGGCCGACAATTTCTTCCAGGGCGCCTTCGGCGGCTCCTTCCTCAATCATATCATGCTCGCCTGCGCCTGCGCGCCGGTCTATCCCCATGCCGACACCAGCCCGGTCAAGGGCCAGATCGCGGTGGTCGACGCCGACGGCAAGACGCTGAAGGTTGCCGACAACTCGCCGCCCTCGGCACTCGGCGGCGCGCCGAAATTCGTCAACGACGGCGCCATCACGCCGGACTTCTACGCCGTCAACACCATGCAGCCGCCCTATCAGCCGAGCGCCAACAGGCCGGCCGAAGGCGGCGACAAGGCAATGGCCGACCCGGCTCAGCCCACCACGCTGCCGCCGCAGCACGAGATTACCATCGGCGACCTGCTGTCGCTGAGGGCCGTCAGCTGGGCTTGGTATTCCGGTGCCTGGCAGGCCGCGCTCGACGGCAAGAACGCGACGCCGGTGCCGAACTTCCAGTTCCACCACCAGCCCTACAATTATTTCGCCGCCTATGCGCCGGGCACGGCCGCGCGCGCCGAGCATCTGAAGGACGGCGGTTTGGACGGTGTGGCGTTCATCAAGGACATCGACGACGGCAAGCTGCCTGCGGTCAGCTTCTACAAGCCGCAGGGCAATCTCAACGAGCATGGCGGCTATGCCGATGTCGCCAGCGGCGACCAGCATCTCGCCGATCTTGTCTCCCACCTCGAGAAGAGCCCGCAATGGGGCCATATGCTGGTTGTCGTCACCTATGACGAGAATGGCGGTTTCTGGGATCATGTCGCACCGCCCAAGGCCGACCGCTGGGGACCGGGCAACCGCATCCCGGCGATGATCATCTCGCCCTTTGCGAAGATGGGAACAGTCGACCACACGCAATATGACACGACGTCGATCCTGCGCTTCATCACCGCGCGCTACGACCTGCCGGTGCTTCCCGGCATCGTCGCTCGCGACAAGGCGCTGCGCAACAACGACCAGCCGCCGATGGGCGACCTGACGGCGGCGCTCGATCTCGGCCGGTAGCGCCTCATTCCCGTTGCGGGCGGTCTCGATCGAGGCGGCCCGCGGTCATTTCCTGCCCTGCGGGTAGATCGTCTCGCCGCGCTTCAGCATCTCGACGAAGGTCTCGATCTTCTTCCTGCGGCCGGCCTCGGTCTTCATGTTGTGCGTGCGGAAGGCCAGCGCGAAGCGGTTCTGGGCGCTGAGCTTGGCCAGCATTTCTTTTGCCTTGGGTTCGGCATCGATCGCGGCCTGCAGGTCGTCGGGAATTTTCATGTCCTTGCCGCTGGCATAGGCACGGTCCCAGCGGCCGTCAGCCTTGGCCGCCTGGACCTCTTTCAGCCCATGTTCGGTCATCCGACCCTCCGCGATCAGGCGGGCGACATTGTCGACATTGATCTGGCTCCAGGTGCCCTTCTTGCCGCGCGGCGTGTAGCGCTGCAGAAAGCTCTTGTCGTCAAAGCCCTTGCGTACGGCGTCGATCCAGCCAAAGCACAGCACGACGTCGATGGCCTGCTTCGGCGTAATCGACGGCAAGCCGGAACCCACCTTGTGGACCTTGATCCACACCTCGGTCTCCTTGGCGTGATGCTGGCCGAGCCAGGCGTAGAAGCTCTCCGGATCCGAGAATTCGTGTAACTTGTCGGGGTCGACCTTGACCGGCGCCATCAGGCGGATTTTCCTTTTGCGAGCACTAGCGTCCTTCCTCCTCATCCTCGAATAAAGCAGCAGCGGGACCTCGTAGCAAACCTTGGCCAAGGTGGCTTGCGCCTCAGCCAACGCCCGTGGCAGGTTTCCCTGCGCGAAATGTCGCAAAGCGCGCTGCATCCCCGTTGGTCGAGCCGGGCAAGGCAGACTGCAATTCGGGGGGAATGCCATGCGATCCATATTGTTCGGGCTTGCGCTGTTGCTGTCGACCTCGGCCATGGCCGAACCGATCGAAAGCCAGAAGATCATCACCGCCGCCACCGGCGACTTCAACCGCGATGGCGTCACCGACCTGGTGATGATCGTCGAGACCCAGCCCAGCGACCCGATGGACGTGCATTTCTTCCTTGGGGATAAGGAGCACAATTATCTCAAGCCGGCGGGCGTGGTGCGCGAGCAGGTCTTCGGCGAATGGAACGGTTACGACCGGCCGGGCTACGAGAACTCCGACACCGAGCCGGAGCTGACTGTGCTGCCCAACGGCTCGATGAAGTTCTATCTGCCGGCGATGCCGCAAGGCAGCGAGCGCACCAACCAGACGCTGACCATCGCCTGGCGCGAAGGCGCCTTCATCGTCGCCGGCTTTACCTACGAACATGACGACGCCTTGAAGGACAATGCCAAAAGCAGCTGCGACTACAATGTGCTGACCGGCAAGGGCAAAAGCAGCAAGCAACAGCCTGACGGGAAGACGGTGCGCAAGACCGTGTCGGTCGACGGTGCGGTCATCCCGTTTGCTGAGTGGAACACGGGCACCGGGTTTTCGGCTTGCGGGGAGTGAGCCTCACTGCAAATGTGGCTTCTTCAGAAAGCTGTTGCGATCCGCCGATTTCACCCGCAGCCAGGTTTCACGCCCGTTGCGCACCACCCTGAGCGGGATCTCGGCGCCGGCCGGGTTTTCCCACAGCTTGCGGTAGAAGTCGGCGAGACCATCCACTTCGCCGTCGCGCACGTCCGAGATGATGTCGCCCTGGCGCAGGCCGGCCTTGGCGGCGGGGCCGCCTTCGGTGACGCTCATTACCATGACAATGCCGTTCGACTCGGCCGAGAAGGCGCCGAGCCACGGGCGCGGCGGCTTGGCCACCTGGCCGCGCGTCAGCAGGTCGTCGAGGATCGGCGGCAGCAGGTCGATCGGCACGATCATGTTGATGTCGGCGACCTCGCCGGCGCGGCTCATCTGCAGGCGCAGCGATCCGACGCCAAGCAGCCTGCCGTCCGCGTCGAACAGGGCTGCTCCACCCCAGGACGGGTGCGCCGGCGCGATGAAGATTGCCTCGTCCAGCAGATATTCCCAATAGCCGGCGAATTCCTGCTTGGTGACGATATGCGCATGGACCTGCTGGCCGATGCCGTCGGCGAGCACCACGGCATCGCCGGGTTTGGCCTTGTGGGCATCGCCGAGCGCCACCGCCGGCAAGCCGAGAGGCGACAGCGCCTGCACCAGGCCGAAGCCGGATTCCTGGTCGTAGGCGAGCGCATGGGCGGGGACGACGCGGCCGTCCTGGTCGGTCAGCCAGACTTCCTCGGCCTCGGTGATCAGATAGCCGATGGTGAGCACGAGCCCGTCATCGCGAATGACGACGCCGCTGCCTTCGCGGCGGGTGCCCAGTGCGTCGGCGGTGAAGGCGTCTTCCGGGATCGTGGCGCGGACGGCCACGACGGAGCGCGAAATGGTATCGATATTCATCCGTTCATCCTGGCTAGGTCGGTCTTTTCCATAGGTATGGCGGATTGAGTGAGGCGCAAGGGCTGGAGCCTTCTTGCCCCCAAGGTGGATCGGCGCCGACATCGATAGTAGTTCAACACAAGTTGAACTTTCCGCAGCCTTCGCTATCTATATCGAAATATAAACCATACCCGCCGCATCCAACCTCGCGCAAGCTGACCCTCCCAAGACCCTCCGTCAAAAACCACAAGGCCTCCCCCGATGAACCAATACACACCGCCGAAAGTATGGACCTGGAACAAGGCGAATGGCGGCACCTTCGCCAGCATCAACCGACCGGTCGCCGGCCCGACGCATGACAAGGAACTGCCGGTCGGCAAGCATCCGCTGCAGCTTTATTCGCTGGGGACGCCGAACGGCGTCAAGGTGACGATCATGCTGGAGGAGCTTCTGGCGCGTGGCCACATAGGCGCCGAATACGACGCCTGGCTGATCCGCATCAACGATGGCGACCAGTTCGGCAGCGGCTTTGTCGGGGTCAATCCCAACTCCAAAATCCCGGCGCTGATGGACTACAGCGAACCAAAGCCGGTCCGGATATTCGAATCCGGCTCGATCCTGGTCTATCTCGCCGAGAAGTTCGGCGAATTCCTGCCGACCGAACGGGCGGCGCGCACCGAGGCGCTGTCCTGGCTGTTCTGGCAGATGGGCTCGGCCCCCTATCTCGGCGGCGGCTTCGGCCATTTCTACGCCTATGCGCCGGAAAAGATTGAATACGCCATCGACCGCTTCGCCATGGAGACCAAGCGGCAGATGGACGTGCTCGACCGCCGGCTGGCAGAAAGCGAATATCTCGGCGGCCCCGACTACACGATCGCCGACATGGCGGTGTGGCCCTGGTATGGCGGGCTCGCCAAGGGCCGCATGTACAATGATTCCGGCGAGTTCCTGGCCGTGCAGGAATACAAGCACCTGCAGCGCTGGGCCGACGCCATCGACGCGCGGCCTCCAGTGAAGCGCGGGCGCATGGTCAACCGCGCCTTCGGCGATCCGGCCATGCAGTTGCACGAACGCCACGACGCCAGCGATTTCGAGACCAAGACGCAGGACAAGCTCGCGGCGGAGTAGACTGAGCGGCCGAAGCTGCCGATCTCCCCCACGAGGGGGAGATCGGATGTCCGCCGCCTTCGCCAATCTCCAACGTCAGAATTAGGGACTACTCGGCAGCACTGCATTCCTCGGTGGGCCGGGTCGCCCCGACGGCCGACATCCAAAGCCGATCTATGTCGGCCAGGCGCGTCTCGTCGATCTCGTCGAGGTGGTTCCAGTACATGCCGTCCTCGTAGAAATAGCCGAGGTGCTGCTCGACCTTTTCGGCTTCATCGGCCGCGTCGAGCTCGATGCCGGCCAGGATCTCAGCCTGCATCCGGGCGACCCCGGCCTGCGACAGGCCTTGCAGCTCTTTGAGGGTCAGACGCGGAAAGATCAGCCGGCTGCGCGGCAGGTCGGATAGGTTGATGCACAGGCAGTGCCGCTTCAGCGCCTGGAGAAGCAGGCGGGCGGATTTGGCCTCGAGGTTGCGCAGCGTCGGGTCGTCGCGCAGCGGATCGGCGCGGCCGATGCCGTAGAAATGTGTCTTTTCCGGCTGGTCGTAGATCATGTCGCAGCCGAGGAAGGCGAGCACGTCCGGCTTCTGGCTGTGGATGGTCCAGTAGGCCGCCGTCATCGCCATCGTGCCGCCGGCATAGACGAAACCGCCAAAGCTGTTCTGTGCCGGCACGTAATGCGCCGCGCTGAAGATCTGCGCCTGGCGCAGCATCTGCGGCGGCGGCAGCCGGTCCGGCGGAAAATCGCCGGCATGGACGAGGAAATCCCAGTCGGGCCGCACGCGCCAGGCATTGTTGATGGCGACGATCCGGCTGAAGGCCTGCTTCGGCCAGGCCACGCAGCGCACCACATCGGGCGCGCTGCCGATCAGCAGGATGATGCGGGGCGATGTCGACGCGGCGGCCATGGCGCGCCAACCTGTCACCTCCGGGCGGAGGGCTCAAGGGGTGAACCGCGGCGACGGCGCCCCCCTACCCCTTCAGCAGTGCCGCCAGTCTCGGTATGCCTTCGCTCACCGCGCGCTTGTCAGCCAGCGTGAAGCTCAGCCGCAGCGTGTTGCGTCCTGAACCGTCGGCGAAGAAGGCATTGCCCGGCACGAAGGCGACGCGCGCTTCCTTGACCGAGCGGGCGAGCTGCGCGGTGGCGTCGGTGCCTTCGGGCAGCGTCACCCAGACGAACATGCCGCCATCCGGCCGGCTCCAAGTCACGCCTTCGGGCATATTGGCCTCGAGCGCGCCGAGCAGATCATCGCGGCGTTCCCGGTAGGCGCCGATGAGCTTGTCCACCTGGCGGTCAAAGACGGCTTCGGCGGCGCGGTGCATGGCCACCTGGTTGATCGAGGGGCTGTGCAGGTCGGAGGCCTGCTTTATCAGCACCAGGCGCTCCACGACACGGCGCGGCGCGCAGACCCAGCCGACACGCATGCCCGGCGACAGGATCTTGGAGAACGAGCCGCAATAGAGCGTGCGGGCATTTTCGATGCCGCCGGAACGGGCGCAGTCGATCGCCAGGATCGGCGCCACGCCCTCACCGTCATAGCGCAGCGCGCGATAGGCGGCGTCCTCGATGACGGCGATGTCGAGCTCGCCGGCGAGATCAAGCACCGCCTCGCGCTGCCTGAGGCTCAGCGTCTCGCCGGTCGGGTTGGCGAAATCCGGCACCAGATAGGCGAACTTCACCTTGCCGCCGGCGGCAGCTGCGGCCGCGTGATAGGCTGATGGCGTCATGTTGCCACCGTCCGGCGTCAGCCGGTCGTAGCGCGGCTCATAGGCGTTGAAAGCCTGCAGCGCGCCGAGATAGGTCGGCCAGGTGACCAAAGCGGTGTCGCCGGGCGAGAGGAACAGCTTGCCGAGATAATCCAGCGCCTGTTGCGAGCCGGAGGTGATGAAGATGTTGTGCTCGTCGCAGGCGACGCCAAGCTTGCCCATCTGGCCGGCCAGCCATTTTCTGAGCGGCAGATAGCCCTCGCTGACCTGATACTGCAGTGCCGATCCAGCCTCGGCACCGCCGAGCACCGAAGCATAGGCATCGGATATGGCCTCGGTCGGGAACAGCGCCGGGTCGGGGATGCCGCCGGCGAAGGAGATGATGTCGGGCTGGTCGAGCAGTTTCAGCAGCTCGCGGATTTCCGACGCCTTCATGCGCGACGAGCGCGTCGCCAAGTGGTCCATCAATGTCACAGCCACCTCCCCGTGGATTTTCATCGAGCGTGACCAGGATCAGCTCGGGCAATTAGGTCAATCTAGCTGACCTATTATCAGGCTCCCCCGCCCGCTGGAATAGCCAGAAGGTCCTTCCGCGTGGCCCAAAGCAAAAATTCACGTTTTAGCGAATGCGCATGGAAATTTGTTGAGCGCTTGCCGGGGTCGATGCAACCTCGTTTCGGATGGATCCGCATAAAAAGAACAGCGGTCCAGAAATGGGGACGGGGAATGACGCTCAAGCTCATTGGGGCCGGATTCGGCCGCACCGGCACATGGTCGACCTTTGCCGCGCTGAACAAGCTCGGCTTTCCGAGCTACCATATGCAGGAAGTCATCCTCAACAAGGCCAACAAGGGCCATGTCGACTTCTGGCGCAAGGTGGCGAACGGCCCACCCGGCAGCCAGCATGACTGGAACCAGGTGTTTGCCAATTACACGGCCACCGTCGACAATCCCGGCTGCTGCGTGTGGAAGGAATTGCTGGCCGCCTATCCCGACGCCAAGGTGCTGTTGACGCTGCATCCGCGCGGCGCCGAAGCCTGGTACGAGAGCACGATCGATACGATCTACTTCACCGAGAACGTCTGGCAGTTCAAGATCCTGGAATGGCTGACGCCGTTCGGTCGAAAATTCGGCGACATGTCGAGCAAGCTGGTATGGGGCCGCACATTGGCCGGCGTGATGGACGACCGCGCCAAGGCGGTCGCGCGCTACAATGCCTACACCGAGGAGGTGAAGGCGGCGCTGCCGCCGGAAAAGCTCCTGGTGTTCAAGGTGACGGACGGTTGGGCGCCGCTCTGCGACTTCCTCGGCGTGGCGCACCCGAACGAGCCTTTCCCCAACCTCAACGACCGCGCCAGCCTCAAGAAGGTCATCGGCGATATCATCAAGGGCGCCTACATCATGCTGGGGCTGTCGATCGCCGGCATAGTGGCGGTCATCGCAGCGCTCTGGTGGCAGCTGGGGTAGAACTTCACGCGTCCGGGGCAAGCGGTCGCCGCATCAGGCTCGGGCCGGTCAGCAAAACCACGAGCAGCGCCACCACGCACCACATCGCCACCAGGATAACAATGTGGCGCTCGCTGTCGATCTCATTGAGCCCGAGATTGCCGGTGATGACCAGGCCGTCGGCGGCATGAACGATGAGCGTCATCAGCACGCTTCCACCGGTGTTGTTGAAGAGCCATCCGAAGACGATCGTGAATGCGAACGTGCCAAACAGCGCATAGGCCGGCAGCATGTCGAGCAGGACGAGCGGCAGGTGCCAGACGACGACCAGCAAGCCGAGGATGGCGCTGGCGGCGAGCGGCGAATGCCGTAGCTGCAGACGCGGCAGAGCGAAGCCGCGCCAGCCGAGTTCCTCCTGCATCGGTCTGTCGAGCGGATTGACCAGCCGTATGGCGAACATCATCAGCATCGTCGGCAACGTGGCAAACAGTGCCGCTGTCGGATTTGGCGCGCCGAAGAACATGCTGAGATAGGCCGGCGTCACGCAGATCGACGGGGCGAGGAGCAAGGCGACGGCAAACCAACCCCAGCCAACCCGCCAGATGGTGAGTTTGCGGAGCAACGCGACGACGCCCGCTCCCCCTTCCGTCATCGCGGTGACGATCAGAGCCGCCAGGAGCGGGCCTGGGCACCAAGAGAAGAAAGGGCAATGCGAGCACGAAGGTGACAGGCCTCTCTGCGTAAATCCGCTGCGGCACCGTCCAGCCGATCCAGGTCAGCCCGCAGGCGATGACAAAGAAGGCTGTAAGCGGATTGCTCCCGACGCGTTCACGAATGGAATTCACGGAGGTTGGCCCCCCTGCCGCCCCGATCGAGCGCCCGTGCGCGAAATCGACGGCCCGGTCTTTCCCGTCTCAGTCTATAAAGGATTCCCGACCTTGCTGCAGGTTTTGTTCGATAGCCGAAAGGTCCGCGCATCCCGGATTGCGGCGCCCGCGGCAGGATTGTCGTCATATTAGAATAGGCGCATATTGCTGCGGACCGCAGCTTAGCTCCGGTTATGAACTGCCGTTGGCCATGGCTGCCCAGGCGGTCCACAGGCCACGTCAAAATGTCAGTGAAAAGACAGGCACCTCTGTGCTGCTCAAACAGTTGAGCAGCCTGAGACAACGATATTTGGAGGAGAGAACCATGAAGGTTACCATATTGGCAAACTATGCACCCCACGCCGCCAAGGGACTGATGCAGGGATCAGACCGGGAAGCTGCGATCAAGGCGCTGTTCGAAAGCGTTGGCGGCAAGATGGCCAGCCTGATGTTTACGCGCGGCGCTTATGACGTCGTCGTCAATGGCGAGGTGCCGGACCAGTCCGCCGGCATGGGCATGGCCCTTGCGGTGCGGGCCAGCGGTTCGCTGACCGACCTCGTCATCCTCGAAGAGCTCAATATGAAGGCAGTGCTCGCGGCCGCCAACAAGGCAGCCGCCACTTACAAGCCCGCCGGCTGACCGGGCCGACCAACCAGGCAGCACGGCTCGATTGAACGTGCCCGTGCTGCCGGGTCGCGAAATGAATCGCGGTCAACGCGCCGGCCAGGCTGGCCCGACGCCAGTTCCGTATCAGATAACGATCTTGGGCGGTTGCGCCGGTGTTATTCCGGCGCCTGCGAATCCGAACCGGCCTGCTGGGCGGTCTGGGCCGAAAGCCGGCCTTTTCTGGCCAGTGTGGGCTTCGAGTATTGTTTCTTCATCGCGCGTTCCCCTGCCTGCCCGAAAGGCTGAGGCAATGGGGCCGGCCTGTCAAGCAGGCGGGCGGTCCGGCCATCAGCCGCGTTGGGCCTTGCCTTCATTGGCCAGATACTGGTGGACGAAGGCGATGGCCATGCTGCCTTCGCCGACCGCCGAGGCAACGCGCTTGACCGGGCTCAGCCGCACGTCGCCGCAGGCGAAGATGCCGGGCGCGCTGGTCTCGAGCAGGTAGGGGTCGCGGCCATGCGACCAATGCCCGGCCTTCTTCACGTCGTCGCCGGTCAGCACATAGCCGCGAGCATCGCGCGCGACATCGGCCGGCAGCCACTCGGTCTCGGCGTTGGCGCCGATGAACACGAACAGCCCGCCGCATTCGTGTCGGCTCACCTCGTTGCTCGTCTTGTCGAGAATGTCGATCGCCGTCAGGTGCGTCTCGCCGTGCACGGCCCGGACTTCGGAGCGAAGCTGGACCTTTACGTTCGATTTCGCCCTGAGCTGCTCGATCAGATAGTGGGACATGCTGTCGGCAAGCGACGGGCCGCGCACCAGCAGCGTCACGCTGCGCGCATGGCCGGAAAAATGCATCGCCGCCTGGCCGGCCGAATTGCCGGCGCCGATCAGGTAGACATCCTGGCCATGGGTGCTGCTCGCCTCGCTGCGCGCGGCGCCATAATAGACGCCCTTGCCGATCAGCCGGTCGAACCCGTCGATGGCAAGACGGCGCCAGGCGACGCCAGTGGCCAGGATGAGGCTGCGGGCGCGCACGACATCGGTGCCGTCGAGCACCACTTCGTGCGTGGCCGGATCGATGCCGGCGACCGAGCGGGTGACCAGGATTTCGGCGCCGAGCCGCTTTGCCTGCTGCAGCGCGCGGCTGGCAAGTTCGTCGCCAGAAATGCCGCTCGGAAAGCCGAGATAGTTCTCGATGCGGGATGACGTGCCCGCCTGGCCGCCGGGCGCCTCGCGCTCGATGACGATGGTGCGCAGGCCTTCGGAGGCGCCATAGACCGCCGCGGCAAGGCCGGCCGGCCCGCCGCCGACGATCGCGACATCGTATTCGTCGGCGCGTGGGCGCGTCTGCAGCCCCAGGCGGATGGCAAGATCGCGCACCGCGGGTCTTTCGACGATCGCTCCGTCCGCCAGAAGGGCGACGGGACCATCTTGAGCCGGCCTGCCCAGCGTGGACCAGAAGGCCTCGGCATCCGGCGTGTCGGGCAGCAGCCAAGTGAACGAGATCTGGTTGCGGGCGAGAAATCGGCGGAGGTCGCCGCACGCCGTGTCCCAGCGATGGCCGACCAGGGTGACGCGCGGCTTCTGCGGCTCGGCCGTGACGCTCTGCAGCCCGCCCATCCGCTCGCGGGCCAGCGCGCTGACTTTCTGGGCCACGTCCTTCGAGACCGCCGCGATGGAATAGTATTGCTGGACCTCGATGCGCATGACGCGCGACGGTTCGGCGGCGCGATAACCGCCCGGAAAACCCGAGCCTAGGGCGATCGGCACCTCGCCGAAGATCGTTCCCGTCAGCCGCCAGCCGAGCGTCCGCTCGACGCCGTCGAAGGTTTTTACCACTTCGATCTTGCCGGCGAGAACCGCGAAAAGTGCGGCCTCTCCGCCCTCGTGGACCGCGAACTCTCCAGGGCTGAGATGAAGGTCGGCCGCCATCCGCGCCAGGCGCTCCAGTTCGGCCGCCGGCAAATCCGAGAACAACGGGATCGCTCCCACTTCATCAACTGTCAGCATCGCCCCTCGCGGGCTTCAATTAGCGTTGTTTTTTGGGCGCGATCAACAGAAAAAGGCGGGGAGCGTTCCCCTGGTGCAAGGATACCGACCGATGCCGATCAGCCTCTACGAGTTCGCGGTCCTGGAGGATCAGGAGTGGGTTCTGCCGGTCGATGAAAGCTGTTTCGAATTCTTCTTCGGCCTGGATGGCAGGGTTCTCCACCAATGGGATCCGCCGCTCATGCAGCGAATCGCGGACGGCGACCGCGTCTACCTCTATTCGGACTTCCCCTGGCTTGGCGAACACGCACCGTTGCTGCGCAAGCCGGCCGTCGATGCACTGGGGGCATCATTGCAGCCCTATGGCCAGTTGCTGCCGCTTCGCGGCGAAGAGGTCTGGCTCTTCAACGTCACCAATGTGATCGACGCGCTGGACAAGGAGCGCTCGCAGATCGTCACGTTCGAAGACGGCGACATTCTCGCAATCGAACGCTACGCGTTTCATGCCGACCGGATCGGCAATGCCGAGATCTTCAAGCTGCCGATGCGCGCGTCTTCCGTTTTCGTCAACGAGGTGTTCGTCGATCGCGTCCGAAACGCCGGGCTGAGAACGGTGTCGTTCAAGCCCGTGTGGACATCGGACGAAGCCAGGCGCTAATCCGTGATCGCGGCGCGGCGCTGGTGGTTGGTGAGAGGCGACCGGACGCCGCTGGCCGGATGCGTTCGACAGAGCAAGGCGTCCGGCTCGGCCCGTTAGAACGGCAGCCGAATCTCGTCGGATGGGGCCGGCTCCGACCAGCCGATATCCTTCCGGATTTCTGGCGACAGATTGTCCAATGCGCGCTTCGTCTCTTTGCGCTTGCCGGCTTGCTTGAGAGCAGCCGCAATGCGGCCAAGGGTTTTGAACATCGACATCCTCCATATCGTAGCGGCGGAAAGAACAGTACTGCCCTGTCACGCCGCGCCGGTTTTGCGATGCGTCTGTATCCGATCGATTGCGCGGGAACGGTGAAGCGCTTCACGAAACCGTGCCAGTTCGAAACATTTGCATGCAAATTAATTTGGGAGGGCGCGCGCCTCCGCCCAGCATGCTGCCTGCGATATCCGACACTTAGCCTTGTTGGCTGATGCGCTGATTCACCTTCCCGGCTCCAAAGATCGCGCCGGCCAGATCATTATCCAGAAGTGGCGGTCAAGACTCCAGGCGAACGGGGATCCCACCAGCCAGCGCGTCGCGCTCGGCGGGCGTGATTACGCGCGGCACGGAGAGCGGGGCGTTCGTGTGTTCGTCGAAGAGCGGGTTCGGTCGGCCGAGGCCGCGCAACCACCAGAAGAGAAGTTTTGAGACGCGCAGCGCAAACAGGCCGACCGTGGGTGGCGGCGGCGCGTTGGGCGGCAGCGGGCCGACGGCGGAGAGTTCATGGATCCGGCAGAGCGGTGCGCCGAGCACCGTGTCGCGGGGCTCGGCATCGTGGCACATGAAGGAATGAGTGATGGCGACCACCGGGAAGCGCGGACCGGCGGAGTTGCCGATCGGGGTCCGGCAACACTCGGTGTACCAGCGCAGCACCTTGTCCGAGAATTGCAGGCAGCGCACGACGTCCTTGCCGGTGGCGAGCTTCACGCGGCCCGCCGGCATCTGAAAAATGTCGGTGCCGCCCGCCACGTCGAGCATATCCGGCCAATCAAGGAAGCGCGCGAAGGCCTGGCAGTCCCGGCAGTAGCAGGTGAAGCGGAAGCCGGTGTGCGGCGCAATTTTTTTGGCGACGCCGCTGACGCGGCCGCAACGGCAACGAAGCGGAATATTCTTTGCGGCCAATGCCATGCGACAAGCTCCCTGATCCGGCGCGCCATGAGTTCGGGAGCGAGGCTTGCCCCAGGGCGCCGTGGAATGATGTCCTCGCAATTCTTTCCTGAGGACCGAAGCCGGCCGTTGATGGGCATCGTCGTTCACATTGACGGCATTGGGCTGCGGCCGGCCAGGGTCACCCGCACCGAAGGCCCATCCAGCGCATCGCTCTAAGTATTTGTTTTTAAGCAAGTCCGGACGGAAAGCCGCTGCGCGCTGTGTTGGAATTGCCCTAAGTCCGCGATCACAAGGACCTTTGGTGCGGACCTTGGTCCGCCTTGCTACACCAGCCGGCACAGGCGCATTGTCAGCGTCGAACCCGACGACAAGGGCCTGGCACCACACTACCCCCGGTGTCAGGCCCTTTGTCTATCCGCCCAACCGCGGCGGCAGCCAATTTCCTTTGCAACTTTTTGTGTTCCCGCAGCGTATCTGCCGAAGACGGCAGGCCGCTTGGGTTGGGGTAGGTGCGGCGGTGCTGGCCTGCCGTCGCCAGGCGTGCTGAGCACGGCCCTTCCGAACCAAAGGTCAGCGCAGCAAAACCAGCGGCGCTATTTGCGCGTGATCCAGTCCAGCATGTCGGGGTCGATGTCTTCGTGGCCGGTCAAGTCGCGGATGAGGGACGCGGCGAGTGTGCGCCACTGGTCTTCCGGGATGAATGCAGTTCGCAGGATGTCGCAATCGAAGGCGGATACATCCAAATGGCCGTCTGCCATGTCTGTCTCCCGTCACATAGGGGCGGGAGCTTTGCGAACTCTCAAGCACCGGCGCCCGACACGATGGCCGGTGACACATGATTCATATTCCGTTCGAGCCAGCGTTCAATCGAATCCGACTGTACGAAATCTTACCAAGCGACGGCGGTCGTTGCCCGCTGTCTGGCAGATGCTAGCAATGGCCTGCGGTGCACCCCCAAGTAAGCCGCAGTGGCCGACGCGACTTAGGCAATGTGCCTCACGGCATCCGCGTCGGCCACTTCCAACCCATATGCGGCCTAGGCGGTTACCCAAGCAGCCGGTCATAGTCGGCCTCCGCCTGGCCATAGAACCCTTCGGCGACACTGATCAGACCATCCCTGTCGCGAATGGTGATCTCCCCGCGGCGAGACCGGATGAGGCCACGTCCTTCCAGCATTTGAAGACCGATCGTCACGCCGGGGCGCCTGACCCCAAGCATGATCGCCAGGAATTCGTGGGTGATCCGGATCTGATCGCCGGTTGTCCGGTCGTCACACATCAGCAGCCATCGGGCCAGCCGATCCTCCAGCTTCGCACGGGCATTGCTCAACGCCGTGGATCTGGTCTGGATATGCAAATAGTGGACATAGCGCAGCAGGAAGGCGCGAAGCGTCGGGCTGGCCTGCAGCGCGGCGTTGAACGGTGCGGCCTCCATGCAGACTGCCTCGCTCGTCATCTGGATATAGCAATCGTTCGGCGCCCAGTCGGCGCCCATCACCAGGGCAGAGCCGGACATGCCTTCGCGGCCGATAATGCCGACCTCCGTATCAAGTCCTGGCCGGTTGCTGGCCACTACCGAAGCGAGACCGCTTTCGAAGAAGCAGACCGACTTGATCGGCTCGCCCGCCGATTCCACCGACTCTCTGAGATCCAGGAAACGATTGTGCAGGTGAGGCGCGAGCAGCGCAAAGTCGTCCGGGCTCATGCGGCGCAAAAGGTCGCTTTTGTCCTTGCTGATCGCCTGGTCCAACGCTCTCTCCCACGAAGGGCAAGAGCGCTTGTCATCTCCCAGCCGTCTGCGCCCTGGGACGATGCAGACGATGGTTGGAGGGTAACCCATTCTGTTCAACAATCGGGCTTGGTACGAAACCGACAATTTGGGGCCGTGCCCACAAATCCATCAAACAGCTTGGATCAATGCCAAGAACGGTCACGGGCCATGATGCGCGCTTCCCTCAGGATGGACGCGCGATCGGTGCCGATCAACGAAGCGATCTCTCGTATTTGCTGCTCAGTGGCCCCGGATTCCCGCGCCACCGCCGCTACGGCATCAGCGCCCAGACCGGGCTGTCCTGGTTGCTCCACCATTGCTCCGATGCCTCCTGTTGGGGCAGGAGTGCGATGGTCGCTCCCAAGCGTCAGCGCCCGTGAAAGTGGCTGGCGATCTGGTGAGTGTACGCTTTAGAACAAACCTCTGCGAGAGATATATTAGCCTCCCCTCATTGCCGCGCCATCCTTCCGTCCTTCGCGACCACCCTGCCCCGGCGATACACGGTGCGCTCTCTCGGCAGGGCGACCACGGCCTCGGGTATATGCTCCGCCCGCATGGCGACGAAGTCGGCGCCGGCGCCGACGGCGATGCCATAGCCTTCAAGCCGCAGCGCTTTGGCACCGGCATAGCTCACCACGTCGAAGGCCGTGGCCAGCTCGCGGTCCTCGTAAAAACCAGAGCGGTAGCCGATCATATTGGCGCGCGAGAGCATGTCGCCATCGCCATAGGGCCACCAGGAATCGCGGATGTTGTCGGAACCGCTGAACACGGTGACGCCCGCCTGGCGCAGAGCCGCGACCGGTGGGAAGGCGTGGTTGCCCGGAGCGTTGGTCATGATCGAAACGCCTGAGGTAGCGAGCATCGCGCCGACCTTGTTGAGCGCATCGGCCGGGATGTCGCCCAGCGCATAGGCGTGGCTGATAGCGACGTGGCCTGCCATGCCGAGTGCCTTCGTCCGACGTGCGATCTCCTCGATCTGAAACAGGCCGAGGCTGCCGCCATCGTGCAGATGGATGTCGACGCCGACGCCGTGCTTTTGCGCGAGGCCGAACACCACATCGAGATGGCCGTTCACGTCGCGGTCGAAACTAGCTGGATCGAGGCCGCCGATCAGGTCGCAGCCAAGGCTGAGCGCCTCGTCGAGCAGTTCCGGCGTGCCCGGCGAAGACAAAATACCGCTTTGCGGGAAGGCGACAGGCTGGATGTCGATCAGGCCGCGATAGGCCTCGCGCACGGCAAGGATCGTCTCCAGATGCTTCAGGCCGACCGAGCCATCGACCATGACATGGCTGCGCATGGCAAGACTGCCATTGCCGATGCAGAGCTCGAGCTGGTTTTTTGCGCGCTCCGCCATCGGTGCGGCGGCGGCGAGGTTCTGCGCCTGGATGGCGACACGCTCGCGCACGCACGTCAAAACCGTCGGTGCACGGGATGTCCGGACGCCAGGCGTCGCCATAAAACGAGGTGTCGAGATGGATGTGGCCCTCGACGAAACCGGGCACGACGAGCTGCCCGCCGAGGTCGATGGCGGCGGTGGCTTGCGTGTTTTTGCCGGCAGGCGTGATGGCGCTGAAGCGCCCATCGGTGACAGTAAGGTCGACCAGTGCGCCATCGGCCAGCCTTGCGTTCAGGAAAATCGTCTGCTCGGTCAACGGCGCTATCCATCGGTTGAAGCGCCAGTCGTCGCCGCTCGGTCGAAGGAGGTCAATGCGGGAAAGGAGAGAAAGTGTTTCTCGGTAAGGCTGGTGGCAAGCGACACAAGCCGGCGCAGCGCTTCCCTTCTCCCCTGTTGTGGGAGAAAGGAAAGCGCCAGTCGGCCCCGGCCGAATCCATATTATGCCCTCCGCATATTCCGCTTTCGCGGAAGTTTCGGCGGACCGGCAATGTGCGATGCTGTTATTGCGGCGGTACGAGCCGCCCTGGTCGACGCGAGCTCAGAGCACACCCCAACATGCGCCCCCGCAGCCGCGTCGACCACGGCAGGCCCGCGCCCCCATCAGGCAATATGTGGTGGCAACCACTCCTGCTCCGTCGGCACCGGCGCGACCAAACGCGATCAGCCGGCGGAGCCGCCCGTCACATAATTTTGGGCAAACTCGGCCGTCAGCGCCTCATACTCTTCCATCGCCGGCAGCGCCGCGTGGCTGTGCACGGCGGGTGTTGTTGCCCATGGCAGCTTCTCGTTGGTCCAGGTCTCGATAAAGGGCGTGAACCATGCTGGATCGTCGAGCATGGTCGGGCGCAGATTGACGAACCAGTCGAGCCCTTCGGGCCGCGTGAACATCCAGCTCATGCAATGCGGGCAGAAGAAATGGCGCGAGGCGCCGTGCAGGCCGCCGATTACCGGCCCGCCCTCAGTGACTTCGAAGCCATCGGAGGGGATGGCGGCGCTCAGCGAATAGGCGCTGGCCGACATCGACTGGCAGCCGGTGCAATGGCAGGCCATGGTGAGCAAGGGCGGCGCGGAGATTTTCAACCGCACGCGCCCGCAACGGCATCCGCCTTCGGCCGGCAGAGTCAGGCGTGACAAGGTGGGCCTCCTCGGGTTGCCTCAGGCGCCCGTCAGCGCCTTCGTCGTCACCAGCGAGACGCCGGCCTGCGTGAAGGCGGCGTTGTGGCGGGCGATGATCTCAGCAGCGGTCTCGCCAGGCGTGTCCAGTGTGGAATGGGCGTCGGAAACCACGGTGACGCCGAGCCCTTCGGCAAAGGCACCCTTCACCGTCGCGGCAATGCAAAAATCGGTCTGTGCGCCGACGAGCACGACCTCGCCAGCGCCCTGCCCGGCCACCCATTCACCAAGGGCTGAATTGCTGAAGGCATTACCGACGTTCTTGGCAAAGGTCGGCTCGTCCCCGGCCTGGCCAAGCGCCGGCCACACCGGCCAGCCCGGCTCACCCGGTGCCAGCGGATCGCCAGCCGGCCCGTCATGCCTGACAAAGGCCACCTTGCGCGCGCTCCGCCTCGCCCAGTCGATCAGCGCACGGGCGCGGGCAACCATGCCGTCGGCATCATGGATCGGCGGCTCGAAGCGGCCGTCGAACATGCCGGTCTGGAGATCGATTACGATGAGGGGAGCGAGCCCGGGTTCTGACATGGGCGCGAACATAGCGTGGAGGGCGGGAGGGTCAAGGACGCACGGGTGCGGATGCTGCGAGCGCTGGCAATGCAGCGTGCGAGCGCCACTTTTCGACTGAGGCTTGCGCGTCGCAACGGATGGATGGCAGTCGTCGATTGCCTGGCTGAAAATTGGTCATTACCTTGCGGCGATTGCAATTCGCAAAGACGCCCATGTCAAACATCGTCTATCCATGTCGGCTGAGATTAAGAGGCGTTAGCGCAAGGAACCTCGGCCCAGGATCGAGAAGCGGTCATTCCGTTCCGGAAAGCCTGATCCGAGAAGGCTATACCGAACAGGAAATCCACTCCGGCGCGAAAGTTTTGGATAGCGAGAAAATACTGGAACATTGGAGGCCGATAAACCCCAAGAGCTTTGCTCTGGGACTGTCCTTGGCAATCGGATGGGACAAGGATGTTGGAAGCGACTACTTCGAGGTTTACGTCATCGCCAACCAGCTCAGAGACCAGATAAATCTCGACAGTCGCGCGGTCATTTTCGCAGAAGATTTTGACTGGCCCGGTCTCAGGCAGAGCCTCCTCAACATCCTAAATAAATGCGAGGGACAAACATGGAAAGAAAGCGTCCGCGAATTACGAAAGCATTTCGAATGGGAATATGACGGAATGGCCGAATACGAGTCTTGGCTCAAATAGCTACCCAATGCCGCCGGTCACCATATAGGCACCTGCGGTGCGCCCATCCTGCAGGCACACGGTGGCGGTGACGATCGAGCCGTAGGAACCGCGCCAGACGCTGTGGAAGCCGCGATGCGTCTCCGCCGGGACCAGGACACGCCCGCTGTAGCGCGCTCGGTCTCGCCGCAGCGTCACCGCCTCGCCATTGACGTGCACCTTGACATTCACGGCTTCCAGCGCAGTGCCGCCGGCTCCGGCTGCGCCGGCATCGATGTCCAGCGCGACAGTGATTTCATCGTTGCCGCCGTGGCTCGTCTCGGCTGCAAGCGAGATGGCGAGCGGCGCCTCGCCGGGTCCGGTGACAGAGCCCCCCTCGCCCGTCCAACTGGCACCCGCCGGCGCCACGAACACATCGTCGGCCAACGCCGGCGTGCGCGGCGGGCTTGTGCGGCGGGCACCTGAGCGCTCGAAGTCGCCGGCCATGCGAAGCAGCTCCACATCGCTGCAGGCCTTGCCGGCGAAGGTGAGGCCGACGGGCATGCCGATATCGGCCATCGTGCCCATCGGAACGGTGACGGTCGGGATGCCGAGGTGACGCCAGACCAGATTGCCGTTGGCGACCCAAGTGCCATTGCGCCAGGCAAGGGCTGCCGAGGCCTCGTTGACATCGGCATCGGCCGGCCCGACATCGGCCACGGCCGGCAGCACCACCGCGTCGAGGCCTTGCTCGTCGAGCCAGTCCTCGAAGTCGATCCGCCGCGTCGCCTCCAACCACTTCAGGCCCGCTTCCAGCGTTGGGATGTCGGCGAAGGGCGTGAAGCCCAGCTTCGCCCGCTCGACATACTCCGCCAGGTCGAAACCGTCGTCGCCGTAGCGGTCCGGCAACGTGCCCGGCGGCTGCGGGAAAGTCTTCGGACCATCGACCGACGCCAGATCGGGAATGGCCGGATCGGCGTTGGCGCGCAAAAAGTCGTGCCAGGCAAAGATGCAGAGATCCCAGATCTCGCGCTCGGCGAACTCTTGCGGCACCAGCCCGCGCTCGACCATGGTTTTCGCACCCGGGCGGTCGCGCTCGTAATTGGAGACAACGGGAAAATCGACCTCGACTATCGTTGCGCCGAGCCGCTGCAGATCGCGCGCCGCCTGCTCCCAGAGATCAAGCACCGAGGCGCGGGTTTCGATCGGCTTGGTGGCTTCCATATCCCGGCCGATATACATCCTGGGCACGCCGAGCTGCTTGCCGCGCAGCGAGCCTTCCAGCTCAAGCGCGGTGTAACTTTGCGGCCGCACATCACTGGTCTTCGGTAGTGCCACCCAAGGCTGCGCGCGCCAGAAATCGCCGCGCGTCTCCGCGTCGTCGGCGACGATCACGTCGAGCAGTTCCAGCATGTCCGACACCGAGCGCGTATGCGGCACCACCACATCCATGGTCGGCACCAACGGCCAGTTGCCGCGCACCGAAATGACGCCGCGCGACGGCGTATAGGCGACCAGCGCGTTGTTGGAGGCCGGCGCCCGGCCGGACGACCATGTCTCTTCGCCGAGCCCGAAAGCGGCGAAGCTTGCGGCGGTCGCCGTGCCCGAACCGTTGGACGATCCGGAGGCGAAGGCCGCGGTCAGGTAGTCGGCGTTGTAGGGGCTTTCGGCGCGTCCATAGACGCCGCGCTGCATGCCGCCATTGGCCATCGGCGGCATGTTGGTCAGCCCGATCAGCACCGCGCCACCGGCGCGCAGCCTGGCAATGGTGAAGGCGTCCTCATTGGCGACGAGATGCTCGAAGGCAGGCGAGCCATCGGCCACCGTCAGGCCGCTGACCTTGTAGCTGTCCTTGGCGGTATAGGGGATGCCGTCCAGCGGCCCGAGGGTCGCGCCCTCGCGGCGGCGGCGGTCGGACGCAGCGGCTTCCTCGAACATTGCGGGGTTGAAGACAGGCACGGCGTTGAGCGCGATGCCATGGCGGTCGTAGTGGGCAATGCGCCTCAGATAGGCGCCGACCAGCTCGACGCTGGTGACGGTGCCGGCTTCCAACGCGCGGCGCAGGTCAGCGATCGAGGCTTCGACAAGGTGGAGGTTGGTCATTTGGAAACGCACCCGAGGATAACTGCTCACGAAACATCAAAGGGCTTTCCGCAACTGCCCTTTGCGTTCGATCCACCAGTCGTTCTGCCAATCTTCGTAGCCGAGAAGCAAGCCCTCCATTCTTTCGAGAGCCTCGCTCCAACCTGTTTGGGCGGAGACTTTCGACAAGAGCAGAAATGCGTCTATCCGCCACTCTTCTCCGGGAAGGGAAAAGAACGCGCGTCTCCATCCCTGGAAACCAGGGAAGCGAGCCCGCTCGGCCTCGGTGAACGGCGTATCGATGAGGCGATGGGTGAGCCGGCCGGATCGAACAAAAGGATCGAAGCGGCCAAGGGTTTCAGACAGCCATTGCGCCGGATAGGCGTCATAAAATACCGCCAGCGGCTTGCGGCCATGCAGCATCAGCGGCAGCTCGAAATGCGTATGAATGAGATACGGGACCTCACGGATTGGATGCCAGGACTCGATGCGGTTAAACCTCGGGTCAGGTTCGCAGGGTGGAATGCATATCGCGCCCAGCGTTTGGAGGTCTCCCGGTTCCAATTCCCATGAGCCAGATAACGGCGTGCCGTTGCCGCATTCGAGAACTATGCGAAGTTTTCCCAGATCAGGGATGTGTATCCGAGCCCTCCGCAACCGGCGAACCGATCCTCGGGTCAATCTCTTGCAAAACAAAATATCTGAACTCTGCCGTATCGCTCACGAGCCTCTCACTCCGGCGCGCCGGCAAACAGGACCACGCCGTCGCCGCCGGCTGCCGGCCAGTCGCGGATGGTGCGGTCGTAGCCGCCGGTGAGCAGCGTGCCGTCGGCGGCGAAGGCGACCGAATAAAGCGGCCCGGTGTCCGGATCGAACTCGGCAATCTCGGCGCCGGTGTCCATGCTCCAGATCCGCGCGGTGCCGTCGAGCGAGACCGAAGCCAGCCGCTTGCCGTCGGAGGACAGCGCGATTTCATAGACGGTGCCGGAATGGCCCTCGAAGCGGCGCACCTCCTTGAAGGTGTCGAGATCCCAGAGCTTGATCGCGTAGTCGCCGCTGCCGGTCACCGCATGGTGGCCGTCGGCGGTGAAGACGGCGCCATAGGTGCCCTGCTCGTGGCCGTGCCAGCTGCGCAACTGCTTTCCTGAAACGATGTCCCAGAGCTTCAACTCGCCGTCGATGCTGCCCGAGATGGCGCGCGTGCCGTCAGGCGAGACGGCCACGGAACTGACCGACCAGTCGTGGCCCGGCAGCACATGCAGCACACTGCCCTTGTCGATGTCCCAGACGATGACGCTGCCGGTGTCGTGCCCGCTGACGGCCAGCTTGCCGTCCGGACTGATCGCCAGGTTCCTGACGCCACCATTCGTACCTGAGGCAAAAACGTGCAGCACCGCCCCATCCGAAAGCTGGCGCAGCACAATCTCGCCGTCGTCGCCCGCGGTCATTGCCCGCTTGCCGTCGGGCATGAACAGCGCCGTGCGCGCCATGTCCTTGTGGATGCCGAGGTCGCGGATCAGCCGCTTGCCGTCGATGTCCCAGAGCTTGATCATGCGGTCGGTGCTGGCGCTCATGATCTCGTGCCCGTCGGCCGATACCGCCAGCCAGACCACGGCGTCGCGATGGCCGTCGGGCTGGGTGGGTTGCGGCGGCGCGGATGGTGGCGGGGGTGCCACGGTTTGTGGCGGCGGAGCGGCCTGCGGCGGCGCAGGTGCCAGTGCCGTCTTTGGCGGTTCTGTTGGCGGCGGTGCCGGAGCAGCGGGCAGCGGGGGAACCGGTGCCGGTTCGGCTGAAGGCGGCGCCTTGGCGGCTTGCTCCGGTGGCGGAGTGACTGGTGCTGGAGCGACTGGCGCCGGAGCGGGCGTGGCGGGCGGCGGGCTCACCGGCTGCGGCGGAGCGCTGGCGACGTCCTTTGGCTCGCCGGGTGCCGGCACCTCCCCGCCCGTGCGCCATGGACCGAACTGGTCGGCCAGCAGCGCCAGCACGGCGAGCATAGGCACGGCAACGAAAACCAGGCGCAGGCGCGGCCTGCCTGAAACCTGCACCTCCGCCGCCCGGCCGAACAGCGGCGCGCCGGCTTGCCGGCCCGGCCGGCCCGGCAACAGGCCTTGCCAGAACAGCAGCGCACCGAGCGCGCAGACCAGGGCCGCCGCCAGGAATGCCGCGAGCCGCAGGGACGCCGCATCCGCCAGCGGATGTGCCAGGCGGCTCAAGGCGAAACTGCCCGGGAGCAGGTACACATGCGCCAGGCAGGCCAAGGCAACGGCCAGCACAAGAAACGCCAGCAGCCTGTCGACAGACCTGTTCATCGGTTTCCCCCGCCGCGGCGGCTTGCCTCCCCCCGCGGGAAGAAAGCGACATCAACATCCTAGCCGAGCTCGGCGCGAAGGCTAGAAGCAATCCCAGGAAAAGTGCCTAGCGGTTCTCCGTCCGGAATTGCGTAAAAACAAATACTTAGAGCGGGTCGACGATTCAATCAATTCAATCAAAAGCTGAATCGGTCTAAGCGCCGGAAATTGCAAGATCGGGGATAAATATGTCTCGATCAGGGAAGCCATTGCGGGCCTGATGCTTTCGGGAAAGATCTTGGAACCACAGATCTATGCGGTCGAAGCGCGAATATCCGAATGCGCGACGCGCTGCTGCCTGTGTCTTTCGCGTCACTCCGCACCGGCGTCGAGAGCAGAAATGCCGACTTCTTCAAGAATAGAGGACAACAGCGGCCAGCATGGTTGACAGGAAACACGAGTCTGACATTATCCGCGCGGGATATTCTGGAGAGTTCGATCATGAAGAAGACCTATGAGAAGCCGGTGCTTGTCAAAAAGGGCAGGCTTTCCGCGATCACCGCCGACAACGGCGCCTCTGGTCCGGTTCCGGGCTGATCTCAGCCGGCCAGGCACTCACTCATGATTGACAGAGGGCAGCCCGACATTGTCGGGCTGGGAATCTTGGAGCGTTGGGCATGAAAAAAACCTACGAGAAGCCGGTGCTTGTCAAAAAGGGCAGGCTTTCCGCGGTCACAGCCGCCAACGGTGCTTCCGGCCCCACCGGGCCCGCAGGCTAATTTCGGCAGGCCAGACAGCATCCTTGATTGAGCGAAGATGGCAACCTGACTGCATAGTATCCTTGGAGGACCTGGACATGAAAAAGACCTATGAGAAGCCGGTGCTTGCCAAGAAGGGCAGGCTTTCCGCGATCACTGCCGTCAACGGTGCTTCCGGCCCAACGCCACAATAATCTAGGCAGCCGTGACTAACGATGACGGCAAACCGACATTGTCGGCATAGATTTTGGAGAGATCAGGCATGAAAAAGACCTATGAGAAGCCGACGCTTGTCAAGAAGGACAGGCTTTCGGCGATCACGGCCAATGGCGCGCTCTCGAACCCGACACCCTGATTGATCTCAGAAGACCAGAACCAGGTCATCCACGACAAGCTGCCAATGGTGCCTGGTCGACAGGCGAACCCGCGTCACCGCGTTGAGCAGCGGGGCGTAGTGGCACGGCGTCAGCGCCGACAGGACGATCTCGTCGCTGCGCAGCAATTCCTCCCCTAGCCAGCTTTCGACCAGCGCAATCTCTCCCTCGCATGCCAGCCACGCGGCGGTCAGCATCACCGAGTGAAAGCCGAAGGGGCGATCGCGGCCGAATTCGGCCGGATGGCCGCTGCTTGTGTAAGCGATGTGATCGCCGGAAACGTTGCCGTTGACGTAACCCTCGCTGTCCCTGGTGTTGTCACGCGACATGGCGTTGAGATTGCGCCAGTCGAGCCCAGCATGGCCGCAGGGGACCTTGCGCAGGCTGCGCTTGGTGACGTCGTCGAAGCCGATCGCCCGCAGGGCTGCGTCCGGCGCAACGGAGCCGGGCGACAGCAGACCGAGATCGGTCGGATAGGATGACAGCGCCAGCCGCCGGTCGAGGCCGCCGCCGGAGATCTCCACCGCATCGGCCCCACCTGCGAGATCGACGCGAAAGGACGTGCCCGGAGCCAGCGTCCGGCTTTCGAGAACCTCGCCCTCGTTGCCCATCACCGTAAGCGTCGCTTGCGCCGCCGCCTGCATCCTGCCCGCCAGGTGGCGGCCGGGCACAAGGCCGACCGGCGTCGGCAGGCCATCGCCGGCGAGGCCTACAAGGGATTCGGGGGCGGCGTGCAGGCGTATCGACTGGTTCTCGTTGGCACCGCTGGCCCGCCAGCCCGGCGGCACGGACACCGAAAAGCGGTACAGACCTGGCGCACGCAGCGCGGTCCGGCGCCGCTTCGTCGACATGGTGAAGTTGGCGAAGCCGCCATTGTTGCTGCGTGCCGCCTTGACGAAGACGCCACGCTCGTCGAACAGCCGCACCATGATGCCGGCAATCGGCCGGTCGGCGAGGCCGTATTTGCCGTCGCCATCGACATCCATATAGACGAAGGACGAGAAGTTGAGCGTGCTGGTGGTGCTGGGGCCCCAGCGCGTGCGCACGGCATAGTCGTTCGCGGGATTTGCCCGGCGCCGGGCGATCTTACGGTCACGCGCCTGCCGCAGCAGCAAGGCAAGCAGCGCGGCGGCGGCGAGGACCAAACCGGATGCGATGAAAATTGCGGTCAGGCCGATGTCAAGCAAGCCCGGCACCTCTCGGCGGGGATGTGTCGGATTTGGCGAATAGGCTAGGCATCGTTGCGATCCGTGGTGGCGCTTTGCCTGCAACCTAACTTGGCATGTGGCTGCTGGACAGATGGCACCTCCCCTTCTCCCCTTGCTTGTTGTGGGAGAATGGAGGCGTCTCCCTCACCTCACCTCCACCCACGCCGGGGCATGGTCACTGGCGCCATCCTCGCCTCGCACACCACGGTCGATGCCGGCGGCGGTGAGCCGGCGCGCCAGCTTCTTGGACAGCAGTATGTGATCCAGCCTGAGCCCCGCATCGCGCGGCCAGCGGTTGCGGCGATAATCCCAGAATGTGTAGAGCGTCTCCTTCGGATGCTTCTTGCGTAGCGCATCAAGCCAGCCCTGGTCGAGCAGCCGCTGGAACGACGCTCGGCTTTCCGGCTGCACCAGCGCGTTGTCGTCATAGGAGCGGGTCGGGTAGATGTCGCGCGGTTCGGGCACGATGTTGTAGTCGCCGACCAGCGCCACGGGCAGGCCGGTGTCGAACAGTTGCTCGGCATGCGCTTCCAGCCTGGCGTGCCAGGCGAGCTTGTATTGGAATTTCGGGCCGGGCTGCGGATTGCCGTTCGGCGCATAAAGGCAGGCAATGACGATGCCGCTGACCGCCGCCTCGATGTAGCGGCTCTGCTTGTCGCCATCGTCACCCGGCAGGATATCGCGGGTCAGCACCGGTTCCGAACCGCGCGCGAGAATGGCCACGCCGTTCCAGGTCGGCTCGCCCTTCCACACCGCACCATAGCCGGCTGCGGCAAGCGCCGAGCGCGGAAACTGCGTGTCGCGCGCTTTCAGCTCCTGTAGGCAGACGATGTCAGGCTTTGCCGCGGCGAGCCAGGCCAGCAGGTTTTCCAGCCGGCTGTTGATGTTGTTGATGTTGAAGCTGGCGATTTTCATCGGCGGGTCAGGAAGCGATCCGCGCCGCCCACGTCCTCGCCGTCTCCGCCAGCGTCTTCAGATGATCGGCGGTGGAAAAGCCGGAGATGCTCTTGCGCGGCTTGAGGTCGTGGTCGCCGTCCTCCAGCCACAGCACCTCGATGCGGTCGGAAAGATCATAGGTAGCGACCTCGTCCGGCGTGCCGAATTCATCGCGGGTGCCCTGGAAGATCAGTGTCGGCGTCTTCAGGCCGGCGAGATGTTTTGTGCGCAACTGCGTCGGCTTGGCCGGCGGATGGAACGGATAGCCGAGGCAGACGAGGCCCGAGATGTCGCCCTTGGCAAACATCTCGTCCGCGACCATCGAAGCGACGCGCCCGCCCATCGACTTGCCGCCGATGATCAGCGGACCGGTGACGCCCTTGGCCCGGAGGTCGGCAATGGCCTTGATGTATTCGGGGTTCACCGTCTCGGCGCGCGGCGGCGGCTTGCGATGGCCGAAGCGGCGGGCGGCCATGTAGTGGAACTCGAAGCGCGCGACGCGGAAGCCGGCCGTGCTGAGCGCCTTGGCGGCGGCGGCCATCGAGGCCGAATCCATCGGCGCGCCGGCGCCATGCGCGAGCAGGATGGTGACCGGGGCGGTGTCGTGGCCGTCTACGAGAAAATATGTCATGGGGCGCTCCAGCCTTGGTTACCCCTTCTCCCCTTGTGGGAGAAGGGAAGTCGTCACCCCGTCGTGCGCGCCAGCTGCAAATCGACAAACTGTATCCCCTTGGCCGCCATGCGCGCCCATTCGGAACTGGCGTCGAGTTCGAGATAGCGCGCCCAGTTCCGCCGCGCTTCGATAAGGTTGCCGGCATCGAACTCCAGCCGGGCTAGGTTGAACACCGCATCGGCATAGGTTGCATCCAGCGCAATCGCCTTTTGCAGATGCCGGCGCGCGGAGGCCAGTCGGCCCTCGTCGCTCATCAGGCCCGCGAGGTTGAACCAGGCCTCGACGAAACCGGAGTCGAGTTTTATCGCGCGGGCATAATCATGTGCTGCCTCGGCCATTCGGCCGGCGCCGCGCAGACAGTTGGCGCGGTTGAAGGCGGCGATGGCGTCGCTCGGGTCGATGGCGAGACAGCGCTGGTAAAGCGCGGCCGCATCGTCGTGCCGGCCCTCCTCTTCCGACGCTTCGGCATCCGCAAAAAGCTCCTCAAGCGTGTCGTCATCAGGAGACCCGAGATCGAACAGCAGCTGCCCGTCGAGTTCGCTTTGGCCGCCTTCGAGATAGATTGCATCCGAGCGCCCATACTGCGAGCCGACATTGAGCGATTTGGCGGTGAGCGAGGCGACCGGGCCGGAGCGGTGCACCGAGCGCGCGATCGCGCCCCATGACGCGCCGCCTGATATCAGACCGGCATATTTGCGGGCGAGGATGAGGTCGCGGAAAGAGTATGGCTCGCCATCATGCTCGAAAGCGTCGAAGAGCGAGAGCAGGTCGAGATCGGCCGCTCCGAGCCTGGACTGGTCGAGAAGAGACTGCCGCGACAGTGCCGAAGCCTCCGACGCCTTCATCAGGCCGAGCAGGCGTAAAAATCCATTCTCGCTGGTGAGCGCGCGGCCGGCGGCGCGCTCGGCCAGGACGCGGCGCTCGATTTCGGCGTCGCCGTTCTTGGTGGTCGCGGCCTTGGCGAGCTGCGCGCGGCCGAACACGACATGGGTTGTGCGCCGGGTGACGCCGCGCCGCAACTGGCCCTGCCGGCGCTCGACCTCGCGCGTGGCGAGCCTGAGCGGAAACGCCACCAGCGCGCCGATGGTGCCGAAGACGGCACCGGGTGGAATCATACCAGTGGGCGCCGTCACCCTTTGCTCTTGCCGACGGCCTTCAGAAGGTTGGCCTTCAACGGGTTTTCCTTGGCAGCACCTGCCTTGGCCTTGGCGGCCGGTTTCGCCTCGTCATCGGCCTTGCTCTTCGACTTGGCAGGCGGCTTGGCCTGCTGCGACAGGCTGGCCTTCAGCGCATCCATCAGGTTGATGACGTTGCCGCGCTCGGGCGCCGCCGCGATGATCGGCTTGTGGCCCTTCAGCTTCTCGCGGATCATCGCCATCAGCGCGATCTCATAGCGGTCCTCGTAGTTCTTCGGATCGAAGGTGGTTTCCTTCTGCTTGATCAGCGCTTCGGCAAGCTGCAGCATTTCGGGATCGGGCTTGCCGGCCGGAATGTTGCCGAAATATTCAGCCGTGCCGCGCACTTCGTTCGGGTTCCTCAAGGTGCAGACGAACATGCCGTTCTCGCGCGCGCCGACCGTCACCACGCGCTCGCGACTGGACAGGACAAGGCGGGCGATCGCCAGCTTGCCGGACTTGCGCATGGCTTCGCGCAGCACGGCAAAGGTTTCCTCGGCCATGGCGCCATCCGGCGCCAAATAATAGGGTGCGTCCTGGTAAATGACGTCGACCTCGTCCTCGTCGACGAACGCTTCGATGTTCATCGTATGGTTGGATTCGATCCGCACCGCGTCGAGGTCGGTATCATCGATGATGATGTACTGCTTGTCCTCGTATTCGTAGCCCTTGACCAGGTCCGAGCGCTCGACCAGGCCGAGTTCCGGATCGACCGGCTTCATGTTGATGCGGTTGTGCGTCTTCTTGTGCAACTGGTTGAAGCTGATGCGTTCGCTCGCGCTGGTGGCGGGGTATAGCCGCACCGGACAGCTGACGAGGCTGAGCTTGAGGTAACCTTTCCAACTTGCCCTGGGCGCCATGAAACACTCCTACGCGGCCATGCACTGACAGTTACTGCAGCGCTTTCGTCCGAAGGACGAATGGCACTACGGAAATCCTACACCGAGCCTCAAGATACCGGCAAATCCCTAGCGAAATCTTCCATCTCGCCTGAGGGGTCGACTGAAGGCCCGGCAGCGGAGAATAATTCAAATTGTCCAGACCGTCGATGGAGTTGGAGCAGGCCCTCCTCGCCCCCGCCAGAGCGGGGGAGAGGTGGCTCGGCGAAGCCGAGACGGAGAGGGGGAATGGCGCAAACCGATGTCCGGGTGGATTCAAGGAAACCACGGTCCATCCGCTGGCGCAGCCCCCTCCCCGTCCGCTACGCGGACACCTCTCCCCCACTCTGTGGGGGCGAGGAACCCTAGTTCTGCAAGGTGGGCAAATCCCTGGCAAACTCATCGATCTCGGCCCAGGGATCACCCGAGGTCGCAAGCAGGCCCGGCAGCGATGCATAGTTCAAATCCTGCGGCGCATCGATCGACTCCAGATCCGTCCAGCTCACCGGGGTCGAGGCCGGCAGATTGGTGCGGGCGCGCAGCGAATAGGGTGCTGCCGAGGTATGGCCGCGCGCGTTGCGGTGGTAGTCGATGAAGATGCGTCGCTTGCGGTTTTCCTTGCCCATGGTGGTGGTGAAGGTGTCGGGCGCGGTGCTGGCCAGATGGGTGGAGATGGCGCTGGTCGCCTGGTGCAGTTTCTTCCAGTTCTGCTTCTGCGTCACCGGCACCGTGATGTGGATGCCGCTGCCGCCGGACGTCTTGGCGAAGGGCACCAGCCCCAGCGCCTCCAATCCGCCCTTGATGTGCACGGCGGCCTCGACCACCTCGCGCCAGGCAATCCCCTCGCCCGGATCGAGGTCGAACACGATCTGGTCGGGCTTGTCGAGTTTCGTGCGATGCGTGCCCCAGGTGTGGAACTCGACGACGCCGAACTGAGCCAGCGCCAGATAACCCTTGGCATCTTCCACCGACAGATAGGTTTTGGTCTCGCCCTCTGAATTGATCGACTCGAACACAGCCACCGAGGGCGGCATGCCGGTGAAGGCGTGTCGCTGGAAGAAGCAGTCTTTTGGCAGGCCGGTCGGGCAGCGCACCAGTGACACCGGGCGTCCGATGATGTGCGGCAGCATGAAGTCGCCGACCAGCGCGTAGTAGACGGCGATGTCGAGCTTGGTCGGCCCGGTCTTGCCGAACAGCCGCCGCTCGGGGTTGGTCACCCAGATGGTGGCGAGGTCGGCTTCCGAGATCAGCAGCTTGCGCTTGGCCGAGACCGGCGTCGACAGGCCGACATCCCTGAGGCCACGGAAGACACCGTGGCGCAGCGCATTGTCCGCCGTGCGGTTGGCGTAGTGGATGCGAGCCGACAGCAGCGGCCGCACCCAGTTCATCTCGCGCATGATCTCGCGCGGCACGCCCTCCGGCGGCGTGGCGCCTGCGGTGAGCGGCTCCAGCCGGGCGAGCAAGTCTCGTGCCGTCTCGGCATCGAAGCCGGTGCCGACCTTGCCGCGATAGTGCAACTCGCCGTCCTCGAATTCGGCCATGCCCAGCGCGGCCAGCCCCTCGGCCGCATCGGAGGTGGTGTAGCCGGCAATGATGAAATCGCCCTTTTGCAGCGCCTTGACCTTGGTCCAGCTCTTGGTGCGGCCGCTCTGATAGGTGGCGCTGGCGCGCTTGGAGACGACGCCTTCCAGCCCAAGTTCGGAGGCTTGGGCATAGAGCCCCTGCCCGTCGCCCTCGACATGGTCGGAGAACTGGATGGCGGAGTTGGCGCCGAGGCCGGCGAGCAGTTGCGCAAGCAGCGCCTTGCGCCTGGCGAGCGGCGCTTTCCTGAGGTCCCAGCCGTCGAGATAGAGCAAATCGAAGGCATAGAAATGCAGCTTGTTGCCGGCGCCTTCAGCCAGCGCATCCTGCAGCAGCACGAAACGGCTGATGCCCTTGGCGTCGAGCACGACAATCTCACCGTCGATGATGGCATCGCGGCACGGCAGCTTTGCGAAAGCGTGCGGCAGGTCGCCATAGCGCTTCGTCCAGTCGATGCCGCCACGGGTGATCAGCCTGACTTGCCTGTCCGCCAGATGCGCCGCGGTGCGATAGCCGTCGAATTTGATTTCGTGCAGCCAGGCCTCGCCAGTGCGCTCAGCAGGATCGTCGCTGCCAGGCGGTTTTGCCACCTGTGTCGCCAGCTGCGGCTCGATGCGCGCAGGCGCCGGCCCCTGCACGGCGCCGGGCAGCGCGCCGGGTTTCAGCAACAAGGGCTTTGCGGGTTTGCTCACCGGCTTCGGCACCGCCACCAGTTCCTCGATGCGGCGGCCGGATTTGACGCTTTCCGGCCGCTCGCTGAGAATGTCGAGCCTGGTGTCGGCGGCGAGGTCTCGCTCCTTGAACAGCAGCCAGTTTTTCTTGCCCTCGTCCTCGCCGGGCTTGGGCTTCAGCCTGGTCAGCATCCAGCCGCCATTCAGCTTGTCGCCGGCGAGGCGGAACTTGAAGGCGCCGGTGTGCAGGCTTTTTTCGACATCGTCCATCGGCGCCCAGGTGCCGGTATCCCAGACGATCATCGGGCCACCGCCATATTCGCCTTCGGGGATGACACCTTCGAAGTCGATATACTCGAGCGGATGGTCCTCGGTCTCAATCGCCAGGCGCTTGTCGGCCGGATTGAGCGAAGGCCCGCGCGGCACCGCCCAGCTCTTCAGGACGTCGCCGACCTGTAGGCGCAGATCGTAATGGTCGGCGGTCGCGTGGTGCTTGTGGACGACAAAGCGGTTGCCTTCGCCCGAGACTAGCCCGCCCGCCGGCTCCGGCGTTTTGGTGAATTCGCGCTTGGCGCGATAGGCCCTCAGTTTCGGCGGCGTGGTCATCCGGGCATGCTAGGCGGGATGCAACGGCTGCTCAATCGCCAGCGGCTCAATCGTCGGTGGCCGGCGTCAGTTCGAGTTCGGCAGGTGACAAGCCCCTTTGCAGTTGGCTCAGCCGGAACTCGTCGACCCAATAGGCCTCGCCGTCGACCAGCACGCGCGCCTGATAGGTGCCGCCGGAAAAGCTCTGCGCGGTGACGTAGACCTTGTGGCGATCGAGCGCCTTGCGCACCGCGGCGCGCTTGGATTTCTGGGCAGTGACAGGACTTGCCATCGGCTCACTCTTCACACGCGGCCGCCATGGGCGGTCTCCATTAGGATGGCGGAGAGCGGCGATTGAGTCAATTTGCGAGGCGGCTACGCGCGATCTCCCCTCTCCGCGCCTTCGGCCGGCTGGACGCCAGGCAGGCGGCCCCTATAGTTTTCACCGAGATACTTTTCTCCGGAGACAAGCAGATGACCCTCGGCACACACAAACTCGGCAGCCAGGGGCTGCAGGTATCGGAGATCGGCCTCGGCTGCATGGGCATGAGCCAGTCCTACGGGCCGGCCGACGAGGCGGCGTCGATCGCGACGCTGCACCGGGCCATCGAGCTCGGCTGCACCTTCCTCGACACGGCGGAAGTCTACGGCCCCTATGCCAATGAGGAACTGCTCGGGCGGGCACTGAAGGGCCGTCGCCATGAGGTGACCATCGCAACCAAATTCGGCTTCCGCATAGAGAACGGCAAGCAGGTTGGCACCGACCGCGACAGCCGGCCCGAGCATATCCGCGAGGCGGTGGAGGGCTCGCTCGGCCGGCTCGCCACCGACCATATCGACATTCTCTACCAGCACCGCGTCGATCCGGATGTGCCGATGGAGGACGTGGCCGGCGCGGTCGGCCAGTTGGTCGCCGAGGGCAAGGTGCGCTTCTTCGGCCTGTCGGAGGCGGGCGCGGCCAACATAAGCCGCGCGCACGCCGTGCATCCGGTGTCGGCGGTGCAGAGCGAATATTCGCTGTGGGAGCGCAACCTGGAGCCGGAGATCATGCCGCTGCTGAAGAACCTCGGCATCGGCTTGGTGCCGTTCGCGCCGCTCGGCCGCGGCTTCCTCGCCGGCGACGTCAAGCGCGCGGAGGACTACCCCGAGGGCGATTTCCGGCGCGGCGACCCGCGCTACCAGGGCGCCAATTACGACGCCAATATCGCGGCGGCCTCAACGGTGCGCGACATCGCCGGTGTAAAAGGGGTCAAGCCCGGGCAGATCGCACTGGCCTGGCTGCTGTACAAGGGCGATGATTTCGGCATCGACATCGTGCCAATCCCCGGCACCAAGCGGCGACAATATCTGGAGGAAAACGTCGCGGCGGCCGCGATCGAACTCGATGCCACAGAAATGCTGGCACTCGACGTGGCGCTGGCGCCAGGCAAGGTGGCGGGACCGCGCTACGGCGAGCGGACCATGACGATGATCGATCGGTAGGATCAGGCGAGCGCCGCCCAGTCCCTTACCGCTCTCCTTCCGGGGTCGCCACGAGCCGCGCCGCGGCTTCATTGGCGGCAGTGATCGCTGCTTGCACAGGTTCTCCACGAGCAAGTGCCGCCGCAAACGCGCCAACGAACTCGTCACCGGCGCCATGGGTGCTGACGACCTTCACCGGAATGCCTGCCAGCGCGTACGCGCCACCGGTGCGGTCGCAATAGGCGACCCCCTCCCCGCCGGCGGTGACGATAGCGGCCGGGTAGGCGTCGACCAGCCGGTGTGCCGCTTGCGCCGCGCCGTCCAGCGTGTCGACGACCGGCACGCCGGCCAGGAATTCCGCCTCGATGGCGTTGACGATGACGATGTCCAAAAGCGCGATCAATTCGCCCGACAGTTCGCGGGCCGGGGCGGCGTTCAGAACGATACGGCCGCCGGACGATTTCACGGCGCGGGCGGCGGCGACGTTGGCGGCTTCCGGTACCTCGTTCTGCAACAGCAGCACCGAGGTTTCTGCAATCGTTGTGCGGGCGGCGGCGATGTCCTGTTCGCCCAAGGTGAGATTGCTGCCCGAGACGATCACCGCGCCATAGTCGCCGCTTGCGTCGAAGATCGCGACGCTCATGCCAGAGCCGACGCCGGGCGCGGCCCGCACGAAGCGACGGTCGACACCGGCGCAGTCGAGATTGGTGAGGAGCGCCTTACCGAAATCGTCATCGCCGACGGCGCCGATCATCGCCGCGCACACGCCGGCCCGCGCCGCCGACACCGCCTGGTTGCCGCCCTTGCCGCCACATTTTGGCTGCCAGGCGTGGCCGGTCATCGTCTCGCCCTTGCGCGGTCGGTCGGGCGCATCGACCATGATGTCGTAATGCAGGCTGCCGAAGACGGTGACCAAAGGCGTTGTCGACGGCGTCATGTGCCCCGGTCTTTTCGTTTCGATGTCACTGCCGACATGGTGCGGCCGAGATTGCGCTCCGCCGCCTGGTAGTCGCGCTGCGCGACCGCGACGAACAGCGCGTCGAGGATGTTGAGCTGGGCAATGCGCGCGGCCGCGTTCTCGCCCATCAGCGGCGAGCCCTGCGCCGTCGAGCACAGCACGATGTCGGCAATCTGGGCCAGCGGCGAATTGTCGTAATTGGTGATGGCCAGCGTGCGGGCGCCGCTCTTCCTGGCAAGCTGGATGGCGTCGATGACAGCTGACGTGTTGCCGGAATGCGAGAAGCCGACGGCGATATCGTCGGCGCCGAGCAGCGAGGCCGACATCAGCATCATGTGCGAGTCGTCGTAGACCGAGGCGCGGATGCCGATGCGCAGGAATTTGTGCGAGACGTCGCGCGCGATTTGCGCCGAACCGCAGACGCCGTAAAAGTCGCGGTTCTTCGCGCGGTAAAGCAGATCGGCGGCGCGGTCGAAATCCTCCATGTCGAGGATCGCCAGCGTTTCCTCCAGCGCCTGGATCGAGGTGCGGAACACCTTTTGCACGATCTCGGCCGAGCTGTCGTCGGCCGACAGCTCCTGATGCATCTCGGCGGTCGGTAGGCGGCTGTACTCGTAGACGGCGGTACGGAAGTCGCGATAGCCGGAAAAGCCGAGCTTCTTGGCAATCTTGACCACCATCGCCTCCGAGACGCCTGCCTCCTCGGCAATCTGCTTGAGCGGAATGGTGTCGTCGAAGCCGCGCCGGCCGAAGACAGTCTCCACCACCTTCGCCTCCAGCGGGGTGAGATGCGGCATCATCATGCGGATGCGCGGTCCTACTGCTTTCAGATCCAAGCTGCTCAAGGTCATCCACGTCCCCTCGTCACGCGATCGATAAGCATCGCGGCGAGGATTATAAGGCCTGTTGCCAGGAGCTGATAGAAGGACTGGACGTTCATCAGCGTCAGACCGTTGCGCATGGTGCCGAGGATGACGGCGCCCAGAATGGTGCCGACGACGCTGCCCTTGCCGCCCATCAGCGAGGCGCCGCCTATTGCCGCGGCGGCAATCGCGTCGAGCTCCCAGAGATTGCCGAGGATGGGCTCGGCTGCACCCAGCCGTCCGATCAGTATCTGCGCGGCAAGGGCCGCCAGAAGTCCCGATATCATGTAGGCGGCGATCTTGGTGCGGGCGATCGGCACGCCGGCGATGTAGGCGGCCTCCTCATTGCCGCCGACGGCAAGCAGATACTCACCGAATGGCGTCTTCTTGAGGATGATCCAGGCGATCAGCGCAACGACGGCAACGATGATGACCGCCAGCGGCAGACCGAACAGCGAGCCGTTGAAGATGGCGCGGAAGCCGGCAGGCAGACCAAGCACCGGATTGCCGCCGGTGTAGATCAGCGCCAGCGCCCGGTAGGTGCTCAGCGTTCCCAGCGTGACGATGAAGGGCTGCAGCCCGACATGGGCGACGAGCACGCCGTTGAGCAGGCCGCAGGCAAGGCCGATGGCGAAGCCTGCGGCGATAGCGAGCGGAAACGCCACGCCGGCGACCAGCATCGAGGCCGAGATGACGGCCGAAAGTGCCGCCGTCGGCCCGACCGAAAGATCGATGCCGCCGGAGATGATGACCAGCGTCATGCCGAGCGCCAGGCAGGCGTTGATGCTCGACTGCTGCAGGATGTTGATCAAATTGCGCTCGGCGAAGAAGCCCGGCACCAGCGCGCCGAAGACGGCGAGAATGACGATAAGGCCGATCAACGTGCCAGCGTCGCGCATGGAAAATCGGTGCAGGAAATCCGCCTGGGCCGCGTTGCTGTATTTTCCGATATGTCCGTCATCTACTGCCTTGCCTGCGGTCCGGCCGAGCTGCCCGCATGGACCTGGCCGTTCTGCATTTTCGTTTGGGGTATGGCGTGCGCCGCGATCGCCTGTTCGCTGAGGCTTGCCCGGTCGAGCTCGGCGGCCACCGTGCCGTCGCGCATGACCAGCACGCGGTCGGCAAGCCTGATCACCTCGGGAAGCTCCGACGACACGACGACGACTGAATGGCCCTCGGCGGCGAGTTCCTCGATCAGGCGGTAGATCTCCGCCTTGGCGCCGACATCGATGCCGCGCGTCGGCTCGTCGAATAGAAGGATGCGGGTCCCTGCCGCGAGCCAGCGGCCGATGATTGCCTTCTGCTGGTTGCCGCCACTGAACAGGCGGATCGGCCGGTCGAGCAGGAACGGCCTGAGATTGACCCGTTTCATCTTCTCGGCCGCCACCCGTTTCAGGCGGCGATGATCGATGACGCCGCGCGGCGCGAACACGCCCATCGAGGCCAACGCCATGTTGCTGGTGATGGAGCGCAACGGCACGATGCCTTCGCGTTTGCGCTCCTCCGGCACCAGGCCGATGCCGGCGGCGATGGCGTCGCGCGGGCCGGAAAACCTGACCGCCTTGCCGTCGATCTCGATGGTACCGGACGACGCACGGTCGGCGCCGGCCAAGAGCCGCAGCAGCTCGGTGCGACCCGAGCCGACCAGGCCGGCAATGCCCAGCACCTCGCCGCGATTGAGGTTCAAGGACACGTCGTGCACCTTGGTCGCCGAGGCGAGCCCGCGCACGCTGAGCCTGACAACGCCGGTGGCGTGAGCTCGGTGCTGTTCCTGGGCAAGCTCGCGGCCGACCATCATGGCGACGACGGATTTTTCCGACACTTGCGCGAGATCGACGGAACCGACCACCGCACCATCGCGCATGATGGTGGCGCGCTTGCAGATGCCGAACACCTCGTCCAGCTTGTGCGAGACATAGACGACCGCGACTCCCTCACGTGCAAGCCCGGCAATGACCTTAGCCAGGCGCTCGAATTCGCTCGGCGTCAGGCTCGATGTCGGCTCGTCCATGGCGACGATCCTGGCGCGGTCGAGCAGCGCGCGGGCGATCTCGACAATCTGCCGCTGCGCCACCTTCAGGCTGCCGAGCGGGGCTGCCGGATCGATCGATGGGTCTATTGCCGCAAGGGCGGCGGCGGCGCGGCGCTCCTGCTCGCTTCTGGCGACAAAAATGCCGCCGCGCGTCAGCGGATGGCCGAGAAACATGTTCTGGGCGACGCTGAGGCGCGGCACCTGCTGCAGTTCCTGATGGATCATGGCGACACCGGCGGCGCGCGCCGCGACCGGGTTGTTCAGCGTCACCGGCTGGCCGTCGATCAGCACGCTTCCCGCTGTCGGCCGGTAGACCCCCGACAGGATGCGCAGCAGCGTCGACTTGCCGGCGCCGTTCTCGCCAAGCAGGCCATGGATCTCGCCGGCGCCGACCGAGAAGGACACGTCGTCGAGGGCCCGCACGGCAGGAAACAGTTTGGAGATACCTGCGAATTGCAGCCGGGGTGACATTGGTCCATTCTCCGGGCAAAGGTATCAGCCGAGCGAAAATGCTCTGGCCGACACCCCGCCGCCCTGCCCTGTCTTTTTGTGCTACTGGCCGACGGCCGCGTCCTCGAGCAGTGCCTTGCGTGCATCGGGGCCGGAATAGCGGTCGGCATTGTCCTTGGTGATCAGCGCCTGCGGCGTGGCGACGACGCGCGGCAGCTTCTGCCCAGCGACGAGACGCAGCGCCGTTTCCAGCGCCACCTCGCCGGTCAGCACCGGGAAGCTGTCGACAGTACCGGTCAATTCGCCGGCGCGGATCGAGGCATAGGCGTCGGAGATGCCGTCGGTGCCGAACACGGCGACCTTGTCCTGCAGGCCGGCGGCCTTGACCGCCTCGACGATGCCCAGCGCCATGCCGTCATTGTTGGCGTAGAAGCCGATCAGGTCGGGGTGCTGCTGCAGGATGTTGGTGGCCGCATCATAGGAGGTCTGGCGGTCCCAGTTGCCGGGCACGCTGGCGACGACCTCGAACTTGCCTCCTTCGGTAATGGTGGTCTTGAAGCCGTCGGTGCGCTGGACAGAGGCATAGACGCCGGCCTGGCCCTCGACGATGGCGACCTTGCCACCATTCGGCCGGTTCTTGATGAACCATTTGGCGACGCGCACGCCATTGTCGCGCTGGACATTGCCGACATAGTGCTCGGCCTGCGGGATGACGGCGTCATTGACGTTGACAACCGGCACATTGGCGGCCTTGGCCTGTTCCATGATCGGCTGCAGATTGGAGTCGGTCTGCGGCGAGACGAGCAGCACATTGTAGCCCTGCGTCACCAGGCCCTCGGCGATGGTGAGCTGTCCGAGCTGGTCGCCCTCGCTTTGCGCCGCCTGATAGACGACCGGCACGCCGACGCGGTCGCCGAACACCTTGTAGCCCTCGCCCAGTGAGCGCCAGTATTCGTTGGTCAGCGTCTTGGAGACGGCACCGGCCTTGGTGCCGTCGGGCAATTTGGGGAACGCGCCGAACTTTGCTTCCAGCTGCGACCAGTCGATGCGGTCCTTCTCGGTATCGGAATTGAGCGGCGCAAGGTCGGCAGCAATGGCCGAGCCGATGGACAAAGCCATCAGGGCAGCGGTGGCGGCGGCAAGCAGAAGTTTCATGGTCATTCCTCCCTTGGTGAAAAACGGCGTATGACGACGCCGGGCGCTTCAGGTGACTCCGGGCGTGTCGCGCCCAAGCATGGCTTCCTGGACGATGGCCTGCGAGGTGACGGCATCCTGGCTCGCGACGGCGGCGGACAGGCGGTTGTCTTTCTCGAGGCGCTCGACGACGCCGAGCATGCGCTTGACGGTGGCGATGTTGACCTCGCACTCACGCACCGGATCGAGCCCGGTCATGTCGGGGAATGTGTCGAAATAGATGGCGCCGGCGTAGCCGTCCCGATGGATCTGACGCAGCAATTCGATCGTCTGCAACGTGTGCACCGCGCCGACCATCAGGCCGTCATCACGCTTGGCGTAGCCGTCGTTGAGGTGAACGCCGAGCAGCTTGCTGTGGCGGGCAATGAGGGCGGCGGCGAAGGCCGGCTGTTCGTCGGCATAGAGCACATGGGCGAAGTCGAGCGTGACGCCGAGATTGGCCAGGCCGACATCGCGGATCGCCAGCAAGGTCGTCGCAGCGTCCGGCATCAGCGAGTAGGAGCGCGGCTCGTTCGGCTTGTATTCCAGACTGATCTGGCAACCGGGATCATGCGCCGCCACTTCACGAATCCCATCGATTTCGTGTTGCCAGAGCGTCGCATAGTCGGCCTGGAAGGCATAATCGAAGCCATCCTGCCCGAGCCACAGCGTCATCAGGCTGGCGCCGGCTTCACGCGCTGCGTCGATGCCGGCCTTGGTCAGGTCGATGGCTTCGCGGCGCACCGCCGGGTCCGGATTGGTGAAGGCGCCGAGCTTGAAAGCCGGATTAGAGTAGTAGCGCATGGCGAAGCCATTGATGGAAAGCCCGATATCGCCCAGTTTCCGGGCAATTTCTGTTGGCTTTTCACCGACATGGTCGGGAAAGTTGAGGTCGAGGTCGGTGAGCCCTTCGACCTTGGCCGCGCGCGCCGCCATCTGCATCAGCGACGGCTTGCCGGCAAGGCCGGGCCATTCTGCCTCGGGCCGCGAGGCAAAGGAATTCAGACGAGTGGCAAAGCGGTTCGATGTCATGGGTGGCCTTTCGGTTGCGATGCTTCACATAGTTACGGATTTTTGTAAAGTATTATTTCGAGAGACGCGAACGGCATGCACCCCGCGCTATCCCCTCTCGGGGAGATTGGCAGATTCGGCGCTGTGCGGCTGTGGCCCCACGGTTCTTGCGAGATCCCCTGCCCCTGGCTAGCATCCCCGGGCTGACGTCGAGCGGAGGAGAACATCGCGGCGAACCGGGCGGCGTTGCGTCCTACACGCAAGGCATCTGATCCTCATCTTCGCCATCGCTGGCTGACGTCGCGCGTGCGGCGGTGAATTTCGAGGCGACCCGAGACAGGAGCTGGCAATGAACCGGATCAGGGCGATGACCGAACAGGACGTGACGCCGGTGTCGCGGCTCTTGGGCGACTCCTGGCGGCGTACCTACGCGCCGATCATGGGCGCCGAGACCACGGCACGGCTGTCGGACGACAAACATGCGCCGGAGCGACTGGCGGCGGAACTCAAGGACGACAACAAGATGTCCTTCGTGGCGGAACGGCCCGACGGCTCGATCGCCGGCTACGCGATGGCGGCGATGGACGAAAAGGGCGACGTCATGCTCGACCGGCTGCACGTCGACAAGAGCGAATTCGGCTCGGGGCTGGCGACAGACATGCTGCATGCGGTGCTTGCCGCCCATGCGGGTATTGCGAGCATTGCGCTGGAGGTGATCGAGGGCAACGACCGGGCGGTAGCCTTCTACCGCAAGCACGGCTTCGAGATGGTCGAGAAGCGGGAAGCTGCGCATGGCGTGGCCGGCCATGCCTCGCTAATCATGCGCAGGCCGTTGTCGAGGGCGTAAGGCCGCCCACTGCCCTACTCAAACCCCTGTGCCGCCGGTGCCATCGGCCCATCTTCGTCCTCCGGCACTTCGAGAATCTCTATCAGCCGCGCCACCCTGGCGTCCGGCAAGGGATGGCCCTCGTTGACCAGCGCCTCGTCGGCGCCGATCCAGGCGAAGGCTTCGCGCAATTCCTCGAGACTGGCGCCGGTCAGCGCGATGTCGGCGATGACGGCCTCGTCCACAGGCCCCAGAACCGAAATGATGTCGTTGCGTGTCATGGTGTCCTCCGTGTCCGATGCAAGAGTGCCGGTTACGACGCCATGGTGCGCTCCAACCGGAGATCGGCATCGGGATAGATCTGCCACGGGATGGAATCTGGGTCTCGGTTTCGGGCCGACAACCACCAATTCGATATTTGCCGGTTTGCCGAACCGAACCGGCGGGCCGAAGCCGTCAGACCGCGCGGATGATGCCGCCGTCGACGCGGATGTTCTGGCCGGTGATATAGCCGGCGCCGTCCGAGGCGAGGAAGGCAATCGTCGCGGCGACCTCCTCCGAAGTGCCGTAACGCTGCATCGGCACACTGTCGCGCCGCTCCTCGGTGGCCGGCAGGCTGTCGATCCAGCCGGGCAATACGTTGTTCATGCGCACATTGTCGGCGGCATAGGTGTTGGCGAAGATCTTGGTGTAGGCAGCAAGGCCGGCGCGGAACACGGCCGAGGTCGGGAACATCGGGCTCGGCTCGATGACCCATGCGGTCGAGATGTTGATGATGGCGCCGGCCTTCTGCTTGACCATATGCGGTGCGACGATGCGCACCGGCCGGATGACGTTCATCAGATAGACGTCGAGGCCGGTGTGCCACTGCTCATCTGAAATCTCGAGGATCGGCGCGCGCGGCCCGTGCCCGCCGCTGTTGACCAGCACGTCGATGCGGCCGAAGCGTTCGAGCGTCAGGTCGGTAAGGCGCTGCAGATCTTCGTTCGACTGGTTGGAGCCGGTGACGCCGAGGCCGCCAAGTTCTTTCGCCAGCGCTTCGCCCTTGCCCGAAGAGGATAGGATGGCGATCTTGAAGCCGTCCGCGGCCAGACGCTTTGCCGCCGCCGCGCCCATGCCGCTGCCGCCGGCAACGACCACTGCCACTTTTTCTACACTCATTTTTCCGTCCTTCCTGAGCGGCTCGCCGCGATATCCTCGATGTCTCCGCCATGATATATCCGGTTTTCGCCTCTGGCTCGAACCAGAAAGCCTGAAATCAGACTGTAGAAAAACTGCTCGATGCCCGAGGCCTTCCTTCGCCTGCCGCCGCTCAATGCGCTTCGCGCCTTCGAGGCGTCGGCGCGGCATCTCAACTTCCGCCTCGCCGCGCATGAACTCAACGTGACGCAGGGCGCGGTTGCGCAGCACATTCGCGGGCTGGAGGCCAGCCTCGGCGCAAAGCTGTTCGAGCGGCTGCCGCGCGGCCTGGCGCTGACCGACGAGGGCCGCGCCTATGTGCCGAACATCCGCCGCGCCTTCGAGCTGATCTCGGAGGCGACGGCGCTGCTGCGGCCGGAACCGGCGCGGCTGACGATCAGCGTCACGCCGAGCTTCGCCACCAAATGGCTGATCCCGAAACTGCCGGAATTCGTGGCGCACAATCCGATGGTCGACCTGCGCATCCTGGCCAGCGAAAGCCTGTCGAGTTTTCAAGCCGACGGCGTCGACATCGCTGTGCGGCAGGGACAGCCGCCCTTCGGCGCCGGCCTCATCGTCGACCTTTTGTTCCCGCAGCAGATCGTTGCCGTGTGCAGCCCTGCCCTGTTGCCGCCCGGTGCCGGCGAGATCGTGCCGGCCGAGATCCAGCATCACGTGCTGCTGCATGATGCGCACAATCTGTGGCCTGAGTTCATGGAACGGGCGCTCGGCCTGAAGATGACGGTCGAGGCCAAGCGCATGCGCTTCAACCAGACCGGCCTTGCCATCGATGCAGCCATCGCCGGCCAGGGCATCGCGCTGGCCAGCCGCTTCCTGGTCGCGGCCGACATCGCAGCTGGCCGGCTGGTCCAGCCGGTCAGCGCGGACATGCGCGGCACCTATGATTTCCACGTCGTGGTGCCGAGAAAGCAGCGTCACCCCGAGCCGACGCAAGCGGTGCGGCAGTGGCTGCTGCGGGAAGCCGGCGAGGCTTGAGCCGCGCTGGGCTGTCGACGGTGTCTCCGGTCAGCCCCGCCGTTCGATGTCGGCCACCACCGCGGTCGCCTCGCGGCCTATCTCCCGTAGCAGGCCGGTGACCGGGTTGTGGAAGCCGACCAGATAGAGGCCGAGGTCGGAAGCGCGGGGATTGACGCCGCTTTTGGCCGGCCGCAACTCCGCCGGCAGGAATTTGTCATAGGCCGGCCGGTAGCCGGTAGCGAGGATGACGGCCTCGAACGCCTCCTGCCGGCCGTCGGTGAAGGAGGCGCCGGGCTCGGTGAAGCCGGCGATGTCGGGCGCGATGCTGATCTTGCCCGACTTGATCGCCGCCACCGTGCCGACATCGATGACCGGGATGCGCCCGGCGTCGACCTGCTTGAGGATGCCTTGCTTCGGCCTGACGATGCCGTACTTTTCGAGCTTGCCCAGCGCAAAGTCGAGGATGATCGGGAACATCCAGTCGTTCAGCGCCTGCGGCATCGGCCGGCTGGCGATGCCGACCATCTGGATCGGCACGCCGAACAATTGCCGCGGCACGATATGGACGCCCTTGCGCACCGACAGCGTCGGATGGGCGCCGGACTCGGCAAGGTCGAGCGCGATCTCGGCGCCGGTGTTACCCATGCCGACGATCAGCACCTTCTGGCCCGCAAAGGGTGCTGCTTCGGTATAGTCGGCGCTGTGCAGCCGCTTTCCCTTGAAAGCCTCTATCTGAGGAAGACTGGGGACGATCGGCTCGGCATTGTTGCCGCTGGCGATGACCACATGGCGCGATGTCAGCCGGCCCGACCCGGTCTCGACCAGGAAGCCATCGCCGTCGCGCAGGATCGCCGTCACGGTCTCGCCGAAGCGCGGCCGGAGCTCGAAACGCTCGGCATAGGCGTCGAGATAGGCGACCACTTTTTCGCGCGGCACGTAGCGCGGATGATCGCGCGGGAACGGCACGAAGGGCAGCGAGGAGAACGCCTTCACCGTGTGCAGATGCAGCCGCCGGTAGTGGCGGCGCCAGGCCGACGCCACCTCATGGGCCTTTTCGAGAATGATGAAGTCCACCCCCGCCCGTCTCAGGCAGGCGCCGACGGCAAGACCCGCCGGCCCGGCGCCGACAATGACGACATTGGTGTCCAAGCGACGGTCCCTCCTCCCCAGGCCATGCTAGGCTATGCCGAGAGGCGCGTGAGGGGCAAGTGGGGGCGGCGGCCTTGCCAATGCTCTGAGGTTGGCGCCCTACGGCGCCCCCCTCTGTCCTGCCGGACATCTCCCCCACGAGGGGGGAGATTGGCAGCCTTAGCGCCTCGCGCACGCCCGCGACGTTAGCGATTGGCGAAAGGCGCTGCTCTCCGGCGACGGCAACCCGGCGTAACGATGGCTGCGGCCGCAGCGGTTTGCGGGTTGGACGTAATTCCCTCGGCTTTCAGAACTGCGGAATCTCAGCCGAGCTTCGCCAGCCCAGCGGCGTGGCGAATGGCGAGCGCGGCGTCCGGATTTGTCACGGGATAGCCGGCGATGAAGCGTTCGACCGAAAACTCGGGAAATTCGGCATGCAACCGGGCCGTCAACCCGGCCGCCTCCGAGCCCTCCCCAACCGCCGCCTGGGCCAACGCCAGGAACATCAGCATGTTGGCGGAATTCGGGGCGCCCCTATGTAGCGATGCGATGGCCTCACGATGCCTGCCGGCGGTGAACAGGATGCGACCCTGCAGCCCGAAATACCAGGGTGGCGCCAGCGGATTGAGGCGCATGGCGCGCTCGATGAGCGGGATTGCCTCGGCCGGATCGCCTGCGACCAGCGCTCTGCTGCCGGCCAGCAGCGCCAGCGTGTCGGCATGATTGGAGCCGTATTCGAAGGCGCGCCGATAAGCACGCTCCGCCGCTTCGAGATCGCCCAGGCATCCCATGAGATCACCCAGGCAAGTTTGAACGCTGCCATCCATCGGGTCGAGCCGAAGCGCATTTTCGACCGCCGCCCGCCACCTCTCGATCGCTCCCTTCAGATCGCCACCGAAGCCGTGACAGGCCTGAATCGAATAGGAATAGGCGAGCTCGATCCAGGCCCTGGCGAAGGTGGGATCGAGCTCGAGCGCGCGTGAAAACAGCCTGATCGCTTCCGCATTGCCGGCGCGGCTAAAGGTGTTGTGCTGTTCGACGCCAAGCAGATAGAGATCGTAGACGCGCAGGCTGGCCGGCGGCTTGCGGCGAACCGCGTTGCGCCCGACCGTAGCGATCGCTCCGTAGCTGCCGGCGATAACATTGATGACGCTTTCGGTGAGGCTGTCCTGCAGCGTGAAGATGTCCTCGGCCGGGCGGTCATAGCGCTCGCTCCACAGGCTGACGCCGCTGCGTGCGTCGGCAAGCTGGATCGTCAACCGAACCCGTCGGTCGTCGGCGCGCAACTGGCCCGAGACGATATAGGTGGCGCCGAGCGCAATGCCGTCGGCGGCGAAATCGGCGGGCTCGCTGCCCAGCGATTTCATGGTGTGGAAAGCGATGACCGGGAAATCCGCGTAGCGCGCAAGGTCGATGGTGATGTCCGACGACAGGCCGTCGGCGAAGCGACGCCAGCGCTCTTCGGAACTCAGGCATTCGATCGGAAACATGGCGAGCACCGGCAACGCGTCGGCCAGCGAAGGAGCCAGCCCCATGCGTGCGGCGCCATTGATGTGCGATGCAAGCGCGATCTTGTTGTTGACGCCAAGCTTTTCGTAGATCGCGGCGAGATGGGTGCGGACGGTCGAGGGGGCGATGAACAGTGCCTCGCCAATCTCGCGATAGGTCAGGCCCGAGGCAAATCTTTCCGCCACCGCGCGCTCGCGGTCTGATAGCGAGTCAGCCGGTGAAGACGTCGCGATGCGGTTCATGAAGAAACTTCCTGCCACCGGATAGGCACGGTTTCAACTGTTGCCGACGCAGAATACTACAAATGCGGGACCCCAAACACCGCATCTGTCCGATGGCGCGATCGCCGTCCGAGGCGGAAGCTTCTCGCATGCCCTCCGAACACGGCCATTCATGCCGAGGAGCAAAGCGATGAAAACCATGCTGACCACCGTATCCGAGCTTTACGATGCCGTGCAGCTCGACCTTCGCCAACCGCCGGCCAGCGCGTTCAGCCGCCCTGAGCGCCAGTCGGGCCTGATCGGCCTGATTGAAACGTGGTTCGATCGCGCCCGCTTTCGCGAGGAGCTGGCGCTCATGGCGAGAGACACGCCGGAACGGATCGACGACATCGGCCTGACCATGGAACAGGCCAGGACGGAGATCGCCAAGCCGTTCTGGCGCCGTTGAGAGCCGGAGCGAAACCGGCAACAGGTCTTCACTGAGTGTTGCCTGCCGCTGGCCTTGAAACCACGGCCGGCTCTTCCATCTAATCTAAATATAGATAGCGCGCGATTTTCCGAACGAGGAAGCGCGGCACTACTGGCCTGGACAAATTGGAGTGACCGCCCGTCGTCGTTTTGGCGGGCAGAATCCGAGCGTCTTCCTCGTCGTTGTCAGACGAAGGGAGATACGAAAATGGCAAAGGTCGTTTGCGTCCTCTATGACGATCCGGTCGACGGCTATCCAGCAAACTATGCACGGGATGGCCTGCCGAAGCTCGACCGTTATCCCGGCGGCCAGACACTTCCGACGCCGAAGGCCATCGACTTTGAACCGGGGGTGCTGCTCGGCAGCGTGTCGGGCGAACTCGGCCTGAGGACATTTCTCGAAAGCGCCGGGCACAGCCTGGTTGTAACCTCGGACAAGGACGGTCCCGACAGCGTTTTTGAACGCGAGGTCGTCGACGCCGAAATCGTCATCTCGCAGCCGTTCTGGCCGGCCTATCTGACCGAAGAACGAATAGCCAAGGCAAGCAGGCTGAAGCTTGCGATCACGGCCGGCATCGGATCCGACCATGTCGATCTTCAGGCCGCGATGGAGCGCGGCATAACGGTTGCCGAGGTGACCTATTGCAACTCGATCAGCGTCTCCGAGCATGTGGTGATGATGATCCTGGGGCTGGTGCGAAACTACATCGCCTCCTGCCAGTGGGTCATCAAGGGAGGCTGGAACATCGCCGACTGTGTCGCGCGCTCCTACGACATCGAGGGCATGCAGATCGGGACCGTCGGCGCCGGCCGGATCGGCAGCGCGGTGTTGCGTCGGCTGAAGCCGTTCGACGTCAGATTGCACTATACCGACCGCCACCGTCTGCCAGAGGCGGTCGAGAAGGAACTTGGCGTCACTTTCCACAAGGACCCCGCCTCCATGGTCGGGATCTGCGACGTGGTGACGATCAATGCACCTCTGCATCCGGAGACGGAGAACCTCTTCGACGAGGCGATGATCGCCAGGATGAAACGCGGCGCCTATCTGGTGAACACGGCGCGTGGCAAGATCTGCAATCGCGACGCCGTCGCCCGCGCGCTGGAGAGCGGTCAACTGGCAGGCTATGCCGGCGATGTCTGGTTCCCGCAGCCGGCCCCTAAGGACCATCCATGGCGGTCGATGCCGCATCACGGCATGACGCCGCATATTTCGGGTTCGTCGCTCTCCGCCCAGGCGCGCTACGCCGCAGGCACCCGCGAAATTCTGGAGTGCTGGTTCGAAGGCCGGCCGATCCGTGAGGAATACCTGATCGTCGATGGCGGCAAGCTCGCCGGCGCGGGCGCGCATTCCTATAGCGCAGGCGACGCCACCCGCGGCTCGGAAGAGGCGGCGCGCTTCAAGGCCAAGACCTGATCCGGGGGTAATCGGCCGCAACGTGCCGATCGACGTTGCGGCCAAAGTCGCATAAAGGGCAACATGGTGGTTGGCACACGGTCGTCCCCGCGCCCAGCGCCTTGCCGTCGGCCACGAAATCGGCGGGCTTGCTGCCCAGCGACTTCATGGTGTGGAAAGCGATCACCGGTAGATCCGCGTAGCGTGCGAGATCAATGCTGATGTCCGAGCCGTCGGCGAAGCGACGCCAGCGCTCTTCGGAATTCAGGCATTCGATCGGAAATATGGCCAGTACCGGCAGGGCGTCGGGCAAGGGCGACGGCTCGTCCGGCGCTACGCCCGGGGCGCGGTTGATATACGCGGCAAGCGCTACCTTGTTGCGGACGCCGAACTTTTCATAGATCGCGGCGAGATGGGTGCGCACCGTCGACGGCGCAATGAACAGCGCCTCGCCGATCTCGCGATAGGTCAGGCCTGTCGCAAACTTCTCCGCCACCGCGCGCTCACGCTCGGACAGGTGAAGACGTGGCCGGTGTCGCGTTGTGGTTCATGCCGGTCCCCTGCCCGCGGACAGGCACATCATCAACGCCTGCCGCAGCAAAATACTACAAATGCAGGAGCCAAAACACCGCATCTGGCCGATCCCACCGCAGGCGCACAGGGCGCAAGCTCCCCTTGCAGCAACAGGCTGCAATCAAGGGAGGTTTCCATGCGACGTGTTTCCATAGTGCTGGCATGCGCGATTCTGGGTTTGTCCGCCGCACCGCCGCCGTCTTTCGCAACCGGATGCAGGCAGTTGCTGGAGTCGGACGTGAAAATCGCCAGCATGCGCCTCTATGCCGACATCCTGGCTAATGCCGCCCGCAACGGCTGGAACTACGCACCTGAATCGATCGTCAGCGGCTCAAAGCGGCATTTCGACGAGATGAAACTCCAGCTGATCGCCACCGGTTATGAGATCGTCCCCCTCGGTCCCCGGCCGCATTGCCCCTCGTTGGAAAAGCTGGCGAGCGATTAGCGACCAGCGATCCATCCCTGCGACAGGCTTTGCCGAGACATCGATATGACGAAGGTGCAGGCAAACTTGTCTGCTTCTGCCGCCGAGGAGCGGACTGGATCATCTCGACCGTGGCTCAGTCAAGGCTGAGATCGCCAAACCCGTTCTGGCGGCGGTGAGAGGGCGAAGGCGGGCCGAACCGCGATTTCAGCAAAAAATCAGCGGCGTTTCAGGACGCGGAGGTGCCGGTTCGGCGATGCTCACGCAATACAAGACCGACGAGCATTGCCCTTGGCGCCCTTGCTCCAACCTTGGAGGCCGATCATGCATCTAAAGGCTGACGAATCCTTTTCACCGTCGACGATGGCGCGGGAAGAAATGCACCGGATCCTGTCGACCGGCAGCGTCGAATCCTGCGGCGGCGAGGCCATGCAGATGCTGGCCTATCTCGACGGACTGACGGCGCACGAAGCAGCCATTGCCGAGGCCGGTATGCGATCGGGGCCGTGGGAACGCCTTTCCCTTATCTTTCGCACTTGACCTTGCCGGATTTCTGCCGCTCGGATGATTACTGCGCAATGACGCGCGGCGATGGTGCAGGGGCTTGGCACTGCGGATCGGCAACTCGGTGCTCGATATCGAGCGCGGCACGCTGCGGCGCGACGGCGAGATTGTGCCGGTCAGACCGAAGACTTTCGAGCTGCTCGCCTTCCTGGTGCGCAATCCAGGCCGCGTGCTGAGCAAGGACGAACTGTTCGAGGCGGTGTGGCCGAACACCATCGTCAGCGAGGATTCGCTGACCCAGTGCATTCGCGATGTGCGCAGATGCATCGGCGACGAGACGCAGTCGCTGGTCCTCACGGTGCCCCGGCGCGGCTACATGTTCCAGGCCGCTGAAGCCGGCCCGCCCATTTCCCAACCGCCAGCCGCCGTCGCGGCGGAAGCCCGGCGCGCGGCCGAGCCGATGGTCGCCATCCTGCCGTTTCGCGTCGATCCTGCCGATGCGAAGGCAAAGCCGCTCTTCGACGGCGCGGTCGAGGAGATCACCAACGCGCTCTCCTACTTCAAGACCATCGCGGTGCTGGCGCGGCACTCGGCCTTCGCGCTTGCCGAACACTCCGCGCAGGACATTTCGGCGACTGCCGGGCGTCTCGGCGCGGACTATGTGGCGGAAGGTAGCGTCGAGAGCGCCGAGGATGGCTATAGCGCGCACGTCAAGCTCACGGAAACAGCGTCCGGCTGCCGCGTCTGGGCGCAGACCTTTGCGTTCAGGACAAACGAGATCTTCGCCTTTCAGAAAATTGTGGCACAGCGGATCGCGACGGCGCTGGTCGCCAACATCGAGAGCGCAGCCATGCGACGCGCACCGCCCGCGCCGGCCGCCAATGTCGAGGCCTATTTCCACATTTTGCGCGGGATAGCGCTGCTGCGCAGCTATGGCGAGGGCGTCAACGAGGAGGCGCGCCAGCATTTCGTCAAGGCGCTGGAACGCGACCCCGGCTCGGGCCTGGCGCACGCCTATCTTGCGCTCGCCGATCTGATCATCGGTCGCTATTCCGCAGCGCCGCGCGCGGTGCTCGACGAGGCGCGGGACCGGGCGTTGCACGCAACCGCCCTCAGCCCCGACGAAGCACGCTGCCACAGGATTCTCGCCGTTACTCTGCTCTACAGGGGTCGCGACGAATACGACGCCGCCGAAAAGCATTTCGCGCGCGCGCTCGACCTCAACCCCTATGATGCCGACACGCTTGCCCAGACAGGCTTCTTCCAGGTATTGCAAGGTAATGGCGAGGCCGGCCTGGCGCTGCTCGACCAGGCCGTCCAACTCAACCCGATGCACCCTGCGTGGTACTATTTCGACCGGGGCGAGGCGCTGCTTGTCCTTGGACGTTACCGGGAAGCGGCGGCATCCTTTTCCTGCCTGCCGCGCAAGAATGCCTGGCATTGGGCGCGGCTGGCGGCATGCCATGCGCTTGGCGGCGACATCGACAGGGCCAGGGCCTGCGTCAGGGAGGGGCGTCAACTGGATTCAGCTTTGACCGTGGAGGATATCGTTGCGGACTTTCACTTGAGACGTCCGGAGGACGGGGAGCGCCTGCGCTCCGGCCTCGAACGCGCCGGCTGGGACGATACAGGCATGGTGGGTCCGTGAAGCCAGCCATCCTCCTCGCCACCCTGTTGCCGTCTGTGTCGGCACTGGCCCCCGACTGGAAGCCGGTCGAAAAGGTCGAAACCTATGCGATCACCGGGCAGACGGCGCCTGAACTTTACGGCTCGATCGGCGAGCGCGGACCGCTGATCGGCAAGGACGTCGTCGGCAACAAGGTCCGCGTCATCGCGCACACCAACTTCAAGCTGACCTGGACCAGGGACTACCGGCCCGAGGGCGGTGCCTGCGTGCTCAAAACGGCCCGGCCGAAGCTGATCATCACCTACACGCTGCCGAAGCCCGCCGGCCCTCTGCCGGCGGCCGAGAGCAAGGGCTGGGAGGTGTTTATCGCCGGCCTGGCCGCCCACGAAAGGGTGCACGGCGCGCAGATCGTCGACATGGTGCGCAAGATCGAGGCGGTGAGCGTCGGCCTCACCGTCGCCGATGACCCCGGCTGCAAGAAGATCCGTACGGAGCTGACGAACAGGCTTTCCGAACTCTCGCAAGCGCAGCGGCAGGCCAGCCGCGACTTCGACCGCGTCGAATTCGGCCCCGGAGGGAATTTGCAGAGGCTGGTGCTGGCATTTGTGAACGGGAAATAGTGCAGTCGGATTCACCACATGGGCGACGAAGTTAAGCACTTGCCACAGCGCGGGTTTACAGGCCGCTTTGGTAGCGCTACCGTCGCTGAGTCTGTCGCGTGACCAGAGGGGACTGGAGGCTGTCGCGGGCGGACTGGAACGGTTTCCTCAGGGGCGTCGGGAAATCGTTGGGAGGAGTCATAAATGGCGTCTGTCGCAATTGGCGAAGTCTATAAATCATTCGGTACCGTCGAGATCCTGCACGGGGTCAGCGTCGATATAGACGACGGCGAGTTCGTCACTCTGGTCGGGCCGTCGGGCTGCGGAAAATCGACCCTTCTCAGGATGATTGCCGGCCTGGAGAAGATTTCGCGCGGTCAGATCGCGATCGGCAAGCGTATCGTCAACAACGTCGCGCCCAAGGAACGCGACGTCGCGATGGTGTTCCAGAACTACGCGCTTTACCCGCATATGACAGTCGCGGAGAACATGGCGTTCTCGCTGATGCTCAAGGGTGTTGCGAAAGCGGAGAGCGACGCCGGCGTCCAGCGCGCGGCCGAAATCCTGGGGCTGGTGCCGTTGCTGGCACGCTATCCGCGCCAGCTTTCCGGCGGCCAGCGCCAGCGTGTCGCCATGGGCCGTGCGATCGTGCGCGATCCCGCGGTTTTCCTGTTCGACGAGCCACTCTCAAATCTCGACGCCAAGCTGAGAGTCCAGATGCGCGCCGAGATCAAGGAACTGCACCAGCGCCTCAAGACCACGACGGTCTATGTCACCCACGACCAGATCGAAGCTATGACCATGGCCGACAAGATCGTGGTCATGCATGACGGCATCGTCGAGCAGATCGGGCCGCCGCTGGAACTCTACGACCGGCCGAACAACCTCTTCGTTGCCAGTTTCATCGGCTCGCCCGCCATGAACATGCTCAAGGGCGAAATCGCGTTGGACGGCACGCCGTCCTTTCGAGGTGCCGGCGGGATTTCGGTGCCGTTGGCAAGGCTGCCTTCCACCGGCAAGGGTGAGCCGGTGGTGCTGGGGATACGGCCCGAGCATCTCAGGCTGTCCGACCAGGGCATTCCGGTCACCGTCGTGGTCGTCGAGCCGACCGGGTCGGAGGTGCAGCTCATCGGCCGCACGCCCGGCGGCGAGGACATCGTCGCGAATTTCCGGGAACGTCATTCCTTCACGCCGGGCGAGACCGTGCGGCTCACCGCCGAACCTGGCCTCATCCACCTGTTTCACGGCGAAACCGGGCAGCGACTGGAAACCCGCGCCGGGCAGTAGGAATTATACATCGAGGAACATTAGAGGAGGAAACGACCATGAAATTCACCAGACGCGACGTGATCCGCACGACTGCCGGTGTGGCGGCGGGAGCCTTGGGAAGCCGGTTCGTCGGTTCGCCCGCCTTCGCCCAGGAGGGGCTGAAGTACAAGCCGGAGGACGGCGCCAAGCTCAGGCTGCTACGCTGGTCGCCCTTCGTCCAGGGCGACGAGGACCAGTGGCTGAAAAACACCAAGCGGTTCACCGAGGCGACGGGCGTCGAGGTCCGCGTCGACAAGGAAAGCTGGGAGGATATTCGCCCCAAGGCAGCGGTGGCCGCCAATGTCGGCTCCGGTCCGGACCTCATGTTCGTCTGGTTCGACGACCCGCACCAGTATCCCGACAAGCTGCACGACGTGACGGAACTGGGTGAACATCTGGGCACAAAATACGGCGGCTGGTACGACGGTCCGAAGCAGTATGCGACGCGGGAAGGCAAGTTCCTAGGCCTGCCGCTGGCCACCATAGGCAATGCCATCGTCTACCGGGAAAGCTGGGTCAAGGAAGCCGGGTTTTCGGAGTTTCCGAAGGACACGGCAAGCTTCCTCGAGCTTTGCAAGGCGCTGCAGGCGAAGGGCCATCCGGCCGGCTTCACCCATGGCCATGGCGTCGGCGACGGCAACAACTACGCGCACTGGCTGCTGTGGAGCCATGGCGGCCAGATGGTCGACGAGAGCGGCAAGGTGACCATCAACAGCCCCGAGACGCTGAAGGCGATCGAATACGCGCAGGCGCTCTACAAGACCTTCATTCCCGGCACCGAAAGCTGGCTCGACGTGAACAACAACCGTGCCTTCCTGGCCGGCGAACTCGGCGTCATCGCCAACGGCATCTCCGCCTACAACACCGCCAAGATCAACAAGGACAATGATCCGAAACTGGCTGAAATCGCCAAAGACATCCGCACTACCAATCTGCCGATCGGCCCGGTCGGAAAACCCGTCGAGCTGTTCCAGGTGACCACTGCCGTGATCTTCGACTACACGCCCTACCCCAATGCGGCGAAGGCCTATCTGCAGTTCATGTTCGAGGATCCGCAGATGACGGACTGGATCACCTCGTCGGCGGGCTATTGCTGCCAGACGCTCAAGGCGTTCGACAACAATCCGGTGTGGACGGCCGATCCGAACAATGCCGCCTACGCCAAAGCCTCGGCGACACTGCGTCCCAATGGCTATGCCGGACCGCTCGGCTATGCCTCGGCGGCGACCATGGCCGACTATGTGCTGGTGGACATGTTCGCCAAGGCCGTGACCGGCCAGGCGACGCCGCAGGAGGCGATGGAAGAGGCGGAAAAGCGCGCCAACCGCTACTACCGCGTTTGAGCGCACGACCGAGCCGGGCAGCCGCCACCATGCTGCCCGATCCGGTTCCTGAAATAGCTTGGCGGCCGCCCGGGCCGACCAAGGAGCCTCCTGAGGAATTGTCCCATGGCCGTGTCGTCCGTCGCCGTCCAGCCGCGTCCGTCGATCCTTTCGCGCCTGTCCGAAAGCCACAATGCGCTCGGCTTCGGTTTCATGCTGCCGGCGGCGGCGCTGCTTTTGGTTTTCCTGACCTATCCGCTCGGGCTCGGTGTCTGGCTTGGCTTCACCGATGCCCGCATCGGCCGTCCCGGCATCTTCATCGGCGTCGAGAACTACGAGTATCTGTGGAGCGACGGCGTCTTCTGGCTCTCCGTCTTCAACACGCTGCTCTACACGGCCAGCGCCTCGCTGCTGAAATTCGTGCTCGGCCTCTGGCTGGCGCTCATCCTCAACCAGAACCTGCCGTTCAAATCGTTCTTCCGTGCGATCGTCCTGCTGCCGTGGGTGGTGCCGACCGTGCTGTCGGCCATCGCCTTCTGGTGGATCTACGATTCGCAGTTCTCCATCCTGTCGTGGGCGCTCCAGCAGATGGGCCTGATCGACCACCGCATCAATTTCCTCGGCGATCCGACAAACGCGCGCGCCTCGGTGATCGCGGCCAATGTCTGGCGCGGCATTCCCTTCGTCGCCATCACCTTGCTCGCCGGCCTGCAGACCATACCCCAGTCCCTCTACGAGGCCGCCACGCTTGACGGCGCCAGCCGTTGGCAATTGTTCCGCTATGTGACGCTGCCGCTGCTGACGCCGATCATCGCGATCACCATGACGTTTTCGGTGCTGTTCACCTTCACCGATTTCCAGCTGATCTATGTACTGACCCGCGGCGGGCCGGTGAATGCCACCCATCTGATGGCGACGCTGTCCTTCCAGCGCGGCATTTCTGGAGGCCAGCTTGGCGAGGGCGCCGCAATCGCGGTCGCCATGATCCCGTTCCTGCTGGCGGCGATCCTGTTCAGCTATTTCGGCCTGCAACGCCGCAAATGGCAGCAGGGCGGCGCAGACTGACATGGCCACCAAAGCGAAACGTCCGGAAATCGACGAAGGCGGCATGGGCTACCTGCAGAGCCTGCCGCGCCGCGTGGTGACGGTCTATCTGCCGTTGCTGGTGTTCGTCATCGTGCTCCTGTTCCCGTTCTACTGGATGACGATCACCGCAGTTAAGCCCAATCTGGAGATGACCGACTATCAGAATTTCAATCCGTTCTGGGTCGTGCATCCGACATTGGAGCACATCCGCTACCTGCTCTTCGAGACGTCCTATCCGGGCTGGCTGCTCAACACGATCATCATCTCGACGGCCGCCACTTTCCTGTCGCTGCTGGCATCGGTGTTCGCCGCCTATGCGATCGAAAGGCTGCGGTTCTCCGGGGCGCGGCAGGTCGGCCTGGCGGTGTTCCTCGCCTATCTGGTGCCGCCATCGATCCTGTTCATTCCGCTGTCGGTGATGGTGTTCAACCTTGGGCTCTACGACACGCCCTTTGCGCTCATCCTCACCTACCCCACCTTCCTGGTCCCGTTCTGCACGTGGCTGTTGATGGGCTACTTCCGCTCCATCCCGTTCGAGCTGGAAGAATGCGCGTTGATCGACGGGGCGAGCCGGTGGCAGATCCTCACCAAGATCGTGCTGCCGCTATCGGTGCCGGGCCTGATTTCCGCCGGCATATTCGCATTTACCCTGTCCTGGAACGAGTTCATCTATGCGCTGACGTTCATCCAGTCGTCGGAAAACAAGACCGTGCCGGTCGGGGTTCTCACCGAGCTGGTCCGCTCCGACGTCTATGAATGGGGGGCGCTGATGGCGGGAGCGCTGATCGGCTCGCTGCCGGTCGTCGTGCTCTATTCCTTCTTCGTCGAGCACTACGTTTCCTCGATGACCGGCGCGGTGAAGGAATAATCCTGCAAGCAGCGCGCGAACGCGGCGACAATGGCCGCCTTGTGCCAAGATCACCGATGGCCGGCCTAGAAATTGATCTCCACCGAAGCGGCGCTGCGCTTCGCCTCACCATGGAACACCGCCTCGATGTTGTTGCCGTCGGGGTCGAGCAGAAAGGCGGCGTAGTAGCCGGGGTGGTAGGGCCGCTCGCCTGGCGCGCCATTGTCCTGGCCGCCGGCCGCGAGCCCGGCCTTGTGGAAGGCCTCGACCATGGCGTGGTCTTTAGCCTGGAAGGCCAAATGGTGGCGCCCGGTCAGCTGCCCCCTCGCCGCTCGGCTGTCGGCGCTGGAGATGAACAACTCGTCTGCCCAGAAGTAATCCTCGGCCTCGCCGCCGACCGGGATGCCCAGCACCTCGAACACCGCGCCGTAGAAGCGCCGGCTCGCCTTCAGATCGCGCACGACGAGCTGGATGTGGTCGATAAGACGGCCCCGATGAAGCTCCATTGTCTCACTCCTCCTGATCGCAATGGCTTCAATCTAGGTTAGGATAGCGTCGGGTCAATTCGCTGGACCTGCCGCGCTTCGCTGCGGCGCAAACCAGATAAAAAATGCAACCGGATTGTCGGATTCGAAGTCGTGCCAGCGTCCTTCGCACGTAAGCGGGCGATAAGGCACGAAAAACGTCGCGCCGCATCGAACTGATTTCGGGAGCAAATCATGAAGCCTTCTTATCGTTGGGTCATCGTCGCGGCTGGCGCGCTGATGAGCTGTGTCGCCATCGGCGTGATGTTTTCGCTGGCGATCTTCCTGGAGCCGATGGCGCTCGACACGCAGTGGTCACGCGCCGGCATATCGAGCGCCATGACGCTGAATTTTTTGGTGATGGGCCTCGGCGGCTTTGCCTGGGGCGCCATCTACGACCGCGTCGGCGCCCGCCCCGTCGTCTTCGCCGGCACGCTGCTGCTCGGGCTGGCGATGGTGCTGGCCAGCCGCTCCGGCTCGCTGCTGGCGTTCCAGCTCACTTATGGCGTGCTGGTCGGGCTCGCGGCCAGCGCCTTCTTCGCGCCGATGATCGCGCTGACCACGGCCTGGTTCGACACCAATCGCAGCCTTGCGGTGTCGCTGGTCTCGGCCGGCATGGGTGTGGCACCAATGACGATCTCGCCCTTCGCGGGCTGGCTGATCACCGCCTATGCCTGGCGCACCGCCATGTTCGACATCGGCGTGATGGCCTGGGTGCTGCTGTTGCCGGTCGCCTTCCTGGTGCGCCAGCCACCTGTCCCTGTCGCCGACGGCAGCGACGCCGCCCTCGCCGCCGACGACCCCGGCATTTCGGTCGGCCAGGCGCTGCGCTCGCCGCAGTTCATCGTGCTCGGCCTCACCTTCTTTGCCTGTTGTGCCGCACACTCCGGCCCGATCTTCCACATGGTAAGCTATGCCATGCTGTGCGGCGTAGCACCCATGGCAGCAGTCACCATCTACAGCGTCGAGGGTCTTGCCGGCCTGGGCGGTAGGCTGCTCTATGGCGTGCTTGCCGACCGTATCGGCGTCAAGCCGGTGCTGGTCGCCGGGCTGGCGATCCAGGCGGTGGTGATTGCCGGATATCTCGCCGTCAGGCAGCTCGAACAATTCTATATTCTGGCCGTCATCTTCGGCGCCACCTATGGTGGCGTCATGTCGCTCTACGCGGTGCTGGCGCGCGACTATTTCGGGCCGCGCATCATCGGCACGGTGCTCGGCGCCGCCACCATGCTGTCCAGCCTCGGCATGGCTTTCGGACCGCTCGCCGGCGGCATGGTGTTCGATGCCTATGCCAGCTATTCCTGGTTGTTCATCGGCTCGGCCGTTGTCGGGCTTGGCGCGGCAGGAATTGCCATCGCCTTCCCGCCTCTGCCGCGCAAGTCAGCGCTGCAGCCGGCATAGCCGTGCCAAAGCAATGGCCGCTCGCGCGAGCGGCCATTGCTTCCAGGGTTTGTCGCCGATCCCGTTGCGGAAAACCACCGAAACCGGCACGATGTGTGGTATTCTGGGCAAGGCGCATCAGGAGCCACAGCATTGACCAAAAGCTTGGAAGCCGAAGAGGCCAGGGGGTGGTCGAGCCTGCTGGTCGCCGCCGAGAAGGGCGATGCGGAGGCCGTGCAATCGGAGCTGGCGGCCGGCGCCGATATCAACCAAGCGGATGAAGGCGGCTGGTCGGCGCTGCATCTTTCGGCCCTCAATGCCCACACGGCGACGGTTGAAGCGTTGATCGAGCACCCCGAAATCGACGTGAACTCCCGCAACAAATGGAAGAGCACGCCGTTGAGCCTGGCCGCGGCCAAGGGCCATTACGCTTCCATCTCGGCCCTGGTGAAGCATCGCGCAATCGATATCAACGCACGCGCCGACTATTACGGCCGCACCGCACTGATCGAAGCCGCCAAGAACGGGCATCTGGACGTCGTGAAACTGCTCGTGGAGCATGGCGCCGACGTCAATCTGATGGACAAGACCGGGCGCAACAATGCGCTGATCGAGGCCATCAAGGGACGGCATTTCGACATCGCGGAATATCTGCTGGAGACCAGGAAGGTGAACTTCCTCAACCGGGATATGCGACTGAACGCCATGATCTGGGCGGGAAGCTGCCACAACCCTCAGTTCATCGAGAAGCTGGAAGCCGCGATCCGCAGTTTCTTCGACGGCAAGTGAGCGCGGCGGAGCGGCCTCCAAAGCCGCCCGAGGCATCACCTTTGCCTGTGTGTACATTGTCGAAATTATCGCGACGCAGCACCGCAAGGAGGCGCAGCTCGAAGTGCCAATCAAGCTTCGACCGTGTGCTGTCGCAGCCCTCCCTCCGTAGCCCGAGTGACGAAGGGGCCGGCGCGACGGTTTCTCAAACCGAGTCGCAAGCCTGCTGACGGAACGTTGAGGTCCTACTTCATTAGCTAAATATAATGCGCAATATATTTTAAATTGTATTTCTATACATCGAAACTATCTGCAATATTTATATATATAGCTCTTTATATCAGCAGCTTTGGCGAATTCGCGTTGCAATTTGGCCATACCGGATTCCGACATCAGCATGATATGCAACCGTATTGCTGTCGGGGGACACAATGAATTATTTTGATCTGAGCAAGATTGCGCTCGCTGCTGCGTTTCTGACGTCGGCGTCATATCCTGTCATGGCCGGGGACTGGTCGGGCGTCTATGTCGGCGGCGGCGTGTCGTTCCGCAAGAACAAGGAAGACTTTCCGAACGGCACCGACCGTCTGACAATGGACGACAGCACGGCGCCAGGCATCGCGCATTTCGAGAAAGTCCCGGACCTCGAACATGAGGGCAATACGATCGGCGGGCACGTGCTGGCCGGCTACATGTTCCAGAAGGGCCGGTTCGTGTTCGGCGCCGAGGCCGATTATGAGTTCGGACCGTCTTTTTCCGACGGCCGTAGTCCCGGCATCCCGACTTGCGGCAACCCGCCCATTATCACTCCTGGCAATTTCGGCTGCGTCGGCCTCAGCACGTTCTTCGAGGACGTCAAGACACTCGGCCATGTGCGCGGCGTGGTCGGCGTCGAGCTAACGCCGACGCTGCTTGCCTTCGGACCGGCGGCCTTGCCGTCGGCAAAAGCCCGGAGCTTATTTGCGCATCGGCAGGCGGATTTATCGCGGATTCGCCGAGCGCGCCGCTTGCCGGCGCCGCGACCGTTACCCGCGGCGACATCGGCGAAACCATATATGGCCTCACGGTCGGCGGTGGCCTGCAGGTCAAAGTCGGCCACGGCCTGATGCTGCGCGGCGAATATCTTTACGACAGATACCCGGGCCACGACATCGCCGTCGGCGGCGCCGGCTTCGGCGGCACGATCGGTGAGGTGACGACCAATTCCTTCACCTCCCCCGGCAACCGCGTCGACTATTCGAGCCATACCGTGCGGCTTTCCGCCATCTACCAGTTCCAGCAGGACGACGAGCTGGCCGAACACCCCGCCTATCTGCAGAGCGACTGGGCCGGTGTCTATTTCGGCGGCGGTGAACCGCCAGAAGGTTCGGCTTCCCCGACGCCACCAACTTCCTGCATATGCAAAACAACGTCACCAACGGCTCGCTCGACGTCACGCCGTCCAATGAATTCGAGGGCGATTCGACGGGTGGTCACCTCGTCGCCGGCTACGCGCATCAGTGGGGGCGCGTCGTGCTCGGCATCGAAGGCGACTACGAGCTCAAGAACGGCTTCAGTCGCGACAGGACGATCGGCGGCCCGGAATGTCTGACCCCGCCGATCAATTTCGTCGAGCTCGGCGTCGGGCACTTCGAATGCATCGGCACCAGGCTGTTCTTCTCCGAAGTCAAGACGATGGGGCATGTCAGGATGACGGCCGGCTACGAAATCACGCCGGCGCTGCGCGGCTTCGTCGCCGGTGGCCTTGCCATCGGCAAGAGTTCGGACACCTATGGCGCGAGCATCTTCGGTGTGGTCGCCGACTCTCCGAGCGCGCCGCTCGCCGGCGCCGCCACGGTCACACGCTCAGGCGTTTCGAAAACCGTCTATGGTTTTTCGATCGGCGGCGGCGTGGAGCTCAAGGCCAGCGAGCACCTGCGCCTGCGCACGGAATATCTCTACGACCAGTACAAGTCGGTGGACATCGCTGTTGGCGGCGCCGGTTTCGGCGGCACCATCGGCGACATCACCACAAATTCCTTCGTCAGTCCTGGCAGCAAGGTCGAGCTTTCCAACCAGACGGTTCGGCTGACCGCGATCTACCAGTTCTGACGCAGCACGGCTGGGTTCAGGCGTCCGGCGCAATGCTTCTAGAGCGTTTCACGGAAACGCCGAACCGCTCTATCTGTTTGTTTTGACGCAATTCCGGACGCAAAACCGTTTCACACTTTTCCTGGAATTGCCCTATGTCGGCGACAAAGTGATCCCTTCGACTGCCAGGATGCGTGTCCTGGCGCTGCGAAAACGGATCTCCTTCAAACGCTCGTATTCCGGCGAGTCATACCAGGCTGAAAGCGACGCCATGTCGGGAAACTCGATGATGACGAGGCGGTGCGGATGCCAGTCGCCCTCGAACACCTTAGTCGCGCCGCCGCGCGCGAGATAGCGGCCGCCGTAGCGCTCCTCGGTGGCCGGGACCTCACGCCTGTATTGTTCGAACACGGCCGCGTCGGTGATATCGACATCGGCGATAAGATAGGCCGCCATTGGCATTCTCCCCTTTCAAATCGTCTTCCACATCTTCAGGATCGGAACCGGCGCGCCGCCGCTGTCGTCGAAAATTTTTTCGCCCGGCTGGTAGCCGCAGGCCCGATAGAGCGGCTCCCCGGCCAATGTCGCCGCCAGCTCGACACGGCGAAAGCCTTCCTCCCTTGCCGCGCTCTCGCAAATGGCCAGGATCAGGCGGCCGATGCCGCGGCGGACGAAATCGGGATGCGTATACATCGCCCTGACGCGCGCCGCGTCCTTGGCGGGATCGAGCAATGCCGCGTTGCGTCCGTGCGACTGATCGGCACCATACAGCGTCGCGCGCTGACTCCAGCCGCCGCAGCCAGCAAGAGCCCCACAGCAGGTCACGATAAAATAGGTTCCATCATCGATGAGCTGCGTGTCCAGGCCCATGATCGTACGGCTGGATTCGATCTGGGCGTCGTCGAGGAAGGGCTTCTGCAGCTCGGCAATCGCCAGCGCCATCAGCGCCGAAATCCCCGCGATGTCGTCGCGTGTCGCTGTCCGGTACTGCAACTCCTGGCCAACCATCTGGGAAATCCCAAGGGCCGTTGGACACGGCAATAGTATATTAGAAATAGCTCATATTAAAGCCAAACCCGGAAGACGGAGCTTTCAGAATTTGGGGTCCCGGTCTATGGGAGTGGAGAGAGGAACAGGCCTCAAACGCTGATCGGCGCCACAACCCTTGCGACCATCCAGCGCTGCTTGCCGATCTTGCGGGCGCTGAAAACCCCGGCGTTCGAACATAGGCCAGCGTGCCATTGTGCAGGAAGGCGCCGGCGACCGAGCGGCCTTCCGCATCCTCGGGGGTAGCTTTCCACCATCGAGAGGTTTTGCGCTGAAGCTCATCGTCGGCTCCTCCTCGGTAACGAAGAATAGCCGATCTGGCGCAACTTTGAAGCGAGGCGTCGAAGCTGCAATCTCCCCTCTCGTGGAGGAAATCGGCCGACGCAGCCTCAGTTCCTGAGCGCAATCGTCGCCGCGGCGCCGCCCATGCACACGGCGGCGCCGCGGTTGAACAGGCGCGTGGCGCGTGGCGACTGCAGGGTGTGGCGGGTCCTCGCCCCGGCAATGGCGAACGGGAACTGCACCGCCGTCAGGATGATTGCGGTGATGGCCAGCAGGACAGGCACGTCGAGCGGCGACAGCGTGCCGACGTCGACAACCGTCGGCAGGATGGAAATGTAGAACAGCACGGATTTGGGATTGCCGAGCGTGACCAGGACACCGGAAACGAACGCGCTTTTGGCGCCGCCGGCTTTGCCCGCGCCAGTCACATTGAATGTCTCGCCCGAGGTCCAGAACTGCACCGCCAGATAGCAGAGATAGGCGACACCTGCCCATTTGATGGCGATCAGGAGAAAGCTGAAAGTCTCGGCGATGACGGCCAGGCCAGCGAGCACGGCGGCGAGATAAAGCACGTCGCCCAGCACCATTCCGGCGGTCATCCAGGCCGCCTGCCGGTAGCCGCTTTTCAGTGCCTGCGCGACGATGGCGACAATCTGCGGACCCGGAATGATGGCGGCGATCGCCAGCGCGCCGGAATAGGCGGCAAAGCCAGACAAAGTCATTCTTGTCTGCCTTTCGATGACCAGAGGTGAAAACGGAAGCACCGACAATCGGAGCGCGGGACGGCCCTGTCAACCGGTGCCGGAGCGCGATGGCGCGCGGGCGGCGTCGTCGCGGGGCACCCGCTCGTCGGAAAGTAGCACCACCGGGCAGCGGCAGCGCTGCAGCACATCGCTCGTCGTCTCGCCGAACATCAGTTCCTCGCCCGGGCGCCGCGCCACGCCCATGACGATCAACACCACCCCCCTGCCAGCCTGGCGGGCAATGGCATCGGCGGCGGCGGCCCTGCTGCGGATGGCGGTCTCGACTTCGACGCCGTAGCGGTCGGCAAGCGCGACAATGTCCTTCAGCACCGCCTCCCTGCGGCGATGCGAGACCGTGTCGCGCGGCTCGTCGCGGCCGACCCGCGCAACATAGAGCATCTTGACCGGCGCGCCGGTGACGCTGGCAATGGCAAGCGCCAGCTCGGCGCCCCGGCGGGCGACCGACGTGCCGTTGACCGGCACCAGGATCCGGCCCGACTCGGGGCCGAGCCTCGGCATCTGCCGGCCGGCGGTGGCGGGTTTCAGCACCAGGCATAGCGGACCGTCGAAGGCGCCGGCTATCTCGTCGATACGGCGGGTGAAGCCGCCCTTGGTGGTGAGCGCGCGGCCGAGGCCGACAAGCAGCATGCCATAGCCCTTGCGCGCCTCCTTCGCCACCGTCTCGGCCGACACGGGCGTGCCATGCCGGCGGGTGACGGGAGCCCTCGCGGCGGGCTGCTCGGCGGCCACCTTCGCCGCCTCACGGTTGTCCTCGGCGCCCTTCTCGATCTCCTCCAGCTTCGACCCCACTCCCGGGTCGGACTCGTTCTCGCCGCCGGCATGCAGCACCGTCATCGGCTTGCCAGCGCCGATCACGCCGGCCATGTAGGCGGCGAAGCGGCCGACGACGCCCTCGTCTGCCACCACCAGCAGCCGCTCCAGATTGGCAACGAAGCCGCGCTGGTCGATCTCCTCGCGCTCCAGCCTTTTCTTCTCGGCCTCGCCGATCGACAGCCGGCCAAGCGCCCAGCGAAGCGTGGGCGGCATCGCCAGCGTGGTGATGACGGCCATGGTGACGATCATGGTGAAGAGGTTGTGCGAGAGCACGCCGACCGACAGGCCGATCGAGGCGACGATGACCTCGGTCGAGCCGCGCGCATTCATGCCGCAGCCCACCGCGACCGCCTCGCGAAACGACATGCCGGCCAACTCCGCTCCGATGAAGGCGCCGCCGAACTTGCCGAGGCTGGCAATGGCGACAAGCGCGACGGTGAGCAGCGCCAGTTGCGGGTCGACCAGCACGGTGAGGTCCGCCGACAGGCCGGCGACGCCGAAGAAGACCGGCATGAAAAGCGCCGTGATGACGCCGCGCAACTGGCCTTCGATGTGGCGCGACAGGATCGGCGATTCACCGACAAGGATGCCGGCGACGAAGGCGCCGAGCACGGTGTGGACGCCGATCAGGTCGGTGATCAAAGCCATCGCGCACATGATGACGAGGATGACGGTGACGACGGCGAATTCGCTGCTGAAGCTGTCGTTGGTCCAGCGGATGGCATCGAAGACGATGCGGCGGCCGAGCGTGAAGGAAAACACCATGAAGGCGGCGACACCGGCCAGCGTGACGACGAGATTGCCGATCTCGATGCTGCCCTTGGTCGCGATGCCGATGGTGATGGCGATGATGACCCAGCCGATCGTGTCCTCGATGATCGCCGAGGAGACGATAATCTGGCCGAGGTCGCGGCGCATGAAGTTCATCTCGCGCACCACCATGGCGACGATCTTGACCGAAGAGATGGAGAGCGCGGTGCCGAGGAAGAGGCCAGCGACGACGCGCTCGCTGCCCGCGGCGAGCAGCGAGGCCGGCATGGCCTGCGCGGCCGCGAAGCCGAGCACGAAGGGGATCGCCACTCCGGCGGCGGAGATGGAAAAGCAGGCGCGGCCGACCCTGCGCACCAGTCGGAGGTCGGTCTCCATGCCGGTGAGCAGGAGCAGCATAAGCACGCCGAGCTGGGCGATGGCATTGATCATGCTCTTTTGCGAGGCGTCGCCGGAGAAGACCACCCGCTCCGCCTCCGGCCACAGCCAGCCGAGCAGCGAGGGCCCGAGGAGGATGCCGCCGATGAGCTGGCCCATGACGGCCGGCTGGCCGATGCGTTCGAGCAGTTCGCCGAGACCGCGCCCGACGACCAGCAGAAGGATGATCTCGAGAACGAAGATGCCTTCGCTCGACATGCCGGTCTTGTCCGCCGGCCAGGCCGCGGCCGGGGCCAGGAACAGGGCCGCCGCCGCGATCCCGACTGGCCAGCGCCATTTGTGCAGGAACGAAAGAATCATGCACCCCTCATTCTGTCGGAAACAACGGCCGCAGGCGATATCGGTTGCACAGGTTGCTCCCCGTGCAGCGCGCCCGACGACGTCAGGACAATTCAATTCAAATGCGGCTGTGGATGTTTGCTTTCGGGTAAAGCGAGTCGCGCATGTTCGTTGCACGGCGGGCAATAAGGAGAAGCTAATGAAAAGCGACTTTGCCGCCGCTCGCCTGCATCTGGAGCGGGCCTGCCACTATCTGCGCGGCGACGACGAAACGAGCAGCGAGGCCGTTTCGGCACTCGACCTGTTGATCGAGGCGATCGTTGCTGCTCAGTACACACGGCCGGCGGCGGAAGTGGTGGATTTTCCACGGTCGGCAAGGCTGCGGTAGTCCCACGAAGCCCGGACCGACGACACTGTCGGTGACCAGGCACTCCCAAAGGCCGTCACGCACGGCCGCAAGCGACATGGCAGAACAGCGAGGCCGCTTCGGACGGGAGCGGCCTTTGTTATCGGACGCGGGTCGGCAATCACCCATCTTTGATCGCTCATGAAAACGCTGCGGGACAGGTTTCGGGCTTGGTCGCCGTTAGTACGTTAATAAGCATTTGGTAATAAAAGACCGACAATGAAATACAGGCTCGATCCAGCGCACAGGATGCCGGCATTCCCGGCGGATTCGTACCATGCGCATTAGAAGCCAGATCATCCTCACCATGGTGAGCGCGGCGGCCTTGATCGGGCTGGTTGGCGGCGTCGCCATCTTCACGCAGATCGCGGCGACCAAATATCTGGGACTGACCGAAGCGACCAATGTCGCGCAGGAACTGGCCGACACGATCGTCTTCAAATCATCCGACGGGACGCCTTCACTGTTCGAGCGGCCTGAGGCGCTCAAGCAATTCATGCAGCACCAGCACCGCCGCATGCATCGGGATTTCCTGGTCCTCGACCGCAACAAGATCGTCGTCGCCCATGCCGCCGACGAAGAGCACCATATCGGCGACAAATTCGATCACGACCCCGGCAACGAAATCGGCCAGACGCTGGACGACGGCGTCCCGCGCAGGTTTGTCGACCCGGAGGAAGTGAACGCCATACTCGCCGTGCCGATCGAATATCCCGCGGATACGATCATCGGCGCCGTGCTTCTGGAATATGACCCTGTTCTGCATGCCGCCGAACAGCGCACCAATAGCCTGCTCTGGCTGGTTGGCCTCAGCGCGGCGGCGGCCGTTCTGGTCGCGGTGGGGTTTGCATGGATGCTGCTCAGCCGTTTCGGCGCCGGTCTCAACGATATGATACGTGGCATGGAAGCGCTGGCGAAAGGCAATGCCATGACGCGCATCAGCCATGCCCGCAAGGATGAATTCGGGCAGCTGGCCGATGGGTTCAACACGATGGCGGACCAGCTTGCATCGGCGCGGGCGCATGTCGAGGATATCGTCGAGACGGCGGCCGAAGGCATCGCGGTACTGGACGGCGACGGCCGCATCGCCAGCGCCAATCCGGCGGCGGCAACGATGATCGGGCGGCGCGCCGACAAGATCGTCGGGCAGCAATGGGATGCGGTGCTGACGGTGTGCGACCCGAGAGGCGGCGCGTTCGCGGTCGGCGCTTCTCCCGTCGAAATGGCTTTGGCCACAGGCCGCCAGCACCAGGGCGAAGTGCGCCTGACGAGATCCGACGGCTCGCATCTGCCGGTCATCGCCAGTTGCAGTCCGCTCAGCCGATCCGACGGTGGCCTGGTCCTCACGCTCAACGACATCAGCGAGCTGCGCCGCGCCGAAGGCGTCGTCAACGAGCGTGCCGATCAACTGGCAATCCTCAACCGCGAGCTGCACGAGAAGTCGGAAACCACGACCCGCCTGGTGAAGCTTGGCGAGCTGTTGCAGGCCTGCGTGACCTTTCCTGAAGCCTTTTCAGTGGTCGGCACCGCCATGACAGAGTTCCTGGGCGGCTTGAGCGGAACCGTGCATTTGACCAGCGCCTCGCGCAACCTGGTCGAGGAAATGGCGTATTGGGGCGACGTCCGGTCGAGCGTCACCCAGTTTGCCCCGGAGGACTGTTGGGCGCTGCGGCGCGGCCAGGAGCATGTCGCCGGCCCTGGCATGCTGACGCCGCGCTGCGCCCATATCACCGAGAACGGCAAGAAGGGCTATGTCTGCATGCCGCTGGCGGCGCAAGGCGAGACGCTGGGCATCCTGCATCTGTGCGAGCCGAATGCAGCCGACAAGCCGCAATGGCTGGCTGAACGGCAGCAGATCCTGCGCGGCGTCGTCGACACGCTGGCATTGGCGCTGGCCAATCTGCGCCTGCGCGAGACGCTGCGGCAGCAGTCGATCCGCGATCCGAACACCGGGCTGTTCAACCGGCGCTATCTCGAGGAAACCAGCAGCCGCGAACTGCGCCGGATGGAGCGCTCGGCGCAGCCGCTGACAATCCTCATGCTCGACGTCGATCATTTCAAGCAGTTCAACGACACGTTCGGCCACGAAGCCGGTGACCTCGTGCTGAAACAGGTCGCCGCGACATTGATCGAGCACGCCAGGGACAGCGATGTCGTGTCGCGCTACGGCGGCGAGGAATTCGCAATCGTCATGCCGGGATGCTCGATCGAGGAAGGCGCCGAGCGGGCGGAAGCGCTGCGCCAGTCGATCAGGCAGCTTCACCTGACGCATCGCGGCCGCACGCTGGGCACCGTGACGGTCTCGTTCGGGGTCGCCGCCTACCCCGAGCATGGAGCGGGCTGGGCCGAAATCACCAATGCCGCCGATCACGCGCTCTACGATGCCAAGGGCGAAGGACGCGACCGGGTCGTCGTCGCCAAGACCAGCACCCCCAGCGAGCGACCCACGATCCAGCTGGTAGCGGCCGCGAAAGCGAGTGCGGACGTCAAGGGCTGAAGCACTTCGCCTTAAGCGAGAGCGACAGAGGAAGACAAGCAGCGAGTCCGAGCGACTACGAGCCGCGTTCAGGCGTTCCGGAACTGGCTGACAGAGAAGGGCTGTTCTCACAGCCACGCCAATGGCATAATGGGGTTAGGGCCTACACTTTCTTCATTCCATGGCCCCCTGTCCTGGGTGACCGGCGAAACCCACCCCCCGCTCGTCGGTCGCCCTATCTTTTCCAAGCCAGACATTCTGAGCCGCGCTGGAACATTTCAGCCCACCGCGCGTTGCATCTTTTGGGGTATGGCCGGCGTCGTTTCGGCTGGCCATTGCGTTCGGGAGGCGCATGGCAGGGGATGTCCCAGGTCCAGACCGTGAAATCCACCGAGGCGGCAGCAGCGCCGCGGGCGTCGGATGCGTTCGCGATGAAGCTCACGTCGTCGGAACTGGCAACGACGATGTCGCATTTCCATCGCGCCGAGATCGGCCGCATGGCCGGCTGGCGCGACAGGCTTGACCGGACCAGCAACTGGGCGATCACCGTCGTCGCCGCCATGCTGTCGGTGTCGCTGTCGACGCCCAGTGCCCATCACGGCGTGCTGCTGTTCGCCATGCTTTTGATCACGCTGTTGTTGTGGATCGAGGCGCGGCGCTACCGCTTCTTCGACGTCTACCGGGCCAGGGTGCGCCAGTTCGAACGCTATTACTTCGCGCAAATCTTCTCGCCGCAGCCGGACTACGCCTCCAACTGGCTGGCCATTGTCGGCGAAGGCTTACGCTCGCCGCGTTTCCTGATCTCGCAGCGCGCGGCGCTCGTGCGGCGGCTGCGCCGCAACTACATCTTCATGTACACGATCCTGATGCTGGCCTGGGTGCTGAAGATCACGACGCCCAGCCTGCAACGCGAAGGATCGCCGATCGGCTTCGGCGCCTCGTTCCTCGACGCGATGCGGGTAGCATCGCTCGGCCCAGTGTCCGGCATCGTTGTCGCGTGCATTGTGGGGTTCTGCTACGCCGCGCTGGTTGCCGCGGCCTTCCTCGTCAGCAGCGAGGAAGGCGAGTTGTCGCATGGCACCGTGCATGTGTGAGCGCGGCAATCCGCCATCGCTCCGAAACGTTCGGTTCCTGTTTCAGCGACATTGTCGAGCGGAAGTCCTTGGCGCTGTTGCGGTTGGGATCAGGGCTGGTCCGGCACGGCAGGCCGAGATGGCGCAGAATATTTGGCCTTCAGCCATGTGTTCGATGGTCCGCTCCTGTAGCGGCTGTCGGCACGCTTCGAGATGATGCCCTCGAGCCCCCTATTCCCGATGGCGCGGAAGATCGCTAGCGCACTGCCCTCGAAATGCTCGCTGTACTGGATCTTGCCGAGGCCCGGCTCAACCAGTTGCCACAGCGCCTGCTTGCGCTGCAGCAGGGGCAAGGGGGCAAGATTGCGACCGTCGAGATGAAGGATGTCGAATGCGACGAACACCAGCCGGCTCGGCGCGTTCCAGATCGCGGCTTCCAGCGCAGGGCAATCCGGAGTGCCCTGGTCGCCGGTTACAATCACCTCGCCGTCGAGAATGGCAGCCCTGCACGGCAGCTCGACTGCCAGGGCGATGGGCCAGTATTTTGTCGTCCAGTCGTGGCCGTTCTTGCTGTAGAGACGCACGCCGCCTTTATCGATGATGATCTGTGTCCGGTAGCCGTCGAACTTGACCTCGTGAACCCATCCCTCATCTTCGGGCGGGTGCTCTACCGGAGTCGGGATCTCCGGCGGAATGAACTCCAGCCGGCCGCCGTTGACCTTGGCACGCTTACTCAATGACGCCACCTTTGACCGTGCAGCGGCGACCGACCGGCACAGGCAGCCGGACATCCCCCCAACCTGAATGCCTGCCGCCTGTGCCGAGCCCCCGCCGAGCCATTGCAAGCATCTACGCACGAGGCCGGATTGTCGTTAGCTTCGCATCCAAATACTTGTCCTGGCGTACATATCTCGCGGAGGCGCGGCGTTCCTGCACCGTTCTCACTATCGGTGCGGGGCTCCCGCATCGTTCCCCGGCTGCCCTATGCTATCTCGGGTTGCCGCAAGCCCACGCAGTCCCCCGGCAAATTTCGGGCGACCTGGTTAGTCCATCAAAAGCACCAGAGCGGGATGCAGCTTCTTCAGATTCGGCAATGATTTCGATTGCCAGGGTATGTCGGGCGTTCCACGCACGGTGAATCGAACATCGGGATGCTTGCGCACCTCGATCGTAAATTTCGCCAGCAGGTTGATGCCGGAAGAATTGAGAAACTGAAGATCCTTTAAATTGAGCGTAACGGAAGAGGGATTTGAGGCAAGAACACTGATCGCCAAAGCCATGATGGGTGCACCAGCCTCGGAACTGGCAAGCCGCATTGCGCCGTCGAAAAAGATATCGCATCCCTCAATCCACACGCGGTAGTCGTCTGTCTTGATTTCCATAGCCTGGCTTCGTTTCATCTAGTTGTGAGTTTGCGAGATCGGAATGGAGGCATATGTCTCCAGGCAAATCCGATCGCTTTCGTCGGCAGAGCTGAATATCCAAGCCAAACGCGCGTCATAGTCGCTCATCAACGTCAGCAATCCGAGTCCGGAGCGTACCACGTCGGGGTTCGCAGCATTCGCTTCAATTCGCTGTATCAGCAGGTCTTTGGGGTCGCCAACCGTGATGTCCGCCAGGAGACTTTGGAACTCGGACGCGTTTTGACCATCGAGGTCATTCGACACCTTGAGCTTGAAGCACTCCGAATCCATCGACGCCTCGATCACGATTTCGCCCGGTGCGCGAAACTTGACGGCATTTTCGATGAGCTCGTTGACCAGATATCCGATGCTGTGCCGCACTTCCCTGTAGTCATTGCGGGACGTCTGAAAGCGCAATGCGAAAAGATCGGCGATGAAGTCCGAAGTCGTCGCACAATGACGCCAACTCAGGTCGAGAGGTCCGTCGAACAGCCGCACCCGGCTGACGCTTTCCATCATCCCGATAGCAAGGTCAGGGGTACCGAACAGCGTGGTCATTCCTATGTGTGCCTTATGATTACGAGGGTGATGTCGTCGTGGATCTTCTGGATTCCGATATGGGCCATAAGATCCTCAATGATCCCGGTTTTGATTTCCTCTGCGCTCCTGCCATAACGTTTTCGTGCGCTCTGGCAGAGGCGCTCGAACCCGAACAGTCTTCGGTCCTGGTCTTCCGCCTCGGTCACACCGTCCGTGTGCAGCACGATCACGTCGCCACTCCCGAACAGGATGTCTCGCGTGGCAATGAACTGCGAGATGTCATGCTCCAGACCAACCGGTAGACCAAGATCAAGCGTATCGATGCGTTCGACTTCCCCACCCGCACGGACGACGAGAACGTCCTCATGCTGACCAGATAGCGTTACCTGCCCATCCTCAAAGTCAAGAAAGGCCAGCGAGAGATGCTTATCGGTGTTTGTCCGCTCGATGTTCTTGTAGATCGCTCTGTTCAGCCGATTCAGAAACTGGTGCGGATCCCCTTCGTTGGTCTCCTGCAGCGCGCGTGCAACGGATTGGACCATCAGCATCAGCACACCGCTCTCGAGGCCATGACCGGTCACGTCGCCGATGCCGATCTTGACCCGTGACCCGTTCTGCAGGACGTCGTAGTAGTCACCGCCGACCTCGTCGGCCGGCCGCATGTAGGCTGCGATCTCGAGCCCTGGAATCGCTTCGAGTTCGAATGGTTTCGGCAGGACCATCATCTGGATCTGCCTGGCAACTGCGAGCTCGGCACCGAGGCGAACGTTCTCGTCCCGCAACTTTTCGTTGAGTGCCGATATCTCCTGATTTGCGTCCCCGAGCTCTCTGGTTCGGTCGTCGACGAGTTGCTCGAGGTTTTCCGTGTGAAAGCTGATCTGCTCAGCCATCCGGTTGAAAGCGATCCCTGCCGCTCCAACTTCGTCGCGCGTCGGAATGCTCACGCGGACTGAATAATCTTTGGACTGGAGCCGCTGGGCGGCGCTGGCAAGCGCCCTGAGGCCCGCGGTGATCCGTTTCGAAATTCCGAGCACGGCCGCAAAAACAATCAGAAGCGAAACGACGATCGCGGCGATCTGAAACAGCAGGATACGATTGGTTGCGCGAGAAATACTCTCCTGCGCGGCGAACAGGGCCGCAAAGATCTCCCGTTCGGGAACGACGATACCGACCGACATCGTTTCGGACTTGATCGGTCCTGAACTCCACAGATTGGTCGGCTTCAATCTCTTGAGGACAACCATGTAAGGTACGCGTTCGCCCTTGTTGTCGAGCATGATATGCTGAATGACACCGTCATTGTTCTGGTCGAGAGGCAGCGACGCGATAGCCAGCTGCGTGCTTCCCCGCAGGGACCTCTCCAGGCCGGTGACGCCCTGCGTGCCCGCATCGCTTGACGACGTCAGGCCGATGATCGCCTGGCCTGACGGATTGATCGCCACCACGTTGCCCGTCGACATCGTCAGGAAGCCGAACCCGGTTTCGGCGATCTTCACGCGTTCGACGACTTCCGCAAGCTGGTCGAGAGTGATGTCTGCCCCGGCAGTACCAGCGATACCGGTGCGATCGCGCGTCCACAGCGGCTGGAAAAAGCTGACGATCAGCTTTCCCGTGATTGCATCAGTGTAGGGCGCTGTCTGAGTAATGTCGTCGGGGACCGGACGTGAGGCTGGATCCCTGGCCCATTGCTGCCATGACCCATAGATACCCGGAAAAAAGAACTCCCAGAACTCCGCCTTGTTGTGGCCAGGATAGAGCCGGTCGAAGGTCTGTGCCTGGTCCGTATACGGTACCGTCCTGAAGATCGGCCGTTCTTTTGGACCAATATAGTACATCTGCAGCTTGGACGACCCGCTGGCCATGAGAGTCGGCGCGACGAGATCGATCACGGTACTGTCTTCTATTTCCTGCTGAACGCCCGGCAGCGGATTGTGGTCGGCACCCAGCAGGTAGCCCCAGACGCTTACCACGGAAGGCGCGCCCGGCAGGTTCTGCGCCCAATCGCCTTGCGCGTCGTAGACGACCTTCACGGAGCCGGGCGCCCCATGCGAAAGGGTCGCTCCGACCTGTTGCTGCCTCATCGGATCATCGATCTGGGCCTGCAGCACGCCGGCCAGCGCCTTGACGTCCCCATGAACTCGATCTAGCAGCAGGTCGACACTTGACGCTGTCGACTCGGCATAGGAGCGAATGTATTCCTGGTTTGCGGTCGTCAGGCCCTCACCGACTTCCGACGTGGCGTCGCGCGACAGCTGTTGAACGTTCCAAAGCGCCAGACCACCGCTCAGCAGGAGGTCGAACAGTACGGCGCCGCCAACGACCAATACGAACTTCGCTCGAAAGGAGCGCAGGCCGAAGCGCGGTGTAGACTCATTGTCGGCTTTCATTGCGGCCGTCGCCCCGATGCGACCCAGATCGGCCAACCCGCATAGCCCTTGGGATGGAGCGCAGCGAAAATGTGGTCCTGGAAGCCCTGCCGGAACCGTGCGACGAACTCCGGACAGTCGCCGCGTTTGCTCGCCATCTCGCCCGCATAGACATCGGCCCAAGCCGCAATGACATCGGCAAAATCCTGCGAATCGCCGTCCAGGTTAGTAACCATGAAGGTCTCGACACGGATGTCTTCGAATCCGGCTTCGATCAGGTATCGCCGGCTCTTGGGCCCAAGCTCGACGTCCATCTCGAAATGCCCGAACAGCTTCGCCACCTCGTTGTAGGTCCAACGAATGCTTTCGGCGCGTGGCTCGCCGAGGCAATGCGAATTCTTCTCGTTGGTGATGTAGACCCGCCCGCCTGGCTTGCATATGCGGTAGAGCTCCTTGAGGATGAGTTCAGGTCGATTGAAGATTTGAAGGGAGTGTCGGCAGGTCACCAAGTCGAACTGCGCTTCGTCGAGCAGCATCTCCGACGCATCGCCATAGGTATATTCGATGCCCCGGATATCGAACTCCCGCATCACGCGTCGAGCATAGTCCAGGCTTGATATGGAGTGGTCGAGGGCGACGATCCGTGATGGCTGGAACTCCTTCTGCACGAGCACGGCGAAATCACCGATCCCGCAACAGATGTCGGCCATGACAATCCCGGGCCTCATGCCGTGTCGCGGCAAGATCGCGCGCTCGTGGCGCCATGTCATCTTTGTCTGTGTGCGCAGAATTGGGACGAACCCGCCTTCCTCAAGGAAGCCCTGCCCCGGATAGAATTCGCTGTCATACTCTTCGACCGTGATGTTCGGTTCGATTCCACTCAAGCGACCGAATTTTCGCGAGGTCCATCCGACGACGCTTGACGTGATGACGACGAATTTGAGATCGGGCCGAGCGCGACAAGCGTCAATGATGATCCTTGAAAAGGCGTGAAATGCAGCGTTGTTCATCTGCGTCAGGCGTCTGACGTTGACGTAGAGAACGCCGCGCACACGGCCGATCGCATCGCGGAGCAATGCTATGCTGGGCCCTAGCTCATCGATCGCCTGAGGCCGGACCACCCCCGATATGGAGAACTCCTGGTTGTTGGCGTCGTACTGCGCCTTGAAACGCGGGAGAAGATCGTAAGGGCTCAATTTCGCAGGCCCTCAAGCGGAAGATCCACGACAAGCTTGATTGCATCGCCATCGGCATCCTCGACCCTGAGTGTCGCGTTGTAGTCGACAGCCAGTTCCAGGAGTACGATCTCCCGGCTCGGCGCGAGATCGCCAGACACTGAATTGAGGTATCGCTCCCTGGCCTCTATGCCTGCGACTTGCGACACGGCTTCTTCGTAGAACCGGCGCTCCTCTGGCACGCAAGGAAATATCAGCTCGATCCTGTCCGTCGCGCCATGGCGGGACACCCTGCATGCCAGTTCGCCGTCGGCATGGCGCGTACGAAAGGCGACTTCCAGCAATTCGTTGAAGGCAGAGGAAAAGAGACTTGAATGCCGGACCGAGTCTGACCTGTTTTGACTGATCATCCGGGCCATGTATGTCGAGACATAATCGCAGTGTCTCCATGCGGAGACGAAAGCTTTGATTTCCATGTCAATCTGGATCATGGGCTCAAAAGCCGGCCCGCCAGCCAGGTCATGATGAACAGGTCCCATCGGCATCCTCCCTTGTTCCATCAGTACTGAGCCCTGGTGGGGCGGTGACGTCCGAGGCGGAAAATTTCACCGCGCCCCGTTATGAGTCAGTCTCGCATCGACTCCAAGAATTGCGCGGTATCTGCCTCGATCGTTTCTACAAATCTCCACTTCACCGTTAACAAAGGGTGCAAGGCACTAGGGTGTGTTGATATTCAGGTGATGCCGGCCTTACCTGAATCTGAACACCCTAGACCGCCCGATTTGATCCCTCCATCGCTCGTACCACCCTCAGCGGGGACCGCCTGATGAAATCGCTGGTTGCCTCGGCTCCGAGCGGGCGTCCCAGGAAATTCCCTTGCAGGCAATCGCAATTCTCCTTGATCAGCCACCGTGCCTGTGCCGACGTCTCGACCCCCTCGGCGGTAACGCTTATTCCCAGGCCGTGCGCCAGATTCATGATCGATCGCACGATGGTCTGGCTTTTGAGATCGGTCTCCAGGTCCGCGATGAAGTATTGATCGATCTTCAACGTGTCGAAAGGAAAATTCTTAAGGTAGCTCAAAGATGAATAGTATGTTCCAAAATCGTCGAGTGATATTCGTATTCCCAAGACGTTCAGAGTATTTAATGTGTCGATATTGTCGATCGTCTTCTCAAGAAGAACCGTCTCAGTTATCTCGAGTTCAAGTCGATCTGCTCGGATTCCAACTGCGTCGATGACCTGAGCGACCGTGTCCGTCAGCGAACCGCTAAGGAACTGAGCCGGCGACAGGTTCACCGCGACCGTCAGCGAGGAGGGCCACGTCAATGCCTGGCGACAGGCTTGCTCGAGCACCCATCGTCCAATCTCGTCCATCAGACCGTCTGCTTCGGCGATCGGTATGAACACGCCGGGCGGAATGATCCCGATCTCGGGATGCCGCCACCGCAGCAGCGCTTCGAAACCGATCACCGACGAGGGAGGCCGAATGAGCGGCTGATACTCCAGATAAAGCTCGCCCCGCTCCAGAGCGGTTCGAAGGCTGCGCCTCAGATTCTCGCGTTGCTCGAGCAACAGCAGCATCGAACGGTTGAACGTTCGAGCGCAACCGCGCCCATCCGTCTTGGCTGCGTAAAGTGCAATGTCAGCAGCTTTCATCAACTGCTCGCCATCGGCCCCGTGCTCCGGCCCGAAAGCAATTCCGATACTCGAGCCGACGAAGACGGCAATGCCGTTGATGACGAACGGCTCCTTGAACGCGTCGACCAGCGATCCGGCGAGGCGCTCGGCTTCCGCGGGCTGATCCTTTCCCAATTGGATGACAGCGAACTCATCGCCAGCATACCGGTACGCGGACTCGCCGTCCTGCAGCGCGTCGCGGATTCGACCTGCCGCGAGTTGAAGAAGCGTATCGCCTGCTCCATGGCCGAGCGTGTCGTTGACCGCTTTGAAATCGTCAAGGTCGATTTGCAGCAGGGCGGCTTTCGGTTTTGGTCCGCCGATGGCCTCCAGTGCCTGCTGCAGCCGCTCGCCGAATCTCCGCCGATTCTGCAGTCCGGTCAGCACGTCGTGAGTCGCCTGGTGGAGCAGAATTACATGCTCCTGCTCCTCCGCCGCGCTCCGCCCGCCGTGCGCGCTTGATTCGATGATTCCCACACCATTTGCGGTAGCGAAGACGAAAGCGGACCGTGGCGCTTCGCCCGACGATCGCGGTAAATCGATGCTGGTCGGAGAGCCGCCGTGGAGCACACGAAGAAATTCGTCGCGATGCCGCGCATCGAGGAAGCTCGGGTAGATCTCCCAAACGGCGGCGCCCGGCGCCACCGCGCCTCCGTACACGCCTTTGAGCCTGGTTGCGTAGTGCGTCAGGTTGAAGTCGCGGTCATAGAACGACAAAAGTTCGGTCGTATACGCCAAAAGGGCAGCGAGAAGCGCTTCGCCGGCACGTGGAACATCGCTTGAGGAAGGCCCCTCACTGTCCGTGCCGACGCCTGATGCCTCTGGATGCAAGAGCCACCTCCATAGACGGTGCAAATCCGCGTCCCCCAGTCGAGAAATAGCATAACTATCAAGCTTGGCAAACTTTCAACTCGCAGTCTTAACAAGCGCCGCATGCGGCGTAGTTGCAATGTACGCGCCGCTGCAATTGGCGGAAAATTATCGATAACGATGAACAGTCGCAATTCGTTAATAAATCGGGAATTGGCGGGAATTAGCCATATGATTGATGGCGCGGTGAACGCGACACGAAGTATTGTGGTCTATCAGGC
>NZ_QZWZ01000160.1 GCF_003601975.1 Mesorhizobium waimense
TTGAGCCACGATCAGAGCGTGACGGCGACTTGCGTTGAAGTCGTTGGCAAGCCAAGCCGGCGTGGCGTTGCCTTCGCGGATCATCTGATCCCAACGTCCCGAAGATATGCGCGCTTGAAATTTCGGGGCTATCTCCAGCGTCCGCAGGAATGCAATCCGTTCGGTCAGTCCGACAAGGTTGGATGCACCCGGCGCTTCTGGCGCCGATCGCAGCCAATGAAAGCGCGTCTGCCCGATTGTCGGGTCAACCTCCAGAAGACGGTCGAGGTCTTGTAGCCTATCAGACGAAATGCCTTCGATCAGGGTCCTTTCCGCCCGCCGACGAGCGATAGCGCGAGCGGCGAGCCCCATCCGCTCGATAATGTTGGCCGCCGGGAGCAGCGAATTTCGATTGCGGAGCTCCGCCACAATGGCACCAGCAATCGAAGTACCGGCGTCTGTTGTTGAGGCTATCTCGATTGCCGACAGCAATGCGGCACGCCGATCTTCGGCTGTTGCGTTTCGCCTCTGCAGATAACCCAAGAGGTGAGCAATGTGATTGCTGCGGGTCTCCTCACGACGGGCATACAGCCTGAATGCGGTGGAGCTTACGCCTACTTGCTCGGCAACATAGTCGAGCATCGCTTTCGGCGGAACCTCGTTAGCCAACAGTGGCCGGCCGGGGTAGCGCATCAAGCAGAGTTGGATCGCGAAGCCGAGCTGATTGTGTTCGCGCCGCCGTAGCTGGATTTCCAGCAAATCGGCCGGTGAAAGAGAATAGTGGCTGATCAGACCGTCGTCATCGACCGGAATGTCGAATAGCGTCTTTCGCTCGTGTTCTTTGAGAAGCGCTCGTCGGGCCACTTTCCACTCCACTCCAGAACGGTAGTGGCCAAGCCTCTGTCCAAAGCGGCCTAACGGTACAGGAGGCAAATGGCGTATCCACAGCGAACATCCGGGTGTTCACTCTTCGTTCGACCTTAGCGCAAGATTCTGCACAGCTCTTGTTCCGGCCCCAAGCACGAGTTGTCGACGCTCGCCTTCAACACCCTTTCGGTCCATGGTGGCAACGAAATCGACAAGACGTCGGGTGCCATTCGCACACCGATCGTCATGGCCAATTCGTATCTCCTCCCCCACGACCCATCCACCATGGACTGGTCCGACACCGAAACCCCCTCCTACACGCGCAATTCCGGCC
>NZ_QZWZ01000161.1 GCF_003601975.1 Mesorhizobium waimense
AGCACCGCGCCGCAAAGGCGGCCGCCCGCTACAGCGCTAGTTGAAGAGCGCGCGGGCGGCCGCCTTTGCTCTTCCAGCGCTTCAGATCTTGTCGTCGTTTATCAGCGGGTTTCGACCGTCTTCGACAAGCCGCTGCCGGTTGAGCGCTACGTCTTTGCTGAATGGCGCATTCGGCGCGCCGGCCTCGACTACCATGTCGAGATCGACCGGCACTATTATTCGGTGCCATACCGCTTTGCGCGGGAGCAGATGGAGGCGCGCATCACGGCGACCACCATCGAGCTGTTCCGCAAGGGCGAGAGGATCGCCGCCCATCTGCGCTCCAGCGGCAATGGACGGCACACGACGGTGTCGGATCACATGCCTTCATCGCACCGCCGCTTTGCCGACTGGACGATCGAGAGGATCACCCGGGAAGCTTCCGCGATCGGCCCCGATGTGGCCTTGCTGTGCCAGAAGATACTGGCGGATCGGCCGCATCCCGAACAAGGCTTCCGCGCCTGTCTTGGCGTCATCCGGCTCGTCAAGGGCTTCGGCCGCGAGCGCGTCAACGCCGCCTGCGGCCGGGCGCTGGAGATCGGCGCCCGGACTTATGGTTCCGTCCGCTCAATCCTCGACAATCACCTCGACCGGGCATCGTCGAGCCAGGCGACGACTCGCGAGCCCATCGACCACCCTAATATCCGCGGTTCCCGCTATTACCACTGAAGGAGAATGACATGCTTGCACATCCCACCCTCGACCGGCTCAACACCATGGGCCTGACCGGAATGGCCAAGGCGTTCAATGAACTGGCCGCCAATGCCGAAGCCGAACAGCTATCACATGGCGAATGGCTGGCGCTGTTGCTCGACCGGGAATGGAGCTGGCGCTACGATCGCAAGCTCGGCGCTCGCCTGCGCTTTGCCAAGCTGCGCCATCAGGCGGCGCCTGAAGATGTGGACTATCGCGGTGAGCGTGGCCTCGATCGGGTGTTAACGGCTGCGAGAAAGCGCGGACAAATGGTGCCGAGGATTGTGGAGGAGAAAGCGGCCCGATGGGGCCGCTTTGTATTTTTTACCAGGAGGGATCGAGAGGATGGGGCTTTTGCCCTGTCTGCTCGTCGCTGGAAGGGTGCTGATCGTCAGGGGCTTGTTGGTGACGGACAAA
>NZ_QZWZ01000162.1 GCF_003601975.1 Mesorhizobium waimense
GGCATGGCACCATCGTCGTTTGATAGAAGCGATAGAGGTGTCCCATGACCCAGGTTGACGATCTGAGCCGTTCGCTCGTCCCGTTTGATCAAAATAGCAGCGTAATCGTCGTTGTTGAAATGAGTGAATCGAGTTGGTTGGCGGCGGGACAGGTTCCCGGCATTGAACGCTTGCCTCTGAAAAAGTTGGAGCCTGATCCTATTGCTTTGCTGCGGCTGGTGGAGCGGTGGCGTGACGAGGCGGTCAAGGTGGGCAATGCAATCGAACGGATTGCGCTGGCCTTCGAGGCCGGGCGCGATGGGTTCTGGCTGGCGCGGTGGCTGGAGAGGCGCGGCATCGAGGTGCACGTCGTCCATTCGACTAGCGTCGCGGTGTCGCGCGAGCATCGTCGGGCGAAGACCGATCGGTTGGACACGGCGATGCTGATGCGCGTCTTCCTGGGCTGGCTACGCGGCGAGCGTGGGCATTGCGGGATGGTCGCAGTTCCGACGCTCGAGGAAGAGGATGCCAGGCGTCCAAGCCGTGAGCGGGAAAGTCTGGTCAGCGAGCGCACGCGGATCATCAACCGCATGAAGGCGATCCTGGCGTGGCTCGGGATCCGCAGCTTCAATCCCAAATTGCGAAAGGCAGTACAGCGCCTTGACGGGCTGCGGACACCGGACGGTCTGCCACTGCTACCCAATACGATCGATGAGCTCCGGCGCGACATGGCCCGGCTCGCCATGGTCTGCGAGCAAATCAAAGCGATCGAGAAGGCCCGCCTTGCGCGTCTCGAACAGGAGCCGGCGGCGGGGCCGCACGCGATGGTGCGTCTCATCGCCAGCATTATCGGCATCGGCATCGAGACAGCAGACATGCTGGTTCAGGAGGTGCTCTCCCGCAATCTTCGCGACCGGCGGGCTGTGGCGCGCTATGCCGGCCTGACCGGCGCGCCCGACGAAAGTGGCTCCAAGCGGCGCCAGAAGGGACTGGCGAAGGCAGGTAACGCCCGCGTCCGTCGCGGCCTGATCCAGCTTGCTTGGCGCTTTCTGCGG
>NZ_QZWZ01000163.1 GCF_003601975.1 Mesorhizobium waimense
ATCCAAAGCAACGCTTCGATGAACCGGCGATTGTCACCACCACTTCGCCCGGGATCGGCTGGTTTACCCAGACAATGCGGTTCCATCTTCGCCCATTGGGCGTCCGTCAGCACGAATCGTTCCATCCAAAGCTTGAATCACAATCCAATCTCAGGCGGAATCTGGAGGGTTCTGTGAGGTCCGAGACACCGGTTTGGCACGCGGGCTCGACGTCGGACCTCATTGCAAGCCGGATTGAGCGAAGCCGCGGGGGCGGTCTGGCGCTATGGGGATTGTAGCCGGGACGGCCGGTCGGGGTCGTCACGGAGGAGTTCTCGAAGGTCGCCCCCGATGGGATGGGGGCGGACCGCAACCGTATCGGCAAGGAAGTTTTGGCGTTGGTTGGGCCTTGGGTCATCGCAACGCTGGCCGTCATCAGGCCGGCAGTGTTCACCTGCATGAGACGGGTCAAAAACCCGCATGTCGGCTCGCGCGCCGACGGATGCCGAACCTGATGATGTGGATCTGCCGCGTATGATCATGAGGTGTCGTTCCAGAAGGGGCTCGTAGGCGCCTGTCCGCATCGCCAGATGCCGAGCGTAACCATCAGGCCGCCGCAGCAGGGGCAGCGACGCGCCACCGGGAGCGAGACAGCGGCAACTGCATCGCATTCGACCTTCGGAGCGTCGGCTTGCTGTATCGGGCTAGCCAGCAGCTTGCGGCACAGCTCGATCCTGGCGGCGCGATGGCCATTGGCGAGGAAGCCGTAGTGGCGGATGCGATGGAAACCGTCCGGCAGGGTGTGCAAGAGGAAGCGACGGATGAACTCGTGCGCGTCGAGCGTCATGACCTTCGTACGGCCGCCATGGCGATAATCCCTCCAGCGGAACGCGACCCGATAGTCGGTCATCCTGATCAGTCGGGAATTGGCGATGGCGACGCGGTGGGTGTAGCGGCCGAGATAGGCCAGCACCTGCCTCGGCCCGCCGAACGGCGGCTTGGCATAGACGACCCAATCGACACGACGAACCTCGGCGAGCTTGCGGTTGAATGT
>NZ_QZWZ01000164.1 GCF_003601975.1 Mesorhizobium waimense
ATGTTCTACGATCCGGCTGACAGAGACGACCTTTGTCTCGATCCTAGACGCATTGCACAGATGGCGGACGCATTCTCTCGTGCGCTGGACGTCGATCCGCGTCGCCTGCTCGACCAGGCGTACGCTTATGGGTGCCTTTCCGCAGCTTGGAACGCGGATGGAGAAGAGGAGCAACGCGATCTAGCTATCGCGGCCGCGATCAAGCAGGTGCGACAGACGGCATACGAGATATCAAGCGACTTCTCCTATCCCCTGGGAACACATCAATCTCACCGGAGAATATCGCTGGCCAAAGCCTTAGCGTAGGATTCCGCCCCTTCCCGCAAACGACCCCTGGAAGCCCCGTAGCGACGCGGAGAGGGGCGAGACAAGCCAAGGGCGCAGGCTCGATGCGCAGCACGACATAGCCGGTTCTCGCAAGGACGAGAATTTCCCTGCGGTGCCCCTCAAGTGTCAATGAAAGTTTCCAACGCGAGCCATTCGCGAGAGCCTTGAGTCCACGCTAGATCTATCTCATCTGCGCAAGGCAGAACGTGAAGACGGCCGCCCTGGACCTCGCCCGCGAGCGCCAGGCGCACGAGGCCGGCGCGCGGACCCGCGCCACGGCCCACGAGCGGACGCCGCAGCAGGAGCGCCAGAAGGCCGCCAGAGAGGCCGAGCGCGGCCGTGAGGCTTGGACGCTAGGGCAGGGCATGAAAAAGCCCGTAGCGGGCTGCTACGGGCGTCTGACGCGGTGGAAAGGGGGAGGGGATGTTGTCTACATGGCTCTGCTGTAGTGAGTGGGTTGCGCTCCGGCAGCGGTCCTGATCAATCGTCACCCTTTCTCGGTCCTTCAACGTTCCTGACAACGAGCCTCCTTTTCGCCAATCCATCGACAATCACCGCGAGTCCCTGCTCGAACGCTGCGTCCGGACCGGCTTCGTCGAAGGCGTCTATCGCGGCCCGCAACAGCGGCGAGAGCGGAGCCTGTTCCACGGTGCCGCCGCGCTCGCCGGCATCGCTGTCGCCGGCCTGCTCCTCAAGCACGG
>NZ_QZWZ01000165.1 GCF_003601975.1 Mesorhizobium waimense
TAGAGCCTTTCAGGTTTTGACGGAAGCATATCCGGCGTTGTTGAAGTAGTTTGAGCATTCGTCGGGTTCTATGGTGGCGACGAGGTGTCCGATGTGTCGCCAGGTATCGGCGATGGTTCGCTTCTGTGCCGCTCGCATCCAGTGCTTGATCTTGGCGAAGGCCTGCTCGATCGGGTTGAGATCAGGCGAGTAGGGCGGCAGGTACCAGAGCCTGGCGCCTGCGGAGCGGATCATCTGCCGGATGGCGGCCGACTTGTGGGAACCGAGATTGTCCATGACGACGATGTCGCCGGGTTCGAGCACCGGCACGAGTTGCTGCTCGACATAGGCCCGGAAGCACGGGCCGTTGATCGGCCCGTCGAAGACGCAAGGTGCAGTCAGCCGATCGCAGCGCAGCGCGCCGAGGAAGGTCAGCGTGCGCCAATGGCCATGCGGAGCCAAGCCGCGCAGACGCTTGCCCTTCGGCCCCCAGCCTCGCAGCGGCGCCATGTTGGTCTTGATCCAGGTCTCGTCGATGAAGACCAGCCGCCGCGCATCGAGACCGGACTGCCAGGATCGCCAGCGCTGTCGTCGCCGCGCGATGTCGGCGCGGGCCTGCTCAAGAGCGAACAGCGTTTTTTTTGAAGCTTAGGCCCTCGCGCCGCAGGAACCGCCACACCGCGTCGTGCGACACCTTCACACCGCGCGCCGCAAGCTCATCCTTCAGGCGGTGCAGCGACAGATGCGGCGTTTGGTTGATCTGCTCCACGATGAAGGCCCGGTGTGGCTCCAAGACACGCTTGCGGTGACCGCCCATCTTGCCAGGCACGACAGAACCGGTCGCTCGGTAGCGCTGCGACCACTTCACCGCCGACGACACCGCTATGCCAAAGCGAGCAGCCACCGATCGGCAGCTTTCGCCGGCCTCGATCGCCACAACAACACGCTCACGAAGATCATTCGAAAGAGGTCGCGTCATCCGATGCTGGCCTCCGATCCAGCCAGCATCTTGAATCACAAATCAGCCAAAACGGGAATC
>NZ_QZWZ01000166.1 GCF_003601975.1 Mesorhizobium waimense
TGGGCGGTGAACTGGTGGGCTCCAACTTCGCAACCCGCTGGGGCAGCGTCGGCTTCTTCGGACCGTTGACGATCCGCCCCGACCTTTGGGACCGGGGCATCGGCGCGCGGCTCGTCGAGGCCGTCACGGCGAGCTTCGATGAATGGGGCACGCGGCATGCAGGCCTGTTCACCTTCGCCCAGAGCGCCAAGCACGTGGGCCTGTACCAGAAGTACGGCTACTGGGCTCGTTTCCTCACGGCCATCATGTCGGCGCCGGTCCGTCACAACCAGACCGAGCCGGTGCGCTGGTCGCGGTATTCCGATCTGACAGAGGAGCAGAGAATGGAATGCCTGAAGTCCTGCCGTGACCTGACCGGCGCCCTTTACGACGGGCTCGACCTGGGGGCGGAAATCCAGGCCGTAGAGGCGCAGGAGCTTGGGGAGACGGTCCTGCTCGGCGATATGGCGGGTGCGGGCTTGGACGGTTTTGCCGTGTGCCACCATGGGCCGCGCAGCGAAGCAGGCGACGGTGCTTGCTTCATCAAGTTCGGGACCGTGCGTCCAGGATCGGCGGCTGGGGAGACCTTCGACAGCTTGCTACATGCCTGCGAGGCGCTTGCCGTAGCAGAGGGGATGCCCAAGCTGATGGCCGGGGTCAACATGGCCCGCCACGAGGCGTACCGGCACTTGGTCGGGCGTGGCTTTCGAACCGAAATCCAAGGGGTCACGATGCACAGGCCCAATGAGCGGGGTTACAGTCGCGCCGGCGTCTTCGTGCTCGACGACTGGCGCTAGGGATGGAATCTAACGCTTGGTGCCCACGTCTAACGGCAGCGATGATTTCATCCGGATCAGCCGTCCAGGTGAAAGGCTTGGGGCGCGCATTGGTTTCAGCGACGTACCGGTTGATGGCCTCCTGAAGATCGACCACCGAACGGAAGACGCCGCGCTTGAGCCGCTGGCGGGTCAGCTTGGCGAAGAAGCCTTCAACGGCATTGAGCCACGAGCAGGATGTCGGG
>NZ_QZWZ01000167.1 GCF_003601975.1 Mesorhizobium waimense
ATCGACAAGACGTCGGGTGCCATTCGCACACCGATCGTCATGGCCAATTCGTATCTCCTCCCCCACGACCCATCCACCATGGACTGGTCCGACACCGAAACCCCCTCCTACACGCGCAATTCCGGCCACAACCAGATCGGCCTGCAGCGCAAGTTGGCGGCGCTCGAGGGCGGCGAAGATGCCGCCGTTTTCGCGACCGGCATTGCGGCTCTCCATGCCGTGTTCTTCACCTTCCTGAAGACGGGCGACCACGTCATCGTCGGCGATGTCACCTACGAGGCCGTCTGGCGCCTCTTTGCAGAACTCCTGCCGCAACGCTACCAGATCGAGGCAACCTTCGTCGACATGGGCGACATGGACGCCGTAAGAGCCGCCGTGCGGCCGAACACCAAGCTGATCCATACCGAAACGATCGCAAATCCCACCACGAAGGTCGCCGATATCGCAACCCTCGTCTCGATCGCCAGGCAAGCCGGCGCGCTTCTGTCAGTGGACTCAACCTTCACCCCTCCACCCTTTTTCCGGCCGCTGGCGCTCGGAGCAGATCTCGTCAGCCATTCGCTGACCAAGTACATCAACGGCCATGGTGATGCGATGGGCGGCGTAGTCATCGGCTCGAAGGAGCTCATCCATCACGTCAAGGCCGATGCCCTGGTCGATCTGGGAGGAACAATCTCCCCCTTCAACGCCTGGCTGATCATGCGCGGCTCGGTCACTTTGCCGCTTCGGCTCAGGCAGCAGTTCTCGACCGCAGAGCTTGTCGCCCAGTCTCTCGCTGCCGACAAGCGTGTTGCCTATGTCACCTACCCGGGCCTTGAAAGCCATGACCAGCATCAGGTGGCGAAAAAGCAGTTCGCCGGCAAGGGCTATGGCGCGATGATGGCCTTCGCGGTCGAAGGCGATCCCGACACTCAAAATCGGTTTGTTGCAAATCTGAAGGTAATTACCTCGGCGGTCTCGCTCGGTCACGACGAGAGCCTGATCGTGCACGTGG
>NZ_QZWZ01000168.1 GCF_003601975.1 Mesorhizobium waimense
CGAGCTCGCCTGAACTTGTTTTGGATGTCGCGGGCCAGATCGCACGACGTTGTGGTGGCGAAGATATCGTCCAGACTTCGCTCCAGGGCGCGACGCTTGCCGGCGATGGTCGAGGCGGCGAAGGTTTCCATACCGTCGGCTAGGGCGAAGGCCCTTTGCAGCCAACGTTTGAGCCGCGAGGGCAGCATGTCCTCACTTGCCTCGTCCGCATAGGCGACGTCGCGGGCGAGATGCGCCAGGCAGGTCTGATGCGCATTTGCGTGACCTTGTTGTGCGGCATAGCGATCGGAACACCAGACGTCGGGCCGATGGCCGTCCATCAGGGTCCGGACCACGACAGCGCCGCGCGTTGGCGCCGCTTGATGAACAACCGCTTCGGCGCAGCGAAACACCCAGTGGTAGGCGTTGCTTCCTTCGATCCGCACGCCGGTCTCATCGGAGGCGATGACCTTGGCCCGGCGCAACGCCGCGACGGCCTTGTCGCACTCGGCCGCGAACGCGCCCTGCGCACGGCGCAACATGTTCATCAGTCCGCCCTGGCTAATGTTGAGACCGAAAAGGTTCGCGAACGCGCCCTGCAGCCGCTCGTAGGACAGGGCCTGGAAAGTCTTGAGATAGGTCGCTACGGCGTGCACGCGTGGCCCGAACGGCGTCCCCTTCGCCGCATCTGGCACAGCCGCGACGACCAGCGTGCCGCAGGACGGGCAACGGACTGCCAGGCGCCGATGGCGCTCAATCAAAGGCCTGATCGCAGGAAGCTCAATCTTGTCGTGCTCGCTGACGGTTTCGGCAGCAAGATCGCTCGACAGGCTGGCGCGGCAGCAAAGACATTGGTCGGGATGATGATCGATGATGCGATCGGCATCCTCACTCATGGCGCGGCTGTGACCTTTATGACCCGCCTTAGCGCCGCCAGGCTTTGCCCTGTCCCGACGCGCCTTGCGATCGCTCGAAGGTGGCTTGGACGACGTGCGCGATGTCTT
>NZ_QZWZ01000169.1 GCF_003601975.1 Mesorhizobium waimense
CCCCAAGCCGCGACTTCTCGCCAAAACCCGCCAACAAAGCCATCCGGAGCCTCCGATTCGTAAGGCCCTCACAGATTCAGCAATCCCTTCAAACGTAAAGTGCCGTTAACCTGACTTCGGCGCCCTGGCCGATCGAGTTCCCGATTGACCTGCGCCTTCAGATAGGCGAGCAGTAGACGGCCATCGCCAGTCTGAAGCACCTCCAGTTGCTCGCGCCGGTCGCGGCGCAGCGACTCGCAGCCGGATACGCCCTGGCCAAACAGCAGACCCTTGATGCGGTTGACATGCCTGACACGCTCGTTCGTCAATGCCTTGCGCTCACGCGAGAGACGGCGGCGGCTTCTTCCTCGGGCGTCGGCACCCGGAGCATCGCACAGACCCGAGGCTCGCCTCTCTTGTAGGCCAGCAACGCCCGGACCAGCGCCTCGCCGTCGATCTTGTCGGTCTTTGCCCGGCGGCGCCGGCGCGAGGTCGCTATCGAGGCCGGATCGACGACGTGGCTTTCGATCCCCTCGGCCTGCAGCACGCGGTGGATCCAGAAGCCGTCGAGGCCGGCCTCCTGGATCACATGACCGGAAAGCGCCGCCCGGTTCGCGCCTGCGCCTTCCTGTTGAGTTCAGTAAACCGATCCAGCAGCCCAGCGGCATCGCCAGCCGCCACAGCATGCTTCGACATCTTCTCGCCGCCTCCTGGCGACAGCGAGGTGATCAACCATTTGGAGCGACTCAGTTCCAAAGAAACGAAGATTGCGCCAAGATCGGTATGGACAGCGGTAAGCGCTTCGGGTCGTTCATTTGCAACGGGCATGCTCGGCCTCCAGTAGGGTGTCAATCTAGTCTCTATGAATGCTGGGCCTGAGGGCGGCCCGTCATCCGATATGCAACGGTACGAGGGTTAAGCCGGCTGGCCGGCGCAGAGCCTCATGCATAGGAGACGGGCCATATGGAACATATCAGATTTGTCGGTTTGGATC
>NZ_QZWZ01000016.1 GCF_003601975.1 Mesorhizobium waimense
AGGAGAAGATGGTGTGACCGGTCGAACCGGGACCAGCGAGGCATTCCGAGGTGCTCACCGGCAGCAAATGTCGTGTCCGTGTTTGGAACTCGCTATCCGTGCAGCCCATCTTGGCCAGCGCTCACAAATTCGCGCGCAAAAGGCCGGACATATGAGCGCAAGCGATCCGATCAAACTACCTCAGCCATCCTTGCAAGCACGGGGGCGTCCACATATGAGCACCGGAAGCGCAGGTAACCTCCATTCGCAGGCCGACATCACCTGAATATCAGCATTATACCTTAGCCTGCGCGCCGGAATGTCGAGGCCAGCACACGGTTGCGGCCGCCGTGCTTGGCGGCATAGAGCGCCTTGTCGGCGGCGCTGAGCACCTTGTCGAAACTCATGCCGTCCTTGCTGCCGAAGGCATAGCCCGCGCTGACCGTGCATGACAGCGGGCGCGTTTCGGTCTCGATCCGCCGCGCTGCGAAGGACGCACGGATGCGTTCGGCGGCAAATTCCGCCTTTTCGGGCAAGGTGCGCTTCATGACCAGCGCGAATTCCTCGCCGCCCATGCGCGCAGCGGCATCGGTCGGCAGCAGATTGGCGGTAAGCTCCTCGGCGAACACTTTCAGCACCTGATCACCGGTGGCATGGCCGAACTCGTCGTTGATGGCCTTGAAGCCGTCGAGGTCGAACACCACCACGGCCGTGAAGGCGCCGACCGGTGCATCGCCATGCAGGTCGAAAAGGGCACGTCGGTTGAGCAGGCCGGTCAGCGGATCGGTCAGTGCATTGCGGCGGTGATGCTGCGCCAGGCGTCCCTGGTTGAGCGCCAGCGACAGCGCGCCTATGCCGGTCATGCAGGCGATGACGATGACCAGGCTGAGATCCTCGGCCCAATTCCTCGGCGCATGGCCGAGCACGAGCTTGCCGTCCCGCGCCAGAACCGTGGCGCATAGCAGGAAGGATACGGCGGTGATCGAATAGAGCGCGGCGACGCCGATGATCGGGACGGGGGATTCGCTGCGCCCCTTCCAGTATTCGAGTGCGGTAGCGAACAGCAGCAGGGCGGCAAAGGAATTTTCCAGCATGAAGCCCAGCCCGTCGTAACCCAGCGCCATTGGTGGCAGGGCCGCGGCAAGCGAGATGCCGGCGCCAAGAGCGATATGCGGCAGCGGCGAGCGGCCTGTCGTGAACTGGTGGGCCGCACCCAGCATGGTCGAGAAGCCGAGCAGCAGCAGGGCGAGCGTGGCGACGCCGAGCATCGGCCCGGGCTTGTCGATATAGGCCTTGTAGGCGAAGACGTCGCCGACGACGAGCAGCACGCTGACCGCCCAGGTCAGCAGGAATTTCTCCGAACGCGCGGTGAGCCAGATGCCAAACAACGTCAGGCTCAGGCAGGCGGCGGAAAAGCCGACCGCGAGCAGCAGTGAGTTGTAGTCGAGCGCCATGCCTCGTCCTTGCCCGCGCTGGTGCAGCTCAGCGCCCGGTTGGATTCATGCAGCAAGGAGGTATCGATAAGGTTACGATATCGGTGAAGATGTCGAGATTCCACTGGGTTAGAGGATCGCCACCGACAAAAGCAGAATAAGGCCGACCCCCACCATCAGCAGTCCCGGCCAATTCTGTGAAAGGCCGAGGAAGCCGAGCCCGCGCCGGCTTGGTTCAAGCGTTGGGCTCGGGGTTGCGAGATGTGGCATCGGCCGATCCGAAGCTGCAGGCGCCGGACCGCTAAGCCGCCCCCGCCTGAGGGTTGCGCCCGCCATGTACACAACCCCGGCGACAGTAAGCAACGCACCGATGAGGATGATAGCCATCTTCCTCGCCTCTATTCACGTCCGCGGGCGCCCGCCCGGTGCCCGCGAAGGCAAACGATCTAGATGCCCTGCAGGTTCCGACAGGGCTGCTGGACGCAGTGAAGGCTGGCCGCTTTATTCCGTCACCCGCTTCATCAGCGCCATGGCGCCAAAGGGCGCGCGCACTTTGCCTTCGGTGATGAAGTAGGCGAACACGTCGCGCGGGTTGACCGGCGCCTCGGTCGAAGGGTCGGCGCGTGGCAGATCGGCAGGCGCCTTGCCTTCCGCCCAGGTCTTTACCCGCGCCGCCCATTCGTCGAGGCCTTTTGATGTGTAGCAGTCCGGATTGTCGTCGCTGCCGGTCTGCAGCCGCGCATAGATGAAATCGCCGGTGACGTCGGCAATCGCCGGATATTTGGCATGGTCGGCATAGACGATCGCCACCTTGTATTTGCGCGCCAGTGCGGCGAACTCCGGCACGACAAAACTGTCGTGCCGTACCTCGACGGCATGGCGCAGGGCCACCCCATCCTGCTTTTCAGGCAAGAGCCTCAAGAAGGCTTCGAAATCGTCCGGGTCGAATTTCTTGGTCGGCGCGAACTGCCACAGGATCGGCCCCAATTTGTCGCCGAGTGCCGCTATCCCGGAACCGAGGAAACGCGTCATCGATTCGCCGGCCTCGCCGAGCACGCGCCGGTTGGTGACGAAACGGTTGCCCTTCAGCGAATAGACGAAACCGTTCGGCGACTCGCTGGCCCATTTGACGAAGGTCGGCTCCTTGAAGCTGGAGTAATAAGTGCCGTTGACCTCGATGGTGGGAACCTGGCGGCTGGCGTATTGCAACTGCTTCGCCTTGGACAGCTTGTCCGGATAGAAGGACGTGTCCCACGGCTCGAAGGTCCAGCCGCCCATGCCGGCGCGGATTTTTCCTTGGCTGCTCATCGTCTTCCTCCCAATGCTCGAAAATCAGGCCGGCATGGCGCCATCGACGGGCTTGGCCATGTCGACGACGGTCCATCCTGGCCGGTAGGGATTGGGCCGTCGACCCGTTTCTCGGAAACCATAGGCCGCGTAGAGCTCAATGTTCCGCTCCATGCGCGAATTGGTGTAGAGCCGCACCTCCGGCAAGCCCCATAGCCGCGTCTGCTCGTCGGCGAAATCGAGCAGTCTGATGCCGAGTTTCTTGCCCTGGAAGGCCGGCGCGACCGCGACGCTGAAGATCATCGCATGATCGGGATGCCGCTCGATAACGATCAGCCCGGCCAGATCGGAGCCGCGCTCCAGCAACCAGACCTCGCCGCGTTCGATCCGCGGCGGATAGTCCTCGGTGACCGGGATCGGCGGCGCGCCCCACAAGGCGGTGTAGGGTGCATAGGCGGCTTCAGTCAGCGAGACGACAGTTTGCTGGTCACTGGCAAGCGCTTGTCTGATTGTCATTCAAAAACTCTCCAGACGCCGCGCTATCCGCCTATTCCGCCGCCTGAGCCCTCTTCCCCGGACGCCGCTCCAGAAGCTCCTTGAGGAACTGGCCGGTATAGCTGCGCTTCTCGCGCACGACCGCTTCCGGTGTACCGGAGGCGACCAGCTCGCCGCCGCCGTCGCCGCCCTCGGGGCCGAGGTCGAGCACCCAATCCGCCGTCTTGATCACTTCGAGATTGTGCTCGATGACCACCACCGTGTTGCCCTGGTCGACCAGTTCGTGCAGCACTTCCAACAGCTTGGCGACGTCGTGGAAATGCAGGCCGGTGGTCGGTTCGTCGAGGATGTAAAGCGTCTTGCCGGTCGCCTTGCGCGACAGTTCCTTGGCGAGCTTGATGCGCTGCGCCTCGCCGCCAGACAGCGTCGTCGCCTGCTGGCCGATATGGATATAGCCGAGGCCGACCTGCTTCAGCGTCTCCAGCTTGTCGCGCACTCCGGGCACGGCGGCGAAGAAGTCGACGCCTTCCTCGACCGTCATGTCCAAAACGTCGGCGATCGACTTGCCCTTGAACAGCACGTCGAGCGTCTCGCGGTTGTAGCGCTTGCCGTGGCAGACGTCGCAGGTGACATAGACGTCGGGCAGGAAGTGCATCTCGATCTTGATGACGCCGTCGCCCTGGCAGGCCTCGCAGCGGCCGCCCTTGACGTTGAAGGAGAAGCGTCCCGGCTGGTAGCCGCGCGCCTTGGCCTCCGGCAGCCCCGCGAACCAGTCGCGGATCGGCGTGAAGGCGCCGGTATAGGTGGCCGGGTTGGAGCGCGGCGTCCGCCCAATCGGCGACTGGTCGATGTCGATCACCTTGTCGAGGAATTCGAGACCTTCGATGCGATCGTGATCGGCCGGATGCTCGCGCGAGCCCATGATACGGCGCGAGGCCGCCTTGAACAGCGTCTCGATCAGGAAGGTCGACTTGCCGCCGCCCGACACGCCCGTGACCGCGGTGAAGGTGCCGAGCGGGATCTCGGCCGTCACGTTCTTCAGATTGTTGCCGCGCGCGCCGACGACCTTGAGGCGCCGGTTCTTCTTCGCTTCACGCCGCACCGCCGGTGTCGCCACTTCGAGCTCGCCCGACAGATATTTGCCGGTGATCGAGGCGGGCGTCGCCATGATCTGCTGCGGCGTTCCCTGCGCGATGATCTCGCCGCCATGGATGCCGGCGGCCGGGCCGATGTCGACGACATAGTCGGCATGCAGGATGGCATCCTCGTCATGCTCGACGACAATCACCGTGTTGCCGATGTCGCGCAGGTGCTTCAGCGTGTCGAGCAGGCGCGCATTGTCGCGCTGGTGCAGGCCGATCGACGGCTCATCCAGCACATAAAGCACGCCGGTGAGGCCGGAGCCAATCTGCGAGGCAAGCCGGATGCGCTGACTCTCGCCGCCCGACAGCGTGCCGGAATTGCGCGACAGCGTCAGATAGTCGAGCCCGACATCGTTGAGGAAGCGCAGCCGCTCGCGGATTTCCTTGAGCACCCGAACCGCGATCTCGTTCTGCTTGTCGTTGAGCTGCGCCGGCAGCTCGGTGAACCACTGGTCTGCCTTGCGGATCGATTGCTCGGTCACCTCGCCGATATGTTTTCCCGCGATCTTCACCGCCAGCGCTTCCGGCTTCAGCCGGTAGCCTTTGCAGACAGGGCAGGGCGTTGCCGACATGAAGCGCTCGATCTCCTCGCGCATCCAGGCGGATTCGGTTTCCTTCCAGCGCCGCTCGAGATTGGGGATGACGCCTTCAAAAGTCTTGGTCGTCTTGTAGGAGCGCAACCCGTCATCATACTGGAAGGTGATCTCGCGCTCGCCCGTGCCGCGCAGGATCGCTTCCTGGGATTCCGCGGTCAGGTCCTTGAACTTGTCGCCGAGCTTGAAGCCATAGGCCTTGCCCAGCGCTTCCAGCGTCTGCGCGTAATAGGGCGAGGTCGACTTCGCCCACGGGCTGACGGCGCCGTCGCGTAGCGAGACGTTCTCATCCGGCACGATCAGATTGGCGTCGATGGCGCGCTGGCTGCCGAGGCCGTCGCAGGTCGGGCAGGCGCCGAACGGGTTGTTGAAGGAGAACAGCCTGGGCTCGATCTCCGGAATGGTGAAGCCGGAAACCGGGCAGGCGAACTTTTCCGAGAACAGGATGCGCTCATGCGTCTCGTTCTTCGACTTGTTGACGGAGTCCTCGCCCGTCTGGCTGGCGTCGAGCGGCCGGTCGGCGAACTCGGCCACCGCCAGCCCTTCGGCGAGCTTCAGCGCCGTCTCGATGGAATCGGCAAGCCGGGTCGCGAGGTCGCCGCGCACCACGATGCGGTCGACGACGACGTCGATGTCATGCTTGTACTTCTTGTCCAGCGCCGGCACGTCGGCGATCTCGTAGAAGACGCCGTCGACCTTGACGCGCTGAAAGCCCTTCTTCTGCAGCTCCAGCAGTTCCTTGCGGTACTCGCCTTTGCGGCCGCGCACGATCGGCGCCAGGAGAAACAGGCGCGTGCCCTCCTCGACCGCCAGCACACGGTCGACCATCTGGCTGACTGTCTGGCTCTCGATCGGCAGGCCGGTGGCCGGCGAATAGGGAATGCCGACGCGCGCGAACAGAAGCCGCATATAGTCGTAGATCTCGGTGACGGTGCCAACCGTCGAGCGCGGGTTCTTCGACGTGGTCTTCTGTTCGATGGAGATGGCAGGCGACAGGCCGTCAATCTGGTCGACATCAGGCTTCTGCATCATCTCGAGGAATTGCCGCGCATAGGCCGACAGGCTCTCGACATAGCGGCGCTGGCCCTCGGCATAGATGGTGTCGAAGGCGAGCGAAGACTTGCCGGACCCCGACAGGCCGGTCATGACGATCAGGCTGTCACGCGGCAGGTCGAGATCGACGTTCTTCAGATTGTGTTCGCGCGCCCCGCGAATGGAAAGGTATTTATGGTCGGCCATCGCCGGTCGCCGCCTCAGGTCTGGAATTCGTGGGATCGGCGGGTTTTCCCGACCGTCCCCTATGTAGGTATTTTTGCCGCCACGTCGAGAGACGCCACAATTCTCGACAGAAGCGTTTAACCGTCTTTCGCGCGAGGGGGCAAGCGGAACGAACAAAGACCGAACACGCTCCTGACAAAGCGCTGTGAAAAGCCGGAACAGCGGGCGCTCCGTTGACCAGGCTCCCGGCCTACCACCCTTACCTGGACGTAACCTCCGGGCGATCACATTTTCCGTAACCGGCTATTCAAAGGTTGACGCTGCCGACTCGGGGGCGCAGTGTCCACGGGTCAACGGAGCCGGCCGTCTTTCGATGGCCTCGCCGCCTTAGGCGGCTTGCGAGACGCCGCAGGCTTTTGCGATTTGCGCTTCGGACGACATCGTCGCAACGGACAGAGGAGTGGAGCATGACGCCACCGGACAGTCCCTTGAGGCTCCACGTATCGCTGGAGCCGCGGCAGGCATAAGTGCCAGGGTGGGCGTGAGCGCCGACCCGACAAACCGTGACCTGCCGATCCCCTGACAATCAGAGACCACTGGTCGGATCGTCGGCTGAATGCCGCGAAGCATCCGAAATCAAAGTCGGTATAACACTACCGACACATTGGATTTTAGATCCATAAAAAGCCCCGTCCGTTTGCGGAAGCAGCGGCGGGGCTGCTCGTTTGAGGCGATGGCGGCAAGAAACCGAAAGCTACCGGTTGGATGGCTTGATCGCGCCGGCGCCGACATCGACCGTGATGCTGCCGGAAATCCTGACATCGGTATCGCCGATCTTGAACTGGCCGTTGCTGCCGGCCGGCAGCGCATCGTCCGGTTCGGGCTGCGGGGCCGGCTTGGCGATGCGATAGTCGCTGGTCACGCCGGGCAGGGCGCCTTTCTGGGTCGAGCTGTCGTCGGCAAAGGCGGCTCCGGCCAGCATGCTGGCGCCAGCGAAGGCGGCAGTGACGGTGCAAACAAGTCTGGACACGCGGATGTCGGTCATCCCCGGACTATAGTGTCGCGCCGCTGGCGAGGCCAGAGCGGCGCGATCAAAATGCCGCGCGTCCGCCGCTCGCGTCTCCTCAAGCCGCCTTCTTGCGGGTGTCGAAGACATGGTCCACGAGACCCCCAGGCCTTCGCCTCCTCGGCGGTCATGAAATAATCGCGGTCGAGCGTGCGTTCGACTTCTTCGTAAGTACGCCCGCAATGATGCGCATAAAGCTCGGTCATGCGCCGCTTGGTGCGCAATATGCCTTCGGCGTGGCGCTGGATGTCGGAAGCCTGCCCCTGAAAGCCGCCCAGCGGCTGGTGAAGCACGATGCTGGTGTTGGGCAGGGCAATGCGCCGCCCCGGCGTGCCGGCCATCAGCAGGAACGAAGCCATCGAGGCGGCAAAACCCATGCAGACGGTCGACACCGGGCAGGAGATGTATTGCATCGTGTCGTAGATGGCGAAGCCGCTGGTCACCACGCCGCCCGGCGAGTTGATATAGAGCGAAATCTCCTTGTCGGGATTGTCGGATTCCAGTGACAGAAGCTGGGCGCAGACCAGGGCCGATACGCCGTCATTGATCTCCCCGTTGATGAAGACGATGCGCTCGCGCAGTAGCCGCGAAAAAATATCGAAGGCGCGTTCGCCGCGGCTCGATTGCTCGATCACCATCGGCACCAGATTGGCGAGGCCGCTCATCTTTTTTCTCCGATTTCGCTGCTCAGGCCGCGCACAACAGCAGGCGCGGCGCATTCGCGGCGACAGGCAGTTTGGATTGGGGTGCATCGAGCGACAGCCGGCAGCCGGCGCCTGCCATGGCGAGCACAGGCGTTGCTGCCCGGGCGAACCCGTCATGGACAATACGCAGATGCGTGCCGCCCGAAACTGTGCGGTCGAGGGTGAACGTGACAATGCTGTCGAGCGCCTGGCTGGCATCGTCCGGCTCCGGCCGCTCGCGCCAGGAATAGCGCAGCAGCCGTCCGGGCTCGGCGTCGATTATTTCGCAATCGATCGGCGCGTCCGGTCCGGCAAAAGCGAAACGGCTGCCGATTTCAGGCTTGATGTCGTTGGGCATCATCCAGGCCGCCAGCAGCTTCGGCTCGGTCAGCGCGCGCCACACTTTCTCCGGCGGTTCCGCCAGCTCGCATTCGAATTCGAGCGAGTCCGCAGCACTTTTAGCATGCTTTGTCATGGGTCCATGTCCTTCAAAACGGCCTTCAGCCTTTCGATGCGCTCCGGCCAGAACGCACGGTAGCGTTCGATCCAGCCAAGCAGCGGGTCGAGCCCTTGCGGATCGGCGCGATAATAGGCGTTGCGGCCGGCCCGCCGCTCGGTGACCAGGCCGGCGCCGCGCAGCACCGCCAGATGCTGGGAGACCGCCGGCTGCGATACGGTCATGCCGGTGCGCAGCTCCGACACCGTCATCTCGCTGGCGGCGAGCCGTTCGTAGACGGCGCGGCGCGTCGGGTCGGCAAGGGCGCGAAAAATCTCTGCTTCGATCATGGTCAAAGCATAAGTGGATACTTATCGGTTTGGCAAGTGTTGTTTTATGGCGCCTCCGGAAGCCAGCGTCTCACCGGCTCGGCAGATCCCTCAAAAATTGCCTCGAAGATTGGTGACGCCAGCACGGCATGGACGTGAAGTGTCTCGGTGCCGACGTTTCGGAAGCCGTGCTTCCTCTCGGCAGGAACAAGAAGCGACTGTCCGGCCGTCAGCGTCATGCGGTCGTCGTCGATCCACATTTCGGCGGTTCCGATGAGGACGGTAAGCACCTCCTCGACCGAGTGCCAATGGGTCGGAGCTCCGACCCCGGGCTGGACCCATTGTTCAAATAGGCAGAGCTGGCTGGCACCATTGCCGGCTGAAACCAGCATCCGGGTTTCCACGCCCGCCCGCCACTGCTCTCGCGGGTGATCCATGCGTGCAATCACTTGCATTTGTGTTCGCCTCCTCGGTCACCATCCCGAGACCCATTGGATCCTAGCATAGATACCATTTGTGCTGCGGACCGACGTGGCGCCGATCGCGCGGCGGCATGGCGACGGCGGCACTTGTCCGCAAGGCGGGCGCGGCAGATGATGCCGGGGAGAAGAGCCCCATTGCTGACATTCCTTGACAACAGTCGTTGATGGGCCTAGAACGAAAAGAGAACAAAAAACCTTGTGGGAAAAGGCAGCCACAGCAGGCGGGGATTGTCCGTAGCCTGTAAGGTGCGGTCGACAAAAATTTGTTTCGGATGAGCGCGGAGACGTATGATGGCGGGTAGCATCAACAAGGTCATTCTGGTGGGCAATCTCGGGGCGGACCCGGAAATCCGCCGCCTGAACTCGGGTGAGCCGGTCGTCAACATCCGCATCGCCACCTCGGAAAGCTGGCGCGACAAGAATTCCGGCGAGCGCAAGGAAAAGACCGAGTGGCACAACGTCGTCATCTTCAACGACCAGATCGCCAAGGTCGCCGAGCAGTATCTGAAGAAGGGCATGAAGGTCTATGTCGAGGGCCAGTTGCAGACGCGCAAATGGCAGGACCAGACCGGTAATGACCGCTACACGACCGAAATCGTGCTGCAGAAATTCCGTGGCGAGCTGCAGATGCTCGACGCGCGCGGCGAGGGCGGCGGCCAGGTCGGCAGCTATGCCGGCGGCGGCAACAGCAGCCGCGGTTCCGATTTCGGCCAGTCCGGTCCGAACGAGGGTTTTAGCCGCGGCGGCGGTGGCGCTAAAGGCGGTGGCGGCGGTGGTTCGTCGCGCGAACTGGACGACGAAATCCCGTTCTGAGCCGATCGACTGCAGGAGAGGGCGCCATGTCGCTGGGACCGCTGCTTGCCGCGCCCCCTCCAATTCCCTGGCATGCCTTTGCGGCCTTTGCCGCTTTGGTGACCGGCGCCACTCAATTGGCGCTGCCCAAGGGCACGACGCGTCATCGCGTTGTCGGCTTTGTCTGGGCCGCGCTGATGCTGGTCATCGCCATCTCGAGTTTCTGGATCCAGCAGATCCGCCTCTTCGGCCGCTTCAGCCCGATACATCTGCTGTCGATCCTGTTGCTGGTCACGGTACCGTTGGCGGTCTGGCACGCGCACAACCATCGCGTCGAAAAGCATCGCCGCGTCATGATTGCGCTCTATGTTTTCGCATTGATTGGTGCCGGCGTATTTACGCTGCTACCGGGCCGGATCATGCACGCGGTCGTGTTCGACCAGTAATCAGCGCGATGACTTGCAGGGAAGAATCTAGTGAAAGCACGGGTAAAGTGGGTCGAGGAACGCACCTTTGTCGGCGAGTCCGGCAGCGGCCATAAGGTCGTGCTGGGCACCGCTTTCGGCCCGGAAGGCAGGACACCGGGTCCGAGCCCGATGGAACTGGTGCTGATCGGCACCGGTGGCTGCTCGGCCTATGACGTGGTCCATATCCTGGAAAAGGGCCGCGAGGCGGTAGAGGACTGCGTCGTCGAGCTCGACGCCGATCGGGCCGAGACCGAGCCGCGGGTGTTCACCCGCATCCACATGCATTTCATCGTCAAGGGCCGCGCGCTCTCGCACGACAAGGTGAAGCGGGCGATCGATCTCTCAATCGAAAAATACTGCTCGGCGACTGCGATGATGGCCAAGACTGCGGCTGTCACTCACGACTTCGAAGTCGTCGACACGGCGGCGAAGTAAGACTACGGTCCCGTCTCTGCGCGAGGCCGTTTCATCACACAAAAACAGTATCTTACCCCGCCATCAGCGCCTTGATGCCGTCGGCAACGAACTGCACCGCCAGTGCCGCCAGGATGACGCCGAGCAGCCGGGTCAGGATTGAACGCCCGGTCTGGCCGAGAATGCGGTCGATGCGCTCGGCGAGTACGAACACCAGATAGGTGATGGCGAGGCACACGAAGATGATGCCGACCAGGGCTGCCTGCGCGCCAAACCCCTGGAACGAGCCGGACAGCAGCACGGTCGCCGAAATCGCGCCCGGGCCGGCGATCAGCGGGATCGCAAGCGGGAAGGCGGCGATGTTGTGGATCATGTCCTTGGTGATGGCGACGTCGCCGATCTTTTCCTTGCGGTCCTGCCGCCGCTCGAACACCATCTCGAAGGCGATGAAGAACAGCAGAAATCCGCCGGCAACGCGGAAGGCCGGCAGTGTGATGCCGAACACCGACAGGATCGACGCGCCGGCGACCGCGAACAACGCCATCACCAGGAAGCCGATGGTCGAGGCGCGGACAGAGACCTGCTGGCGCTCCTCGCGGTTCATGCCGCGCGTCACGGCGAGGAAGAGCGGCGCCAGCCCGGGCGGGTCGATGGTCACCAGGATGGTGACGAAGGCATTGAACAGGCTGTCGAAGCTCGGCATCTTTCACGCCTCCCGCCGGGCGACGCCCGAACCCCTCAATTGGTAGAGCAAAGCAGGGGCGCTGGAAACAGCGCGGGAGGAGGATTTGAGCCGGCTAGCCGGGCGCGCCGCAATAGGCTTCGATGCGGTAGCCATCTGGGTCGATGATGAAGGCGGCATAGTAGTTTTCGCCATAGTCGGAGCGCAGGCCGGGCGCGCCATTGTCGCGGCCGCCTTCGCTGAGCGCGGCCGCATGGAACGCATCGACGCTGGCTCGCGTTGGCGCGGCGAAGCAGAAATGCAGGCCGGACTTCGCCTCCGCCGTCACCGGCCGCGGCGCTTCGTTCACCCATAGCGCCACCGTTTCACCGCCATAGCCAAGTGAGCCGGGTGAGTGGCTGAGGCAAGAGTAGCCAAGCGGCTTCAGCGCTGCGTCATAAAAATCTTTCGCGGCATTGGCGTCGCGGACGCCGATCGAGACGTGGTCAAGCATCGTTTTCTCCATGTTTGCAAATGGTTGGTTGATCAGGCTGGAGTCACGCGGCGCGCCAGGAACTCGACCTCGATGCGCCAGTCCTCGCTGCCTTCGTGTGAACACTCGCCCAGCCAGCGGAACGAGTTTTCGGTGATCCGGAAAAAGCTCCAGCGCACTGAGGAGCCACGGGCGTCGACACCTTGCTGGACGATCGTGTCGCCCTCGGCGCGGCCGAGCTGGCGGCTGAAATACTGGTTGCGCGGGTCGCTCCAGAAAATGTGCCAGGCATCGACGCCGGGATCGTAGACGCGCAATGTCGTGCCGTAGAACGTCCACGTGCCGAGCAACGGTGAAGGGCCGGCATCGCGTGCGGGCAGGATCCACACATCCTGGATTGCCTTGCCCTCCAGAACCCAGCCAAAATGCACCTCGCCGCGCCCGGTAAGCACCGTGCCGTCTTCGAGATGACGCGTGGCGTCGAATGTCCAGGCGCCGACGAAACGGCCGTAAAGGTCCAGCTTTTCAGCCAGGTCGGGGTTGGGTCCGTCGCTGTGCAGGGCTTCGGTAAAGGGATCGGTCATGGTTGCTGCCTCGTTTGTCAGGAGACCGCGACCAATAGGGGCATGGCAGGGTTCTGCGCTTGGGAAAAATTGCTATCTTTCGACGATGACGACGAGCGAGCAAAACCTTGCATCGGGGCAGGGCTGGCATGTGTCCGACGTGGTGTGCACGGCCGGCGCCGGCGACAGCCCGTTCGAGGAAGAGCACCGGACCTTTTGTGTCGCCGCCGTGACTCAAGGCACCTTCCGCTACCGCACGCGCCAGGGCATGGCGATGCTGGCGCCAGGCGCAATCCTGCTCGGCAATCCCGGCGCCTGCTATGAATGCGGCCACGAACATGGCGCCGGCGACCGCTGCCTCTCCTTCCATTTTGCCCCTGCCTATATGGAAGGCATCGTCGCCGAGGTGCCTGGCGCGAGGCGACTGGGCTTTGGTACACCGCGCCTGCCGCCATTGCGGGCGCTGGCGCCGCTGCTGGCGGAGGCGGAGGCCGCGCGCGAGGCGGCTGACAGCGATGGATTCGAGGAGCTCGGCCTGCGCATTGCCGGAGCGGCGGTGGCTTTTGCCACGGGTGCCGGGAATGTCGGCCGTGCGCCGAGCCGCCGCGACCAGAAACGCGTTGTAGAAGCGGTGCGGCGTATCGAGCTCGATGGCGACAAGCCGCTGTCGCTGGCCGAACTTGCCGGCGAGACCGCGACCAGTCCCTACCATTTCCTGCGCACCTTCCGGCACGTCGCCGGAATGACGCCTTACCAGTTCCTGCTGAAAACCCGGCTGCACCGGGCCGCGGTGCGGCTGCGAACGTCGCACGAGGCGATCTCGACCATCGCCTTCGAGGTCGGCTTCAACGACCTGTCGACCTTCAACCGACGCTTCCGGCGTGAAATGGGGCAGGCGCCCGGCGCCTATCGCGCCCACCGGCAGATCGCCTAGCGTTGGCCCACGTTGCCCGGCGGCGGCGAAAAGCGCCGTGGCCATATCGTCGCAATCGACGGTATCCTTTTGAAATTACCGCCGAAATTGTCTCTGGAAAAGCCGTCGCCAACATTGGAGTTTCGGGCGCGCTTCCTATATAAGCAGCCAGTGATTCCTGACTGGATTGTGACCTGATTTGACCGACCAGAAGACACCGCGCGGCGCCGACGGCGGCCCGACCGGCATCGAGCCGATATCCATCATCGAGGAGATGCAGCGCTCCTATCTCGATTACGCCATGAGCGTGATCGTCAGCCGTGCGCTGCCCGACGTGCGCGACGGCCTGAAGCCGGTGCATCGCCGCATCCTCTTTGCCTCGCATGAGAGCGGCTATCACTGGAACCGCAAATATGTGAAGTCGGCCCGCCCGGTCGCCGACGTGATGGGTAAATACCATCCGCATGGCGACGCCTCGATCTACGACGCCTTGGTGCGCATGGCGCAGGACTGGTCGCTGCGCGTGCCGCTGATCGACGGGCAGGGCAATTTCGGCTCGATCGACGGCGATCCGCCGGCGGCGATGCGCTACACCGAATCGCGCCTGACTAAGGTTGCGCACGAGTTGCTGGAGGATATCGACAAGGAAACCGTCGATTTCCAGGACACTTACGATGCGTCGGGCAGCGAGCCGAAGGTGCTGCCGGCGCGCTTTCCCAATCTTTTGGTCAACGGCTCCGGCGGCATCGCCGTCGGCATGGCCACCAACATCCCGCCGCACAATCTCGGCGAAGTCTGTAACGGCGCTATCGCGATCATCGACAATCCGGCGATCGACCTGCCGGCGCTGATGGAAATCATCCCCGGGCCGGATTTCCCCACCGGCGGCATCGTGCTCGGCCGTTCCGGCATCTACAGCGCCTATTCGACCGGCCGCGGCTCCATCGTCATGCGCGGCAAGGTCAACATCGAACAGCGCGGCAACGACCGCGAGTCGATCATCATCACCGAGGTTCCCTACCAGGTGAACAAGTCGTCGATGATCGAGAAGATGGCCGAACTGGTACGCGACAAGCGCATCGAGGGCATTTCCGACATCCGCGACGAGAGCGACCGGCAGGGCTACCGCGTCGTCATCGAGTTGAAGCGTGACGCCGTCGCCGACGTCATCCTCAACCAGCTTTATCGCTTCACGCCGCTGCAGACCTCGTTCGGCGCCAACATGGTGGCGCTGAATGGCGGTAAGCCGGAACTGCTGACGCTGACCGATATGCTGAAGGCCTTTGTGGCCTTCCGCGAGGAGGTGATCACACGGCGCACCAAATTCCTGCTGCGCAAGGCGCGCGATCGCGCCCATGTGCTGGTCGGTCTCGCCATCGCCGTCGCCAACATCGACGAAGTCATAAAGCTGATCCGCACCGCGCCGGACCCTCAGACGGCGCGCGAGCAGTTGATGGAGCGGCGCTGGCCGTCCGGCGACGTCGAATCGCTGATCCTGCTGATCGACGATCCGCGCCACCGGATTAACGAGGACGGCACCTACAATCTGTCGGAGGAACAGGCCCGCGCTATCCTCGAACTGCGCCTGCAGCGCCTGACCGCGCTCGGCCGCGACGAGATCGCCGAAGAATTGAACACGATCGGCGCCGAAATCATCGACTATCTCGACATCCTGTCGTCGCGTGCCCGTGTCCAGCAGATCGTCAAGGACGAGCTTGCCGCCGTGCGCGACGAGTTCGGCACGCCGCGCCGCACCGAGCTCTCCGAGGGCGGGGCGGACATGGAAGACGAGGACCTGATCCAGCGTGAGGACATGGTCGTCACGGTCAGCCATTCCGGCTACATCAAGCGCGTGCCGCTGTCGCTCTACCGGGCGCAGCGCCGCGGCGGCAAGGGCCGCTCCGGCATGTCGACCAAGGAAGAGGATTTCGTCACCCGGCTGTTCGTCGCCAACACGCATACGCCGGTGCTGTTCTTCTCCTCACGCGGCATCGTCTACAAGGAAAAGGTGTGGCGCCTGCCGATCGGCAACCCGCAGTCGCGCGGCAAGGCGCTTATCAACATGCTGCCGCTGGAGCAGGGCGAGCGCATCACCACCATCATGCCGCTGCCGGAGGACGAGACGAGTTGGGGCGAGCTCGACGTGATGTTCGCCACCACGCGCGGCACCGTGCGCCGCAACAAGCTGTCCGACTTCGTCCAGGTCAACCGCAACGGCAAGATCGCCATGAAGCTGGAGGAGGAAGGCGACGAGATCCTCGGCGTCGAGACCTGCACCGACAATGACGACGTGCTTTTGACCGCAAGCTCCGGTCAGTGCATCCGCTTTTCGGTCGGCGACGTGCGCGTCTTCCAGAGCCGCAACTCGGTCGGCGTGCGCGGTATCGCCATGGCCGAGACTGACAGGGTGATTTCCATGGCGGTGATCGAGAATGTCGATGCTCCGCCGGCTGAGCGCGCTGCCTATCTCAAGCGAGCGGCGGCCGAACGGCGGCTCGCCGCCGGCATAGCCGCTGGTGAAGAGGAAGAGATCGCGCTGACCAATGAGGAGATCGGCGAGGAGACGGAACTTTCCGACGAGCGCTACGAATTCCTGAAGGCGCATGAGCAGTACGTGCTGACAGTGACCGAATATGGCTACGGCAAGCGCTCATCGTCTTATGATTTCCGCCTGACCGGGCGCGGCGGCAAGGGCATCCGGGCCACCGACGTCTCGAAAGTGGCCGAGATCGGCCGGCTGGTTGCGACCTTCCCGGTCGGCAATGACGATCAGATCATGCTGGTCTCGGACGGTGGCACGGTCATCCGCGTGCCGATCGAGGGCATCCGTTTCGCCAGCCGCGCCACCAAGGGCGTGACCATCTTCAACACCGCCGAAGGCGAGAAGGTTGTCTCTGTCGAGCGGATTTCGGAACCGCAGTCGGACGAGGAAGAGAGCGTCGAGGGCGAGGCGGATACCGCAGGCGGCGACGCCAGCCCGGACAACGCCGAATAGGCCTGGAAACAGCGACGCCGGCCCGATGGGCCGGCGCGGTCGAAAACTCTTAGGCGAAATTTAGAAATGCCGGTACGGCTTGCGGGGTCCGAAACCTTCCAAGCGCTTGGTGTTGGCCCTGGCGCGAACGCGCCCAGCTTCCTGATGCAGCCCGAATACAGTGGCGATCAGCATGGCGACGGTCATTGCGGCGGCTAGCATGTAGATCAGCATGTGCGTGTTCTCCTGCGCCTAATAACGGTTAGATGGGGATTTGGTTTCATCATCTGAAGTGGGAACCTAGTGAACGCTGCGTGAAGCCTTCGTGATCAACGCATTCATCTGTCGTTCATGTCTGCGAAAAGGTTCACGGACGTGATCTCGATCGGATTTGCCTTTGGCCGAGAGGCTCGCTAGAAGCACCAGCCATGACCGAACGCATCGCCCTCTATGCTGGCTCCTTCGACCCGCTGACCAACGGCCATCTCGATGTGCTGAAGGCCTCGCTGGCCGTCGCCGACATCGTCTATGCGGCGATCGGCATCCATCCCGGCAAAAAGCCGCTGTTCTCCTTCGAGGAACGGGTGAAGCTGATCGAGCTTGCTACCAAGGCGGAATTCGGTAGCGACGGCGCCCGCATCAGGATCGTCGCCTTCGACGGGCTGGTCATCGACGCGGCCAGGAGAGAGGGCGCCTCGATCATGATCCGCGGCCTGCGCGACGGCACCGACCTCGACTACGAGATGCAGATGGCGGGGATGAACGAGACCATGGCGCCGGAACTGCAGACGGTTTTTCTGCCGGCCAGCCCCTCGGTCAGAACCATTACCGCCACACTTGTCCGCCAGATAGCCTCGATGGGAGGCGACATCCGCCCCTTCGTGCCGGCGGCGGTTGCCGGTGCGCTCACCGCCAAATTCGCGAAATAGGTTTCTTGGAGAAGACCATGCAGCTGAAGAAGCTCGCCTCGTTCCTCGTCGTGCTTGCCGGTCTCGCGACCGCCTCCGTTTCGGCCTTCGCTGCCGATGCGGAAAACACCATGATCGTCACGCTGAAGGATGGCGACGTCACCATCGCGCTGCGGCCCGATCTGGCGCCCAAGCATGTCGCGCAGATCAAGAAACTGGTGCGCGAAGGCGCCTACGACAACGTTGCCTTCCATCGCGTCATCGACGGCTTTATGGCGCAGACTGGCGACGTCAAGTTCGGCAACATGAAGAAGGGCTTCAATGCCCAGACTGTCGGCACCGGCGGCTCAGATCTTCCGGATCTGCCGGCCGAGTTCTCGCAGAGCGAACACTACAAGCGCGGCGTGGTCGGCATGGCCCGCTCGCAGGATCCGAATTCGGCGAATTCCCAGTTCTTCATCATGTTCGCACCGGCGCCGCCGCTTGATGGCCAGTACACCATCGTCGGCAATGTCGTCAGCGGCATGGAACTGGTCGACCACATTAAGAAAGGCGACGAGGCTGACAATGGGACGGTCACCGACCCCGACCGGATGATCAAAGTGCGCATTGCCGCCGACAAATAAATCTGTTTTTTCAAAAGGATATCTGACATGGCTGAGATCAAGGACCGCGAGAACGCGCTCATCATGGAAACGACCAAGGGCCAGGTCGTCATCGAACTTTTGCCCGATCTGGCACCCGGCCACGTCGCCCGCATCAAGGAACTGACACGCGAAGGCGCCTATGACGGCGTGGTCTTCCACCGCGTCATCGACGGCTTCATGGCGCAGACCGGCGACGTCAAGTTCGGCAATTCCTCGAAGCCAACGTTTGCGCCGTCGCGCGCCGGTATGGGCGGTTCCGACAAGCCCGATTTGAAGGCCGAGTTCTCCAACGCCAACCATGCCCGCGGCACCTGCTCGATGGCCCGGGCGCAGAACCCGAATTCGGCCAACTCGCAGTTCTTCATCTGCTTCGACGATGCCGCCTTCCTCAACCGCCAGTACACGGTCTGGGGCCAGGTCATCGAAGGCATGGACAATGTCGACAAGATCAAGCGCGGCGAGCCGGTGCAGGATCCCGACAAGATCGTGTCGCTGAAGGTCGCGGCCGACGTCGAGTAAGGCAAAACGACGATGATGGGCGCTGTCTGGTCCCTGCTCGGCATACTGTCCGGCGCTTTCATCGCCGTACAGGCGCCCATCAATTCGCAGCTGGCGCGCGGCCTGGGTCTCCCGGTCGCGGCGGCCGCGTTCTCCTTTCTGTCGGGCGCCATCGTGCTCGGCATCATCGCCGTCGCGGTGGTGAAGCTGCAGGGCCTTTCGCTCGACTGGAAGGCACCGGCGCCCTGGCTGTTCGTCGCCGGCGGTATGCTCGGCGGCTTCTACGTCACGCTTTCGACCATTCTCACGCCACGCATCGGCGCCGCCGCCCTGATGGCGTTCCTGGTCGCCGGGCAGTTGCTGGCCGGCATGCTCATCGACCGTGCCGGCTTCCTCGGCGTCGCCGTGCGCGAGATTTCGCTCGGCCGTGTCGCCGGTGCGGTTCTGCTGCTGGCCGGAGCGCTGCTTATCCGGCTCTACTGATGCGCGTCGACCTCTTCGATTTTGACTTGCCGGAGGAACGCATTGCGCTTCGTCCGGCCGAGCCGCGCGACAGCGCGCGCATGCTGGTGGTCAAACCCGACCAGGGGCTCGATGACCGGACGGTGCGCGACCTGCCGTCGTTTCTCGAAGCCGGCGATGTGCTGGTCTTCAACGACACCAAGGTCATTCCGGCGCAGCTCAGGGGCATCAGGCGGCGCGGCGAGGCGCAGGCACAGGTCGAGGCCACATTGCACATGCGCGTGGCGCCGGACCGTTGGCAGGCTTTCATGCGGCCGGGCAAGCGTATCGCTGCCGGTGATCGCATCCATTTCGGCCATGACGGCAATTCCTGCTTTCTCGGCCAGCTCGACGCCACGGTGATCGAGAAGGGCGATGCCGGCGAGGTGCTGCTCGGCTTCGATCTTTCGGGCGCGTTCCTTGACGAGGCGCTGCACGCCGTCGGCCATATCCCACTGCCCCCCTACATCGCCTCCAAGCGCGACGACGACGAGCGCGACCGCAGCGACTACCAGACCATCTATGCCAGGGAGGAGGGCGCGGTGGCCGCGCCCACCGCCGGCCTGCATTTCACGCCGGAGCTGTTCGCCGCACTCGATGCAAAAGGCATCGAGCGCCGTTTCGTCACCTTGCATGTCGGCGCCGGCACCTTCCTGCCGGTGAAAGCAGACGACACCGCCGACCACAAGATGCATGCCGAGACCGGCTCGGTCAGTCAGGACACCGCCGAGGCTTTGAACGCCGCGAAGGCAAGAGGCGGGCGCATCATCGCCGTCGGTACGACCTCGCTTCGCCTGCTGGAGAGTGCTGCGCGCGAGGACGGCACGCTAGCCGCTTGGTCTGGCCCGACCGACATCTTCATCACCCCCGGCTATCGCTTCCGAACCGCCGACATGCTGATGACCAATTTCCATCTGCCGCGCTCGACGCTGTTCATGCTGGTTTCGGCCTTCTGTGGCCTCGAAACGATGCGCGCGGCCTATGCGCATGCCATCGACAACAGCTACAGATTCTACTCCTACGGAGATGCCAGCCTGCTTTACCGAGCGGAGACGAGCGATGGACGATGATCTCGATGGAATGGACCGCGACACCCTGATCGCGGAAGTGAAAAAATTGCGCGCCGGCATTCGCCAGCATCGCGATGCCACCGGTCACGAACTCTGCTGGCATCATCCCGATTTGTGGGACCTTTTGCCGGAGCAGACCGAACCGGCGATCGCCGTGCCGCCCTGGCCAAAATTCATGCGCGGCTGCATCCACTACCGGCAGTCGTTGGACGAACAGGCACCTGGCGCGCCGGTGCACGACAAGGAATTCAATGGCTGACGCGTTCTCCTTCAAGGTGCTGGCGACGGACGGCAAGGCGCGGCGCGGCGTGATAGACATGCCGCGCGGCGAGATCCGCACGCCGGCCTTTATGCCGGTCGGCACCGGCGGTACCGTCAAGACGATGTATATGGACCAGGTGCGCAACCTTGGCGCCGATATCATCCTGGGCAACACCTACCATCTGATGCTGCGGCCCGGCGCCGAGCGCGTCGCGCGGCTCGGCGGCCTGCACGAATTTGCCCGCTGGCAGCATCCGATCCTGACCGACAGCGGCGGTTTCCAGGTGATGTCGCTGTCGAAGCTCAGGAAGCTCACCGAAAAGGGCGTCACCTTCCGCTCGCATATCGACGGCGCCGCCTATGAGATGTCGCCCGAACGCTCGATCGAGATCCAGGGACTGCTCGATTCCGACATCCAGATGCAGCTCGACGAATGTACGGCGCTGCCGGCCAAGGAGAAGGAAATCGAGCGCGCCATGGAATTGTCGCTGCGCTGGGCCGAACGCTGCAAGACGGCGTTCGGCGACCAGCCGGGCAGGGCGATGTTTGGCATCGTCCAGGGCGGCGACGTGCCCTCGTTCAGGGTGCGCTCGGCGCAGGCGCTGAAGGCGATGGATCTGAAGGGCTACGCCGTCGGCGGCCTGGCGGTTGGCGAGCCGCAGGCGGTGATGCTCGATATGCTCGACATCACCTGCGCCGAACTGCCTGAAGACAAGCCGCGCTATCTGATGGGTGTCGGCACGCCGGACGACATATTGAAATCGGTGGCGCGCGGCATCGACATGTTCGATTGCGTGATGCCGACCCGCGCCGGTCGCCACGGCCTCGCCTATACAAGGCGCGGCAAGGTCAATCTGCGCAACGCCCGCCACGCCGACGATCCGCGCCCGCTGGACGAGGAAAGCGACTGTCCGGCCGCGCGCGACTATTCGCGCGCCTATCTGCATCATCTGGTGCGCTCGCAGGAAGCACTGGGCGCGATGCTGCTGACCTGGAACAACCTGTCCTACTACCAGAGGCTGATGCAGGACATTCGTGCCGCGATCGGGGCCCAAGCCTTCGACGCGCGCGCAGCGGAGATTTCAGAAGGCTGGGCGCGGGGCGATATTCCGGCGAACTGAGCGGGCCTCAGGTGCTGACCGAGGTCGACGCGCGCAAGCTGCAGCCGGTGATCTGGAAACCGCCGTCGGGCTGCTGCTCCAGCGTATAGACCGCCTCGTAGTCCTTGCCGTCCGGCCCGACGATCAGCACCTGCTGGACGATCGAGGTCGGACCCGTCTGCTGCACCTTGCCGAAGAAATAGTTTTGCGGCTGGCGCACCGGCGCGTAGCCGTTGGTGACCATGTTCATGAAGGTGTCGACGGTCGGGAAGATGCGTTTCACATTCGGCGCGGCAAAACTGTAGGCGGCGGCGCCGTCATTGGCGATGAAGGCTTTCAGCTGACTGTCGATGACCGTCTGCGCTGCCTTGATCTCGGCATCACCGGCAAACGCCGAAGACGCGAGAATGAACGGAACGACTGCGAATGCCAGTAAGGTGCGGCGCATGGCCTGCCTCCCGTGTCTCCAGGGAAATCGCTGTTCGAAGACGACACTGTACCATACGCATTGCGGCGCTTCACGGTTTCAACAAGGACGGAACAATCGCAACGATACCGCATCGGCGGCGGCCTGAGCGCCCAAATGCTTGAAAGCCGGGCGGCAGTCTGCCACAAGGGCCGCTTATTCGCGCAGAGACCAGGCAGGACCGGGAAATGAAGGCGTTTTTCGTGCAGATAAAGTGCGACCTGGGCAAGGCCTATGATGTTGCCAGCGCACTCGCCGACGCCGAGATCGCCTCGGAAATCTACTCGACCGCCGGCAATTACGACCTGCTCGCCAAATTCTACGTCGAGGACGAGGAAGACATCGGCCACTTCGTCAACGAGAAGGTGCAGATTCTGCCTGGCATCAAGGACACGTTCACGGTCGTCACCTTCCGCGCTTTCTAGTCGCCACCAGGGCTTGCCCGGGCGAGAGGCAGAGCCTGACCCGGCCCTGTCGGCGCTGCCTTAATCTTAGGCAGTTGTGACATACTGACCGCCGCCATGCCCCAAATCACCGATTGCGCTTGATTTTCTCCGGCGGGGCCAGTGAAATGGCGTCACAGGGGAGTATGCGATTGGCAGCGTTCGACGAAATGCTTCCGGAAGTTTCCGGATTGAGAAAACCGTATTCGGCTTACGACCGCTGGCTGAAGGAGCAAGACCCGGCCAGGCTTACCGAGAAAATGCAGGACGCCGAGCGCGTCTTCCGCAAGACCGGCATCACCTTCGCCGTCTACGGCGAACAGGAAGCCTCCGAGCGCCTGATCCCCTTCGACATCGTTCCCCGCATCATCTCGGGCAATGAATGGCGCCGGCTGACGCAAGGCATCGAGCAGCGCGTGCAGGCGCTCAACGCCTTCCTCGACGACATTTACCACCGCCAGGAAATCCTGCGCGCCGGCCGTGTCCCAAGGGAGCTCGTCGCCAAGAACGAAGCCTTCCTGCCGGAAATGATCGGGGTCAGGCCGCCGGCCGGCGTCTACACCCACATTATCGGCGTCGATATCGTGCGCATCAGTGAGAACGAATTCTATGTGCTGGAGGACAATGCCCGCACGCCTTCCGGGGTCTCCTACATGCTGGAGAACCGCGAGACGATGATGCAGCTCTTCCCGGAGCTGTTCCAGCAGATCAAGGTGCGGCCGGTGGAGAACTATCCCCAGTTGCTGCGTCAGTCGCTGGCGGCGGTCAGGCCACAGAGTACCAAGGGCACGCCGACCATTGCCGTGCTGACGCCCGGCAGCTTCAACTCCGCCTATTTCGAACACGCCTTCCTGGCCGACCAGATGGGGGTGCAGCTTGTCGAAGGGCAGGATCTGCGCGTCGTCGACGGCCACGTCGCCATGCGCACGACCGAAGGCTACAAGCAGATCGACGTGCTCTACCGCAGGGTGGACGATTCTTTCCTCGATCCGCTGACCTTCCGTCCGGACTCCGCTCTTGGCGTGCCGGGAATCATGGACGTCTACCGCGCCGGCAACATCACCATCGCCAACGCACCGGGAACCGGCATCGCCGACGACAAGGCGATCTATTCCTATATGCCCGAGATCGTCGAGTTCTATACCGGCCGCAAGGCGATTCTCGGCAACATCCCGACCTGGCGCTGTTCCGAGCCGGACAGCCTGAAATACGTGCTCGAGCACATCCACGAACTGGTGATCAAGGAAGTGCACGGCTCCGGCGGCTACGGCATGCTGGTCGGGCCGGCGGCGACCAAGAAGGAATGCCAGGATTTTGCCAAGAAACTCCAGGCCAAGCCGTCGAACTACATCGCCCAGCCAACGCTGGCGCTATCGACCTGCCCGATCCTCACCGAAAAGGGCTTGTCGCCGCGCCATGTCGACCTCAGGCCCTATGTGCTGGTCTCCGACCGCATCCAGATCGTGCCCGGCGGATTGACGCGCGTTGCGCTGAAGGAAGGCTCGCTCGTCGTGAATTCCTCGCAAGGTGGCGGTACGAAGGATACGTGGGTGCTCGATGACTGATTTTCATTTGAAGGTTTTTTGATGCTTTTAGGCCGCACCGCCAACGGGCTTTACTGGATGAACCGCTACATCGAGCGGGCGGAAAATATGGCCCGCCTGGTCGATGCCGGCCTGCGCATGGCGCTGACGCGCACGCAGAACGCCTCGGAAGAGTGGAATTCGGTGCTGCTCAGTGCCGGCGCGGACGTTGCCTTCACCCAAAAATACCAGGACTACACTGCGGCCAATGTCTCCGATTTCCTTTTGCGCGACACCGCGAACCCGTCGAGCACGATGTCGGCGATCGAGACCGCCCGCAACAATGCCCGCATGGTGCGCACTGCGCTGACCCGCGAAACCTGGGAAAGCATCAACGAAGCCTGGATGTCGCTGAAGCGAATGCTGGCCAAGCCGATCGATGAACGCGACCTGCCGAGCGTGCTCGATGCCATCAAGCGCGAGACGGCGCTGATCCGCGGCTCGTTCTACGGCACCATGCTGCGCAACGAAATCTTCGATTTCTCGCAACTCGGCACCTATGTCGAACGCGCCGACAACACCGCGCGCATCCTCGATGTGAAATACTATGTGCTGTTGCCGTCGATTTCCTGGGTTGGTTCGACGCTCGACAACTACCAGTGGGAATCGATTCTGCGTTCGGTCTCGGCGCACCGCTCCTACCGCTGGGTCTACGAAGCCGACTACAAGCCGACCAACATCGCCGACTATCTGATCCTCAATGTCCGCATGCCGCGCTCGCTGACCTTCTGCTACCGCTTTCTCGCCGAGCATCTGAAGTTCCTCGGCGACGACTATGGCGAGCGCCATGCCTGCCATGCGACGGCGGAGAAGACGCAGGCCATGCTGAGGGCGGGATCGATCAAGGATATATTCGACACTGGCCTGCATGAATTCCTGGCCAGTTTCATACGCGACAACACCAGGCTCGGCGACGAGATCGCGCAGGACTACAAGTTCTACTGAGCACGATACGGCAAGATCATGCTCACAAATGGAAAATGACGCCCATGCGGCTCAAGATCACCCACCGGACCGAATACCTTTACGATGCGCCGGTTCAGTATCTGTTGCAGCGCCTGCGGTTGCTTCCGCTCAGCGGGCACACGCAGACCGTGCTGTCCTGGGAACTGAAGATCGACGGCGCGCGCGAGGAAGTGCGCTTCACCGACCACTTCGGCAATGACACGCGGTTGCTGAGCGTCGAGGGCGAGCAGCATGCCATCACCATCGAAGCGTCGGGCGAAGTGGTGACGCGCGACACCACGGGTGTTTCGGGACCGCATCAGGGATTTGCGCCGCTCTGGCTGTTTGGCCAGGAAACGACGTTGACTGCTGTTGGCGAGGGCATTCGCGAACTTGCCGCCTCAGTGGGCAAGGGCACCGACATCGAGCGGTTGCACCGGCTGATGGACATCATCGGCCAGCGCGTTGCCTATAAGCCCGGCACCACCAATGTCATGACGCCGGCCGAGGAAGCGCTGGCGCTCAAGACCGGTGTCTGCCAGGACCACAGCCATATCTTCGCCGCGGCCGCGCGCGCCATGGGTTTTCCGGCCCGCTATGTCAGCGGCTACCTGATGATGGATGCGATGGTCCAGCAGGCGGCCAGCCATGCCTGGGCCGAAGCGCATGTTTCGGGCCTGGGCTGGGTCGCCTTCGATGCCGCCAACGGTATTTCTCCCGACGAACGCTATGTGAGAGTGGCAACCGGCCGAGATTATCGCGACGCCTCGCCGGTTTCGGGGATCAGGCTGGGACAGGCGCAAGAACAGCTTGCGGTCACCGTCACGGTAGAGCAGTAATTCCAGCGGAATCGCTGCTAAAAGAGAATCGATGACCTATTGCGTCGGCTTGAAGATTGATCGCGGACTCGTGTTCATGTCGGACACCCGCACAAATGCCGGCATGGATTCGATCTCGACCTTCAAGAAGATGCATGTGTGGGAGGAGCCGGGCGAGCGCGTCATCGTGCTGATGTCGGCCGGCAACCTGGCGACGACGCAGGCCGTCGTCAGCCTGCTCGACGAGCGCACCAAGGCGGTGGCCGACCGTCACGCCACGCTGCTCGAGACGCCGTCCATGTACCAGACGGTGCGGTTGGTCGGCGACACCGTCAAGGAAGTCATCGCCCATTCGTCGCCGGCGGGCGAGAAGGCGGACTCCTATTTCAATGCCTCCTTCATTCTCGGCGGCCAGATCAGGGGCAGCGCGCCGCGCTTGTTCATGATTTATCCCGAGGGCAATTTCATCGAATCGACCGACGACACGCCCTTCTTCCAGATCGGCGAGACCAAATACGGCAAGCCGATCATCATCCGCGCCTATGAAAAGACGATGAGCCTGGCCGAAACGGTGAAGCTGCTCTTGGTGTCGTTCGATTCGACGCTGAAGTCGAACCTGTCGGTCGGCCTGCCACTTGACCTTTTGTTCTACGAGAAGGACGCCTTCAAGATCAGCCTGAAGAAGCGGATCGGTCAGGACGATCAATATTACCGCACCATCTCGGATGGCTGGTCGAGTGCGCTGAAAGCGGCCTTTGCCAGCCTGCCTGACTTTCCGGGATAGCGCTTCTTTCGACTTCGCGACTGTTGCTGCATTATATTTAACGTGTTAATCACAATGACAGAAAAGGCTGGCTGGGAGCCGGCCACCATGCGTTTCGGGAGGATGCATGAACAACGACGAGTTCCGTGCGTGGTCGAGGCGCGCCGCCGACTGGGGCACCGACTATCGCGACACTTTGCGGGAAAGGCCGGTTCGGCCGGCGCTTTCGCCAGGTGCAATTTTCCGCAGCATCGAAGCCTCGCCGCCGGAAGCGGCCGAATCTATGGACAGGATCTTCGCCGATTTCGAGCAGAAGATCGTGCCCGGCATGACGCATTGGCAACATCCGCGCTTCTTCGCCTATTTCCCGGCCAATGCGGCCCCTGTCTCGGTGGTGGCCGAATATCTAGTCTCGGCGATGGCCGCGCAATGCATGCTGTGGCAGACCTCGCCGGCAGCGACCGAACTCGAGACGCGCACCGTCGACTGGATGCGCCAGGCGCTCGGCCTGCCTGACGGGTTCTCCGGCGTCATCCAGGACTCGGCGTCATCGGCAACGTTGGCCGCCGTGCTCACCATGCGCGAGCGGGCGCTCGACTGGCAGGGCAACAGGCAAGGCCTGTCCGGGCAGGCGACGTTGCGTGTCTATTCTTCCGACCAGGTCCACACTTCGATCGACCGCGCGATCTGGGTGTCCGGCATCGGCGAGGAGAACCTTGTCCGCATCCCCGTTGCCGGCCGCTTTCGCGCCATGGACACGGCAGCACTTGAAGCGGCCATCGTCGCCGATCGCAAGGCCGGCATGCTGCCTGCGGGAATCATCGCTTGCGTCGGCGGCACAAGCACCGGCGGCACCGACGACATTGCCGCCGTTGCAGCGGTTGCCAAGCGGCACGGGCTTTATATGCATGTCGATGCCGCCTGGGCCGGATCGGCGATGATCTGCCCGGAGTACCGGCATTTCTGGACCGGCGTCGAAGAGGCCGATTCCGTCGTCTTCAACCCGCACAAATGGCTGGGCGCGCAGTTCGATTGCTCGATCCAGTTCGTCCGTCAGCCGGAAGATCTCGTTCGCACGCTGGCCATCAAGCCGGACTATCTGAAGACCCACGGCCATGACGGCATCATCAACTATTCCGAATGGTCGGTGCCGCTCGGCCGGCGGTTCCGTGCCCTGAAACTCTGGTTCCTGCTGCGCGCCCATGGCCTGGAAGGCCTGCGCACCATGATCCGCAACCATGTCGCCTGGAGCGAAGGCCTCGCCGCAAGGTTGGCAAAGGAGCCGGATTTCGACATTGTCACCGAGCCGATGCTGTCACTGTTTTCGTTCCGGCATCGGGCGGGGGCGAGCGCCGATCCCGACGAACACAACCTTCGCCTAGTCAACGCCATCAACGACGATGGGCGCATCTATCTCACCCAGACACGCGTGGATGGCCGTGTCGCGATCCGCTTCCAGACCGGCCAGTTCGATGCGACGGCGGCCGATGTCGATGCGGCATTCGACGTCGTGACGGAGACTGCGCGCGGTTTCGCCTGAAACTGCCCTGGCGGGTGCGTACAGGTTTGTCATTGCAATCGGAAGGTTTTCATTAGCCGGCTTATGCCTTTTCATCGCTTTCGTTTTCAGGTATAGACAACAAAAACGAAAACGGGAGGCTTTTGATGTATTTGTCGCCGCGCCACGCCGAAATCATCCAAATGGCCAAGGATCAGGGCCGCGTCCTGGTCGATGATCTGGCAACGCATTTCAACGTGACGCCGCAGACCATCCGCAAGGACCTCAACGATCTCTGCGACCAGCGGCTGCTTTCGCGCATCCATGGCGGCGCGCTTTTCCCATCCGGCATCGAGAACATGGAGTATGAGGCGCGGCGCAAGATCGCCGCCGACGAGAAGGAGGCGATCGGCCGTGCGGCGGCCAGGCTGATCCCCGACAATGCCTCGCTGTTCATCAACATCGGCACCACGACGGAATCGGTCAGCAAGGCGCTTCTGGACCACAACGGCCTCATGGTCATCACCAATAACATTAATGTTGCCAACAGGATGCGCGTGTATCCTTCGATCGAGGTGGTGATTGCCGGCGGCGTCGTTCGCGGTTCCGACGGCGGCGTGGTCGGCGAGGCGGCGGTCGATTTCATCCGGCAGTTCAAGGTCGACTACGCGGTCATCGGCGCCTCGGCCATCGACCATGACGGCGCGCTGCTCGATTTCGACTTTCGCGAAGTGAAAGTAGCGCAAGCCATCATCGCCAATGCCAGGCACGTCATCCTGGTCTCCGACCAGACCAAGTTCGAACGCACCGCGCCCGTTCGCATCGGTCATCTGTCGCAGGTCAACACCTTCATCACCGACCGTTGCGACATCCCTTCGGTACGCAAAATCTGCCAGGAGGCGGAGGTTCAGTTGATCGAGACGGCGCTCGGCTAGGCGGCTTTTGGAGCTCCATCACAGGCCTCTCACATGTCCGTGATATTTCGTTTGACATTCGTTCCTATTTCGAAATAATCCCACAACGGTTTCGCAAAAGACCAAAAATGCTGCAATGCGAAATCGCTGGAGGACTTCTTGGACGCATCTCCGATCCATGACATTTTCGTCATCGGCGGCGGCATCAACGGCTGCGGCATCGCCCGCGACGCTGCCGGGCGTGGCTTTTCAGTTTTTCTGGCCGAGATGAACGATCTGGCCAGCGGAACCTCGTCCGGCTCGACCAAGCTGATCCATGGCGGCCTGCGCTATCTCGAATTCTATGAATTTCGCCTGGTGCGCGAAGCGCTGATGGAGCGCGAGGTGCTCTGGAAGAACGCGCCGCACATCATCTGGCCGATGCGCTTCGTGCTGCCTTATGCCAAGGGCCTGCGTCCGGCCTGGCTGATCCGGCTCGGCCTCTTCCTCTACGACCATATTGGCGGGCGCAAATTGCTGCCGGCGACGAAGACGCTGGACATGGCGAAGGACCCGGCCGGCAAGCCGCTGAAGCCGCTATTTCGCAAGGCTTTCGAGTATTCCGACGGCTGGGTCAACGATGCCAGGCTGGTGGCGCTCAACGCACGCGATGCCGCCGACCGCGGTGCAACCATCCGAACCCGAACGAAGGTGGTCAGTGCACGCCGCGAGGGCGATCTCTGGGCGATAAGGCTAGAAGACGTCCACACCGGTCAGGCCGAAGAGGTCAAGGCGCGGCTTCTGGTCAATGCCGCAGGCCCTTGGGTCGACCAGGTGTTGTCGGCGACGGTCGGCCTGAACGACGTCCACAATGTCCGCCTGGTGCAGGGCAGCCACATCGTCATCAACAAGAAGTTCGAAGACCCGCGCGCCTATTTCTTCCAGAACAAGGACGGCCGCATCATTTTCGCCATCCCCTATGAGGATGAGTTCACGCTGATCGGCACCACCGACCGGGATTATCCGGGCGATCCGCATGATGTGAAGATCAGCGACACCGAGATCGACTATCTGTGCGCTGCGGCAAGCGAATATTTCGCGCAAGGCGTCAAGCGTTCGGACATCGTCTGGACCTATTCCGCCGTACGCCCGCTCTATGACGATGGCGCCTCGAAGGCACAGGAAGCGACCCGCGACTATGTGCTCAAGGCCGATGGCGGCGAGGGCGCGGCCCCGATCATCAATGCCTTTGGCGGCAAGATCACCACCTATCGCCGGCTGTCGGAATCGATGCTGGAAAAGATCGAGGCTTTCCTCGGCAAGCGCGGCAAGCCCTGGACAACAGATGCACCTTTGCCCGGCGGCGATTTCCCGGCCACCGGTTTCGACGTCGAAGTGGCGAAGCTGAAGACCGCCTATCCCTTTCTCGACGCGCGCCTGGCCCGCCGGTTGACCCGCCTCTACGGCACCCGCGCCCGCACGCTGCTGGGCCTCGCCAGGTCGAATGCCGATCTTGGCCGGAATTTCGGTGCCGACCTCTACGAGGCCGAGGTGCGCTATCTCGTGCAAAACGAGTGGGCGATGACGGCGGAAGATGTATTGTGGCGCCGAACCAAGCGCGGCCTGCAACTGAGCCGCGAGCAGGCGAGTGCACTGGACGAATTCATGCGCGGAATAAGCCGGCGCCATGTCGCGGCGGCAGAATAAGGATGGCTGGCTGATGCAGAAAGCCTGGGAGGAGGCATCATGCTGGAACTGAGAAACGTCACCAAGACGGTTGGCGCCGCGGAGCATATAAGCGACGTGTCGCTGACGCTTCAGCATGGCTCGCTCAACGTCCTGCTCGGACCGACGCTGTCTGGCAAGACCAGCCTGATGCGGCTGATGGCAGGCCTCGACGTGCCGACTTCCGGCTCGGTCTGGTTCGACGGCAAGGACGTCACCGGAATGCCGGTGCAGAAGCGCAACGTCGCCATGGTCTACCAGCAGTTCATCAACTACCCGGCGATGACGGTCTACGAGAACATCGCCTCGCCGCTGCGCGTCGCCGGCACCGACCAGGCAAAGATCGACAAGGAAGTGCGCAACGCAGCAGGACTTCTGAAGCTGACGCCCTATCTCGACCGCACGCCGCTCAGCCTGTCCGGCGGCCAGCAGCAGCGCACGGCCCTTGCCCGCGCCATTGTCAAGAACGCCAGCCTGGTGCTGCTCGACGAGCCGCTCGCCAATCTCGATTACAAGCTGCGCGAGGAGCTGCGCGCCGAACTGCCGAAGATCTTCGCCGCGGCCGGGACCATCTTCGTTTATGCGACGACCGAGCCGCATGAAGCGCTGCTGCTCGGCGGCAACACGGCGACGCTTTCACAGGGCCGCATCACCCAGTTCGGGCCAACCATCGACGTCTTCCGCAAGCCCGTCGACCTGGTGACGGCAAAGACCTTCGCCGACCCGCCGCTGAACACCATCGTGCTGGCCAAGAAGGGTCCGGATTTCCTGCTCGAGGGTGGCGTCAAATTGCCGGTGCCGGCCGATCTCGCCGGCATTGCCGATGCCAACTATACGATCGGCTTCCAGCCGCACCATCTGTCGCTCGAGCGGCCAAATGCTGCCGCCGTGCCGGTGCGTGCGAAGGTCACCATTACCGAGATCACCGGTTCGGAGAGCTTCGTCCATCTCGACTTCGCCGACGCGCGCTGGGTCATGCTGACCCACGGCATCCGCGATTTCGAACCCGACGCAGAGGTCGAGGTGTTCATCGATCCGCGCCACATCATGGTCTTCGACGAGCACGGCCGCGCCGTGGCCGCGCCGAAGCTGGCGGCATAGGGAGGCAAGCGATGGCGCGCATCGACGTCAACCATATCAGGCACTCCTATCTGCCGAACCCGCAGAAGGATGCCGATTTCGCCCTGAAGGAAGTGCACCACACTTTTGAGGATGGCGGCGCCTATGCGCTGCTCGGTCCGTCCGGCTGCGGCAAGACCACGCTGCTCAACATCATCTCGGGGCTACTGCATCCCTCGCACGGCCAACTGCTGTTCAACGGCAAGGACGTGACCCGGCTGTCGACGCAGGAGCGCAACATCGCCCAGGTGTTCCAGTTCCCGGTCATCTACGACACCATGACCGTCTACGACAATCTGGCCTTCCCGCTGCGCAACCGCGGCGTGCCGGAGGCCGACGTCGACCGCAAGGTGCGCGAGACGCTCGACATGATCGACCTTGCGGAACTTGCGAAGAAGAAGGCGCGCGGGCTGACCGCCGACCAGAAGCAGAAGATCTCACTCGGCCGTGGGCTGGTGCGTTCGGATGTCAACGCCATCCTGTTCGACGAACCGCTGACCGTCATCGATCCGCACATGAAGTGGGTGCTGCGCTCGCAACTGAAGCAGCTCCATCGTCGCTTCGGCTACACCATGGTCTATGTCACGCACGACCAGACCGAGGCGCTGACCTTCGCCGATCGGGTCGTCGTCATGTATGACGGCGAGATCGTCCAGATCGGCACGCCGGCCGAACTGTTCGAGCGGCCGCGCCACACCTTCGTCGGTTACTTCATCGGCTCGCCCGGCATGAACGTCATGCCGGTGGCGATCGACGGCAAGACCGCGACGATCGGCAGCCAGCGCATCGAACTGCCCGGCGTGCCCAAGGCCGGCGCCGGCGCCATCGAGCTCGGTATCCGCCCGGAATATGTCAGGCTCGGCCGCGACGGCATGGCCGTCAAGATCAGCAAGGTCGAGGACGTCGGCCGCCACAAGGTGGTCCGCGCCAATCTTGAAGGCCGCGAGATCGCTGCCGTGATCGGCGAGGATGAGACCGTGCCGGCCGAACCAAAGGTGCGGTTCGACCCCGTCGGCATCAATATCTATGCCGATTCCTGGCGCGTCGAGATGGGGGCATAGAATGGAAAAGACCTGGAACAACAAAGCCTGGTTCATGGTGCTGCCGGTGCTTCTGCTGGTGGCGTTCTCGGCGGCGATCCCCCTGATGACGGTGGTCAACTATTCGGTACAGGACACGTTCGGAAACAACGTCTTCTTCTGGAACGGCTCAGACTGGTACACCGAAATCCTGGGGTCGGATCGTTTCTGGCTGTCGATGGTCCGCAACCTGATCTTCTCCGCAATCATCCTCGTCATCGAGATTCCGCTCGGCATCTTCATCGCTCTCAACATGCCCAAGAAAGGCTGGGGCGTGCCGGTCTGCCTGGTGCTGATGGCCCTGCCGCTGCTCATCCCGTGGAACGTTGTCGGCACGATCTGGCAGGTGTTCGGCCGCATCGACATAGGTCTGCTCGGCTACACGCTTTCCGCGCTCGGCATCGACTACAACTATGTCAACGACCCGACCGACGCCTGGGTGACGGTCATCCTGATGGACGTATGGCACTGGACTAGCCTCGTCGTCCTGCTCTGCTACGCCGGCCTCGTCTCCATACCGGATGCCTATTATCAAGCCGCCAAGATCGATGGCGCGTCGCGCTGGGCGATCTTCCGCTACATCCAGCTGCCGAAGATGAACCGCGTGCTTCTGATTGCCGTTCTACTGCGCTTCATGGACAGCTTTATGATCTACACCGAACCCTTCGTCGTCACTGGTGGTGGCCCCGGCAATTCGACGACATTCATGTCGATTGACCTGGTCAAGATTGCCGTCGGCCAGTTCGACCTCGGGCCGGCAGCCGCCATGTCGATCATCTACTTCCTGATCGTCCTGCTGCTGTCATGGGTGTTCTACACCGTCATGACCACCGTCGATGCGGAGCGCTGAGATGAGCGGCGCCAACGAAAGAACGACAAGGCAGGACCGAGTGAGTGAGACGACGGTTTCGGACGGGCTCGCCAGCACCCTGTCACAGGACCAGATCGCGCGGCTGATGCGCCGGCGCGGCGAAGAATCCCGGTTCTGGTGGCTGGTGCCGACGATCTACATAATCGTTCTGATGCTGCCGATTTACTGGCTGGTCAACATGAGCTTCAAGACTAATCAGGAGATCCTGGGCGCCTTTTCGCTGTGGCCAAAGGACCCGACCATCGCCAACTACATGGTGATCTTCACCGACCCGTCCTGGTACAAGGGCTACATCAATTCGATCATCTATGTCGTCATGAACATGGTGATCTCGGTTTCGGTGGCGCTGCCTGCGGCCTACGCCTTCTCGCGCTACAGGTTCCTCGGTGACAAGCACCTCTTCTTCTGGCTCTTGACCAACCGCATGGCGCCGCCGGCGGTGTTCGCGCTGCCTTTCTTCCAGCTCTATTCGGCCTTCGGCCTGATCGACACGCACATCGCCGTGGCGCTGGCGCACTGCCTGTTCAACGTGCCGCTGGCGGTCTGGATCCTCGAAGGTTTCATGTCCGGCGTGCCGAAGGAGATCGACGAGACGGCCTATATCGACGGCTACTCCTTTCCGCGCTTCTTCCTGAAGATATTCATGCCGCTGATCGCGAGCGGCATCGGCGTGGCCTGCTTCTTCTGCTTCATGTTCTCATGGGTCGAGCTGCTGATCGCGCGCACCTTGACCACGACCGCCGCCAAGCCGATCGCGGCGATCATGACCCGCACGGTCTCCGCATCCGGGCTCGACTGGGGCGTGCTCGCCGCCGCCGGCGTGCTCACGATCTTGCCAGGCGCGCTCGTGATCTGGTTCGTCCGCAACTACATCGCCAAGGGCTTTGCCCTGGGGAGGGTATGACCATGAACCTCACCTGGATGGCATGGACGCTGCCGACGGCGCTGTTTTTCATCACGATCCTGGTGCTGCTGTGCGGCATGGCGGTCTGGGAATACGCCTCGCCGGGCGGCAATCCGCGCGTAGGCATCCTGCGCTTCGAGACGACGCGCGGCGACCGCCTCTTTGTTTCGCTGCTTGGCAGCGCCTTTATCCATCTCGCTTGGCTGGGTCTTGTCGGACCCAACCTGTGGTGGGCTCTCGCTCTCTCCGTAGTCTACGCCGTCGGCGTGTTCCGCTACGTATAGAGGGGGAAACTGTTGGAGCGGCCGCGTGCCGACGGCCGCTCCAGATCGCACTTGAAACCTGAAAAGTGGAGGAAACGAAATGCGAAGGCAATTTTTAACATCAACGACTGCGCTTGTCCTGCTCTGGGGAGCAGGCCAGGCGTTCGCCGGAATGGACGAAGCCAAGACCTTCCTCGATACCGAAATCAAGGACTTGTCGACGCTCGATCGCGGCGCCCAGGAAGCCGAGATGCAATGGTTCATCGATGCCGCCAAGCCTTTCGCCGGCATGGACATCAAGGTGGTCTCCGAGACCATCGATACGCATAGCTATGAGTCTAAGGTTTTGGCGCCCGCCTTCACCGCGATCACCGGCATCAAGATCACCCACGACCTGATCGGCGAAGGCGACGTCGTCGAGAAGCTGCAGACCCAAATGCAGTCGGGCGAAAACATCTACGACGCCTACGTCAACGACTCCGACCTGATCGGCACGCACTGGCGCTACCAGCAGGCGCGCAGCCTGACCAAGTGGATGGCGAATGAGGGCAAGGATGTCACCAACCCCAACCTCGACCTCGCCGACTTCATCGGCACCAAGTTCACGACCGCTCCGGACGGCGACCTCTACCAGCTGCCCGACCAGCAGTTCGCGAACCTCTACTGGTTCCGCTACGACTGGTTCAATGACGAGAAGAACAAGGCCGATTTCAAGGCCAAGTACGGCTACGACCTTGGCGTTCCCGTCAACTGGTCGGCCTATGAGGACATCGCCGAATTCTTCACCGGCCGCGAGATCGACGGCAAGAAGGTCTATGGTCACATGGACTACGGCAAGAAGGACCCGTCGCTCGGCTGGCGGTTCACCGACGCATGGCTGTCGATGGCCGGCAATGGCGACAAGGGCCTGCCGAACGGTCTTCCGGTCGACGAATGGGGCATCAAGGTCAACGAGAAGTCGCAGCCTGTCGGCTCGTGCGTCGCGCGCGGCGGCGACACCAACGGCCCGGCTGCCGTGTATTCGATCCAGAAGTACCTTGATTGGCTGAAGGCCTATGCGCCGCCGGAAGCCCAGGGCATGACGTTCGGCGAATCCGGCCCCGTCCCGTCCCAGGGCACAGTCGCGCAGCAGATGTTCACCTACACTGCCTTCACCGCCTCCTTCGTCAAGGACGGGCTGCCGGTCGTGAACGCGGACGGCACCCCGAAATGGCGCTTTGCTCCGTCGCCGCATGGCGTGTACTGGAAGGATGGCATGAAGCTTGGCTACCAGGACGTGGGTTCCTGGACCCTGCTGAAGTCCACGCCCGACGATCGCGCCAAGGCCGCCTGGCTTTATGCGCAGTTCGTCGTGTCGAAGACGGTCGACGTGAAGAAGAGCCATGTCGGCTTGACGCTCATTCGTGAGTCGACGATCCAGGACAAGAGCTTCACGGAACGCGCTCCGAAGCTCGGCGGCTTGATCGAGTTCTACCGCTCGCCGGCCCGCGTCCAGTGGTCGCCGACCGGCACGAACGTGCCGGACTATCCGAAGCTGGCACAGCTCTGGTGGCAGGCGGTCGGCGATGCCTCGTCGGGTGCCAAGACGGCGCAGGAGGCGATGGACTCGCTCTGCGCCGAGCAGGAAAAGGTCATGGAACGCCTGGAAAAGGCAGGCATCCAGGGCGACATCGGTCCGAAGATGGCCGAAGAGCATGACCTCGCCTACTGGAACGCCGACGCGGTCAAGAACGGCCACCTCGCGCCTCAGCTCAAGATCGAGAACGAGAAGGAAAAGCCGGTCACCATCAACTACGACGAACTGGTGAAGAGCTGGCAGAAGTAAGACTGCCTGATGCGGGCGCCAACGGGCCCGCACGGAACCTGCGGGGGAGGCGGCTTTTGGCCGTCTCCCCTGTTGCATGAATAACGGAGGAGCGGAAATGAGCGGCTTTGTGCTGGCCATCGACCAGGGGACGACTTCGACCAGGGCGATCCTGTTCGACGACAAGATGAAGGTTGCAGGCACTGGCCAGCAGGAATTCACCCAGCATTATCCGGCCTCCGGCTGGGTCGAGCACGATCCGGAGGATATCTGGGGAAGCGTCGTCGCCACGGTGAAGGCCGCGCTGAAGAATGCCGGCAGCGCAGCTTCGGACGTCGCCGCCATCGGCATCACCAACCAGCGCGAGACCGTCGTCATTTGGGACAGGGCGACCGGCAAGCCGATCCACAACGCGATCGTCTGGCAGGACCGGCGCACCGCGCCACTCTGCCACAAGCTGAAGAAGCAGGGGCTGGAGAAGAAGTTCACCCGCAAGACCGGCCTGCTGCTCGATCCCTATTTTTCCGGCACCAAGATCGCTTGGATGCTGGACAAGGTGAAGGGCGCCAGGAAACGCGCCGAGAAGGGCGAACTGCTCGCCGGCACCATCGACAGTTTCCTGATCTGGCGGCTCACCGGCGGCAAGGTTCATGCCACCGACGCCACCAACGCCTCGCGCACGCTCGTCTACAACATCGAGAAGAATGTCTGGGACGACGAGCTGCTGTCCATCCTGCGCATTCCGGCCGCCATGCTGCCGGAAGTGAAGGATTGCGCCGATGACTATGGAGTCACTGAGAAAGGCCTGTTCGGCGCCGAGATAAGAATCCTTGGTGTCGCCGGCGACCAGCATGCCGCGACAATCGGCCAGGCCTGTTTCGAGCCCGGCATGATGAAATCCACCTACGGCACCGGCTGCTTCGCGCTGCTCAACACCGGCACCGATCTGGTGCGCTCGAAGAATCGCCTATTGACGACCATCGCTTATCGCCTGAACGGCAAGACCACCTATGCGCTGGAAGGTTCGATCTTCATTGCCGGTGCTGCCGTGCAATGGCTGCGCGACGGCATCAAAGTGATCGGCAAGGCTGAGCATAGCGGCACATTGGCGGCCGAGGCGGATCCCACTCAAGACGTCTATTTGGTGCCGGCCTTCGTCGGCCTCGGCGCACCGCATTGGGACGCCGAGGCTCGCGGTGCCATCTTTGGCCTGACCCGCAACTCCGGCCCGGCCGAATTCGCCCACGCGGCGCTGGAATCCGTCGCCTACCAGACTCGCGACCTGCTCGACGCCATGCGCAAGGACTGGAAGGGCGCTTCGGCCAAAACCGTGCTTCGGGTGGATGGCGGCATGGTGGCGTCCGACTGGACCATGCAGCGGCTGGCCGACATCCTCGATGCTCCGGTCGACCGCCCGACTATCCTGGAGACCACCGCGCTCGGTGCTGCCTGGCTCGCGGGCTCGAAGGCGGATGTATGGCCGAAGGCGAAGGACTTCGCCAAGAGCTGGGCGCTCGAGCGGCGCTTCAAGCCGGACATGGAGGCGGCGGTCCGTTCAGCCAAGCTCGCTGGCTGGCGCAATGCGGTGCGCAGGACCTTGAGCAGGCAGTAGGTTCTGCCGGCAAAATGAAAGCCCGCACCGTCACCGGCACGGGCTTCCATCAGCCTCCCGTGTTCGATCCGCCGGGGGCCCCTAGTAAGGCGAATAGCACTGCTGACGCGGGCCGTCATAAGGCTGGAACGTGTTGTCCCAGGCGCGGTAGGATCTATAGCGGTCGTAGCACCACTGCACATGCGCATCGCCGCCGCGATAGACCCGGTTCTGGTTGTTGATGATTGCACCGGTGATCAATGCACCAGTTGCGAAAGCAGCAAGCGGGAACCAGAAGTCGCCGTGACGGCGATAACCGCGACGGTATTCGCGGTAGCCGCGATGACCGTTCCAATACATGCCGTCATTGCGGGAAAAGTTGCGATTGCGGTTGAGGTTGCGGTGTCGCCGCCAATCCTGGTACTGCACGGTCTGCACGTCCGACGAAAGCCCTTGCCCCAGCGGCACATAGCTCGGCTGGGCATTGACCGGGACGATCTCGGCCGCAACGAACGAAGCGGACAGGGTTGTCGCCAGCAGACCCGATATGATCCTGTTCATGGTCTTCTCCTTGAAAAGGGGGCGGTTGACGTCCCTTGTGGCAAGGAAACGGGCAGGCCGGGCAATTGTTCCCGCCAGGATTGCAAGTGATTGTTTTCGTGTGTGTTTCTCGCTAGAGACATAGACGCGAAACAGCCGCTTCAGGCTCTGCCTCGGCCGGTGGTCTCGTCGGTGCGCGATGCCCGGCGGCACCACGCCGAGCCCCGGGAAATCCGCCTTCCATGCCCCGCTTTTTCCGGTTGACCGGCCGGTGCACTCTCCCTATGTTCCGCGCAATTTCGAGGGCAGCCTTTTCGCGCCCGCGGGAGCGCGTAGCTCAGCCGGTAGAGCAACTGACTTTTAATCAGTAGGTCTCGGGTTCGAACCCCGACGCGCTCACCAAAAACAGCCAAAAATCAATGGCTTGTGAGAGGTGAGGCTGGTTTCTGTGTCCGTTCAATTTTCGTGTCCGCACCATGTCCGCAAAAAAGCCCGGAAGCCGAAGCCGCCGGGCCTTTGTCGTTGCGCTTGCGGAATGATCAGGCGGCGTGTGCCTCGTCCTTCTCGTCTTCCAAAGCCTTGTAATAGGCCGTCTTGACCTTCTGCGCCATGTGGGCAGCGGTGCTGGCAATGAAGAAAATGCGGGCGCGCTCGGATGCTGTTATGGACCACGTTGTCTTCGCCACTCCTCGCGAAGTCCGGTTCCAGTATGGTCAGCAACACGTCCATCATATTGTCTGCATCGCAGACCAGCGGCTCCAGGTCGTCGAAAGTGGTCTTCCTGGCGGCGCTCATGACTGCAACCCTTCCAGATAGGCCAGCGCTGCACCCACCATTGGCGGCACCGTCGGAGATGCCTCGAACGAGCTCATTTCATCCAGAGCAAGACGCAAGGCCTCAATGGCGCCCTGCTTTGATGTTGCCGGCCGCTCCCATTCTTCGATGACGGTCATCGGCAGCCCAAAGGAAGCCTCGGCATAGGCGTCCAATTTTTCCTCATCCTCTAGCCGCGCGTTCCGGTCGTAGTCGTCAAGTCCAGCGCGAAAGGCGGCGATCGCATCGATCAGTGGATCATTGACGGGAATAGCAGCCGAAGGCGCTGTAGCGCCCGCTGTGGCCAGAATAGAGGCTATTGCGCCCAAGGCGGCGCGACGTGTGAGTGCATGATTGGTCATGGTGGACTTCCTCTCCAATGTTGAGGAAGCCGGGCAAAATGCCTAGCGGCGATGACGCGCGAAATGATAAATGAGATTCGGTCACTGCGAGGCCCTGATCCGGCTTCCGTGGTGGCAAGTGCCGGCTGGCAGCGGAAACTGTCAGCCGGTGCGCCTAACTTGTTCTCATTTGCTGAAATCGTCAAGCGCGCCAGCGGGCCAACCCTAGCGCTTCGTGTGCATCGCTTCGTCATTGATCTCTATGAATATGCGCCGGTCTTTGGAGCCAACGCTGTAATTCCATTCATGCTCGATGAGAGACATAGCTTGGGTAACGCGAGCGGCGGCGCGGGTCTCCCTGCATGAAAGTTTTAACAGGCTTAGTTTTCGGTATCGGCGTTGTCCGACTCCATGGCGCTGCGCCAACTGTCGCATGTCGCCGTCAAGCGCAACCAGGATGGCGTCGTTCGCCTCGGAAACAGCGCAAACCAATTGATCGGGCGAGCCAGTGGCGATGGCGTCGCGCAGATAAACAACCGTGTGGCCAGCTTCTAAAAACATGCGACCCACTGAATCGGGAACGCCTTCATCGATGAACAGTTTGAGCGTGGGCCGCTTGGGGCTCACGCAGCTTTTTCTTCCTGCCCATAGGAAATGGCGGCCCTTACATCCGCTTCCGACAGAGTCGGGTATTCCGAAAGGATCTGCTCAATTGTAAAGCCATCTTCGGAAAAATGCTGAATCGCAGACACTGGTATTCTGGTTCCCGAAACAACTGCAGCATTGTGTGCGACGTACCGGTTTTTCTCGATGTGGCCGATCTGTTCCTCTGAGCGCGTAGAGAGAGCTTTCACATCGCGTCGGGTGTCGGAAACCACCATCTCCAGCGGGATGCCGATCATGTACTGGCCGGAGACCACTTCCTTCTGGCGCCCATCATCTTCTGGATCGTCAAAGATGACCTTGCGATTGAAGACGTAGAGCGTAGTTCGCGACCAGGCGCCGTTATCCATCGTGCCCAGTCTCCGCGAGACATGGCGAAGATGCTGAAGCGGTACGTTGTGCTGGTTTAGAAGGACAGCAAGAACTCGAAGCGCCGCCACATCCATGAACGAATAGATTCGGCTAAAGGGAACCCGGCGATTGTCTGCCCCGTAGCTCGGCCGAAAGAACTCTGACCGGTCCCAATACCGGAGCCGGTGCGCCGTTATTCCGGTCAGTCGTGCCACCTGTTCTTCGGTGAACGCCGAGACGACCACATTTGTATCTGGCTTGGCCATGCTGTGATCCTACGCTGCCTTTAGGGCCAGAAGAAGAGGCGATGGTTTCCGTATGATGTAGCCTCGCCGCTTTCGGAAGCTTTAAAATCTAAGCCGCCCCCGAGAAAGCCCCCGGCAGCCGGGCCGCCTGATTTCTCAATGCAGCAGCAGCGCGCCGACGACGGCGCACGAGACGATGAAGGCGAGCCAGGCGATCATCATGCGCTGCCGCCCGTTTCTGCCTTGGCGAGCAGCAGTTGGCCCATAAAGTCGATGGTGCCGACGACATCGGTGAAGAACTGTTGCGCCATCTCACAGGGCAACGCGAAGCGATGGATCGAGCCATCCGGCCGATGAAGCTGCAAGCCTAGCCATCGGCCATCCGGCGACGTACCGATCCAGTATTGATCGAAGGCGACAGCTTCGAAGTCTCCAAACTGTTCCATAAACGCCCGGCGATTGTTGGCGACGAGCTCGGCTGCCTCCGGTGGCGCTTCCCACCACTTTTCCGACCAACTGGTCATCAGCGGGGCCTCCGGCCGGCGCTGCTCGTCGCTTCAGCCAAGGCGAACTGCTGAAACCGCGTCACCGGGTCAGCCTGCCCGATCAGGTCGATGACATCCTGCACGGTCGTGCCGTATTGAAGCTTGATCAGCGTCGTCTTGCCAGTGAAGCCGGAGGCCGGCGCCAGATTGGTTTTTGCAAGGCCGCCACCGGCGAAACGCTGGACTGACATGGAGCGGTTGAACTGGTCGACGGCACCGCCGAGCGAAAATCCCTGAAGGCCTTTCAGCGAGGGCAGGAAGCCGTTATTCAGGGCATGAAAGAAATCGGCGCCGAGTGCCTTGACCACCTTCGCCCTTATCACGAATTCGCCGACGGACAGGCGAGCCATGATTGAATCGGAGGTCGACGTGCCCGGCCCGTTGGCCAGGAAGCCACCGCGCGCAAAGCCTTGTGAGCCGCCGCCGCCCGAGCCGCTGTCGCCACCCAGCCCGACGAGTTGTTTCAGCTTGTTGATGGCGGCCGAGATCCTGGCGATGATGTTGTCGATGAACGAACCGATGCGGCCCAAAGCCGACTGCGCCATCTGAACAACGCCATTCCAGACGGCAGATAGGCGCTGCTTGAGGCCATCGAACGCACTGACGATGCGGTTGACGACTTGGGTGGAGATATCGCCCAGGCGGGCGACCAAGCTGTTCCAGACCTCGACGACGGCCTCGACAGTCGCGTTGAAGGCATCAACGGCAAGTTGCTGGCCTTCCTGGAAGGCGCCGACGATGTTGTTCCATAGGCCGGTTGCGCCGTCCACAATCGCCTGCCAGGCGCCCGCAGCGCCATCGCTGATGAATTGCCAGGTGGCAGCGGCGCCGGCCTTGATATCCTCCCAAAAAACGCCGATCAGGACGCCGGCCGTAACCGCCGCTGCGGCGATGGCGAGCGGGATTCCTCCCACCAAGCCGGCCAGGAAGCCGATGCCCGCGACCACAGCGCCGATGGTCGAGGCAAGCAGGGCGAAGGCTCCGACAGCCGACAAAATAGCAGTGCCGAGCGCAAGTTCGCCGGCTGTGACATCTGTGCCGAAAACTCGGTTGATCTGGTCGGCAACGAATTGCGCGCCCTCCCGCAGCAACCTGAACGCCGGCAGGATTAGGCCGTTGAAGACGCCAGCGACATCATTGCCGAACTGGACGATGGCGGCGCCCCATTCCCTGATGAATGGCGATTTGATGTTTTGCGTGTTGCCGGACAGCAAGTGAAAGAGATCGCCGAGCGCGCCGGCCGTGACCTGCGCAACCTTCTGCCCGAAGGCGACAATGGCGACCCGGTTGTTGTTGATCTCATCGCGAAGCCCGGCGGCAAGCGTGGTGAACAGCGGCGCGAACAGCAGACCCAATTGGATGCGCGTACCGCGTACCGACTTGCCGAGCGAAGCAACGGTGTCGTTGAAATCTTCGGCCGCCTTCGTCTGTTCGGGCGTGAAGACGATTCCAAGGCTTTCGGCTTCCTTGCCGAGATCGATGAGCCCCTTTTTCCCGGCATTCAAAAACGGCAAGAGTTCAGCGCCCGCCTTGCCGAACAACTCGATTGCCAATGCAGATTTCAGCGCACCGTCTGGCATCCTGGCGAAAGCATCGGAGACTTCGAGCAGGATCTGTTCGTTGGTCTTCAACTTGCCGGAGGCGTCCCGAACGCTAATGCCGAGTTTGGTGAAGATGTCTGCAACCGGCTTTGCCGCCGCCGCCGCGTCCTTGGCCTTGGCCCCGAAGCGGGTGACATGAACGCCGACGTCCTCAATCGCCTTGCCGGCCTTGGTGCCCTGCGCCGCCGCTTCGGCAATCGCCCTGTTGAGCCGCGACATGCCGGAGACGAACTGTTCCTGGCTGACATCGGCTTGACTAGCGGCGAATTCCAACCGGCCATAAGCGTCGATCTGCAGGCCGGTTTTCTGTGCTGCCTTGCCGGCAGCATCGGCGGCTTCAGAACCTGACTTGGCAAGGCCGAGCACCGCCGCGCCCGCGGCAGTAGCGCCCGCCGCCAGGCCGGTGCCCAGCAATGCCAGGTTCTTGCCGAGCGCGGCAAGGTCCGTGCGGGCTTTCGACAGGCTGGCCGAGAACTTCTGAAAGTCGGCCTTGCTCGCTGCCTGCTGAATGGCTTTGAACGCCGCTTCGCCGGTTTTTCCGAGCGCCAGGAGTTGGGCTTTGATGGTGTCGCCGCCGTCGAGCGCGATTCGTTGCGTGATTGTGGATTTGCCGGCCATGTCAGAAGCCCTTCGCAAGTTTGTCATTCGCCTTGGCAATCGCCTTATCCCAGGCATTCACTTTGGGCTTTTCGGGCTCCTTGGCCGTGGAAGCCGGAGCGCTCGCGCTTCCGAGATTGGCCTTGGATTTCGCGATGATGGCCTGTGCCGCCTCGCTTCGCTTTGTGCGAGTGCGCATGTTGGCTTCGAGCGATTCGTCGGGATACCGGCTCTGCAACATGGCGAGGTTCTCTTTCTCGCCGTCGGTGAGTTTCATGAACGTACCGTAGCCGCCGGTTTTGGCGCCCGTGGCGGTGAAAAAGGCGATGAGGTCTTCGGCCTGGGCGAAGGCAGAAGCGTCACCGTGCTCGACGGCGCGGCGCCAGTGGCTGGGGAAAGATGCGGGGACCATTTTCAATTCCTCAAAGTTGGAGCTTCGCGGCGCTAACCGCGTCGCCCGTCTTGCGGGCCAGGATGGAAGCCGAAACAAGCCAGTCGATCACCCATGACGGGCGAAGCATAAAACCGGCGCCGGTCTCGAAATCGCCGCGCTCGACATAAGGACAGCCGGCACGAAGCCACGTCAGCACCGACGCGGCCGGCTCGCCGATGAGGTCGGCCATCTCGTCAAGCCTTACGGGCTTGGCCTCTGTGGAATGGACTTCCTGCCAGCTATCCAGACGGTCGAGCATAGCGGCAAGCGGACCGTCGGCAGGATCGAACTGCTTCGGTGGCTCGGCCTTCAGCGCCTTCAGAGCGGTTCGCAGATACCATGCGCGGTGGCCGCCTGTGACCACGCCATCGGCGGTGACACGATCGAGCGCGGCGGCAATTGTGCGACGGTCTCGGTTCAATTCAACGGCCAACGCGGAGATGCTGTAAAGGCTCGGGGTCATCGCCATTGTTCACACTTTCGCTGCCCTGTGGTGGAACACGTTCACAATCCTGTGGCTAGGGGGAGCATGTGCTACGCCGCCCCGCATACGGTTTGACGGCCGGGGAGGACCCGTCAGAGTTGCAGGGTGCGGGCCGGATGCAACCGCTGAGCAACACCCGGCCCTGTGCCTCTGCTGCAGACTGACAGGAATGCCGCTGTGGCAATCTGAGATGCAGGCAGAGCAGCAGCACCAAGTGCCACCCTGCCTGCTATGCCCGAGCGCAATGACGAAAAAGCCACGGGCAATTGGCGAGACCGGCCGACGGTTTGCCGCCCGGTCTCTTGTTGCAATGCGGGAAGGATCACCCATTGCTCTGCTTAACCTATGAGATCTGTATGCCGAGCACTGCCTGTGCATCAGCATCGGTGCGGCGGTCGATGCGCGTGCCGCTCAACTCTGCCTGATCGATCAGGGCTTCCTCGTCACGCTCTAGGCCATGCAGGCGTGCGGTAAGCTCTGCCTCGGCTGATGCGCGGTCATTGTCAGAGATCCCGGTGCCGTCGGCGACCGCGTCGATCTCCTTGTTGATGGCTGCGATCAGCGCGTCACGGTTCACCCAAGTGGTAAAGGCAAGGGCCGCGAACAGATCGCGGGAAATGTTGGACTGGCTGCGAGGCTCAAGCGAGAGGGCGAAGCGGACTTGCTCGCCGTGGTCGAGCAGGCTCAGGACAGACGGGCGGCCATCGGCGGCAAGACGCTCGATCTGTTCCTTGGCCTTGGCCTTGGCTGCCGCCACTGTGATCGGTCGGGCGCGCAAATCGTTGAGGTCGGCCAACGCCACGGCCCGCTCCTGTCGAACGCGCTCGATTGCCTCGACGGTGGTTTCGCCCTTTCGCAACTTAGGCGCCGCTCCCTGATAGGGGATGATCTTGGAACCGGGCGGGAGTGCCTTCAGCCAGCGCTCCAGGTTGGAGTCGAGCAGTCCGGCCAGCGCCCGGGAGCGTCCCGATTTCTCGCTCTGCTGTTCGACGAGACGATTGTGGATTTCCGTCAACCTGGCGTGCTTGCGCTTCGTCTCGTCGATCCGGGCAAGGAACGCCTTGGCCGATGACGTCGGCTCACGACCGGCGCGTTCGTCGCTGGCGAAATGGATGTTGCGGTTATACTCGCTTTCGAGCTTCTGAATTTCATGAAAAGCCTTCAGCTTGTCGATGTGGGAATCGTTGATCCTATCGAACATCGGCTGGACCAGGTCATGGGCTGCCGTCCGTTCATCGCGCAGGCGCAGCAGCTTTGCGCGCGCTGGCTTCGGCAGGCGGTCGGCGGGATCAGTGCCATCATCAACAAACGCCCACATGAAGCCGTCAGCCGTGGCGTATGGCTTGAAGTTGCTGGCCTCGCCGTTGGCAATCGCAATCGCGCGGTCCCAGCCGATGCCGCCGCCGTTACCGTCGCCCCTTGCGGAAACGCGCCGTGGCGTATGGTCTTCTCGATAGCTGCCGTATGGCATGTTGCGCTCCAATTCGTGAATGTTGGTGAGATCATAGCAGGTCGGATTTGGCCGCCTCAGAATGAAGACGCGTTATCAGTCCTGAACAATTTCAATGAGATAGGCAGGGCTCAAGACGCGCCCGCCGGACAGTTTCAGCACCGACCACAACAATCCAGCGCGCGTTCCGATATCTTCCGGGCAGCGTTCGCAAGTTCGAAGCGTCGGCCAATGCCAGGACGCGAACTGCTCCAACTCGTCGAGCATGGCGTCGATGACATTGCCGCCGGCAGCATCTTCTCCGAGGTCACCGGCAAGGGCTCGAATGGCTTGGTCGCGGTCGGCGATCTGAAGCGCGCGCCGTGCGGATGTCTGGCCCTTGCCGGCACGCACTCCCAGCGTGGAATCGATCGAGGTGCCGTCGAGGAGGTAGCGGTCGATCGCATCGGCCAGGGGTTCGGCGTCCTCGGGATCGATCGGCCTGCCTTCACGGAGACGACTACAGATGCGCCGGAGACGCAGGCCAGCCTCGGTTGCATGTTGGCGGGCGGGAACCGTCATGGCCTCGCCCCCGCGTCACGGCGCGAGCCGCCGCTGCCCACAATTACGGAACGAACCGGTCCGCCGTGAGTTAGCCAATCATGATAAACACCATGAAACCCCACCAGGCCGATATTTTGGCGTCGGAACTCGCCAATGCCAGGGAGCGCATCAATCGCACCGAGCTCGCGATTGAACGCACAGAAGAAATGCTGGCCGAGAATCTCGCGCTGCGCGGCAGGATACGAACTGCTGTCGAAGCTGCAGAGCGCTTTAGCTTTCGAGGGTAAAGCGCCATCGGCGCGTCTTGGCGCCTCTTTCCTCCCAAGCCCCTTTGCGGCGCTGGTGACGAACGCGAACTTTCGCGATTGATCCTCTAAAGTTTCAGTTTCGGTCTTTCGTATTGTTTCGGTCTCCGTCTCCGTCTCCGTCTCCGTATATCGATAGTCCTTCGATACCCTATCCATGGGCTATCACCGCTGCATGATGCGAGTGTTGAGCAAACGGCTCTGGGTATTGGCTGCGCTTGACAAACCTGCCCGTTCCGCAGAGCCAGCGGCTTCTGCAGCCTCGCCCAATTCCGTGCCCATGAAGTCGGCGTCCACCTTCTCCCTGAGCATCTCGCTCTCGATCTTGTCGACTTGCGCCCGGATGGCCTTGGCGTACTTCCAAGAGCCCTTCGAGTTGTGCTTGAACCAGCGCTCGACGTAGATCTCGTTCGTGTCGGCATCGGTGATGATGAGCCCAGCCTCTTCCACGGTCGACAGATAGCGCTGGTACTTCTCCAGGGGCCAATGCGGTCCAAGGTCTGCGCACGCATAGCCAGGCCTGATTTGCGAACATCCGCAGCTTGTCTGGTGCGGTCCGGTCAGCAAGTAGAGGAACAGCGACCGACCGCTGTCATCGAGGCCCAGGTAACGCCTGGAGCTATGAAGCCCAGGCGCCACCATCGTAAAGTTGCGAGTGTTGCTCATGCGGCACCGCCGATCTGGCCGGCGATCCGCCGGAGGAGCGCCGTTACCGACGACTCCGCCTCAATCGCCATGGGAATAGGGTCTCCCATCTCGATTGGCTTCACCTCCCTGTATTGAGACAGCATCTCTCGATTGCGCCGCCAGTCAGCTTCGGTCTCGGAATGCCAGCTTGAGAAGATGTTTTCGCCTGCCGACCAGCGGACACGATGATGAGGGCAGAAGCACCAATGCGACTTGTGGACGTTCGCCCAATGGGCTTCGCCGCACTGTGGGCAGCCGCCGAAGTATTCCTCGCACACAAGCTTCGTGCTCATGACGCGGCCTCGCAGCGCAGCCGGCGGTGCTCTGCAACATGATGGCGACGACATAGAAACCGCCCGCGCAAGGGCTGGTCGTAATGCTCCGGATCATGATGGAAATCGGCTTTCTCTTCGCCGCAGACTTCGCAGCCCTGCCTAACGAGAAGGCCCCGGCGAATGGCCGACGCAACCGCGACGTGAGCCCAGCGGGCAAGGGGATGGTTGTCCCTCCACCGGGCTTGAGGTGTGGTGCCGGAAGCGTTAGAAGTGCGTGTCGACTTTCCTTTGCCGCTGCTCCCGATGCTAGTCGGGGCGGCGGCTTCCATTTCAGGAGGCCCGCGCATTGGCGCCTCCCTTCACGATCTTGAACAGTTCGAGGGCTTCAGCCGGCGTCAGCCGAAAGCGCTGCGCCAGCCATTCGCGAACGGTCCAGCCGTCCTTGCCTTCGCCGGCATAGGCGACGAAAAACGAGGCCTTTTCGATAAGGTCGTCGGTGAAGGTCATCATCCGGCCCTCGCCATTGCCATGTTGTGGCGCCTCACGGCTTCACAAGCCTCTGCGGGGCTGAGGCCCATCGCCCTAAGTGCCGGGATGGCGGGGCCGCGCTGACTGCGTGGCGTTTCGGCCAGGAAGCGCTCGCCGCGTTCGATGGTCGACGGCTCGGTGGTGTGGTCTTCTGTTTCGGGATGGCCAGTCATCACGCAGCCCTCCGGCGAGGATTCGGCTTGCGCTCCAGAGCCTCTATCCATGCCTTCACCGACGGCACGCGGTAGAGGATGCGGCCGCCGAGTTCGACATAGGGAAGGCCGTCGGGAAGACGCTGCCACCGGATCAAGGTGCGCTCGCTGACCCGCAATTCTTTCGCGAGGGCAGGGCGGTCGAGATATTCGTCAAGTAGGCTCATTTCGCTGACACTCCTTTCGGTGAGGTGACAGCGAGAACCTACGGACGGACACGCGCTTAGGTCGTCCGAACAACCCGGCCTATTTTGATAGGGTTGTTCGGATTTTCGCCTTGCGTTCAAATCGAGGAATTGCGAGCCAACTGGACAGACGCTCGGCGCGGAGGGCCATGAAATCCGCTTCCTTGATCCTGCCGATCGCGCGGAGTTCAAGCGACTTGCTGAAATGTTCGGCGGCTCGGCCCCTGATCCGCTCCCTTGTCTTCATCGCTTTTACAGCCAATCCGATATCGTCCTTCAGTCCGGCATTTTCGGGATCTGCGCCGGTGGCAAATATATAGGCCAGCCGAACAAACTGAGCGAAGCGGCCGGTTGGCGAACTGGTGAGATCATGTCCGGCTTCGATGTTCCAGAGGAAGCTCAGATGTCGGACGAATTTCTGTTTTGGGGAACCATATAGATGCGCATGAAGCCCACGACCTCCGCCGGACCCTCTGTCCGGCATGTCGGGATTACCTGTGCCGTATTTCTTCACAAGATCACCCCGCGCTGCCTGGGCGGAGTGTGAGGTCTGGCGCAACAATTCTTCAATTTCGCTGCGCAACGCCAACATCACAAAATCGTCGAGAGGTTCGCCTGCCTTTTTCCCGATTGCGTCAAGTTGCTCAACAACGTTTTTGATCAAACGTCCGAGAGATGCTGCCCCTTTCGATATATCTTCAAGCGCGCTAGACATCCGAGAGACGCGAAAATCGTCATTTCGTTTGGAGTATTCATTGAAGTGGTCGACAATTTCCAACAATTTTACAGTGAAAGTCAGCGAAGAGCCTTCATCAGCGTCACCCACAAGCATATGCAGGAGTTCACCGAGCAAGGCGTCTCCCTCCGAGGGTTTGGAGGCCGGCTGCCGTTCTGAAGTCTCGTGCTCTAACGCCAGGAGCGCCCTTTCGTCCTCTGTCAAAAGCCGAGGCGGGTCGGGATCGACGACAATGTTGCGAACGTGCGCCTTCCATTCCTCATGCGAGGGGCGGCGCTTCTTTTTGTCCATCACGCACCGCCTTTCAGCGGCATGACCTCGGCACCCTTGTCCTTGGCCATCACAATCGATCCTGCGCGCTCGGTGGCCTGCCGCAGTGGGTCGTCCATAAGATGGCTGTAGCGGGCCGTGGTGGCCGGCTGTGAGTGTCCTAGCAGTGCCCCGATGATTGGCAGGGAAAGGCCGGCGCTGGCCAGCACAGAGGCGTAGGTATGCCGTAGATCGTGTATGCGGGCCGATGGCTTCAACACGATCTTTTCGCCGACGGTTTCGGCGGTGACGATGCCGGCGGCAAGGCATACCTCACGCCACTCTCCCTTGATCTCGACGCGGTGATCGGCGCCCCGGCCAGGGAACACATACACGGCATCGTCCTTGGCCTTCTCCCGCAGTTCGGTGAGCAACAGGCGGGCAGGGGCCGACAATGGCACCCTGTGCATGGTCTTTTGCTTCGTGGTCGCACCCGGCTTGGTCCATACGCCAGCAGTGAGGTCGAACTGGTCCCACTTCGCGGCCTGGACTTCACCGCGGCGCGCGCCGGTGAGAAGCAGAAGACGGAAAATGTTTGCCGCCTGTTGATCCTCCAGCGTGGTCAGTGCCTCGGTGAGTTTCAGAAGCTCGGCGGGGGAAAGATAGCGGTGGCGCTTCTGCTCGTCGTTCCGCTCGATGCCCTTGGCTGGATTGTCGATGCGCCACCGCCATTTGATGGCAAGGCCGAACATCTTCGAAAGCACAGCGACCGTCCGGTTCGCCAGATATGGAGCCGTCTTTGAAATCTTCCGGTGCAGGTTGTCGATGTCGGTGAACTCGACTTCGACCACCTTCTTGTTTTTGAGGGCCGGCAGGACGTGGTTCTTGATCAGCGCCTTGTAGTCGCGGGCAGTCGAATCGCGCTTCTTTGTCAGATGATCCTTTTCGAACCGATCGCAGAGATCAGCGACGGTCTTTGCCTCCCGTGAGGCGGCGACCTGGCCCATAGGGTCGGATCCTACATCGATCTGCTTTTTGAGGTTCTTCGCTTCTTCGCGGGCAGCGGTGTATTTCCAGTCGGTGGAGGAGCCGATGGTGTAGCGTCTTTCCAAGCCGGACTTGGTCCGATAGTTGAGAATGAACGCCCTGGCGCCGGCGGCAGTCACGCGAACGCCGAAGCCCTTCACGTCGTCGTCATAAGTGATCTTGTTGCCGCTGGCGGGTGTCGGCAGCGCCTTGATAATGGCATCTGAAAGCTTCACGCCCTTGCTCCGTGTCCGCACTGTGTCCGTCGAAAGGACGGCAATCAGGTTGCGAGCATTGTCGCATGGTGTCCTGATTTGTCAAAGCATGTCCATTTGAAATCAATCGCTTAATGTGCGGACACGGACAAAATCGAATGAAAGCAAAGCCTTGGCAAAACGGCCCGGAATGAACTTTTAATCAGTAGGTCATGGGTTCGAATCCCATCGCGCTCACCAAAAATCTCCAAGCAAACACAAATAGATAAAGTTTCGGATACGAAACGAATAAGAAGCGGGATTTCGGCTGGGCTAACGGACGGCTAACAAAAAGCCCGCCACCCAGGGAGAGGCGGCGGGCGCTAGTTCGGGAGGAGTGTCGGGCGCATCCCCTTTGCCCGTGAACAACGGTACGCCTCGCTTAGCTGGATAATAAGCTCGCGCCGGTTGAAGCTCTGCATATTCAAGCTGCGTGACTTTTCTGCCACAAGATACAGAAAGCCCGCCACCTGAGGCAGCCGGGCAGTCTTTGCCGTACGGGTCTGTGAGGTTTGTCACAGACGCATCGACGTATCGGCTTAGGCTGCGTGCAGTTTCCTGCAGCGGTGAAGGGAGTGCTCCGATGCTTGTGAATCTTCCTCTTGTCGCAGTAGTTGGTCCCCTTGTCGATTGGCTCGATCGCCGAGCCGAACAGAAGGCGCAGTTGAAGGCAATGGACGAACTGAGTGACGCACCAGACGACATGCTCAGTGACATCGGGATTTCCCGTGATGACATCGAGACCACACGCCTGCGGTCCAGCCGGAGGGTGGTGGGCTAACAAAAAGGCCCGCCACCGTGAGGCAGCGGGCCAATTATTCTCGTCGGGAATATTTTGGATCAGCAGTGTTCAGTTGAGAGTTGGCTCCGCCAGCCACTCGTTCCTGCCGAGCGATGCCGGATAGACGCTGAGGCAGACCGGATAACCGACTGAATTCGACGCCCGCAAGTATTCGTCGAGTGCGGCAGCTAGCTCCCTTCCTAGCCGCTTTAGTTTTTGTTCAGCCGTCGCGATCTCTTGAAACCGCCAAGAGTGTTGGAGGTTTTTCGCCGGAATTGTTGCGCCGCTCATATCCCGCTCTTCACCAGCACTTCTTGCGATTCTAGATCGTCGGGCCACATGATGATTTCGCCGTCTCCCGATGGCTCGCTGTCCCCGCCTTCCTCGTCGTCGCAATTGTCGTGCTCCAGATCATCGGGGCAGCCTAGCGACGGCTCGTCGTCGCCGGTCTCCTCCAGATCGCAATCGGCTTCCATGAGATCCAGCGCCGTGATCAGCGACATGGCACGGTCCAGGAGGTCACTCAGGCGCTTCTCGACCGACTGGCGCCATTCGCGCGGATCCATCCCCTTCGGCATGCCGAGAGGCTGCAGTACGGGCGTATGCGCGTTCATGACACGACCTCGCCATATCGCGTCACAGGCCCGATGATCCCATAGGGGTCATTCAACTTCCCTGCGTTGGTGCTGAGAATGCGCGAAAGGCTTGACCCTTCGGTGCACGTTATGATCAGCCACGGGCACTGAAATTCCTCCTCCAGCAAGGCTTTCAGCGCGTGGAAGTGATGCTTGATCTGCTCCCGCCGCGACGGCGGGTTTTTGGCCGCAGCGACGGCTGGCAGTGCCAGCGACGCCGTATGAGGTTTTGCGAACAATGGACCAGAATGCGGGCTGCTTCACCCCACCTGTGGCGACAAAAATCAGGGCCATGAAAGAGCAACTCGCGACTCTGAGGATGCCGTTTGCTAAGCAAGAGCTTAAAGGGAAAGGCGGCCCTATCAGGGGTGAGAATTCGGTTACCAGCCTCAACAACAAATCATTTAAGTTTCGCGTCAGCGGGGAAAGCTTCGATGCTCGAGAAATGATTGCATCGGTTTGTGAACTGCTCGCTAGCATTCGTCGGGCGGATATTCTCAAACCAATGCCCATCGCCCCAAGATCATAGCATCGCGGGGGATCTTGATTTCCTTCTACATTGCCGTCATCACCGCCTCGATGCTTGCCGGTGCCGTCTGGCGCTATCGTCGCCGCGACATGATCGGCATGGGTGCCTGCCTTCTGATGGCCGGCATGGGTGTCTACGTTCTGTTTCGCGAGTTGCCGGGGTGAGGCCGCGGAAGGCATGAAATTGGCCCGCTGCCGGGAAAAGCAGCGGGCCCTATCATCAAGGCTGGCCGGAAACGGGATTGGGGCACAAGGGCATCCGGCCAGCGCAATAAACGGCGCCGGATAAGGTTTGTTCCTACGCCAGGGCCCTTGGTTAAATTCGTACCATTCGTTTAGGCGTCGCGGGATGGCGATCGCCGGTTGACGCGAGTTCATCGCGGCGGGATGTCAGAATGACTTAGGCGGCACGTACAGGCAGATCGTAATGTCAGGGTTGCCAACTGGTATTTCACCATGCCGGCCTGCCGTTCCTTGGGCGTGACACCAATGAAAACGCATGTCGTGCGACTGATGCACCCTGCGTCCGCGTAAGGCAGCAATTCGCCTGACGGCACCTTGAAGCCCATGCTTGTTTCGCGAACGGCACCGTCTGCCATCGGCTCGCAATGCTCGTCATGGCAGCACTGTTTTTCGTACCAGCCATCATGTGCCGATGCCGAGGGCACTCCGTAATCGCAGGCTGCGGCGACGATAACGCCCAATCCGATTGCGCTTCGCCCTTTCAATGTCCAGACCTTATCATTTGCGGTGATCCCTTATTAGCGCTTCACCTTCGGCGTGACCTCCTCGACCCGCACCTTGTCGCCGATCTCTCTCGCCCAGGCCAGAGCCTTGGCCTTGTCCTTGGTGGTCAGCACCGTGCGCCAAAACGGCTTCTCGAAGACGCTCACGATGTAGGTCGTCTCAGGCTTTTCAGTCATTGCTAAAATATAGCCGCCTTACCAGAGACGTCTAGCTGCTGCGGTGGCCGGGCTCTACGTCCAGAGACGCGTATCAAGTCCGAGCCGCGCCTGTTCGCCTTGGGCGAAGGTTTTGGCATCTGTCTGGGAACTGAAGCCCTTGACCCTTACCGTGCCGTCCTCGATGACCCGCACGTAATCCCTGTTTCTTTAGATCTCGGTGTCTGGTGACGCGCGGGGTGCTTCTTTTGCACTTGCGGGCGAGGTTGTTCCGCTCATCCATGGCGACCGACCCGGGAACGAAGCCTTCCGTGGCGGGTTAACACTTCATCATGTACACGTTGGAACCCCACGGTCGCGGGATAGCGGCCGACCTTCTGAACTTGGAAATGGCTAGGGCCAGGCAGCGCGTCAACCGAGCCAAACTCGCCCTCGAAAGCGCCGAAGAAATGCTGGACGATGACTGTGGCGTGGCCGTCAATCTCACGCTGTGCGGCAGGATACGGGCCGAGCAACGGCGCGTGATCGAGGCCAGGGAGCGACTGACAAAGATCGATCCCCGGCACTGACGGCGTTCCTGAATTAGCAAATCTAAATGCGAGCGCGGCGCCACCTGTGGTAGAAACGAACTGCTGGAGTAGGTCGCTCGGGAGGGGTCCTTGGGTATAAAATCGAAGCTCGCCCAAATGTCGGCGGCGCTGCTCGCCAAGCGTGTGGTCGCCGCTCAATCCACTGGTGCCGTCAAGCCGATCCGAACGTCGCTCGCCGACGTTCCTCTTAGGCGCCAGCCTCTTCCGTTCAAGCCGAAACCGCCGGTCCGTCCGTGTAGCAATATGTAGGATCAGCCAGACAGCGAAGGTCGGACAACGGAACGAAAGTCGGATTCGCGAATTCTACTGCCAGCTAATTGGAATCGTCGCCCATGAGGCTTGCGACCCTCCACCTTGAAACTGCGAGATACGGGGACGTATATCGCGCCGAAATGCTCGCGAAGCTGAGGCGGCAAGTTGTGCGGCACATCAAGCGCACAGACGCGTCGGCTCAAAAAGTCGAAGAAGCGCTGGCCAGGTTGACCGAAGCAAACGCGCCCACGGACCGGCTGGCTCAGTATGGCCGCCGTCCCCGGGCTGCTTCTTTCTGTAGAAATTTCTGGAAGTAAAACTTTCTGAGCGAATCTCATTCGGCCGCCTCGGCTGTTGCCCTTGTTGCGTATGTTGCGCTCTCTTGGGGAGGCGGAGAGAGGTAGCGTTTCCAGGCATCTATGAAATCTGTCCGATGGTAGCCGCGTTGTGTAGCTGTACCGATCCTGACCACCTTCGGCTTAATACCGTAGGGACGTAGCTTCTGTGCCAAGTGCCTGTCATCAATAGGTTTGCCTCTGATGTCAGACCATGGAGATTCATCAAGGTTACAGAGTCGGAGCAAGATGGATTCGGTAGCCAGTGCATCTACCTGCCACTATTTCACGGGAATAGGGACGTACACGACGCCAAGCTATGCCGTGACCGGCTGCCCGCGATTTATCAGCGTTGATCGGTAAGGGCGGTTAGAGCGGCGCAAACGACGCCACCACCAAGTAGAGGCTGATCGCGCTGCCGCCGCCTGGCTTAGCCGCTGTGATGGATAGCCCCATCTGTGCACTGGCGAAGACCTTAGCTGCAGTGCTGAGACCTTTCTGGTTTGAGTCCCAAATGAGGTCAGTGCCGACTTTGTCAACGTTCGTCCAATCGATGCCGGTATGCCGCTATCCAGGTACCACCCCGCAACAACTGTCTTTGACGACATTTGCCGCTCCGGGCATCTGAAGCCCCGGGTGATTTCTCAAACGGAGGTCGCCAGGCACATTAGCAATCACTTGTATTTCTCTAAAATCAGGATCATGCTGAGCCAAGCGGTGTGGGGCCACTGGATCGAGGTTAGTGGGTTTGAAGGGGTAAGCGCCATGGAATTCGCAAGTTGCTTTGATCAAAGCGGAACCGTTCTCGCGTCGACGATCTTCCTTAGCATCACAGCGGTTTTCATAATCTTGGCCGCATTTGCCGCTGCGCGTTTGATTACAACGTCTGGCGCAGGTTCCATCGAACGGCTTCGGACCGCGTAAAGCCAGCGAGGGACCTCGCCCGCGCGCGTTGCGGCTCACGGGTGGTTGTCGGCCTCGACATATGGCCGCGGGCTAACCCGCAATCTGCTTTGCCTGTGATCGATTAGGTCGCCCAGTCGGGAACACTCGGCAGCCCCAAGCTTGTCGCCACACAGGTCGATGGCTAAACTCAGCCTTCCCAAGGGAGGCTCGAGCATGGCACTTCACCTTTCGGCGGAAACTGTCGCTCCCAGAGCGGCGACACCTCAAAAGTATCTCTTCGGCCCGGTTGCCGACTTCCTCATGCTTGGTGGCAGCGCATTTCTAATCCTGCCATTTCTGTTCTTGGTGCCGCTTGAATACGAAGGCGCTGTAGCCGCAACGATGGTCTTCGTGGCCTATCTGATAAACTATCCCCACTTCGCCCACTCTTACCAACTTTTCTACCGCAACTTTGGGCGCAAGGTGAGCGGGAACGGATACGACAGGGGCCTTCAGCTTCGCTACATTTTCGCCGGCATCATCGTTCCCGTTATCATGGGCGCGTTCTTTGCGTATGGCGCGGCGGCGGCGAACGCCCGTCTCTTGGGATATGCAACCAATGCGATGTTCTTTTTCGTCGGCTGGCACTACGTCAAGCAAGGCTATGGCATGCTGATGGTGGATGCCGTCCTGAAGCGCAAATTCTTCGACGATCGAGACAAGAAGGTGCTGCTGGTCAACAGCTATGCCGTGTGGATCCTGGCATGGCTGCAGACGAACACAGCAGTCACCCAGGGCAAATATTATGGCTTGGAGTATTACACATTTGCGGCGCCGTCGTGGATCACCGGCCTTGCCCTGCTGACAGCCATTGCTTCCACGGCGGTCACAGTTCTGATGCTGATCAATCGCTGGCGAACAAACGGCGGCAAGCTGCCATATAACGGCGTCGTGGCCTACGTCGCATCGCTTTACCTTTGGATTCTGATTGCGCGAATAAACCCGCTCTGGCTGCTTGTGGTGCCTGCGCTCCACTCGCTCCAGTACCTCGCGGTGGTCTGGCGTTATCAGACCAATGTCGAGCGCGACGATCCGGAAGCCGTAAGAGATCCGCCACTGAAGATCCTGTCCTTCCTCGGCCCTCTATACAGGCTGCGGGTCCTGGGATTCATCGTTGGCGGTGCCGCCCTAGGATATCTCGGTTTCTGGCTCATCCCGTTCGCGCTGACGGCTTTGATCCCGTACGACAGGGAGGTGCTTGGGTCATCGCTCTTCTTCTTCATCGTGCTGATATTCATCAATGTGCATCATTACTTCCTGGACAACGTGATGTGGCGCCGCGGCAACCCGGAGGTGTCGAAGTATCTGTTCCGTTAGGCAGTTCAGCGACAGCCACGATGAATCTGCTGCCGTCGTGCCAACGGAAAATTCAAGAACGTCCGAAAACCGGCGAAACATTCTCGCCGGAGTGGCACGTCGCCCCGGAGCAACTGCCTTTTAGTCAATAGGTCATCGCGCTCACCATTCCATCTGCCAACGAGTCTGCTAGATTCCGGCCGCGGTGAGACTGATTCCAGTTTCGCCGCACCCGTAGCGTTTGCGCCATAATACCGGCCGGGCCGACATTCGGCGTGTGGATCAGGCGAAGCCAGCTCAGCCGCTGCCGGTCGCTGAGACGCGGCCCGACGGCAGGCTTGCTCACCCCTTGGCTCCGATCTTGCCCTCGGTGCCGGCAAGCAGCCGCGAAATGTTGGCGCGGTGTTTTATGATGGCGATCAGGCTCATCATCACGAACAGCCCGGCAATCTGAGGCGTGCTCAGGAAATAGAGCGCGATCGGCACAACCACGGCCGCCACCAGTGCCGCCAGCGAGGAGTAGCGGAACAGGAAGGCGACGGCGAGCCACACGACGGCGAAGATCAGTGCCACTTGCCAGGCCAGCCCGATCAGCACGCCGAGATAGGTGGCGATGCCCTTGCCGCCCTTGAAGCCGAGCCAGGCCGGGAAGAGATGGCCGAGAAAGGCGCCAAAGCCGGCCCAGAGCCCGAAGTCCGACCCGAAGCGGGTGGCGATTAGCACCGCTGCCGTGCCCTTCAGCGCGTCGAGCAACAGCGTCGCGGCGGCGAGCCCCTTGTTGCCCGTACGCAGCACATTGGTGGCGCCGATATTGCCGGAGCCGATCTTGCGCACGTCGCCGAGGCCGGCGGCACGGGTGATCAAAAGACCGAAGGGAATCGAGCCGAGCAGGTAGCCGAACACCAATGCCAGGATCGGGCCGTAACTCATTGTTTCCCCCAACGTTTCCTTGGTTGCCGAAATGACGCGTCGCACCCCGGCAGGCCTAAGTCGAAAACACTGTGCGGCCCGCCACCATCGTTTGCAAGACCTTGCCTGCAGCTGCGCGCCCGGCTTCGACATGCCGTCGGAAATGCTGAACAGCCTGGCGGGCGCGGTGGGCTGTATCTGATCAGCCTGGGCAGCGGAACGTAGACATTGTGATAATCGCAGCACCCCGCCAAGTTGGACCCGTGGGTGCACACCCGATCCCCGGGTCTTGAACGGTCCTCTCGATCAAGCCGCAGCGCAGACGAACGAATCGCCGATCAGCGGCCCATCGCCGGGTGCTCTCCGGACGACCCGCCAGCCCGATCCCTCGACCAGACGAGCAAGGAACTCGGGGCTATAGAAGCACCGGCCGCCGTTCCGCTCCGGGCTCCGGTCCTCGAACGCGGCAATCCCCTCGTCCAGGAAGCAAGTGAAGAAGAGACGGCCCTGGTCTGTCGTGTGGTGGCGCAGGACGGTCAGAATGGATGCCGCGTCCTCAGGGTTCTGGTGGGTGATCACAGAAAACGGTGATCACCGAAAACATCGAGACGATGTCAAAGGCATGCGCGCAAAGTGGAACTCTGTCTCGCAGGAGAGCGGGCGCCCGGACGGATTGTAGGCCGGGTGGCGCGCGTCCAGGATAACACAGGAGAAGCGGGGATCCCGCACGGCGGAGCGCAGGAAGTCGATCATCTCTGCGAAACAGTCGATGCCGGTATAGGAGCCGATCGGAATCCTGCGATTGAGGATCGCCTGGCTGAACCGGACAACGCAGCCGAAGTCCAGGAGCCGGCTGGCCGCGAGCGTCTCCAGCCCGATCTGCCGCTGCATCCTCTCCAGCAGCCAGGCACCGCTGTCCTCGGCCGGCATCAGGGAGGTGACGGTGTGGGAGTTTCGATTGAACTTCTGCGGCACGATCAGTTCCGGCGCGGGACGCAGGCGGTGCCAGATCGTCCGCAACCAGGCGGGGACGATGCAATCCCATGGCAAGCGCTCCCTTGGCAGCGAAGATGCGTAAGGCGGTCCGCAACGCCCCTGATGCTCGGTTCGAAATGCTCAGGCAGAAAACACTGTGCGGCCCGCTACCATCGTTTGCAAGACCTTGCCTTGCAGCCGCGCACCTTCGAAACAGGTGTTCTTCGAACGCGAGCGGATGCCGCTTTCGCTGACGATCCAGGGTTCGTCGAGGTCGACGACCGCAAGGTCGGCGACCGCGCCCGGCTTCAGCGTGCCGCCGGGCAGGCCGAACAGCCTTGCTGGCGCGGTGGACAGCGTCTCGATCAGCCGAAGCAGCGGCACGTCGCCATTGTGGTAGAGCCTGAGTGCGGCGCCCAGCAGCGTCTCCAGGCCAATGGCGCCGGCAGCCGCATCGGCAAAGGGCAAGCGCTTGGTGTCGACGTCCTGCGGATCGTGCGAAGAGACGATGATGTCGATCGTGCCGTCCTTGACCGCCTCGATCATCGCCAGCCGGTCCTCCTCGGCGCGCAGCGGCGGTGTCAGCCGGAAGAAAGTTCGGTATTCGCCGACGTCGTTCTCGTTGAGCGACAGGTTGTGGATCGACACGCCCGCCGTGACATTGGCGCCATCGGCCTTCGCTCGTGTCACCGCTTCCGCCGCCATCGCCGTCGAGATCTTGGCCGCGTGGTAGGCGCCGCGCGTCAGCCGCGCCAGCGCCAGGTCGCGCTCCAGCGGGATCGATTCGGCCTCACGCGGAATGCCGGCCAAGCCGAGCCAACTGGCATAGAGGCCTTCATTCATGACGCCTGCCGAGGCGAGGTCTGCATCCTGGGTCTCATGCGCAATGACGCCGCCGAAATCGCGCGCATAGGTCAGCGCCCGGCGCATCACCAGCGCACTGGATATGGTGTGGCGCCCGTCGGTGAAGGCGACCGCGCCGGCTTCGCGCAGCAGGCCGAATTCGGTCATCTCGCGGCCGGCAAGACCCTTGGTGATCGCCGCCGCCGGGAAGATGTTGATCACGGCCGTGTCCTTGGCGGTGCGCAGCACAAACTCGACCAAGGCGACATTGTCGATCACCGGATCGGTATCGGGCATCATCACGATGGAGGTGACGCCGCCTGCCGCCGCAGCGACACTCGCCGAGGCAATCGTCTCGCGATGCTCGCCGCCGGGTTCGCCGATGAAGACGCGTGCGTCGATCAGCCCGGGGATGAGCGCCTTGCCGGCGCAGTCGACGACGATGGCGCCTTCCGGCACGCCCTGGTTCAGGGCAGCTTTGTCAGCTGCGACGATCTTGCGGCCCTCGACGATGACGGTGCCGATCTCGTCAATACCACGCAACGGGTCGACAATGTGCGCCTTGCTGAACACCGTTGTCGTCATGCGCCGCGCCCCTCATCGTTGCGGCGCGGGTCGAGCAAAGCTTCCATCACCGCCATGCGCACGGCGACACCCATTTCGACCTGCTCCTGGATGACGCTTTGCGGGCCGTCGGCGATTTCCGAGGCGATCTCGACGCCGCGGTTCATCGGGCCTGGATGCATGACCAGAGCGTCGTCCTTGGCCGCCTTCAGCTTTTCGGCATCGAGGCCGAAATAGCGGAAATACTCGCGGATCGACGGCACGAAGGCGCCTTCCATCCGCTCGCGCTGCAGGCGCAGCATCATCACCACGTCGGCGCCTTTCAGCCCTTCGGCCATCGAACGCGCGACGATCACGCCCATTCTCTCGATGCCTGACGGCAGCAGCGTTGAAGGGGCGACGACGCGCACCTGCGCGCCGAGCGCGTTCAAGAGCATGATGTTGGAGCGCGCCACACGCGAATGCAGGATGTCGCCGCAGATCGCCACGATCAGCTTCGACAGCGGCCCCTTGGCGCGGCGGATGGTCAGCGCATCGAGCAGCGCTTGCGTCGGGTGTTCATGCGCGCCATCGCCGGCATTGACCACCGAGCAGCCGACCTTCTGCGCTAGCAATGCGGCTGCGCCCGCCGACTGGTGGCGGATGATCAATATGTCGGGGCGCATGGCGTTCAGCGTCATCGCCGTATCGATCAGCGTCTCGCCCTTCTTCACCGAAGAGCTTGCCACCGACATGTTCATGACATCGGCGCCGAGCCGCTTACCGGCCAACTCGAACGACGATTGCGTACGGGTCGAGGCTTCGTAGAAGAGGTTGATCTGGGTACGGCCGCGCAACGTCGAGGTCTTCTTCTCCGGTTGCCGCGAGATGGCGACAGCCCGGTCCGCCCGGTCGAGTAAAAGCTCGATATCGGCGGGGGAAAGATCGCGGATGCCCAGAAGATGGCGGTGCGGGTAGAGCGGCAGGGACGAAGCGTCGGTCATCTCAAGGCGCTGCTATAGGGTGCAGAATTCCCTGCTGCAAGCACCGGCTTTGGATTGCGGCCTTTCTCCCCGGTATTTTCGTCGCGCGCCTTGCGTGGCTTGGGCTATAACCCGCCGATGGCTTCGGATTCGACCGACCTCCGACGACAAGGACAGAGCGTGACCGACGACGTGACCAACCAGCCGCCGCCGCTGACGGGCGGCAACGCCTGGCGGGGCGATCCGTTGCTGATCCAGCTTGCCGAGCGCTTTTCCGATCCGGTGCGCAAGGATCTCGATGGACTTGGCCGTTTCGTGCTGACGCAGGAAGCGCAGGAATTGGCCCGCCTGGCCAATGTCGAGACGCCGAAGCTCAGGACGCACGATCGCCAGGGCCGGCGCATCGACCTGGTCGAGTTCCATCCCGCCTATCACGCGCTGATGCGCCGCTCCGTCGCCAACGGGCTGCATTCCTCGGTCTGGGAGAATGGCGACGCCGAGATCGGTCGCCGCCATCAGGTGCGCGCCGCCCGCTTCTACGTCACCGCAGAACTCGAGACCGGGCATCTCTGCCCGATCACCATGACCAGCGCTTCGCTGGCGGCGCTGATGGCAAGCCCAAAGCTGTTTCGTGAATGGGCGCCACGGGTGACAACGCGCAAATACGACCAGAGCCAGAAGCCGCCGGTCGAAAAGACTGGGCTGACACTCGGCATGGGCATGACCGAGAAGCAGGGCGGCACCGATGTGCGCGCCAACATCACCAGGGCCGAGCGCGTCGGCAGCGGATTCTACCGCCTGACCGGCCACAAATGGTTCATGTCGGCGCCGATGTCGGATGCCTTCCTGGTGCTGGGACAGGCGCCGGAAGGGCTTTCCTGCTTTCTCGTCCCGCGCATCCTTGGCGACGGATCGGGCAACGGCTTTCGCTTCCAGCGGCTGAAGGACAAGCTCGGCAACCGCTCAAACGCCTCGTCGGAAGTGGAGTTCGTCAATGCGATCGGCGAGATGGTCGGCGAACCCGGGGCAGGGGTCAAGACGATCATGGACATGGTGACGCTGACCCGGCTCGACTGCGCCGTCGCCTCCTCGGCGATCATGCGGGCGGGCCTCGCGGAGGCCGTCCATCACACACGCCACCGCCAGGTGTTCGGCGCCACGCTGATCGACCAGCCGTTGATGCAGCGCGTGCTGGCAGACATGGCGCTCGACGTGGCTGCCGCCACCGCGCTGTCGTTCCGGCTGGCGCGCTCTTTCGACGAGGCGGCCAGCGACCGTGGCGAGGCGGCCTTCGCCCGCGCAATGACGCCTGTGGTCAAATACTGGGTCTGCAAGATCGCGCCACCATTGCTCTATGAGGCGATGGAATCCCTCGGCGGCAACGGCTATGTCGAGGAGGCGCCGGTCGCCCGCTACTACCGCGAAGCCCCGGTCAACGCGATCTGGGAAGGCTCCGGCAACGTCATGGCGCTCGACGTGCTGCGCGTGCTCGGCCGCGCGCCAGGCCTGTTCGAGGAGGTGCTGGCCGGCATCGACCGCGATCTCGGCGCCGGCGGTCGCGGCACCATAGGCGTGCTCAAGGCGGCCATGCAGGTGGCGGCGACCGACGAGGGCTCTGCACGACTGCTCACCGAGCAGTTGGCCTTGTCGGCTGCCGCGGCCGAGCTACGCCGGCTGGGGGCAGGGCGGATCGCCGATGCGTTCGTCGAGACCCGGCTCGCCGGCCAATGGCGCAACACGTACGGCATGCTCGATTCCCGCCACGATGCGCGCATGATCATCGACACGCTCTATCCGCCGGTGAACTGACCTCACAACCAGGCTTTTTTCGCCCTTCGCCGTGTCCTGTGGATAGCCGTTAACCTTAACAAATGGTTTCCGTTGCGATGGCGGGCCGCAGAGCCCACAGTCGTGGTGGAGCAAGGATTGGTTAACCATAGGCCGCCTGTGCTCGCGAAGCAGGAACGCCATGCGGCACGTACTGACCTCTTTTCTGGCCTTGCACTGGGCGATCGTTTTCGCCTTGCTGGCCTTCATCTGCATCGACGGCAACCGCGGTGTCGCAGGCGCTCTCGGCGTGCTGGGCGTGGCTGTCGAGAGCACTCACTTGGCCGGTCTAAATGACGCCGTCGTCGTCGCGCCTTTGGCCATCGCACTGCTGGTCGTGGCGGTGCTGTTCTGCTGGGCCTTCGTCGAGACCCTGATCAACATCGCGGCAAATCCCGATGCCACCGACATCGTCGTGCGCATCGCCTTCGTTTCCGCGTCCGGCGTCCTGTCGTTGATCCTGGTCGGCGGCGCCGCGCAAGGCATCGACGGACTGTTCATGGTCATTGCCGTGCAACTGACGGCGCTGCTGGCATCCTATGTTGCCGTGCTGGCGGAGCGGCGGTCGGCGTTAGGCATCACGGTTGCCGTCGAAAGCGAGATCCGTGCCAGAGCCAACGTCATGGCAAGAGGGGCGGCGCACAGTTCCTTGCTCAACCGTATTTCCGGCCGCTCGGACACGAAGCATGGGGATGGCCGCTGATGCGCATTCTGTTCGCACTGTGGGCGGCTCCCATGGCCTTGTTCTGGGGCTGGTTCTATTTGTCGCTCAACGACATCAATTTCGGCTATGTGATGCTGAGCCGTCGGCTGCATGACCTGGTGTTCGAGCTCTACGGTCAAATGCTGGGCATCGATCCGGCGATCATTCCGGGTATGGTGGCCAAGACCTGCGTCTTCGACGGCTTCCTGCTGATGGCGCTGTGGGCGTTTCGCCGCCGCCGCAACATTGCCGCCTGGGTCAGGAACCGCTGGATGAATCCGGTTCCGCCGGAGCGGATGAGCCGAGCGACTGAAGCCGGTCAAGGACTCCCTGCAGAATAAAGGCGGCCGCTGCCGAATCGATCTTGCCGGCGCGCTTCTTGCGCGAGAAATCCATCTCGATCAGCGTCCGCTCGGCAGCCACGGTCGATAGCCTCTCGTCCCAGAGCACGAAAGGCAAGTCGGACAGGGCAGCCATGTTGCGCACGAAGGCACGCGATTTCTGGGCGCGTGGACCTTCCGACCCGTCCATGTTGACCGGCAGGCCGAGCGCGATCGCGCCGACATTTTCCTTCTGCAACTGGGTGAGCAGCAAGGCTGCATCGAGCGAGAACTTTCGTCGCAGGATAACAGGGCGCGGATGGGCGAAGGATAGCCCGCGGTCGGAAACCGCCACGCCTATCGTCTTGTCGCCGAGGTCGAGCCCGGCCAGCGTCCTGCCGCCGGCAAGTCGTGCCGGCAAGTCCTCGATCGGTATGATTCCCAACGGTTCTCCTTCGATAGAGCGTGACACGCTCTTTTGACCGGCAACGATACTATGGCACTTTCATTCTGCAGGAGGCGTTCTATCTTCCGGCGCAGCAAAAATCGAGGAAGGCATCTATGAAACTGACCTGGTACGGACATTCGGCATTCCGCATCGAAACGGCGGGGGCCAATATCCTCATCGACCCCTATCTGGTCGGCAATCCGTCATGGACGGGCGGCTGGGAAGGGCCGGCGGAAGGGGTCACCCATGTGCTGCTAACCCACGGCCACAACGATCACGTCAGCGGTGCGCTGGAAGTGCTCAAGAAAAGCGGCGCCATGTTGGTCGCGAACTACGAGATCTGCATGTACCTCGTCGGCAAGGGCGCCAGCGGCGACAAGATCAACCCCGGCAACATCGGCGGCACCCTCGATTGCGGCGCCTTCACCACCACCTTCGTCCAGGCCCTGCACTCGTCATCGTTTGGCGGCGAGGGCGGTCAAAACACCTATCTCGGCAATCCGGGCGGGCTCGTCCTGCATTTCCCCGAGGAAAAAACGCTCTACCATATGGGCGACACCGACATCTTCTCCGACATGGCGCTGATCAACGAATTGCACGAGCCGAAGATCGGCATCGTGCCGGTCGGCGACCGCTTCACCATGGGTGGCGCGGTGGCCGCACTTGCCTGCCGGCGCTTTTTTCGCTTCGATACGGTCGTTCCCTGCCATTTCGGCACGTTTCCGATCATCGACCAGACGGCGGAAAAGTTCGTTGCGGGAATGGAGGGATCCGGCGTGAACGTGGCGTTGCCGGGAATCGGCCAGACCATCACTCTCTAGAAAAGCCATCCCGCTCTAGAAAAATGGAATGAAACCATGGTGTTGAAACAAACTCTTTGCGTTTCGATGTTGGTCGCCGCATCTCCGGCGCCTGCCGCCGAGGATTTCATTGAGGGTGTCTATCTTCAGTCGGAGGAGCTTTGCGCCAAGGCCAAGAAAGAGACGCTGCAGAGCGTGATCGACGCCGGCAACATCGTGCTGTCGGCCCACGGCCTGCAAAGCGTCGAATACAATTGCGAATTCCTTCAGGTTACCAAGGCGACGCTCTCGCCAAGCTGGGCGGTCACCGCCATCTGCCAGGAGCCGGGCTTTGTCTTTCCGGATGTCCTTTCGGTCACACAAATGAGCCCGACTCAGATCGACCTGGTTTCAGTCCGCCCGGTCGTCGACGAAAGCGAGCAGGCCGGCAACGGTGGCAGTTACGTGCTGTGCGGCGGCGTGGTTTTGCCTTAGAGCAATTCCAGGAAAGGTTCGCAGCGGTTTTCCGTCCGGAATTGCGCAAAACAAATAGTTTGCGTGAATGCCCCTCGAAAATTTGGCGCAATGATGCGTGGAGCCCCGCGTGAGCCCATGACATTCCTGGAACGGTTGGGCCTGAAACGGTTGGCGTCGGTACCGGGCCAGGAGCGACCGGTCTTCCGCAAACTCGAGCTGCATGTAGCCCATGGCTGCAACCTGTCATGCGAGAGCTGTTCGCATTATTCCAACCATGCCCATGCCGGCATCGTGTCGCTGGAAGATGCCGACCGCTGGATGGGCCTGTGGAGCGGTCGGCGTATCGGTCACGCGATTCTCGCTGCTTGGCGGCGAACCCACCATCCATCCGGAGCTGCCGCGTCTCGTTGGCGTGGTGCGAAACACTGGCCGCGCACCAAAATCGAGATCGTCAGCAACGGCTTCTTCCATCCTTGCCGCCGACCCGATGCGCGCCTGGTCATCTCCGTCCATCACATGGCGGAGGAATATCAACCGGTCTTTGCCCTGTTGCGGGAATGGCGGCGCGACCACGGCGTTGTCGCCGCCTGCGCACAAGAACTGGACCCGGCGCTACGACGGCTTCGGCGACACGATGCTGCCATTTGACGACGGCGACCCGCGCGCCAGCTGGGAGGCCTGTCCGGCCCGCCATTGCAAGCAGGTTCTCGACGGATGTATCTGGAAATGTGCGCCGCTGGCCTATCTGCCGATGCAGAAGGCGAAATACCGCCTCTCCGAGAAATGGGATCCCTATCTCGGCTACCAACCGCCCGAACCTGATTGCTCCCCGGCCGAGCTACAGGCGTTCGCCGCACTCGAGGACGAGGCGGAGTGCGGCATGTGCCCGGCGAAGGAGCGTCTTTTCGAGCTACCTATTCCGCTGCGCCCGCCCAAGCCCCTGGCCATCCCGGCCGTTTAGCAGTTCCAGGCCCGCAGATCCCGCCACGATGCATGTTGCGCGTCACGCGCCGCGCCGCTATAGCGCTGGTTTTCCCGAGGCAACAGAAATGTCCGTTGATCTTCAGACAGTGAAGCGCGTCGCGCACCTTGCCCGCATTGCGGTGAGCGAGGAGGACGCCGAGCGCATGACCGGCGAGTTGAACGCCATCCTTGGCTTCGTCGAACAGTTGAACGAGGTCGACGTCTCCGGCGTCGAGCCGATGACGTCGGTCACGCCGATGGAGATGAAGAAGCGGCGGGACGTCGTCACCGACGGCAGCAAGGCCACCGATATCGTCGCCAATGCGCCGGCGGCCGATGAGAATTTCTTCCTCGTTCCCAAGGTGGTGGAGTAGGTGGCGGTGGCAGTCGAGATCGCCATCGAGACGCCGCTGCAGGACGACGTGCGCGGGCTGGTCGAAGAGCTCAACGCCACGCTGCTCGAGCTGACGCCGCCGGAGCATTGCTACCACCTGACTGTCGAGCAGATGGCCGGAGAGGACACGAGCGTCTTCATCGCCCGCGACAACGGCCTGGCCATCGGCTGCGGCGCGCTGAAGCGCCATGATGGTTCGGTCGGCGAGGTCAAGCGCATGTACACGCGGCCCTCGCATCGCGGTCAGAAGATCGGCGCCAAGATCGTCGAGCGGGTCGAAGCGCTGGCACGCAGCGAAGGGCTGAAGCGTCTGGTGCTGGAAACCGGCGATCGCCATGCCGCCGCCTGGACCGTCTACGAACGCGCCGGCTTCTCACGCTGCGGCCCGGTGCTGGATTATCCCGACTCAGAATGGTCGGTGTTTTACGAAAAGAGCCTTGCCTGATGAGCGACCTGACCCACCTGACGATTTCGCAGGCCCGTGCCAAGCTGCGCGGCAAGGAGATTACCGCGGCCGAGATCACCGAGGCTTACCTCGACGCGATCGAGCGCGCCAATCCGCTGCTCAACGCCTATGTCACCGTCACCGGCAACAAGGCGCGCGATATGGCCAAGGCCTCGGACGCGAAACTGGCCAAGGGCGAGGGCGGCGCGCTGGAAGGCATTCCGCTCGGCATCAAGGACCTGTTCGGCACCGAAGGCGTCCACACCCAGGCCTGCAGCCACGTGCTGGACGGCTTCAAGCCACGTTACGAATCGACCGTCACCGCCAATCTGTGGGCCGATGGCGCCGTCATGCTGGGCAAGCTCAACATGGACGAGTTCGCCATGGGCTCGTCCAACGAGACCTCCTATTACGGCCCGGTGATCAACCCGTGGCGGCGCTCGCGCCTCGACACGGTGGTGATGCCGACGACGCATCAGGGCGATGGCGGCTTTGTCTCGTCCGGCGGCACCAAGACTGCGCGAACGCTCGACAATGCCCAGCTTGTGCCGGGCGGCTCGTCGGGCGGCTCGGCCTCGGCCGTGTCGGCCTTCCTCTGCGCCGGCGCCACCGCGACCGATACTGGCGGCTCGATCCGCCAGCCCGCCGCCTTCACCGGCACTGTCGGCATCAAGCCGACCTACGGCCGCTGCTCGCGCTGGGGCATCGTCGCCTTTGCTTCCTCGCTCGACCAGGCCGGACCGATCGCCCGCGACGTGCGCGACGCCGCCATCCTGTTGAAGTCGATGGCCTCGGTCGACCCGAAGGACACCACTTCGGTCGACCGTCCCGTGCCGGACTACGAGGCGGCGATCGGCAAGCCGATCAAGGGCATGAAGGTCGGCATTCCCAAGGAGTACCGCGTCGACGGCATGCCGGAGGATATCGAGGCGCTCTGGCAGAAGGGCATTGCCTGGCTGAAAGATGCCGGCGCCGAGATCGTCGACATCTCGCTGCCGCACACCAAATACGCCTTGCCGGCCTATTACATCGTCGCGCCCGCCGAAGCCTCGTCCAATCTCGCCCGCTATGACGGCGTCCGCTACGGGCTGCGCGTGCCAGGCAAGGACATCATCGACATGTATGAGAAGACCCGCGCCGCCGGTTTCGGCCGCGAGGTCAAGCGCCGCATCATGATCGGCACCTATGTGCTGTCGGCCGGCTACTACGATGCCTATTATCTGCAGGCGCAGAAGGTGCGCACCCTGATCAAGCGCGACTTCGAGAACGTCTTCGCGGCAGGCGTGGATGTGATCCTGACCCCGGCGACGCCGTCGGCCGCCTTCGGTGTCGCCGACGAGGACATGGCCTCCGATCCGGTCAATATGTATCTCAACGACATCTTCACGGTGACCGTCAACATGGCCGGCCTGCCGGGCATCGCTGTGCCCGCCGGCCTCGACGCCAAGGGCCTGCCGCTCGGACTGCAGCTCATCGGCCAGCCCTTCGACGAGGAAACGCTGTTCCAGACAGCTCATGTCATCGAGCAGGCGGCCGGCACATTTCAGCCGGATAAGTGGTGGTAGGGTCGTTTCTCATCTAGCGCATGACCCCGAAGAATGGAATCGATTTTCGAAAGGATCATGCGCAAAATCAAAGTGTTACAGTGTCCTTTGCGCGTCCAGGGACGCGCGGCGCTGTAATGGGGTGAGGGATGTTCTTCTACCTTTCCAAAATCTTCTGGTTCTTCATCCAGCCGCTCAACCTGGCAATCTTCCTGCTGCTGGCCAGCCTGCTCGCTGCCTTGCTCGGGCGCAGAAAACTGTTCGCCACCGGCAGCGTCCTGGCCTTCCTGATCCTGGCGCTGGCAGCCTGGACCTCGCTTGGCGCCGTGCTGCTCAATCCGCTTGAAGAGCGCTTTCCCAAGCCGCTGCTGCCGCAAAATGTCGACGGCATCGTCGTGCTCGGCGGCGGCTTCGAGGGCGCCATCAATCTGGTGCGCGGCGGCTACGAGCTGAATTCCGGCGGCGACCGCATGGTCGAGACGGCAATCCTTGCCCGGCACTTTCCCGATGCGAAAGTTGTCGTTTCGGGCGGCACGGGCGAACTCTTTCTTGACGGCGAGGGCGATGCCGAGACTGCACCCCGCCTGCTTGGCGCGCTCGGCGTCGTGTCCGATCGCCTGATCCTCGAGAACAAATCCCGCAACACCTACGAGAACGCCGTCTTCACTAGAGAATTGGTGACGCCGAAGCCTGGCGAGACCTGGCTGCTGGTGACCTCCGCCTTCCACATGCCGCGCGCCAAGGCGCTGTTCGACAAGGCCGGCTTCGCGACCATTCCCTGGCCGGTCGACTACCGCACCTCGGGCAAGGAGGGCGTCGGCATGTTCCGCGACAACTCGGCGGATTCGATACAGACGACCACCATTGCAATGCGCGAATGGATCGGCCTGTTCGCCTACTGGCTATCGGGTCGGATCGATCAGCCGTTTCCGGCGCCCGGCGGCTGACCGATCACCGCGTGTCTGGCGGCCGAGAAGAACTGGCGGCGCACCAGCACCGCAAGCAAGAGCAGCGTCGACAGCACGAACACGATCGGGTCTACGAACCAGCCGAGATAGGCGATCGAGAAGAAGACCCCGCGCAGGCCGGAATTGAAATGCTTGCCGGCCAGCATGTTCATGCGCGCCGCACGCCAGACCGCTGTTTGCGTAACCGGATTTCGCGCAGCTTCACCATGCGGAATCGGCACGCAGCCGATCAGGATCGAGCAATAGTTGAACAGGCGGTACGCCCAGCCGAACTTGAAGAAGGAAAAAGCCAGGATCAGCACCAGGCAGAGCACCTTCATCTGGAAGGCCGCGCGCGACGAGGTCGTGCCGAAGGGCAGGTCGCTCAGCACCGACAGAACCTGATCCGAGGCGCCAAGCAGCGCAAAGCAGCCGCCGAGCGCTATCAGCGAGCTGGAGGCGAAGAAGGCGGTGCCCTGCTGCAGGCCGCTCATGATGGCGGTATCGACGATGCGGATCTCGCGCTCGGCCATGGTCCGCATCCAGGTCTCGCGCTGAGCGTTCATTGCAGTCGTCAGCGACACGCGGCTGACCAGCCTGCCGTCGGAGGCAAGCGTATGCAGCACCCAGACGACCAGGAAGAAGGCCAGCGCCGAGAGATCGGCCGTCGACAGGTGGAAGGAATCGCCCATGCGCCCTTTTACCACAAGCAAAGCCGCCTCTTCGATGGGCGAGCACGACGATGTCGCTGCAGGAGCATACAAGGTCGGCACGCGCTGCGCCGCGATTGTCAAAACAGCGGAAACATCATGAGAATTCCTATATGTAGGTTTCAAAGGGTCCAGGTTTCAGAGGGCCAGGAGACAGCGCCGCGTGTTCCTTTCGGTTTTCGACCTGTTCAAGATCGGCATCGGCCCGTCGAGCTCGCACACGATGGGGCCGATGACGGCCGCGCGTCGTTTTCTCGACGAGGTCGCCGGAGACGACTGGCCGCGCCCGGCCGGCGCCAGGGTCGACCGCATCGCCGCCAGCCTGCACGGTTCGCTCGCCTATACCGGCATCGGCCACGGTTCGGACCGCGCCGTGGTGCTGGGGCTGGCTGGCGAAACGCCGCAGACAGTGGACCCCGATCAGGCTGACGGCATTGTCGCCCGTATCGCTGCCGAAAAGCGAGTCTCGCCGCCCGGACACCCGTCCTATCGCTTTGACCCGGCGACAGATCTGGTGCTCGACAAGAAGACGCCGTTGACCGGTCACGCCAACGGCATGGCCTTCTACGCTTATGACGCCAGCGATCGCCTGCTGCTCAAGCGCATCTATTATTCGATCGGCGGCGGCTTCGTCGTTTCCGACGAAGAGTTGCAGCGGATGAAGGCCAAGGGCTCGGTGACGACCGAAGGCAAGAAGGTGCCTTACCCCTTCAAGAATGCCGTCGAAATGCTTGCGATGGCCGGCAGGAGCGGGCTTTCCATCGCCGAGATGAAGCGCGTCAACGAGGAGACGCAGATGTCGCGCGAGGAGCTCGACAGCGGCCTCGACGCCATCTGGAGCGCCATGAAGGGCTGCATCGATCGCGGCCTGTCGCAGGACGGCATCATGCCCGGCGGGCTGAAGGTGCGCCGCCGCGCGCGGCAACTCCACGACAAGTTGCAGGAACAATGGCAGCAGAATCGGCCCAACCCGCTGCTCGCCAATGACTGGCTGTCGATCTATGCCATGGCGGTCAACGAGGAGAACGCCGCCGGCGGCCGGGTCGTCACCGCGCCGACCAATGGCGCGGCCGGCACATTGCCGGCGGTGCTGCGCTACTGGCTGCATTTCCATCCCGAGGCCGACCAGGCGAGCATCCGCGACTTCCTGCTGACGGCGGCGGCCGTAGGCGGCATCATCAAGACCAACGCTTCGATTTCGGGCGCCGAGGTTGGCTGCCAGGGCGAGGTGGGTTCGGCCTCGGCGATGGCGGCAGCCGGCTTGTGCGCCGTCATGGGCGGCACGCCGGAGCAGGTCGAGAATGCCGCCGAGATCGCGCTCGAACACCATCTCGGCATGACCTGCGACCCGGTCGGCGGACTGGTGCAGGTACCCTGCATCGAGCGCAACGCGCTAGGTGCGGTCAAAGCGGTGACCGCCGCCTCGCTGGCCATCAAGGGCGACGGCGTTCATTTCGTGCCGCTCGACGCGGCGATCGAGACCATGCGGCAGACCGGTCTCGACATGAACGAGAGGTACAAGGAGACCAGCCTTGGCGGTCTCGCCGTCAACGTGGTGGAGTGCTGAGAGCCCTCTGCCACAGTAGGTATCTGTGGATTGCCACTGTGGAGAAGTCGGGCAGGGCCGTTGACGCATTCGCCTGTGACACTAACCTTAGGCGATGGCTCTCAATCTCCTAAAACTTTGCGTCGGCTGCGACAGCGTCGAAGATCTGGAAGAGTGGATCGCCTTTCGTCTCGATGAGCGCCGCCGCGCCGGGGAGCCGGCGGATCACTGGCATACTACCCGCATGGTGCCGACGCGCGGCGACGAGGTCACCGACGGCGGCTCGCTCTACTGGGTGATAAAGGGCAATGTTCAGTGCCGGCAGCTGATCACCGAGATCCGGCCGTTCACCGACGACGAAGGCATCGGCCGCTGCCATCTCATGCTCGACCTGCAAGTCGTGCGCACCGACTGGCAGCCGCGCCGCGCTTTCCAGGGCTGGCGCTACCTGAAGCCGTCCGATGCGCCCGCCGATCTCGGCAAGGGCAAGGCCGCGATTGCCGAGATGCCGCCGAAACTGCGGCTCGAACTGGCCGAACTCGGCCTGCTTTAGTCAGCCATCCTGGAACTGCTTCTCCTACCCGGCCGTGCTGGCCCTTCATGTCGCCTGTGATGGGACTTGCAAGCGCTGCCATCGCGCCACATCTTGATCTCATGAGCGACAACAAGCAGCCCGTGCCCGCAAAGGCCGATACTGCGCCGGTCAAACCTCAATCAAGCGCCGGCGAGATCGATGCCTTCATCCGTCAGGCGAAGACCCTTGCCGAGTCCGCGACTGGTGCAGGCCGGCTGATCCTCTCCCTCGACGCGACGATGAGCCGGCAGCCGACCTGGGATCTGGCGAATGCGCTGCAGGGCGAGATGTTCGATGCGGTCGGAAAGGTCGGCAGCCTCAGCGTCCAACTGGTCTATTTCCGCGGGCTTGGAGAATGCCGCTCGTCCGCTTTCGTCACCGACACCAATGCCTTAAAGCAGCTGATGATCGGCATCGAATGCCGTAGCGGCAACACCCAGATCGGCAAGGTGCTCGCCCATGCGCTGAAGGAGACCGCGAAGGCCAAGGTCAATGCCCTTGTCTATATCGGCGATGCGATGGAAGAAAACCCCGACGATCTGGCCGACAAGGCCGCCAGCCTCGGTCTGCATGGCGTTCCGGTCTTCGTCTTCCAGGAAGGTCATGATTCCGGCGCAGAAAAGGCGTTCAAGGAAATTGCGCGGCTGTCCAAAGGGGCTTGGTTCCGATTTGATCGGCGGGCCGCCGCGACCCTGGCAGGACTGCTTTCGGCGGTCGCGATGTTCGCGACAGGTGGGCTGAAGGCGCTGGAAGCCAGAGGCAGTCCGGGAGACCGGCTGTTGATCGAGCATTTGCGGGGCAGCGGGAGCTGATGGGCGCAATCATCGCACTTGTTGCACTGGTTCTGGTGCTTTTTGGCGTCGCGTCGATTTTCGTGCGCGCCGATCCAGCAAAGGTTGCGGATGGTTTGAAGACGCTGGGGCCGGTTCTTCTGGCACTGGCCGGCGCGGCCGTCCTTGTCGCGGGCCGCGGCGGCATCGGCGGCATGATGCTGGTTGGGGCGGCCGCCTGGTATGGTTCGATGCGGATGGGGCGGCGGACATCGAAACCGGCGGCGGCAAAGCGTTCGACGGTGCGCACCGCGGCGCTGGAGATGGAGCTCGATCACCACACCGGCGGGCTGGAAGGCCTCGTGCTGGCCGGGCGCCACGAAGGCAAGATGCTTGGCGCGATGGGGCTGGCAGAATTGCAGCAGCTCTACCGCGAACTCCCGGGCGATCCCGAGAGCCGCCAGTTGCTAGAGACGTATCTTGACAGCAGGTTTCCCGTCTGGCGCAAAAACGCTGAGCCGGACGGTGGCGAAGGGCTGGGTGTTGCGCCAGGTGCGGGCGCCATGACTAAGGAGGAGGCCTACAAGATCCTTGGTCTTGAAGCGGGGGCCGCCGCGGCGGATGTCCGCAAGGCGCACCGCCGCCTGATGCAGCGCCTGCACCCCGATATCGGTGGCACGTCGTTCCTTGCGGCGCGCATCAATGAAGCCAAGGACGTCTTGCTCTCCAACCACAATTAGTCTCCTTCGACGCAAAAATTTCCCGGGAGAATCCAGCACCGTCCTACTGTTGGACGGCGTAGCACGCGATTTTCTTCTTCTTCAAAGCACTGCAGGCGTTCCAGGCGGCATTCTTTGAACCGAAGCCGCCGAACCTGGCGCGGTAGTAGGTCACCCCGTCCTTGTCGAAGGCGACAGTGAAGCCGGCCGCATCGGCCAGGACCTTGGGCGCCTGCTTGCTCGTCTTGTCGAGGAAGGCCTGGGCTTCGGACTGCTTTGGCGAGGAGGCGACCTGGATCGCCCAGCCCGACGGCACCGAGGCAGTGTTGACCGGGTCGACCGCTGGCGCGGGCGCCGGCTCGGCATAGGCGGCGACTTGCGGCGCGGGAACCTCGGTCGCGGCTGCGACGGCGACAGTCTTGACCTTCTTGATCTGGACGACAGGCGCGGTCTCTTCAACGACCGGCGCGGTCTCGTCCGCCGAGGCAACCGTAGCATCCTCTTCGACCGCCGGCTTTTCATCCGGAGTCGGCGCATCGTGCTTCGGCAGGAACACCTTGGTCAGCGCGCGGATCGGACTGTCGCCGCCGGCCTTGGCGACCAGGGCGCCGCCGCCACGGGTCGACGCCCTTGGCATATAGGCGTTGATCAGCCCGGCCATCTGGTTATCACGGCTGCGGCCCGAGCTCCCCCCCATGACGACGGCGACGAGGCGGCGGTTGCCATCGGAAACCGACGAGACGAGGTTGAAACCGGAGGCGCGGGTGTAACCGGTCTTGATGCCGTCGACGCCCTTGATGCGGCCGAGCAGTCGATTGTGACCGTTGATACGCTGGCGGCCATAGAGGAAGGAGCGCTGCGAGAAATAGCCGTAATACTGGGGGAAGTGCTCCCTGAGCGCTATGCCAAGCATCGCCATGTCGTGGGCGGTGGTGAACTGGCCGGGATCCGGCAGGCCGTTGGCGTTGCGGAAGACAGTGCCGTTCATGCCGAGCGCGCGCGCCTTGGCCGTCATCATGCGGGCGAAATCGGACTCGCTTCCGCCAAGCAGTTCGCCGAGCGCGGTCGCCGAATCATTGGCCGACTTGGTCACCATCGACAGGATTGCCGTCTCCACCGAAACCGCGCGGCCGGCTTTCACACCCAGCTTGGTCGGCGGCTCGGCCGCGGCACGGGCCGAAAACGGCACAGGCGTGTTCTTGCTGATCCGACCTTTGGCCAGTGCCTCGAAGGTCAGATAGAGCGTCATCATCTTGGTCAGCGAGGCGGGGTAGCGCCGGCCGTTCGCGTCGGACGAATAGAGCACCTTGCCGGTCTTGGCATCGACGACGATGGCTGCCGACTTGGCCGCCATCGACGAGGCGGCGTCACCGACGACGACCGCCATCGCCAAAGCGACGATCATGATCGCCTTGAGAGAGATTGAGGATTTGGAGACGAAGCCCGACCACGCCTGACGCACTGATACTTCCCTTGAATTTCATTGCCTTGGAGGCGGCAAAGGGACCTGCCTCGCTTCCGGCCAAACTACCGCGGTCGGCGTTACCAATCCGTTTATGGTAACCGCCGCGTTCACCATTTTCTTGGCGTTTGAGCCTCCCTTTATTCGAATCTTAGCCATTGCCGGCGCAGCGGCGCCTGCAAAACAGGCAAAAACTTGACTTTTGTGCAGCGCACAATATATTCATCGTGCATTGCACAAGGGCGCCCGGGGCTAAAGGGCGTTTCAACCAAAGGGAAACGTGAAATGACCCAGACCTATGAGGACTTCAGCAAATACGGCAAAGAGTTTGCCGACACCGGATTGAAGAGCTTCGCTTCCCTCTCGAAGGGTGCGCAGGCGATCGCCACCGAGGCTGGCGAGTACACCAAGAAGAGCTTCGAAGCCGGCAGCGCCGCGTTCGAGAAGCTGTTTTCGGCCAAGTCGCTGGACAAGGCGATCGAGATCCAGTCCGACTACGCCAAGCAGAGCTACGAGAGCTTCGTCGCCGAAGCCACCAAGATCGGCGACCTCTATGCGGAGCTCGCCAAGGAAGCCTACAAGCCGTTCGAATCGATCGTCGCCAAGGCGAAGTAATTTCGCCCGACGGCACTGAAAAACGGCCTGCGGCCCTGCAGGACAGACCCGGTCGCGGATGCGCGGCCGGGTTTTTTCATGCCCGGTTCAATTCCGGGGCCTCACGATTTTCAAAATCGCTCAAGTTTGCCCACCTAGCCATATTGTCAGCTAACCAGAAGGGCTTAAAATCGTCCATCGAACACCTACATGTCGAACTCGCATGGGGATTCGAAAGAGGCAGGACTACGTGACGATCGGTTTGACTGCCACGGCAGGCGTGGTGCGGATGCAAAGTGACGGTGACGGCAACGAGGCCGGTCGCGGCACTGCCGTCATCACGCGCACTAAAACCAAGACCAAGAAGCCCAGCCTTTACCGGGTCCTCATCCTCAACGACGACTACACGCCCATGGAGTTTGTGGTTCACGTCCTGGAGCGTTTTTTCCAGAAGGACCGCGAAGCCGCCACACGCATCATGCTTCATGTTCACAATCATGGAGTGGGCGAGTGCGGGGTCTATACATTCGAGGTGGCCGAGACCAAAGTGTCCCAGGTCATGGATTTTGCACGACAGAATCAGCATCCGCTGCAATGCGTGATGGAGAAGAAGTGAGGTAACATGCCGGCTTTCTCCCAAGGCCTGGAAAAGGCGCTTCACCAGGCGCTGACGCTCGCCAATGAGCGGCACCATGAATATGCAACGCTCGAACACCTGCTGCTCGCGCTGATCGACGACACCGAGGCGGCCGCCGTCATGCGCGCCTGCAACGTCGATCTCGACGAGCTGAAGCACACCGTTCTCACCTACATCGACACCGAGCTCGACAACCTCGTCACTGGCTACGACGAAGACTCCAAGCCGACCGCCGGTTTCCAGCGCGTCATCCAGCGCGCCGTCATCCACGTGCAGTCGTCCGGCCGCGAGGAAGTATCCGGCGCCAACGTGCTCGTCGCCATCTTCGCCGAGCGCGAGAGCCACGCAGCCTATTTCCTGCAGGAACAGCAGATGACCCGCTACGACGCGGTCAACTACATCTCGCACGGCATCGCCAAGCGCCCGGGCGCCTCGGAGAGCCGCACCCCACGCGGCGCCGATGACGAGCAGGGCGGCCCGAACGGCGCCGAGCCGCAGGAGGAGAACGGCAAGAAGAAGCAGCAGCAGGACGCACTGACGGCCTATTGCGTCAACCTCAACAACAAGGCCAAGGCCGGCAAGATCGACCCGCTTATCGGCCGCGAGAGCGAGATCAACCGCACCATCCAGGTGCTGTGCCGCCGTTCCAAGAACAATCCGCTCTATGTCGGTGATCCTGGCGTCGGCAAGACGGCGATCGCCGAAGGGCTGGCCAAGCGCATCGTCGAAGGCGATGTGCCGGAAGTGCTGCACAACGCCACCATCTTCGCGCTCGACATGGGCACGCTGCTCGCCGGCACCCGCTATCGCGGCGACTTTGAGGAGCGGCTGAAGCAGGTCGTCAAGGAGCTCGAGGATTATCCTGGCGCCGTGCTGTTCATCGACGAGATCCACACCGTGATCGGGGCAGGGGCGACGTCGGGCGGCGCCATGGATGCATCGAACCTTCTGAAGCCAGCGCTGTCGACCGGCGCCATCCGCTGCATCGGCTCGACCACCTACAAGGAGTTCCGCCAGTTCTTCGAGAAGGACCGCGCGCTGGTGCGGCGCTTCCAAAAGATCGACGTCAACGAGCCGACCATCGAGGACGCCATCGAGATCATGAAGGGCCTCAAACCCTATTTCGAGGAGTTCCACAAGGTCCGCTACACGAGCGAGGCGATCAAGGCCTCGGTCGAGCTGTCGGCGCGCTACATCAACGACCGCAAGCTGCCGGACAAGGCGATCGACGTGATCGACGAAACCGGCGCCTCGCAGATGCTGGTGCCGGAGGCCAAGCGCAAGAAGACCATCGGCATCAAGGAGATCGAAGCGACGATCGCCACCATGGCGCGCATCCCGCCGAAGACGGTTTCGGCCGACGACGAGAAGGTGCTGCAAGGCCTCGACATCGAGCTGAAGCGCGTCGTCTACGGCCAGGACACAGCGATCACCGCACTGACCTCGGCGATTAAGCTGGCGCGTGCCGGCCTGCGTGAACCGGAAAAGCCGATCGGCTCTTACCTGTTCTCAGGCCCGACCGGCGTCGGCAAGACCGAAGTCGCCAAGCAGCTTGCCGCCTCGCTCGGCGTCGAGCTGATCCGCTTCGACATGTCGGAATATATGGAGCGCCACACTGTCTCGCGGCTGATCGGCGCGCCTCCCGGCTATGTCGGCTTCGACCAGGGCGGCCTGCTGACCGACGGCGTCGACCAGCATCCGCACTGCGTGCTGCTGCTCGACGAGGTCGAGAAGGCGCATCCGGACCTGTTCAACATCCTGTTGCAGGTCATGGACCACGGCAAGCTGACAGACCATAACGGCAAGCAGATCGACTTCCGCAATGTCATCCTGATCATGACCACCAATGCGGGCGCATCCGATGCGCAGCGCGCGGCGATCGGTTTCGGTTCGACCAAGCGCGAAGGCGACGATGTCGAGGCAATCAACCGGCTGTTCACGCCGGAGTTCCGCAACCGTCTCGATGCGATCATCCCGTTCGGCTCGCTGCCGATACCGGTCATCCATCAGGTGGTGCAGAAGTTCGTCATGCAGCTGGAAGCCCAGCTGTCCGAGCGTGGCGTCACCTTCGACCTGTCGCCGGACGCGATCGCCTGGCTGGCCGACAAGGGCTATGACGAGCGCATGGGCGCACGTCCGCTCGGCCGCGTCATCCAGGAGCACATCAAGAAGCCGCTGGCCGACGAGGTGCTGTTTGGCAAGCTGAAGAAGGGCGGCACGGTGCGCGTCACCGTCGAGAAGAAGGAAACCGGCGAGACCGGCCTGAAGCTCGAATCGCTGGCCGACGAAGCGCCGGTGAAGCCCAAGAAGGAGGAGCCGGACGAGGCGCCGAAGGTACGCAAGACCGTGGCGAAGAAGCCGGCCGCGAAAAAGGTGGTGGCGCAGAAGCCGGAGCCGAAGGGCAAGGACGGCGGCAAGCGCAGCCTGGTGCCGCAACTGCCGCGCAAGGGCTGACAAGCCTCCGAGTCTAATGGTCAAAAAGCCCCGGAAACGGGGCTTTTTTCGTTGGTAGGAGGATACCACGTGGAACTCGGGCAAATCATCGTTCTGAACGGCGCGCCGCGATCGGGAAAATCGAGCATTGTCCAGGTGATCCAGGAGACGTTCGACGGCGCCTGGATGAATCTGGGCGTCGACGTTTACGCACGGATCACGTCGCCAAGCTATCGTCCCGGCATCGGCCTGCGTCCCGGCGGAGAGCGTCCCGATCTCGAAAAGTGCCTACCCCAATTCTACGCCGCGCTCTACGAATCGATTGCCGCCCACAGTCGGTCGGGGCTAAATGTCGTCGCCGATGTCGGTCATCACGACGCCTATTCGAAGCCACTCAACATCCTTGCCGATTGCGCCCGGCGGCTCGCCGGCCTGCCGGCGCTTTTCGTCGGTGTTCGCTGCCCGATCGAGGTGATCCTCGAAAGGCGCGCGCGGACGTCCGCGGAGGGCTATGTGGCGGCATCGCGTGACGATCCGGCACCGCTGCCGGTCCGGCTCTGGCAGGAGGCGGTCCACAAGCCAGGCCTCTACGATCTGGAGGTCGATACGTCGCAGCTCAGCCCGGCGCAGTGCGCACAGGCAATCCTGCAACAGCTGGGCACGCAGCTGACTGCCTTTCAGAGACTGGCGCAATCGCCAGCTGGCTGAACTTCGGTCGCGGCCGGCTCAGATTCCCAGCGCCGCCCGGATCTTGCCGGCGTTCTCCACCAGCACCTCCGGCTTCTCCATCTGTCCGGAGTGCGGCTTCAACGGGATGCCTTCGAAGCGCGGAATGACATGGACATGCAGGTGGTAGACGCTCTGTCCCGATGCCGGTTCGTTGAACTGCAGGATTGTGACGCCATCGGCGGCGAAGGCTTTTTTGACCGCCAGCGCAACCTTCTGCACAACCGCAAGGAGCGGACCGAATGTAGCCGCATCGGCGTCGAGCAGATTGCGCGACGGCGCCTTGGGCACCACCAGCGTATGACCCGTCCCTTGCGGCATCACATCCATGAAGGCGACGACGGCGGCATCTTCATAGACGCGGTGCGAAGGAATTTCGCCGCGCAGGATCTTGGCGAAGATGTTGTTGGGATCGTAGGTGGCTTCAGCCATGGCGAGCGCTCCAGATCATGCTGTACCGCCTCGTGTACCGAAGCCTGTTTGACAGGGCAAGGCAGTCGGACGAGGTCGATCATGCCGCCTCATCTAGCAAGCATTGCTATTCCTGGAGGTCCTTGCGGAACGGCGTGTGGTCTTCGAGATATTCGCCCATGCGCTCGACTTCGCGGCGTTCCCGCCTGAGATAGTCGGCCACCGCGTTGCGCAGGCCCGGGTGCGCGATGTAGTGCGCCGAATGCATGGTCACCGGGCGGTAGCCGCGCGCCAGCTTGTGCTCGCCTTGCGCGCCGGCCTCGACCACCTTCAGCTTGCGCGCGATGGCGAAGTCGATCGCCTGGTGGTAGCAGACCTCGAAATGCAGGAACGGGTGGTCCTCGATGCAGCCCCAGTTGCGCCCGTAGAGCGCATCGGAGCCGATGAAGTTGATGGCGCCGGCAATGTAGCGTCCATTGCGTTTGGCCATGACCAGCAGGATGTCGTCGGCCATCCGCTCGCCGATCATCGAGAAGAATGCGCGGTTGAGGTACGGCCGGCCCCATTTCCTGCTGCCGGTATCCATGTAGAAGGCAAAGAAGTCGTCCCAGGCCTTTTCGGTCAGGTCCTTGCCGGTCAGCCAGTCGATCGAGATGCCGTCGGCAAGCGCCTCGCGCCTTTCCTTCTTCATCGCCTTGCGCTTGCGCGAGGCAAGCGTGGCGAGAAAGTCGTCATAGGTCGAAAAGCCTTCATTGAAGAAATGGAACTGCTGGTCGGTGCGATGCAGGAAGCCTGCGGCCTCCAGCGTCACGACGTCGCTCTCCGTGGCGAAAGTGACATGGGCGGAGGACACGCCGAGCTTGTCGGTCACCATCTTGAGACCCGCGGCAAGACCGGCCTTCACCGTGTCTTCGTCTTCACCCTTGCCGACCAGCAGACGAGGGCCGGTCACCGGCGTGAACGGCACAGCACTTTGCAGCTTGGGGTAGTAGCGACCGCCGGCGCGCTCGAAAGCATCCGACCAGCCATGGTCGAAGACATACTCGCCCTGGCTGTGCGACTTCAGATAGCAGGGCACGGCGCCAAGCAGCCTGCCTTGCGCGGTCTCCAGTCTGAGATGATGGCCTTGCCAACCGGTGCGCCGCGCGGCGCAGCCGGACTCCTCAAGTGCGCTCAGAAAAGCGTATGAAACGAGCGGGTTGTAGCCATTGCCTGCATCGCCGCGCGTGGTGCCCGCAAAGCCATCCCACTCATCGCAGGTGAAGGCGCCGATGCCGGCGGCGACACGGATCGAAAACTCCGCATTCGCCGTTTGCCCATCGCCTTCGTCACCCTGATCCATGAGGCTTATTTAAGCTCCCTATGGGGCCGCGCAAGCCTGGATCACGCCACCTTTACGAGATCGGGTTCAAAACCCTCGAATGTCATCTGGTCGGCGTATCTGAAGGTAAGGTCCACCGCCGGCTGGTCATGCACGGTCCAGGTGATGACAGGCATTTTCAGCCGCTCGCGCACGAAACTGACGAACGGGTTCGGCAGGTCGCCTGCGGCATAAGAGGTGAAGGCGATGTCATGCGCCAGCATCGAGAAATGCGCTTCGATCAGCTGGTTGTCCTTGCCATAGGCTGTCAGTCCGCCGGGGATGCCGGCCGCGTGTTTCGGAAAGTCGCGGATCAGCCAGTGGTCGAACGACATGATCGCGGCTTTGCCCCTGTAGCGCCTGAGCATCTTGCCGACGCTCTCCACCAGGCCTTGGTCGTGACCGGGAACGCCCTTCAGTTCGACGACCAGCGGCACGCGGCCGTCGACCAGATCGAGCGCCTGCTGCAGCGTCGGCACGTGGTCCGATGTGCCGCCGACCTTGAGCGTCGTCAGCTCGGCGGCCGTGCGCTGCCAGACGATACCGTCCTGGCCGGTCAGCCGCTTGAGGTCGCCGTCATGGATGACGACGGGGGTACGGTCCGACGACAGGTGGACGTCGCATTCGATCGCATAGCCGCGCTCGGCGGCGGCGGCGAAGGCCGACAGCGTGTTTTCCCAACGCGCCTTGTTCATGTCATGGAAGCCGCGGTGCGCGACAGGGCGGGCCGTCAGCCAGGAAAGATCGGTCATGTTGCGCCTGCTCTATTCGACTTCGAAGATCGCTTCGATTTCCACTGCGGCATTAAGCGGCAGCGAGGCCGTGCCGACGGCCGAGCGCGCATGCTTGCCGCGCTCGCCGAGCACCGCGACCAAAAAGTCGGAAGCGCCGTTGGCGACCAGATGCTGCTCGACGAAATCCGGCGCCGATGCGACGAAGACGGTGATCTTCACCACGCGGCGGATTTTCTCGAGATCGCCGAGTGCCGCCTTGGCCTGCGCCAAAATGTTGATCGCGCAGTATTTTGCACCCTCCTTGCCGGCCGCCGTATCGACGTCGCGGCCAAGCAGGCCGCTCGCCTGCAGCTTGCCGTCCTTGAGCGGCAATTGCCCGGCGGTGAACAGCATGTTGCCGGTTCGGCAATAGGGTACGTAGTTGGCGGCGGGCGCTGCAGCGACGGGAATCGTCACGCCGAGATCGCTTAGCCGCTTTTCGATTGTTTCACTCATCGTATTTCCCTATTGCTTGACGACGCCGCGCGGGCCGGGCCGAAATTGCTATTTTTGCCTCGCTTCCGCCATGACTTTTTTTAAGCTGGACCATCTTTCCCTGCGGCACTGCCATCAGCCGCGACGATTGGAGCACCATATGCGCGCAACGCGCCTTGCCTTCCACGCCGTCCTGCTGCCAACGCTCTTCTCGATGGCTCCAGCCTTTGCCGTGCCGGCCCTGCAGGCGCATCGCGCCGTCTACGATCTCACCTTGAGCAAAGCCTCCGATCGCTCGGGAATCACCGGCATATCGGGCCGCATGGTCTATGAGTTCAACGGTTCGCCCTGTGAGGGCTATACGGTCAAGTTCCGCTTCGTCACCCAGATCGTCACCAACGACAACACCAGGCTGACTGACCAGCAGACGACCACCTTCGAGGATGCCGAGGGCAAGACCTTCTCCTTCGTCACCAAATCCTTTGTCGACCAGAATCTCGACAAGGAGGTCAAGGGCACCGCGACGAAGGAGGCCAAGGGCCTAAAGGTCGATATCGACAAGCCCGAAAAGAACAGCCTGGAGCTCGCCGCCACGCAGTTCCCAACCCAGCATCTGGTCGAACTGATCGGCAAGGCCGAAAAGGGTGAAAATTTCTACGAAACCAATCTTTTCGACGGCTCGGAAGACGCCAACAAGGTGATGACCACCACCGTCATCGTCGGCAAGAAGGCCGACGGCGACAAGGCCGACCCGGAAGCGCCGGCGCTGGCCAAGCTTGCCGGCGACAAATACTGGCCGGTCGACATCGCCTATTTCGACGACACCGACAAGACCGGCGAAGAGGTGCCGGAATACCGGATCAGCTTCAAGCTGCACGAGAACGGCATCACCCGCGACCTCACCATGGACTATGGCGAGTTCTCGATGACCGGCAAACTGGTCAACCTCTCCCTGTTCGACCAGTCGAAGCCCTGTCCGGTGAAATAGCCCCACCCCGCTTGAGTTAACCACGACCTGGCGATCGACTTGAACGCGCCGCAATCGGGCCCCAGCTTTCCCTTCAAGCATATTCGGGGGGAGTGCAGCTTGAGTAGGATAGACGTGTTCGTGGCGCCGAGGCCCAATCCGGCGCTGATCAGGGTCATGACGGTCTTCAACCGGATCGTCATGCTGCGCGGCGTGCCGGGGTTTCGCGATCTCTTGCCCTTCAACCGGCTGGCCGGACTGCGCGGTGTCGCCAATGTTCGCCATATCGATTTTCCAGACGTTGACCGGGATCGGCTGAAAGCCTGCTGCGGCGCCGGCAAGGCAACGTTCATCACGCCCAACCATCCCGAGTTCTTCACAGACTGGATGATCGACAAAGAGATCGTCTCGCAGGTCAGCCCGCTCGCCGCGTCCTGGGCCACGCACGGTGTCGTCAACGGGCTCGGCCGGCTGATGCAGAAATTCTGGTTGGCTAACAATCTAATCGCCCAGATCCCCGGCAACAGCCAGGCTGCCAAGGAACACTCGGTCGCGTGGGCGCTGCAAGGACACGGCGTGCTCCTGCATCCGGAAGGCAGCGTCGGCTGGCACGGCAATATCGTCGCGCCGCTGCTTCCGGGCGCCATCGAGATGGGGCTCGAGGCGCTGAAGCGCGGCCGCGCCACGGCTGCCGATTTCAAGGTCTGGGTCGCGCCGGTGGTCTGGAAGCTCGCTTTCACCGGGAATGTCGAGCCTGCGCTGGCAAAGGAATGCACCTATGTCGAGCGCAGGCTGGGGATCGACCGCCGCTCTGCCGATACGCTGCCGGAGCGTGTCCACCATATCTATTCGACACTGTTGACTCGCGATGTGGCCGCCTCGGGGATGGTGTCCGACCGGCGGCTCCCGTACGACGTGCTGCAAAAGGCATTGCTGGTCGATCTGCGCCACCGGCTCGGCGCGGTCATTTCGGCCGACACCACCATCAGCGACATCGCCGAGCTGCTGCGCCTGTCACGCCGTTGGCTGCGCGAAAACGCCAGCGACGCCGAGAGATCGAAAAAGGTCCGCGCGCTTACCGAGACGATCCAGCGCTTGCAGCGGGTCGGGCCTTGGGCGGCAATCAGTCCGACAAGTCACGCAGGAGGAGATCGCCGAGCATCTGAAGCGCATCCGCAACGACTATTGCAAGGGCAGGCTGCGCGATACGCTCAACCGCTTCATTCCGCAGCCGGCCGGACCGCGCTGTGCCCACATCCGCGTGCCGGAACCACTGGGCTTGCACGCCTATGAAAGCTCGGCCGACGAGGCGCTCGACGAATTGCGCTCGCGTATGCAAGAAGCCATCAGCGGCGTCGTGGCCGGTATCCAGGCAAGCGGCGGCTTCATTTCCTATCCGAATCCCTTCTATCATCGCTGAGGCTGGAAGTCGGGTTGATGCCATGGCTGCCTTAGCGAAATCGGGAGTGCGGCGAGTCTTGGCGGTCTATGTCGATGCGGCAATCTGGAAATGGGCCGGCCACCGCTGGTGCCACCTGATGGCCGACGACACCGATGAATTGCATCGCTTTGCGGCCTCGCTCGGCGTCAAGCGTTCATCCTATCAAGGACCACCCAGGACATCGGCGCCGCACTATGACATAACGGGCTTCGAGCGCGACCGCGCGGTGCGGCTCGGCGCCATCGAATGCAGCCGCGAGGAGATCGTCGCGATCTTCCGGCGGGTACGAGTGCCGAACGGGAAGAGACGGCCATGACATTAACGGCATTTCTGGCTTACTGCGCCGCCATCACGCTTGCGGCTGCCACGCCCGGTCCGGCGATGTTTGCGGTCATTACCAGCGGTGTCTCGCGCGGCTTCGTTCGCGCCTTCATGGCCGGTGTCGGCATCGCCGCCGGCGACGCGGTGCTGGTGATCCTGGCGCTGCTCGGCCTTGTGGCGCTAGCGCAGACCTTCGAATGGGTGTTTCTCGCCTTGAAATATGCAGGTGCCGCCTATCTGGTGTTTCTTGGCATCAGGATGTGGCGGTCGGCAGCAGTGCAAACCGATGGGCCGACTGCGGCGCAGCCAAGGCTGTCCCGATCGTTTTTCCTCGGCGCGTCCATCGCCCTGGGTAATCCGAAAGCAATCCTGTTCCACGCCTCCATCATGCCGCTGATCCTCGACCTCGACACGATGACTTTCGCCGACGGAGTGCTGGTGATTGCCGTCGTGATCAGCGTCAACATCGTCACCATGGGTGTCTATGCAGCATTGGCCGGCAGGGCATCCGGCTGGTTCAGGACGCCGAACCGCATGCGCCTTATGAACAGGTTTGCCGGCAGCGCCATGATCGGCACCGGTGCGCTGATCGCCGCACGCTGAGCCACAAGACGGTGTAGCGCTTGCGTTTGTCGCGCATCCCCTCTATATGCGCGCTCATTCCACACACGGACTTTGGTGTCTGCCCGGGAGAAATCCGGCTGAAACCTCCGGTGGCGTTCAAGGACATAAGTCCAAAAATGCCTGTGTCCGTGGAGGCTAACCGGAAAGGAACTAAGAATGGCTCTGCCTGATTTCAGCATGCGCCAGCTTTTGGAAGCTGGCATTCACTTCGGCCACCAGACCCACCGCTGGAACCCGAAGATGGCGCCTTACATCTACGGCGCCCGCAACAACATCCACATCATCGACCTGTCGCAGACGGTGCCTTTGCTGCACCAGGCGCTGAAGCAGGTGTCCGACACCGTCGCCAAGGGCGGCCGTGTGCTGTTCGTCGGCACCAAGCGCCAGGCGTCCGACATCGTTGCCGATGCCGCGCAGCGTTCGGCGCAGTACTACGTCAATTCTCGTTGGCTCGGCGGCATGCTGACCAACTGGAAGACGATCTCGAATTCGATCCAGCGCCTGCGTAAGCTCGACGAACTGCTGGCCGGCGAGGCCCAGGGCCTCACCAAGAAGGAGCGCCTCAACCTCGACCGCGAGCGCGAGAAGCTCGACAAGGCGCTGGGCGGCATCAAGGACATGGGCTCGACCCCGGACCTGATGTTCGTCATCGACACCAACAAGGAAGCGATCGCTATCCTCGAGGCCAAGCGCCTCGGCATTCCGGTCGTCGCCATCATCGATTCGAACTGCGATCCGGACAAGATCGACTTCCCGATCCCCGGCAACGACGACGCGGCCCGCGCCATCCAGCTCTATTGCGACCTGATCGCCAAGGCTGCGATCGACGGCATCGCTCGCCAGCAGGGCGCGCTCGGTGTCGACATCGGCGCCTCGGTCGAGGCTCCGGTCGAGCCGGTGCTTGACCCGACCCCGGCCGCCGAGAGCCCGGAAGCCTAATAGCGAAGGCCGGTTCCGGCCTTCATCTTTCCAATATGTTGGCGCGCTAAGCGCTGGTGTCGGGCGCATCATCGGGAATCGATGGTGCGTCGGCGCATTTGAAACAAAGAGGCGACAATGAGCATTTCGGCTGCACAGGTCAAAGAACTCCGCGACTTGACCGGCGCGGGCATGATGGACTGCAAGGCGGCGTTGACCGAGACCAACGGCAACATGGAAGAGGCCGTTGACTGGCTGCGCAAGAAAGGCATTTCCAAGGCTGACAAGAAGGCCGGCCGCACCGCAGCCGAGGGCCTGATTGGTGTCGATTCCGGCGTCCGCGAGGCCGCGATCGTCGAGGTTAATTCCGAGACCGACTTTGTTGCCCGCAACGAGCAGTTCCAGGAACTCGTCCGCAACATCGCCAAGGTTGCGCTTGCTTACGGCACGACAGAGGCTGTCGCCGCCGCAAAGTATCCGGGTTCGGACAAGTCGGTTACCGACACCATCAAGGACGCGGTCGGCACCATCGGTGAGAACATCAGCTTCCGCCGCTCGGCCAAGCTTGCTGTCGAGCATGGTGCTGTCGCGACCTACGTCCACAACGCGGTCGCCGAAAATCTCGGCAAGCTCGGCGTGCTGGTTGCCATCGAAACCACGGGCAATGAGCATGCCGCCAATGCGTTCGCTCGCCAGGTCGCCATGCATGTCGCCGCCACCAACCCGATGGCTCTGACCGCCGAGCAGATCGATCCGGCCGCGGTCGAGCGCGAAAAGGCGATCTTCTCCGACCAGGCGCGCCAGTCCGGCAAGCCGGAAGCGATCATCGAGAAGATGGTCGAGGGCCGCTTGCGCAAGTTCTACGAGGAGGTCGTTCTCTTGAAGCAGGCCTTCGTGCTCAATCCCGACATCACCGTCGAGAAAGCACTGAAGGATGCCGAGAAGGAGATCGGCGCGCCGGCCAAGATCACGGCCTATCTGCGCTTCGCGCTCGGCGAAGGCATCGAGAAGGAAGAGACCGATTTCGCGGCGGAAGTCGCCGCGGCGGTCAAGAAATAACCCGAAGACGGGTTTCTCTGCTCAGGCAGCACGGCCGGGCGTCCGCGAGGATGCCCGGCCGATTTCTTGCGCGGTGTCGATGAACGCCCTGAGCTTCGGCGCCATCGACGCCCGGCGCGGGAAATAGAGGAACAGGCCGGGCTCCTCTATCGCCGATTGCGGCAGGATTTGTACGAGGCGGCCGGCGGCGATGTGGTCTCGCACCAGCGGCTCGAAGACATAGGCGATCCCCACTCCGGCAAGCGCGAGATCGATCGCGGCAAGCGAATCCGTAACGATTGCGGTGCCGCGCGTTTCCACGGACACGTCCTTGCCGTCCTCCGCCAGATCCCAGCGATAGAGCGCACCGCTGCGGACAAGCCGGTAGCCGATGCAATTGTGGTTCGCCAGATCGGCCACATCGCGCGCACGACCATGCCGCCCGATATAGGCGGGAGTGACAACCATGACGGCGCTGAACGGCTGCGTAAGCCGGACTGTGACCATGTCCTGCGCGATCATCTCGCCGAGCCTGATGCCGGCGTCGAAACCTTCTCCGACGATATCGACGAGCCCCTGGTCGGCGATTATTTCGACCGTCACGTCCGGATAGCGTTCCGCCATCACTGTCACCACAGGCGTCACCGCCAGGGGGATCGCGATGTTGGAGGCGTTGATCCTGAGTTGGCCTGCCGGGCGCCCCTTGATGCCGCGGATACGATCCATCCTCTCGGCGATGTCCTGTAACGCAGGGGCGGCCGTCTCGACCAGCGCCTTGCCGGCCTCGGTCAGCGAGACACTGCGCGTCGTGCGCGCAAACAGCGGTTGACCGATCCGCTCCTCGACGAGCCGCACGGCATGGCTGACCGCCGACGGGCTCATGCCGAGTTCGGCCGCGGCAAGCGCGAAGCCGCCGCGCCGGGCGACGGCGACGACGACAGGCAGGTGGCTGAGCAAATCCCGATCCATTCATGAACAATATCGCATAGTCCTTGCGAACAATGCAATCTTCTCGATGCCAACGCACCGACCCATATTGTCCACACATCGGCGGCGGGCTGATGCACAAGGGAGAAATGGCATGAACGCGTTGAAGCACGTCACCTTCGCAGCAGGCATTGCGCTGGCGCCAATCGATGCCGGCGGGGCCGAGACATCGGAATGGCGGGCACTCGCCGACGAGCGCGCCGTTGTTCGAATCGCTGACGCCATCGACCGCGCCGTCGATGCGCAGGACTGGCGGGTCGCCCGCAGCTATTTCGCGGAGCGCGTCACGGTCGACTTCAGCAGCTTGAGCGGACAGCCTCCGGCCACCATTGCCTCCGACGACCTGATCGGGACCTGGGCGGCGAACCTGAAGGGCAGCAAGACAAGCCTGCACCTGCGCACCAACCACCAGGTCGCCATCGACGGCAACGGCGCCACGGTGTCGTCAAACGGCTACGCCTGGAACCGGATGGAAGGCAATGGCGACCCGCTCTGGGAAGTCTGGGGCACTTACGAACACCACCTGACCCGTTCGGATGACGGCTGGAAAGTGGATGGCTTCACATTCCGGATGACGCATGAGCGTGGCAACCCGTGGGTCAAAGCCACCCCTGGCCACTGAACGGCGTCATCAACCTTGATCTGGATCGGAACGACATCATGACGATGACTTACTACAACCTCGGCAACAGCGGTCTGCGGGTGAGCCGGCTGGCTTTGGGCACCATGACCTTCGGAACCGAATGGGGATGGGGGGCGGACAGGGAGACCGCCCGTGCCATGTTCGACGCCTATGTCGATGCCGGCGGCAATTTCTTCGATACCGCCGACCTTTACACCGGCGGCACCAGCGAGACCTGGCTCGGCGAATTCGTGGCCGAGCGCGCACTGCGCGACAAGGCAGTGATCGCCACCAAGTTCACGATGAACACGGAGCCCGGCAATCCGAACGCCGGCGGCAACGGGCGCAAGAACATCATGCGCGCGGTAGAAGCGTCGCTCAAACGGCTAGGCACCGACTATATCGACCTCTATCTTCTGCATGTCTGGGACAGGCTGACGCCGGCCGAAGAGGTCATGCGCACGCTGGACGATCTCGTGCGCGCCGGCAAGGTGCGCCATGTCGGTTTGTCCGACGTGCCGGCATGGTATGCGGGCCGGGCGCAAGCGATCGCCGAATTGCGCAGCTACGAGCCGGTTTCGGCCCTGCAGCTCGAATATTCGCTCGCCGAGCGCACGATCGAGCACGAATTCGTACCCTTTGGCACGCGTCACGGCGCCGGCATCATGGTCTGGAGCCCGTTGGCCAGCGGCCTGCTCAGCGGTAAATACGGTCTCGCGCAGGCCGGACATGCCGGCCGGCTCGATGGTTTCCGCAACACTACCCATCCGGGGTTCCAGAAATTCACGGAGCGCAACTGGAAGATCGTCACCGAGCTCGAAAAGGTGGCCGCGGAAATCAGCCGCAGCATGCCTCAGGTCGCGCTCAACTGGGTGGCCACGCAGCCGGGCATCGCCTCCGTCATTCTCGGGGCTACGAAGCTCGGCCAGCTGCAGGACAATCTCGGGGCGTTGGACTTCTCGATCCCCGCCGACCTTCGCCAGAGGCTGGATTCGGTCAGCAGTTCTCCGACGCCATTTCCCCACTCGTATTTCGGTTCCGAGATACAGGCCCGGGTTACCGGTGGCGCGGTCACCGGTGACAAGCCTGCCGGCTATGCCCCGCCAGTGCTCGTCGAAGGCGAGGCTGTCGGCATCACAAGCAGCTGATCGGCTGCGGCGAGACGGCCGGTGAATTGCCAAAGGGCGCCGCGTGACATCGCGGCGCCCTTCGTGTATCGGAACTCGGCATCGCGCCGGTGTTAGGAGCGCGGCGCTTGCGCGGCCAGCCCCCAGGCGCATCACACGCAAAATGACGAGGACCAGATGACGGTGAAGCCCCTCTACCGACGTGTCTTGCTGAAAGCGTCGGGCGAAGCGTTGATGGGCGAACAGCATTTCGGCATCGACGTCTCGGTTGTCGACCGCATCGCGGCAGACATCGCAGAGGCCCGTGCGTTGGGCATCGAAGTGGGCGTGGTCATCGGCGGCGGCAACATCTTTCGCGGCGTCGCGGTCGCCTCCAAGGGCGGCGACCGCGTTACCGGCGACCACATGGGCATGCTCGCCACCGTCATCAACTCGCTGGCGCTGCGCACCTCGCTGAACAAGATCGGCGTCGACGCGGTGGTGCTGTCGGCCATCGCCATGCCCGAGCTCTGCGAGAGCTTCTCGCAACGCCAGGCGACCGCCTACATGAACCAGGGCAAGGTCGTGATCTTTGCCGGCGGCACCGGCAACCCGTTCTTCACCACCGATTCGGCCGCTGCCCTTCGTGCCGCCGAAATCGGCGCCGATGCGCTGTTCAAGGGCACCCAGGTCGACGGCGTCTACTCGGCCGATCCCAAGAAAGACCCGAACGCGACGCGCTTCGAGCGCATCAGCCATGCCGAAGTCATCAACAAGGGCCTTTCCATCATGGATACGGCCGCGATTGCACTTGCGCGCGAAAACAACATTCCGATAATCGTCTATTCGATCCACGAAAAAGGTGGTTTTGGCGATATTCTGAGGGGCAGCGGCCGTTGTACGGTCGTTGCGGACGATTGATCCAGAGCTGATTTCGGAACCAGGACACCTAGTCTTTTTCGAAACAAGGCTCGAACACAAGCAGTGAACCCGGCTAACGGGTCGAGGAGATAAAGATGAGTGGTGAGTTCGACGACCTCAAACGGCGCATGGATGGGGCGATTGCCGCATTCCGGCATGATCTCGCTTCGTTGCGCACCGGCCGCGCCTCCAGCAACCTGCTCGACGCCATCCAGGTCCAGGCCTATGGCACCAGCATGCCGATCAACCAGGTGGCGAACGTTTCGGTGCCGGAGCCGCGCATGATTTCGGTTTCTGTCTGGGACAAGGCAATGGTCGGCGCGGTCGATCGCGCCATCCGCGAATCCAATCTCGGCTTCAACCCGATCGTCGACGGAACCAATCTGAGGATACCGCTGCCTGAGCTCAACGAGCAGCGCCGCAAGGAACTGGTCAAGATCTCGCATGGCTATGCCGAGAACGCCCGTGTCGCTGTGCGTCATGTCCGCCGCGACGGCATGGATTTCTTGAAGAAGGCCGAAAAGGATGGCGACATCAGCGAGGACGATCATCGCAAGCGCTCCGATCAAGTCCAGAAGCTGACCGACGAGATGATCAGCACCATCGACCACCTGCTTTCCGATAAGGAAGCTGAAATCATGCAGGTTTAGGGTCGGTCCTCCACCGGCTCGAAAGCGAGACAATGGCAACCCCCGCGCATGTCGCGATCATCATGGACGGAAACGGACGCTGGGCCAAGGCGCGCGGCATGCCACGGCTTGCCGGCCATCGCGCCGGTGTCGAGGCGCTGCGCAAGACGGTACGCGCCGCTCCCGGCCTCGGCATCTCCTTCCTGACCGTCTACGCCTTCTCGTCGGAAAACTGGTCGCGGCCGAAATCTGAGGTCAGCGACCTGATGGGTCTTTTGAAGCTGTTCATCCGTCGCGACCTCGCCGAACTGCACCAGAATGGCGTGCGGGTGCGAATCGTCGGCGACAGGGCAGGGCTGCAGCCCGATATCAGGGGGTTGCTCCAGGAAGCCGAATCGCTAACCGCTGGCAATGAAGCGCTGACGCTGATCATCGCCTTCAACTACGGCGGACGCGACGAGATCGTGCGCGCGGCGCGCAAGCTCGCCGCCGCCGCCGCGCGAGGCGAAATCGACAGCGAGGCGATCACCGCCGACATGTTTGCCGGTTCTCTCGATACCGAAGGCATCCCTGATCCGGAACTGGTCATCCGTACCAGCGGCGAACTCAGGCTGTCGAACTTCCTTCTATGGCAGGCTGCCTATAGCGAACTGGTCTTCCTGCCTTGCTACTGGCCAGATTTCAGCCGCGAGCATCTGGCCGACGCGCTGCGCGATTTCGCCAGCCGCGAACGCCGTTTTGGCGGCCTTGCCGCCCAAGACGTGGCTTCGTGACGGGCGGGCAAATGAGCAACCTCCAGCTGCGGGTCGTCTCGGCCTTGGTGCTGGCAGTCATCACCCTTGGCCTGACCTGGTTCGGCGGATTGCCGTTTCGCCTGCTCTGCGCCGCCATCGCAGCCGCCATCTTTTATGAATGGTCACGCATGTCGCGGCCGTCCGCCGGCGCGGGCCTCGGCTTTCTGCCCGAAGCGCTGCTTCTGGTTTTCGTCGGCGCCCTGATTGCCGGCTTGCCGGCGTCCTGGCTGCTTGCCCTTGTCGCCGCACTGGTGGTGGTCACGGCGCTCAGCGCACAAGTGCGCGGAGCCACGCAATGGGATGCGGCCGGCATTGCCTATGCGGCGCTGTCCGGCCTGTCGCTGGCACTGCTGCGCGATGGCGACCGTTCCGGCCTGGTCGCGATCCTGTTCTTGTTTGCGGTGGTCTGGGCAACTGACATCTTTGCCTACTTCGTTGGCCGCGCCGTCGGTGGGCCGAAACTGGCGCCGTCGATTTCGCCGGGCAAGACGCAGAGCGGAGCGTTGGGCGGTGCCGTCGGCGGCGTGATCGCGGGCCTGCTTCTGGCGGCCACTGCAGGCGCCGGCAATCTCGGTGTGCTGGCCGGTGTTGCACTGGCCCTGTCGGTCATCTCCCAGGCCGGCGATCTTTTCGAATCCTGGGTCAAGCGCCGCCACGGCGCCAAGGATTCCGGTACGTTGATCCCAGGCCATGGCGGTGTCATGGACAGGGTGGACGGGCTTGTCGCGGCGGCTTTCGCCCTGTACGTCATCGGCTGGATTTCGGCGAGCGCCGACCATCCGGCACAGGGGCTGTTTCCGGCTTGAATGACACGACTGCATGGCGAAGAACGGGCTGCGCCACGGATTCGCCTGGATTGATGTCACAGTCACGGCGCGATCTGCGCCGCGGGCGAATTTGAGGGCATGACTTGAACGAGATATTTCACGCGGTCTTCAGCACGGAAGGCTTTGTCCTCGGCACGCTGGTGCCTTTTCTGTTCGTGCTGACCGTGGTCGTCTTCGTCCATGAAATGGGCCATTACCTGATCGGTCGCTGGTGCGGCATCGGCGTGAAGGCCTTTTCGATCGGCTTCGGGCCCGAACTCTTCGGCTTCAACGACAGCCATGGCACGCGCTGGAAACTCAGCGCCATACCGCTGGGCGGCTATGTCAAATTCGTCGGCGACATGAATGCCACATCGAGCCAACCCAGCGCCGAGGACATGGAAACACTGAGTGATGCCGAACGCGAGGTCGCTTTCCACACCCAGCCGATCTGGAAGCGCGCGGCGACGGTAGTGGCCGGGCCGCTGTTCAATTTCCTGCTGACGATTGCCGTCTTTGCAGTGCTGTTTTCGGTCTATGGCCGGCCCGTGCTCGAGCCGACAGTGGCCGAAGTCAGGGCCGACAGTCCGGCGGCCAGGGCCGGCATCAAGCCCGGCGACCGATTCGTCAGCGTCGACGGCAGCAAGATCGAGACCTTCGCCGACGTCCAGCGCCTAGTCTCCGGGCGTTCCGGCGACGCCATCACCTTCACCATGCTGCGCGACGGAAAGGAGGTGACCGTCACCGCGACACCGGAGCTGATGGAGCAGGAGGATGCGCTGGGCAACAAGGTCAAGGTGGCCGTGATCGGCGTCGCCAACAACACCGAACTCGGCCAGCCACGGCTGATCACATACAGCCCCGTCGGCGCGGTAGGAGCGGCTGTCGAGGAGACCGGCCACGTCATTCAGCGCACCGGCCAGTTCCTGCAACGCTTCGTTGCCGGCCGCGAGGACAAATGCCAGTTGGGCGGCCCGATCAAGATCGCCAAAATGTCCGGCCAAGCGGCAAAACTTGGCTTCGAGTGGCTGGTGCAGCTTGTGGCATTCCTGTCAGTCGGGATAGGAATTCTGAACCTTCTGCCGATTCCCCCTCTCGACGGCGGCCATCTCTTGTTCTACGGCGTGGAGGCTGTCATCCGGCGGCCGGTCTCGGAACGGATGATGGAGATGGCCTACCGGGTCGGGCTGATTCTGGTCCTGGGCTTTATGGGTTTCGTGTTCTGGAATGATCTGTTTGGGTGCTGAAATCATGAAGGAATTTGACTTCGGCACCGCCAATGTTGAGACGCCGTTTACCATGCACGGGGATATGCGTGACGCGAAAGCCACGCATCAGGGTTAAGTAAATACAAATTAACCAGAAGCCTTGCGTGTAGGGAAAATCCGGTTATTACGGTATGGGAAATTTACCGCACGTCCGGTTTTCTCGCCGTGGGGACTTCGAGAAAAGGTACAAAAGCCCGATGAAGGCAGCATCCAAGTTTCTGAGCGCCGCGTCCGCGGTGGCCTTGTCCGCCGCTCTGGTTGTGCCAGGCGCGCTCGCAGTGCAGTTCGTTGCCACATCGGCTGCCGAGGCGGCCGTTGTCTCGAGAATCGAGGTTTCGGGCAATCAGCGCGTCGACGCCGACACCATCCGCAATTATATCCAGATCAAGCCCGGCAAGGCCTTTTCCAGCTCCGATATCGACGATGCGGTCAAGGCGCTGTTCGGCACCGGACTGTTCTCGGACGTCCAGATCAATCAGGTCGGCTCCTCCCTGGTCGTCAAGGTTTCCGAATATCAGGTCGTGAACCAGGTTCTGTTCCAGGGCAACAAGAAGCTCAAGGACAACGCCCTTGCGATCGCGGTCCAGTTGAAGCCGCGCGGAACGTTCTCGCAGGCCACGCTTGATTCCGATGTCGAGGCGGTGAAGGCTGCTTATCGCCGGATCGGCCGCGATGATGCCGCTGTGACGACGCAGATCATGAATCTCGGCGACAACCGCGTGAACGTGGTCTTCAACATCAATGAAGGCGGCCGCACGCAGATCGCGTCGATCAATTTCGTCGGCAACAGCGCCTATTCGAGCCGCCGGCTTTCGGATGTCATCGCCACGAAGCGTTCGTCCTGGCTCTCGTTCGTGTTGCGTGACGACGTCTATGACGAAGACAAGCTGCGCGCCGATCAGGAGCTGCTGCGCCGCTTCTACTACAATCACGGCTATGCCGACTTCCAGGTCGTCTCCGCGGTCGGCGAGCTCGACAACACCACCAACAAGTACACGGTCACCATCACCGTGCAGGAAGGCGATCGCTACACATTCGGCGATGTCAGCGTCGAGAGCACGATCCCCGAGGTCGACAGCAAGTCGCTGGAATCAGTGGTCCAGACCCACAAGGGCGACGTCTACAACGCCAAGGACGTGGAAGACACGATCATCGCGCTGACCGAGAAGGTCGCCGGTTCCGGCTATGCCTTCGCCCAGGTGACGCCGCGTGGCGACCGTAATTTCGAGAACCACACCATTTCGGTCGTCTACACGATCGATCAAGGCACCAAGGCCTATATCGAGCGCATCGAGATCCGCGGCAACGACCGCACGCGCGACTATGTCATTCGTCGCGAATTCGACGTCAGTGAAGGTGACGCCTTCAACCAGGTGCTGATCCAGCGCGCGAAGAAGCGCCTGGAAGCGTTGGATTATTTTGAGAAAGTCGACATCTCGACCGTACCCGGCTCGCAGCCTGACCAGGTTGTGCTGGTGGTCGACGTGGTCGAGAAGTCGACCGGCGAATTCTCGGTCGGCGCCGGCTATTCGACCGGCGGCGAAACGGCGGGCCCGTCCGTCGAGGGCTCGATCACCGAGCGCAACTTCCTCGGCCGCGGCCAGTTCATCAAGGTTTCGGCAGGTGGCGGCAAGAATTCGCGCGACTACAGCCTCTCCTTCACCGAACCCTATTTCCTCGGACGCCGCATCGCCGCCGGCTTCGATATCTACCAGCAGACGCGAAACTACGACAATTATGACAGCGAGACGCTGGGGGCGACCGTTCGTTTCGGCCTGCCGATCACCGACGACATCTCGACGCAACTGGCGTACAACATCGCGCAGGAAAAATATAAGTTTGACGACGACTGCGATGACAATGACGACGGCGTGCTGGGCGATTGCGACGTCTCGCAAGCCATCAAGAACGGCATTGCGGAAAGCCCCTGGATCAAGTCGTCGGTCAGTGTCGGTCTGGTCTACAACACCATCGATGACATGAAGAACCCGCATGAGGGCATCTACGCCAACGTCACCACGGAACTGGCTGGCCTCGGCGGTGACGCCAAATTCGTCAAGGTGACGGGCCGTGGCAGTGTCTATCAGACCCTGTCGGAGCAGCTTGATCTAGTCGGGCTTGTTTCCGCGGGCGCTGGCCACGTTGAGAGCTACGGCTCTGACGGACTGCGCATTTTCGACCATTTCCAGAGCAGCGACCGCATGGTCCGCGGCTTTGCCTATGGCGGCATCGGCCCGGTTGCCTCTGACAACAATGATGACCATCTCGGCGGCACGACCTATTTCAACGCCTCGGCGGAAGCCCAGTTCCCGCTGCCGGTCATCCCGGAAAGCTTCGGCCTGCGCGGCGCGGTCTTTGCCGATGCGGCGACGCTTTACGGCAACAAGATTGCTGACCAATCTCTGGTAGATCAGTCAACCACCGGCATGCAGTTGCGCGCTTCGGTCGGTGTTGGCCTGATGTGGGCATCGCCCTTCGGTCCGATCCGCATCGACTATGCGGTCCCGGTCAAGAAGGAAGCGACCGACGACGTGCAGGAATTCAACTTCGGCATAGCGACCCGTTTCTGATCCGCGGGTGACGTTGCTTCCGGGCTGGTTGCGGTCCGGAAGAGAGTGATCCGACCTAGCTGGATATTGCTTCTGGAATGACCGATCCGGTGTTCTTCGCGCCCTCACGCCGGTATACGGCCGGCGAAGTCGCGAATCTGACCGGCGCGCAGCTTGTCGATTCCGGCCAATCCCTTATTTCGATCGAGGCATTGGCGCCGGCCAATGAAGGCGGTCAGGACGCGCTTGTCTTTGTCGACGGCAAGCGCAATTTTGCCCTGATGCAGTCATTGAAGGCCGCGGCTGTTCTTTGTCCGGCTGAATTCGCCGGCAAGGCTCCGGCAGGCATCGCGGTTCTCGTTCATCCACGCCCACAGCAGGCTTTTGCGCTGGTCGGGCGTCTTCTGTTTCCGCAGGCTGCGACCCCGGGACCGATGACCGGCGAAACCGGCATATCGCCACATGCCCACATCGATCCATCGGCGCATGTCGAGTCCGGCGCCATCATTGAGGCCGGCGCGGTCATTGGCCCCCGCGTGTCGGTCGGCGGTGGCACGGTCATTGCCCCGCATGCGGTCATCGGCCACTCCTGCCAGATCGGCCGCGACGGCTATATCGGCCCGGGCACCAGCGTTCAGTATGCGCTGATCGGCAACCGTGTCATCATCCATGGCGGCGCCAGGATCGGTCAGGATGGCTTCGGTTTCGTGGGCGGCGCCAAGGGTCCGGAGCGCGTGCCGCAGATCGGCCGCGTCATCATCCAGGACGATGTCGAGATCGGCTCGAACACCACGGTCGATCGCGGCGCCATGTCCGACACCATCATCGGCCAGGGCACCAAGATCGACAATCTGGTTCAGATCGCCCATAACGTCCGCATCGGCCGCAATTGCATTATTGCCGGTCTTTCGGGTATTTCCGGTTCCGTCGTGGTGGGCGACAACGTCACCATGGGCGGCGGCGTTGGGCTTGCCGATCATTTGACCATAGGGACAGGGGCCAAGCTTGCGGCGAGAAGTGGATTCATGAGCAACGTCCCGGCAGGCGAGATCTGGGGAGGCTACCCGGCGCAGCCGATGGCGGAGGCCATGCGCGAGATCGCCATGCTGCGCAAGCTCGCCAGGACACGCAAACAGGGCGACGGGAATGGCTGACATGGTGGCGACGCTCGAGGCGGTCGACATATTGGGGCTGATGAAGCTCCTGCCGCATCGCTATCCGTTCCTGATGATCGACCGCATCGTCGATATCGACGGCGACGAGTCCGCCGTCGGCATCAAGAACGTGACCATAAACGAGCCGCATTTCCAGGGTCATTTCCCGGACCAACCGGTGATGCCGGGGGTGCTGATCGTCGAGGCGATGGCGCAGACCGCCGGCGCCATCTGCATACGCAGCCTCGCCACCGAGAAACCGTCGCTGGTCTATTTCCTGACCATAGACAACGCCAAATTCCGCAAGCCGGTCGTCCCGGGCGACCAGTTGCGGATCCACGTCAAGAAAATCAAGAAACGCGGCAACCTGCTCAAATTCGCCTGTGAAGCTCTGGTGGACGGCGCAAAGGCCGCTGAAGCCGAGATCTCGGCGATGATGGTAACCAGCGTCTGACAATCGAATGCTCATGAAAATCCAGATTTCAATCCATCCGTCCTCGGTCGTCGAAGAGGGCGCTCACATCGGCGAAGGCGTCCGTATAGGGCCTTTCTGCCATATCGGCGCCGATGCGGTGATCGGCGACCGCGTCGAGCTTGTCAGCCATGTCTCGGTGATGGGCGCGACCACCATCGGTGCCGCGACCAAGGTCTACCCGATGGCGATACTGGGCGCGCCGCCGCAGAACACCAAGCACAAGGGTGGCCGCACCACGCTGGTCATCGGCGAGAATTGCACCATCCGCGAAGGTGTCACCATGCATGTCGGCACCGATTCCAGCCGCGGCGAGACGACGGTCGGCGACAATGGCAATTTCCTTGCCTATGCCCACATCGCCCATGACTGCGTCGTCGGCAAGAATGCCACCTTCGCCAACGGGGCGACGCTGGGCGGCCATTGCGAGATCGGCGACAACGTCTATATCGGCGGCCTCAGCGCCGTTCATCAATTCGTGCGCGTCGGCGACAATGCCTTCCTCGGCGGATGCTCGGCTTTTGTTGGTGATGTCATCCCCTATGCCCTTGCCGTCGGCAATCGCGCCAGCCTGCGTGGCCTGAACATCATCGGCCTTAAGCGCTCAGGCGTGCCGCGCGCCGAAATCTACCTGCTTCGCAAGGCCTACAGGATGATTTTCGACCGCTCCCGCACCGTCGCCGAGAACGTGGAACTCGCTAAGGCCGAATTCGCGTCGTCGCCGACGGCCATGAAGATCATCGATTTCATCGCCAGTCGCGGCAAGCGGCACTATGCCGTTCCGTCGCTCAAAGGCGGCGACGGCGATGACGTCGATGACGAAGGCTGAGACCGCCGGAACCCAGCTTGATCTTCCGCCGGGCGCCAGGGTCGGCATCATTGCCGGCGGCGGCAGCCTGCCGGTCGAAGTTGCCGCCGGCCTGGCCGAGCGAGGCTATCCGCCATTCATCATACTGATGGAAGGCGAAGTCGACCGTAGGCCAGATCTCGCCGGCTACGAGCAAGAGACACTTGCCCTGGAAGATATCGGTTCGCTTGTACCGCTGCTGAAACGGCGCCGGATTACCCATCTGGTGCTTGCAGGTGAGATCAGGCGCCGGCCAAGGCTGACCGGTCTGCGTCCAAGCCTCAGCTTGATCGCCGTGCTTCCCGTGGTCGTCATGGCTCTGGCCCGCGGCGACGACGGCCTGTTGAAGGTCGTGGCACGCGCTCTGGAAGCCCGGGGGATCAAAATCGTAGGCGCCCATGAGATCGTGCCTGAATTGGCGGCAGCCGAAGGATCGCTGACCAGGGCGGAGCCGCGAAAATCCGACTGGCGCGACATCGATGCTGCCCATGCAGCGGCAAAGGCCATCGGTGCGCTCGACATTGGCCAGGCCGCAGTCGCGATCGGCGGCCGGGTGATTGCGCTGGAAGGCATCGAGGGCACCAACGGGCTGCTCGAGCGCACAAGGCAGCTGCGCGACCATGGCCGGCTTGCCGGCAAGACGCGCGGCGTGCTGGTCAAATGCGCCAAGCCCGGTCAGGAGTTGCGCGCCGATCTGCCTTCCATCGGACCACTGACGGTCGAGGCGGCGCATGAGGCGGGACTTGCCGGCATCGCCGTCGAAGCCGGCCGTTCGCTCATTCTGGAAGGCCCAGCCACCATCGCGCGCGCCAACGCTCTTGGTCTGTTTGTCGTCGGCCTGGCAGCGGCGGAGCCGGCTAATGGTCACTGAGAAGCCGCTCAAGATCGCCATCGTCGCCGGCGAAGAATCCGGCGATCTGCTTGGCGCAGACATCATTGCCGCACTCAAGCGGACGACCGGCCGCGAGATCAGGCTTGTCGGCATTGGCGGCCGCCATTTGCAGGCGCTTGGGCTGAAATCGCTGTTCGACGGCAGCGAGATCGCGCTGATGGGGTTCAGTGCCATCCTGCGCGACCTGCCGCGCCTGATCAGGCGCATCGGCCAGACGGCAAGCGCCATCGCCGCTGAGAAACCCGACTGCCTCATCACCATCGACAGCCCGGATTTTTCGCTGCGCGTAGCCAGGAAGGTGCGCGCCGCCGACCCGTCGATCCCGATCGTCCACTATGTCTGTCCGAGCGTCTGGGCGTGGCGGCCGGGCAGGGCTGTGGCGATGAAGCCCTATGTCGACCACATCCTGTGCATCCTGCCGTTCGAGGTGAAGGCGCTGGCTCGTCTCGGCGGCCCGCCCGGCACCTATGTCGGCCACCGCCTGACGCAGGATCCGGGCGTGCTTGCTGCCGCCAGGGCGCAAGGCCAGGCGCGCGACCTCTCGCAAGATCGCGTGAAGACCTTGCTCGTGCTGCCCGGCTCCCGCCGTGGCGAGGTTCGGCGCCTGATCGACGCGTTCGGCAAGACAGTGTCAGTACTGCACCAGCGCGGTCATCGCTTGCGCCTTCTGTTGCCTACCGTGCCGCATGTTGCCGATCTGGTCAGGACTTCGGTTGCAAGCTGGGACGAGAAGCCGGAAATTATCCTCGAGCCTGATCGCAAATGGCAGGCCTTCGGCAAGGCCGACGCGGCGCTGATCGCCTCGGGAACAGTGTCGCTCGAACTTGCGCTGTCAGGTGTACCGATGGTGTCCTGCTACAAGCTAGATCCCGTGGCGCGCCTCGTCATGCCGCATCTGATTTCCGTCTGGTCGGCGTTGCTGCCCAATCTGATTTCCGACCGGGCGCTCGTGCCGGAGTTCTACGACCAGTATGTCCTGCCGGAGAACCTCGCCCGGCAACTGCAGGCACTGTTTGCCGATACCGGCATGCGCGCCTGGCAGAAAGACGGTTTCGCCGAGATCGCGAGGCGTATGGCGACGAACCGGCCCTCCGGCGATATCGCGGCAGAGGTCGTTCTCCGGCACATCAAATAAAAAGCGCCCTTGCGGGCGCTTTTTTCACGAGTCAGTTTCTGGCGCGATCAGCGCTTCGCAATCGGCACGTAGTCGCGTTCCGGCGCGCCAGTGTAGAGCTGGCGCGGACGGCCGATCTTCTGGTGCGGATCCTCGATCATCTCTTTCCACTGCGCGATCCAGCCGACGGTGCGGGCGACCGCGAACAGCACGGTGAACATGGTAGTGGGGAAGCCAAGCGCCTTCAGCGTGATGCCGGAATAGAAGTCGACGTTCGGATAAAGCTTCTTCTCGATGAAATAGGCGTCCGTCAGCGCGATCTTTTCCAGCTCCATGGCGATGTCGAGCAGCGGATCGTCCTTGATGCCGAGTTCGCCAAGCACCTCATGCGCAGTCTTCTGCATGATCTTGGCGCGCGGATCGTAGTTCTTGTAGACGCGGTGGCCAAAACCCATCAGCCGGAACGGATCGTTCTTGTCCTTGGCGCGGGCGATGAATTCCGGGATGTGGTCGACATGGCCGATCTCGCCCAGCATGTTGAGTGCGGCCTCGTTGGCGCCGCCATGCGCCGGACCCCACAGGCAGGCGATGCCGGCGGCGATGCAGGCAAACGGGTTGGCGCCCGACGAGCCGGCAAGCCGCACGGTCGAGGTCGAGGCGTTCTGCTCATGATCGGCATGCAGAATGAAGATGCGCTCCATGGCGCGCGCCAGCACCGGGTTGATCTTGTATTCCTCGCACGGCACCGCAAAGCACATATGCAGGAAGTTCGCGGCGAAGTTCAGCTCGTTCTTCGGGTAAATGAAGGGCTGGCCGATATGGTATTTGTAGGCCATCGCCGCGATCGTCGGCATCTTGGCGATCAACCGCATCGAAGCGACCATGCGCTGATACGGATCCGAGATGTCGGTGGAGTCGTGGTAGAAGGCAGACAGCGCGCCGACCACGCCACACATCACCGCCATCGGGTGCGCGTCGCGGCGGAAGCCGGTGAAGAAGCGCGACATCTGCTCATGCACCATCGTGTGGCGTGTCACCCGGTAGTCGAAGTCGTCCTTCTGCGCCTTGGTCGGCAGTTCGCCGTAGAGCAGGAGATAGCAGACCTCCAAGAAGTCGCCATGCTCGGCCAGCTGGTCGATAGGATAGCCGCGATGCAGGAGGATGCCAGCGTCACCGTCGATGAACGTGATCCCCGACTCGCAGCTAGCCGTCGAGGTGAAGCCGGGATCGTAGGTGAAAGCCCCGGTCGTGTTGTAGAGCGAACCGATATCGATGACATCCGGCCCGACTGAACCGCCTCGCACCTTGAATTCGTGCGTCTTGCCGGCGAGCTCGAGCTTTGCGGTCGACTCGTGCGGTTTGCCGCCAAATTCCAGTTTTGTCGCAGCTTCGGTCATTGCAAACTCCTTTTCGTTCCTCATGCCGGCAAGGGCAAATCCTGCAAATCACCGGAATGCGCGTACTCGCCACCGCATTTTAGGAGGTGCGTGCCAGATTGGGCCAAGGCCTAATGTTGCACTGCGAAACGCGGCTTTCAATGCCAATCTTCTTGGGCCAATTTTCCTAATCGATTTGATCCGCGATGCGTGCCAGGCTTTCGTCCCGGCCGAGCACTGCAAGCACGTCGAACACGCCTGGCGAGGTGCTTTTGCCGGTGAGCGCGGCCCTGACCGGTTGGGCCACGGCGCCGAGTTTGTGGCCTTCCGCCAGCGCGAACTCGCGGATCGCCGCCTCCGCCGCAGCGGCAGTCCACTCGCCGGAAACCGCCTTCAAAACAGTGTGAGCACCGGTCAGGACCGCGCGTGCGTCACCGCCGAGCAATGAAGCCGCCTTGTCGTCGAGCGGCAGCGGGCGCTCGGCGAACAGGAAACCTGCCCCATCGACGAGCTCGACCAAAGTCTTCGCCCGCTCCTTCAAGCCGGGCAGGGCGGCGAGCAGCTGCGCCTTCTTGTTGTCATCGAGGCGCGCCGCGATTGCTGGGCCGCCTTCGAGATAGGGCAGCGTGGCGACGAAGATGTCGAACAGCTCGGCATCGTCCATGCGCCGCATATGCACGCCGTTCAGCGCCTCGAGCTTGGCGAAGTCGAAGCGGGCGGCACCCTTGTTGACGTCGCCGATGTCAAACCAGGCGATCATGTCCTTGATCGACATTACCTCATCGTCGCCATGGCTCCAGCCGAGCCGTGCCAGATAGTTGAGCAACGCCTCGGGCAGATAGCCCATGGCGCGATAGGCTTCGACGCCGAGCGCACCGTGCCGCTTCGACAGCTTGGCGCCGTCGGCGCCATGGATCAGCGGAATGTGCGACATCGACGGCACATCCCAGCCCATGGCGTTGTAGATCACTGTCTGGCGCGCGGCATTGGTCAAATGGTCGTCGCCGCGGATGATATGGGTGACGCCCATGTCGTGATCGTCGACGACGACCGCATGCATGTAGGTTGGATTGCCATCCGAACGCAGGATGATGAAATCATCGAGATCCTTGTTGGGGAAGCGCACCTCACCCTGCACCCGGTCGTGAACCACGGTCTCGCCCTCGGTCGGCGCTTTGATGCGGATCGCGCCCTTGGCGCCTGCAGGCGCCTCCGACGGGTCACGGTCACGCCAGCGGCCGTCATAGCGGGGCGGCAGGCCCCTGGCTCTGGCTGCCTCGCGCATCGCCTCCAGCTCCGCCGGCGTGGCATAGCAGTAATAGGCCTTGCCCATGCGCACCAGCTCGTCAGCCACCTCGCGGTGGCGCGGCGCGCGCTCGAACTGCGATACCGGCTCACCGTCCCAGCTGAGGCCAAGCCAGGACAGCCCATCGAGGATGGCCGCGGTGGCGGCGTCGGTGGAGCGTTCGCGGTCCGTATCCTCGATGCGCAGCAGCATCGTGCCGGCGGTGTGCTTTGCATAGAGCCAGTTGAACAGCGCCGTGCGCGCGCCGCCAATGTGCAGGTAGCCTGTCGGCGAGGGGGCGAAGCGGGTGACGACCTTGTCGGACATGGAACTCTCGGAAAGCGCAGAAAGCGGGTGTGGTTGCGCAGACTTTCGCGCGTTGCGCGTTCATGTAGCATAGGAGGTCTGGGGCGCAAGGGGCAGACCCGACGGCTGGACGAGGCCGGGGTGCGGAGGAAGGCGAGGGCGCGACGAGCAGCGTCAGCGAGCGGGCCCTGTTTGCCGATGTTCCTTACGCCGAGCCGGCGCCGGTTCTGTCGCCAGTGCCGCAATCCGGCATTGAGCTTTTGGAGCCCGGCAATCGCGTACCGGCGCCTATCCCCCACGAAAGCAGCGGTCAGGCGGATCCACGCATCACTCCGCCGCCTTTCTGGTCTCACAATCCGCCGAAGCATCGCAACGGCTGCTGGCACGGAGCTTGACCGCGGCATCGGCTTCCTGCTGGTGCCGGTGTTTCTGGCATGCGGGGTGATCTTCTATTTCTCGCTGGCGACGGAGCCGGATTTCTACAGACCCGTCGCCGTGGTCGCCTTGACGGCGGTCTGCGCGGTGGCCTCGCGGTCATGGCAAAAGACGCATTTGTGCTTCATGGCAGCACTGCTCTGCGCGCTTGGTGTGCTCGCCGCCAAGGTCGAGAGCTGGCGCACCGGAACCCAGATGCTCGGCTCCGAGATCCAGACGCGGCTGACCGGGCGGCTCGCCAGCCTGGAGGAGATGAAAAACGGCCGCGTCAAGCTGACCATCGACGTCATCTCGACCGCTCATCCGAAGCTGCGCTACGCGCCGGAGCGCGTCACGCTTTCGGCGCGGAAAGTTCCTCCGGATATGACCGCCTTGATTGGCCCTCCCTCTATCTGATGGGCAAAGGGCTGGCTGCGATGATCGCGATCTCGGAATGGATTTCCGAACGCTCACCGGTCGATGCCGTCGGGCTGATCTCCATCCAGTCGGTGCTGCTGGTGACGATCGCGCTGGTCATCGCCACCATGGCGACGACATGGCTCAGGCTGGCAGCCGTTCCGTTCGCACTCGCCGGCCTGCTGACGGTCTCCGACACTCGCACGCCTGACGTGCTCATCTCGGAGGATGCGCATCTGGTGGCAATGCCGATCGGTGCCGGCGAACTCGCCATCAACCGGGTACGATCGAACGAGCTACCACCGACAACTGGAAGCGCGCTGTGAAGTCCGAAACCATTGTCGAACCCGAGAGCTTCGAGAAGGGTGACGCACGGTTCGACATGGATCCGGCCGATCTGCCGCCGGGCTCGCCCTTCTACGCGCCGGTCTGTGCCTCGCACGGCATCCGTCTGGCGCGATCATCGCGTATGCGGAAGACCGCAAGGACGCGTGGCGAGCGTGTGCTTTCGCTACCCTGATCATCGTCAACGACGCCACCGCCTACGACCTTGCCGCAATCCGCTTGTTCTTGTCGTCAGGAAACGGCAGCTTGCCCGCGCCGGCAGTGCAGCCGTCTTCTTCGATCAACAATCGGCAGTCGCGCCGGCAGAGATAAACTTCGCGGTCGAGCAGCCGTATCGGCCCTGGCGCGAGCAGCGGAGATTTTCACGCGAGGCAAGGGGCCTGCCGCCTCACAAGAGGTCCGAAAGGCAGGCCAGCAAACCCCCGCCAAAACAATCGCCGGCGCCTCAGTAGCGCCGGATCAGCCCGACGAGCTTGCCCTGCACCTTGACCCGGTCGGGCCCGAAGATGCGGGTTTCATAGGCCGGATTGGCAGCCTCCAGCGCGATCGAGGCGCCCTTGCGGCGGAAGCGCTTGAGCGTCGCCTCCTCCTCGTCGACCAGCGCCACGACGATCTCTCCCGGGCTCGCTGTATTGGCGTTGCGGATGATAACCGTATCGCCGTCGAAGATGCCGGCCTCGATCATCGAATCGCCCTTGACCTCCAGCGCGTAGTGCTCGCCGCCAATGATCATGTCCGGCGGCACCGAGATCGAGTGCGTCTGATGCTGGATGGCGTCGATCGGCACACCGGCCGCGATACGCCCCATCACCGGGATGGACACCGCCGCCACCACATCGTCGTCATTGCCCGCCTGGGGCGTACGCGACGATGCCATCGGCTTGATCTGCCGTCCGAGGCCGCCCTGCCCAAGACTGCCCTGAATGACGCTCGGCGAGAACTTCTTCGCCGCGTTGAGGCCAGGAGCAATCGAGTCGGGCAGGCGCAGCACTTCAAGCGCGCGCGCGCGGTTGGGCAACCGGCGAATGAAACCGCGCTCCTCCAGCGCCGTGATCAGCCGGTGGATGCCCGACTTCGAGGCAAGGTCGAGCGCCTCCTTCATCTCGTCGAAGGAAGGCGGAATGCCGCTTTCCTTCAGTCGCTCATGAATGAACATCAGCAGTTCATGTTGTTTGCGTGTCAGCATCGCGGCCCCCAACGGAATCAGAAAAACAAACCCAGAACAAACACTATCTGTTCCATTTGTGTTCCGCAACTGTTTAAAGTTTAATGAATGGGTTAAGGCTCCCGAAACGATGTTCCGATCGACAGGGAGTACCCGGTTCCTTTAGACGCCGGCTTCATCGCATTGATTTTGTTGTCAGTTATTGCCTGTCGCCGTTTTCAAGAGGGCTCGGCGTCGGCAATCATTCGGCAAAGACAATGCCGGGTCGGGCCGTGTTTGACCATCCAGCTCGCTCCATGCACCGTGAACGAAACGAACTCAAAATGCCAACTTTGAGCAGGGTCGAGGGATGTCGTTGGGCCGATAAGTCATCGCTGCAGGTTCTTGCAGCGCGATGGCTAGTGATGAGAGAAAGTACCGATCGTCGGCCTGTGTCATCGTTGCGTGCCGGCGTCGTGCGGATCTGGGGAGCAGACATATCATGACGGGAATTCCTGATTTTGCGGCCGTCGAAGCGATGGACGCCGCGGATCCGCTGCGCTCCTTGCGCGACCGCTTCATCCTGCCCGAAGGGGTGATCTATCTCGACGGCAATTCGCTGGGCGCTGCCTCGCATGCCGCCTTCGACGAACTGCGCAAGGCGGCGACCGAAGAATGGGCACACGACCTATTCCGCGCCTGGAACACTGCCAGCTGGTTCGACATGCCGCTCGAACTCGGCGACCAGCTGGGGCGCCTGACCGGCGCCGCTCCCGGCCAGACGGTGGTCTGCGACACGACGTCGATCAACATCTACAAGCTGCTGCACGCGGCAATGGCCATGCGGCCGGATCGGCCCGTCATCGTCGCCGAGGGCGACAGTTTCCCGACCGACCTTTACATGGCCGAAGGCGTCGCCTCGACCCGAAAGAACACTGTGCTGCGCCTCGCTGGCGTCGACGCGCCGACGATCGAAGAACTGATCGACGAGTGTGTAGCGGTGGTGCTGGTCAACCACGTCAATTACAAATCAGGCGAACTGCGTGACATGACGGCGCTGACGCGCATCGCCCATGACGCTGGCGCGCTGATCGTCTGGGATCTCTGCCACACCGCAGGTGCCATGCCGGTCGAACTGGACAAGGCGAACGCCGATTTCGCGGTCGGCTGCACCTACAAATATCTGAACGGCGGCCCCGGTTCTCCCGCCTTCATCTATGCCGCCGAGCGCCATCATGCCGATGTGCAGCAGCCGCTCAGCGGATGGTGGAGCCACGCGCGGCCCTTCGCCTTCGAGCAGGCCTACGCAGCCGGCACCGGCATCCGCCGGTTTCTGTGCGGCACGCAGCCGGTCCTGTCAATGCGCACGCTGAAGGGCGCGCTCGACATCTGGAACGATGTCGACCTGGCGGCCGTGAGGAAGAAGAGCGTCACCCTGGCCAACCTGTTCATCGAACTCGTCGAGGCGAAATGCGGTGCCTATGGTCTGACGCTCGAAAGCACCCGCGACAGCGCCAGGCGCGGTAGCCAGATTTCATTCCTGCATGAACATGGCTACCAGATCATGCGGGCGCTTATCGAACGTGGCGTGATCGGCGATTTCCGGGCTCCGTCGACCATACGCTTTGGCTTTACCCCGCTCTATGTCGGCTACGCCGATGTGTGGCACGCTGTCGAAGTGCTGGAGGACATCCTGCGCAGCGGTGCCTGGAAGGAAGCACGTTTCGCCGTCAAGTCAGCCGTCACCTGAGCGGCAGAGAACCTGGGAGTAGGACACAGGTGCTGGAACATCGTATTTCCGATTGGGACAACGCCTATACAAACGGCGCCAACATCGCTGGCGGCGATCGTTGGCCTGCCGCCTGGGTCGAGCCCGCGCGGGCCTTTCGTGACGCTCTTTCGGCCGAGGGCAGGGCGCGGCTCGACATCGTCTACGGCGACAGACCACGCAACCGGCTCGATCTTTTCCTGCCGAACACCTCGCCCAAGGGGTTGGTTGTGTTCGTGCATGGCGGCTACTGGAAAGCGTTCGACAAGAGTTTCTGGTCGCATCTTGCCGCCGGGCCGATCGGGCATGGTTATGCGGTGGCGATGCCTTCCTACACACTTTGTCCCGAGATACGTATCGCCGGCATCGTCAGGGAGGTCGGTGCGGCGATCGGCAAGGCGGCGGCGCTGGTCGACGGGCAGCTGATGCTGGCCGGACATTCGGCCGGCGGCCATCTCGCCAGCCGGATGGCGAGTGCAACCACGGCTCTGTCGCCCGAAGTGACTGGGCGCATACGTCACGTCATGTCGATCTCGGGTGTGCACGACCTGCGCCCGCTCATGCGTACCGCCATGAACGAGACGCTTGCGATCGACGAGGCCGAAGCGCTGACCGAAAGCCCGGCCCTTCTGCGCCCGATGGACAATGCACGCCTGACCTGCTGGGTCGGCGGCGGCGAGCGCGCCGAGTTCCTGCGCCAGAGCGCGCTGCTGGCCAATGTCTGGATCGGCCTCGGTGCCGCGACCAGCTCGGTGGTTGAGCCGGACCGGCACCATTTCAGCATCATCGACGGTCTTGCCGACCCGGAGCATCCGCTGACCCGGACACTGGTTGCCCAATAAGGGAACGGGCTCAGCGCAACATCAGCACGCTGCAGGAGGCGCCCGCTGCAGCAGCCGGCGCAAACGGCTCTCGCACGATCAGCCCGTCGGCATCGGCCAGCATTCTCAGCATCGAGGAATCCTGGATACCGAACGGCGTCGCCACTAGCACGCCAGCCTCTTCCCGAAGCACGGCGCGGACATAATCCTGCCTGAGATCGTTGGCCGGCATCGCGGTTCCGAGGCGCGCCTCTCGCATGTCCTGCTGGAAGCCGCGGCTGCCAAGCCGCGCCAGCAGCGGCTTCAGGAACAATTGCGAACAGACCAAACTCGCCACCGGATTACCGGGCAAGCCGATGCAGCTTATCTCCCCGAGCCGACCGAACATCAGCGGCTTGCCCGGGCGCATGGCGATCTTCCAGAAGTCGAGCGTCATGCCTTCGCCGGTCAGCACGTCATGGATCAGGTCGTGGTCGCCGACCGAGGCGCCGCCGAGCGTGACAATGACATCGGCGCCTTGCTCGACCGCCTGCCTCACCAGCGCGGCAATTGCCTCCTTGCGATCGGCGGCAATGCCGAGGTCGAGCGCCCGCGCACCAACCGACTGCGCAGCGGCGGCGACGCCATAGGCATTGGACGAGATGATCTGGTCTGGGCCGAGTTCGCTGCCCGGCGGCAGGAGTTCGTCACCGGTGGCGATGATGGCGACAAGCGGCCTTCTGACCACGCTCACGCTTGGATGGTTGGCCGAGGCCGCCAGGGAGAGTGCCGCCGGATCGAGCAGGCGGCCTTTTTCGAGCAGCACATCGCCCTTGGTGAAATCGAGACCGACGCGGCGGATGTTGCGTCCTTCGGCTGTCGGTTCCGTCACCTCGATGACGCCGCCGCCGAGATCCCTGACATTTTCCTGGATGACGATGGTGTCGGCACCTTCGGGCAGCGGCGCACCGGTGAAGATACGCACCGCCTGACCATTGCGGACGGCGCCGTCAAAGCCACGCCCTGCCGGCGCCATGCCGATCACCGAAAGTTGCGCCGGCACCGAGGCGATATCGGCGGCCCGAACGGCGTAGCCGTCCATGGCGGAGGCGTTGAACGGCGGCTGGGTGCGCAGCGCCACGACGGGTTCGGCGAGCACCCGGCCAGCGGCATCGATAAGCGCGACGCTTTCGCTGCCTGTCGGCCGCGCGCCTTCAAGCAGGCGCTCGAGCGCTTCGGCGACCGGAACCAGCGCCATCTAGGCGCCTGCCTTGTGGTCGGGGGATCGGTAATCGCCTGATTTGCCGCCGGTCTTTTCGACCAGCCTGATGCCGGAGATTACCATGGCGCGGTCGACAGCCTTGGCCATGTCGTAGATTGTCAGGCACGCGACCGAGGCCGCTGTCAGCGCCTCCATCTCGACGCCTGTCTTGCCGGTGACGCGGGCGAGCGCCGTGACCTTCAGGCCCGGCAGCGAATGGTCCGGCTCGATGTCGACCGAGACCTTGGTCAAGAGCAGCGGATGGCAGAGCGGGATCAGCTCATGCGTCTTCTTGGCGGCCATGATGCCGGCGATACGCGCGGTGCCGAGCACGTCACCCTTCTTGGCATCCCCGGCGAGGATCATCGCCAGCGTTTCGGGAAGCATCGTGACAAAGCCTTCGGCGATCGCCGTGCGTGTCGTCTCGGCCTTGTCGCCGACATCGACCATATTGGCTTCGCCTTGCGCACCGAGATGGGTGAGGGCGGGCGCCATCGTCAGATAGCCTCGGCAGGCGCCTTGCCCGTCAGAAGCAGGTGCGTGGCAGCCGCCACGTCCTGCTGGCGCATCAGGCTTTCGCCGACGAGGAAGGTGCCGATGCCGCTCCTTTGCATCCTGAGGCAATCGTCATGCGTGAAGATACCGCTCTCGCTGACCAGCAGCCGGCCGCCCGGCACCATGGGCGCCAGTCGCTCGGATGTTTCAAGGCTGGTTTCGAACGTTCTCAGATTGCGGTTGTTGATACCGATCAGCTGCGACGAGAGTTTTACAGCGCGCTGCGTCTCTGCCTCATCATGCACCTCTATCAGCGCATCCATGCCGAGTTCGAATGCCGTCGCTTCAAGCTCGCTCGCCAGGGCATCATCGACGCTGGCCATGATGATCAGGATGGCATCAGCGCCCCAGGCGCGAGCCTCATAGACCTGATAGGGATCGAACAGGAAATCCTTGCGCAGTGCGGGCAGGGCGACGGCTGCTCTTGCCCTGGTGAGAAATTCCGGCGCGCCCTGGAAGGACGGCGCATCGGTCAATACCGAAAGGCAGGCAGCACCGCCTTTCGCATAGGCTTTGGCCAGTGCTGGTGGGTCGAAATCGGCACGGATCAGCCCTTTGGAGGGGCTCGCCTTCTTAATCTCGGCAATCAGGGCGAAGCTGCCCGATCTGCGCTTGGCCTCGAGCGCTGCGAGAAAGCCGCGTGGCGCATCGGCGTCCTTCGCCCGCGCTTTGATCTCCGCAAGCGGCACGCTGAGCTTCGCTGCGGCGATCTCGTCGCGCTTGTAGGCCTCGATCTTGCGCAGGATGTCGGACAAGGCCTTTACCCGTTCGAAATTGCGACCAGCCTGTCGAGCACCTGGAGCGCCCGGCCGCTGTCGATGGCTTGCGCAGCACTCGCCATGCCGTCGGCAAGCGTCGTCGCCTTGCCCGCCACCACCAGTCCGGCGCCGGCATTCATCAGCACCGTATCGCGATAGGCACCGGCGGCACCGCCCAGCATGTCGCGCATGGCTTTGGCGTTGTAGGCGGCGTCGCCGCCGCGCAACTCGTCCTTGCTGTGGCGCTTCAGCCCGACCGCTTCCGGGGTCAGCGTGAAGCTGCGGATCTCGCCGCCGACGAGCTCCGCCACCTGCGTCTCCCCGGTGGTGGTGATTTCGTCATAGCCGTCGCCATGCACGACCCAGGCATGGTCGGTGCCCAGCGCCTTCAACGTTTCGGCGACAGGCATGATCCATTCCGGCAGGAACACGCCGACCATCTGCCTGAGGACACCGGCCGGATTGGACAGCGGGCCAAGCAGATTGAAGATGGTGCGGGTGCCGAGTTCGCCGCGGATCGGGCCGACATGCTTCATCGCCGGATGATGGGCCGGCGCGAACATGAAGCCGACGCCGGTCTCGTGGATGCAGTGGCCGATGGTTTCCGGCGGGATGTCGATCTTGACGCCGAGCGCGGTCAGCACATCGGCGGCACCAGTCAGCGAAGACAGGCCGCGATTGCCGTGCTTGGCGACCGGGACGCCGCTACCGGCGATGACGAAGGCCGACCCGGTCGAGATGTTGACCGAGTGCGAATTGTCGCCGCCGGTGCCAACGATATCGATGGCACCGTGCGGAGCATCGACGCGCAGCATCTTGGCGCGCATGGTGGCGACGGCGCCGGAGATCTCGCTCACCGCCTCGCCGCGCACGCGCAACGCCATCAGGAAACCGCCGATCTGGCCGGGCGTCGCATCGCCCGACATGATGATATCGAAGGCTTCGCGCGCCTCGTCGAAAGAAAGCGGCGTGCCGCCCGCGACCTTGGCGATATGAGTTTTCAGCGCGCTCATCTGGCCTGCGCCTGGGCAACGGCGGTCTGGTCGATGCGGACGTCGTATTGCGTCTGCAACTGCGCCACCAACTGGTCTAGCAGATCGTCCGACATGCCGGCGGTGAAGGATTTCTGCGCGTCGTCCGGCACCGAGCTGGCATCGGCGCCAGCCGGTTCGAACACTTCGGCGACCTTGAACAGTATCTGTCCTTCGCCGGTGGGCGAGGGGATCAGCCCAGTTCCGCCTTCACCGACGCCGAACATCGCCGCCGCACCTTCCTTGCCGAAATCGACGTCGTCCGCTTCGCGCTTGACGCCACGCTTGGTCTGCTTCTCGAGCTTGAGTTCGCCGGCGATAACATCAAGCGTGGTGCCGGCCTTGAGCCGCTTCTCCAACTCGTTGGCCTTAGCGGTCAGGCGCTTGGTTGACTCCGCCGCCGTCCAGTCGGCCACCACCTTCTGGCGGACCTCGTCCAGCGTGCGATCGCGCGCCGGCGTGATCGATCCGACCTCGTAGAACACGAAACCGTTGTCGGCGGTGGTCAGGCCCTCATTCTCGGCGCCGGGCTCGGCGGCGAATACCGATTTGATGAGCTCCGCCGATTCCGGCAGGTCGTTGACGATCGTATCGTCAGGCCGCTGGCCGGTGCGGTCGATCGCATCGATGGTGACGACCTTGAGCTTCAGCTTGGCGGCCGCATCGGCGAGCGAACTGCCCGAGGCGCGCGTGTCTTCGTAATTGTCGTGCACATCCAGCAGGATGCGGCTTGCCTCGCCCGGCGCCAGGTCCTTGCGAATCTGCTCGGACACTTCGGCAAGCGGCTTCACCACTTCCGGCTTGATATCGGTGACGCGCAAAAGCACCGGGCCGAAGGCGCCCTGGACGACAGAACTGACTTCATTGGCGGCAAGCTTGAAAGCCGCGTCGGCCACAGCCTTGTCGGCGATCTTGTCCTTGGCCAGCGTACCGAGCAGCGTATCGGCTTGCGTCTTGCCCTCGGCGGTGACGATCTTATCGAAGGTCGCCCCCGTTTTCAGCGAGTCCAGCGCTGCCTTGGCCGCATCGGGCGACTGGAACACCAGCTGTTCGATGGTGCGCATTTCAGGCGTGGTGTAGCGCGACTTGTTCTTGTTGTAATCGTCGCTGATCTGCTGGTCGGTTACGGCGCTGAGATCCATGATGTCTTGCGGCTCGAGCCTGACATAGGAGAATTTGCGGTATTCCGGCGCCGCATAGGATTTCTTATTGGCATCGAAATAGGCCGACAGCACGCTATCGGACGGCGCCTCGATCGGCTCGACCAGCGTCTTCGGCAAGGTGAGGTAGTCGACCGTGCGGTCCTCGCCGCGATAGAGCGCCACCGCCTTGAGGAAGGTTTGCGGCGCCTTGAGGCCGTCCGAAACCGCCTCAACGATCTGCTGGCGCACCGCCACCTGGGCGCGGTTCTTCAGATAGTCCTCGGGTCGCATGCCGACCTCGCGCAGCAGGTATTCGAACGTCCTGCGGTCGAACTGGCCGCCAGGCCCCTTGAAGGCCGGGTCTTCGCGCGTGAGTTCGGCAAGCCGGTCCTTAGAGAGGCCAAGCCCGAGCTTGCGGGCCTGCTCATCGAGGACGGCGCCCGAAACGAGCTGCGCCAGCACCTGGTTGTCAATGCCGAGCGCTTTCGCTTGTTCGTGAGTGATACGCTGACCGAATTGCTGCGACATGACGCTGACCTGGCGATCATAGGCGAGCCGGTATTCGTTGATCGAAACAGTCGTGCCACCGGCGGTGATCACCGAATGATGGCCACCCAAAGTGCCCGACAAGCGCCCGGAAATTCCCCAGACCGCAAAGCTCAGCACCAGCAATGACAGCAGCGCTTTCGCGACCCAGGTGCCCGCCGCGTTTCTCAAGATACCAAGCATGCATACTTCCGATTTTTGCGCATTTTGCGTGCGCCCGAGTTTGAAACAAGCGCAATAGCGCCCTTCCGGTCCACTGTCGATTGCTTTGTGGCCTGATTTTGATAGTGAGGGCGGCAGCCCAATGTCGCCCGGAGAAACAAAGCCCATGACGCCTGGAATCCGCCCGCTCGTCGCCGGCAACTGGAAAATGAATGGCACCAGCGCCTCGCTGAACGAGCTGAGGACGATCGGCAATGGCTTCATGAGCGGGCTCGACACCGAGACGGAAGCCGTGGTCTGCGTGCCCGCGACCTTGCTTGCGCATGCCGTCGAGATCCTGTCGCGCACCCCGGTGCGAACCGGCGGCGAGGATTGCCATCCCAAGGAGAGCGGCGCCTATACGGGGCGGATTTCGGCGGAGATGTTGAAGGACGCCGGCGCCAGCCACGTCATCGTCGGCCATTCGGAATGCCGCTCCGATCTCGGCGAGGACGATGCCCTGGTCCAAGCCAAGGCTTCCGCAGCCTGGCGCGCCGGCCTGGTGGCGATCATCTGCATCGGTGAGACAAGCGCCGAACGTGAGGCCGGCACGACGCTCGAAGTCCTGTCGCGCCAGGTCGCCGGCTCGGTGCCGCCGAGCGCTACCGCCGCCAACACCATCATCGCCTACGAGCCGGTCTGGGCGATCGGTACCGGCCTGACACCGACCGCCGCCGATGTCGCCGAGGCCCATGCGCATATCCGTGCAAAGCTGGTGGATCTGCTCGGCGACGCCGCAGCAAGGATGCGCATTCTCTATGGCGGCTCGGTCAAGCCCTCCAACGCCGCTGAGCTGCTCGGCATCGACAATGTCGACGGCGCGCTGGTCGGCGGCGCCAGCCTGAAGGCGGCGGACTTTCTTGGCATCGCTGAGGCCTATTTGAACATCGTGTAGACAGGCAGCTCATTGCCGGCTTGGGCGCTGGCGAAATCGTTGCAAAGACTGCAATGCTTCCCATATTCCGGCCACGGGCTTGGAAATGCCGTTAAAGCATTGTAAGGAGCCGCCTCCAAATCACCGGTCGTCTTCGCGGCCGCGCAAGGCCTTGCCAGGATAAATTATGGAAACCGTACTGATCGTCATTCACCTTATGGTCGTGCTCGCGCTTGTCGGCGTGGTGCTGCTGCAGCGCTCCGAAGGCGGCGGTCTTGGCATCGGCGGCGGTTCTGGTTTCATGACCGCGCGCGGCGCCGCCAATGCGCTGACGAGGGCGACGGCGATCCTGGCGGCTGCCTTCTTCGTCACTTCGCTGACATTGTCCATTCTCGCCCGCTATGGCGAAAAGCCGATCGACATCCTCGACCGTGCTCCGGCGACCTCCGACAATGCGGGCAAGGGCGTGCTCAACCAGTTGCCGGGCACCACGGCGCCCGCAGGCACTCCCGCGCCGCCGGCTCCCGCCGGCAGCACCGCGCCAACGCCGCCCTCCCGCAACGATGCCGCGACGACGCCTCCGGCGACGCCGGCGCCCGCGACTCCGGCCACCCCACCGGCTGCCAATGGCGTCACCTTGCCGGTCACCCCGCAGGTCCCGAACCAGTAGCCGGCAGAGCATGATCCCGAAAAGCGGAATCATGCTCAAAACAAAAAGATAAAAAATAGAGCCCCATCCCGATCCTATCGGCATGGAACAGGCCTTTGTTGCCGCGATCTGTTGTCGTTTGAACACAGTCGCGGCAAATGCCGCATGATCACGAAGATTCAACCGAGCGTAGCTCCATGGCGCGCTTGAGGCGTCCGTGGCTAATCGATTATAGATTGCGCGCGGCACTTTCGGCGTCCTTGGGGGGCGCCGGGCGACGCCGTAGGCAACAAGCATTGAACGATCGGATCTTCGCCATGCAGCTTCGCAGCTTCATTCTCCTGGGGTTTTGCGCCGTACTCGGCATGAGTTCGGCCGCCGTCGCCGGCACGCCGGCAATGGTTTTACAGCAGTCGGTTGGAAAGACCGATGTCATCAATGTCGCCGCCGCCAAAAGCGATACGGCGCAGTTGAAGCTTCTCAAGAAGAAGAAAAATCCGAGCGCCGACGATCTGGCTCAGATCAGCAAGCTCGAAGCCAAGATCGCAGCCGACAAGGAAGCCGCTCGCGCCAAGGCGCTCGAAGCCAGGAAACTGGCGATGCGCGAGGCGGCCAAGGCCAAGGCTGGCGCGGAACGTCAGGCATTCCTGGCCAAGAAGGGCCAGGCGGCGGAAACCAAGGTGGCGGACGCCAAGCTGGGCAAGATGACCGTCAAGATCATCGAGCCGGTTCAGCCGATCGCGCCGATCCAGTCCGCCGAAACGCTCCCGGCCGAGGCCATGAACGTGGCGCTGACTGGCAACAATGGCGAATTGCGCAGCGAAGCGCCCGGCCAGAAGCCGCGCAACATCGGGCTCTTCGCCGGCCTGTTCGGCGGCACCTCATCCTCGTCGATGTCGCTGCTGCCGGAGACGCGCGCGCTCGATCAGGTGCTTGCCAAGAAGGAAGCCAAGAAGCAGTTCAAGGTGAAGCCGGAATTCGTGCCGCAGGAAGTGGAATTCACCGGCTACGATGCGGGTACTATCGTCATCGACACCAGTGCCCGCCGTCTCTATTTGGTCGATTCGGCTTTCACCGCGCGCCGCTATGCGATTGCGGTCGGCCGCGAAGGCCTGCAGTTCAAGGGCACGGTTGCGGTCGGCGACAAGCAGGAATGGCCGCGCTGGATCCCGACGCTCGACATGCAGAAGCGTGAACCGAAGCACTATGGCCAGTACAAGGACGGCATGCCCGGCGGCGGCGAGAACCCGCTCGGTGCACGCGCCATCTACCTCTATGACGGCAAGAAGGACACGCACCTGCGTATCCACGGCACCATCGCGCCGCAGTCGATCGGAACCAGCGCCTCCAATGGCTGCTTCCGCATGATCAACGAGCATGTCATGGACCTCTACAGCCGGGTCAGGGTCGGCACCAAGGTCGTTATTATCTAACGACAAAGGTCGTCATCATCTGATGCCTTCAACCATCATGCCGAAAGGGCCGGCTCAGCCGGCCCTTTTGTTTTGATCGGAACACTATTTGGCCCCTCAGGGCTTCGCGCCTTCTTGGGAAAAAGCCTTCGCGGCGGTTTTTTCTCTGGCGGAATCAATCCGGCCGCGTTAAGCGATGAATCCCATGGCGCGATATGTATTCATCACTGGCGGCGTGGTTTCCTCACTCGGAAAAGGCATCGCCGCAGCGGCCCTTGGGGCTCTCTTGCAGGCGCGAGGCTACCGCGCGCGCATCAAAAAGCTCGATCCTTACCTCAACGTCGATCCCGGAACGATGTCGCCGTATCAGCATGGCGAGGTCTTCGTCACCGACGACGGCGCCGAGACCGATCTCGACCTCGGCCACTATGAGCGCTTCACCGGCCGCTCGGCCAACCAGCAGGACAACATCACCACCGGCCGCATCTACAAGAACATCATCGAGCGCGAGCGGCGCGGCGACTATCTGGGCGCCACCGTGCAGGTCATTCCGCACGTCACCGACGAGATCAAGCATTTCGTCCTCGACGGCAATGACGACTACGACTTCGTGCTGTGCGAGATCGGCGGCACCGTCGGCGACATCGAGGCGATGCCGTTCCTGGAGGCGATCCGCCAGCTCGGCAACGACTTGCCGCGCAACAACGCCGTCTACGTGCACCTGACGCTGATGCCCTACATCCCGACGGCCGGCGAACTGAAGACCAAGCCGACCCAGCATTCGGTCAAGGAACTGCGCGGCATCGGCATCGCTCCCGACATCCTTTTGGTCCGCGCCGACCGACCGATCCCCAAGGAAGAACGCCGAAAGTTGTCGCTGTTCTGCAATGTGCGCGAGAGCGCGGTCATCCAGGCGCTCGACGTGCCGCATATCTACGATGTGCCGATGGCCTATCACAAGGAAGGGCTGGACTCCGAAGTGCTCGCCGCTTTCGGCATCGACCCGGCGCCGAAGCCGCGCATGGAGCCCTGGCAGAAGGTCTCCGACCGCATCCACAATCCGGAAGGCGAGGTGACCATCGCCATCGTCGGCAAATACACCGGCCTCAAGGACGCCTACAAATCGCTGATCGAGGCGCTCTCGCATGGCGGCCTCGCCAACCGCGTCAAGGTCAAGCTCGACTGGATCGAGAGCGAAATCTTCGAAAAGGAAGACCCGACGCCGTGGCTGGAAAAGGTGCATGGCATCCTTGTTCCCGGCGGCTTCGGCGAGCGCGGCTCGGAAGGCAAGATCCTGGCGGCGAAATTCGCGCGAGAGCGAAAGGTGCCGTATTTCGGCATCTGCTTCGGCATGCAGATGGCCTGCATCGAGGCGGCAAGGTCGTTGGCCGGCGTCGAGCATGCTTCCTCGACCGAGTTCGGCCCGAGCAAGGAGCCGGTCGTCGGCCTGATGACCGAATGGCTGAAGGGCAACATGCTGGAGAAGCGCAAGGAAACCGGCGACCTCGGCGGCACCATGCGGCTTGGCGCCTATCAGGCCGAACTCACCAAGGGCTCAAAGATCGCCGAGATCTATGGCGACACCCAGATTTCCGAGCGCCACCGCCACCGCTACGAGGTCAATGTCGACTACAAGGAGCGGCTCGAGGATTGCGGCCTGGTGTTTGCCGGCATGTCGCCCGACGGTGTGTTGCCCGAGACCGTCGAATACCCCGACCATCCCTGGTTCATCGGCGTGCAGTACCATCCTGAGCTGAAAAGCCGGCCGCTCGACCCGCACCCGCTGTTTGCCAGCTTCATCGAGGCGGCGATGGAGCAGAGCCGCCTCGTCTAGCGATATGCAGACCTATGTCGCACTTCTCTACAGCATCATCCTGGGCGAAGGACGGCGCGTCATCATGACCGACCTCAAGGCGATGGCGGAAAGCCTTGGCCTGAAGAACCCGCGCACGCTGGTGGCGACCGGCAATCTGGTCTTCGAGGCGAAAGCCACGGACGTTTCCGTGCTGGAGCAGCGACTGGAGTCGGCGTTCGAAAAGACCTTCGGCCGCCACGTCGACATCATCGTGCGACGCGCGGATGACTGGCTGACGCTTGCCGCCGGCAATCCGTTTCCGACCGAATCGGCTGTAACCGCGGACCAGGTGGCGGTGCGGGTGATGCGCAAGCCTGTTCCAGCGGATGCTGTCGCAGCGCTGCGGCCCTATGTCGGCCACGACGAAAAAATGCAGGCAGTCGGCGGCGACATCTGGATCGTCTTTTCGCGCGCGACACCAAGTTCGCGGCTAATTGCAGCGACAAGCCACAAGCGCTTGGGCATCGGCACCTCGCGCAACTGGAACACGGTGCGCAGACTGGCCGAGATGGTCGGTCGATAGAGGAGGGGCGGCTTGCGCCGCCCCTGACGATATTACTCTTCAAGCCTTCGCCGTCTTCGCTCCGGCTCCCAGCGCCATCGTGCGCAGCACGTAGTAGATGGCCCCGGCGATGGCGACGCCGAAGAACCAGCCATAGACACCCCACCAGGCCGGCAGCCAGTTGGTGAAGTTGGGCAGGATCGAGGAGAAGATGGCGCCGATGCCGGCGGCAATGAAGGCATTGACGTGCCAGCCGCCTTGGAAACGGAACTCGCCGTCTTCCCGGTACAGCGCCTCGACATCGACCTCACCCTTCCGGATAAGATAGTAGTCGACCATCATCACGCCGAAGATCGGCCCCATCGTCGCGCCAATGATGTTGACGAAATGTGCCGCCCCGCCTTCCCATGGCGCGAACGGATAGAGCAACAGCGCGATCACCGCCGCGATATAGCCGCCCTTCTTGAAGTCGATCTGGCGGGGGAAGACATTGGAGAAGTCGAAGGCCGGCGAGACGAAGTTGGCGACGACATTGATGCCGAGCGTCGCCACCGCGAAGGTGAGCGCTGCGAGTGCCGCCAGGAACCAGCTGTCGAATTTCGCCGAGATCTGGTCGGGGTGCAGCAACACTTCGTGATAGACGTCGTAGGCGGCGATGGTGGTGACGCCGGCCACCAGCGAGAACAGGATGAGGTTGACCGGCAGGCCCCAGATATTGCCCTTGCGCAGGGCGGCGTTGTCGGGAGCGTAGCGTGCGAAATCGCAGAAGTTGAGATAGAGCGCCGAGAAGTAGGTCACCCAGATCGCCGCCACCGCAAACAGCGCCGTCCACGAGCCAGGCGTGCCGGGAACGCCCGCATCCTTGGTCTTCTCAAGCAGCACATCCATCGGGATGTCGCTGGTGAAGGCGAAACTCCCAGATTTGACGCAGAGATAGATCGCCAGGATCAGCATCATCACCCAGACCGCCGGGCCGGCCCAGTCCTGGAAGCGGCGCACCGTTTCCATGCCCTTCTGGATGATCAGAAGCTGCAACGCCCAGATCACCACGAAGCAGATCACTTCGAGGCCGCTATGGCCAAGGAAGTGGGTGTTCTGGTTGAAGTCGGCAAACCATTGTGAGCGGATCAGCAGCGCCACGATTGCGCCGGAGGCCGCCGCGGTCTGCGCGCCGTACCAGAAGCAGGCGACGATGGCCCGCACAAGTGCTGGAATGTTGGCGCCCCAGATGCCGAAGGAGGCGCGGGCCAGCACGGGATAGGGCACGCCGGTCTTCACGCCGGCATAGCCGACCATGTTCATCAGCACATAGATGATCAGCGAGCCGATACCGATGGCGATGATGAAATTGACGAAGCCGCCGCAGAACAGGAACAGGCTTGCCGCCAGGTAGTAGCCCCAGAGGCTGTGGACATCGGACGTCCAGACGTTGAAGATCGAGAACGGTCCCCAGTTTCGGACCTTCGCTGGAGCGAGATCCTCGTTATACAGGTCAGGCGATGCACCTTGTATGGTCATGCTTGTGTCCCCTGTTTGCAAAACGCGCCCTCACGCGTTGGCCGTGGAGGTTAAGCCTGACGCAGGGGAACCAGCAAGCAATCCATTTGCCGGCTTTGGCCTTAAAGATATTCAATGAGAATCGCGCTTATCAACACAAGCTAAACGCTGACCACTGATGCGCTTGGTCCGTTGGTGATTCGCGCGCCGCCGATTTCGCGAAAGGATCGGAGCCGAATGCCCAGTTGTTTTGCCGCCAGACTATTTTAGCGGTCGGCTCAATTTTTTCTGGAACCAAATGCCCTTCTGGGAGTTTAATGGGGTTCGATCGAGCGGAGGCGATCGGCCGGGAGGATAAAGATGGATCGCTTGCATTTCTTCACGCCTGTGCGCATTGCGCCCGGGCAGGGATACCCAGTGCAGGAAGTCGATAGCGTTGCCGAAGCCATGGTGTTCTTGCGTAAGTGGCCGACAGGACGGCGTGGACCGGTTTACCAGTGCGCCTTGAATTGCTGTTCCGCCGCGCTGTCCGGCAACATGTCAGCCGAAGAGGCGAGGAAGGCTTTCACCGGATTTGCCCGCATCACCCGTTTGCTGGACGACGACATGGCGCTGCCGATCGGTGGCGAAAGCATGGAAAACGTCTACGCGTTGAGGCGGTAGGCCGGCTCCAATCGTTGGGTAATTTGAGATCTGCGCGCCAGCTGGCGCGCAGCGATTTTCTTTTGTTCCACGGCCCTTTGGCAGATACAGCAATCACTTCGCATCAAGAAGGCGCTTGCCCGAAACCGCGACGCGACGTACTCGCTGCCAGCGCTGACGCCGAGACGACGCATGACATCGCCGGGCCGCGCTCCCGCCACCCGCCGATTGAAAAAAACCGAGAATAGACTAAATGGTGCGGCTCGCCGGGCCGAACCGATGTTGCCGCCGGGCGAATGCACCGCGCGGACACGAACACGATGAGCATGTTGATCAACCGGCTGGCCATAGCACCGATGATGGATTGGACGGACCGGCATTGCCGGTTCTTTCACCGTCAATTGACGCACCGTGCGCTGCTCTATACCGAGATGGTGGTGGCCGATGCGATCATCCAGGGTGCGCGCGAGCGGCTGCTTGGCTTCGATGAGGCGGAGCACCCGGTGGCGCTGCAGCTCGGCGGCTCCGATCCCCAGAAGCTGGCCGAAGCGGCTCGCATCGGCGAAGCCTTCGGCTATGACGAGATCAACCTCAATGTCGGCTGTCCGTCGGACCGCGTCCAGTCGGGCACCTTCGGCGCCTGCCTGATGAAGACGCCGGTTCTGGTCGCCGACTGCGTTGCCGCAATGAAGGCAGCAGTCAAGATTCCTGTCACCGTCAAATGTCGCATCGGCGTCGACGAGCAGGATCCGGAGCCGGCGCTCGATGCGCTGGCCGACGGCGTTTTGGCGGCCGGCGCCGACGCACTGTGGGTGCATGCCCGTAAGGCGTGGCTGGAGGGACTGAGCCCGAAGGAAAACCGAGACATCCCGCCGCTCGACTATGAGAGGGTCTATCGCCTGAAGGCCGGAAAATCGAACGAATTCATCGGCATCAATGGCGGCATTCAATCACTGGAAGCGGCACGCCTGCACCTCGATCATGTCGACGGCGTCATGCTCGGCCGCGCCGCTTATCACACCCCGGGCATCCTGGCCGGAGTCGATACGGCCTTCTACGGCGAGAAACCCGGCGCCTTCGATTTTGCCGCGCTGATCGACGCGATGGCGGCCTACGCTGCCCGCCATATCGAGAAGGGCGGGCGGCTCGGCCATGTCACCCGCCACATGGTCGGACTGTTCCACGGCCTGCCCGGCGCGCGCCGCTACCGGCAGATCCTGTCGACCGACGCGACGAGGCCGGGCGCCGGACCGAACGTGCTGAAGACGGCCTTTGCCGCGGTCGATTTCAGCGGTGTTGCCGCGGAAGCGGCCTGACGGATTTCAGTCCCTGAGGATCATCCGGTCGCCGCGCACGTCGAAACCCGACAGCGAGCCGATGAAGTTCATGCCGAGCAGGCTCTGGCCGAGCATGCCGGGCGCCGCGATCATCACCGGCATGTCCTTGCGCACGATGCCGCCGATCGCAACTTCGTCGGTCTTCACGGCGGCGGCGCGTGCCATGCCATTGGCGGTCGAGACCGGTATGGTGAAGTTGAGGGCGGCAGGGTTGAAGCCCGCGGTCTGAGCGTCTTCCGCCGTCAGCACGATGCTGGTCGCGCCGGTGTCGACGACGGCCCGGATCGGCGCGCCATTGATCATGACGCGGGCTTCGAAATGGCCAGTGTCGGCCTTGTCCAGCGTCACCGTCACGTGGCCGTCTTCCACGCCCAGCGCCAGGGGGCTGCCGGGAACGAAGCCGGCGGTCACCCGGCTGGCGATATCCTGCAATTCGTAGCGGTACTGATAGCCGGCGATCAGCGCCAGCGCGATGACGGCCCAGGTGCCGAGATTGCGGGCCATGTCGCCCAGTGGCCGGCCTGAGCGAATGAGGCTGGCGCCGATCAGCGCACCGATCGCGCCAAGCCAGATCAGCCGGCTGAAATCGTAGTTCTCGACACCGAAAGTGCTGCCGGCCGAATCGTTGATCATCAGCAGGATCAGTCCCGCGCCGATCACGATCATCACGATCCAGAACAGTCGGCTCATTGGCTTTGCCGTTTCACGAAAGCACGTCGCGTTCGCGCGCCATGCGGGTGCGGCGCGTTTCGCGGCGCGGCCGCCGCTCGACTGTTTCCAGCCTTGCTGGCAATTCGGCGATGACGCTGCGGCGTGTTTCCGCGGTCATGCCGATCCAAGCGCCGATTTCCTCGCGCGTGCGGCCGCAGCCGAAACAGAAGCCGGTTTTCATGTCGATCGAACAAACCAGGATGCACGGGGATTCGATGGCCGTCATGACATTCTCTTGCCTAGCTTCCACATGGTGCAACGCCACGGCCAATGCAAGCCCTCGGGAATGCGTCGCCAGCAGCCACGTTCGCGTCAACGCTGGCGGTTGTGCCGGCCAGGGAAGGCGGCTATGCCGCTGACCAACTCCAGCAACGATCGCCACCGACATGACCAGCGCACTGCCTTTCGACGATTTTCGCAACCTGCTGGCAAACCTGCCGCCGGCCGATTCGCAGGCCGAGGCGCGTGTCCGCACACTGTTTGCCAAGGCCGACAAGTCCAGGGGATCGCTTGGCCGTGTCGAGGACATTGCCGCCTGGCTCGCAGCCTGGAGTGGGCGCGCCCCGCCGGCGGTGAACCGGCCTTTGGTCGCGATTTTTGCCGGCAACCATGGCGTCACCCGTCACGGCATTTCGCCGCGGCCGGTGGCGGCCACAGCCAATGCCGTCGAGCTTTGCGCGGCCGGGGGTGCTGCGATCAACCAGATCTGCATCGCCAATGACCTAGGCCTGAAGGTTTTCGACCTCGCGCTCCATATCCCGGCCGAGGACATCACCGAGTACGCCGCACTCGACGAGCGCGGCTGCGCCGCCACAATGGCCTTCGGCATGGAGGCGATTGCCGGCGGTGCCGACCTGCTTTGCCTCGGCGATCTTGGCGTCGGCAATTCCACCGTCGCCGCCGCCTTGTGCGCTGCGCTGTTCGGCGGCAGCGGTGCCGAGTGGGTCGGACCGGGATCGGGCGCCGATCCCGCAATGCTGGCGCGCAAGGCCGAGGTGGTCGACGTGGCACTTGCTTTCCACGGCGACGGCTTGCGCGATCCTCTCGAGGCCTTGCGCCGGGTCGGCGGCCGCGAGTTCGCCGCGATCGCCGGCGCCATCCTGGCTGCCCGCATGCAGAAGATTCCGGTGCTGCTCGATGGCTTCGCCGCGACCGCCGCGGCAGCAGTGCTGCATGCCGCCGACAGGGCTGCGCTCGACCATTGTCTTCTGGCCAGCCTGTCACCGGAGACGGGGCACGCAAAGGCCGCCGAACTGCTTGGCCTTCGGCCGCTGCTCGACCTTGGCATGAGCCACGGCGAAGGGGCAGGGGCCGCACTCGCCGCCGGACTTGTCAAGGCAGCAGCACTCACCAGCTCGGGCATGGCGGCGGCTGTTCGAAACTGATTCAGCGCCTGCGCGCGGCAACCGCCTTGGTGGGCAGCGCCGGCAGTTCCTCCATCACGCGGCTGAGCGGGAAGATGGCGATCGCCTCGGTGCCTTCGCGCAGCTTGGAATGAAGCTCGAACTCGCCGCCGTGCATGGCCAGCAGGCCCTGCACGATCGGCAGGCCGAGCCCGGTTCCCTGTTCTGCGCTCTTGATGGCGATCGAACCCTGGCCGAATGCGGACAGCACCACCGGAATCTCTTCTTCCGGTATGCCCGGGCCGTTGTCCTTGACCGAGATGTATTGCCCGCCGCCGGCCGTCCAGCCGACGCGCACGCGGACCTCGCCGCCGGATGCGGTGAACTTGATGGCGTTGGACAAAAGGTTGAGCGTGATCTGCCTCACCGCGCGCTCGTCGGCAAACAGCCGCGGCAAGGTGGTTTCGAAATCCTGGACGACGCGGATGTCCTTGTTGCGCGCCTTCAACTCCATCATGTGGCAGCAATCCTCGGCAATGCTAAGCAGCATCACCGGCTCCTCGTTGAGCTGGTAGCGGCCCGCCTCGATGCGGGAGAGGTCGAGGATCTCGTTGATCAGGTCGAGCAGGTGCTGGCCGGACTCGTGTACGTCATGGGCATAGTCGCGGTAGGTCGGGTTGCTCATCGGCCCGAGCACTTCGTTGGCCATCACCTCGGAAAAGCCGAGGATGGCGTTGAGCGGCGTCCTGAGCTCATGGCTCATCGAAGCGAGAAAGCGGGACTTGGCCAGATTGGCATCCTCGGCCCGCCGCCGCGCTTCGTCCGACATCGATTTCGCCGTCTCGACCTCGGCGATCAGAGCGTCCTTTTCGGACCGGAACGACAAGAGCATCACTGACGAACGGTTGAGATTACGCGCGACATAAATGAAGAAAGGCAAGGCTGCGACCAGCAGCGCGGCCATGATCACCTCGATCGGCATCCAGAACCGTGCGCCGGCATAGGCATAGACCGCCGCCGGAACGGCAAAGGTCGCCAGCAGGGCGCCGCTCAGCGACGAGGCCATGATAGCGGTCGCCGCCATGGCAACCAGCAGCACCATCGCCTTGACCACCTGCAACTGGTCGATCTGGCAGGTTGCGCAACCGAGCCAGGCGAACCAGGCCCAGCCAAGGCCGCACAGCGAGTGGCCGATCAGGAAATCCCTTTGCGTTCGCGACGGGTCGAGTTCGGAAGCTTCCGCGCGTTCGACGCGACGCGCCATGAGCGAAACGATGGTGTAGCAGATGAGCATGAACAGCGCCCAGACGGCGATCTGCTTGTCCATTCCAGCAAGCAGGCCTGCTGCCGCGATCGCCAGCACAAGCAGCGGAATGGCGATTGCTCCACCCATCATCGATCGAGCATGCAGCTTCAGGAGCTCGCGGTCGAAGTCGAGGTTGCCGGCCTGCTGCGAGAGACGGTCACGCGTCCTGCGCACCGCGCGCGCCACATCGCTGTTGCGATGCGGTTTCCTGCGGTCCACAATGAATTTGTCCGCTGTGTTCGAGCGTAGCAAAGGCATGGTAACTTCGATTTATGCGCGCAGCGATTTCAATTCGTTAAGCTACGTTCGAATGATTAAGAGACTGTTTGCCATATGAGCCGTTCGTGGTCGCCGAGGCCGCGCCGGCGCTACGCCCCGCCACCGCCGCGCAGCCTATGGCGCAGACTGCTGGACTACGGACTGACGGTCATCCTCCTTGGCCTGCTGATCCTGCTGGCGGCGCGCCTCGACCGGTTCGAGACCCGCAAGGCCGAAGGTGCTGCCATCGTTAACGATGGTGATTCGATCACGCTCGGCAGCGAGCGCATCCGCATGCGCGCCATCGACGCGCCGGAATACCAGCAGGTCTGCCGGAAGGACGGCGCCGACTATCCCTGCGGCAACCTTGCGCGCCAGTCGCTGGTGCGGCTGATCGCCGGCAGGCCCGTCTCCTGCAGCGGCTGGCAGCGCGATCGCTACGGCCGGCTGCTTGGCGACTGCAAGGCCGGCGGTACGGATCTCAACCGCGCCCAGGTCGAGGCCGGCTGGGCAGTCGCCTATGGCGATTTCGAGACCGAGGAGGCCGGCGCCCGCGCCGGCAAGGCCGGCATCTGGGCCGGGACCTTCGACGAACCGCATGACTGGCGCGACACCCATGGCCACGACCTGGTCGAAAGGAAGCACGGCACCCTGGCCTCGATCGGCGACGCCATGCGCGAGTTTTTCCGCTTCCGGTGATGGCGAATAGGCGCATGAACCCTATGTTTGTCAGGACAAATCGGGAGGGATTGGATGAAACTGTTCGACGGCGGCCGCGCGCCCAATCCGCGGCGGGTCCGCGTTTTCCTCGCCGAGAAAGCGATCGAGGTTCCTTTGGTGCCCGTCGATATGGGCGCGCTTGGGCACCAACAAGAGCCGATCAGCTCACGCAACCCGCTGCGGCGCCTGCCTGTGCTCGAACTCGACGACGGCACCATCATCACCGAATCCGTCGCCATCTGCCGCTACTTCGAGGAACTGTATCCGGAGCCGGCTCTGTTCGGGCGCAGCGCGCTCGGCAAGGCCAGGGTCGAGATGTGGCAACGGCGCATGGAGTTCAATCTGCTCAGTTGCGTCGCGCAGGCTTTTCGCCACATCCATCCGGCGATGAAGGAATGGGAAATTCCGCAGATCCCCGAATGGGGCGAGGCCAACAAACCGAAAGCGATCGAATTCCTGAAGCTGCTCGACGGCGAATTGGCGCAACGGGAATTCGCTGCCGGCGATAGCTATTCGATCGCCGACATCACCGGCCTGATCGCCATCGACTTCATGAAGCCGGCGCGCATCAAGGTGCCGGAAGAGTGCATCAACGTGCTGCGCTGGCACGCGGCAATTTCGAGCCGGCCAAGCGCCGCCGCCTGAGGATGAGCGCGGAACTGGATAGCTTCACGGCCAAGGTCCGCGCCTGCCGCATCTGCGTCGAGCACCCGCTCGGCCGGCCGCTGCCGCACGAGCCGCGTCCGGTGCTGCGGCCGTCGTCGAGCGCCCGCATCCTGCTTGCCAGCCAGGCGCCGGGCACCAAGGTTCACATCACAGGCATGCCCTTTACCGACGCCTCCGGCGACCGGCTGCGCAACTGGCTCGGCGTCAGCAGCGAGGAGTTCTACGACACGGAAAAGTTCGCCATCGTGCCGATGGGGTTTTGTTTTCCCGGCCAGGACGCCAAGGGCGCGGACCTGCCGCCGCGCCGCGAATGCGCGCCGGCATGGCGTGCACCGCTGATGGCGCTGATGCCGCGCATCGAACTGGTGCTGACGATCGGCATCTACGCGCAATCCTGGCACATGGGCACCACGCGCCGTTCCTCGCTGACCGAAACGGTGAAGGACTGGCGCGCCATATGGGGCGCGCCGGCAAACCCAAAAGTGCTGCCACTGCCGCATCCATCCTGGCGAAACACGGGATGGCTGAAGCAGAACCCATGGTTCGAAATGGATTTGCTGCCGTTCCTGAGGTCGGAAATCCGCTATCGCCTTGTTTAGCCATCTTGCAAGAAATCACTCGCTTTTGTGGCGGTTGGGAGAATTTCGTTCTTGTGAAAGCCCCGGATAAAAGGGAATATAGCCAAACTATTCCCCAAAGCGCGTCGCGCCTGAAGGGAAGCCTTGACGCGCTTTGATTTCTTGTTTTCTGCATGTCGTTATCCCAAAACCGCTGCGCACTTTTGGGCGACATGCATCAGGAGCATCCAATGGACCGCCTTGACAGAAAAATCCTTCGCCTCCTGCAGGAGGATGCGACCCTCGCGGTCGCCGATGTCGCCAAGAAAGTCGGCCTGTCGACCACGCCGTGCTGGCGGCGCATCCAGAAGCTCGAGGAAGAGGGCGTCATCAGGCGGCGCGTCGCCATCCTCGACCACGAGAAGGTCAATGTGCGCGTCACCGTCTTCGTGTCGATCCGCACCAATTCGCACAGCCATGAATGGCTGCGGCGTTTTTCCGAGGTCATCCAGGAGTTTCCGGAGGTGGTCGAGTTCTACCGCATGAGCGGCGATGTCGACTACCTGCTGCGCGTCGTGGTGCCCGACATCGCCGCCTACGACGCATTCTACAAGCGTCTGATCGCCAAGATCGAGATCCGCGACGTGTCGTCTTCTTTCGCCATGGAGCAGATCAAGTACACGACCGAAATCCCGCTTGACTACATGGTGCTGGACAAGGAATCGGGCGCCAACGCCGCCTGAGGCTCAATGAGTTAGTTCTTCTTTTTGTTGAGGAAACTCCAGGGCGAATTCACCGGCAGCGTCATCGTGTCCGGCACGGTGTCGACGCTTGCCACCTCTGCCTTGCGCACAGTGTAACCCGACTGGATGACCGAGACGCCGTCGAGGATGAAAAGCTGGCTCTTCTCCATGCTCGGCTGCAGCGTGCCGGTGACGGAGACCGGCTGGTAGGCTTCCGACATTTTGTATGGATGTGCCGGCGTGACCAGCACGATCTGGTTCGGCGGCGGCGTCGGCATATGGCTGCAGGCGCCCGTCCACGGCACCAGCAGGAACTGGTAGACAAGGTCGCCGTCGCGATCGACCGGAAGCGCATAGCCGGCTATCTGAATGGTCTTGTCCTGCAGATTGATGGACAATGTCTCGCCGTGGTCGGGCAATTTTGCCGCGATCATTGGCAGGCCGGCATCTTCGGCGACCGCCTGAGTTGCCGGGCGCAGATCCTTCCAGAATACATGCGCGGTCTCGGCCGAGGCATCGGCGGCAGTGGACACAAACAACAGAGCTGCGAGCGCTGTGCCTGATGTGAGACGGTTGCTCATCGGCCGCTTCCTTTGGCTCCAAGTAAAGACGCCGCCAGCAATGTCGTCAACGCTCGAGCCGCATCACATGTCTGCGAGATCCGGCCATGCCGGTCTCGCGGAAGCCGCGGGCCAAAAACATGTCGCGAAAACCCATGAAACTGTAGCTCGGCGATGCCTTGTCGACCGGATAGGCCTCGATCGTCCCGGCGCCCTTGGCGAACGCATGATCGATCGCCGCATCGAGCAATGCGCCGGCGAGGCCGCCGCCGCGCAATGCCCTCGGCACGTAGAGGCAGACGATCGACCAGATGCCGGTCTCGCTGTCGTCCTGGTGGCGCGACAGCTTGCGATAGGTCTGGCGTGGCGCGACCGAGCACCAGCCGACGGTCTTGCCATCGGCCTGGGCAAGAATGCCGACCGGCGTGCCGGCCTCGACGAGCGCCATCATTGCGCGTTTCTTTTCGTCGTTGTCGACATGCTCGCGGCTGGAGAGATTGCGCCAAGCCATGCACCAGCAATATTTCGGCGCGCCCGGTTGTTCGAAAAACCCTTCGAAATCCACGCGCGTCGCTCGCGTCACCTCGACAAAGCGGATGTTGATCAGATCAGGCTTTTCTGGCGGCGAGCCGCTCGACCGTCTTGGCATCGGAAAGTTCCTTCACCGCGTCCTTGCCGATCCAGCGCTCTGTCTTGTCGGCCGAGGCCGCGAGTTTTTGTGCAAGCGCGAGGGCAGGGCCGTGCAAGCGGGCCGATCGCTTGCCGATTTGCCGGAGCGCCCAGTTCACCGCCTTCCTGACGAAGTTGCGTGGATCACCGGCATGGCGCTCGATCAGTGGCAGATAGGACGAAAACGTCGCATCCGGCTCCTTCTTCAGGTGCACCGCTCCCCAGGCCAGCATGGCGAAGGCCGTGCGGCGGACGAACTCGCGCTCGTCCTTGGCGAATTCCTCAACGAGCTCGCACCAGAACGGCGTGTCAATGAACAGATCAGAGACCGTGTCGACGATCTCCCAGCTATCGAAATCGCCGGCCCAGCGCCGGCATTGTCCGACGGTGATCTTTTTCGGCTCGCCGGTAAAGGCCGCCATCAGCCGCGCTTCGCGGATGCCGCTATCCCACAGCACCAGCGCGCGTTCATGGTTCTTCCTCAGTTTGCGCGCCAGTGGCCGCAAATCGGAATTGCCGACGCCCATCGCGGTCGCGGTATTGATGCCGAACCGCGCCATGCCGGCGCGATTGGCCTCGGTACCGATCAAGCGCAGATGGGTGATGATGTCCCGCGCGCTCCAACTCGGGCCGGGCAGGGACATCGCGGGTCTACTTCTCCAGGCGCGCCAGCAGCGAGGACGTATCCCAGCGCCTGCCGCCCATCGCCTGCACATCCTTGTAGAACTGGTCGACAAGCGCCGTCACCGGCAGCTTGGCGCCATTTCGGTCGGCTTCGGTGAGGCAGATACCGAGATCCTTGCGCATCCAGTCCACGGCGAAGCCGAAATCATATTTGCCGGCAATCATGGTCTTGTGGCGGTTTTCCATCTGCCACGAGCCGGCGGCACCCTTGGAGATCACCTCGATGACCTTCTCGATATCGAGCCCGGCCTTCTTGCCGAAATGGATGCCCTCGGCCAATCCCTGCACCAGCCCGGCGATGGTGATCTGGTTGATCATCTTGGTGAGCTGGCCGGCACCTGCCGGCCCCATCAGCCCGACCATTCGGGCGAAGGCCTCGATCACCGGCTTCGCCTTGTCGAAGGCTTCCTGACCGCCGCCGACCATGACGGTCAACACGCCATTTTCGGCACCGGCCTGACCGCCTGAGACCGGCGCATCGAGGAAGCAAAAGCCAAGTGCGTCCGCCTTCTCGGCCAGTTCGCGCGCGACCTCGGCCGACGCAGTGGTGTTGTCGATATAGACCGCGCCTTTCTTCATCGCCTTGAAGGCGCCGTCGGCGCCCGTCGTTATCGAGCGCAAATCGTCGTCATTGCCGACGCAGGAGAAGACGAAATCCTTGCCCTCGGCCGCTTCTGCGGGCGTCGCCGCAAACCGGCCACCATGCTGGCCGACCCATTGCTCGCCCTTTGCCGTGGTGCGGTTGTAGACGGTGACGTCGTGGCCGCCCTTGTTCCTGAGGTGCCCGGCCATCGGGTAACCCATGACGCCAAGACCGAGAAATGCCACCGATGCCATAGGCCTACCTTCCAGAGGAAACGAGAATTTGCCGTGGAACGTCTAGGCCTTGCGGCGGATTCGTCAAGATGCTGATGCCGGTCGTGTCTTGGGCCTAAATCCGGAAACTTGTCAGCGCTTGAGGTGGATGGTGATCCGGCGTTCGATCCATTCGATGCCATGACGCAAGATCTCGACAATCACCAGATACACGACGGCGACCCAGATATAGGCCTGGATATCGAAGGTGCGGGAGTAGGTAAGCTTTGCCATGCCCATCAGATCGTACACGGTGATGATGGCGACGATCGCGGACGCCTTGATCATCAGGATAAGCTCGTTGCCATAGGGCCGCAGCGCGACGACCAAAGCTTGCGGCAGGATGATCTTCCACAACGTCTGCAATTTATGCAGGCCGAGTGAAGCAGCACCCTCCCACTGGCCCTTCGGCACGCTTTCGATGGCGCCACGCAGGATCTCAGCCTGATAGGCAGCCGTGTTCAGGGCAAAGGCAAAGATGCCGCAGTTGAACGCCTCACGGAAAAAGCCCCACAGCCCAACCATCTCGAGTTGCGGCTTGAACGAGCCGACCCCGTAGTAAACCAGAAAGGCCTGCACGAGCAGCGGCGTTCCGCGGAAAAAATAAACATAGCAATAGGCAAGACCGGACAGGATGCGGTTCTTCGACATGCGCGCATAGGCGACGGGAAGCGACAGGATGGCGCCCAGCACAATCGAAATGCCGACCAGCGAAAGCGTGACGCCGAGGCCTTCTATGTAGCTCGGACCATATTTGGCAAAGAGTTCGCCGTTCCAGGCCCAAGCCATATAGGCGACGATGCCGCCGCCGGCAGCAATCCAGATGCCTATCAGCACATAACCGATGATGCGTGAACGCGGCCAGCCACGTGCACGCGGGGGAGGCCGTTCTACAGCCGTCTTGGCGTCGGCCACAACGCTCATCGCCGTGCCTCCCGCCGGCTAAGCGAGCGCTGTATGGCGCCGGTAGCCAAGGATGAAACGACCGCCAGGATAAGAAACACCACCGCGGCCACGCTGAAGAACAGGAAGGTGTGTTTGGTGACGCGTGCTGCCACGCCGGCTTGACGCAGAGTCTCAGCCAGGCCGACCACCGACACCAGCGACGTGTCCTTCAGCAGGCTCAGCCAGCAATTCTCCAAGCCTGGAAACGCGATGCGGACCAACTGCGGCAAGATCACTTTGCGCATCGTTTGCGCATATGAAAGGCCGACAGCATAGCCGCCTTCATATTGGCCCTTGGGGATGGCCCGGAAAGCCGAAAGGAATACCTCGCTGGCATAGGCCGAAAAGATAATGGCAAGCACGATCATGCCGGCGACGAAGGCGTTAACGTCGATGGTCGCCTCGGGTCTTACCAATCTGATGAGATATTGCAGGATCAGCGGGCCGCCGAAAAAAAACAGAAACAGCGTCACCAGCTCGGGCAATCCACGGAAGATCGTCGTGTAGATGTTGGCCGCGATGCGCAGCGAGGGCTCCTCGGACTGTTTGCCCAGCGCTATGAAAAAGCCGATCGTCAAACCGATTGGTAGGGTTGCCAGCGCCAGAAGAACGGTGACGGCGGCACCAGAGACGATGTCGTCAAGCCAGCCATCGGGTCCCCAACTGAGAAGCGTCCAAACGCTCAGCATCCGCTCGCCTGTTCTCCCAAATGCCTTTGGAGAGTCACGCCGCAGCACCCCTCGTGCCCGGCCTGTTCTTGCAAGAACGGCGGGACTATCCCGCCGTTCTCTGGATCAGAAGGCCGCGATCAGGAATCGCCGCCGTAGACGTCGAACTTGAAGTACTTGTCGTTGATTTCCTTGTATTTTCCGTTGGCGCGAATGGCGTCGATCGCGGCATTGAACTGGTTGACCAGGTCGGTCTCGCCCTTGCGCACCGCAATGCCGGCGCCCGGACCGTGGATTTCGACGACCGGCTTGATCGCACCGATCAGCTTGCAGCAGGCGCCGTCAGGCGAATCCAGCCACTGCTGCAACACAACGATGTCGTCATTGGCGGCATCGAGGCGGCCATTGGCGAGGTCGAGCTGGTATTCCTGCGCGGTCGGATAGGGCTTGACCGTGCTGTCGGTGTAGGTCTTGGTCGAATAGTTGAAATGCGTGGTCGAACCCTGTACGCCGATCGTCTTGCCGGCCAGGTCTTCCTTGCTCACGCCCTTGATGTCGCTGTCCTTGGGCGCGACGATCGCCGGCGGCGTGTTGTAGTATTTATGCGTGAAGTCGACCTTTTCGGCGCGCTCTGGCGTGATCGACATCGACGCGACGATGGCGTCGAACTTGCCTGCCTGCAGCGCCGGAATGATGCCGTCCCAATCCTGGGCGACAAAGGTGCACTTCACCTTCATTTCGTCGCAGAGAGCCTTGGCGATGTCGATGTCGAAGCCGACGAGCTGCCCGTCGGAAGTCAAGTTGTTGAATGGCGGATAGGCGCCCTCCGTGCCGATCTTCAGGGTTTTTTCCTGAGCCTGGGCGACGCCCAAGGTCAGCAGCGCGGCCGATGCGGCGAGCGCGATACGCAATGCAATATGCATGATGATCCTCTCATATTGTCCCGGCCGCTGTTCCATGCGGCTCTGAGGGCGGTGCTTTTTAACCGCCCGCTGGCGGCGATACTCCCACTCTTTCTCCGAAAAAAGCAACTGCAAAACAGTGGCCTCGGGGATTTGCATCCCCGGCCAAAGATGACGTAAGGTTAGAGTCTGGAAACAAGTTCGGCGGCGGCTGAACGATGTTTTGCCGGCCCGTTCAGCGCTTCAGGCCTGAGACGCCTTCGACGAAGTCGGCTATCGATTTCACGTCGTCGAGATCGAACACAGGCAGACCTTGTCCATCCGCCGCGAAGTCGGCGGCGATGGCCACGATGTTGGGATCGCCGGCTGCAAGCGGCGTGCGGTCCTTGGCCTCCAGACGCCGCGTTTCGATCTTCTTGTGCGCCTCGCGCTTGTAGCCCTCGACCAGCACGATATCGGAGGACCCCAGCCGCGACAGGATAGTGTCCAGCGTCGGCTCGTCTTCGCCGCGCAATTCGTGCATCAACGCCCAGCGGCGACCGGACACCACCGCGACCTCGGTCGCGCCGGCCTGGCGGTGGCGGAAGCTATCCGCACCCGGCTTGTCGATGTCGAAATCATGATGGGCATGTTTGACCGTCGACACTTTCCAGCCGCGCCGCACCAGTTCGGCGACCAGCTTTTCGGTCAGTGTGGTCTTGCCGGAATTCTTCCAGCCGGTGATGCCGAAGACGCGTCTCATGGTTTGATGCTCTGCAACAGACGCTCGGCCGCCGCAAGGTCATCGGGCGTGTTGATGTTGAAGAACGGATCGATCGCGTGTTCGCCGGAACTCCACATCGGAAACTCGACCTCGACAAAGCCATGCCGTTCGATGAAGGCGGAGACCCGCCGGTTGTCCTCATCGACCAGGAACCGGCGTAAGGCGTCGTGCAGACCGAGCGGCCAGAGCGCGAATGTCGGATGCCGCTTGCCGTCCGAACTGGCAACGGCGATGGCCCCGGGCCGTTCGGCTGCTGCCGCAACAAGCCGTTCGACCAGGTCCTCGGGAAGGAACGGCGTATCGCCGGCGGCGGTGACCACCCCGTTGCAAGCCATGGACGCCCATTCCAGGCCGGTCAGTATTCCGGCAAGCGGTCCCGCGTAGCCTTCCACCGTATCGGCAAGCACCGGCAGCCCGAACCTGGCAAAGCGCAGCGGATCGCCATTGGCGCTCAGCGCCATCGGTCCCACCTGCGGAGCAAGACGGGCGACGACATGGTCGAGCAGCCTGCGGCCATCCAGCGCAAGCAGCGTCTTGTCGCCACCGCCCATGCGCCGTGACTGGCCGCCGGCCAGAATGATCCCTGCAATGTCCCTGTCCATGATCCGCCGTCTTCTCTTCAGCCCGAAATCGCGGGGTCTCGGGGCGATCTATATGCCGTCCGGCGCCATGTCAGGTCCAGCGCTTTCGGCGGCGGTTTGTCGCTTGCCGACGACCCGTTCGCGGTAGAGCGCATAGAGGCCGGAACCGACGATGATCGACGCGCCGACGATCATCGGCAGGTCGGGGATGTCGCCGAAGACGACCAGGCCGAGCAGGATCGCCCAGAGCAGGGCGGTGTAGCGGAACGGCGCGATGAAGGCGATGTCGCCCGACCGCATCGCCATGATGATGAACTGGTAGCCGATCAGCACGAGCACCGCCGCCAGCGCCAGCAGCGCCGTGGCTTCGCCGCTCATCGGCGTCCAGCCGCCCATCGGCGAAAGCAGTGCCGCGCCCAGCACCGTCATGGCCAGCGCCGTGGCGGTCGACACCAGCAAGGTCGGGATCGCCTGCGGGACGCGCTTGGTAGCAAGGTCGCGCACTGCGCAGCAGGCAACGCTGGCCAGCGCCAGCAGCGAATAGACGCTGAACCCTTCGAAGCCCGGCCGCACGATGATCAGCACGCCGGCAAAACCGATCGCGATGGCCAGCCAGCGCCGCCAGCCGACGCCCTCGTTGAACACAAGTGCAGCCCCCATCGTCACCGCCAACGGCAGCGCCTGCAGCACGGCAGAGACATTGGCGATCGGCAGGTGGGCAAGCGCAAGGAGGAACGACACCGTGGCGCCAGCCTCGCCGGCGACGCGCAGAGCCACCATCGGCTGCAGCATCGAGGCCGGCCGGGCCAGCGCGCCGCGCTGCCAGGCAAGCAGGCCGACGAACAGCGAGGCGAAGGCGCCCCGGATCAGCATGACCTGCGCCATGTTCATCGATTCCGAGGAGAATTTGGTGATCGCGTCGTTGAGGGTGAAGCCGACCATGGCCACCACCATGAACAGCGCGCCGCGAAGATTTGGCGAAAGAGGCAAGGGCGGTCACCGGTTGTGCTTTGCGTCAGCCTGTATCAGCCGGCCGCAAAACAGCAACGTCAAAGGAATGGGCCACGGCTTTCCATTGTGGCCCATTCCGCAGAAGATCGGTCGAGCTTACTTCTTGGGCGTGAGCACCTCGGTGCCGTTGCCGTCCTTGCCGGCGATCGTCCACAGGCCGTGGAGAGAGCCATCCTTCTCCACCTTGTAGACGACTAGGCCGATTTCCTTGCCCATCGCGTAGCCGGCAGAAAAGGCATTGTCGTTGCGCATGCAGATGCCGTCCGAGGACGAACCGCCGGTTTCCCAATGGATCGTGCAGGTCGTCTCGCTGGTCAGTGTGATGGTTGCCTCGCCGCCATAGGACGAGCCGTCGAAATTGGTGCCAGCAACCGTGTAGGTGCCACCGATCGACTGCGCCGTTGCCGGCACCGCTGCGAGGCCGAGCAATGCAAGAGAAAGAATGAGTTTACGCATGTTGTTTTCCCCCTGCGAGTGAAGAACCACTCCAGGCGAAGGCTTAGGCCGGAACATCGAGTCGGTAAATCCAATGCCACTTGGCGGATATGGATTATTTCGTGGTGTGGCGCAAAATGCTCACGGCCCCTTGAGGCTGCCCGCAATAGCGCCCACCAGCGGATCGTATTTGGACTGCTGGGCTGGCGGATAATCGATCCAGACCGTGCGGATGACGCCGTCTTTTCCAAACAGACGGCGCTCGTAGAAGATGGCCTCGCCCTTGATGCCCGACAGCACCGCCCAGTCCTTGCCGGTCTTGCTGTAGGTGATCTTGTAGCCCGGCTCCTTGCTGGCTTTCTCGGCGGCGACAAAGCCCTTCGGCGTATCGTCATCGATATTGAGGATGCCCGAACAAATCAGGCTGGCGCCATCGGCGCTGAGCCATTGCTGCCCGTCGCCATTGTCCGGCTCGGGCTGGGGCAAGGTGAATATCTCGTCGGGAAAGGTGCAGACGGTGCCGAAGCGCGCGTTGACGTAGGTGAATGGCGCCGCGATCGCAGCGGTTGCAGCGATCGTCACGAACGACGCAAGGGCGATGAGATGAAAGCGCTTCACGGTGCCTCCCGCGGCCGATGGCCCGGCCGATCTTGCACCAATCGCAAGAAAAAATCAGCCGCCGGTGACACTCATATGCCGCGATACCGAGGGGCGGCTGGTACGGCGGTCGATGATGAAATCATGGCCCTTCGGCTTGCGGCCGATGGCATCGTCGATTGCCGCGGCGACCAGTTCGTTGCCTTCGGACGCACGCAGCGGCGCGCGCAGGTCGGCGGCATCTTCCTGCCCGAGGCACATATAGAGCGTACCGGTGCAGGTCAGCCGGACGCGGTTGCAGCTCTCGCAGAAATTATGCGTCATCGGCGTGATGAAGCCGAGCCTGCCACCGGTCTCGGCGACATGGACATAGCGCGCCGGGCCGCCGGTCTTGTAAGGAATGTCGCTCAGCGTGAACTGGCGCTCGAGCGAGGCGCGCAGCAGCGACAACGGCAGATACTGGTCGGTGCGGTCGGCGTCGATCTCGCCCATCGGCATGGTTTCGATGACGGTGAGGTCCATGCCGCGGCCATGCGCCCAGCGCATCATGTCAGGCAGTTCGGCCTCGTTGAAATCCTTCAATGCCACCGCGTTGAGCTTGATTTTCAGCCCAGCAGCCTGTGCCGCATCGATGCCTTCCATGACCTTGCCAAGATGGCCCCAGCGGGTGATCTGGTGGAACTTGTCGGCGTCGAGCGTGTCCAGCGAGACGTTGATGCGCTTGACCCCGCAATCGGCAAGCTCCTGGGCGAAGCGCGACAGCTGCGAGCCGTTGGTGGTCAGCGTCAATTCTTCCAACGCGCCGCTGTCGAGGTGGCGCGAAAGCTGGCGAACCAGATGCATGATGTTCTTGCGCACCAGAGGCTCGCCGCCGGTAAGGCGCAGCTTGCGCACACCCTTTTCGATGAACACGGTGCAGAGCCGGTCGAGCTCTTCAAGCGACAACAGATCCTTCTTGGGCAGGAAGGTCATGTCCTCGGCCATGCAATAGGTGCAACGGAAATCGCAGCGGTCGGTGACCGACACGCGAAGGTAGCTGATCGTGCGACCGAATGGGTCGATCATGTCCATGTTCAGCGTTTCCGTGGCCGTGAGTGGCGTCGTTATATACCGCTATGTGATACGATCCGGCCTTTCATTCAAGATAGCCGGTCTTGATCTTTGGTAACATTCCCCGACCGACATTGCGTGTCGGCTGGCTTGCAACGGCCTTTTCGCGTGTGGCGAAGCAGCGTAGGGAGGGGCGGACGTAACGCAGGAACGATCAGCATGACGGCGCCGAAGGAACTCAGGGTCTCGAAAGACCGCAAGCTGCTCACCGTCACCTTTCCGGATCACCGGCCGTTCGAACTGCCGGCAGAATTGCTGCGCGTTGCCTCGCCCTCGGCCGAAGTGCAGGGCCACTCGCCGGACCAGCGGGTGACCGTTCCCGGCAAGCGCAATGTCGCAATCCTCAAGATCGAGCCGGTCGGCAATTATGCCGTGCGCATCACCTTCGACGATTTCCACGACACCGGCATCTTCACCTGGAACTATTTGCATGCGCTCGGTCATGAAAAGGAAGAGCGCTGGAACGCTTATCTCGCCGAGCTGGCGGAAAAGGGACTCAGCCGCGACCGCTAACTTCATGCCGCTGTCGTCATAGCGTCATCGATCTGGAGTAGCGCCGGCAAAGGTTCGGAGACGAAAAACATGTCCGTCATCACCACGGTCGAACAGCTCGAAGCCCTCTATGGACTGCCCGGCGAGGCATCGGTGGTCAAGGAACTCGACCATGCCATCCCCGAATACGCGGCCTTCATCGAGGCCTCGCCTTTCGTATCGCTCGCGACCAGCGGACCAGAGGGGCTGGACTGCTCGCCGCGCGGCGATCTCGCCGGTTTCGTGCGCATCCATGATCCGAAGACGCTGATGATGCCGGACCGGCGCGGCAACAACCGTGCCGATTCGCTGAAGAACATCATCCGCGATCCGCGCGTCGGCCTGCTGTTCCTGGTGCCGGGTTCCGGCACGACGTTGCGCGTCAACGGCAGCGCCCACATCACCACCGATCCCGCGCTGTGCGCCTCGTTCAGCGTCGACGGCAAGCCGGCGCGTTCGGTCACCGTCATCGATATCGATTCGGTCTATTTCCAGTGCGCCCGGGCCATCGTCCGCTCGGACCTGTGGAACCCGGCACGGCATGTCGACCCGAAGTCGCTGCCGACGCCCGGCCAGATCCTCGAAATCACCAGCCGCAAGAACATCGACGGCGAGACCTACGACAAGGAATGGCCGGAGCGGGCGAAGAAGACGATGTGGTGAGCGGGGCGTCCCGGCTCACGCGTCCTTCAGCACTTCATAGATCTTGCGCATCTGCTCGCCGATCATGTCGCACTGATCCGGCGTCGACTGGCTCATCGCTTTCTCGATCAGCGCCATATGGATCTTCAGCGCCTGCATCAGCAGGGCCTCGCCGTCATTGGTCAGCGTCAGCCGCAGCACCCGCTTGTCCTTCTCGTCGCCTTCGCGGCGCAGCAGGCCGCGCGTTTCCAGCTGCGGCAACAGCATGGTGACGTTGGAACGGCCGACCAAGAGCTTGCGGGCAAGATCGTGCTGCGACATGCCGGGATGGCGATAGAGGTTCATCAGCACGTCGAGCTGCGCCGGCTTGAGATCCAGCGGCGCCAGCTTCACCGCCAGCGTGCGCTCCAGCACATGGCAAGCGCGCGCCACCGCGACCCAGTTGCGAAAACGCGGGTTGTCCCAGGGCAGCTCTTGCTTAATGTTCATGTTTGAACTATTATGTTCATGCTTGAACGAATGGATGGATCGCCACTATGGCATCATTTGGTTTGAAGGTCATCCGGGGTGTGTTCGGCGCCGCCGAGCATGTGGCACCGCGTCTGAGCGGCCGCGCCGCGTTCGAATTGTTTTGCCGTACGCCCAATGTGAAAGCCCTCAGCGACGGCGAGCGCCGCGCCGTCGACCGCGCCGCCGCTTTCATGACCGAGGCGCGCCACCACCGGCTGAGGACCAGAACCGGCTGCGTCATGCTGCATGAATTCCGGCCCGAGCCGGGCAGGGGCGCTCAAGGCACCGTGCTGGTCATCCATGGCTGGCGTTCGCGCACCGAATATATGCGCGCGCTAATCGAAGGCTATCGCAATGCCGGCTACAGGGTTGTCTCGCTCGACCTGCCGGGTCACGGCCAGTCGCAAGGCCGCCGCCTGAACATGGTCAACGCGGTCGACGCGGCAAGGGTGGCCGGCGAATGGTTCGGCCCATTCGCGGTAATCGTCGGCCATTCCTTCGGCGGTGCCGTCGCCGCCAACGCCGTCGCCGGTTCCGTCAGAGGTGTCCAGCCGGTGGCGGCCGAGCGGCTGGTGCTGATCGCGGCGCCGAGTTCTTTGCCGGCGATCTTCGACGACTTTAGCCGCATGCTCAATGTCGGTCCGCGTTCGCAGGTCGCCATGGCCGACCGCGTCGAAAAACTATCCGGCCGGCCGTTGCGCGAATTCACCGGCGATCGTCAGCTTGCCCAGGCGTCGGTGCCGACGCTGGTCATCCACGCGCCCGACGACCGCGAGGTCTCCGCCGACCATGCAACGCGCTATGCCGGCGCCGGCGACCATGTCAGGCTTCATTGGGCCGAGGGGCTCGGCCACCGTCGCATCCTCGCCGACAAGGGCGTGGTCGAATGCGCAGTCGGTTTCGTCGCCGGCGAGCGCGAGCCGGTATCTCTGCACTAAATTCTATTTCTTCCTTTGCCCGGACTCGACCGGCAGCCCGGCCGCCTTCCAGGCGGTGTAGCCGCCGAGGATGTGCTTGACCGGCGCAAGCCCCATGTCCTGCGCCGTCTTAGTGGCCAGCGCCGAGCGCCAGCCGCCGGCGCAGAAGAAGACAAAGTTTCTGCCCGACGCAAAGAACGGCTTGTGGTAAGGGCTTTCGGGATCGATCCAGAATTCCAGCATGCCGCGCGTGACATGTTTGGCGCCCGGGATCCTGCCGTCGCGCTCCACCTCGCGCGGATCGCGCAGATCGACGAATACCGTGCCTCGTCGTCGAGCAGCCCGGCCGCTTCCTCCGGCGACATCACCTCGATCGCGGCATTGGCCTCGTCGAGCAGTTCGCGATATCCTTTTTTCACCCACACGTCCTTCCCGACCGCTCGTTTTGGCCGACGGGATTTCCAGCACAACATCGAGCATTTGTCACGCCGTGCCGGCCATTGCCTTCCATGCCGCCATTGCCCCGGCCACCGTCGCCATGAGCGCCGCGCGCGATGCGCCGTCGCGTGCCTGGATCGACATCCCGTGCTGCAGGGTTGCATAGAAGGTCGCGGCGGTGCGGCTGTCGAAACCAGCCGGCAATTCGCCCTCCGCCACGCCTCGCTCGATCCGCCTCAGCAGAGCCGCGCGGTTTTCGGCGCGGCGGCGGCGCAAATCATTGCAAATTGCGCCGCTGCTTGAATCCTGATGCAGCGCGCCGAGCGCGATCAGGCAGCCCTGCGGGCGGTCGCTCTGCGAGTAGGCCTTGGCCGTCTGGCGCAGAAAGTTCTCGATCGCCTTGCATGCTGTCGGCGCCTTGTCGAGCGCGGCCCAGATCTCGGTTCCTTCGGCCTGCGTGTAGAATTCGGTCGCTTCGAGGAAAAGCGCTTGCTTGCTGCCGAAGGCGGCATAGAGGCTGGGCGAGTTGATGCCCATCGCCGCCGTCAGGTCGCTGATTGAGGCGCCTTCATAGCCCTTGACCCAAAACACCTCCATCGCCCGCCGCAGGGCGGCGGTTCGATCGAAAGTGCGCGGGCGGCCTCGTTCCGGCATGCATTCTTTTCTGTGTTGACCGATACATAAATAAGTTGACGCACGCGGGCAAGGCTGACAGATATTTATGTATCGATCGTTACATAAAAGGAGAAAACAAATGTCATCCAACAGCTTGAACGGCAAGGCGGCGCTGGTCACCGGCGGCAGCCGTGGTATCGGCGCGGCGATTGCACGGCGACTGGCCGCCGACGGCGCCAGCGTCGCCATCACCTATGTCAGCGGCGAGGCGCCGGCACATGCGATCGTCACGGAAATCGCGGAAAGCGGCGGCCGCGCCATTGCGATCAGGGCCGACAACCGCGATGCCGTCGCGATCGAGCAGGCGGTCGCCGAGGCGGTCAACGCCTTCGGGCGGCTCGACATCCTCGTCAACAGTGCCGGCATCTGGCGCGCCGCGCCAATCGACACCTTGTCACTTGCCGACTTCGACGAGACCATGGAGGTCAATCTGAGGGCGCCGTTCGTCGCCTCGAAAGCGGCGGCCATGCATATGGGCGAGGGGGGCCGCATCATCTCCATCGGCAGCAATCTGGCCGACCGCGTCACCGACACCAGCCTCAGCGCCTATTCGACGAGCAAGGCGGCCCTTGTCGGCTTGACCAAGGCACTGGCACGCGACCTCGGTTCGCGCGGCATCACCGCCAACGTCGTTCATCCGGGATCGACGGATACCGACATGAACCCGGCAAATGGTCCGCATGCCGAGCACCAGCGGCGCAAGATGGCGACTCCCCGATTCGGCAAGGCCGAGGAGATCGCCGGCATGGTCGCATGGCTGGCCGGGCCCGAGGGCCGATTCGTCACCGGCGCCGCGCTGACCATCGATGGCGGCGCCAACGCCTGACGCACCCCAGGTTTCAACCGGCCGGAGCAGAAACGAATTCCCTCCGGCCGTCACAAACTTGTGAAACCGTTCTGCAACAGACCCCTCGAAATTTATGGAAGCTTAACGAAATCGGTATGAATCGGTATAGTCGCGGCTTACATCCGCCATGCGGTTGGCAAGATCGTCTAGCGGCGCGGAACGGGAGCCGGTCGCAACCGGAGCGGGTGATCCATGAATATCTTCGGAAACAGAGCCTCCATATTGCCGATTGCGGTCGCGGCCACGCTGGCGATCGCCGTGCCGCAGGCCAGCGCGCAGGGCCTGTTCGACATGCTTTTCGGCGGCGGTGTTCGACATGACCCGCAAGGCGAATTCCCGCCGCCACCCAAATACAAGCTGAAGCCAAAACCCGATGGCGGTGGCGGCACCAGGATCAGCAGCCCATCCTATTACACCTACAAGACCGACCGGCTGGTGCGTGTCGACTTCGCCGCGCTGATGCCGCAGCCCGCGGTACCGCAGGACGCCGCTTTCGTGCCGTCCGTCACCCGCAATGCTTTCACTGAGGCGATTGCCGGTCTCAGCGACTATGAGCTTTATGCCGAACCGGACATCGCCAAGGCGCTGATCGCCTATTACTCGGCCAATCCGGATTTCATCTGGGTCAGCGGAACTGCTCCCAACAGCCGTGCGCAGGATGCGCTGCGGGTGCTTGGCGAGGCCGCGAGCTACGGCCTGACGCCGACCGACTATACGGTCGACGTTCCGACCGCCGCGGCGTCGTCGGCCACTCCCGACGAGCGCCTGAAGGAACTCGTCCGCTTCGAGATGGCGCTGTCGGCGCGCGTGCTGCGCTACACCCATGACGCCCAGAGCGGTCGCGTCGACCCCAACCGCATGACCGGCTACTATGATTTTCCGCCGAAGCCGCTCGACATGGAAGGCGTGCTGAAGACGCTGGCGCATACGCAGGAAGTTCGCACCTATCTCGAATCGCGGCATCCGCAAAACCCTGAATACCAGGCGCTGCGCGTCGAGCTGGAAGCGCTCCAGGCTAGCGAGGAGAACGAGATCGTCGTCGATCCCAAGCTCTTGCTGAAACCCGGCGAGACCAGTCCCGAACTGCCCAAGCTGCTGACGCTGATCGCGCGCAATCTCGACGACGAGATGGGCGGCGACTTTGGCGAGGTGCTGGCGAGACTCGGCAAGAGCGAGATCTACGACCCCGAGCTGGTGCCGGTCATCAAGGCCGTACAGAAGCGGGCCGGCATGAAAGGCGACGGCGTCATCGGCCCGCGCACGGTCGCGTCGCTCGCCGGCACGTCCAAGGCCGACAAGATCGGGAAGGTGGAGGTGGCGCTGGAGGAACTGCGCTGGCTGCCTTCCGATCTCGGCAGTCCGCGCGTCTTCATCAACCAGCCGGCCTTCACCGCAAGCTATATCGACAGTGGCGAGGTGAAGCTGAAGACCCGCGTGGTCATCGGTCGGACGACCAACCAGACCGCCTTCTTCTACAAGGAGATCAAGCAGGTCGATTTCCATCCCTATTGGGGCGTGCCTCAGTCGATCATCGTCAACGAGATGCTGCCGAGGCTGCGCAATGATCCGGGCTATCTCGACCGCGCCGGCTACGAAGTCACGGATTCGCGTGGTAAGCGCGTCCCGTCATCGGCGGTCAATTGGGGTGGCTATGGCGCCAACATCCCCTACAGCGTGCGCCAGCTGCCAAGCGAGGCCAATGCGCTGGGCGAGCTGAAGATCCTGTTCCCCAACAAGCACGCCATCTACATGCATGACACGCCGCAGAAGTCGTTCTTCGAGCGCGACATGCGCGCGCTCAGCCACGGCTGCGTCCGATTGCAGGATCCGCGCGGCATGGCGGCAGCGGTGCTCGGCACATCGGTCGACTATGTCGTCGAGAAGCTGAAGCACGGACATTCGACCGAGAATGTGACGCGGACCATTCCGGTCTATGTCGCCTATTTCACCGCTTGGCCCGACATGTCCGGCAATGTCGAATATTTCGGCGACGTCTACGACCGCGACACAAGGCTGATGCAGGCGCTCGACGCGACCGAGGCGGTTCGCTCGCCGGCGAGCTGAGGCGTGTCGCCTAAAGCCTGCCCTCGGGCCTGACTCAGGCTCGCTCGAAGAGCGGCCGCTGGAAACCGGCGTCGCGGCCGGCAATCAGCCAATAGACCAGGCCGGCCACGACACCCGCCGTGCCGATGATACCCATATCGGCCCAGCGCTCCGGACTTTCCGACGCGCCCGACCAGATCAGGGCGAATCCCGCGACCGCCGCGATGGCGCCGAACACCATGTGCAGCAGGGCATTGCGCAACGAAAAGAACTCGGCGATCAGGGCGAAGACAAGCGTCTGCATCCCGGTCAGAATGATCGTCAGGAAATAGATGAACATGCCGAGCGGCGGCACCAACACTGCCGCGATCGGGCTAACGCCCACAACGCTGAAATATTCGGGCGCGTTGGGCAGCGAACTCAGTATGGCGTATATCGCCACCACCGCGAACAGCCCCACCAGCACCGCCCCCAGATAACCGGCGAGCATCATCAGGACGCGCTTCGATACGTGCTTTACCACTGCCATGCACCCCGTGCCCGCAATTATAGAGCCGCAGTCAGCCATCAAAGATGTGCCGGCGCAAGAGCATATGGCGCCGTGCCATAGGTCTGCGGCGCGTTGGCTACCCTATTTCGTCTCGCCAGTCACGGGATCGTAGGAGATTTCGACTTTCGCCTTGTCGCTCGTATAGTAGGTGACGGTATAGACGCCGCTATCCCAGTCGACCTCCTTCACATAGTGGAAGTCGTTGCGCTGTTCGACCTTGGCGATGATCTCCGACAGCTTCTTGGCATTGGGCGGGGGCAGTGGTTTTTCGTCGGCCGCGAAAGCCGATCCACTCAGGAGAAGAAACGCCAGGCTGGTCGCCAGAACAACGATGCGCATGAGTGCCCTCATTTCATGTTGGCGTGATATGCGTTGGAAACTCGCTTCCAGGCCGGTTTGTTCCGGTGCGCCAAAGGCAGGGTCGGACCGTTGCACCACAATTGTTTGCAATTGCGATCCGGGATCATCAAAACCCGCACCCCGATCGCTGCAGCTGCAACCTGTGGATGCCATTGAATTTCAATGCGTAACGACAAATGCCCTATCCGAGATCTCAGATAACCAACAGCTAGCGATAGCGGAGCCGCGCTCTGCGATACATTAGCTGATCGTGGTGGAGCTTTTGCTGTGACCCTGCTAGACTTCCTGCCAGGACAGGGCGGTATCTGCGCGCCGGCCTGTCTGAATCTTCATTCAGCAACGCGGCGAAGCGCCCAAGAGCGGGCAATCGCCTGTGTTGGACAGGACCAGAAGGGACCGGGGGGCTCCATTATGGCTGAACGGAACTACACCCGTCAGCTGGCGACAATCATTTCCATCGATGCCGTTGGCTTTTCACGGCTGATGGGTATCGACGACGAGTTGGCCGTCGCCGCCTTCGAGGAACGGCGCGACATCATCGCCGATAGCTGTGGGGCGTTTGGTGGCCGCACCTTCGGCGATGCCGGCGACAGCGTTATGGCCGAATTCGGCAGTCCGATCGAAGCCTTGCGTGCGGCCTTCGATTTCCAGGGCCGGATCGTGACGCTCAATGCATCGGCAGCGCAAGACATGCGCATGCCCTTTCGTGCCGGCATCAACACCGGCGACGTCATCGTGCGCGAAGGCCGCCTCTATGGCGACGACGTCAACATCGCCGCCAGGCTGCAGGAACTCGCTCCACATGACGGTCTCGCCATCTCCGAGACCACCTGGCACCATGTGAAGGACAAGACGACGGCTGAATTCACCGACCTTGGCGAATTCATGCTGAAGAACATCGCGCTGCCGGTTCGCGTTCTGATCGCCGGCCGAGGCGGCAATGGCTCCGCGCCGATGGCCCCGCTGGCCGCCATGTCCTCGCCCCTTGGCCAGCAGAAACTCGCCCCCAAGGGCCCGCCGGCGATTGCCGTGCTGCCGTTTGCCGGCGATGGCGGCGATCACGACGTCGGCTACATGGCGGACGGCATTGCCGAGGACATCATCTACGGCCTCTCCAACACCAGATGGCTTTCGGTGATCGCCAAGAGCTCCAGCTTCCAGTTCCGCGACGATAGCCTGGGAACGCGGGTGATCGGCAATGCGCTTGGCGCGCGCTACATCGTCAGCGGCACGCTGATACGCAATGGCGGGCAAATCCGCCTCAACACGTCGCTTGCCGACAGCTCGAACGGACGTCTGGTGTGGTCGCAGCGCTTCGATCGCGACCTCGTCGACATCTTCAACCTGCGCGACCAGATCGGCAGCGAGATCGTCTCCATTCTCGACAAGGAAGTCGACCGGGCCGAGCAGGCGCGCACCTTCCAGGTGCCCTGGGAAAGCCTGGAGACCTGGCAACTGGTGCGGCGCGGCCGCTGGCACATGAACCGGCGCACCCGCGGCGATACCGAAATCGCCCTGGACTTTTTTGAAAAGGCTTATCGCGAAGACCCGAATTCGAGCGCCGTGCTGAATGAGCTCGCATGGTGGTATTTCTGGCGGGCGTGGCTGCGTTTCGGCGATAGTGGCGATCTGGACAAGGTCGAGCAATATGCGCGCAAGGCCTTGCTCATGGACAGCCTGGACGCCCGCCCGCATGCCCATCTCGGCGCGATCGACATCATGAGAGGAGAGCCGCGGGCCGCGGTCGAGCATCTGGAGGAGGCGATACATATCAATCCGAGCTTTGCCTTCGCAAGCTCGGCGATGGGCAGCGCCCGCCTGCTGCTCGGCGATGCCGCCGGTGCGATACCGTTCTTTCTCGACGCCGAGCGATTGAGCCCCTTCGATCTCTACAGGTTCCACAATCTGGGGGAATTGGCGGTCGCCTACAGTTTCGTCGAGGACTGGCCGGCCGCCATCTCCATCGCCGACCGCTCGCTCAACCTGTCACCTGGTTACTTCTACGCCAGGTTCCTCAAGATCGGCGCCTTGATGCGCAGCGGCCGCACGGATGAAGCCCGACGTGAGCTGGCCATTTTCACGACAAGGCACCCGGATTTCTCCGACCAAAGGGTGCGCTGGATACCTTTCGTCGACAAGGCAGCGAACGAATTCCTTATCGGCAATTTCGATGCGGCCAGGTCGGGCAAATGATTTGGCTGCTGACAAGTGGTGAACAAGCGTGACTGTGAAGAACTTAACATACGCGGAGCCGAAGCAAACCTAGGCCATGGGGTTAGCCGGTATCGCAATGACGTGGACAGCCGGGGGGCTTGAACGCGCATGATCAAGATCAAGTATTTCGCCGCCATTCTCGCCGCCCAGAAAAGCCAGCGTCCGGTGTCGGACATGCCGCCCTTCGATCTCGGGCGGCTCCGTTCCAAGGGCGGCCTGGCATCTCGCATCGCCGGCTATCTGTTCAGCGATCCACGCTGGATGCTGGCGCTGCTGCGCCGCTTCTGGCCAAACCTTGCTTTCGGCAATTTCCTGCTGGTCACCAGGAATGCCGACGTTCGCGACATCCTTGAGCGCGGCGACGAATTCGAGACGCCCTATGGCCCGGAGATGGCCGAACTGGCGCGCGGGTCGAACTTCATTCTCGGCATGCAGGACGGCGCTGCCTACCGGCAGATGAAATCGTCGGTGCTCAGCGCCTTCCCACCGGCGGAGGTCGAGGCCATGGTCCGGCCGATCGCCGCACGTCATTCCAAGGACATCATGACCCGGGCCAACCCCGGCTTTGACGCCATCTCCGGGCTGATGAAGATCGTTCCGGTGCGCATATGCCGCGACTATTTCAGTCTTGAGATCGACGACGAATCCGAATTCGCCGACTGGGCGATCGCATTGAGCGCGCTGTTCTTTTCCGATCCGACGGCAAGCCCCACCACGCGCCAGCTTGCGGTGGTCGCGGGCGATCGGCTGATCAAGCTCATCGACCGCTCCATCGACGCGATCAGGCAGAGGGGGGCGAAGGACGAGCGGCCACTGCCGAGGCTCGTCGCCCTTCTCGACCAGGGCCGCCTGTCGAAGCCCGACCTCCATTCGATCATGCTCGGCATGATCGCCGGCTTTGTCCCGACCAATGTGCTGGCCGGCAGCAACTGCCTCGATGTCATCCTGTCCAGGTCGGACGCACGGCGGGCGGTCGATGCGGCGCTAGCCGACGACGATACCGGTAAGCTTGACCGGGCGATCATGGAGGCCATGCGCTTCAAGCCGATCTGGGTCGGTCCCTGGCGCTATACCTCACGTGACGCGACCATCGCCAGGGGCACGCCGCGCGAGCGCCTGGTGAAGGCGGGCACGGTGGTGATGCCGGCAACGCTGTCGGCGATGTTCGACCCCGAAGCGGTACAAAACCCGAACGACTTCGACACTTCGCGCCCGCTTCGCGATTACATGGTGTTCGGCCACGGCATCCATCTGTGCATCGGCGCCGAGATCGCCAGGATCCAGATCGGCGAAAGCATTCGCGCCCTGTTCCAAAAGGACAGGCTGCGCCGGGCGCCTGGCAAGGCAGGGCGGATGACGCAAGTCGGCGCCTATCCGGAAAGCCTCAAGGTCGATTTCGACCGGCCAGCGCTATGCCGCACAGTCGACCATTCGATGGTGACGGTGGTCTGCCCGATCACGCGGGCCGCATCGCTGGATGCCATACGCGCCAAGGTCGCGACGTTGGGTAATCCGGCCACGAAGGCGGTCGGCGAGGCACTCGACATTGCCGGCGCCATCCATTTCACCAGCCTGGCCGTTGCCGGCACCGGCGAGACGGATGAGGCGTCAGGCCTCGAGAAAGGCGCCCTCGTTCTCGAAATCTCCGGCGACGGCAGCGCCGATGAGGTCATCGATGCCCTGGCGCAGGCCATCGGCCACGAGTTGCGGCCGATTTTCAAGGATTTCTGCGGCCTGCCCGAAGGCAGCGCGCTGAACGATTTCCTGCGCAAGCACAACGTCGCGATATCGCCATCATTCGGCAGCGCTGCCGGTCTGGTGTTTTCGGGAACGCCTGGACATTCGGTCCAACGCATCTTGGCCGAAGCCGAGCTCGCCGACGCCGTGCGCGACATCGTCGAGCAGCCGCGTGCCGGCAATGGTAACGCCGCCGCAGTGCTTGCCGAGGCCCGCCAGCATGTCCGGTCGCTCGGAAAGTTCAGCTGGGCATTCGAGCCTGCCGAAAGCCTGCTTGAGAGACCGCCCGGCAAGTGGCGGTACGCCTTCACCTCGACGCTGTTCGCGCCAGCTGTGCTTGTGAGCGTCGTCGCGGTCTGGCTAGTCTGCGCGTGGCTGACCTATGTGACGGTGTTCGACCATTCGGCCGGGATCACCTTCCGCAACATTTTGATCGCAGGCATTTCGCTGCTGTTGAGCGCGCTCGGGATTCTTTCATCGGCCGTGCTGCTGCTGGGGCTCTGCTTCCTGGCGTTGCGGCGCATCGAGGACAAGGATCGGCCGGAAAGCACATCGATCGGAATATCTGCCTTGAACGAGATCCTCGCCAAGGAGGACCACGCGGCGCAGAACCACCTGACCGCGATCTCGACGATGAAGGCCGGTATCTTGCGCAGGCTAGCGCTCAGGTTTTCCTTCTACCTGATCTCGATAGCTGCGCAGAAGGTGTTCAAGCCAGGCTTTCTCAACTCCATCAACACCATCCATTTCGCCCGCTGGGTGCTGCTGCCGGGCTCCAACAGACTGATGTTCTTCTCCAACTACGGCGGCAGTTGGGAAAGCTATCTCGAGGACTTCATTGCCAAGGCATCAGCCGGCCTGACCGGCGTGTGGAGCAACACCGAGGGCTATCCTCGCACACGCTGGCTATTCCTCGACGGCGCGCGCGACGGCGATCGCTTCAAGCGCTGGGCGCGGCGCCAGCAGGTGCCGACCCTGTTCTGGTACTCCGCCTATCCGCATCTCAACACCACGCGCATCCGCATGAATTCCCGAATCAGGCGCGGCATTGCTTCCGCCGTCGGCAACGAGGCGCGCGACTGGCTGAGCCTGTTCGGTTCGCTACCGCGTCCGGTGAGCGAAAGAACCACCGTTCAAAAGACCACCTCGCTGCTGGCCAACATCAGCTCAGCCTTTCCGGCGCCTCTCGAGCAGCAACTGGAAACCGGCGAGATCCAGTCCATCTTCTTCGGCCCGTTCGGCCCGCTTGGCTATGCGCATATGATTGCGATCCAAGTGCCGGACAAATTGCCGGCGTCCAAACGCCGGGCCTGGCTCGATTTCGTCGTCGAACAGACGAGTTTCGGCGAAGGCAAGCCCGCCGGGCGAGCCATGACGGTGGCCTTTGGTCCCGGCGGTCTGCGGCAGCTCGGGCTCGACGCGGGCGTCGACGGCGATCCGCTAGACACATTCCCGATTGCCTTCCGCCATGGCATGGGCAATCCCGAGCGTGGGCGCATCCTGGACGACCGGGGCCGCGAAGCCCCCGACGAATGGGAGTGGGGGTCATTGAAGAAGCCTGTGGACGTGGTCATCGTCTGCTATGCGGAAAAACCGGAAAAGTTGGCGACCGAGATCGCCGTCGTGAAACGAAAGACGACCGGCGCGGGGATGAAGGTCGTCGCCGAACTACCGCTCGCCGTAAAGCGAGACCCGACCAACACGAACACGAAATCGTCGAATACGGCAAAACATGACGACAAGTCGGAACGCAGGCCCGCTTATGAGCATTTCGGCTTCGCTGATGGGATTTCGCAGCCGATCGTGCGGGGCACGACGCGCGCCAGCAGGGGCGCCGCGCCCATGCATCTGGTCGCGCCCGGCGAGTTCCTGTTCGGCTACCGCGACGAGCACGGCTTCTATCCGGCCTCGCCCTCTGTAAGCGCCTCGCGCGATCGGAGCGGAATCCTGTCGCAGGTGCGTCGTAGTCGGCAGATTCCGGGCCTGCCTCCACCCCCGCGGGATTTCGGCCGCAACGGCTCATTCCTGATCGTTCGCCAATTCGAGCAGCATGTCGACATTTTCAACGACTATTGCAAAAAGGCAGCGGCGCGGGCTGCGCACGAATCCGGCAATCAGTCCATGACGTCGGAGTGGGTTGCCGCCAAGATGCTCGGCCGCTGGCAGAATGGCAGTTCGCTGGTGCGCAATCCCGATCATCCGGGACGCGTAGTCGACAACAATTTCGTCGTCGGTGCCGAGGATCCGCAAGGGCATCGCTGCCCGCTCGGTGCCCACATTCGCCGTTCCAACCCGCGCGACTCGCTTGGTGAGGACCGCGAGACGCAGATCAATATCGGCAAGCGCCACCGCATCCTGCGCGTCGGGCGCACCTATGAGAAGCCGGACAGTAAGAGTGGAAAGGTCGAAAAGGGGCTGCTCTTCATGTGCCTAAACGCCGACATCGAGCGCCAGTACGAATTCATCCAGCAGACCTGGGTTTCGTCGACTTCCTTTCAGGGCCTGGTTGGCGAGAAGGATCCGACGATTGGTGCGCGCGACCAGGGCGACGGCCACTTCACGATCCCGTCCTGGGAGAAGGTCACGATCCTCCGGGAAATCCCGCAATTCGTCACCACGAAGGGCGGGGGCTACTTCTTCATGCCGAGCCGATCGTCGCTGCGCTACCTGATATCGCGGCTCTGATTCGGCCCGGAATCGTTCAGTCGTCGTCCTGCGATTCGGCGATATAGGTGAGCGCCTTGGTATCGGTTATGCGCAGGCCGCCTCGCTTGATGGCGATGATCTGCCGATTGCGCCAGTCGTTCAGCGTCTTGTTGACCGACTCGCGCGTGGCGCCGAGGAAATCGCCAAGCTCCGATTGCGAGATCGGAATCCAGCCCGCGCCATCGGCCATGACGCCGGCGAGAAACACCAGGCGCTTCGCCAGCCTGGCCTGGATGCCGAAGAAGGCCTGGTCCCCGAGTTCGCCGCTGACCCAGCGCAGCCGCGCGCACAACAACTCAATCATGGCGCGCGCCAGAGATGGGTTTTTCTCAATTCGGTCAAAGAGTTGCGCCCTGCTGAGCGAGACCAGCTCGCAAGCAGTGAGACAGATGGCGGTTGCCGTGCGTGGGCGCCCGTCAAGCGCGCCGATCTCTCCGACCAGGCTGCGCTGGAGCTCGATGTTGGCCACCAGCTTCTGGCCGCCGGGCGAGTAGATCGAGATCTCCACCGTGCCGCTCATCACGCCGTAGATGCGGTCGGCGGCATCTTCCTGGACGAACAGGTGCTGGCCGGCGGCGTAGCGTTCCAGCTTGCAGCCGCTGAACAGCACGTCGAACTGGCGCGGGTCGATCCGCGCCAGGCGCGGCAGATCGTTCCTGTCGTTCGCGCTGGCGAAAGCCATATCGATTTCCCAATTACCCCAACAGCTAAAGTTTACGGCAAGTGAGCACATCATCAAAGCCCGGCGTTCATGTAAGGCGGCAGCTGAAGCGCGGAAGGCCGTCTGCACGCGCGGCGGGAGGTGGCCGGGAGCGCGCAGACGGCAGCCGTGCAAATGACTAGGTGCTCAAAAGAACCCGCCTTGGAGCGGCTGCCTTTTCGAAGTCTGGGAAACTCGGTTCGAAGCAGCCGGCCGAAGTGGAACCCCTGGCCACATTCGTGCGGAAGCCGCCGAGCATCTGTGAAGTCCGTCACAGAGGCACCCGTCGAATGGCGCGATTGTCATGCTGCCGGCAATCGGCAATATTTGAAAGACAAGCGATCCTGGAACATAAGCCGGCGCAGCATCAGTTGTTTTGCGGTTTTTCTACCCACACTTGCCAGGACCCGACAGTCGAGACTACGATTTCTACTTTAACCGATTGGGAAAGCGGAGCATGCCATGGCGACGGCGGCGGGACTCCTGATCAAGGTACGCGGCGACGGTACCGGTTTTGCCGCGGGCAGCCGGTCATTGCGCCTCGGGGCGGTCGACGTTGAGCCAATCCTGCGCGTGCCGCCTAGTCCGTCGGGTGGCAATCTCGGCGCCGCTGCCGATCCGGGCGCGACCTGGCTGAGGCTGAGCGCCAAGGCCAGTTCGGGAAATCCCTGGGACGATGCCCATGCCCTTGCCGGCCAAGGCCAGGCTTTCGCGGCGGCAGGCGGACCTGAAGTATTGGCCATTGAGCCCGACATCCTCCAGCAATGGGATTACAGGGACGCCAATGGCGACCGTGGCATGGCGGCGAGCGCCGCCCCGGCCTGCACCTTCGATGATCAGGATCCGGCAGGCGGGCAGGCCACGATGCCGGGCGTCGTCGCCTGGAATGCCGGAGCGGCGTTCAGCCAGTTCGCCGCCGCCCGCACCAAGGTCGGCACCAAGCAGGCCAAAATAACCATCGCCCATCTCGATACTGGCTTCGATCCGGGGCATCGCACCTTGCCCGCTGGACTGCTCACCGCGCAGCAGCGCAATTTCGTCAATGACGGCGCCGGCCCGAACGACGCTACCGATCATGCCCCGGCAGGGGGCCTCGCCAGCAATCGCGGTCACGGCACCGGCACGCTCAGCCTGCTCGCCGGCAACAAGCTCGACGGCACCTCGCCGAATTGGCCGGGCTTCAAGGATTTCGTCGGCGGCGCCCCGCTGGCAAACATCATCCCGGTGCGCATCGCCGATTGGGTGGTGCGGCTCACCACCGGCACGATGGTGCAAGGCATCGACTATGCCCGCGCGAAAGGCGCGCAGGTGCTGTCGATGAGCATGGGCGGCCTGACCTCGCAAGCCTTGGTCGATGCGGTCAACCTTGCCTATGACAACGGCGTCGTGATGGTCACCGCCGCCGGCAACAACTTTACGATCACGCCGCGAAGCATCGTCTTTCCGGCCCGCTACAATCGCGTGCTGGCGGCCTGCGGCGTGATGGCCGATGGCCGCGCCTATTCCGGCCTGAGCTTCGGCACGATGCAGGGCAATTACGGGCCGCACTCGAAGATGAAGACGGCGCTTGGCGCCTATACGCCGAACGTGCCGTGGGCGGAGATCGACTGCGCCAAGATCGTCGGCATGGATGGCAGCGGCACATCGGCGGCGACGCCGCAGATCGCCGCCACGGCGGCACTCTGGCTGGCCGAGCACTGGAACGTCGTGAAGAATTACTCGCAACCCTGGATGCGCATCGAAGCAGTCCGCTTCGCGCTGTTTTCAGTGGCGTCGAAGACCACGGCCAAGATGGGAGCGGCGGAGACGTTGGAAAAGATCGGCCAGGGCGTGGTCCGGGCGGATGCCGCACTCTCGCTCATGCCGCCAGCCGAGAACAAACTCCGCAAATTGCCGCCGGCCGAATATTCCTGGGCCTGGCTGGATTTCATCACCGGGGGCGGCAATTCGCTAGCGGTCATGTCGCCCACCGACATCATGCGTCGAAAAATGCTGGTGCTGGAACTCACGCAGATGGCGCAGAGCGTCGCGTCGGTCGACCAGGCCATCGCCGACCCGGATATCCACCCAAGCAAGATATCGGCCGCCGCGCGCAACCGCTACCTGGAAGCCGCGCTCGACGACGGCAATCCCTCGAAGCCGCTGCGAACCTTTCTCGAAGGCGTGCTGGGACGGTCCGGCGCCAAGCCCGCCGCGCAGGCGGTGGCGAAACCGGCACCGCCGATCAAGCGCAAGCCGCGCCCGATGCCGCCGCCGAAGCGCCGCCTGCGCATCTACGCGCTCGATCCTTCGATCGCCAAGCAGCTGGATTCCGTGTCCGTCTTTCAGGCGACCCTTTCCGTTCCCTGGGACGACGAGCCGTCGACGGCCAAGGCGTTGCTGCGCGGTCCGGTCGGCGAATATCTCGAGGTCATCGACATCGATCCGGCATCCAACCGCGTCTACGACCCGGTCGACCTCAACGACAAGATTCTGCTCGCCCAGGACGGTCTGCCGCCCTCGGAAGGCAATCCGCAATTTCACCAGCAGATGGTCTATGCCGTCGCGATGACCACGATCGGCCATTTCGAGCGCGCCCTGGGCCGCCGCGCGCTGTGGGCCCCGCACTATACCGGCAAAGCCGGCAGCCGCGGCAGCATGGCCATGAAGGCGCATGAAGTGCCGCGCCTGCGCATCTTTCCGCACGCGCTGCGCGCAGCGAACGCCTACTACAGCCCTGACAAGAAGGCGTTGCTGTTCGGCTATTTTCCGGCCGAGAGCAAGGAAGGCGACGTCACCACGCCGGGCACGACGGTGTTTTCCTGCCTGTCGAGCGATATTGTCGCGCATGAGATGTCGCATGCGCTGCTCGATGGATTGCACCGTCTTTTCGAAGAAGCATCCAACCCGGACGTGCCGGCCTTCCATGAGGCCTTTGCCGATATCGTGGCGCTGTTCCAGCATTTCACCCTCAAGGAGCTGGTCAGCTTTGCGATCGCCAAGGCGAAGGGCGACGTCTCCGTGGCCACGCTGCTGTCCGGCATCGCCGCGCAGTTCGGCGAGGGCAGTGGCCGCGTCGGACCGCTGCGCGACTATGGTGGCCCTGGCATGGCCACGCTCGACTACACCAAGACCTTCGAGCCGCATGACCGGGGCTCGATCCTGGTCTTTGCCGTCTATCAGGCGTTCCTGGCGATCGCCGACCGCCGCACCGACGATCTGGTCCAGTTGGCGACGGGCGGCACCGGCGTGCTGCCGGCCGGCACCTTGCATCCCAGGCTCGTCGAGCGCCTGACCGACGAGACCGCCAAGATCGCTCAGCAGATGCTGACCATGTGCATTCGCGCACTCGATTACTGCCCCGCTGTCGACATCACCTTCGGCGAATATCTGCGCGCCCTGATCACGGCCGACATCGATGCCTTTCCCGACGATCCGCTCCACTATCGCCTGGCTTTCATCGAATCCTTCCGCCGATGGAAGCTTCTGCCGCGCGACGTGCGCACCATCTCGGAAGAGACGCTTGCCTGGAGCGAGCCCGACGATCCGTCACCTCCCTGGCTGACGGGGCTGTTGGACGAAATCGACCTCGGCTGGAACCAGCAACTCGATCGCTCCGAGATCTTCGCACTCAACGAGAAAAACCGCTATGCGATGTGGCAGGCGATGCACCGAACCTTTGCCGCCCATCCAGCCCTTCACAAGGAGTTCGGACTTCTGCCCAACCTGCCGCGATATCGCGACGACGGCACCCTTTTGGCCAAGGCAAAAAAGGGCCAGACCACCTTCAGCATCCTCGGCGTGCGTCCGACCCGACGTGTCGAACCCAACGGCTCGTTCCGCACCGAGGTCATCGCGGTCATCCAGCAGCGCATTCCGATCGATTTCGAAGGCAAGCCCATACCGAACGGCGTGAAGGCGGGCGACGGCTTCATCTGGTTCCGCGGCGGAGCGACGCTGATCATCGACCCGCGTAAGGGCAAGGAAAGCATCCGCTACTCGATCATCAAGAACACCGGCAGTCCCGAACGGCGCAAGCGCCAGGCCGAGACCGCGACCGCGAACTACATGTCGCCGCTGCGAGCGCTGTATTTCGGCAACGAGGTTTCCGAGCCTTTCGCCCTCCTGCATGCCAGCGATGGAGATGACGATCATGTCTAGAAATCCGGCAACGGGAACTAGGCGGCAAGAAGCGGCGGGTACGGCACTGGCAGAGGCGGTAAAGCCCGCCGTGACGGTCCGGCACTATTGCCAGGGCATCGGCGACTGCCACCTGCTGAGCTTTCCAACGCCCGACGGCTCACTCTTCCGCATGCTTATCGACTGCGGCGTTCATGTGTCGATCAAGGGTGGCCCGGCGCTGGTGGCCGACATCGTCGCCGACATCAAAAAAGCGACGGACGGCGGCAAGATCGACGTCCTCGTCGTCACCCACGAGCATTGGGACCATGTTTCGGGCTTCCTGACCTCGAAGGACCTGTTCGCGGGTTTTGAAGTCAAAGACGTGTGGATGGCGTGGACGGAAAACCCGGCGGACCAGCAGGCCGTCGAACTCGACAAGTTCAAGGCCTCGGCGCTGACGGCGCTGCAAGGCGTGAGCCAGAGGCTCGACGCCGCCCAGGAGCCGACAGCTCATCTGGCAGGCATTCGTGACGGGCTGCAGTCGGTGCTCGGCTTCCAGTTCGGCGCCGCCGGCGAAAGAGTGCGCTCGGCGCGAGACGCCGCGGCCAGCCTTTCGAAGACCAAACCAACCTATCTCGAACCAGGCAAGCCGCCGCTCTCGATCAAGGAACTGCCCAATCTGCGCATCTACGTGCTTGGTCCGCCTCGCGACAAGGCTGCCCTTCGGCTCGAGGAGAAGGCGGGCGAAATGTTTCCGCTTGCCAGCGGCGGTCCGTTCACGCGGGCGCTTGCCGAGGGGCTGAAGATGAACGACGGAACCGGCGATGCAACCTATGTCGACGAACTCTGCCCCTTCGAGCGCCACGTCGGCACGGAGCTGTCGGCAGCGCTGAATGGCGACAAGGGCAGTGATCCCAAGATCGATATCGGCGCCTTTGTCCGCGAACACTATGCGGGGCCGGTCTCCCATCCGGCGCCAACGGAGGACCCCGACCAGTCGTGGCGCCGCATCGACGCCGACTGGATGGGGATTGCCGCCGACCTTGCCTTGCAGCTCGACCGCGGCGTCAACAACACCAGCCTGGTCCTGGCGTTCGAGTTCACCGACAGCAACAACGTGTTCCTGTTCCCGGGCGACGCGCAGATCGGCAACTGGCTGAGCTGGAAGGATTTGAAGTGGCAACTGGAGCAGACAACGGTGACGACCGCCGATCTTATGGCGCGTACGGTCTATCTGAAGGTCGCCCATCACGGCAGCCAGAACGCCATGCCGCAAAAACAGGGCATCGACCTTTTGACCAGCGCCGATCTTTCGGCCTTCATCCCGACCAACAAGGATGACGCCAAGAATGTCCGCTGGCACGAAATGCCCTACGACGCCATCCTGACCGCACTCGCCGCCAAGACCAACGGCCGCGTCATCCGCGCGGACGACAAGTGGCTGGCCGACAAGAACGGCAAACCGACCTTTGCGGCGCCGTCCGGTTCGATGCGTGCGGTGCGACATGCGCCGCGCGATGCGGCTCGGGGCGAGGGTGGGCTGTGGGTGGAGGTTGATTTGGTCTAGGTGCTGGAGCAAAGCAGATGGTGGGCGATGCAGGGATTGAACCTGCGACCCCACCCGTGTGAAGGTCGTCTCTGCGCATTGCTGCGGTTTGTTGCAATTTGTTGAGGCCTGATAACTTGCTGTATTTCATTGATTTTTGTCCGTCGTCTCCCTATCGTGTTTGTCACATTAAGTTTTGTGGTGGCGACCCGGTGGCGACCCGAAGCCATTGACGACAGACAAAGGCAACTCCCAATGAAAGCCCGCAAGCTCACCAAAACCGTCGTCGACGACCTCGAACCGGCCGACAGGCTCTACCGGGTCTTCGATGTCGAACTGAAGGGCTTTTGCGTTCGGGTCGCCCCCGGCGGCGGCAAATTGTGGCAGGTCGAGTACCGGCCCTATCCCGGCGGCCGCAATGTCCCGAAGAAGCGGATGACGCTGGGTGCGACCAATGTGCTCACCGCTGACGACGCACGGAAGATGGCAAAGGATACCCTTGCTCAGGTCACCAAAGGGGCAGACCCGGCACGCGACCGTAAGCAAAAGCGCGAAGAGCACACGGTGGCATCACTGATCCATCTTTACGAGGAGGAGGGCGGCAAAATCCTGCGCGGCCGTCGTCTCGGCCAGCCGATGAAGCCGAGATACAAGGCATGGCTGCTTAACCGGCTCCGCCACCACGTCTTACCGCTTCTCGGCAACAAGCGCATTTCCGAAGTCACGCCGGCCGATGTCGAGCAAATGGTGAAGGACGTTACGGCCGGCAAGACGGCGAAGGACGAAAAGATCGAGCCGCGACGCCGCATAATCGTCAGGGGCGGGGAGGGTGCTGCGCGCAAGGTGGCGCGGGATGTGTCAAGCCTCTTTGGTTTCGCGATCCATAAGGGACTTGCCTCGAAAAATCCTGTCGAAACCGCCGCAATCAACAAAGTTGACGGCAGACGGGAACGCTATCTTTCGCTCGAAGAAGTCCAACGGCTTGGCAAGGCGCTTGACGAGCTTGAAGCCGAGGCCGTCAACCCGAAGGCGCTCGACATCGTGCGGCTTTTGGCTCTGACCGGCTGTCGCCGCGACGAGATTGCCGGCCTCAAATGGTCGGAAGTCAGGCTCGATCTGGGCTGCCTCGTTCTCGATGCCACCAAGACCGGTCGATCGGTCCGGCCATTGGCAGCGCCAGCTGTGGCGCTGCTAACATCGATGCCGCGTTATGGTGACAGTCCGTACGTGTTCCCGGCATCTCGCGGGGATGGGCATTTTCAGGGCACCAAGCGTATCTGGCCGAAGGTCACGAAAAAGGCCGGGTTGCCCGGCGTGACGCCGCACACGTTGAGACACTCAGTCGGTTCGGCAGCCGTGTCAGGGGGGATGGCATTGCCCATGGTCGCCGCGATCCTTGGCCATGCCGATACCCGCTCCACGCAGCTTTACGCGCATGTCCAGCGGCATCCGGCGGCGAAGGCGGCCACTCGAGCCATTGGCGGCATTGCCGCCGCATTGGCGGGCAGGAAGCCCGCGCCGGTCGCCTCGCTGGAAGCGAAGCGGGCGAGGAAGTCCGGGTTGGCTTGATGAAGCGCTTTGGTCCGCTACTCGTCCCGACGCGCAGGGCCGTCCGCGAGGCCCAGAAGGCTGCCGATGTCGAAGGGTACATTGCGGCGGTCGCGGCGAGAGTGCCACTCCCGAAACGGTTCGGCACGAGCCGTCGACGGCTTCGGATAGAAATCAACGGAGCGTTACGCGACTACCCTATTATTGACGAGTTGGTCGCGTCGCAACCGTGGGATGCCCGCAAGAGGCTTCTCGAAAGGCATATCGCTTGGGCGCGCGACTTCGCGAAGCTGTCAGCGGAGAATAGCGATGCCGGCAAATGGCTGGCGGAGCAATTAGGGTCGTCTTATCCGGACGATCCCGCCAAGGCTGTGCAGGGTCATGAGGAACGCCTTAAGCAGGTTCTCGAAACCTTCTGGCCTTTGGACCGGCAGGAAGGCGATTTTGGCCTGCAGTCGGTCTCCAACTTCTTGGAGCCAGAGCAAACGCCGCCGCTTGAGTGGCTGATCCGCGAGCGGTTGCGGAAAATTTTCGAGCGCTTTTTCCAGATGCCGGCCACGCAGGGGATGGAGCCTTCACGCTGGGAGGGGGGCGGCGCGATCCATTACGGCAAACCGAAGGACGGCCCCTACCTCGCCTTCGTGCTGGCGGTGCTCAAGGAACCTCAGGCCAAGGAACTTGGCATCGAGGCCAGCGCGGCAACCGTGCGGCGGTATCTCAAAGGCCCAGTCAGGCGCAAAACGGGAACGAAAACCGCAAAAAAATAAACTTCGTTCCCGTACTGCCAAACCTGACAGCATCAAACGCAAATTGCTCCCATCAAGAAGGAGCAAGTCATGACCACGTATTGCAAGACGCGCAGGGCGTCGCAGTATCTCAGGGAGCGGCACGGCATCGAGCGGGCTCCCGCGACGCTCGAAACGATGCGGACCAAGGGCGGCGGACCCGCCTTCGTGAAGCTCGGCGGCGAGGTCTATTACGCTACTGAGGCGCTCGACCGCTGGGTCGAAGAAAAGCTGACGAAGCCGGTTTATTCGACCTCGGAACTGCCCGGTCGCAGCAACGCTGCCTAAGACCCGCCGGCAGCTACCCCTGCGCGGCGGGTCAAGGTTGTTTTCGGCCTAGTGAGACGACCCCAAACTACCCCCCGTTTGAAGCGCAGGTCAACTGCTCGGCTCCTAACCAAGGAGGCGTCCGATGCCTGCACCCTTGCCCCTGCCGCCGTTTTGCCGCCGCGTCGCCCTCACCCACGGCTACGAGGTCGAATTCACTGCCGGCGCTTCTGGCCTGAGCCGCGTGTGGTATCCGGCCCCTCCTGTTTTCCGCTCGCGTCGCGCCGGCCGCCGCTTTCTGGAGGCTTACCGGGCCGCGCGCAACGATTTCGTCCGCGACATGGCAACGATGCTCGGCGGCACCATTGTCGTGTGCGACACGGAGGGCGCGGTCAATGTCATCGAGCCGGGGGTGCGGCAATGATCGCCTTCAGGCCGGACAATATCGACGTGATGGTAGCTGTCCGGCTGGTGCGGTTTGCGCGCAATGCTCTGCTCGCGGCAACACTGAAGCTCGATGACGCCGGGTACGCCTGCGCGGCGCTCGACGACCTCTACGCTGACTGTGCCGGCCTTGTCGCCGATTGGGCTGGCCGCAAACCAAAATCCGTTCCCGATCACATCGTCCGCGCGGCTGTCGAATATCGCCGCCAGCACGGCAGGAGCTATTGATGGACGCTTTGCCCTACAAGCGCCGCCGCAGGCCCGCCGATGATACTACGACTGTCACGGAAGACGGCGCGGCGCTCACCTTCGCGGCCTACTTTTCGGATCGGCTTCGCTACGACCATGACACCGCCACATGGTACGAATGGACAGGTTCGCACTGGCGGCCGAACAAGACGAAAATAGCCTTCCACTGGGCACGCGAACTGGCGAGGGAACTGGCCGCGAGTACCGCTGGCAAGGCGGCGGCCGCCGTGCGAAAGACCAGCTTCGCGGCTGGCGTCGAACGCTTCGTGCAAGCCGATCCGGAAATCGCTGTCACGTCCGAAATCTGGGACGCGGACCCGTTCCTGCTTGGAACGCCGGGGGGCACTGTAGACCTTCGCAACGGCTCGCTGATCGAGGCCCATCCCGCCGACCACATCACAAAGCTCACGGCGGTTGCGCCTTCGTTGACCGCCGACTGCCCGCTGTGGCTGCGCTTCCTCGACGAGACGACCGGTGCGGATGCTGGAATGGTTCGTTTCCTGCAGCAGTGGTGCGGCTACTGCCTCAGCGGCGACATTAGGGAACATGCGCTTGTGTTCGTCCATGGCAGCGGCGGCAACGGCAAAAGCGTGTTTATGAACACCGTCGCCGGCATCATGGCCGACTACGCGACGACCGCGCCCATGGACACGTTCACCGCTTCGGTAGGCGACCGGCACCCGACTGAGCTCGCGATGCTCAGGGGCGCACGCTTGGTAACGGCTTCCGAAACGGAGGAAGGCAGGCCATGGGCCGAAAGCCGCATCAAGAGCCTTACGGGTGGCGACCCCATTGCCGCCCGCTTCATGCGATGCGACTTCTTCACCTACAGGCCCACGTTCAAGCTCATGATCGTCGGCAACCATCAGCCACAGCTCAGGAACGTCGACGACGCGGCGCGCCGACGCTTCAACATCGTTCCGTTCACACGCAAGCCCGCTGCGCCCGACAGCGAGCTTGAAGCGAAGCTCAAAGGCGACTGGCCGGCGATCCTGCGCTGGATGATCGACGGCTACCTCGACTGGCAAGCTAACGGCCTTGTACGGCCCGCCAGCGTCCTCGATGCCACGGCCGGTTATTTCACCGATCAGGACCTGGTTGCCCAATGGCTGGCCGACGAATGCGATTGCGAGCCCGGTAACCAATACAAATGGGAAGCTACGAAGACGCTTTTTGATAGTTGGGCTGCTTATGCCAAGGCGGCCGGCGAACATCCCGGATCGATCCGGACCTTCAAGCCGACCATGCTTCGCCACGGATTGACGGAACGGAGAACGGCAGGCGCTCGCGGTATTGAAGGCGTGAGACTGAAGCTAAACCGAGCGGCCGGAATGACAGATGACAGATAATGACAAGTTTTTCCGTATCGTCCTTACGCGCGTGTACGTGCGCGCGGCGGTCATACCCAAATGACAGTCATTATCTGTCATTCCTCACATTTTTCTGCCGGACATAGGCTACCCTAATGGCACGATCCCCAAGATCGCGGTATTCTGACACCGCAATGCCAAACGACAAGTTGAACATACGACAGGAGCGTTTCTGCCTTGGCCTCGCCGAGGGCCTCCCTCAGTCTCGTGCCTATATTGAGGCTGGCTACACGGCACGCGGCAATGCGGCTGAGGTAGAGGCCTCGAAGATGGTCAGATTGCCTAAGGTGACTGCCCGCGTCGCCGAGTTGCAGGCCAAGGCTGCAAGGCGTTCGGAGATCACCGTGGACGATTTGGTAGCTGAACTCGACACTATGCTAAAGCTGGCGGTCGCATGCAAAAACCCGGCCGCAGGCGTGTCTGCGATCATGGGGAAAGCGAAGCTGCTCGGGCTGATCGTTGACAAAGCCGAAATCGCCACGACGCTGCGCAAGCCGATGCGCGAGCCCAGCGAGGTCAAGCAGATGACGCTGGAGGAGTGGCAGGCCAAGTTCGCGCCGACGACATTAGCGCCGTAGCCGGGCCGACGCGCCTGCCGCTGGATCGGCAAACGCTGAGCCGCAGGACGAGATCGGGATCCTCGAAACCATCCGGCGGGCCAAGGCGGGTAAAGCCGACCGGCTCCAAGCCGCGCTAGGGACGAAAAGCACGTCCGGACGACCAATCAATTCGCCTTAAGCAACGTTCCATTGTATTGCTCGCCATCAATGAAAACAATGGGAGTTCGGCCTTTAATTACGAATATCTTCACCTCTGGTCGATAAGCGTAGTGATAGTGGTACGTATTACACTGAAATAGAATGCCGTTGTCTAGTTTGTATATTTTGTCGTTGTCGCAACCATCAAATTCATCTGCGACGTGCGTCGTGAAAACGCTCCCGTCATGGAGGTAGGCGCTAACTTTCTCGTTACCAATAACTATGACCTCTCGTCCGCTGGCGATGACTATAGGCCGGTATTCGTAGAAATATTTGTATTCCTGACATTCCAGAACGCCACCTCCGTCGAGTTCGTACAGTTTGCCATACTCGCACCCTTGGAATTCGCCGGAGATTGTATATTGCTCAGCGGCTTGAGCCAGGCTGCAAAACGTGAGTGTGTGCGCCAAAAAAAGCCAAACCCCTCGCATCGCTCCTCCTGAGATTTTGAACATGGAACGATATTACAACTCCTTCCCTAGCGGATCGGGCGTTTCGGTCCAGTCGGTATCTAGAATGTGAATAGCGGCTGCCATTTTTGACGGGTTCTGAAAATTGGCCCGCACATTCCAATGACGAATTTCTCGTCGGCCGGTCGATGCTCTCCCACATAAACGGTGATTGTAAGTTTTACATACGAGCGTATATAAAGATGACGTAGCACGAGATGCGCTCATGAAGCCAGCAATTTCCTACCTTCGCGTCAGCACAATCGGCCAAGGCCGCTCCGGTCTCGGGATCGAGGCCCAACAGCAGGTCATAGCTCGGTTTGCCGAGGCCGAAGGCTTTGACATCGTCGGCGAGTTCGTCGAGGTCGAAACCGGCAAAGGCACCGACGCCCTCGAAAAGCGACCGCAACTTGCCGCCGCGCTCGCCACCGCAAAGAAAGCCGGTGCGCCGGTCGTCGTCGCAAAGCTAGACAGACTTAGCCGTGATGTCGCCTTCATCAGCGGCCTGATGGCAAAGCGCGTGCCCTTCATCGTGGCCGAGCTTGGTCGCGATACCGATCCGTTTATGCTTCACATCTACGCGGCGCTTGCCGAGAAAGAGCGCGCGCTCATCAGTGGGCGCACAAAGCAGGCCCTGGCGGCGGCCAAGGCGCGCGGCGTCAAACTCGGCGGCCCGAAGATCACCGAAGCGGCTGCGCGCTCCCGTGAGGTCCGTACGGCCCGTGCCGATGCCTTTGCGGCTAATGTTGCCCCCATCATCGAGCAAATTCGGGCGACCGGTGCTACCTCGCTGCGGCAGATCGCCAAGGCGCTTAATTCGCGTGGTATCGGAACCCCACGCGGCGGGACATGGTCAGCTATGCAGGTCAGTGACGTGCTCAAGCGGGTGTCGGCAGCGTCGGAGCCACGTGAAGCCGAGCCGGAGGAACCGGAGGAGCCCGAGATCGAGCGCGATGAGATCATGAC
>NZ_QZWZ01000170.1 GCF_003601975.1 Mesorhizobium waimense
CTGATATGTTCCATATGGCCCGTCTCCTATGCATGAGGCTCTGCGCCGGCCAGCCGGCTTAACCCTCGTACCGTTGCATATCGGATGACGGGCCGCCCTCAGGCCCAGCAATCATAGGGACTAGCGGTCTGAGCGCGTGTTTTCCCGCATGCCTGGACTGGCACTCGAAAACTGGTTGGAACGGCGCAACCAAACCCGACTGCAGATTCTGAGATCGGGGCTTCCGTTCGAGTTACGGTTCGGGCCTCACTTACCAGACTTGGACACGTCGGAGACTTAAGCTGCTGCAGCTGAAGCAAACCTTTGGAAGTGCTTTGCTTTGGCCGAACGCTCACATTGTCAATGAGACGGACATCGCCCAGCCATGCGGCCACGAGGACGCGTGCCCATCTGTCTGCGGCGTCGAGCGGCGAGAGGTCATCGTCGGCCCGCAATTCAAGATACTCGACTTCTTTGTAGCCGGCCGCCAGGATCGCCTTGTGCGCCTCGGCGAGTACGTCGTCGGCTTTTGCTCCTGTCGCCAGACGCTCGGCCGACGCGAACAGGATTTCCGCGAGGCTCGGCGCCGCCTGTCGCAGTACTGACGAGAGGCGAAGGTTGCGCGACGACATTGCCAGGCCGTCGGCTTCGCGCACCGTCGGGCAGGCGACGATCTCGATCGCAATATCGAGATCGCGCGTCAGCCGGCGCACGACTTGCAACTGCTGGAAGTCTTTCTCTCCGAAGAAGGCCAGGTCGGCGCCCGTCTGCAGAAAGAGCTTGGCTACGACAGTTGCCACGCCGTCGAAATGGCCGGGACGGTATGCACCGCACAACCCATGGCTCACCCCGCTCACCGAGACCGTGGTGGCGAAACCTTCCGGATACATTTCAGAGGCATCGGGTGCGTAGAGCATATGGGCACCCAGACGCGCGAGCTTAGCAGCGTCCTCGTGCTCCGTTCGTGGATAGGCGGCAAGGTCAGCC
>NZ_QZWZ01000171.1 GCF_003601975.1 Mesorhizobium waimense
AGTGTCTGAATCAGAATGACCGTCGTGTTTTCATGCCCTTGCGAGCCTTCGGGTGAGCATGCGAATGTTTGCGATGTAGATCCACGCCTGTGCGGATTCGATTGATCGCTCGAAGTCCTTTGCCAGCCGCCGGCATCTGCCCAGCCATGCGAAGGTTCGCTCTACGACCCAACGGCGCGGCAGGACCTCGAAGCCTTTGGCGCTGTCCGACCGCTTGATGATTTCCAACGTGAACTTGGCGAGCTTTTGCAAGGCGCCCCGCAGTTTCGGCCCGGCATAGCCGCCATCGGCGAAGACATGGCGCAGCCAGGGCCAGCGTTTGAGGATGGATTTCAAGACGGCCGGCGCGCCGTCGCGGTCTTGAATGTCGGCGGCGTGAACGACCACGCCGACCATCAGGCCCAGCGTGTCGACGACGATGTGGCGCTTGCGGCCCATGATCTTCTTGCCAGCGTCGAAGCCTCGTATTCCGCCGCTTTCGGTGGTCTTGACCGTCTGGCTGTCGATGACGCCGGCAGACGGGCTTGCTTCCCGGCCTTCGCGTTCGCGCGCCGCCATGACGAGTTCATTGTTGATGGTGCTCAGCAGTCCTTCGTCACGCCAGCGCCAGAAGTATTTCTGTACCGTCGAGAACGGTGGGAAGTCCTTCGGCAGAAGCCGCCACGTGCCGCCCGACGACGCCATGTAAAGCAGCGCGTTCACGACCTCGCGCAGGTCCGTCTTGCGGGGGCGGCCGATCCGGTTCGGCGAAGGCATCAAACGTGCGATCAGCGCCCATTCAGCATCCGTGAGATCGCTTGCGTAACGGGCGCAACGCCGCACATATTGCGGGCGAGTGGTTTCGGTCCAGGGCATCATGATCTCCGTCGAATCTCAGCAATCCGACAGAATCACAACCCGCTGAAATCACTCACCTCTTTTTGGAACGGACACT
>NZ_QZWZ01000172.1 GCF_003601975.1 Mesorhizobium waimense
TGCTGGGCCTGAGGGCGGCCCGTCATCCGATATGCAACGGTACGAGGGTTAAGCCGGCTGGCCGGCGCAGAGCCTCATGCATAGGAGACGGGCCATATGGAACATATCAGATTTGTCGGTTTGGATCTTCACAAGGAACGGATTTCGATCGCTGTGGCAGAGAGCGGACGCGGCGGATCGGTGGAATATCTCGGCGAGATTACCAACGACCCTGATGCCATCAACAAGCTATGCGATCGTCTGGGGCGTTCCGGCAAGCCGCTGGCGTTTTGCTATGAGGCCGGCCCGTGCGGTTATGGCGTTTATCGCCAACTCACAAGCCTGGGCCATCGGTGCGACGTGGTGGCGCCATCGCTGATTCCGAGGAAGCCTGGCGATCGGGTGAAGACAAACCGTCGCGACGCCACCATGCTCGCCCGCCTCAATCGGGCCGGAGAGTTGACCCCCGTCTGGGTGCCCGATACCGATCACGAAGCCATGCGCGACCTGATCCGGCTGCGCAGTGTCGTGCGACAGGTGGTGACGCGAGCGCGTCAACATCTTCAGGGATTTCTGCTGCGTCACGGGCATAAGCACGAGCGCGGGACAGCCTGGCGAATGGCTTACCGGCGATGGCTTTCGACCCTAGCCTTCGAACATCCCGCTCAGCAGATCGCATTTCAGGATTACGTCGACGCCGTCATGGATGCGGAGCGGCGCCTGCAGCAGGTCGAGGGACAGATATTCAGCCTGCTCCCGGAATGGAACCAGCGACCGGTTGTTGACGCCTTGCAGGCAATGCGGGGTATCGCGCTGATCAACGCCGTGGTGCTGGTCGCGGAAGTCGGTGACTTCACGCGTTTCTCCAATCCACGCCAGCTCATGGCCTATTTCGGCCTGGTCCCTGGCGAGCAATCGAG
>NZ_QZWZ01000173.1 GCF_003601975.1 Mesorhizobium waimense
AGGCAATGCGGGGTATCGCGCTGATCAACGCCGTGGTGCTGGTCGCGGAAGTCGGTGACTTCACGCGTTTCTCCAATCCACGCCAGCTCATGGCCTATTTCGGCCTGGTCCCTGGCGAGCAATCGAGTGGCGAGACCGTCTGGCGCGGCGGCATCACCAAGACCGGCAACACGCATGCCCGGCGCGCGCTGGTCGAGGGCGCCTGGGCTTACAGGATGAGGCCGCGCATCGGCCGGCACAAGGTCGACCGGATCGAGGCGCTGCCAAAAGTCGTTCGCGACATCGGGTGGAAGGCGCAAGTTCGGCTTTGCACCCGATATCGTCGACTGAGCGCGCGCGGCAAGAATGCCAACGTCGTCAATGTCGCCATCGCACGCGAGATGGTGGGCTTCATCTGGTCGATCGCCTGCACGGTTCAATCCACCCCAAAGGCGGCATGACATCAACTTGACAGACAGCCCAGGAGAGGAGATCGCAACACCCAACATCAGCCTCGGCGCGATATGCGGCGCTGGAGGCGGGACAATGCCGGGGAGCCCTCGTCTCCACTATGAGCCTTGACGCTCGGCACCTAGACAGAGGCAGCCCCAAACGAAACAAGGTCATGCGGCTCGACCCGCGGATGAGAGATTGTTGACCGACGTTCAAGTCCCGCCTCTTGCACCTCATATCCGCCGTACAAGTACCTCGGCCGCCGATCGAATCCGGCGGGCTGCAACCTATGCCAAAGGCTATTGTCAGCAATCATGAGAGTGGATGGAGTCTAACACTTGGTGCCCGCGTTTGACGGCGGCGATGATTTTGTCGGGGTCGGCGGTCCAAGAGAAGGGTTTGGGTTGCTGGTTGTGCTCTTGGAGGAAGCGGTTGATTGCCGCCTG
>NZ_QZWZ01000174.1 GCF_003601975.1 Mesorhizobium waimense
CTAGAGCAGTTTCTGGATAATCACGGTTAGGCATCGTAGCCGGCGTGGGCGAACAGGTTTTCGCATTCTTTGGGGTGGAAACGATCGATGGCGACGGCCACGGCGTCCCATAATTCCGGGATGGACCGGGCTGCTGCCTTTCGCAGTAAAGCCTTCAGCTTGGCGAAGGCCATCTCAATGGGGTTAAAGTCCGGGGAGTAGGGCGGAAGATAGCGAAGGGAAGCCCCCGCAGCCTCGATGATTTCGCGGACACCGACCACTTTATGAGCAGGCAGGTTGTCCATCACGACGACATCGTCGGGTTGAAGCGTCGGCACGAGGACGCGGCGCAAGTAGACCAGGAATGCTTCGCCATCCATGGCGCCGTCCAGGAGCCAGGGTGCGACGATCCCGTCGAGGCGCAGGCCGGCCGTGAAGGTCGTGGATTTCCAGTGCCCATGAGGAACAGCCGCCCGGCAACGCTGTCCACGCGCAGAGCGGCCTCGTAGCCGGGCCATCTTGGTATTGAGGCCACTTTCGTCGATGAAGATCAGGCGGCTCGGATCGAGATCGAGTTGGCCTTCGAACCACTCTTCCCGCGCTGCCAAAACATCCGGTCGCTGCTGTTCGGCCGCGTGCGCTGTCTTTTTTTGTACGTGATGCCACGCTTTGCGAAGAACGCATGGACCGTCGTCAGGCTGGCTTTGACCCCGCGCTCTGCCGCAAGGCGATCGACGATCTCGGCAAGCGTGATGTCCCGCTCATCGGTCTCGACCAAGGCGAGAATGAAAGTCTCGTGCGCGTCCAGCTTCGATACCTTCGGCTTACCCTGCCGCCCAGGTTCCAGATTGCCGCTCGAACGCCAGGCCCGATACCATGCACCAGACGT
>NZ_QZWZ01000175.1 GCF_003601975.1 Mesorhizobium waimense
AGGAGAAATGCTAGTGCCCGCATTCAGTCAAGAAGAATATCGCGCACGCACGACCCGCCTGCGCCAGCAGATGGCCGAGCGTGGTATCGACGCACTGCTTGTCTTGAATGAAGGGAATATGAACTATCTTACGGGCTATGAAGGTTTTTCCGACTACGTCCCACAGCTCGTTCTTGTTTGCCAGGACGAGGAGGATCCGTGGCTTATATTGCGTGAGATGGATACTCTGTGTGCAGACGCCAGCTCGTACCTGCCGCAGTCACACGTCCTAAGTTATCCAGAAAAATACATAGCTTCGAGCCAGCTCTCGGCGTGGCAGCCCATTGCTGGACTTGTTCGCGAGCGCAGCCCATCTGGCTGCATTGGGGTCGAACTATCGGGTAAAATACTTGGATTGAAGGGCCATGCCGCCTTAGGCAAAAGTTTAGGCACATCGGAGTTCATCGATGCCGATGGGATGATTTCATCGCTAAAGGCGATAAAATCACCTGCGGAGCTCACCTACATGGAGCAGGCGGGAAAGATTGTCGATAGAGCTATGCAAGTCGGTAGGCTTGCAATTTCTGTGGGGGCCAGAGAATGCGATGTGGCTGCGACTATCGCACATGCACTTTACGCGGGCACTCCGGAATTTCCGGGAGGGACCTCTCGTAGTCCTTTGGTTACTATGCCAGTAGGTTCTCCCGGCGCCGCGCCACACCTCACGTGGACCGACGGATTTTACAAGATGGGCTGCCAGACGAATTTCGAACTCGGCGCCGTCCGTCACCGATATTGCTGCGCATTGTCGCGAACGGTATTTTTGGGAGAACCGACCGCTAGATCGCGGCACGTGCACCAAGCGTGCCTTGACGGTTTCCTAGCTGC
>NZ_QZWZ01000176.1 GCF_003601975.1 Mesorhizobium waimense
GGCAGGAGCGCTTCATGAACGAAGGCGTCGACGGTCTGCTGCGCGACAAGACGCGGCCACCGGGCATTGCACCGCTTCAGTCTGTGCTGGTCGACAAGGTGGTGGCGCTGACGCTCGATCCGCCAGACCACGAGGCGACGCACTGGACGGTCCGCGCGATGGCGAAGGCTGTCGGCATCGCGGCGTCTTCGGTGGTGAAGATCTGGCACGACCATGGCCTTGCGCCTCACCGCTGGCGCAGCTTCAAGCTGTCCAACGACAAGGCGTTTGCCGAGAAGCTTCACGATGTTGTCGGGCTCTACGTCTCGCCCCCCGCTCATGCCATCGTGCTATCGGTCGACGAAAAGAGCCAAATCCAGGCGCTCGACCGCACTCAGCCGGGGTTGCCGCTGAAGCGCGGTCGCGGGGCAACAATGACGCACGATTATAAGCGCAACGGCACGACGACCCTGTTCGCCGCGCTCAATGTCCTCGATGGTTCGGTGATCGGCCGTAATATGCAGCGCCATCGCCATCAGGAGTTCATCCGCTTCCTCAACGCCGTCGAGGCCGAACTTCCGCCCGACAAGGCCGTCCACGTGATCCTCGACAACTACGCCACTCACAAGCAGCCCAAAGTACGTGCCTGGCTGGCCAGGCATCCGCGCTGGACCTTCCATTTCGTGCCGACATCCTGCTCATGGCTCAATGCTGTCGAGGGCTTCTTCGCCAAGCTCACCCGCCGCCGGCTGAAGTACGGTGTCTTCTACTCCGTCGTTGATCTCCAGGCCGCCATCAATCGCTTCATCACCGAGCACAATCAGCAATCCCAACCGTTCGTCTGGAGAGCCGACCCACACAAAATCATCGCTGCCGTCA
>NZ_QZWZ01000177.1 GCF_003601975.1 Mesorhizobium waimense
GAGGATCGCAGTTTTCTCTTACGACCCCCACGGGCATCCCTCGTCAAAGGAGTCCTTTGAACGGTTTGCGTGTCAGGCCATCGACGAAGAATTCAACCATGGAGGTATAGTCAAACACTGGAAGGTCAGTCGCCTCTTGAATCGCAGCCGCGTATGGCGGCAATCCGCCACACTCAAGCAAAATCATGCCAAGATCCGGTCGATCCTTCTGCAGCGTCAGGATGGCTTTGACCACATCAGCCTGGACTGCATCCACATCTAGATCACCATACGGCTCCAGGAAGAAGCCCGCGAATACGGGAGCATCATCCAGTCCAAAGACGACCACCCTGTCACTCATGTCCGGTCGCACCCCAGCTGCTTTCAACATATCCTGGCTCAGTACAGCCTTACTTGCCACGACCACGCCAAGCGCCTTGCCTTGGGGAAGAACTTGTTCAAGAAACGGAGTAAGGACAAGGCTTGACAGGAACACCGGTACATCAACCGCAGCGCGGACCGCTTCCTGGTACCGGATGAAATAACCGCATCCAGCAGTGATCACTCGCGCACCCTCTCGTACGAGTTCTTTCGCAGCTGCAACCACAGCGGATGTTTTTTCCTCGCCAGCCGCCCCGAAAATACAGGTATTGTTCAGCTCAGGTACCGTCTTATACCGTACGGGTACGCTCCATGTGGTGGCATTGCCGGTATCCCCAGGGATATACGGACGGAGGCCGGGTCCCGGCATGCGATCAAGCATCAAAATGCCCACGGGCGCTCCGTGGAACGCCAGTCGAGGCCTCACCCAGGATGGCCAGCGCTTTTGTTGGATATGAGGAAAATCAGTCATATGTTGTCATCCTT
>NZ_QZWZ01000178.1 GCF_003601975.1 Mesorhizobium waimense
CTCACCAAGATGTTCCCCACGGCTGCGGCCGTTCAGTTGGCCATTGTCTTGACGGTCGCGACCGACGGCGACGCATCAAACACCATCGCGTGAGCCTTTTCCTTGCGCCATATCTTCACCCGGCGTTGCAGTGTGCGCAAAAGGAGATCTGGGTACTTCTCTGGGTACTCCGCCTGCGGACGCTCGAGCAGTTCCCGGCTCGTCCGCCACGGTTCTTCGTCAAACCAAGCACGCAATCGGTCGGTGACTCCTGCAAAAGGATCAGGTCGCCGCCGTTCTCGCTTTTGCTTTGGTTTCAGCTCCGCGGTGGGGCGGATTTCGCCCTCTTTCCAGGCAGTTCGCAACCCTGAGAGGAACCGATCGAGCGCGGGCTCGGTCACCACGGGCGCCGGTGTGGGGGATTGATCGGCGATGGCGACAAGACGCTGTTGTGCGAATCTCATGTCCCTCAGCAGCCTGACGGGATCCAGCCGCGCATATATTTGCAACAGCTCCATTCGAACGGATTCCGGCGTCCGCCGGTCTTCCAGCAGCCGCTGGCAGGGAGTTGCCGGAGGATAATACCGCTTGCGCACCCGGGCACCGTCACGTTCCTTCAGCCAGCTTGAACGACGGCTGGAAGAAGTTCACGAACAGCCGCACCGTCGAATAGAGCTGCGCGAGCGCTGCGGCGGCTTCAAGTCCCTCCAGCCGGCGATAGCCGACAATGCGGCGAACAACGGCGCCGTTCTTCTGCTCGACAAATGCCTGGTCATTCTTGCGGTAAGGCCGGCAGCGGGTGAACTCGATGCCACCGTCCCGGCAGTAATCGCGCACAGTCTCATTCAGGAACACGCTGTCATTG
>NZ_QZWZ01000179.1 GCF_003601975.1 Mesorhizobium waimense
CGCGACCCTCGCGCATTCCGCCTCTCGGGCCTGAAGTGGCTGAGCGTGTGGTGGCGCTGACGTTGCAGGACCCGCCTGGCGAGACGACGCACTGGACCGCCGACATGATGGCGGCCGCGGCCAGCATCAGCCCGAGTGCGGTGCGTCGTATCTGGAAGGCGCACGGGCTGCAGCCCAACCGCTGGCGCCAGTTCAAGCTCTCCAACGATCCGCAGTTCGTCGATAAACTGCGCGACGTCGTCGGCCTCTATGTCGATCCGCCTGCCCACGCCATCGTGCTGTCGGTCGATGAGAAGAGCCAGATCCAGGCGCTCGACCGCACCCAACCCGGCCTGCCCATGAAGAAGGGTAGGCTCGGCACCATGACCCACGACTACAAGCGCAATGGCACGACCACACTGTTTGCTGCTCTCAACGTGCTCGACGGCACCGTTATCGGCAAGAACATGCAGCGGCATCGCCATCAGGAATTCGTCCGCTTTCTCAACGCCATCGACGCCGAGGTGCCGACCGGCAAGGCCGTCCACGTCGTCCTCGACAACTACGCCGCTCACAAGCACCCCAAGGTGCGTGCCTGGCTCGGCCGCCATCAGCGCTTCACCTTCCACTTCACACCGACCTCATGCTCGTGGCTCAACGCGGTCGAAGGCTTTTTCGCAAAACTGTCGAAGCGTCGCCTCAAACGAGGCGTCTTCCACTCCGTCGTCGACCTCCAGGCGGCAATCAACCGCTTCCTCCAAGAGCACAACCAGCAACCCAAACCCTTCTCTTGGACCGCCGACCCCGACAAAATCATCGCCGCCGTCAAACGCGGGCACCAAGTGTTAGACTCCATCCACT
>NZ_QZWZ01000017.1:0-155000 GCF_003601975.1 Mesorhizobium waimense
GCCACAACGAGAACCCCAAGCCATATCGATGGACCAAGTCCGCAGACGACATTCTCGCCTCCGTCAAACGCTTCTGCCAGAAGGCGGAACAATCCTTATGCCACGAAATTTAGATTCAGATGACTAGCTCGAGGCGGTCGGAAGGGCGATCAGCACGATAGCTGCCATGGAAGGCAGGGTTGCAGGACCGGGGTTTCCATAAAGGCCATCGGATCGCCGGTGCGTCGAAAGACAGGTGAGGATGATTGGGAACACCCGATGACCACTCTGAATCGGACATCGTAGCGCTCCGCTTTGCGGTTTCTTTCTCAGGCATGCGTGCCCAAAGTTTGAAGGTCTGCGAAATTCGCCGTACTTATTTCGCAAATACATCGCAAAAAAGTACGGCGAGAATTTTGCTAAGTATTTGAAAAGCTTGGTGATCCCGACAGGAATCGAACCTGTGACCTACAGATTAGGAATCTGCCGCTCTATCCTACTGAGCTACGGGACCACGCGGCCCGACACATAGCCGCTTCGGATCGTTTCGCCAAGAGGAAGGTTCAACGCACCAAGCGGGTCTTTTGTAGGTGGCGCGACGTTGAACTCCAAGGCCTGCGCCGTCGTGGCTGAGCCCTCGATCCCTTCGCGCCAGGCGCCGGAACGCCGGGCCGCATGCGGCCCGGCGCCAAAGTCCGTCAGGCGGCCAGCGCGGTTTCCGCCAGCTTCACCCAGTAGCTCATGCCGTGCGGGATGACCTCGTCGTTGAAGTCGTAGGCCGGGTGGTGGAGGCCGGCGGTGTCGCCGTTGCCGATGAAGATGAAGGCGCCCGGGCGTGCTTCCAGCATGTAGGAAAAGTCTTCGCCGCCCATCACCGGCTGGATGGCGCGGTGAACCTGGGCATTGCCGGCCACGTCGGCCGCGATATCGCCGGCAAAGATCGTCTCTTCGGCGTGATTGAAGGTGACCGGATAGTTGGCATTGTAGTCGACCTCGATCGTCGCGCCGAAGGCGGTGGCCAGCCCCTGGCAAATGGTGCGGATGCGCTCCTCCGCCTTCTTGGCGACTTCCTTCTTCAGCGAGCGCACGGTGCCGGCGATCTCGGCGCTTTCGGGAATGACGTTGTAGGCGTCGCCGGCGTGGAATTTCGTCACCGAAACCACCACGGCCTCGACCGGGTCGGTGCTGCGCGAAGCGACTGTCTGCAGCGCGCCGACGAGCTGGCTGGTGATGACGATCGGATCGATGGTGCCGTGCGGCATCGCCGCATGGCCGCCGCGGCCCCTGACGGTGATGGTGAATTCGGCGGTCGCGGCCATGATCGGGCCCGGCCGGATGGCGAACTGGCCGACCGGCAGGCCCGGCATATTGTGCATGCCGAACACCTTGGAGATGGCGAAGCGGTCCATCATGCCGTCCTTGACCATCTCGTTGCCGCCGCCTCCGCCTTCCTCGGCCGGCTGGAAGATCACAGCCACGGAACCGCTGAAATTGCGCGTCTCGGCCAGGTATTTGGCCGCGCCCAGAAGCATCGCGGTGTGGCCGTCATGGCCGCAGGCGTGCATTTTGCCCGGAACGGTCGATGCGTAGGGCTTGCCGGTGATCTCGTTGATCGGCAGCGCATCCATGTCGGCGCGCAGACCGATGGTCGTGCCGTCGCCCTTGCGGCCGTGGATGATGCCGACGACGCCGGTCTTGCCGAGGCCCGTCACCACCTCGTCGCAGCCGAAAGCCTTGAGCTTCTCGGTGACGAAAGCAGCGGTCTGGAAGACGTCGAAATTCAGTTCCGGCGTCTGATGCAGGTGTCGTCGCCAGCCGGCAACCTCTTCTTGCATCTCGGCGGCGCGATTCAGAATTGGCATGATCGGTCCATTTCGCTGTTGGAGCAGCCGGGTTGCGTCTGCTCAATTGCAATCGTGATTGTCCGGCACTTTGCCATGTTGGCGTCACATAGGGTAAATAGCACCGCAGCAAAGCGGTCCGGGGATGAGGGTCGGACCAACATGCTGGCGACCGTCTAATGAAATCTTACGGAGCCAGAGGCGACTACGGCAAGAGGCGATTTCGGATTCCATGATGCGGCACAGGCATTTTCTCAAATTGTTGCTGGCGGGCGCAGTTGCTCTGCCCGCCTTCGCGACATCGGTTCTCGCCAATCCGCTGGTCCTGTTCGACCTGCAGACAGGCAAGATCCTCGAGCATCAGGATGCCTTCAAGCGCTGGTATCCGGCCTCGCTGACCAAGCTGATGACCGCCTATGTGACGTTCCGCGCCATTGCGGCGGGCGAGGTCCAGCTCGATTCGCCGATCAAGGTGACGAAGCATTCCGCCGGCGAGCCGCCGAGCAAGATGGGCTTCAAGCCGGGTTCGGTGATGCGACTCGACAATGCGCTGAAGATGATGCTGGTCAAATCGGCCAACGACATCGCCATGGCCGTGGGCGAGAACGTCGGCGGCTCGCAAGCTGCTTTCGCCGAACGCATGAATTCCGAGGCACGCCGGCTTGGCATGACCGGAACGCATTTCGTCAATCCGAACGGGCTTTATTCGCCCGACCAGTACACGACGGCGCGCGACCTCGCTTTGCTGGTGATGGCGATCCGCAGCGAATTCCCGCAATACGCGCCCTGGTTCTCGATCGAGGGGCTAGCGGTCGGCAAGAAGGCGATCTCGAACTACAATCTGCTGATCGGCCGTTATCCGGGCGCCGACGGCATGAAGACCGGTTTCGTCTGTCCCTCGGGTTTCAACATGATCGGTTCGGCAACACGCAACGGGCGTACGCTGGTGGCGGTGGTGCTTGGCGAAAAGTCCGCGGTAAGCCGGGCGGAGACGGCGGCACGCCTCCTCGACCAAGGTTTTGACATGCCGGCGACCGGCTCGACCACCATCGCCGCCTTGCCCTCCTATGGCGACACGCTCTCGGCCAACGACATGAATGACGAGATCTGCAAGAAGAAGACGAAGGAGCAACAGTCGGAAGCACCGCCGGCCGTTGCCGCCAAGGATGCGCCGAAGTCGCCCTATCAGGAAAAACTCGACCACGTGCCGACGCTGGTCGCCGTCGGCCTCGGCGGTGCCACCGGACCGACGCCGAAGGCGATGCTCGACGAGACCGGCCAGGAATTTGCCGACGTACCGTTGCCGACCTGGCGGCCCGACCGGCCAGCACCGGCCGGCGCCACCGTGGTCGGCTCAGCCGCCGTACAGGGCGACCAGCCGGTCAAGGCCGCGAAGAACTAGGCAATGGCAAGCTTCCCGATCCCAGTCTCGGTGCTCACCGGTTTCCTCGGCGCCGGCAAGACGACGCTGCTCAACCGGCTGCTCAAGGATCCCGCGCTCGTCGACACAGCCGTCATCATCAACGAGTTCGGCGAGGTGGCGATCGACCATCTGCTGGTGGAGCAGGCCTCCGACGGCATCATCCAACTCTCCGACGGCTGCCTCTGCTGCACGGTGCGCGGCGAACTGGTCGACACGCTGGCCGATCTCGTCGACCGGCTGCAGACCGGGCGCATCGCCAAACTGGCCCGCGTCGTCGTCGAGACAACGGGTCTCGCCGATCCGGCGCCGGTGCTGCAGTCGATCATGGCGCATCCGGCGCTGGTCCAGGCCTTCCGGCTCGACGGCGTCATCACTTTGGTCGACGCGGTCAACGGCAATGCGACGCTCGATGCCCATGTCGAGGCGGTGAAGCAGGCGGCCGTCGCCGACCGCATCGTGCTGACCAAGACCGACCTGGTGACCGAACCCGGTGACGTCGAGGCCTTGCGGACCCGGTTGCGGCAGATCAATCCGGGTGCGGCGCTGCTCGAGGCGGGCGACAGGAACACGGGCGCGGCGGCGCTGTTCGACTGCGGGCTCTACAATCCGGCGACGAAATCCGCCGACGTGCAGCGCTGGCTCGGCGAAGAAGCCTCCCATGATCATCATGGAGAACATCATCACCACCATGGCGATCACGACCATGCTGGTCACGATCATGGTGGTCATGATCACGATCATGACGGCCATCGCCACGATTCACGCGTGCGGTCCTATTCGCTCGTGCATGACGGGCCGGTGCCGTTTTCGGCGATCGAGATGTTCCTCGACCTGTTGCGTTCCACGCATGGCGAGCGCCTGCTGCGCATGAAGGGCGTCATCGAGTTGCAGGAGGACCCGTCGCGGCCGCTGGTCGTGCACGGTGTGCAGAAGATCCTGCATCCGCCGGCGCGGCTGCCGTCCTGGCCCGACGGCCAGCGCGGCACCAGGTTGGTGCTGATCACGCTCGACATGCCGGAAGATTATGTCCGCCGGCTGTTTGCCGCCTTCACCAACCGGCCGTCAATCGACACGCCCGACCGCGCGGCCCTGGAAGACAATCCGTTGGCCATCGCCGGGATGTGAGCGAAGCTCTGCGGGGTCAGGCGGCGCCGCCGCGCTCGACCAAAAACCGATGGCCGCCGGATACCGCCGCCGTTTCGATCAGCTGGTGGCCGGCGTCGGAGCAGAAGGCGGGAATGTCGATGACCGCCAGCGGGTCGGTGGTCTCAAGCCAGAGCCTGCTGCCCGGCTTCATGGTCGCCAACCGCTTTTTTGTCTTGAGCACGGGCAAGGGGCAATTCAGCCCCTTGAGGTCGTAGACAGTGTCGGGATTGGCCAAGGGCCTATCTTCTTGTTCAAGCATGATCTTTTCCGAAAACCGGCTTCCACTTTTTCGGGATCATGCTGCGGAGCCTCAGCCGCCGAACATGCCGAGCAGCTTTTTCTTCAGCTTCGTCACTGTGCCGTCGCCAGCGTCAGCCGCCTGCGTCTCTGCCGGTGCGGCCTCGGCGGGCTGCGCGATGGTTGCAGTGGCGACCGGCTGCTGGGCCGCGGCCTTCTCGGCCTCTTTTTCGGCCAGGGCCTGGGCCTTCGCCGCCTCTTTCGCAGCCTTCGCGGCCTCGATTGCCGCGAGCCTTTGTTCCTCGGCCTTCTTCTTGGCCGCCTTCTCGGCGTCGAGCGCGGCCATCTTGCGGCCTGCCGGCGAATCGATGCGGCCCATGCGCGCCGTCTCGGTCACCGTACCGTCGGAGTTGAGAGACGGTGGATTGATCGGCACGCGCTCACCGCGGGCGCGGCGCTTCGACCAGTCGGAAACGATGCTGGCTTCCTTGATGCCGGCAATGGTCGGCTTGGGCGCCGGCACGCTGGCCTTCACCGCGCCGCTGAACGCAGCGTCGTAAGTGCTCTGATAGGCGTTGTAGGCGCTCTTCAGCGAATCCGGCTGCGTGCTGGCGGGGCAGGGACCGGTCGGATCGAAGGTCGTGCCTTCAGGGGCGACCTGGTTGAAGACGTAGCGCTTCTCGCAGACGTCGACCTTCGGCGGCACCTTGGTGATCTCGAAATTGTCGTAGCCGACCTTCAGCATCTTCCAGAAGTCGTAGTTCGGGTCGTTGCGGTAGCGCGCCATGTTGGCGGGGGTCATGCGGAACGGAAAGGCCTCGATCTGGAACTCGGTCTGGCCGCCCTGGAAGGCGTCGCGGCCGAAGGCATAGATCTGCTCGATCTGCGCGTCCGTCATCGAATAGCAGCCCGAGGACGAGCAGGCGCCGTGCACCATCAAATTGGAGCCGGTGCGGCCATTGGCGCGGTCATAGGCGTTGGGATAGCCGATGTTGAAGGACAAATGGTAATTCGAGCGCGGGTTCATCTGCTGGGGACGGACCGTGTAGAACCCTTCCGGCGCCTGGCGGTCGCCCTCGGTAAATTTGGGTCCGAGCTTGCCTGACCATTTGCAGATGTCGTAGCTGGCGACCAGATCGTAACGGCCGTTGGTCTTGGCCTTCCAGATCTCGAGCTTGCCCTCTTCCTTGAAGATACGAGCCATCACCGAGGAGGTGCGGACCATGCCCTTGGCCTTCATGTCGGCGAGGATCTTGTCCGGCAGCGGCTTGTTGGCCTCCGGGGCGAAATCCTTCATCGAGGAATCGTTGCAGCCGGCCACGCCAATCGCGGCGATCAGGGCTCCGGTGCGGGAAAGCTTGGCAAACATGGGTACGGCTACGTCTTTTCTCTCGGGCGACAGATCTCGGCACCGCCGGCCCACAGCTAAACATTAGCGGACCGTAAGCCCGTTAACCTTGAAAAATCCTTACCGCAAGCTTCGGATCACCCCTCACGGCAGTTTCATTGACCCGAATGCGGCGGCATTTTTGTGGCGAAATTGCACAATTCCGCCACTTTGCGGCGTGTTGTCGGCGCCGCCTAGAGGCTACGGCCCATGGCCAGGTATTTCTCGCGACGCTGCTCGCGGAAATCGGTGTTGGCGCCGGCAAAGTCCTTCATCGTCCTGGCGATGAGGTCGCCGGTGGCGGCGATCACCGTTTCCGGGGCGCGATGGGCGCCGCCGAGCGGTTCAGGGATGATGGCGTCGATGATCTTCATTTCGTAAAGATCCTGGGCGGTGATCTTCATGTTGGTCGCGGCATCCTTCGAGCGGGTGGTGTCGCGCCACAGGATCGAGGCGGCACCTTCCGGCGAGATGACCGAATAGATGGCGTGTTCGAGCATGTAGACCCGATTGGCGGTGGCGATGGCAATGGCGCCGCCGGAACCGCCTTCGCCGATCACCACCGAGATCGACGGCACCTTGAGGCCAAGACAGGCCGAGGTCGAGCGGGCGATGGCCTCTGCCTGGCCGCGCTCTTCGGCGCCGACGCCGGGATAGGCGCCTGCGGTGTCGACCAGGGTCAAAAGCGGGATCTTGAAGCGGTCGGCAAGCTCCATCAGTCGCACCGCCTTGCGGTAGCCTTCGGGCCGCACCGAGCCGAAATTATGCTTGAGACGGCTCGCCGTGTCCGAGCCCTTCTCCTGGCCGAGCACCGCCACCGGTTCGCCGCGGAAGCGGGCGAAGCCGCCGACGATCGCCTGGTCCTCGCCGTAATTGCGGTCGCCGGCCAGCGGCGTGAAATCGCTGAGCAGGCCCTTGATGTAGTCGACGCAATGCGGCCGGTCGGGATGGCGCGCTACCTGCACCTTCTGCCACGGCGTCAGCGCCTTGTAGGCATCGCGCAGCGCGTCGCGTGAGCGTTTCTCCAACCGGCTGATCTCGTCGCCGACATCGACGGCCTCGCCGTTCTCGGCAAGCTTCTTCAGCTCGAGGATCTTGCCTTCGAGATCCTGCACCGGCTTTTCGAAATCGAGGTAATTGTACATTCTTGAGCGGACCGGCAATTCGGAAGGCAATGGCTGGCGAAACCCTCGAAAACGGAGGCTCCGGGCGGTGGAACGTCGCCCTCACATAGCGATATGAGGCCTAGTCGGCAAGCGGATGATGATCATTGACCAGCCGCACCAGCCGCTCCTCCAATACGTGGGTGTAAATCTGCGTGGTCGAGATGTCGGAATGACCGAGCAGCTGCTGCACCGCCCGGAGGTCGGCGCCGTTCTGTAAGAGATGGCTGGCGAATGCATGGCGAAGCACATGCGGCGAGATCTTCGCCGCAGTGATGCCGGCCCTGGCGGCAAGCCCCTTCAGGTCGCGGGCAAACACCTGCCGCGAGAGATGGCCGGTGTCGGACGCCGCCGGAAACAGGAAAGTACTGTCGGCAAAGGCCGGCACGGTGGCTCTGGCGGTGAGCCAGGCCCGCATCGCGGCACGTGCCTTGGCCGACAGGGGCACCATGCGTTCCTTGTCGCCCTTGCCGCGCACCATGAAGAAGCGATCGTCGCGCAGCGCCACCGTCACTGGCAGGCCGACCAGTTCGGAGACCCGCAGGCCGGTGGCGTAGAGCACTTCGACCAGCGCATGCAGGCGCAGCGCCGCCAAGCTGTCGCCGTCGTTCAGCGCGGCATTCGTCGCCTCTTGCGCCGCGCGGTCGACCAGGCGGCCGGTCTCGGCCTCGCTCATCGTCTTCGGCAGCGGCCGGCCCTTTTTCGGACTGTCCAGCGTGCCGGTCGGGTCGTCGCCGCGCAGGCCTTCGGCGTAGAGGAACTTGAAGAACTGGCGGATCGCCGACAGTTTTCGCGCCTGCGAGGTCGGCGCAAAACCGCGTTCGGCGATGTCGTCGAGATAGGAGCGGATGTCGGCGGCGCCGGCGCCCGCAAGCCCGCCGCTGATCTCTTGCGAGGCGTCCTCGAGGTCGCGGCGATAGGAGGAGAGCGTGTTTTCGGCGGCACCCCGCTCGGCGCTCATCATTTCCAGGAAGGCTTCGATGCGAGCCGCGCTGTTCATTCTTCTGGATCAGTTTTTCTTTTTTTGATCAGTTCTTCTTGGGATTCAGCTTTTCCGGCGGAATGCGCACGCTCATCTCAGCCTTTTTCGGCTCGACGAACATCGCCAGCGCGAACATCGTACCATAGGCAATGCCGGCAAGAATCATCAGCGTCACGACAAAGCGAAACAGAGTCGGCATCAATCTTCGCCCGTCTTCATGTTCTGCATTTCCAAACCCTGTGCCCTTATGGGACGCCAATCCGGCCAATTCAAGGACGAAGCTCGCTTGACGCAAACAGGCTTTTGATGTCGATACGCCGGCAAAGAGGGCCTAGAAACATCATGGTCTCATGAACGCGCTGCCAGCAAATCCTCCAGGCGAAGGCCATGCCGAGCTGCTCGAGCGGCTGCGCAACCGCTCGATCGTCTTTGTCGGCCTGATGGGCGCCGGCAAGACGGCGATCGGCCGCAAGGTGGCGGCGATGCTGGCACTGCCCTTCATCGACAGCGACCAGGAGATCGAAAGCGTCTCGCGCATGACCGTGCCGGAGCTGTTCGAGCGCTATGGCGAGACGGAATTCCGCGCGCTGGAGCAGCGCGTCCTCCTGCGGCTGCTGGAAAACGGCCCGCAGGTGCTGTCGACCGGCGGGGGCGCCTTCATGAATGCGCAGACGCGCGAGGCGATCGCCGGTCACGGCGTTTCGGTATGGCTGAAGGCCGAACTCGACCTTCTGATGGAGCGCGTGTCCAAGAAGCAGAATCGGCCGCTGCTCAAAAATCCCGATCCGCGCGCCGTGCTCGAGCGGCTGATGGCCGAGCGCTATCCGGTCTACGCCACATCCGACGTCACCGTGCCGACCCGCGACGACCGCAAGGAGGTCATCGCGGCCGAGGTCGTGAATGCGCTTTGCCGGCATTTCGGTGTTGCTGAAATCGTCGCGGCCAGCGAGGTGCGTCCATGAGCAGCGATATGCCTGCCGGAGAGACAGTCACCGTCGAGGTCGGGCTCGGCGAGCGTGCCTACGACATATTGATCGGCTCCGGCCTGCTGTTGCGCGCGGGCGCCGAAATTTCACGCCGTTTGCCCGGCACGCGTGCGGCGGTCGTCACCGACGACAATGTCGCCGCAGCCCATCTCGAGACGCTGAAGGCGGGCCTGGAGCAGGGCGGCTTCCAGCCTGCCGTCATCACGCTTCCAGCCGGCGAAAAAACCAAAAGCTTTGCCCATCTCGAAGAGGTAGTGGACGGCGTGCTTGCCGCGAAGCTGGAGCGCGGCGACGTCGTCATCGCGCTTGGCGGCGGCGTCATCGGCGACCTTGCCGGTTTTGCCGCCGGGATCGTGCGGCGCGGCATGAATTTCGTGCAGATCCCGACCTCATTGCTGGCGCAGGTCGATTCCTCGGTCGGCGGCAAGACCGGCATCAACAGCGCGCGCGGCAAGAACCTGGTCGGCGTCTTCCATCAGCCGAAGCTGGTGCTGGCCGACACCGGGGTGCTCGACACGCTGCCGATCCGGGAATTCCGCGCCGGCTATGCCGAACTCGCCAAATACGGATTGATCGATCGCCCGGCCTTCTTCGGCTGGCTGGAAGAAAACTGGCGCGAGGTCTTTGACGGCGGCCCGGCGCGGGCTGAAGCCATCGCAGAGGCCTGTCGCGCCAAGGCGAATGTCGTCGCCCGCGACGAGTTCGAGACCGGCGACCGCGCGCTGCTCAATCTCGGGCACACCTTCGGCCACGCGCTCGAAGCCGCCACGCGCTATGACGGCGCCCGCCTCGTCCATGGCGAGGGCGTCGCCATCGGCATGGCGCTGGCGCATCGCTTTTCATCGAGGCTCAACCTGGCGAGCCCGGACGATGCGGCGCGCGTCGAGGCGCATCTCAGCGCCGTCGGCCTGCCCTGGCGCATGACCGATATTCCCGGCGAACTGCCCGACGCCGAGGCATTGTTCTCGTTCATCACCCAGGACAAGAAGGTGTCGCGCGGTGCGCTGACCTTCATCTTGACGCGCGGCATCGGCCAGTCCTTCATCGCCAGGGATGTGCCAGCTTCGGAAGTCTTGTCGTTCCTGAGAGAGAGCCACCCGGGTCAGGAAAGCCGACCTGGATGATGAACGAGCCCGGCTGGATTGTCGCTGCCGTCCTTGCCGGCCTCGGCCTGCTGGTCCTTCTCTTGCGCACGCGCTTGCTTGCCCTCTTTGGCTACGAGTTGCAGCCGATCGAGCCGCAGCGTTCGAGCCATGACGAATTGCGTGGTGCGGTCGACGATTTCCGCCGTGACGGCCAGATGGTGCGCGAGGATCGCGACCGTGTCGGCGGCCTGTTCGACCTCGAGGAACTCGAAGTGTCCGACATCATGGTCCACCGCACCAATATGCGCTCCGTCAATGCCGACAATCAGCCGGAAGCGGTGGTGCGCGAGATCCTGCAGAGCCCGCACACCCGCATGCCCTTGTGGAAGGGCTCGCTCGACAACATTGTTGGTGTGCTGCATGCCAAGGACCTGCTCAGGGCGCTCAACGAAGTCGGCAACGACTTTTCCCGGATCGACGTGATGAAGATCGCGTCGAAACCATGGTTCGTTCCGGACACCACGACGCTGCAGGAACAGCTCAACGCGTTTTTGCGTCGCAAGGCGCATTTCGCCATTGTCGTCGATGAGTATGGCGAGGTCGAAGGGCTGGTGACGCTGGAGGACATCATCGAGGAGATCGTCGGCGAGATCGCCGACGAGCATGATATCGAGATCCAGGGCGTCAAGCAGGAGGCCGACGGCTCCGTCGTCGTCGACGGCACCGTGCCGATCCGCGACCTAAACCGGGCGCTCGACTGGAACCTGCCGGACGAGGAGGCAACCACTATTGCCGGCCTTGTCATCCACGAGACGCAGTCAATCCCTGACGAGAAGCAGGCCTTCACCTTCCACGGCATGCGCTTCGTCGTAATGAAGCGCGACAAGAACCGGATCTCCAGGCTGAGGATCAAGCCTGCCGGCGAAGCCTGAATATTCTAGACCAACGACCTACAGTTCCGGAGGCCTCACTCCGCGATCTGGCGGCTCGAGCGCTCGTTGATTGTCGCACCGGTCTGGGCATCGACCGCCGCCAGGCTGACCTCGTAGCCCCAGAGCCTGCGGATGTGGCGCAGCGTCGCGTCGCGACTGGCCTCATCAAGGACGACGCCGTCTTTGACCTTGTGCTGCAGCCGCAAATGCCGGTCGCCAAGCAGATCGACATCCACGGCCTGGATGTCGGGCCGGTTTACTCCGACATCGTAGCTGTGAGCCAGGGCGGCGCGGATCTTCCTGTAGCCACGCTCGTTGTGGATCGAGGCGACCTGGTAATGCGGTTCGTCGGCCGCGTCGCCAAGGACAAAGAACCGCCATTTCCGGATCAGGGTTGGACTGAGGTACTGGCGGATGAAGGACTCGTCGCGATGGTTCGCCCAGGCGTCGAGCAGGATCTCGCGCCAGTCGCCGTGGCCGGCGATGTCGGGAAACCAGTCGCGGTCCTCCGCCGTCGGCTCGGTCGCGATGCGCTGTATGTCCTGCATCATATCGAGGCCAAGCGCGTAGGGATTGATGCCGGAATAGCGCGGATCGTCGAAGGCCGGCTGGAAGATCACGTTCGAATGGTTGCGCAGGATTTCGAGCATGGCGCCTTCGTTGATCTGGCTCCGGTCGAACAGCATGTTCATGAGCGTATAATGCACGAAGGTGGCACAGCCCTCGTTCATCACCTGCGTTTGGCGCTGCGGATAGAAATACTGCGCAATGATACGCACGATCCTGACGAGTTCGCGCTGCCAGGGCTCAAGGACAAGACTGTTCTTTTCCAGGAAGTACAGGAGGTTTTCCTCCGGCAGGTTGAGCGACTTCTTCGGATCGGCCATGCCCCGGTCCCTGTCGTCGATCTTCTTGTTTCCCTGCGCGGGCGGCAGTGTGCGCCACAAATCGTTGTAGGAACGCTCTTCATATTCCAGGCGCTCACGCAGTCCCTCGCGCTGCCGTTCCGAGGACAATTTCGGCGGACGACGATAGCGAAATACGCCCTGTTCCATCAGCGCATGCGCCGCGTCGAGAACCGCCTCCACTGCGGCAAGGCCATGCCGCTCCTCGCAGCGGGTTATGTAGCCCTTGGCGAAGTCCAGATAGCTCAGGATCGCCCCGGCATCCGTCCATTGCCTGAACAGATGATTGTTCTTGAAGAAATGATTATGTCCGAGTGCCGCATGCGCCGTCACCAGAGCCTGCAAGGCCATGGTGTTTTCCTCCATCAGGTAGACGATGCAGGGGTTTGAGTTGATGACGAGTTCATAGGCCAGCCCGCGTCCGCCTTTGCGATAGAGGAGTTCCTGGTAGAGGAAGTGTTTGCCGAACGACCAGTGACGATACATCAGCGGCATGCCGACCGATGAATAGGCGTCGAGCATCTGTTGAGAGGATATGATCTCCATCTGCACCGGATAGGTATCGAGGTGCAGTTCTTCGATCGCGAGGGCCTCGATCGCCTCATGGGCCCGCGACAATTTCCCAAAATCCCAGTCGGATCCTGAAAACAGCAGACCCGGTTTGGTGGCTAGTCTGGCCATCGGCCCTCCTCAGGCGCTCTTGCGGGCAGGAACCGGTTGCCTGGCGAAGAGCCGGCGAAAGACCGGGTATATATCTGCCGGAGTGGCAATGCGGCTCATCTGGAAGTTGGGCCATTTCAGCTCGACCCTGCTGTAGGCGCGCCAAAGCGACGTCCCGTTTTCGGTGGCGCCGAATATATGGGTTTCTCGTTCGTCGATGATCTCGACATAGGCGAAGTACTGGCAAAGGCGCATGAGCCTGCGGTCCAGAAACTCTATGCATCGCTCGGAATCGGTGGCGAAATTGTCGCCGTCCGAGGCTTGCGCGGCATAGATGTTCCACTCGTTGGCCGGATAGCGCTGTTCGATGATGCGGTGCATTTCGTCAAGCGCGGTGGAGACGATCGTACCGCCGCTCTGCGTGTTGTAGAAGAACGTGTCCTCATCCACTTCGTGCGCCTCGTGCGTGTGGCGGATGAAGACGATCTCCGTGCGTTCGTAGCGCCGCTTCAAGAACAGGTGCAGCAGCACGAAGAAGCGTTTGGCCAAGTCCTTCTCGCGTTCGCCCATCGATCCGGAAACGTCCATCAGGCAGAACATGACGGCTTTGGCATTCGGTATGGGCCGGGCATCGAAGCGGTTGAACCGGATATCGACCGGATCGACAAAGGCAATTCGCCTGCGCCGACGTTCCAGCCGGTCTAGCTCCTCGCGCAATCCTGCAATGCGCTGGCGCGTCGCCGCGCCGGCTGATGCCGACTCAAGCGTGGCGATTTCCTGGAGGATCGCATCCAACTCCTCCTGCTTTGGCCGCCTCAGCGCAATGCGTCGGCCGTGGCTGTTGCGCATGGTGCGACCGACATTGACGTTGGTCGGCGAACCGGTTGCGGCGAAGCCAGCCCTGCGCGGCTTGAAGGCAAGGATCTCCTTGAGGTTGAGCTTGACCAGGTCGGGCAGTTCGAGATCCTCGAAAAAGAGCTCAAGCACCTCCTCGCGCGACAGCACGAAACGAAAATCGTCTTCCGACACCTTGTTCCCCGGGCCGCCTGCGCCGCTGCCCCCGGGCTTGGGGATCAGGTCTCCAGGGGCGAAATGCCTGTTGCCAGGAAGGATGTGCTGGCGCCGGCCGCTGGCCTTGTCGTCGTTGAAGCTTGGCTCGGCCGTTCCCCTTTCGGGCATCGGCACGGTGTGCTCGGCATCCACGTCGGCGATCCTGCCGCTGCGGATCTGATCGCGGATGCTTCGTTTCAATTCCTCGCGAGCACGCCTGAGGAAGCGCTGTCGATTGCCGAGGCTCTTGTCCTTCGGATTCAGGCGACGGTCGATGAAGATCGGCATGGAACCATCCGGGCTCTATCAACCCGCCTTGTTCACCCGCATGTACCAGTCCACCAGCCGGCGCACCTGCCGTTCGGTATAGCCGCGCTCGACCATTCGCTGCACGAATTCGTTGTGGCGTTTTTCCGTAACGCTGTCCTGCTTGGAGCCGAAGCTGATCACCGGCAGGAGATCCTCGACCTGTCCGAACATCCGCTTCTCGATGACCTCGCGCAGCTTTTCGTAACTCGTCCATGACGGGTTGCGGTCGTGGTTTTTTGCCCTGGCGCGCAGCGTGAACTTCACCACCTCGTTGCGGAAGTCCTTGGGATTGGCGATGCCTGCCGGTTTTTCGACCTGTGACAGCTCGTTGTCCAGGACCTCCCGGTTGAGGATCTGGCCGGTGTCGGGGTCCTTGTAATCCTGGTCCTCGATCCAGGCGTCGGCATAGGCGATGTAGCGGTCGAAAAGGTTCTGGCCATATTCGCTGTAGGATTCGAGATAGGCTTTCTGGATCTCATGGCCGATGAACTCGGCGTAGCGCGCGGCGAGTTCCGACTTGATGAATTCGAGATAGGCCGCTTCCGTTTCCTTCGGGAACTGCTCCCGCTTGATCGCTTCCTCCAGAATGTACATCAGATGCACCGGATCGGCGGCCACTTCCTTGGTGTCGTAGTTGAACGTCTGCGACAGGATCTTGAAGGCAAAGCGCGTGCTGACGCCCGTCATGCCTTCATCGACGCCGGCGGCGTCGCGGTATTCCTGGACCGACTTCGCCCTGGGATCGATCTCCTTCAGGTTCTCCCCGTCATAGGCGCGCATCTTGGTGTAAAGAGGTGAATTGTCGTGCTCGGCCAGGCGGGTCGAGACGGTGAAGCGACTGAGGATATCCAGCACCTCGGGTGCGCAGGGGCTGGCGGCCAGTTCGCTCTCGCGCAGCAGCTTTTCGTAGATCTGCCTCTCTTCGGTGATCCGCAGGCAGTACGGCACCTTGACCACGAGGATGCGGTCGAGAAAGGCCTCGTTGTTCTTGTTGTTCTTGAACTGCTGCCATTCCGACTCGTTGGAATGGGCCACGATGATCCCCTGGTAGGGAAAGGCGCCGAAATTTTCGGTGCCGTTGTAGCTGCCTTCCTGGGTCGCGGTCAGCAGCGGATGCAGGACCTTGATCGGCGCCTTGAACATCTCGACGAATTCGAGCAAACCTTGCGTGGTTCGATTCAGTCCGCCGCTAAAGGAATAGGCGTCCGGGTCGGATTGACTGAAATTTTCCAATTGCCTGATGTCGACCTTGCCGACCAGTGCCGACACATCCTGATTGTTCTCATCGCCCGGCTCGGTCTTGGCAATGCCGATCTGGCGCAGCCGGGACGGCATCAGTTTGACCACGCTGAACTTGGAGATATCGCCGGACAACTCATCGAGGCGCTTGGATGCCCAGGGCGAGATGAGCCCGTTGAGGCGCCGCCGCGCTATGCCATATTTGTCCTCCAACAGATCGCCCATGCGATCGGGATGAAACAGGCCAAGTGGCGATTCGAAAACCGGGCTGATCTGGTTACCGACCTTCAGCGTGTAGATCGGGCGCTGCTCCATCAGTTTCTTCAGCCGCTCGGCAAGGGACGACTTGCCGCCGCCGACCGGGCCGAGAAGGTAGAGGATCTGCTTGCGCTCCTCGAGTCCCTGGGAGGCATAGCGGAAATAGCCCGCAATGCGCTCGATCGTGTCCTCCATGCCGTAGAAGTCGGAGAAGGAGGGATACACCTTGACCGTTCGGTTTGAGAAAATGCGGCCAAGCCGCTCGTCCTTGCTAGTGTCGACAAGATTTGGCTCGCCGATTGCCTCGACCATTCGCTCGGGTGCCGAGGCATACATCGACTTGTCTTCTCGGCAGGCAAGAAGGTACTGCTGGATGCTGATCTCTTCCTGCGCCGCGTTCGTGTAAATCTCAGAAAACAGGTCGAAAACGTCAGACTGGTTCTCGCGCATGATATTTCGCCCTCAGAGCCGCCCGACTGGCTGCTGGACGGACCATCTACATATTCAACTGTTGGAGGAGCGTTGTGGTTCCCTTCTCCTAAAGGAGAACGGCTGCAATCAGGCATTGAGGCGATGGCGAACATTTTTGAATGGCTGCAATGCCTCGCAGACGCCTCCTTCGATCCGGCGATCCGGCGATCCGCGACCGTCTGACGGCGAAGATGGTGGATCACGCCAAATTGATGGCGGGATATTGCCGCGCGGGCGCTGGCAGGATCAATTGTCCTGCGTCAACCGGGGAGGGATTCATGAACGGAGCCGACGTCCTGTGTGACGTGCTGCTGGCAAACGGCGTGACGGTCTGCTTCGCAAATCCCGGTACATCGGAGATGCATTTCGTTGCCGCACTCGACCGCAAGCCGCAGATGCGTTGCGTGCTGGGCCTCTTTGAAGGCGTGGTGACAGGTGCCGCCGACGGTTACGCGAGGATGACCGATCGACCGGCCGCGACGCTGCTGCACACAGGGCCCGGGCTCGCCAACATCCACAACGCCAGGCGCGCCTTGAGCCCGATGATCAACATTGTCGGCGACCACGCCTCCTATCATCTGGCGCTCGATGCACCGCTCACCAGCGATATCGAGAGCCTTGCGGCGCCGATGTCGAACTGGGTTCGCCGTATCGAAAGTCCCGCCGATGTCGCGCCGGCGGCCGAGGCGGCCTTCCGCGCCTCCCTTTCGCCGCCGGGCATAGCCACCCTGATCCTGCCGGCGGACGCTGCATGGGGCGAGGCTCCTATGGTTTCGGCCCGCAAGGTGGAGCTCGCGCAGCCCACCGTCGATATGGGCGCTGTGCGAAAGGCAGCCGAGGCGATCCGTGGCACTCCAGGCCGTGTCGGTATCATCGTTCGCGGACGCGCGGCGCGAACTGATGCGCTTGAGATCGCCGGTCAAATCTCGGCAGCGCAGGATGTCCGCTTGTTCAGCGAGGTTCTGGTGGCGCGGATGGAGCGCGGTCGCGGACGGGTCGCGCCCACGCGCATCCCCTATCCGATCGATGCTGCAACGGCCCTGCTGAGCGATATCGACGTGCTGATCCTGGTCGGAGCGAAGGAGCCTGTTGCCTTCTTCGCCTATCCGGGAAAGCCGGGACGGCTGGTTCGAGACGGTTGCGAGGTGCTTTCGCTGGCGGCGCATGGCGAGGACTTGAAGGCGGCACTGGAGGCGCTTCGCAACGAACTCGGTATCAGGTCGACGCAGCAGCTCCCTGTCGCTACGGGCTTTTCCGACGAGCCGGTGCCGCGCGGCAAGCTGACCGATGATGCGATCGCCCTTTCGGTGGCGCGGAAACTTCCTGCCAATGCCATCGTCTGCGACGAGGCGGTGACGTCGGCCCGGCGTTACTTCGCCCTGTCGGCCTTTGCCGCGCCGCACGACTACATGATGACGACCGGCGGATCGATCGGCGAAGGCATCCCGTTGGCAACAGGGGCAGCGATCGCGTGCCCCGATCGCAAGGTGATCAATCTCGAGGCCGACGGCAGCGGCATGTACACCGTGCAGGGATTGTGGACCCAGGCACGGGAAAATCTCGATGTCGTCACGATCGTCTTTTCCAACCGGACCTACGCAATCCTGCATGGCGAGATGAAGAATGTCGGGGTCGGCGCGATCGGCGAGAATGCCAGGCGTATGCTCGATCTCGACCAGCCCGCGCTGGACTGGGTATCGCTGGCGAAGGGCATGGGCGTGGAGGCGGCCCGCGCCGACACGTGCGAGCGGTTCGATGCCCTGCTGGACAGCGCGCTGTCGCGCCCCGGGCCGTTTCTCATCGAAGCAGTGATCTGACCGTTTCTCCGCGGCGGTTCCAGGGAGCCGGGTTGAGCGGCGTCGGCCGACGCGCAGCGCCTACCAGCGCGTCTGTTCGCCAGGTGCTGCCGGTTCGATCGCCAGCGCGTGGACGCCGGCTTTCAGCTCGTCGGCCAGCAATTCGTTGACGGCGCGGTGGCGCTCGATGCGGCTCATGCCGGCAAAGGCGGGCGAAACGATACGGACGCGGAAATGCGTCTCGCCGGTGCCATCATAGGCGCCGTGATGGTCCGAGCCATGATGATGGTGGCCGGCGTGGAGATGGCTTTCGTTGATGATGACCAGCCGTTCCGGCGAGAACGCCTTGTTCAGCTTGCCTTCCATCGTCGCCTGTATGGACATCGGAGCTTCCCTTCACCACATCTACGGCACTGCCGCAAAATTCGCCATTTGCCCGCTTTAAGCCGCGATTCAGCGGTTAGGGCGATCATCGTCGAAATGTCAATTCTTGTTTCGTACTAGCGAACAGCCCATAAATGGGTGAGATGAAACCGTATCCCAAATATTTCGAGAAGATCCGCATCCGGCCGGAGAAGGACGCGGAGCTGAAGTCGCGCTCGCCGATCTGCCAGTGGGACGGTTGCAAGGAGGCCGGCACCCATCGCGCGCCGGTCGGACGCATGAAGGAAGGCGAGTATTTCCAGTTCTGCTTCGATCACGTGCGCGAGTACAACAAGGGCTTCAACTATTTCTCCGGCGTCCCGGACAGCGAGATCGCCCGTTTCCAGAAGGAAGCGATGACTGGCCACCGGCCGACGTGGAAGATGGGCATCAATGGCGCTTCGACGCGATCCTCGCCTGACTTCGCGCAGCAGCGTTCCGGTCGCGCCGGCTACTACAACCGCATGCGCGATCCGTTTGACCTGTTCAAAGGTCCAAAGGATCCGCGCGAGGCGCGCGAGCGCAAGGCCAAGCCGCTTGAGGCCAAGGCACTGGAAACGCTTGGCCTTGATACAAAGGCGACTGGCAAGGATATCAAGGCACGCTATAAGGAACTGGTGAAGCGCCATCATCCGGATGCGAATGGCGGCGACAGAGGTTCGGAAGACCGGTTCCGCGATGTGCTGCAGGCCTATCGCGTGCTCAAGCAGGCGGGATTGTGCTGAGCGACCATACGGTTCGTGTCGTTTTCCAACTTTCATAAGGTTGGAAAAGGCTCTAAGACCGCCCCCGGACAAAATCGATTGCCGGCGAAATCAGGCGTTTCGCCCGTGGAGACGTTGATAGAGATGAACAAGGTCGATCGCGACATCGCCAACCTGCCCGACACGACGGTGTCGGTGAAGGACAAATTCGGCTTCGACTCCAAGATGGTGGTGCCGGCCTATTCGGTGACCAGCGAGCATGTGCCCGACGTTGATCCCGACTATCTGTTCGACAAGAACACGACGATGGCGATCCTCGCCGGCTTTGCCTACAACCGCCGCGTGATGGTGTCGGGCTATCACGGCACCGGCAAGTCGACCCATATCGAACAGGTCGCCGCCCGCCTCAACTGGCCCTGCGTGCGCGTCAACCTCGACAGCCATGTCAGCCGTATCGACCTCGTCGGCAAGGATGCCATCGTCGTCAAGGACGGGCTGCAGATCACCGAATTCCGCGACGGCATCCTACCTTGGGCCTACCAGCACAATGTCGCGCTGTGCTTCGACGAGTATGACGCCGGCCGTCCGGACGTGATGTTCGTCATCCAGCGCGTGCTGGAATCGTCGGGCCGGCTGACGCTGCTCGACCAGAGCCGGGTCATCCGCCCGCATCCGGCCTTCCGGCTGTTTTCGACCGCCAATACGGTTGGGCTGGGCGACACCACCGGCCTCTATCACGGCACGCAGCAGATCAACCAGGCGCAGATGGACCGCTGGTCGATCGTCACTACGCTGAACTACCTGCCGCACGACAATGAGGTGAACATCGTGCTGGCCAAGGCCAAGCACTATCGCGATAGCAAGGGCAAGGACATCGTCAACAAGATGGTGCGCGTCGCCGACATGACGCGCTCGGCCTTCATCAATGGCGACCTGTCGACGGTGATGAGCCCGCGTACGGTCATCACCTGGGCCGAGAATGCCGAGATCTTCGGCGATATCGGCATGGCGTTCCGGCTGACCTTCCTCAACAAATGCGACGAGTTGGAGCGTTCGGTGGTGGCCGAATTCTACCAGCGCGCCTTTGGCGAAGATTTGCCTGAATCGGCTGCCAATGTGGTGCTGGGCTAAACAGAGTCTCCATGGCGGGTCCGGGCGACAACACGCGCAACAAGTCGAAGACGGGGTCTGAAGCCGACAGCTTCAAGCGCTCGGTGACTGTCTGCATGCGCGCGATCGCCGGCGATAAGGATCTCGAGGTCGGTTTCGCCAAGGACAGGCCCGCACTTGCCGGCAGCCGTGCCCGGCTGCCCGAACTGCCGAAGAAGGCCTCCAGGACCGATATCGCGATCACCCGCGGGCTCGGCGATTCCATGGCGCTGAAGCGCGCCTGCCACGACGCGCGTATCCACAGCAAGCTGGCACCGGAGGGCAAGCTGGCGCGCTCGATCTACGACGCGGTCGAGCAGGCCCGCGTCGAGGCGATCGGCAGCCGCGCCATGCAGGGCGTCGCCGACAATATCGGTTCGATGCTCGAGGACAAATACGCCAGGGCCAACCTCATCGACGTCAAGGACAAGGCCGACGCGCCGATCGAGGAGGCGCTGGCGCTGATGGTGCGCGAAAAGCTGACCGGCCGCACTGTCCCGACGAGCGGCGAGCGGCTGGTCGACCTCTGGCGCCCCTGGGTCGAGGAAAAGGCCAGCGCCAATCTCGACGGTCTGTCGGCCAAGCTCGACGACCAGCAGGCCTTCGCCCGCGTCGTGCGCGACATGCTGGTTTCCATGGAAATGGCCGAGGAGCTCGGCGACGATCAGGAGACCGAAGACTCCGAGGACAATGACGAAAACCAGCCGCAAGGCGAGGAGCAGAGCGAGGAGGGCGGCGAGGACGATTCCGGCTCCGAGCAGTCGCAGTCCGACGATGCCGAGGCGTCGGCCGACGACGAGCAGTCGGCCGAGACAGAAGCGTCCGACGCCACCGCCGACGATCTCTCCGACGATGACGATTCCGATGCCGAAACGCCCGGCGAGGCGCGGCGCAACGACAATCCCTTCACCAATCTGCCGAAAGAGATCGACTACAAGGTCTTCACCACCGCCTTCGACGAGACGGTCGGTGCCGAGGAGCTTTGCGAAGAGGAAGAACTGGACCGGCTGCGCGCCTTCCTCGACAAGCAGCTCGCCAATCTTTCCGGCGTCGTCGGCCGCCTGGCCAACCGGCTGCAGCGCCGCCTGATGGCGCAGCAGAACCGCTCCTGGGATTTCGACCTCGAAGAGGGCTATCTCGATCCGGCGCGGCTGGTGCGCGTCGTCATCGATCCGATGCAGCCGCTGTCCTTCAAGCAGGAGCGCGACACCAAATTCCGCGACACGGTGGTGACGCTGGTGCTCGACAATTCGGGCTCGATGCGCGGCCGGCCGATCACGGTCGCCGCCACCTGCGCCGACATACTGGCGCGCACGCTGGAGCGTTGCGGCGTCTCGGTCGAGATCCTTGGCTTCACCACCCGCGCCTGGAAGGGCGGGCAGGCGCGCGAGAAATGGCTGAAGGACGGCAAGCCGCCGAACCCAGGCCGGCTCAACGATCTGCGCCACATCATCTACAAATCCGCCGACCATCCGTGGCGGCGGGCGCGCCGCAATCTCGGCCTGATGATGCGTGAGGGCCTGCTCAAGGAAAACATCGATGGCGAGGCGCTGCTTTGGGCGCACAACCGTCTGATCGCCCGGCCGGAGCAGAGAAAAATCCTGATGATGATCTCGGACGGCGCGCCGGTCGACGATTCGACGCTGTCGGTCAATCCGGGCAATTATCTCGAGCGGCATCTGCGTGCCATCATCGAACTGATCGAAACACGCTCGCCGGTGGAACTTTTGGCCATCGGCATCGGCCACGACGTCACCCGCTACTACAGGCGTGCCGTCACCATCGTCGATGCCGAGGAGCTGGCCGGCGCCATGACCGAGCAGCTTGCCTCCCTGTTTGGCGAGGAAAGCGCCCGCGAGACGCGTCGCGGCGGCCTGCGGCGCACCGGATGAGCTTTTCGGGCGGGGGCCTTAGGCACACGATTTTTGCTGCTTGCATGCTGGCCAGCATGCTGTCGCCTGCATTTGCCGCCGGCCCAGACTCGGTCGAGCCGGTCGAAATCACGGCGCGGCCGATAGGCCAGTTCCGCATCGGCCATGATGACAAGCAGTTCGGGCCGCTCGAATTTGTCGGCGGGCTGGAGATGACCTCGCCGTCGCGCGATTTCGGCGCGCTGTCGGCCTTTCGCTTCCTCAAACCCGGAAGCGACTTCATCGGCGTTGCCGACACCGGCTTCTGGTTCTTCGGCAGCGTCACCCACGATGCCGACACGCGTCCGTCGGGCATACAGAATTTCCGCATGCAGCAGATGGTCGATGAGGCAGGCCAGCCGATCGACAAGAAGTGGCAGGTCGATGCCGAAGGCCTGGCGGTCAAGGACGGCATCGCCACGGTCGGTTTCGAACGCAATCAGCGTGTCGCCCAGTTCAAGATCGATCCGGACGGCATGAAGGCGCCGTTCAAGCAATTGGATTTTCAGGTTCCGGCCAACGAGCTTCGGCAGAACCGCGGCTTCGAGACGGTCACCCACGCCCATCCCTATGGCCAGCATGAGGGCGGGCTGGTCGTGGTGTCGGAAAAGAGCCTCGACAAGGCCGGCAACATCTATGCGGCAGTCATCGAAGGGCCGCACAAGGGCGTCTTCACGGTCAAGCGCAATGGCGATTTCGACATCACCGACGGCGCCTTTCTGCCGGACGGCGATCTTTTGCTGCTCGAGCGCAGCTTCTCGATGGCCGGCGGGGTGAAGATGCGGCTAAGGCGCATCTATGGCGAGGGCGTCGAGAAAGGCGCTGTCGCCGACGGGCCGGTGCTGCTGGATGCCGACATGGGCTACCAGATCGACAATATGGAAGGGCTTGACGTCTGGACTCGCGACGATGGCGCGCTGATGGTGTCGCTGGTTTCCGACGACAACCACTCGATCCTGCAGCGCAACCTCTATCTGGAATTCATTCTGCACGAGGATTGAGGCCGCCGATTTCGAGGCAGCGGGCCTATTTCCCGTTGGTCGCGATCCAGATGACGTGCCGGGCGCCGCGCTTGCCATGGGCGCGTGCCGTGACCTCATCGACGGAAAAACCTGCCTGCTTCAGCCGCCGTGTAAAGCCGTTGTCCGGCCCTTGCGACCAGACCGACAGCACGCCACCGGGCTTGAGAGCGGCACGCGCGGCGCCGAGGCCGGCCGCACCGTAGAGCGCGTCGTTGCCTTTATGGACGATGCCTTCCGGGCCATTGTCGACATCAAGCAGGATGGCGTCCCAGGTCGAGATACCCGAGTGGATGATGTGCCCGACATCGGTCTCGCGGATGGTCACGCGGGGATCGTCGAGCGAGCCGCCAAAGATCTCGGCCATCGGGCCGCGTGCCCAGGCAACGACTGCCGGGACCAGCTCGGCAACAACGACGCCGGCATCATCCGGGAGTTGCGCGAGCGCGGCGCGCAGCGTAAAGCCCATGCCAACCCCGCCGATCAGGATTTTGGGCTGCTTGCGGCCGGCGATCCTTTCACAGGAGAGCCTTGCCAGCGCTTCCTCGGAGCCGCTGAGGCGGCTGTTCATCAGCTCGTTGGTGCCGAGCATGATCGAGAATTCAGCGCCGCGCCGCTTCAGGCGCAGTTCCTGTCCGCCATCAGGCGTTTTTGCCGAGTCCAGTTGGACCCACGGGATCACGGCCTGATTCCACTTTTTGGAATCATCGCTATGTCGCCAGCGCTGGCTGGCTCCAGCGGGCCGCGAGCAGCCGGTAGGGGATCAGCGCCACAACGGCGATGATCAGCTTCACCGAGAGGTCGCCGAGCGCCCAGGATACCCAGCGCATGGTTTCGACCGGCAGCACGCCCAGCAGCGGCGCCGTTTCGAGCGCGAAACTGTCGTTCGGGCCGGCAAAAGCGAAGGCGGCCGAGAAGGCGACGGTGAAGAACACGAGCGTGTCGAACACCGAGCCGACCAGCGTGCCGACGATCGGCGCGCGCCACCAGCTCTGCCGGCGCAGCCGGTTGAACACGGTGACGTCGAGCAGCTGCGCGGTAAGGAAGGCAGCGCCCGAGGCAGCCGCAATGCGCACCAGCCGGTCGGCGGCGGTCTCGAACTCGATCAAGCCGTGACGGAACAGGAAGGGCGGGACGAGGATCGAGCAGATCACTGCCGTCATGAAGCCGACAAAGACGATCCGGCGCGCCACGGTCGGGCCATAGCGACGGTTGGCGAGGTCGGTGACCAGGAAGGAGAATGGGTAGGTGAAGGCGCCCCAGGTCAGGATATCGGCCAGCGACAGGCCGCCGATCTGGCCCTGCATCGGGAATTGCACGAGGATGTTCGACGCCACGACGACAAGCGCCATGGCGGCCACGAAGGGCAGGTAACGCGAGAAGGAATTCATTTTTTTATCCTGGGTAATGGAACCAGCAAAGCGCCACCCAATCCGGACGGCGCTGCATTGCTCAGATATTTGGCCGAAAACCGCTTCTTCGCGCCATTCGGCGCGAGACCTCGGACGGCAATCAGGCGGCGGGCTGGTCGGCGAGCTTCTTGGCGATCTGCTTCTTCAGCAGGCGAGCGCGCTGCGACAATTCCTTAGCGTCGGCCTTGGCCAGGAACGCATCAAGGCCGCCGCGGTGCTCGACCGAACGCAGCGCGTTGGCCGAAACGCGCAGGCGCACGTTCTGGTTCAGCACTTCGGAAATCAGCGTCACATTGACCAGGTTCGGCAGGAAGCGGCGCTTGGTCTTGTTGTTGGCGTGGCTCACATTGTTGCCGGTCATGACGGCCTTGGCAGTGAGTTCGCAGGTGCGGGACATGGTTCTAACCTTCAGTTCTCGGTCTGGCCAAACCATTCAACCCGCGCCGGGTGGCGCGCGGTCTCGGTCAGGCGGCCTTATGGAAAAAGTTGGCGTTCCATAGTTGCATTTCGCTGGCGCGTCAAGCTCCGGCCTGCCCAGCGCCTGTTTCATATAAAGGCCGGATTCTGGCCTATAAGCGGTCGCAAAGGGACCTGCCAGCCTGAAGTTCCCCCTTCCGGCTGAAATCGAGGATCGATCCGCCGTCATGCTTCGTTCGTCATATGCCCTCTGCGCCTTGCTTGCCATTGCCCTGCCGGATGCAGCCACTGCGGCCGCTCCACAGTCCTTCAAGGGCGAATATACAGTGTCGTTCCTCGGTCTTTCGGTGGCCAGGGCGACGTTCTCCAGCAGCTATCAGGGCGATATCTATTCGATCAACGGCACTGTCTCCGCTGCAGGCCTTGCCAAGCTGTTCGACGACACGAAGGGCACCATCTCGTCAAAAGGCACGATTTCCGGCAAGAAGATGCAGCCGCAGGCTTTCCGTGCCGATTACACGTCGGGCAAGAAGGCATCGGTGGTCGATATCCGCTTCGCAAATGGCGCCGTCACCGCCACCAAGGTCATCCCCGCGCCAGGCAAACGTGATCCCAAAAGCTGGGTTCCGATGGGCAGCGGCGACCTGACGTCGGTGCTCGATCCGATGGCCGCCACCGTCATCCATGCCGACAGTCTCGACAATGTCTGCGGGCGCACAGTGAAATTCTACGACGGCGAGATGCGCGCCAACCTGACGCTGACCTATGCTTCCAAGGGATCGATTTCGGTGCGCGGCTACAAGGGCGACACGGTGACCTGTCGCATGGGCTTCGAGCCGGTGGCAGGCTATCGCAAAGGCCGCAAGGCTTTGAATTACCTGAAGAACCGCAGCAAGATGATGGTGACGTTTGCGCCAGTCGGCCAAAGCGGGGTATATGCGCCGATCCGCGCCACGGTCGGCACACAAATCGGCACGCTGACCATTAGCGCCGGGCGGTTCGAAGCAGTTAATTAGGCGCCTTCGCGCGCCGCCGGAGACGGGCATGGGGCGCGCAACACTGATCGGGTTTTCGGCGGTCGCCATGTGGGCGCTGCTGGCGCTGCTCACCGACGCTTCCGGGGCGGTGCCGCCATTTCTGCTGTCGGCCATCACCTTCGCCATCGGCACCTGCGTCGGGCTTGGCGCGCGGCTGTTCATGCCAGCCGCCGACAGGAGCCAAAAAATTCCGCCGCAGGTGTGGGTGATCGGCATTGCCGGCCTATTCGGCTACCACTTCTTCTACTTCACCGCGCTGCGCAACGCGCCGGCGGTGGAGGCGAGCCTGATCGCCTATCTGTGGCCGCTGCTGATCGTGCTCGGCTCGGCGCTGATGCCGGGCGAGCGACTGGCCTGGAACCATGTCGTCGGCGCGCTGCTCGGACTGGCCGGTACGATCCTGATCGTCACCAAGGGCGGCGGGCTCGCCTTTGATGCGCGCTATGCCTTTGGCTATGCGATGGCCGGCGTCTGCGCGCTTTTGTGGTCGGCCTATTCGCTGCTGTCGCGGCGGTTCCCGTCGGTACAGACGAGCATCGTCACCTGGTTCTGCGCGGCGACGTCGGCGCTTTCGCTGCTCTGCCACCTTCTGCTGGAACAGACAGTGCTGCCCGATGGCGCCGGCCAGTGGCTGGCCGTGCTCGGCCTTGGCCTGATGCCGGTGGGTGCGGCCTTCTACGCCTGGGACATCGGCGTCAAGCGCGGCAACATCCAGGTGCTGGGCGCGGCAAGCTATGCCGCGCCGCTTTTGTCGACGCTGGTGCTGATCGCGGCAGGCGTCGCCGAACCGTCGCTGCGCATCCTCGCCGCCTGCGTCCTCATCACCGGCGGCGCGGCACTGGCGGCAAAGTCGCTGTTCATGCGCAAGCTGGCGACAGGCGAGGCCAGCGCATGACGATGCCGTTTCCCGGCGGCATCGACGCCAACGCCAATGCGACACTGGTTTTCTCGCTGGTGGCGGCGCTGATCTATGCCCTCACGCTCGGCATGCCGCCGCGGCTCGCGCGCTCGGCGGCCAAGACGCTGGCGGTGGCGATCCTGGCAGTGCTTGCCTTCATGCAAGGCGGGCCGTGGCTGCTCGTCGCGGCGCTGGCGCTGAGTGCCGTCGGCGACGCCTTTCTGTCACGCGACGGCGAAAAGGCCTTTCTCGGCGGGCTGGCCAGTTTTCTCCTGGCGCACATCTTCTATGTCGTGCTGTTCCTGCGTAGCGGCGGCGGCTCAGGGCTGCTCGGCGCGGAGTCATGGCGTGGCGCGATCGCGCTGGCGATGGCGGCCTTCGTGATCGTCATGCTGGCCGCACTCTGGCGCCGTGTCGGCCCCACCTTGCGTCTTCCGATCGTCATCTATGTCGCGGCGATCCTCGCCATGGGGATCTCGGCGCTCACCACGAGCAACACCCTGGTGATCGGCGGCGCCGTCCTGTTCATGGCGTCGGACGGGTTGCTCGCCACGGAACAGTTCCTGCTTGCCGCCATCTCGCCCCACCGCGTCTGGATGCGTTACGCGGTCTGGGCGCTTTACTACGCCGCCCAGCTAGGCATCACCTTGGGATTCCTGCTCAGCTAAGACCCTTCCGGCTGCCAGCCGGGCTCGGCGAGCTCGAAGGCGGCGAAGTCGAAGCCCGGCGCCACCGTGCAGCCGACCAGCGTCCACTCACCGAGGCTGCGCGCCGATTGCCACCAGCCGGCGGGCACCACGATCTGCGGTCGCTCGCCCGCCGCAAGGGCGGTGCCGAGCACCTGCTCGATGATTGTGCTGCCTTCCTCCTGTATCGACAGCGCCAGCGGGGCGCCGGCATAGAAATGCCAGACCTCTGCCGCATCCTTGACCCGGTGCCAGGCCGACAGTTGGTCCTCTTCCAGAAGGAAATAGATCGCCGTCGAGTGGCCGCGCGTCCCTTCCGCGCCATCGCGAAAGGTTTCGGCATACCAGCCGCCTTCCGGATGCGGCTTCAGGCCGAGCGTGGCGATGATTTCGGCTGCACTTGTCATCGGCTGGAGGCCAGCACCGGGCTCAGAAATTGTCCTTGCGCTTGCGGATTTCGGCGAACACGTCAGCGTCGTTGGCCTTCTCCATGCCGAGATGCTTGCGGATTGCCGGGTCGTGCCAGCGCAGGAACGGATTGGTCGACAGCTCCTCGCCGATCGTCGTCGGCAATGTCGGCTTGTTGTCGGCGCGTAACGTTTCGATTTTCGCAGCACGTTCCTTCAGGGCGGAATTGGTCGGGTCGACGGTCAGCGCGAAGCGGGCATTCGAAAGCGTATACTCATGGCCGCAATAGATGACCGTGTCGGCCGGAAGTGCCGCCAGCTTCTTCAGCGAGTCGTACATCACCGGCGGCTTGCACTCGAACAGCCGGCCGCAGCCCAGCGCAAACAGCGTGTCGGCGGTGAACGCCACCTTCGAGGCCGGCAAATGGTAGGAGACATGGCCAGCCGTGTGGCCGGGCGTGGCGATCACGTCGATCTTTTCGTCGCCGAGATGGACGACCGAGCCTTCTTCGACCGTCTCGTCGATGCCGGGGATCTTCGCCTGTTCCGCTTCCGGGCCGATGATGCGCAGCTTGAAGCGCTCCTTCAGCGCCAGATTGGCCTCGACATGGTCGACATGGTGGTGGGTGGTCAGGATCATCGTCGGGGTCCAGCCGGTGCGCTGGATCGCGGCCAGGATCGGCGCCTCCTCGGGCGCATCGATGATCGCGGTCTGGCCGCTTTTGGGGTCATGCACAAGCACGCCGAAATTGTCGCTGCGGCACATGAACTGTTCGATTTCGACCGGCATCGCATCTCTCCATTGTCGCCGCAGACATAGGGCGCTTGCCGGCCGATGTCATCTGGAATTGAGCTTTGTTGAACTCGGCAGATATCGCGGCTACCGTCCCGGCCATGCATTCCGATATCGTCGACCTCCGTTCCTTCTATTCGACCACGCTCGGCCGGCTTGCCGAACACTCGATCACCATGGCGCTGTCCTCGATATGGGCCGCGGTGCCGAATGAGCGGCTGGTCGGCCTCGGCTACACCTTGCCGTGGCTGGAGCGGTTCGGCGCCGATGCCGAGCGCGTCTTTGCCTTCATGCCGGCAACGCAGGGCGCGGTGGTCTGGCCGGCGACGGGTCCGACGGCGACGGCGCTGGTCTTCGACGAGGAATTGCCGCTGGTCGATTCCTGCATCGACCGCATGCTGCTCGTCCATTCGCTCGAGCATGTCGAGAACCCGCGCGAGACGCTGAACGAGATCTGGCGGGTGCTGTCGCCGGCCGGGCGCGTCGTCATCGTCGTGCCCAACCGGCGCGGCGTCTGGGCGCGTTTCGAGCATACGCCGTTCGGCAATGGCCGGCCGTTCTCGCGCGGCCAGCTCACCGAATTGCTGCGCGAGGCGCATTTCACCCCGGCGGCATGGTCCGACGCGCTGTTCTTCCCGCCGTCGCCGCGGCGCTTCATGATGCGGTTCCACAATATGCTGGAACGGGCCGGCCGTCGGTTCTGGCCGATTTTTTCCGGTGTCATCGTGGTCGAGGCGCAGAAGCGGCTTTATCAAGGCGTACCGGTCGCCCAGCGTGCATCGCGACGCGTTTTCGTGCCGGTGCTCTCGCCGCAAGGCGTGACCAGGCTCGGCCGGTCGCGCGACGGTGAGGCGGCTTCCCCGGGCGGGGTGACGCGTTCGTGATCGGAACTGAGCTTTGTCACTCCCTATCTGTCGAGTGCGGGGCCGCCGCCTGAACATGGCCGGTCATGGTACTGACCCGGCTCCACCACTCTTCCGAATGCAGGGATATCACGCATGGCGGATCAAGCGGATGTCATAGCCGGCGCGGGACAGGCCGTGTCGGTAGAAGCCAGCAGCCTCGGCGACCAGTTGAAGACGATCCGGCAGGCGCTGAAGACCTCGCCGGTACGCAAGCCGCTCGCCTGGGCCTCGATCGGCATTGTCGCCGTCATTGTCGCGACCGCGATCGGCCAGGTTCTGCTCAACCGCTGGAACCAGCCCTTCTACGATGCGCTGGCAAGGCGCGACATGCAGGGTTTTCTGCACCAGCTTGTTGTCTTTGCCGAAATTGCCGGCGGGCTGTTGGTGCTCAATGTCGGCCAGACCTGGCTCAACCAGACGATCCGGCTGAAGCTGCGCCAGGCGCTGACGCTCGACCTGATCGATGAATGGATGCGGCCGGCGCGCGCCTTCCGGCTGGCGCACGCCGGTGCCATCGGCGTCAATCCCGACCAACGCATGCAGCAGGATGCCGCGCACCTGTCCGATCTGTCGACCGATCTCGGTGTCGGCCTGCTGCAGTCCTTCATCCTGCTCGTGTCCTTTATCGGCGTCTTGTGGACGCTGTCCTCGGGCTTCGTTTTCCACATCGGCGGCAAATCGTTGGCGATACCCGGATACATGGTATGGGCGGCGATCCTCTATGCCGGTATCGCCTCCTGGCTGAGCTGGCTGGTCGGACGGCCGCTGATCCGCTTCAACAGCGATCGCTATACGCGCGAGGCGGAACTCAGGTCCTCGATGGTCCGCGTCAACGAGAATGTCGACGCCATCGCGCTCGCGCATGGCGAGGCGGATGCCAGGCGGCAGCTCGAGATCGATCTCGGCACCGTGCTCGGCGCCATGAAGCGCATCTACAGCGCGCAGATCAACCTGTCCTGGGTCACCGACACCTATGGCTGGATCACCGTGGTCGCGCCGATCCTGGTCGCTTCGCCGGTCTATTTCGCCGGCGATATCAGCTTCGGCGGCCTGATGATGGCGGTCGGCGCCTTCAACCAGGTGCACTCCTCGCTACGCTGGTTCATCAACAATATCGGTGGCATCGCCGACTGGCGGGCGACGCTGATGCGTGTCGCCGATTTCCGCATCGCGCTTGGCGAAACCGACATCCTCCACGACAAGGAAAAGCGCATCGAATTCGGTCAAAATCCTGACGGCAGGCTGACCTTCGAAAGGCTCGAGGTCGCGTCGCCGGATGGGTGTACAAAGCTCGCCGAGCAGGACGTCGAGATACGCCCCGGCGAGCGCGTCATGATCACCGGCGACCCGCGCGCCGGCAAGACGCTGTTCTTTCGCGCCATTGCCGGCCTGTGGCCGTGGGGCAGCGGGCGGATCGGCATGCCGACCGGCGATGCGCCGATCTTCGTTCCGCGAACCCCTTATTTCCCGCTCGGGACGCTGCGCGAAGTGCTCAACCACATCGACGGCACCGCACCGGTCGACGATGCCGAGATCGCGGCGGTGCTGGCCGAGGTCGGTCTCCAGCGGCTCGCATCCTCGCTCGACCGTTCGGCGCGCTGGGAGCATGAGTTGGCCGATGACGAGCAGCGCCTGCTGGCCATTGCCAGGCTTGCGCTCAGGCGGCCGAAATGGGTGATCATCGACGAGGCGCTGGATACGTTCGACGGCGCGACACTGAGGCAGGTGCTGTCGATGCTGGCGCGCCGCCTGCCCGACGCCGCCATCCTCAACATCGGCCGCGGCCAGCACAACAACCAGTTCTTCCCGCGCTCGCTGACGATCGTGAAGGATAGCGGCGGATCGGCGCTCAAGCCCGCCCGCGTCAGGGCCGGAGCCATCGAGCCGCCGCCCGCCGCAAGGCGAAAGAAGTAAGCTCGCCGAAAGAAGCAACCGGGCAAGCTTTATTTTGCCGCGATCGCCGGGGAAGATCGTCCGCATCACTCGGACGCACGCAGCCATGCTCGACATGTTCAGCCTGCTTGCCTGTTTCGCCTGTACCCAGGCAGCACCCCTGCCTGTGCCAGCCGACACGATTGCCGTGGATGTCGAACTGGTGCTGGCCGTCGACATCTCGCTGTCGATGAACGAGAAGGAGTTTGCCCTGCAGCGCGCCGGCTATGTCGCGGCGCTCAGGCATCCGGATTTCATCAAGGCGGTGCGTTCGGGCACAAACGGGCGCATTGCGCTGGCCTATTTCGAGTGGGCGGGCACCGTTCGCGACGACGCCATCCTCGCCTGGCAGATCATCGACGGCAGCGACAGCGCCAACGCCTTCGCCGACAGGATCGCGGCCCGCCCGTTCCGCAGCTTTCGCGGTACCTCGATTTCCGGTGCGCTTGCCTTCGGCGCCGACCTCTTCGAAAAAACCGGCTTCACTGGCGCGCGTCGCGTCATCGACATGTCAGGCGACGGCCCCAACAATATCGGCCCGCCGGTCACAGCGACGCGCGATGCGGCGCTGGCAAAGGGTATTGTCATCAACGGCCTGCCGATCCTGATCAGCCCGTCGCCGACCTTCAGCCATCTCGACAGCTATTATGCGCAATGCGTCACCGGCGGCCCAGGGTCCTTCGTGCTGCCGATCTATGCAGCTTCCGAATTTTCGACTGCCATTCGCCGCAAGCTCATCCTCGAAGTGAGCGGCATCGCCAACGCAACGACAGTCCGGATCGACGCGGCGGCGCCCATCGACTGCCTGCAGGGCGAGCGCGACCGGCGGTTTTTTTCAGACCCGTATTTTCCAGAACTCGATCGATAAACCGTGAGTTTTCCCGAACCTCCGGTTTCGAGATGGTTCAGGCCGGCCGCGTGCCGTATTTCTCGCGGAACTCATCGTAGAGATTGCGGCGCCAGCGCCGGCCGCCGACATAGCCGCGCAACAGCTGCGGCAGCGAGTAGCCGAGTGCCTTCGACGACCGGTTGGCCAGATAGCCTGCGAATGCCTGGGAAACCCTGCCCTTCATCGCATCGGAGATGATCTGGCGCGCGATCATATAGGGCGGGACGTCGGGATATCGATCGGCGATGTAAGGGTGTTTGTCGATCAGGTTTGCGTAGGCTTCGACATAGCCGTCGCGGCGACCCGAGATCGAATTCTCCGAATTGTATTTCTTCCAGTCGATGTCCTCTGACAGCAGTGCCCCGCTGCGCCGGGCAAAACGCAGCAGCAATTCGCGATCCTGCATGCGCGCGATGTCGCTGTCGTAACCGCCGATCGCCAGCAGGGATTCGCGGCGGGCGGTGATCGCGGAGCCGGCGATGAAGATCGTCTGTCCGACCAGCGCCTTCTCCAGCGAGCTGCGGGTCAGGAAAGCTTCGCGATTGACGCATTTGGTGCTGCGGCCGCCTTTCACCGAGACGAACGAGCTGATGAGGATTTCCAGCGATGGGTTCTCGTCGAAGCGTGCCAGCGTCCGCTCCAGCCGGTCCGGCAGGTAGACATCGTCCGAATCAAGGAAAGCCACGATCGGCGCGCGCGCTCGCTCGATGCCGGCATTGCGGGCGGCATTGGCGCCGCGCCATTTCGCGCCGACATAGACCAGCCGAGGATCGCGGATGGCGGCAAGGGCCGCGGCAGTGGCGTCGGTCGATCCGTCGTCGACAACAATGTGCTCGAACTGGGTAAGGCTTTGCGCCAGCACACTTTCCACTGCGCGCACCACCTGGTCGCGACGATTGTGGGTCGGTGTGATCACCGTGATAAGGGGAGCTGGGTCGACGGTTTTGCCCATGCGGCTATGCCCCGGGTTCTGCGATGTGCGGATAGATTTGATGGCCGCCTTCCATACCCACCCCGGGATTGCGTTCGATTCGACCGTACAAAAAAGAAACGCCTGTGTCATCCCGACTGCCGGCAGGCAAGCCGTGCGCCCGTCGAATTTCACAAGCCGCGCCTGAACTGCAACACCGTCTCTCGGCTGGCAAGCCCAGCCGGAGGAATGTCGAAGCCGATCCAACTGCCGCCTGGGAGAAGTAGCCGTGCTATTACCCGTCACGTAATCGACTTGCCTACCGCATGTCGGCAAAGCTGCTCCCAGTTGCAAAAAGAGGAGTTCAGCCATGACCGCTTACGCCGTTGCCCTTATGCGCCAAGCCACATTGGGACCTGAGATTGTCGAATATCTGCACAAGATCGACGCCACGCTGGAACCCTTCGGCGGCCGCTTCCTGGTGCATGGCGGCGTGGTGGAGGTCGTTGAAAACACCTGGCCGGGACATCTGATCGTCATCGAATTCCCCGACCGCGACCATGTACGCGGGTGGTACAACTCGTCCGCCTATCAGGCGATCCTGGCGCTGCGCACCGAAAACTCGCAGGCCGACGTGATCTTCGTCGACGGCGTCGAACGTCCGCACAAGGCCACCGACGTTCTGGAATAGCTGCATGGCCGACAGCCGGCCAAGGTCATCGCTTCAGCAGGAACACCGCTTGCTGGCCGAAGAAGTTCCAGAACCACCACGGCATCGACAGGCCGATCTTCTGGCCGTTGGCGTCGAGAGCGGTTGCCCTTTCCACCGTGGCGCCGAGCTCCTCGACCAGATTGACGAAGTCGCGGATGGTGCAGAAATGGATGTTTGGCGTGTCGTACCAGGAATAGGGCAGGTCCTTGGTCACCGGCATCCGCCCCTTGACGAACAGCGACAGCCGCACCCGCCAGTGGCCGAAATTGGGGAAGGAGACGATGGCGCGGTTGCCGATCCTCAGCAGTTCGTCGAGCACCAGTTTCGGGTTGCGGGTGGCCTGCAGCGTCTGCGACAGGACGACGAAATCAAAACCCTTGTCGGGATAGAATTCGAGGTCCGTGTCGGCGTTGCCCTGGATGACGCTGAGGCCGCGCGCCACGCATTCGTTGACGCCGCGCTGCGACAGTTCCAGGCCGCGGCCGTCGACCTGCTTGGTCGCCTGCAGCAGTTCGAGCAGCAGGCCGTCGCCGGATCCGACGTCGAGCACCCGCGACCGCGCCGGGATGAGACCGGCGACCACTTCAAGGTCGACGCGCTGGGCGCGATTGACGCTCATGGTTTCGCCTCCTGCCCAGCGCATGATTCCGGTCCGAAAAGTCTGCAACTTTTCGGGGTCATGCGCTGAGCCCTCTCGCCCGAGCGGCCGAGCCGATAAAGCCGTTGATGGCGGCGAACAATTCCGGTTCCTCGAGCAGGAAGGCATCGTGGCCGCGGTCGGTGTCGATCTCGACGAAGGACACGGAGGCGCCGGCGGCGTTCAGAGCATGCACGATGGAGCGGCTCTCTTCGGTCGGGAACAGCCAGTCACTCGTGAAGGACACCAGGCAGAAGCGGGTCTTGGTGCCGGCAAAGGCATCGGCCAGCCGGCCGCCATGGTCGGCGGCAAGGTCGAAGTAATCCATCGAACGGGTCATGTAGAGATAGGAGTTGGCGTCGAAGCGATCGACGAAGGTCATGCCCTGATGGCGCAGATAGCTTTCGATCTGGAAGTCGGCATCGAAGCCGAAGGTCAGCGCGTCGCGGTCCTGCAAATTGCGGCCGAACTTGCGATGAAGTGCCGCTTCCGACAGATAGGTGATGTGGGCGGCCATGCGCGCCACCGCCAGGCCCTTCTCCGGACGCTTGCCATGCTCGAAATATTTGCCGCCATGCCAGTCCGGGTCGGCCATGACGGCCTGCCGGCCGACCTCATGGAAGGCAATGTTCTGCGAGGAATGGCGGGCGCCGGTGGCGATCGGCAGCGCCGAGAAGACGCGCTCCGGACAGGTCGAGGCCCATTCCAGCACCTGCATGCCGCCCATCGAGCCGCCGAGCACGCAAAACAGTTTTTCGATGCCGAAATGATCGACCAGCATAAGCTGTGCCCGCACCATGTCGCGGATGGTGATGATCGGCAGGTCGAGCCCGTAGGGCTTGCCGGTGGCCGGATTGGTCGAAGCGGGGCCGGTGGAACCCAGGCAGCCGCCGAGGACGTTGGAGCAGATGACGAAGAAACGGTTGGTGTCGATGATCCTGCCGGGGCCGATCAGCGCCTCCCACCAGCCCGGCTTGCCGGTTACCGGATTGGTGCTGGCAACATGCTGGTCGCCGGTCAGCGCATGGCAGACGAGGATGGCGTTGGAGCGGGCATCGTTCAAAGTGCCGTAGGTCTGGTAGGCGATCTGGAACGGCGACAAAAGCGTGCCGGCGTCGAGCTTCAGCGGCTTGTCGGCGCCGAAACGCAACACCGGGCTCGACGGTGCGTCGATCTCGTTGTTGGTTTTTCCAGGGCGCGGAGCGGCCATTATCTCTCTCTTGCATTGCGCATCGTCCGGCCGGCAGCGGACAACAAAAAACCGGCAATGCCTTCGCAAAGCCGGTTACAGGATGCAAACGGCCCTTTAGCGAGTTGTTTAACGTGGCTGCAAGCCGACCGGCCAAATCACCACGGAACTGTCACATTCTTCTAGAACTAGCGCGCCGTGGCGTCAACGGCCGGCCGCTCGCACCACCGCCGGCTCTCGACATTCCGGGCTACGGCTAGTATTTCCGCTGCGGCTTCCGGGTGGAAGCATTCTCGACGGATTTGTTAGACATGAACAAGAGACCGGATCAGGCACGGCCAACGCCCCGCGCGGGCATCATGGACATCGACGCCTATGTGCCGGGCAAGAGCACGGCGCCGGCCGGTGTCGCCAAGGTCTACAAACTGTCGTCGAACGAGAACCCGCTCGGCCCGTCGCCGAAGGCGATCGCAGCGGCGCGTGAAATCGCGGCAAAGCTTGACGTCTATCCCGATGGCACCGCCAGGCGGCTGCGCGAGGCGATCGCCGAGGTGCACGGGCTGAATGCGGCAAACCTCATCTGTTCCAACGGCTCCGACGAGATATTGGGCCTGCTGGCTCAGACCTACCTGGCGCCCGGCGATGAGGCCGTCTTCACCGAGCACGCCTTCATGGTCTACAAGATCTACATCCAGTCGGCCGGTGCAACACCGGTCGCGGTCAAGGAAACCGACGAGCGCGCCGACATCGATGCGATACTGGCCGCCGTGACGCCGCGCACAAAGATCGTGTTCCTCGCCAATCCCAACAACCCGACCGGCACCTATGTGCCGTTCCAGGAGGTGCGCCGCCTGCATGCGAGCCTGCCGAAAAACGTGCTTCTGGTGCTCGACGCGGCTTACGCCGAATATGTGCGCCGCAATGACTATGAAGCCGGTATCGAGCTGGCGGGCAGCGCGGAGAACGTGGTCATGACCCGTACCTTCTCCAAGCTCGGCCTTGGCGGGGCGCGGATCGGCTGGATGTACGGCCCCATGCACATTGTCGATGCGATCAACCGCATTCGCGGCCCCTTCAACGTCAACGCCACGGCGATCGAGGCCGGCATCGCCGCCATCCGCGACCGCGCCCATGTCGAGCGCAGCGTGATGCACAACGAGAAATGGCTCAACTGGTTGAATGAAGAACTGCCAAAGCTCGGCCTGAGGGTAACGCCGAGCGTTGGTAATTTCGTGCTGATCCACTTTCCCGACGACAAGAAGCATTCGGCGGCGGCCGCAGACGACTACCTTACGGCGCGAGGTTTCATATTGCGGCGCGTTTCCGGCTACGGCTTTCCCAATGCGCTGCGCATGAGCATCGGCACCGAAGAAGCCAATCGCGGCGTCATCGACGCCCTCACGACATTCCTGAAAAGCTAGAACACCATGACATCACCGCTGTTCGAAAAGACCGCGCTGGTCGGCATCGGCCTGATCGGCTCGTCGCTGGCCCGAGTCATCCGCCGCGAGGGGCTGGCCGGCCATGTCTCCATCGCTACGCGCAGCCCGACTACACTGGCGCGGGCGCAGGAACTTGGCCTCGGGGATTCCTACACCACCGATGCAGCCGAGGCGGTGCGCGATGCCGATCTGGTCATCGTCTCGGTGCCGGTCGGCTCCTCCGGCGCGGTCGCGGAAGAAATCGCGCCAGCGCTGAAGAAGGGCGCCATCCTCACCGATGTTGGTTCGACCAAGGCCTCCGTGATCGCGCAGATGCAGCCGCATGTGCCTGAGGGTGTCCATTTCATTCCCGGTCATCCACTGGCCGGCACGGAAAAATCGGGCCCTGACGCCGGCTTCGCCGACCTCTTCGACAATCGCTGGTGCATCTTCACGCCGGTGCCGGGCACCGACCCGGACGCACTGGAGCGGCTGTCGGAATTCTGGCGGCGCTGCGGCTCCAACATCGACACGATGGACCCGCAGCATCACGACATGACTTTGGCCATCGTCTCGCATTTGCCGCATATCATCGCCTACAACATCGTCGGCACCGCGGACGATTTGCAATCGGTGACCAAGTCCGAAGTCATCAAATACTCGGCCTCCGGTTTTCGCGACTTCACCCGTCTCGCCGCCTCCGACCCGACCATGTGGCGCGACGTCTGCCTGCACAACAAGGACGCCATCCTCGAAATGCTGGCTCGCTTCTCGGAGGATCTAGCCTCGCTGCAGCGGGCGATCCGCTGGGGCGACGGCGAAAAGCTGTTCGATCTGTTTACCCGCACCCGCGCCGTGCGCCGCTCGATCATCGAGGCCGGCCAGGACATCGACGTGCCGGATTTCGGCCGGCAAGCAGTCGAGCACCCGGCCAAAGGGTAGGTCTTACGCTTCCAAAGCTGCTGGCCAGTGGGCGGCCATCATCGCCAGCGTCTCGGCCCGGTCCGGCGCGCCCAGCCGGCCGCCGAAGCGTTGGCATTTGAGCGCGGCGGCAGCACTGGCAAAGCGCAAGGCTTGTTCCGGAGGCATGGCCTCCGCTAGGCCGACGGCAAAGGCGCCGTGAAACACGTCGCCAGCGGCAAGTGTGTCCACCGCCTTGACCCTTGGCGCCTCGACATGGCGCACGCAGCCGGCGGAACGGTCATGCCACCAGCTTCCCTGCGCCCCGCCCGTGACCGCGACAAAGGCATCGGTGCGACTGGCGAGGTCGGCACAGGCGGTCTCCGGATCCAGCGCCTGGCCGCAGACGATGCGCGCCGCCGGCTCCGAGGCGACGATGTGCGTGGCTAAAGGCAACAATTGCTCCAGCACCTCCAGCGGCGCGGTGTCGGCATCGAGGATCGCCGGACGGCTGGCGGCGCGCGCCGCGGTCAGGGCCAGTGCGGCTGCGTCCGGCCAGCGCACGTCGACCAGCACGGCGTCGAAGCCGGAAAGATCGGAGGGCAATTTCTCGGGATCGGTCTGCGCCTTCGGATCATAGAAGGGAACGATGATGCGCTCGCCATGGGCATCGACCAGGATCGCGGCCAGTGCCGATCGTGCGCCCTTGACGCGGCGGACAAGGCTGCAATCGACGCCCTCGGCCTCGATCTCGGCGATGAGCTGGTCGCCGACAGCATCGTCACCCGCACTTGCCCAGAGCGAGACCTCGGCGCCGAGACGCCGCGCGGCGCAAGCAGCACTGGTAGCCATGCCCGAGGCCATTTGGGCAGCGTCGGAGGCGATGAACTTGCCCTGATGCATGGGCAGCGTGTCGAGACGAAGGATGGTGTCCAGCGTCAGCGCGCCAACGCTCAGGAGCCTTACCGGTCTGCTCATTCGTTGTTCCTAATCGACCGGCTTGATCTTGCCCAGCGGAATGAAGCCGAGCGATGCCTTGCCCTTGACGATCTTGAGCGGCATCGAGGGTTCGTTGCCGAGCATTGCCAGGCCGGCAAAGCCTTGCTCGATCTCGCTCTTGCGCTCGGGGATGGCGGTGCCGAGGATTGCCGCCACCGCCTTGGGATCTTTCAGCCTGATCGTCAGATCGGCGTCGATCAGGCCCTCGGCATCGACCGACAGCGGTCCGGAGACCGTAACCCGCGCGGTGCCTGACGAGAGGTCCAGCTTGGCGATGTCGACGGCCTGGCCGCGCAGGCTCTTTATCTGCTTCCCGATCAGTGCGACGCCGTTCTTCAGCGTTGCCTCGCCGCTGCCGTCGAGCGCCGGCAGCACGCGGCCGCCGATGGCGTTGGCGTCGATCTCGAGATCGCCGAAGCTTCCAGTGTAGGCGATGTCCTGGCCATCGGGCTGCAATTGCCCCGCCGCCGTTCCGGCGCTGAACAGCGAGACCGGATCGGTGTCGTCGGCCGGGTCGGTCTGGCCCGACAAGCCCTCCGCCTTCAGCGCAACGCGCCGGGGCAGCGGCCAGGAGAGTTTGACGTCCGCCCGCAGCCTGTCCCAGTCGATCCAGAGCGGCGTCATGCCCGGTATGGAGGTCCTGAGCGGTCCGCGCAGGTCGGCGACAGGGCTCAAAGGCCGGGTGATCTGCGCGACGGCATTGAAGCTGCCGGTCGAGGCGGCGACATTCCTGGTGTCGTCCTCATAGGCGAGCGTATCGCAGGAGACGGCGAAGCTCAGCGGATAGCCGCTGACGTTCAGGTTGGAGCAGCCGGCCTCGATGCCGTTGCCGTTGAGGGCGGCCACCGCCTTGTCGGCTTCGCTCCTGACACGGTCGGCCAGATAGAACCAGCCGCCACTGTAGATGGCGAACAGCACGGCAATGAAAGCGGCAAGCCAGAACAGCCGGCGGCGAAAGTTCGGCGGGCGCTCGTCACTTGACGTCATGCTGCAGCTTTCATTAACGCCGCGTGTTGCGGGTGGACTGTCGTTTACGCAACAAGCAGATAGACGGAAAAGCACCGATTCCGGTGCGGAGTCGTCACTCTCGTGCAATCAGGCTTGGCGATATGGGCGATTTTTGGGTTTTTGGCTATGGGTCGCTGATCTGGCGACCGGGATTCGCGCATGTCGAGACGCGGCGCGCCCGCCTTTACGGCTACCGCCGGTCGCTCTGCGTCTATTCCTTCGTGCATCGCGGCACGCGTGAGCGTCCGGGTCTTGTGCTCGGCCTCGACCGTGGCGGCTCCTGCGTCGGGCTGGCGTTTCGCGTGCCCGGCGAGTTGCGCGACGAGGTGCTCACCTATCTGCGCGAACGCGAACTGGTGACCAGCGTCTATCTCGAACGCTCGCTCGATATCCGCCTCGACAGGAACGGCATGACCGGGGGCAAGACGGTGCGCGCGGTCGCCTATATCGTCGACCGCAAGCATGAGCAGTATGCTGGGGGGCTCGATGCAGCGCATGCGGCTGATGTTGTGCGCGGCGCCGTCGGCCAGTCTGGCAGGAACGAGGATTATCTGTTCAGCACGCTGGAGCATCTCGAGGCGCTGGGCATAAGTGACCACTGGCTGGAAGAGGTGGCCCGACGGCTCGCGCCTTTGTGAAGCGCTGGCCCGCAGGAAAGCGCAGCCAGGCCTTTGACCTCGGCATGACGAGACCTAGCTTAGCTCCAGCCCGGAGCTTTTCGGGTTTCGTCCGCCCAATTCCAGCATCACGGAGCCAGATCTTGCAGAAACGCCGTCTCGGTCGTACCGACCTTTCCATCGCGCCGCTGGTTGTGGGCGGCAATGTCTTTGGCTGGACCGCCGACGAAAAGACCTCCTTCGACCTGCTCGACCGCTTTGCCGAGGCCGGCTTCAACGCCATCGACACGGCCGATGCCTATTCGCGCTGGCATGCCGGCAACAAGGGTGGCGAGTCCGAAACCATCATCGGCAAATGGATGAAAAGCCGCGGCAACCGCGACAAGATCATCGTCATCACCAAGGTCGGCTCGGACATGGGTCAGGGCAGGCGGGACCTTTCCGCTGCCTATATCGAAAAGGCAGTCGACCAGTCGCTGAAGCGGCTGCAGACCGATGTGATCGACCTTTATCTGTCGCATTGGCCGGATCCGGCGACGCCTTACGAGGAAACGCTCGGCGCCTACCAGAGCCTGCTCGCCAAGGGCAAGATCCGCCATGCCGGCTGCTCCAACCTCGATGCCGGCCAGTTGCGCGCCGCCCTGGACGTGGCAAGCCTGCGCAGCCTGCCGCGCTACGAGGTGCTGCAGCCTGCTTACAATCTCTACGACCGCTCACCCTTCGATGGTCCGCTGCGCGATCTCTGCCTCGCGGAGGACATTGGCGTCATCAGCTATTACGGTCTCGCCAAGGGGTTTCTGAGCGGCAAATACCGCAGCGAGGCCGACCTCGGCAAAAGCCAACGCGGCGGCGGCGTCAAGGACTATCTCAATCCACGCGGCATGCGCATCCTGAGCGCACTCGATGCCGCGGCCGAGCGTCATTCGGCTACGCAGGCGGAGGTGGCGTTGGCCTGGGTGATGGCGCGGCCGGGCATCACCGCGCCGATCGCCAGCGCCACGACGCTCGCCCAGATGGACAGCCTGGTACACGCCGCATCGCTGAAGCTTGGCGTGGACGATATGGCCGCGCTGGACGAAGCCAGCGTGCAAATGAGAGCCGCCTGAACGGATTCAGCACGATCGTTCAAGACGAGAACTGCCGCCTTGCCGCACTCTTCCCGACCTCGTGGCAGAGGCAGGAAACGGCATGGCCGGAGAGGTTTTCTCGCATACGCAGCCGTGGCAGCAATTGCTGGCGCTGGTGCTGGCGGCAACCGTCGTCATGGGCAGTCCAGGCCCGGCGACGATCAGCGTGACTGCCGTCGGCGCCGCCTTCGGCCTGCGCGGTTCGCTCCGTTACGCGTCGGGGATTGTCGTCGGCACGATCGCGGTGCTGCTGGTAGTGGCCACCGGCATCATGGCGGTGCTTGCCTCGATGCCGACGTTGGCGCCGCTGCTGGCGGTCGCCTCGGCGGCCTACATCCTCTATCTCGCCTTTAAGATAGCGACGGCGCCGCCGCTGGCCGCGCGTGAAAGTGGCGCTGCCTATCCCACTTTCCTCGGCGGCTTCCTGCTCGCCGTCGCCAACCCGAAAGCCTATGTGGCGATTGCCGCCGTACTCGCCGGCGCTTCATCGGGAGCCGGGGGTCTCGGCATTCCAGCCACGCTGGCGATCCTCGCCTTGATGATCGTCGCCATCCATGCGCTGTGGCTTCTCGCCGGGGCGGCATTCGCGCGCTTTCTGCGTCAGCCGCTGGCCTCGCGGATCATCAACCTGGTGTTCGCCGCAACGCTGGTGCTGACCACGGTACTGGCGGCGTGGCCGTGAGCCGACCGGCGGGACGGCTAGGGATCAGGCCTTCGCCTCGTTCGCCGCGCCGAGTTCCGCCAGCCGCTTCACCGCCGCCGGCGGCATCGGCGGCGGGTTTGGCGCGCACGCGGCCTCGACAAGCATCTGATCGCAGGCGGCTTCCGTTTCGCCGATCAGCCGCTCCATGAATTCTTCCCTGTCGAGTCCTGCGGGGATCGGCGGCAGGAAGCGAGCTTTGACGGTGCCGGGGTAGCGCAGGAATTTGCGGCGTGGCCAGTAGAGGCCAGCAACATGCGCCACGGGCACCACGGGGACGCCAAGCTGGGTGTAGAGCTCGACGATGCCGTACTTGTAGGCCGGCTCGTCGCCCGGCGCGCGACGCGTGCCTTCGGGATAGATGATCAGCTGGCGCGGATTGCGCGCCATCTCTTCCCTGGTCGCGGAGACCACGGCCTTCAACGCCTTGGAGCGGCTGCCGCGGTCAACCGGGATCATGCGCATCTTCATGATGTACCAGCCGAAGAACGGGATCCAGGTCAGTTCCCGCTTCAGGATGTAGAGCGGGTCCTGGAGGAAAGGGAAAAAGGCGATCGCGTCCCAGAACGACTGGTGCTTCGGCGCCAGGATGAAAGAACCCTCGGGCAGGTTCTCCAGGCCGGTGATCTCGCTCTTGGTGCCGGCGATTTTGTCGTAGAGCCACATGCAGGTACCGGACCAGAATTTCGGCACGAACCAGGCACGGTGGCGCGGCGACAGGAAGTAATACGGCGTCCAGAGGATCATCTGGACGATCAGGTTGACGTAGAAGACGAGGTTGAACGCCAGCGAGCGGATGTAGAGCATGCGGGAAGGGCCCGGTGAGGAGGTGTGCGTTGGTTACACCAAGCGCGGGCAAAAAGGAAACGTGCGGTTCCGGGAACGATCCCGGGCCTGCGCGCGCCATCCGTCTACCACATTGCCTGCGTCAGGCGCTCCTTCAGGCGCGGCGCGGCGAAGTCGAGGAAGGCGCGCAGTTTCACCGGCAGCAGGCCCTGGCCGGCATGGACGAGGCTCACGGGCCATGGCTGCAACTCGAACTCCTGCAGGATGGGGCATAGCGTGCCGGAGCGCATCTCGGCGGCGATCTGGTAGGACAGCACCTTCGTCACCCCGACGCCGGCGACCGCGGCGTCGATTGCGGCTTCCGCCGTGTTGACCCGGAGGCGAGAGCTGACCGGAACGGCGAGCTCGCTCTTCCCGGCGACGAAGGTCCAGGCGGCGGGAGTGGAGAGGTTCTCGAAAGTGATGCAGCTGTGTCCGGCCAGATCCCAGGGAGATTGCGGCGTGCCGTGGGCGGCAAGATAGGCGGGGCTCGCGCAGACGACGCGGCGGATCGAGCCGACGCGGATGGCGACCAGGCTCGAGTCGGGCAGATCGCCGATGCGCACGGCAAGGTCGATATGCTCCTCGACCAACTGGGTTATCCGGTCGGCCAGCGTCAGCCGGACCGCCACTTCGGGGTAGGCCGCGAGGAAGGCGGTGACGACCGGCAGCACATGCAGGCGGCCAAAGACGATCGGCGCGCTGATGATCAGTTCGCCGGTGGGTACGCTGTATTCGCCGGCGGCGCTGCGTTCGGCCTCGCCGACCTCGTCCAGAATGCGACGACAGGCGGCCAGATAGGCCTGCCCGGCATCGGTAAGCGTCAGCCGTCGCGTCGACCGGTTCAAAAGACGCGTCTTCAGATGTCTTTCCAGGTCGGAGACCTTGCGGCTGACCGTCGCCAGCGGAATGCCGAAACGGCGTCCTGCCGCGGAAAGGCTGCCAGCCTCCACCGCGGCGACGAACAGCGACATAGCCTCGAGACGATCCATGCTTCTCCCGAAAAATGGAAGGATGGATTACAAACATGCCATCTACATCCGAAGGATGGAAGGTATTAGCTGTTGTGGCCAATGGCCATAGGTCCGGCCTCAAGGAGGCTTCCCATGAATGCCCACACCTTCACCAGCGATGTCGCCTTTACGCCGACCGTCAAGGCGATCCAGAGCCGCAAGGGTTCGCGCGATGCCTATGCCCGCGTCGAGGAGCGCGGCGGCTGGCAGGCAGTGATCACGCCCGACCTCGCCGGTTTCATCGAGGCGCAGACCAGCATCTTCCTGGCAACGGCCAATGGCGCGGGCCAGCCCTATATCCAGCATCGCGGCGGGCCGGCAGGCTTCCTGAAGGTAATCGACGAGCGCACGATCGGCTTTGCCGACTTCTCCGGCAACAGGCAGTTCATCACCCAGGGCAATTTGAGCGACAATGCTCAGGCTTTCCTGTTCCTGATCGACTACGCCCGCAGGCAGCGCATCAAGATCTGGGGTACGGCCCGCATCGTCGAGGACGACACCGAACTGATGGCGAAGCTGATGCCCGGGGATTACAAGGCGCGTCCCGAGCAGGTCATTCTGTTCACCGTTGCGGCCTGGGATTCCAATTGCCCGCAGCACATTCCGCAGCGCTTCGAGGCGGCCGACGTGGCAGCCGCCCTGGCCGAACGCGACCGGCGTATAGAATGTCTCGAAGCGGAGATTGCCGGTCTGCGCGCTGCCGCCGCTGGCTGATGCCTGCCAACGGCGCTCACTTATGCGCCGTGGCGGCTTGCGCCACCGCGATGCTGCCGGTCTGGCGAGCCGGCACGATGCCGCGTGCCAGCGCCAGCACATATTTGCTGTATTCGGTCAAAAGCACGCGCAGCGCCTCCGGCTTGGTCAGCCAGCCGCCATTACCGAGATTGGTGTTGACCACCGGGTAGGGCTCGAGCCGCGCGCCGTGCAGCAACCGGCTCATCTCGAGCAGGCTGCGCGGCATGTGGTAATTGTTGGTGACGAGGATGACGGTGCCGTAGGCGTGGCTCTCCACCCATTTGGCGCTCTCCTCGGCATTGCCGATCGTGTCGAGGGCGGCGCGGTCGATGTCGACGCAGCACGAAAACAGCGCCTTGTCGCCGCCGGTGGCGGCCTGGAGCTGGCGGCGGCTGGCCGAAGGGTGGACGCCGCTGATCAAGAGACGCTCACCCTTGCCGGAGGCAAGCAGGTCCATTGCCGCATCGAGGCGCGACTGGCCGCCGGTGAGCACGATGATGGCGTCGGCCTTGGCCGGATTGGCTGGCGTGGTCATGTGGCTGACGGTGCTGGCGAACCAGCCGAAACCGCCGGCAAACAAGGCGGCCAGCACGAGAATGGAGAAAGCGGAGATGCGCACGGCTCTTGCCAATCGGCTCGGCCAGCCTCGGGCATGCGAAAGGGAACCAACCACTGGCATCTGTCCAGCCGTTCCGGTTGAGTCCCTCGCGTCCATCATCCTATGGTTAATCCTGAAATGTGGCCTTTGATAGGAAAAAAAGCGCACATTGCGTTACGTCAGTTTTCTACCGTGATCATTGCTGAGCCCGTTTCGTTTCATGCAGGCTCGCCATCCGAGCATCAGTTCGCGTCCGGCTGACGGATGTCGATGTCGCTGAGATAGGTGACAACGGTGGCGTGCGACGTCGCCGCCGTCAGCGCGCCGATCACCAGCACCATCAGGCCGACGCCGAGATAGCCTGCCGATCCGATGGCGAAATTGCCGAACAGAGCGGTTGCCTGGTCGGCCTGCGGCGTCGCCATATTGCGCGACGACCACCAGGAAAAGACGATGAATACCAGAATGGCGGCGGCCCCGCCGGCAGCGGCACCCTTCATGCCGGTGACCAGGAAGTGCCAGCGGAATTCACGTGCGATGAAGCGCGCTTCGGCGCCGACGAAATGCAGCACCTCGATGATGTGGCCGTTGCCGGCCATGGCGCCACGCGTCGCGAACACCACCGTCAGCACGGTGGCCGACAGCATCAGCGCCAGCACGGCGATGCCGATGGTCACCGTCGTGCGGGCCATGGCGACCAGCCGGTCGACCCAGGTGCGATGATCGTCGAGTGCGGCACTCGGCAGCTTGGGCGTGATCGCGGCGCGCATGGCGGCGAAGTCTGGCGGGTTGTTCTCGTCGATGGTGACGACGACCAGGCGCGGCACCGGCAACTCGTCGATGTTCAGGCCCGAGCCCAGCCACGGTTCCAGCAGCCGGGCGGTCGCGTCGCGGTCGATGATCCTGGTCTCCTTTACACCGGGGAATTCGCCGGCGATCTGCGAGGCCTGGGCAAGGGCTGCCTCCATGTCGAGACCTTCGACCGGTTTGATCTGGATCGTCGCCTCGCGCGAGATCTGGTTCTCCCAGACCGACGCGGTGTCGCGCACCAGCGTCACCGCGCCGAAGGTCAGGCAGGACAGGAAGGTCATGATGGCTATGACCAGCACCAGCGCCCGGCCGGCAATGTTCTGCGCCGGCACGATCGGCGCCATCTTGCGTTGGACGCGCTGCACCGCGCCGGCCATCTCGGCAGGCTCTTCGTGCAGGTGTTCTACGGAAAGCTCAGTCATAGACATCAAGCCTTCCGCCGGCCAGGATCATGCGCCGCGCGTCGACCTGCTCCATCAGGCCGAGATCGTGGGTTGCAATCACCACCGCCGTGCCGAGACGATTGAGTTCGATGAACAGCCTGAGCAGCCGGCGCGCCAGCGGCGGGTCGACATTGCCGGTCGGCTCGTCGGCAAGCAGGATCTCGGGTTGCTCGATCAGCGCACGTGCGATCGCCGCGCGCTGCTTTTCGCCGCCCGACAGCACCGGCGGCAGCACATGCATGCGCTCGCCGAGGCCGACCCATTTCAGCAGTTCGGTTACGTCGGTGCGATAGGTCGCTTCCTCGCGCCCGCGCACGCGCAGCGGCAAGGCCACGTTCTCATAGGTGGTCATGTGGTCGAGCAGGCGGAAATCCTGGAACACGACGCCGATGCGCCGCCTCAGATGCGGCAGCTCGCTGCGCGAGATGCGCGAGCGGTCCTTGCCGAAGATGGTGATCAGCCCACGCGTCGGCTTCAGCGACATGAACAGAAGGCGCAGCAGCGTCGTCTTGCCGGCGCCCGAAGGGCCGCTCAAGAACTGGAAGGAGCGCTCCGGAATGTGCAGGGAAATGTCACGGAGGATTTCCGGACCCATGCCATAGCGGAGGCCGACGTTTTCGAAGCGGATCACGTTCGACGACCTGAAACTTGCGGCGGCGGCGTGCCAGCCCTTTCTCTCAAATGACCATCGGCCGGCATGGTTAACCGTCGGTTAATTTTTGGTGTTTTTCGGTTCAACACAGGGGTTCCGGTTGGGAAGCGTTAACCATTTCCGTTTACGCAAAAGAAACGAAGACGAACAAGGGCCATAATGGCTGAAGATCGAACCGCGCGCCCGGTTTCCGGCGAAATCATGACCGGGCTGGGGACAAGTGCCGCGGCGGAACCGCGCGCGCCGGCCGCCGACATCGTCGATGCCGACTATGAGGTGCTGCCGCGCCATGGCGTCAAGGCGCAAGCCCTGGCGCCGCCTGCTTCGCGCATGAGCGATGCGCCCTCGATCGAAGGTATGGAGATGCTGCGCAAACCCGAAGCCGCAGCAGAGCGCCCGCCGGCCTCGCGCGGCGGGCCGATCTTCTGGATCGCCGGCGTCGGCGCCGCACTTGCCGCCTTCTGGGTCTCAGGCGGCCACGCGCTGGTGCGCCAATCGCCGTTCTGGGCCGCCGAACAGCCGGCCGGTGTCGCGCTCAGCATCTCGGGCGTAACCTCTCGCATCGATGCCTCCGGCCTGAAGCCGGTGTTGTTCGTGGACGGTGAAGCGGCCAATGACGGGGCAAGGGCCGCACCGTTGCCGCCTCTGGAGATCCGGGTCACCGGCAATGACAGCCAGGTAACGCGCTATACGCTGGGGACATCGAGCCGGTCCTTGGCGCCCGGTGAAAGATTCGGCTTTTCCAGCCGCCTCGATGTGCCTAGAAACGGGGTCAAGGCCGTATCGGTCACGTTCGCCGGCTAAGGCTCGATCCAGGAACCGGTTTCCTGGGATCGTGTGCAAAATCAAAAAAGTCTACAGCGCGTCCGCAGGCCCAAAAGGTCGTGGCCCTGTAGGCGGAGCGCCTGGAGGGCCCAAAATGCCAGTTGTGCGTGGCAAGGACATCGAGGTCCTGTTTTCGGCGTCGGCGATCGCCCGGCGCAATCTTGAACTTGCCAAGGAGATAGCCGGTCACGATTACCATGACCTGCTTGTGATTTCGGTGCTGAAGGGATCCTTTATCTTCGCCGCCGACCTCATCCGCGCCATGCACGATGTCGGCCTGTCGCCGGAGGTCGAGTTCATCTTCATTTCCAGCTATGGCGCCGGCACCATCAGCGGCGAGGTGAGGGTGCTGCGCGACATCGACAATGAGGTCGCTGGCCGCGATGTGCTGCTGATCGACGACATTCTCGAATCCGGCAAGACGCTCTCCTTCACCCGCGACCTGATGCTGTCGCGCGGCGCCAAAAGCTGTTCGATCGCCGTGCTGCTCGACAAGCGCATGCGCCGCCAGACGGCGCTCAACGCCGATTATGTCGGCTTCGACTGCCCCGACTATTTCGTCGTCGGCTACGGCATGGACGTGGCGCACGCGTTTCGGGAACTGCCGTTTGTCGGCGTCGTCAAGGGCGACGCATAAAAGCCGTTTGCGGTTCAGGAAAAGTCAACTTTTCGCCGCCAAATATGCCGCCATGGCAAAGCTTCTGATCGTCGAGGACGATGAGTCCGTCCGCACTCTCGCCGCCCGCGCGCTCGAACGCGACGGGCACAGCGTGGCCATCGCCGCTGACGGCGCACAAGGGTTGGCGTTGATCCAGCAGGCCCGTGGCGGCTACGATCTGGTGGTTTCCGATATCCGCATGCCGGAGATGGACGGCATCGAGATGGCGACCGCTGCAGCGAAGCTGTTCCCGGCGATGAAGATCCTGCTGATGACCGGCTATGCCGATCAGCGGGAGCGCGCCGAGGAACTGAACGGCATCATTCTCGATGTCGTGCAGAAGCCGTTTACGCTGGCGGAGATCCGCGCCCGTGTTGGGCGCGCGCTCAACTGTTTCGCCTGATCGCCTCTTCTGTTTTCCGCAATTTCGACGGAAAACCGCTGCCCACCTTTCCTGAAATTACTCCAATTTAGGCCGCGTCGCCGGTTGCGGCGAGCGCGGGTGCGGCGCTGCGGCGCCGCTCGCCGTTGAGGGCGAGCAGGCCGGCGCCAATGATCAGCGCCGCACCTAGCATCGTTGTTCCCCTGGGCACCTCGGCGAAGAACAGAAAACCCCAGAGCGGCGACCAGAGGATGCCGGTGTATTCGAAGGTGGCGACACGGTTGGCCGGCGCCAGCCGGTAGCCCTGCGACAACAGGATCATGCCGGCCGAGGCGACGAAGCCGCAGGCGGCCATCTTGAGGAAATCCGGCAGTGCCGGCCACACCCATGGCCGCACCAGGAATTCGAGGCTCGGATGGACCGCATGGGTGATGCCGGCGAGGTGAAACGCGCCGGCGACCACGATGGCGCCAGTGAGATAGGCGCCATTCTGGTAGAAGGCCATGACCGTCGACGATTCGGTATCGCCGATCCTGCGCGCCATAAGTTGCGAAAAGCCGTAGAGCGCAGCCGAGCCGAGCGAGAGCAGGGCCGCCCAGTCGAACAATCCGGCGCCGGGGCGCAGCATCACCAGAACGCCGACCAGGCCGATCAGAACGGTCGCCAGCGTCTGCCATGAGACGCGCTCGCCGAGATAGGGGCCGGCGAGCGCCATGATGAATAGAGGCGCCATGAAATAAAGCGCCACCGCGTCGGCCAGCGGCAGGGCGGCGATCGCCAGATAGTAGACCGTGTAGGACGAGAACTGGATGAAGGCGCGCAACGTCAGCAGGCCAAAGCGCCGCGACAGCAAAGCCCGCAATCCGACATCGGCGTGGACGAGAACGATCAGTATTGGAAGAGCGATGATCGCGCGGATCGCCATCACCTCGGTTACCGGATAGGCTCCCGATACCGCTTTGACGAGCGGGTCCTGCAGCGAAAAGACCAGGACGCCCAGACAGAGGCACAAGATGCCAAGCGTCATCCGGTTCTGCATATGCTTCGGCCCCCCGCGAGCCACTGCGTACCAAGTAAAAAGAACCCGCCACCGTTTTCGGGCAGCGGGTATGAGTGAGGACTCTTCGATTGGTCCGCCACCGATTTCGCGGTCGCATATCCAATGGGTGAGGGGACTATCGTCCGGCGTTTGACATGTTGCAAACGAATTGGAATGATGCCAGCAATCAAAAATTCTTATGGCGAAATGCGATGAAGCCTACCCTCGACAGCGACCTGCTGCGCACCTTCGTCGCGGTGGCCGAGACCGGCAATTTCACCAAGGCGGCGGAACAGGCAGGCCGCACCCAGTCGGCGGTCTCCATGCAGATGAAGAAGCTCGAGAGCATGGTCGGCGACAGCCTGTTCGAGCGCGGCTCGCGTGGCGTTTCGCTGACACGCCGCGGCGGCGAATTGATCGTCAATGCCAGGCGCATCGTTTCGCTGCTCGACGAGACGGCGGCGTCGCTGTTGGCGCCGCCGCTCGGCGGTCCGGTCCGAATCGGCATTCCGGCCGAATATGGCCATTCGATCCTGTCACGCGCGCTCGGCGCCTTCGCCAAGCGCCATCCGCAGGTCGAGGTCACCGTGCGCTACGCCCATTCCGACTCGCAGATGCGGGCGCTGGCGGCGGGCCAGCTCGATCTCGCCGTGGTGTTCGAATGGGAAGGTCTGTCGGGCGGCGAGGTGCTGATGCATGATCCGACGGTCTGGGTCACGTCGGCCATCCATCACATGCATGAGGAGCGGCCGGTGCCGATCGCGCTCTACAACCGTGGTGGCTGGTGCCGCGACTTCGCCATCAAATCGCTGGAGCAGCGTGGCGTCGGCTACCGCGTCGCCTATACCAGCGATACCAATGGCGGCCTGACGCTCGCCGTGACCTCGGGCCTGGCGATCGCGCCGATCTCGCGCAGCAACATTCCCGCCGGCTGCCGCGAACTCGGTGCAGCCGACGGCTTCGGCGACATCGATTCCTCGAATGTCGTTCTGCACCGCAATCCGAGCGTTTCCGGCGAAGCCATCGACAGCATGGAACAGGCGATCCGCGAGGCGTTCATGCTTACCGGTCAGGCGGGTATCACGCCGGATCTATGACTCCGGGTTGGGCATGCCCTCGTAGAAGGTCAGGCGGTTGCCGAACGGATCGCCGACGGTGACCTCCTTGGTTCGCCACGGCGTCTCTTCCAGCCCCGGCCTGGCAAAGCGGTATTTCTTGCCGATCAGTTCGCGATGCAGTGCCGCGACATCGGCCACCGCGATGCGGATGTGGGAGCCAGACGAGCCGTCGCCGTGATGCTCGCTCAGATGCAGTTCGCGACCGTCGCGGGCATGCCTGTAGAAACGCAGCTCGAAACCGAGAAAGCCGAGATAGAATTACCGCATCGGCCCGAAAATCGGAATCGATTTTCGGAAGGCACAATGCGTAGAATCAAAGTGTTAGAGCGTCCTTTGCGCGTCCTAAAGGACGCGCGGCGCTCACACCCTGTGGAGCCTCCACAGGTTGTCGTGGGTCAGGGCGAGGCGGCTGATAGGTGGTGTGGACACTTGTCTGATCGATAAGACGATGGCGGCGATGAGCGCCTTCCGGCAGACCTCTGGAACCGGCACTCCCTCCCCCGGTCTGCCGCAGAATGAAGGCGATCTGCGGCCTGCGTGAACTTCGACTTTTTTCATGCCGAAAACTCCGTCTAGACTGGAATTTTCCAGCCCCAACCGGTCCAGAAAACCGGAGCTGTCAAAGCGGCAACAATGCGTCAGGCTTCACATCACCGATTGATGCGTAAGTGTGCGTTTCCCTGACACCAGGAAGCGGCAGAATCACCCGCTGCAGGAATTCCTGAAACGTCGCCATGTCAGCTATTCGTGCTTTGACCAGGTAGTCGAAACCACCAATCACCATATGGCATTCGATAATTTCGGGTGCCTTCGCAACAGCCTCGGCAAAGCGATCGAAGACGTGCGGCGCGGTGTGATCGAGCCTTACCTCGACAAAGACGAGCGTGCCGCGTCCTATCTTTGAGGGCTCCAGCACAGCACGCACTGCGCGGATAAAGCCTTCACTGAAAAGGCGCTTGATGCGCTGTGATGCGCCGGTCGGTGACAGTCCAACGCGTTGGGCGAGGTCAAGTACCGTCCGGCGACCATCTTCTTGCAATAGCCCGAGCAGCATCCGGTCGATACGGTCCAGATCGTTCATTTCGGATTCACACTTTCTTGGGTCTGAATTTGCGATAATCACGCAAAGAGTTCGAAATTGATATATTTCATCACGCCAGTTGCCGCAATACGGTTGGAAAAGCACAGAACGCCTAACCGGAACGAAGGCAAGCAACATCATGGACAGCACACGACCTGCCTCGAGCAATCACGCAAAGGGTGAGATCAAGATTCTCTCGCTGAGCGAAGCGGAGATCAAAAAATGTATCGACCTGCGTAAGCTGCTCGACGCGCTAGCGGACGGGTTCAAAGCGCTTTCCGACGGCCGTGTCGTCAATCCAGCGCGGCCACAACTCGATATTCCGAATGCAGGCTATTCGTTGGCGATGCCGGCCTGGATGAAGGGCATGCATTTGACCGTAAAACTGGTCAACGTGTTCGAAGGCAATATCGCCCGGGGCATCCCAAGTCACCTCGCAACAATACATCTCTTCGATCCAGAAACAGGAATGCCTGTTTGCATTATGGATGGCACCTACATCACGGCCGTACGCACGTCCGGCTCGGCCGTCCTCTCGGTACGAGAGCTCGCCAGGCGCAATGCCAAGGTCGCGACCGTCGTGGGCGCTGGCGTTCAAGCCAGCCAGCACCTTCACCTGTTGTCGCTCGTTCGGGATTTCCAGGAAATCCGAGTTTTCTCGAAGGATTTTGCTGATGCGCAGGCGCTGGCTTCACGTCATTCCGGTATCACCGCCGTCGAGGACCTCGAGGCCGCGGTACGCTCTTCAGATGTCGTGTGTCTCGCGACGCACTCCTACGTCCCAGTGATATCCGCAGAATGGGTTCAACCAGGAACGCACGTTTCCTCGGTTGGTGTCGCGCCACCCGGCGGCGAACTTCCGATCGATTTGATCGCTCGCGGCAACCTCTTCGTTGAAACGCGGGATTCCTTCTCGCCAACACCCGTGGGTTGCTGCGAACTTGCAAATATTGATCCCGAGGCAGGCACCGATCTTGGTGCCATGTTACTGGGACAGCGACCAGGTCGCACGTCAGATCAGCAGATCACAATCTACAAGGCCATGGGCGTCGCCATGGAAGATATGGTGGCAGCCGACCTCGCTTACCGCGAGGCCAAACGCCTGGGTGCGGGCCATGCTATTTCTCTCTAGGTGGCGTGGACTGTTATCTGATCCATAGGACGGTTGCTGCGATGGTGACGACGGCGAGGTAATTTCTCGCCGTCTTCTCGAAGCGTGTAGCGACGCGCCTGGACTGCTTGAGTTTCGAAAAGCAGCACTCGATCAGATGCCTCTGGGCATAGAGGTGACTATCGAGGGGTGTTTGCGGGCTTTGGACGGGTTGTTTGGGATGACGGCAGTCGCGCGCTTGCGGGCGATCGCCTCGCGCAGCCTGTTGCGGCCACAGGCGGCGTCGGCCATGACGACGTCTGCGGGCAGGCGTTGCGACCGTTCGAGGAGATTGGGGTGGCAGGATCCGCTATTTCAGTTCCAGCAGCCGTTCGAGATAGCTGCGTTCGATGTCGGGACTGAGCGCATTGCCGAGCCGCTTGCGGATTGCTTCCAGGATCTGGCGCGCGCGCTGGACGTCGATCTCGTCGGGCACCTTCACCTCGGTGCCGTCATCGGGACCCCTTGTGGCGCGCGGCCGGCCGAGCGGGTCGCGGTCGGCGTTCTGCTGGCGCCCGCCCTGCTCGCTGCCGCCCTCGTCGCCCTGCATGGCCTGCATCTGCTTCATCATGTCCTTGGCGCCCCTGCGCAGCGCCTCCAGCGCGCGGCCCTGGTGGCCGACGGCCTGGTCGCCCTCGCCCTCGCCGAGCGCCTGTTCGGCATTGCCCATGGACTTGCCTGCCTCGCCAAATCCCTCACTGGGCTGCATGCCCATGCCTTCCAGCCCCTTCTTCAGCTGCTCGAGGTCGCCTTGCAGCTTGCCCTGGCCTTCCTGAAGCTGCTTCAGCGCATCGGCGAATTCCTGGGGCGTCATCGGCTTCGGGCGGGCGAGCGGATCGCGGTCGTCGCCGGGGCCGGGCTTGCCCTCATCCTCGCCGCCGCCGTTTTCGCCAAGCTGCTCGTCGCGGTTCTCGCCACGCTGGCGCTGGCCGCGCTGCATCTGGTCCATGCGGAAGGTGTCGTTCATCATCTCCTGCTGGCGCCGCATGATCTCGCCCAGCTTGTCCATCTGCTGGCGCATCTCGCTGTCTTGCTCGCCGCCGGGCTGGCGACGGCCGGCCTGCAGGTTGTTCATCATGTCCTGCAATTCCGACAAAAGCTGCTGGGCGCGGTCGCGGTCGCCGGACTTGGCCAGGTTCTCGATTTCGTCCATCATGCGATCGATGTCGCTCTGGCGCAGCTCCTGGCCGTTCTGCTGCATCTGCGGTGCGTTCGGGTTCTGCTGGGCGCGCTCGGCAAACTCCTGCAGGAACTGGTTCATCGCCTCGCGCAGTTCTTTCATCAACTTGTCGATCTCTGCGTCGCTGGCGCCGTTCTTGATAGCGTCCTGCAACGCCTGCTGTGCCTGGCGCAGCCGCCTTTCGGCCGCCGACAGATTGCCTTCCTCGATGCCGAGCGCGATCTCCCAGAGATAGGACACGACGTTGCGCAACTGGTCGTCGTTGCCGGCCATCTTCAGCCGGCTGTGGGCGCTCATGATGGCGAGGTAGTGTGCCATATTGTCGAAGGTGTCTTCGGGGCGCAGCGTGATGGCATCCATCAGGTCGAGCACGCGCGGCTTGGCATTGGCATCGAGCGCCAGCATGCGGCGCTGCTCGATCACGGCTCTCGCCAGCGGATTGGAGAAGGGCCGTTCCGGCATCACCAGCGTCTTGGTTTCGCTGCTTGCGGTGTGTCCGGCGTCGTCGGTGGCGACGAGCGTCAGCTTGATGTTGCTACCGGCCCAGACGTGCTCGGTCAGGTCCTTGCTGGTCTTGGCGGCATTGCCCTTGCCGCCGCGGCGCGGCAGCACTAGCGGCAGATCGGGCGGGCCATAGAGCGGATGCGCATTCGGCGCCTGCGGGTCGGCGGGCACGAAAACCGCCTTGGCGGAGGCGGCGCCATAGTCGTCGTCGATCTGGTAGTTGAGCTCGAAGGCACCGTTGACAGCACGCTTGGGTTCGCCGACGAAGCGGATCGTCGGCGGTTTGTCCGGGATCACCGCAAAGGCCCATTGGCCGAGGTCGTCCTCGCCCGACTTCAAAGTCAGCGTGCCGTCGCTGGTCAGCTTGCCGGTGAACTGGCGCACCTTGGGCGCCGCCGTGTTCGCCACGGGCTTGGCTGCTTGCGGCCCGGCCGGGTCTATGGCGCGGGCATTGCCATTCTTGTCGGCGTAGGCAAGCGTTTCCTCGCCCGAGCCGCCGGTGACGCGCAGCGAGACATCGCTGCCTTGCGGAACGGTGAAGGTGGGAGCGGCCTGGTTGGCGTCGGCGGTGAGGAAGATCGGCGGCTTGCCGGTATAGGCAGGCGGCGTCACCCAGGCATCGATGCGCGGCGGAACAGTGTCGCGCGCCGCGCGCGCCACGAAGCCGTCACTCAACGTGCCGCCGGAGGGGCCGAAGGAGAAGGCGAAGGCGGTGACCAACAACAGCAACGCCACGGCGCGCAGGCCCCAGCGGTCGCGCTCCGGCACGCGTGTGCGCGGCCGGTCGGCGCCAAGGTTGCCCAGCCGCTCCGCCATGCGTTTCTGGTGTTCGCGCCACAGCGCCTGCGAAAAGATACTATCGCGGCCGCTCGGCCGGTCGGTCTGCACCAGAACCGGGCTGTGCAGAAGCTCGTTGGCCGCTTCGATGCGCCGATCAATCTCGGCGGCGGACGGCAGGCGGAAGAAACGCAGCGGATAGAGGGCGGCAAGGGCAGCGATGGCGAACGCCGCAAGGAGGCCGATGCGTGCCAGATCGGGCAGAAGCGGGAACAGGCCGAGCCATGAAACACTGAGGAACAGGCTGGCGACAATGATCAGCGGCAGAAGTAATGGCCAGCCGCGTTCGACAACCATTGCGACCCGCGTCGCCAGCCGGCTCAAGGCAAGACGCCCGGCCAGTCCGCGATCGCCGCTGGAAGTGGGTCGTTCCGTCATCGGCCCTTCCTGTCCGGGCGGGATAGCCCGAACCTCACGAGTCGAAGTTTACCAGCAAACACGGCAAAGGCGAGGCGGTTCCGAAAACGAGAAGAATTCTTGACCGGTTATGGTCAGAATTTTGCGGGATTGGCGTTCGCACCGCACACCAGAACCGCGACACGCTCGCCCGGCGCTGGCTGGTAGCGGCCGGACAGAACCGCCGCGAAGGCCGCCGCACCGCCCGGCTCGGAGATGATTCGCACCCGATCCCACAGCGCCTTCTGGGCGGCGATGATGTCGTCGTCGCTGACCAGGAGGGAACGCTCGACATAGGCCTCGGCGATCGGGAACATCATTTCACCCACCCGCTTCGGCGCCAGCGAATCAGCGGCGATGCCTTCGGCCGGCGCGTCGACGGGCCGTCCGGCCTCGAAGGCGAGATGCAGCGTCGGCGCGCCTTCTGGCTCGACGGCGACGATCCTGATGCGGCCGGCAAACCAGGCGGCGATGCCGCCGATCAGGCCACCGCCACCGACGGCGACCAGCAAGGTGTCGATCTCGGGCAGGTCGGCCTCAATTTCGAGACCGAGCGTGCCTTGCCCGACCAGCGTCTCCTCCTGGTTAAAAGCGTGGATCTGCAACGCGCCGGTTTTCTCGGCGAAGCTTTCGCTGGCGGCCAGTGCCTCGGCATAGCGGGCGCCGCCGACGATCAGTTCGGCGCCGTAGCCGCGGATGCGGTCGAGCTTGGCCGGCGGGCTGACTTCCGGAACGAAGATGGTGGCCTTGTGGCCAAGCCGCATGGCGGCATAGGCGACCGCCGCGCCGTGATTGCCGCCCGACGCGGCGACGACGCCGGCCGCGGGCACGGGACGTTCGAGGAGGTTGGTGAAGGCACCGCGTGCCTTGAACGAGCCGGAGTGCTGCAGGCATTCGAGCTTGAGGTCGACGGCCAGGGGCGAGCGGCCGAAATCGGCCTTGTCGACGCGCAGCACCGGCGTGTGGCGCACGAAGGGACGGATGCGCGGCTCCATCGCGGCAATGCGTTCGCGGGTGATCAAGATGCCGTCGGCCATGGCTTGCTCCTCGGGATCGAAGCGGACGTTCGTTTCGGGACGACGGCCTATTTCAACCAGTCGGGCACCGAATCCAGTCCGATCAGTTCGTCATAGGTCTGGCGCGGGCGCACGACATGGAAACGGTCGCCGTCGACCAGCACTTCCGGCACCAGGAGCCGGGTGTTGTAGGTTCCGGCCTGGACCGCGCCATAGGCGCCGGCGGTGGAAATCGCGATCAGGTCGCCGGCCTTCAGCCTGGGCAGGTCGCGATCGAGGCCGATATAGTCGCCGGTCTCGCAGACCGGGCCGACCACGTCGACCGTCATGCGCGGTGCCGCCGCCGGCTGCTGCACCACCGGCCTGATGTCGTGGAAGGCGTCGTAGAGCGTCGGCCGGATCAGGTCGTTCATGGCGGCGTCGACGACGAGGAAATTCTTGGCGTCGCCTTCCTTCACGAAGATCACTTCCGAGACCAGGATCCCGGCATTGCCGACGATCAGGCGGCCCGGTTCGAACATCACCTTGAGGCCGAGCTTGGTGACATGCTTGCGCACGATCTCGGCATAAGCGTCGGGCAGTGGCGGCGGGCTGTTGTCGACGCGGTAGGGAATGCCGAGGCCACCGCCGAGATCGACATGCTCGATCGCATGGCCGTCGGCGCGCAGCGCGCCGACCAGATCGACGAGCAGGGCAAAGGCATCGTCGAAGGGCTGCAACTCGGTGATCTGGCTGCCGATATGGGTATCGATGCCGGTGACCTTGATGCCCGGCAGGCCTGCCGCGTGGGCATAGACCTGCCGCGCCTTCTGCCAGGCAATGCCGAACTTGTTCTCGGCCTTGCCGGTGGAGATCTTCTTGTGGGTCCTGGCGTCGACATCCGGGTTGATGCGCAGCGAGACCGGCGCCACCTTGCCGAGTGTCGCGGCGCGGGCGGAAAGCAATTCGAGTTCGGGCTCGGATTCGACATTGAAGCAGAGGATGCCGGCTGAAAGCGCGAAATCCATTTCACGCGCGGTCTTGCCGACGCCTGAAAACAGGATTTTGCTGGCCGGGACGCCGGCGGCCAGCGCGCGGCGCAACTCGCCCTCCGACACGACGTCGGCCCCGGCGCCGAGTCTGGCCAGCGTGCGCAGCACCGCCTGGTTGGAGTTCGCCTTCATGGCATAGCAGACCAGCGCGTCGAGCCCGGCAAAGGCCTGGGCAAAGACGCGAAAATGCCTGGTCAGCGTCGCCGTCGAATAGCAGTAGAACGGCGTGCCGACACTTGCGGCGATATCTGGTATCGCCACGTCCTCAGCGTAGAGCACGCCGTCGCGGTAGTCGAAATGGTTCACGAGAGTGGTTCCGGAAGTTGGAGCACGATGAGATCGGGTGATCTCATCGGCTCTAGAGCAGCGGGTCGAGAATGAACTTCTTGTCCTCGACCGGTTTTTCCGGCTCCGGCGGCACGGGCTGCTTGGCTTTCTCGGCGTCCTTGCGGGCCTGCACGGCGGCCTCGTAAGGGGTGTCGAGGCCGGCCTTCCTGCCGCAGGCCGTCACGGCTGCCATCGCCGCCAGCAACGTCAGCGTCACCAAAATCCTGCTTCCGGTCATCGATCCATCCGTCCGAGAAAAATCCGTTGCCTGCTTCTAGCGAAATTTTTGGGCCTTTGCACCCCGGCAAATCAGGCCGCTGCCGAGGTCACGCCTTGGCCAGCCGCTTTTTCCAGTAGCGGATCTGCTTCCTCACTTCCGATGGCGCGGTGCCGCCGAAGCTTACGCGGCTCTTGACCGAGTTCTGCACGGCCAGCACCGAAAAAATGTCGGCGGTGATGCCGGGATGGATCGATTGCAGATCCTCGAGCGAGAGCTTCTCCAGCCCTACCTTCTTCTCCTCGGCCAGCGCCACCGCGCGACCGGTGACGTGATGCGCTTCGCGGAAGGGGAGACCGAGCGTGCGCACCAGCCAGTCGGCAAGGTCGGTCGCGGTCGCATGGCCGGAGCCGGCCGCCTTCTTCATGGCGGTGGCATTCACCGTCATGTCGCGCACCATGCCGGTCATCGCCGCCAGCATCAGGTCGAGCGTTTCGGCAGCGTCGAAGACGGATTCCTTGTCTTCCTGCATGTCCTTGCCATAGGTCAGCGGCATGCCCTTCATGACCGTCAGCAGACCGACCAGATGGCCGGTGACGCGGCCGGTCTTGCCACGCACCAGTTCGGCGGCGTCGGGGTTCTTCTTCTGCGGCATGATCGAGGAGCCGGTGGAGAAACTATCCGACAGTCGGACGAAGCCGAATTGCGGCGTCGACCAGATGATGATCTCCTCGGCCAGCCGCGACAGATGCGTGGCGCAGATCGCTGCCAGCCCCAGGAACTCGAGCGCGAAATCGCGGTCCGAAACGCTGTCCAGCGAATTGCGCATCGGCTCGCGGAAGCCGAGCGCCTTGGCGGTCTGGTGGCGGTCGATGGCAAAGCTGGTGCCGGCAAGCGCTGCCGCACCGAGCGGGCTTTCGTCCATGCGTTCGATGGCGTCGCGAACACGCGACAGGTCTCGCGAGAACATCTCGACATAGGCCATGCAGTGATGGCCGAAAGTCACCGGCTGCGCGGCCTGCATGTGGGTGAAGCCCGGCATCACGGTTGCCGCGTGCTCCTCGGCCCGCTCCAGGAAGGCCGCGATCAGCCCCTTCAGCGCTTCGGCGACGCGCAAGCACTCGTCCTTGACCCAAAGCCGGAGGTCGACCGCCACCTGGTCGTTGCGCGAACGAGCGGTGTGCAGGCGGCCGGCGGCCGGGCCGATCAGATCGGCGAGGCGAGCCTCGATATTCATGTGGATGTCTTCCAGCCGGGTCGAGAATTCGAAGCTGCCGGCCTCGATCTCTTTCAGAATCGTGTTCAGCCCGTGAGCGATTTTTTCTTGATCGGCCGCCGAAATAATGCCCGTTTCGGCCAACATTTCGCTATGCGCGATCGAGCCTTTGATGTCCTGCGCGTAGAGTTTGCGGTCGAACGAGATCGATGCGTTGATCGCTTCCATGATCGCGGCCGGACCCGAGGCAAAACGTCCGCCCCACATCTGGTTGCTGGCCTTCTTGTCGCTCATCGCTATAACCCGTGCTCCGGAGCAGTTTTAAGAAAATGGCAGACGGCAATAGATTATTCCCGGCCCCGCGTCTCATCCTCGCCGCCTTGGTGGCGGGCGTGCTGGCCGGCGCGGTCGCGGTATATGTCAGCGAGAGCGGTTCTGGCAACAACGCCGCGCACCAAGTCGCTGCCGGCGACGGCAAGGACGATGCCGTCTGCGCGGCAAAGGCCGACCGAGCCAGGAAGGTTGCGGCTGCCGCCACCGGCCAGGTCGCAGCACTTTTGCCGGCCGACCCGCCGCAATCGCTGAAAAGCCTTGCCTTCAACGACCCCGACGGCAAGCCGATGACGCTAGCCGATCATGCCGGAAAGACGCTGCTGCTCAATCTGTGGGCGACATGGTGCGCACCCTGCCGTGCCGAGATGCCGGCACTCGATGCGCTGCAGAAGGAAAAGGGCAGCGATGCCTTCCAGGTCGTCGCGGTCAATGTCGATACCGGCGACGACGCCAAGCCGAAGAAGTTTCTCAGCGATATCGGCATCGAGACGCTCGGCTACTACCGGGATTCGACGATGGGGCTGTTCAACGACGTCAAGAAGCGCGGCCTGGCGTTGGGCCTGCCGGTGACGATGCTGATCGATGGCGAAGGTTGCCTGATCGCGCATATGAACGGGCCCGCCGAATGGTCGAGCCCTGACGCAAAGCGGCTGGTCGAAGCCGCACTTGGCCCGTCAGATTGAGCGCAGCGCCGCGGCCGGCTCCAGCATCAGGATGCTGCCGCCGCGTTGCCTGGCGTCGTCGTTGACCGCTGGCCCGGTCACGCCGGTCAGTTCGCCGAACGTCTCGATCGGGCTAGGCCTGCCAAGATAGAAACCTTGCCCGATCTCGCAGGCTTCGGCGTCGAGAAAGCGCAGCTCGCCCAATGTCTCGACGCCTTCGGCCAGGACAGGCAAGCCTAGGCCGCGACCCAGTCCCAGCACGGCGCGAACGATCGCAGCGACTTGGCCGTTCCTGTCGACGGATTTGATGAAAGAGCCGTCGATCTTGATCTTGTCGAAGGGAAAGGCACGAAGGTTGGAAAGCGAGGAATAGCCGGTGCCGAAATCGTCCATGGCGACGCGGACGCCGAGCGCCTTGACCTGCCGCAATGTCGCCAGCGCGCGGGGCATGTCCTTGACCAGCGCGGTTTCGGTAATCTCCAGCTCGAGCCTGCCTGGCGCCAGGCCGGATCGAAGCAGGACTTCGTGCACCTTGCGGCTGAAGTTCGGATTGTGCAGCTGCACGGCCGAAACATTGACGGCGACGGTCAGCGGGTTCTTCCAGCGGGCGGCTTCCTCGCAGGCCGTCGCCAGAACCCATTCGCCGATCTGCAGGATGGCGCCGCTGTCCTCGGCCACCGGGATGAACACGGCCGGGGAAACCTCGCCGCGCTGCGGATGCTGCCAACGGATCAGGGCTTCGAAGCCGATCATCCTGCCGCTGCTGATTTCCTTCTGCGGCTGATAGACGAGGCGAAATTCATTGCGCGCCACCGCCTGGCGCAAATCATGTTCCAGCACCCGCCGGTCGCGTGCCTCGGCGCCCATCGAGGCCTCGAAATAGCGGTAGGTGTCCTTGCCCTCGGCCTTGGCGCGGTAGAGCGCCGTGTCGGCATGGCTGACGAGAGCTGCCTGTTCGTCCGCGTCGAGCGGGTACAGAGCGATGCCGATGCTGGCCGAGACCAGGCCGCCGCCGGGCGACAGCTTGTTCTCCTCGCGCATGGCGGCAAGCACCGCCTCGGCGATGCGGCCCGCCGCCTGGGGATCGGGAAGGTTCGGCGCGATGATGGCGAACTCGTCGCCGCCGAGGCGCGCCAGCATCTGCCCGTGGCGAAGCACGGCGGAGGCGCATTGCGCAACCCTTTGCAGCATGGCGTCGCCGGCGGCATGGCCAAAGAGATCGTTCACTTCCTTGAACCGATCGAGGTCGAGCAGCAGCAGCGCGAGATTGCCGCCCTTGCCGCTTCGGCCCGCTGCGTCAATTTCGGCTTCGAGGCGGCCCGTGAAGCTGCGGCGGTTGGCAAGCCCGGTCAGCGGGTCGAAATGAGCCAGGCGGACGATCTCCTGCTCGGCCTTCTTGCGTTCGCGTATGTCGCGAACGGCGACCACATTGTGAGGCTTGCCGCAATAGTCGATGCTTCTGGCGATCAGCTCCACGGGTATGTGGGTGCCGTCGTGGCTTCGCAGTTCGGCTTCCTGTGCCTGTCCTTCGACCATGCTCGACGCAGCGCGCTCGCCGAACAGGTCGCCGAGCAGCATCGTGTTCAGCGTGCCGGGCGCGATGCCGGTCAGTGCCGCGATGCTGTCATTGGCGCTGACGATGCGGGTGCCGTCGCAGACGATGAGGCCTTCCACGGCGGCGTTGGCCAGGCCATGCATGCGCTCGGCCTCGACCTTGTGACGGCGGAAGCGCAGATCGATCCAGAGTGCCGCGGCCGAAAGCACGAGGATCACCAGGCTGACCGCCGCGGCGGCGAAGGCCTGCGACATCGGTTCGACCGTGTATTGGGATATTTCGATGGAGCTATCCGGATAGATCGAAACCGCGGCCATGGCGATGAAATGCAAAGTGCAGATCGCCAGCGTCAGAAGCACGGCGGCGGCGATCGTCCCTGATGTCGAGGGCCGGCGCAGCACGACGAGAAGCGAGAGTGCGGCAAGCGTGACGCCAGCTACCAGCGAGACGGCGACGAGGAGCTGATCCCAGACGATCCGGCCCTGCACCTCGAACGCCGCCATGCCGGTGTAGTGCATGGTGGCGATGCCGCCGCCGAGCACAGCGCCGCCGACAAGGTAGTGATCGATGCCGCCGCGCAAGGTGGCGATCCACATGCCGACGGCGGTCAGTATGACAGCGGCGGCAAGCGAAAGCACGGAAAGTTCCGCATTGTATGCGTTCGGTATTCCCGGTGAGAACGCAATCATGGCGATGAAGTGGGTCGCCCAGATTCCGAACCCGGTCGACGTGGCGGCAATCATCAGCCAGGCGTAGCGGTTTCTGTTGGTCGACCGGTCGACATGGCGAAGCAGATTGATCGCGGAAAAGGAAGAGATGCCACAAATAAGCGCCGCCAGTGCAACCAGTCTCAGATCGTGTTCGTGCACGATACAATTATAGACAGTCAACATCTCGCTTCACCTGATCTTCCCGCAACAATCAAGGCAATGGTATTGATTAGGGCTCCACGGTTGAAGAAACAGTTATTGCGCATGCAACCGCAGCGTGCTGTGCCGGGTTGTATCGGAGGGCAATTTCGGTGCTGCTTCACCCGAGCGGTCGGCCGGCCATCCGCCAGCACCGCCGCGAGAACGGCGGGATGGCCGGCCTCGCGCCGCTGGTTAGGCAGGTCGACAGCTCGGAGGCCAGCATTTCATCCATCTAATTAGCTGGATAATCACTCTTTTCCTCGGGCCTTTACGCCGCTCCGCGGCGCCCTAGCTACCTGGAGCGCCGATGTGACGGTTTTCATGCCGGCGTGCCGTCGAGGGGAGGAGAGACTGGCTGTCCATAGGCCTGAAAAGGCACAACAGAACTGTCACATACCTTCTCTATGAGAGCGGCAAAGGACTTGCGCAAAGCCTGATGTCATCAGCCACTCAAGAGGGAATCATATCCATGTCGATCATCAAGCAGGGCTTAGCTGCCCTTGCCGCTGGCGTTCTCGGCCTCGCGCTGGCACAGCCGGCCGCCGCGGAACCGGTCAAATTCGATTTCTGGTTCGGCCTGTCGGGCGACCTCGCACGCGTCGTCGATACGCTATGCAAGAACTTCAACGCATCGCAAGCCGACTATGAAGTCGTCTGCACCAGCCAGGGCAATTACGACGCCACGCTGCAGAACACCATCGCCGCCTTCCGCGCCGGCAAGCAGCCGACCGTCGTGCAGGTCTACGACGTCGGCACCGCCACGATGATGCTGTCGGGTGCCTACAAGCCGGCCGACAAGCTGATGGAAGAAAACGGGTACAAGATCGACTACAGCGACTATTTCCCCGGCATCGCCCGCTACTACGCGACCTCGAAAGGCGAGATGCTGTCCTTCCCGTTCAATTCCTCGACCCCGCTGATGTACTGGAACAAGGACGCCTTCGCCAAGATCGGCAAGTCCGAGGCGCCGAAGACCTGGGAAGATGTCGGCGCCGACCTCAAGGCCCTGAAGGACGCGGGCTATGAATGCCCGATGGCGATCAACATCTCGGCCAACGAAAGCTGGCAGCTGATGGAGCAGTTCTCGGCGCTCCACAACCAGCCGATCGCCACCAAGAATAACGGCTATGACGGGCTCGACGCCCGCCTCGAGATGAACAAGACCAAGTTCGTTCAGTACGTCACCGATCTCAAGAAGTGGTATGACGCCGGTCTGATCAAGATCAAGTCGAAGGATCTCGGCCAGGACATGGTGCAGGCCTTCGCGTCCGGTACTTGTGAGGTCATCATGACCTCGGTCGGCGACCACGGCACGGTCGGCAAGACGCAGAAGGAAGGCATGAACTGGGACGTTGCCGAGTTGCCGGTCTATGCCGGCACCGAGCGCAAGAATTCGCTGGTCGGCGGCGCCTCGCTGTGGGTGCTGTCCGGCAAGTCGGATGCCGAGTACAAGGGCGCGGCCGCTTTCCTCAACTTCATCCACGATCCCAAGACCGCTTTGTTCTGGTCGACCAACACCGGCTATATTCCGGTGACCAAGTCAGGCTTCGATTACATGAAAGCCCAGGGCTTCTATGACAAGGCGCCCTACAAGGGCCGCGAAACCGCGATCGCCAGCCTGACGGCCTCGGAGCCGACCGAAATCACTCGTGGCATTCGTCTCGGCAATTTCACCCAGATCCGCGCTGAATTCGGCACGCAGATGCAGGCGATCTTCGCCAACAAGGTCAGCGTCCAGGAAGGCATCGACACGCTGGTCAAGAATGGCGACGCGATCCTCGACCGCTTCCAGCAGACCTATCCGAACAAGACGCTGCCCTGATTTCAGGTATTGCCGCGGCCGCCCGCCGCGAATCGACGGGCGGCCATTTCAAATCTAGTCTCATCTCGGGAAAGCGGGCTGGCGGTTCAACGGCGTCGGCGGATCGATGGAAAAACGCGTCACTTTCAGCAGATGGTCGATCGGCATCCTGTTCGCAGTGCCGCAGCTGATCCTGATCTTCACCTTCTTCTACTGGCCGGCCGGCCAGGCGGTCTACTGGTCGCTGACGCTGCAACAGCCCTGGGGCGGCGGCAACATCTGGGTCGGGCTCGATAATTTCCGGTCGATACTGTCCAACGCCGACTACTGGAACTCGATCACGGCCAGCCTGACCTTCGCCGGGATCAGCACCGGTCTTGCCATGGTGATCGCCCTGGTGCTGGCCACCTTGACGGACCGGCAGCTTGCCGGCTCACGGCTCTATCGCGTCGTGCTGATCTGGCCCTACGGCATCGCCGCGCCGGCACTGGCGATGGCTTTCCGCTTCATCCTGGCGCCGGAAGCAGGCTTCATGGCGGTCGTCAACCAGGTCTGGCCCGGCTTCTGGGACCCTGGCCTCGACGGCACCGATGCCATGGCTTCCATCATCGTTGCCTTTTCGTGGAAATATGTCGGCTACAATTTCATCTTCTTCCTCGCAGCCCTGCAGGCCATCCCGCGTTCGCTGATCGAGGCGGCGGCGATGGACGGGTCGGGTGTCATTAGGCGGTTCTGGGATATCCAGTTTCCGCTGATCACGCCGACCATCTTCTTCCTGCTGGTCATCAACATCACCGAGAGCTTCCAGGATTCCTTCGGCATCGTCGACATCATGACATCGGGCGGACCGGCCAACGCGACGAACCTGATGGTCTACAAGATCTATTCCGACGGCTTCAGGGGCCTCGACTATTCGGGCGCGGCCGCGCAGAGCATCATCCTGATGCTGCTCATCATCGTGCTGACCATCTTCCAGTTCCGCTTCATCGAGCGGCGCGTGCATTATCGCTGAGGCGGCCATGGTCGAGCGCACCCCGATCCTCAATTTCCTGACGCATGTGATCCTGTTCCTAGGCTTCGTGTTTTGCGTCGCACCGTTCGTGATCGTGGTGATAGCCGCGTCGCACAATCTAAAGGACGTCAACGATGTGCCGATGTCGCTGCTGCCGGGCAGCGATTTCTGGATCAACATCAAGACCGCGTGGACGACAGCCGACCTCGGCCCCAAGCTGTTCAACAGCTTCATCATGTCGGCCGGCGTCGCGGCGGGCAAAGTCATCATTTCGGCGCTTACCGCCTTCTCGATCGTCTACTTCCGCTATCCCGGCCGCATGCTGATCTTCTGGCTGGTCTTCATCACTCTGATGCTGCCGCTCGAAGTGCGCATCGTGCCGACCTACGCGGTCGTCGCCAATGTGCTGTCCCCCTACCAGACCATCCTCGACCTGACCGGGCTCAGCTGGCTGATCGAAAAAATCTCGGGCGTCCAGGTTTCGCTCAGCCTTGGCCTTCTCAACTCCTACACCGGACTGATCCTGCCGCTGATCGCCACCGCCACCGGGACCTTCCTTTACCGGCAGTTCTTCCTGACGGTACCGGATGAGCTGACCGAAGCCGCGCGCATGGACGGCGCCGGCGCGGTGCGGTTCTTCATCGACATCCTGCTGCCGCTGTCGCGCAACAACATGGCGGCGCTCGGAACCATCATGTTCCTGTGGGCGTGGAACCAGTATCTGTGGCCGCTGCTCATCACCACCGATCAGTCGCATGCGACGGCGGTGACCGAACTCAAGCAGCTGATCCCGAATGTCGGCGGCATACCGGAATGGAACATCGCCATGGCCGGCACGCTCATCGTCATGCTGCCGCCACTGGTGGTCGTCGTGCTCATGCAGCGCTGGTTCGTGCGCGGCCTGATCGCCACTGAAAAGTGATTTCACAAGGAGACGGTCGATGGCCTCCATCACCATTCGCGACGTCTACAAAAGCTACGCCAAAATGCAGGTCGTGCATGGCGTCAACCTCGACATCACGTCGGGCGAATTCGTCGTCATCCTCGGCCCATCCGGCTGCGGCAAGTCCACGCTGCTCCGGATGATTGCCGGGCTGGAGGAGATCTCCGGCGGCACGATCGCCATCGACGGCACCGTGGTCAACAAGCTCGAGCCGCGCGAGCGCGGCTGCGCCATGGTGTTCCAGAACTATGCGCTCTATCCGCATATGAGCGTGGCGCAGAATATCGGCTATTCGCTGAAGGTCGCCGGCGTTCCCACCGCCGAGCGCACCCAGCGCATCCAGGCAGTCGCCCGCATCCTGGAGCTCGAACAGCTGCTCGACCGCAAGCCGATGGCGCTGTCGGGCGGCCAGCGCCAGCGCGTCGCCATGGGCCGCGCCATGATCCGCGAACCCAAAGTGTTCCTGTTCGACGAACCGCTCTCCAACCTCGACGCCAAGCTGCGCGTGCAGATGCGCTCGGAAATCCGCAAGCTGCACCGCCGGCTGAACGCCACCTCGGTCTTCGTCACGCACGACCAGGTCGAAGCAATGACGCTTGCCGACCGGCTGGTGGTGATGAATGGCGGCCGCGTCGAACAGGTCGGCACGCCAGGCGAGATCTACAGCCTGCCGGCCAGCCGCTTCGTCGCCACCTTTGTTGGCGCGCCTGCGATGAACATGCTCGAAGGCAAGGTCGTGCTTGACGGCCTGTCACTGCTCGGCGGCAGCCGGCGCCTGGCCGTTTCGCGCGCCGGCCTGCCAGTCGGCACCAAGGTCGCGGTCGGCATCCGGCCGGAAGCCGTGCGCCTGGTCGCTCCCGGCACGCCGGGCGCGCTCAATGCCACCGTCGATCTGGTCGAGGAACTGGGCGCGGGTCGCGTCGTCTATGTCGATCTCGACGGCGCGGCGTTTTCCGTGATGACGTCGGAGGCTGTCCATCCGGCGCCTGGCAGCGCGGTCGGCCTGCAGTTTTCCGAGGCCGACCTGCACTTCTTCTCGTCGGAGACGGGAAGCCGCCTCGACGTCTTCAAGGCTTCGGTGCCGGTCCCCGCACTCTGATCTTCGCGGCAGTTCGCAAGCTCATTCCCGCCCTCTCCGGGCGTTCAGAAAACTCCCTGTCGGATCGAAGAAGGGCCGCGCAATGAAAATCATCCAGGTCACCGACGTGCATCTCGGCCGGCGGGGCGAAATCCGCTACGGCGCGGATCTGCATGAGCGGCTCGACCGCTGCATCGCGCATATCAACGCCCGTCAAGGCGATGCCGCGCTTTGCGTCCTCACCGGCGACCTGACCGAAACCGGTGCAGCCGAGAGCTATGCCGATCTCAAGGCGGCTCTGAGCAGGCTTTCCCTGCCTTACCGGCTGCTGCCGGGAAACCACGACAGGCGCGCCAACCTCGTCGCTGCATTTCCTGAAAACCCGGTCGACGACAATGGCTTCGTGCAGTCGGTCTTCGAGACGCCTGAAGCCTCGCTGCTGTTCCTCGACAGCCTGGCCGAAGGCCGCGTCACCGGCGAGCTATCCGACCAGCGGCTGGCCTGGCTGGATGCCAGGCTTGGCGAAGCGGCCGGGCGGCAGGCCTACATCTTCCTTCATCATCCGCCGGTCGAGCTCGGCCTGCCGCTGCTCGATCCGCTCGGGCTCGAACGGCCCGGGCGATTCCTCGATCTGCTCAGGCGCCACGGCAATGTCGGCCACATCTTCTTCGGCCATGTCCATCGCGACATTGCCGGCACCGTCGCCGGCATCCCGTTTACCGCGCAGCGCGGGCTGCATGCCCGCTTCGTGCTCGATCTGGTGGGGGAGGAGGTGGTCGAGCAGGCGCCGCCCACCTACGCAATCGTGCTCATAGACGCTGCCGCCCGACGGGTGGTCGTGCACAATTGCGATTTCCTCGAGCAATGGCCGACCTATTCGACGGCGACGGGCAAGCTCGTCGCCTAGCAGTGCCGGCCCCAGCCGGCGCAGGACAGTCAGGCAAACACATGCGCCCTGCCTGAAACCGTCAGCCGGACGATCTCGCCAAGGGCCGGCGCGTCCATGCCGGGCTTGCGCAGGATCAGCGGCGTGTTGCCGATCGCGGCGGCGTCCGGCGGATCGGGGCTGTTCAGGAGCCGCACGGCGATGGTGCACATCGAGCCGGCGAATTCGGATTCCGTCACTTCGCCAAATAGCATGTCCGGCGTGCCCGACATGCCTTCGCGCGACGTCCTTTTCAGCAACACCTGTTCCGGCCGCAGCATGATACGAGCGACGTCGCGCTTCTCTGCCGTGTCGACGGCGATGCGGCCGAGTGGCGAGGTGGCGAAGCCGTCCGCAATACTCGCCGGCAGGATGATGGCGTCGCCAAGGAACTCGGCGATCATCCTGTCCTTCGGCTGGAAATAGAGCTCGCGCGGCGTGCCGACCTGCGAGAACAGGCCGTCGCGCATCACCGCGACCTGGTTGGCGAAGGACAGCGCCTCGGCCTGGTCGTGGGTGACCAGGATCGTGGTGATCCCCGCGGCTTCCAGAAGCTCGGCCACGGCCTTGCGCATCGAGGCGCGCAGGCCGGTGTCGAGGGCCGAGAACGGCTCGTCGAGCAGCATCAGCCTGGGCTTCATCGCCATGGCGCGGGCCAGCGCCACACGCTGCTGCTGGCCGCCGGATAGCTCGTGCGGGCGGCGTTTTAGGATCGCCTTGTCCAGCCCGACGATATAGGCAAGCTCGACGATGTGCTCGATGCGCTTGTCGGCGCCGCGCGCCATGCCGAAGCCGATATTGTCGGCGATGGTCAGATGCGGGAACAGGGCGCCGTCCTGCGCCACCACGCCGATGCCGCGGCGATGCGCCGGCACGGCGGCACCGCCATTGGCCAGCACCTCGCCGTCGAGCACGATGCGGCCCTGGTCGGGGGGCTCGAAGCCGGCGATCAGCCTGAGCAAGGTCGTCTTGCCGCAGCCGGACGGTCCGACGATCGCGGTGCGGCTGCCGCTGGCGACGCTAAGGTCGACGCCGGCAAGTGCTGCCACCGGGCCGTAATGCTTTTGCACGCCGCTGAGTTCGAGAAAGCTCATCGTCCAGCCATCCTTTTCGACTGGACGTAAAGCAGCCAGGTCAGGGGCAGCGACATCGCCACCATGATGAAGGCGTAAGGGGCGGCCGAGGCATAGTCGATCTCGCCGCTATAGGACCAGAACGCCATTGCCAGCGTGCGGGTGCCGTTGGGCGCCAGCATCTGGGTGGCGGTCAGTTCGTTGGTGATGCCGAGCGCCACCAGCGCCATGCCTGCGGCGGCCCCCGGCGCCGACAGGCGGATCGTCGTTGCCCACAGCGCCTTGAGCGGCGGCCGGCCGAGGCTCGAGGCCGCGCGTTCGAGTTCGACCGGCGCCTGTGCGATCGACGCCCTGAGGCTGATCAAGGCGCGCGGCAGGAACATCAGCGCATAGGCGAAAAGAATGGTGAACAAGGTCTGGTAAAGCGGCATGGCGATGCGCACGGTGATGGTGACCAGCGCCAGCGCGATGACGACGCCGGGCAGCGAGCCGACGATGTAGTTACAGCCTTCGAGAAGCCGCTGCAGCGGACCCGGCGCGCGGATCGAGACCCACGCCATCGGCATGGCGGCTATCGTTGCGAGCAGCGCGCCGCCAACCGCCAGGAACAGGGTCTGGCCGAGCGCCAGGCCGATCTCGTCGAGGCGCCAGACATCGGCGCCGCCGGCGATCAGCCAGCGGCTGATGGTGACGAAAGGCACGCCGAGCGAAAGCAGCGCGGTGACGGCAGGCAGCGCCAGGCAGGCAAGCGCGGCGCGGCCGAGCCTCGTGCGCTGCTGCTGGCGCGCCGCACCAGAGCCGACGCGGGCATAGCGCTCCTCGCCGCGCACCAGCACCTCCAGGGCGAGCAGCACGAAACAGCACGTCACCAGCACCGCGGCCAGCATGTTGGCGGCCGGTCCGTTGAAGGTCGACTGGAACTGGTCGACGATCGCCGTGGTGAAGGTGTCGAAGCGGATGAAGACATAGAGGCCGTATTCGGCAAGCAAATGCAGGCCGACCAGCAGCGAGCCGCCGCAAATGGCTAATCTCAGCTGCGGCAGCACGACGCGGGCAAAGACCCGCCATGGGCCGAGGCCGAGGGCGGCCGCGGCATCCTCAAGCGCGGGGTCGAGACGACGTAGTGCGGCCGCGATCGGCAGATAGAGGAACGGGAAATAGGCAAGGACCGAAACCAGCACCCCGGCCCACAGGCCGTGCAGCCCCGGCACAAGGCTGATCCAGGCATAGGAGTGGACGAAGGCGGGGATGGCGAGCGGCGCCACCGACAGCCACGCCCACAGGCGTGCGCCGGGCAGGTCGCTGCGTTCGGTCAGCCAGGCCAGCGTCACCGACAGCACGATCGAAATCGGAACCGCCACCGCCACCAGAAGCACGGTGTTGACCAGGAGCTCGCCGACGCGTGGACGAAAGACCAGCGCCGATGCGGTTTCCCAGCCGTTCTGCACCGCGACCCACACGATGAAGGCAAGCGGCAGCAATGCAAGCAGCGAGACAAGAGTGGCTGCGAGCAGGATCCAGGAGAGGGATCGACGGCGCGTTCCATGCCCGGCCTTGGGGCCGGCCGGCAGGCCCGGACGCGAAAGATCGACCACAGACTGCATCAGGCCGGACGCCGCGCCGCTTCCACCTGACGGCGGAGGTCATCGAAGGCACGCCGAACGCGGCCGGAAACGCAGCTTGTCGTCATCGACGAATGCCACCTCGAAAACAGAGCGCTCCCGCGGAGAGCGTATCCCGCGGGAGCGCAGTCGGTTGCCCTTTTAGGACGAACGCGAACTAAAGCAAGCCGGCTGCCGTCATCAGGTCGGTGACCTTCTTCGAGTTCAGCGTCGCCGGATCGACCTTCGGCGCCTGCAGATCGGCCAGCGGCGTCAGTTTCGAATTGGAATCGGCGCCCTTGCCGACCGCATATTCGAAGGACGTGCCGTCCTTCAGCACCTCCTGGCCACCCTTGCCGGTCACCCACTTCAGGAAGGCCTGGGCTTCCTTCTGGTGCTTGCTCGAGGCCAGCACGCCGCCGCCGGAGATCGAGACGAAAGCGCCGGGATCCTGGTTCTTGAAATAGTGCATGGCGACGTTCTTGCTGTTCTCGCCGGTCTTGGCCTGATCGCCGAAATAATAATAGTGGTAGATGACGCCGCCTTCGATCTCGCCGGCATTGACCGCCTTCATCACCGTGCTGTTGCCCTTGTAGGCGGTGAAATTCGTCTTCATCGCCTTCAGCCAGTCGGCCGTCGCGGCCTCGCCCTTCAGCTGCAGCAGCGCGCTGACGATGGCCTGGAAATCGGCGCCGGAGGGGGAGGCGGCCCAGCGGCCCTTCCAGCTCGGATCGGCGAGCTCAAGCAGCGACTTGGGCAACTGGTCTTCCTTCAGCTTGGTCTTGTCGTAGGCAAAGACGGTGCTGCGCGCGGCGACACCGACCCATTTGCCGGTGGTCGGCTGGTATTCCTGGGGAACCTGCGCCAGCGTGTCGGCATCGACCGGCGCGAACAGACCGGCGGCCTCGACCAGGGCCATGGCCGGCGAGTTTTCGGTCAGGAACACATCGGCCGGCGAGGCAGCGCCTTCAGCGACGATCTGATTGGAGAAATCGCTGTCGCCGCCATTGCGCAGCGTGACCTTGATACCGGTTTCCTTGGTAAAGCCCTCGGCCCATTCCTTGGCCAGGCTCTCATGCTGGGCGTTGTAGACGACGATGCCGGCATCCTCGGCCATGGCGGGGGCGGCGAGCAGGCTGACCGCCAGCGCGGTGGCGCCGGCGAGGGCGGAAAGGGCGTATCTCATGGGGCGTCGTCCTCGATCTTGTTGGTTGGTCTTGGCACGGCTGCACCTACCAATACCTGATTGTCCGAGTCAACATTGGTGAACTGGTTCAATCGGCAGCGGGGCGCAAACTTTCGTGATTCTCCGGCAGTTTGGCTTGGACATTATTTCGCCGGCCACGTAACAAAACAGCGCCGAGACGCGAACATCGGGGGAGTGAACTCTTGTGACCGGCAAGGATGAGGCCGAGCTTTCCCGGCTGCTCAAGGCCGCAATCGCCGGAGATGAAAGGGCCTACGCCGACTTTCTGCACCGGACGGCTGCTCTCGTTCGCGGCTTTGCCCGGCGCAAGATCGTACAGGGGGGGGTCGACCCCGAGGATGTCGTGCAGGAAACCTTGCTGGCCATTCATGTGAAACGGCATACTTGGCGCGACGATGCGCCGGTGTTGCCATGGGTCTATGCCATCGCGCGCTTCAAGCTGATCGATGCCTTCCGGCGGCGCGGGCGGCGTGTCGAGATAGAGATCGACGAAATCGCCGAAACCTTCGCCGAGCCTGAGACCGAGACCGTCAGCGAGCGCGACATCAACCGGGTGCTGGACAGCCTGCCGCCGGCGCAGCGTTCGGTGGTATCGGCGGTGTCGGTCGAGGGCCGTTCGATCGGTGAGACGGCGGCGAAATTCGGCATCACGGAGACGGCGGTGCGGGTGTCGCTGCATCGCGGGCTTGCCGCCATTGCCAGGCGTTTCGGGCGGGAATGACATGAGGACCGAGGATCTCATCAAGGCATTGGACGCCGACGCCCGCAGCAAGGCGATGCCGCTACGCTCGGCCTGGTGGATGGCCACCGCGGTTGCGGCGGTGATCGCGGTGGTGGTCTTCTGGTTCACCATCGGTCCACGTTCCGACATCATGATCGCCATGCACACGATGCGCTTCCTGTCGAAGTTCGTCTTCACCATCGTGCTTGCCGGCACCGCCTTCGCGCTGATCCACGCTTTGTCGACCCCCGGCGCGTCGACGGGAAAGGCCGCGGCCTGGATGGCCGCAGCGCCGCTGCTCGTCCTCGTGGCTGTGGTTCTGGAACTCTTCGCGGTGCCTGAGGCACAATGGGGCACGCGGCTGGTCGGCTCCAACATGATGATCTGCATGGGCTTCATCCCGCTGATTGGCATCGGCCCGCTGGCGATTTTCCTGTGGATGCTGCGCTACGGCGCGCCGACGCGGCCGGTGCTTGCCGGCGCGGTTGCGGGCCTGCTTGCCGGCGGGCTGGCGGCGACCTTCTATGCCGCGCACTGCGTCGACGATTCGCCGCTCTTTGTCGCCACCTGGTACACGGTCGCGATCATCATCCTTACGGCGCTGGGGGCCCTGGGTGGGCGGCTTTTTGTGCGCTGGTAGGGCAACACACACCGATCCTTAATCATGCCGGCAATTGTTTGCCGGTTAGCATCGTCGCCGGGACCGCCAGCGCAACCTTTCCTTAAAATCGATCCGCCAGGGTTGCAGCAACGTGCAATTGCGCAACGGGGTGGATCCGCATTGTGACGTGGACGTGGAAAGGCCTGCGGGCCGACAGACATGCTGCGCTGGTTTTGATGGTGGTCGGCCTTGTCGCCGCCCTTGCGTCGATCCTGTTGTCGCGCCTGGAGCTCGGTGCCGAGGCCCTGAAACTTTGCCTGCAGATAGCGGTCGCCATGATCGCGGCGTCGCTTTTCCTCACCGCCCTGTTCGTTCGCCAGATCGTCGCGGACCGCCGGCAGATCGGCGAGAGCGAGCAGCGTTTCCGCCGCGCCATGGAGGATTCGGCAATCGGCGTCGCCATTGTCGGCCTCGACGGCCGCATCCTGCAGACCAATCCGGCTTTCGCCACCATGCTTGGCTATAGCCGCGAGGAGATCGAGGCACTGACCTTCTTCCAGATCACCCATCCCGACGACCTGCAGATCGGCAGGGACACGATGATCAACCTGAAGGCAGGCAAGATCGACGCTTTCCATTTCGAGAAGCGTTACCTGCGAAAGGACGGGACGCCGGTCTGGGCGCAACTTGCCGGTTCGGTCATCCGCGACGAAGACAGCGGCCGTCCGCTCTACCTGGTTTCGCAGATAGAGGACATCGATGCCCGCAAGCAGTCCGAGGCGCGCATCGCGGAGGCCGAAACGCGTTGGAACTTCGCGCTGGCCAGCGCCGGTCAAGGCGTCTGGGATCTCGACATGCGCAAGGGTGGCACGACCTACTCCGGCACCTGGGTGAAAATGCTCGGCTATGCCGATGGCGAACTGGATGGCGACCCCGACCGCTGGCTGACGATGATCCATCCCGACGATCGCGAACTCGTCGCCGAGGCCGACCGCGCCCACCTCGCCGGCGAGACGCCGTTTTTCGAAGCCGAGTTCAGGATGCGCCACAAGGACGGGCACTGGGTCTGGATCCTCGACCGCGGCAAGGCCATCGAGCGGGACGCCGTAGGGCGGCTGATCAGGGCCATCGGCAGCCTGACCGATATTACCCAGCGCAAGGAGGCCGAAGCGCGCCTCATCGTGTCGGCGGCGATGCTGGCCGACGAGAAGGAACGGCTGCGCGTCACGTTGCAGTCGATCGGCGATGCCGTGATCTGCACGGATGCCGCAAACCGCGTCACCTTCATGAATCCGGTGGCCGAAAAGCTGACCGGCGTGACCAGCGGCGAGGCGCTCGGCAAGACGCTCGGTCATGTCTACTGGACGGTCGACGAAGAGACCGGGCAAAGGATCGGCGTGGCACGCGCTTCGACCGGCGGCACAGGCCCCGCCGAGCAGAACAGCCGCGCCGTGCTGGTCCGCCGCGACGACACGCGCTGCAGCATCCGTCAGGTCGTGTCGCCGATCATGAACGAGCGAGCTGAGTTCTGCGGACTGGTCATCGTCTTCCAGGATTTTACCGATGCGCGCGCCCTGCAGCGCCAGCTCGCTTATGCCGCCGCCCATGATGCGCTCACCGGTCTCGCCAACCGCTCGAGCTTCATCCGCACGATGGAGGAACTGGTCAATCGGAGCGGCAAGGCCGGCGTGGCCGACACGACGGGGTCGGTCGGCGGCACGACGAACTCGGCCTTCGATACGACAGGGTCGATCGGGGAGCATCAGTTCATGTTTGTCGACCTCGACCATTTCAAGCTGGTCAACGACACCGGCGGCCATGCCGCGGGCGATGCCCTGCTGAAGCGGGTCGCCGAGGCGATCCGTGGCGTGCTTGGCCCAGAAGACATCGTCGCCCGCCTCGGAGGCGACGAGTTCGCCGTCATCCTGAAGTCGGGCTCGGCCGCCAGCGGCATGATTGCGGCACGATCCATCATCGATGCGATACGCGGCCTGAATTTTACCTGGGACGGACGAGACCATTCGATCGGCGCCAGCATCGGGCTGGCGCCGATCCGCGCCGGCTGCGGCGAAGTGGACGAGATCATCGCGCGGGCCGACGCCGCCTGCTACGCGGCCAAGGCCGCCGGAAGGGGCTGCGTTTCGACGGCGGACGAGGACATCAAAGCCGACGAGACGGTATCGCCCAAGCCGCTTGCCGCAGCCTCCTGAAAGGGCCTTGCCGACTTTGTGAGTTCGTAGAGCCGAAGTCTTCGGATTAGCGCGTCGGAACCGGATGCTCGCCGCGATAGTCGTAGAAGCCACGCCCGGTCTTGCGACCGAGCCAGCCGGCCTCGACATATTTCACCAGCAGCGGGCAGGGGCGGTACTTCGAATCCGACAGGCCGTCATGTAGCACCTGCATGATCGACAGGCAGGTGTCCAGGCCGATGAAATCGGCAAGCTGCAGCGGCCCCATCGGATGATTGGCGCCGAGCTTCATGGCGGTGTCGATGGCGTCGACCGATCCGACGCCCTCGTAGAGCGTGTAGATCGCCTCGTTGATCATCGGCAGCAGGATGCGGTTGACGATGAAGGCCGGAAAATCCTCCGAGACGGTGATCGTCTTGTCGAGTTGCTTCACATAGGCCTTGGCCGCCTCGAAGGTCTGGTCCTCGGTGGCGATGCCGCGCACCAGCTCGACCAGCTTCATCACCGGCACCGGGTTCATGAAATGTATGCCGATGAAGCGCTCGGGACGGTCGGTCTGCGCGGCAAGCCGGGTGATCGAGATCGACGAGGTGTTGGTTGCCAGGATCGCCTCGGGATTGAGCTGCGGGCAGAGCTGGGCATAGATCTTGCGCTTGACCGTCTCGTCCTCGGTCGCTGCTTCGATCACCAGATCGGCACCGGCAAGATCGGCCATGACGGGGGCGGCGGAAATGCGCGCCATCGCTTCGTTGCGCAGCTTTTCCTCAAGCTTGCCCGAGCCGACCTGGCGGGCCATGTTGCCGCTGACGGTGGCGATGCCCTTCTCGATGCGGTCGGGCGAGATGTCGTAGATCAGCACCTTGTAGCCGGAAAGCGCGGAGACATGGGCGATACCGCCGCCCATCTGGCCCGCGCCGATGATGCCGATCGTCTCGATCTTGCTCATTACACCGATCCCGTCGAAGAAAGGCCTTTGCGGCCTGCCTTTTGTGCGGTGCAAACTAAAAGGGCGGGGCAGCTTCGTCTACCCCACCCTTCACAATTTAATACGCTTAGGCAGATAGCGTCAAAGCGCCTTTTGCAGTTCCGGCAGAATGACGAAGAGATCGCCGACGAGGCCGTAGTCGGCAACCTGGAAGATGGGCGCCTCCTCGTCCTTGTTGATGGCGACGATGACCTTGGAATCCTTCATGCCGGCAAGGTGCTGGATGGCGCCGGAGATGCCGACTGCGATGTAGAGGTCAGGGGCCACGACCTTGCCGGTCTGGCCGACCTGCCAGTCGTTCGGCGCGTAGCCGGCGTCGACTGCCGCGCGCGACGCGCCGACCGCGGCACCAAGCTTGTCGGCAACCGGCAGGATGACTTCCTGGAACTTTTCCGCCGAACCCAGCGCGCGCCCGCCCGAGATGATGATCTTGGCTGAGGTCAGTTCCGGACGGTCGGTCTCGGACAGCTTGTTCTCGACAAAGGAAGACAGGCCGGGATTGGCCGCCGCCTTCGCGGTCTCGACTGCGGCCGAGCCACCTTCGGGCGCCGCCTGGAAGGAGGCGGTGCGCACCGTGATCACCTTCTTGGCGTCGGTCGATTGCACGGTCTGGATGGCGTTGCCGGCATAGATCGGCCGCTTGAAGGTGTCGGGCGATACGACTTCGATGATCTCTGACACCTGCGCGACATCGAGCAGGGCCGCCACGCGCGGCGCGACATTCTTGCCCGACGAGGTCGCCGGCGCGATGATCGTGTCATAGGCGCCGGCTATGCTGACAACCAGCGCCGCCATCGGTTCGGCGAGGCGCTCAGCCAGTTCGTCGGCCTCGGCCAGCAGCACCTTGCTGACGCCCTTGAGCTTGGCAGCGGCGTCGGCTGCGGCCTTGGCGCCCTTGCCGGCCACCAGGACGTGCACGTCCGAGCCGATCTGCAGGGCCGCCGACAGCGCCTTGGCGGTCTGGTCGGAAAGGGTTGCGTTGTCGTGTTCGGCGATGAGGAGAATTGCCATTTGTCTCGTTCCTTTCCCGATCGCTTACAGCACGCCGGCTTCGTTCTTGAGCTTGTCGACCAGTTCGGCGACGCTCTTGACCTTGACGCCCGCCTTGCGGCCGCCCGGCTCCTCGGTCTTGAGCACCTTGAGCCGCGGCTTGACGTCGGCGCCGTAGTCGGCGGGCGATTTCTCATCGAGCGGCTTCTTCTTGGCCTTCATGATGTTGGGCAGCGACGCATAGCGCGGTTGGTTGAGGCGAAGGTCGGCGGTGACGATCGCCGGCATCTTCAGCTCCACCGTCTGCAGGCCGCCGTCGACTTCGCGCGTCACCTTGGCCTTGTCGCCGTCGATAACGACCTTGGACGCAAAGGTGCCCTGCGCCCAGCCGAGAAGGGCTGCCAGCATCTGACCGGTCTGGTTGGAATCGTCGTCGATCGCCTGCTTGCCGAGGATGACAAGGCCGGGCTGTTCCGCCTCGACCACGCCCTTCAGCACCTTGGCGACGCCAAGCGGCTCGGTCTGCTCGTCGGTCTTGACCAGGATGGCGCGGTCGGCGCCCATGGCGAGTGCGGTGCGCAGCGTTTCCTGCGCCTGCTGCGGGCCGATCGAGACGACGATGATCTCCTCGGCCTTGCCGGCTTCCTTCAGACGGATCGCCTCTTCGACAGCGATCTCGTCGAACGGGTTCATCGCCATCTTGACGTTGGCAAGCTCAACCGCCGAACCGTCAGCCTTGACGCGCACCTTGACGTTCGCATCCACAACCCGCTTCACGGGCACAAGGATCTTCATTTCCTGTCACCTCTTTCAAGAATATTTGGGCGCGCTATAGCAGCGTGTGCCTCTTCTGAGTTGTCGAAAGCCGACATTCCGGACGGAATTCTGCTCTTCAAACGCCTTGCAGTGGCGCTTCCGTAGTTGCGACAACCCGGCGCGTCAATATGCGTGACGCAGTCAAATCGGTTCAGTTCGGACTGGAAGCGCCGCCACGGCCCCATTGCGGTGCCTGCTGGGCTGCAGGCAGATCGCTGGCGACCTGCTCGGCAGCACCGGGCGCTTGATCGGCTTCCGCCGCAGGCTCGCCGTCGGCGCCGGCAAGCAGCGGCACGCCGCGGCGGCGCAGCACCAGCACCAGCACCGCGCCGGCGATGATGCCGCCGATATGGCAGGCCCAGGAAATCTGGTCCTCTCCGCCGGCGGCGAACATGACGATCTGGAAGACGATCCACAGGATGAGCGGGATAAAGGCCGGGATGCGCAGTGGGATGCGGGCGAAGGCGAGAACCCACACCTTCACCCGGGGATAGAGGATCAGATAGGCGGCGACCACGCCGGCGATGGCGCCGGACGCACCGATCAGCGGCACCTGCGAATCCCACGCCACCAAGCCCTGGAAGAAGGCGCCGGCAATGGCGCAAAGCAAGTAGAAGATGAGGTAGCGGATATGGCCGAGCGCGTCCTCGACATTGTCGCCGAACACCCACAGGAACAGCATGTTGCCGCCGAGGTGGAAGATGTCGGCATGCAGGAAGGAATAGGTCAGGTAGCTCAGGCTTTCGGGGATCACGACGAATTCGGGCGACAGCTCGACCTTGTCGTGCACGACAGAGGGTATGTAGCCGAGGCCGAGCACCGCGGCGTTGGAGAACTGCTCGCCGCCGAGCGCGGTGGCGAAATAGATCAGCGTGTTGGCCGCGATCAGGCCAATCGTCACATATTGCAGCCGGATGTGCCGCAGCCTGTTGGTGTCGTAGAGCGGGATGAACATGAGGTTTGACTTGCCCCTTCCGCTTCGGCCGATTTCAGCGGTTCTTGCCGGGCACCCATAACACGTCGGCGTTTCCGTTGTCATTGACCGCGCGTGCGGCGACGAACAGAAAGTCCGAAACGCGATTGATGTATTTGATCGCCTCGCGGTTGACGTGCTCGCGGGGATCCTGCGCCAGCGCCACCATGATGCGCTCGGCCCGCCGCGCCACGGTGCGTGCGAGATGAAGGGCCGCCGCAGCCGGCGTGCCGCCGTTCAGCACAAAGGATTTGAGCGGCTGAAGGTGCTTGTTGAGTAGGTCGATATCCTTTTCGACGCGGTCGGTCTGCGAGGCGATCATCCGCAGCGGCTCGTAGCCGACCGGCTTGCCGTCGTCCGGCACGGAGAGATCGGCGCCGAGGTCGAAAAGGTCGTTCTGGATGCGGGACAGCATCGCGTCGATCGCCGGATGGGTGGCGCTGGTGTGGATGCGGGCCATGCCGATGCAGGCATTGGCTTCGTCGACCGTGCCGTAGGCGTCGACGCGCAGGTCGGACTTCAGCCGCCGCTCGCCCGTGCCTAGGCCGGTGGTGCCGTCGTCGCCGGTGCGGGTGTAGATCTTGTTGAGCTTGACCACGCATAGCCTCCCCGAGAGTGCCGTCACTTGCGGGTGAAATACACCGCCAGCAGGATCAGCACCAATGCCACGAACTGCAAGAGCACGCGCGCTTGCATCAGCTTGTTCGAGGTCATGCCATCGCCGCCGCGCATCATGTTGATGAGGCCGCGGATCAGCACGATCACCACGGCGACCATGACGAGGACGGCGAGGACGTTGAAGACGGTTGCCATGTCTGTTCCAGTTCGTTTTCGTTCAGGCGCGCCTGGCAAGCAGGCGGTAGAGCATCGATGCGGGCAGAATACGTTTGAGCGTCGCGCCGATCCTGGCCGGCACTGTTACCACATAGTGCGGTCGCGGGCGCCGCGACAGAAGCGCATGGCGCAAGGCCGTATGGACCACTTCCGGTCCTGGCTTCAGCCTGGACGTGCTGCCGCCGGCCCTGAGCCGTGCCAGCTGCGCCTGATAGTCGGCGCGGTGAACCGAGTTCTCGTGGTCGATATTTTTCAGGAACCAGAACAGCCCGTTGCTGGCGATCTTCGACGTCACCGGTCCAGGCTCGATCAGCGAGACATGGATGCCGCTGCCCGCGAGTTCCTGATGCAGGCACAGCATCAGGCCTTCCAGCGCATGTTTGGAGGCTGAATAGGCGCCGCGAAAGCGCACCGGCGTCAGCCCGAGGATCGAGGAACAATGCACGATGCGGCCATGACCCTGGCCGCGCATCACCGGCACGATGCGGCGCGTCAAATCGTGCCAGCCGAAGAGATTGGCCTCGAACTGTTCTCTCAGCGCCGCCACCGGCAGATCCTCGACGGCGCCCGGCTGGGCATAGGCGCCGTTGTTGAACAGCGCGTCGAGCCGCCCGCCCGTGCGTTCCAGAACCGAGGCGACCAGCGCCTCGATGGAGCCGGGCTCGCGATAGTCGAGGTAGAAGGTCTCGATGCCGTCGGCTTCGAGCGCGGCGATATCTTCGGGCTTGCGCGCCGTGGCGAACACCCGCCAGCCTTCCGCCTTGAGCGCCCTGGCGCAATAGGCGCCTATGCCGGAAGAGGCACCGGTGACGATGATGGTGCGCAATTGTCTCGCGGCGGGCATCGTGGTTTGAGCAAGGGTTGCCATTTGCCGCATTCCCTTCCCATATTCGCGGCGTCGAGACAATCGAAGGGAACGCGGGACTTGTTGCGGAAAATCGTCGTCCTGCGCCGCGTGCTCTATGACGCGATCGGCCATTTCAACACCGACGACGGCTGGGCGATGGCCAGCCATCTGGCGATCACCTCGCTGATGGCGCTGTTTCCGTTCCTGATCTTTGCCACGACGCTGGCAAGCTTCCTCGGCGCGCAGGCTTTCTCCGACACCGCCGTGCACCTTGTCTTCGACACCTGGCCCGAACAAATCGCCAAGCCGATCGCACGCGAGGTGCAGAACGTGCTCACCGTCCGGCGCACCGACCTTTTGACCTACGGCGTGCTGCTTGCCGCCTATTTTGCCTCGAACGGCATAGAGGCGCTGCGCACCTCGCTCAACCGCGCCTATCGCGTGTCGGAGACGCGCGGCATCATCTACCGCCGGGTGCAGAGCATCATCTTCGTGCTGATCGCCACGGCGTGCTTCCTGGCGATCAGCGTGCTCCTGGTGTTCGCGCCGCTGCTGGCGCGGCTGGCCGAAGCGCATCTCGAATGGATCAAGCCCTATATGGGTACGATCACCCTATGGCGTTACATCATCGCCTCGGCGGTCATTGTCTGCGGACTGTTCGCGGTGCATTTCTGGCTGCCGGCGGGCAAGCGCCGCTTCGTCTCGATCGTGCCGGGCATCATCTTCACGCTGGCGGCATGGCTTGCCGGCTCGACCATCTTCGCCACCTATCTCGATCATTTCTCGTCCTATGTGACGACCTATGCCGGCCTCGCCTCGATCATGATCGCGGTCGTCTTCCTCTACATGCTCTCGGCGATCTTCATCCTCGGCGGCGAGCTCAATGCCGCGATCAGTCGCTACCTCGAGGCACGCGCCCGCGTTGGCTGATTCCTGGTTGGCTGGGCGGTGGCAAGGCCGACACCAAGCGTGGCGATCGCCATGCCGACGATCTGGACCAGGTTGAGCTGTTCGCCGAACAGCGCCCAGGCGATGACCGCGGTGACAGCCGGAACGAGGTAGAACAGCGAAGCGACCTTCGACATTTCGCCGTCGCGGATCATCACCATCAGAAGGAAGATGGCGCCGATCGACAGCACCAGCACCAGCCATGCCATGGCGAAGATCAACTCGCCATTGATGGTGACGGTGCGCGTCTCGAAGGCGAGCGAGGCGAGCGCCATCAGTGCGGCGCCGCCGACATATTGCCACATCGTCGCCGCCACCAGGTCGCCGCCGGAGGCGAAGCGCTTTTGCCAGATCGTGCCGGCGCTCATGCCAAGCACCGAGACAAGCGAGGCGGTCAGCGTCGCTGCCGTCACGCCGCCGCCGAGCGCTCCAAGTTTCGGCCACAGCACGATGACGACACCTAAGAGCCCGACGGCGAGGCCAGCCCAATGGCGCGGCAGGATCGCTTCGCCGAGAAACCGGCCGGCAAGCACTGCCGTGATCAGCGGCTGCAGGCCGACGATCAATGCCGAGAGACCGGCGGGCATGCCCCTATGGATCGCCCAGAACACGGCGCCGAGATAGACGCCGTGCATCAGCACGCCGGCGCCCATCGCGTGCAGCGCTTCCGCGCGGGTGGCTCCTTTGGAGCCGAGCATGATCGTCAAGCCGCCCAGCAAGATAGCGGCCAGAACGAAGCGCACGGCCAGGAAGGTGAACGGCTCGGCCCACGGCATGGCATAGCGCGCACCGATGAAGCCGGTTGCCCACAGGACAACGAAAGAGGCGGGGATGAGCCGCTTGATGCTGTGCATTTTTCCGGGAGCCGTCCGTGAACCGGGTGGAGACGTATTCGATGAAAAACTGACTACGGCGATTGCTCTAATGCCGTTTAATCCGGCAAGCAAAATGAAACGATTGATCCATAAGCTCATTCGAATTCAACAATCGGCGTCAGGACAATCGTTTCAATCGATTGATCCCCAGGGGCATGGCGGTTCGGTCGCCATGGGTAGTCATGCTTTTGAATCTCGACACCAGCTGGCTGCTGATGACGGTCGCGACGGTGGCCGTTTTCGGCTTCTTCTTCGGCACCGCGCTCGACGCCATCATGCGCGACGACGGTTTCGGCTCGACCGGCAACACGCTGCTGTTCACGCTCGGCTTCTTCGTCGCGGTGATGGTCGCCAACGAGCATGGCGTCAGCCTGCGGGATCTCAAACTCGCGATCGCCTGGGGTCTGGGCGGCGCCTTCACCTTCATCAGCACGATGGCGTTTATCAAAGCCGGGCTGGCCCGCTGGTAGCTGGGAATGCTGATATTCAGGTGATGCCGGCCTGCAAACGGCGGTTCCCTGCGCTTCAGGTGCTCACGTACTTTGAGTACGCTCCGCTCCGGTTCTCGGGAACCACCGTTCTCGACTCGGCCTGACCTGAATCTCAACATTCCAGATCGAAAACTCTAGAGACCGACCAGCCGCGTGACGTCGTCCGGCGAGGCTCCCGCGTTCCTGAGTTCGGCAAGGCAGGTATCACCAAAACTCTTTGACAGCTTGCGCCCGTCCGGGCCGGGGATCAGGCGATGATGCAAGTATCCCGGCTGCGGCAGGCCAAGCATGTCTTGAAGCAGGCGTTGCACGCCGGTCGCCGAAAACAGATCCTGGCCGCGCACGACATGGCTGATGCCTTGCAGGGCGTCGTCGACGACGACGGCCAGGTGATAGCTGGTCGGGATGTCGCGGCGCGCCAAGATCACGTCACCCCAGTCCTGCGGCCGGGCTTCGACCTGCCTGGTGCCGGAAAGCGTCTCGTCGGTGAATTCGGTCCATGACAGGTCGGCCGAGGCGCGCGCCATCGCCGCGTCCATATCCAGCCGCCAGGCGAAGGGCACGTTCTCGGCGATCCGCCGCTGGCGTTGCCTCACCGGCACTGCCTTGTCCACTGCGGGATAGAGCGGCACGCCATCCGGGTCGCGCGGCCAGTTGCGACCGCGCTTTTCGCTGCCGGCGATGAAGGCGCGGATCTCACTTCTGCTCATGAAGGCCGGATAGACAAGCTCGTCGGCAATCAGCCGGTCGAGCACTGTTTGGTATTCGGCGAAATGGTCGGACTGGCGGCGCACCGGTTCTTCCCAGTCAAGCCCGAGCCATTTCAGGTCGTGAAGGACGCCGGCTTCGAATTCCGGCGTGCAGCGTGTGGTGTCGATGTCCTCGATGCGCAGCAGCAGGCGCCCGCCAACCGCGGCCGCCAGTCTCTGGTTCAGCAGCGCCGAATAGGCGTGGCCGAGATGCAATTGCCCGTTCGGGCTCGGCGCAAAGCGGAATGTCAGGAGCGTCATCTCTCAGGCGGCTCGTCGGTTGTCAGGCGCTTTCGCCGATTGCTACCTTGCGCCCGGTCCAGCCGGAAGGGAACATGCAACGCATCGCCAATCTCGACGACATCGCGCAAGGGCTCGATGCGCTCTGCCTCATCGACCCGCGGCTCGAAAAGGTGCGTGGCATGGCCGGCGAGGTACCGCTCAGGCTCTCGGAGCCTGGGTTCAGGAGCCTCGCCTCGATTGTCGTTTCCCAGCAAGTGTCCCGCGCCAGCGCCGATGCGATTTTCGGGAGGTTGACGACGCTCCTCGACCCGCTGACGCCGCAGGCGATCCTTGCCGCCGGCGAAGACGTCTTTCGCGAGGCCGGGCTGTCGCGGCCGAAGCAGCGCGGCCTGATTGCCGTGGCAACAGCCGTGGCCGATGGGCTCGACCTCAACCATCTCTGTCTACTCGACGCCCCCCAGGCGATCGCGGCGATGACGGCGGTGCCGGGCATCGGCCCATGGACGGCGGAAGTCTATCTGCTGTTCGCCGCCGGCCATCCCGACATCTTCCCGGCGCGAGACGTCGCGCTGCAGAGCGCCGTCGGCCACGCGCTCGGCATCGACCCGCGTCCGCCGGAGAAAACGCTGATCCGGCTCGCCGAATCATGGAGCCCGTGGCGAGGTGTCGCGTCGCGACTTTTCTGGGCCTATTACCGCGAATTGAAGGGCAGGGACGCTGCACCCCCCGCGTGAATCCACAAAAAAGCCTGAAAATCAGGCGTTTTTGACGTTTCTGGCGAGCGACAATCCGCTTCACATCCCTGTCATGTCGGGCTTACAGTATCCGCGCCGATCGGTTCGCGAACCAAGGAGGTCGACGCGTGACGATTGCCGTATCACCGGATGGGCTTCCAGCGCTGGTGCTGAATGCGGATTACCGTCCGCTCAGCTATTACCCGCTGTCGCTCTGGTCATGGCAGGACGCCATCAAGGCGGTGTTTCTCGACAGGGTGAACATCGTCGCCGAGTACGAGCACGCCGTGTCCTCGCCGACCTTCTCGATGAAGCTGCCCAGCGTCGTCAGCCTGAAGGCCTATGTCAAGCCGTCCAGGCATCCGGCCTTCACCCGCTTCAACGTCTTCCTGCGCGATCGTTTCCAGTGCCAGTATTGCGGCACGCCGGAGGACCTGACCTTCGATCACGTCATCCCGCGCCATCGCGGCGGGGCGACCACCTGGGAGAATGTCGTCGCCGCCTGCTCGCCCTGCAATCTCAGGAAGGGCGGCATGATGCCGGCGCACGCCAAGATGTGGCCGCTGCAGAAACCCTTTCAGCCGACGGTGCACGACCTGCACAACAACGGCCGCCTGTTCCCGCCCAACCATCTGCATGAAAGCTGGATGGATTATCTATACTGGGATGTCGAACTGGAACCCTGAGATCGTTCGATAATTCGGGAGGCTGGCCGCCTGAAGCGATTTTCTGCGCTTCCGGTGCTCGCGGACTAATGTCCGCTCCGCTCCGGTTCTCGAAAATCACTTCATCCGACTCAGCCTGCCGAATTCTTGAACGATCTCGCGCCGGCTCAGCCGCTCAGTCGCGGGCGAAGGCGCTGCGGAAGGCGACGGCGGCCAGGATGAAGCTGGCGATGGCGTTCCAGCCGGCCAGCGACAGGCCGAGGATGCGCAGTGCCGCCTTGTCGCAGGACGGCGGCACGAATTTGTCGAGCGCGTCGAGCACGCCCTTTCCGCCGGTGTCGACCGGGCCGGCACCGGCGGTGCAATCGGCCGGACCCTGCCACCATGCCCATTCGACGCCGGAGTGATAGACGCCGAGATAGAGGCCGTAGAGCATCAGCAGGCCGCCGATGGCGAGCAGGCCGCGCGTCACCCAGGCTGGCGCGCCCAGCACCGAGGCAAGCGCCGCCAGCAGCATCAGAGGCGCGCCGATATAGTAGGGCGTGCGCTGCTCCAGGCAGAGATGGCAGGGGATGTAGCCGCCAATGTACTGGAAGGCGAGCGCCGAGCCGACGGTAGCCGCCATGACGACGGCAAGAAAAAGCGCGGCCCGCGTGCGCTGGCGTACGGTATCGGCATTCATTGTCGCTGTCATCGATGGGTGGTCCGTGTACTTCGTCGCTAGTGGGCGTATCTGACCGCGATATAGAGCAAAATCAGGGCGGCGGCGGCAGCACTTGCAATCAGGCCGAGACGCTTTTCGATGAACTCGCGGATCGTTTCGCCGTAGCGGCGCAACAGCCAGGCCAGCAGCAGGAAGCGGGCGCCGCGCGCGACGATCGCCAGCGCGATGAACAATAGCAGATTGACGCCGATGACGCCGGACAGGATGGTCACCACCTTGATCGGCGGCAGATGGGCGGCGCCCGAGGTGACCAGCATCAGGATGATGAAGCCGATACCGGACGAAGTGCGCAGCGCCTCGAACTCGTCATATTTGCCGTAGAATTCGAGAATCGGCTTGGCCACCGCTTCATAGGCATAGTGACCGATGAACCAGCCGGCGATGCCGCCCAGGACCGAAGCGGCCGTGGCGATCAGCGCATAGCGGTAGGCGCGGTCGGGCCGCGACAAGGCCATCGGCAGATAGAGCACGTCGGCCGGTACCAGGAACACCGAGCTTTCGACGAAGGCGATGAAAGCCAGCCACCATTCGGCGGATTTCCGCGCCGCCAGCGACAAGGTCCAGTCGTAAAGTCCGCGAAGCATCGGCTCTCCTAATGCATGCCGCCCAAAATGCGCAGCGGTTTTGGGAAAACGACATGCATGAAAACAAAGACCAGAAGCACGCCGCATCCATCTCCCGGGCGCGAGGCGCTTCAACGCGCCGTCTGTCTAGAAAGATTTTCCGCGCTGCACAATGGCTGAAGCTTCACGAAACAGAAAGGTGAGGTTTGGTCGCGGGCTGCCCGAAAGCGAGGACGCGGCATCGCCTGATAGCGATGCCGCTTCCATTGTTTCGGTGGAGCGAGGTTCGGACGCTGTCCCTACTCAGCCGGGACAGGGCTGAGGCCGGTATCGCCGAGCGGACGCTGCTTGTCCTGCCTGCGCGCCGATGCGCGGGCAACCACTCCGGCGCGATTGACCGACTTGCGCTCGGCATCGATGCGGCGGATCAGGATCTCCGCCCGCTCGATCGAACCGAGAAGGGCCAGGATCGTGCCGCGCTCGGCAGCACCGGCATTGGGTCCAAGAGCCAGGGTCCGCGCACGCAATTCCTCGACCTCCGGGAAGCTGGCATGGCCTGCCGGCATTTGCGGCTCGGAGATGCCATAGGTGGGCAGGATCTCACGCAGCGAGGCATCGAGCTTGTTCAGCGCGGCCTCGACAATGGCTTGCGCCGGATTGCTGAACGTCTCGCGTTTGACGCGGCGGGCCACCTGATGCATCGATTCCGTCAAGGCGGCCGTGAAGTCCGCTTCCTCGATCAGGCTGGCGATCAGGTCGAGCTGTTCATAGGGCAAGTCTTCCTTCATCAGCGAAGCCGTGTAGGAGCGGATGTCGCGGCTGAGGATGTCGGTTGCAAGATAGTGCTCGCCCGGATCGGCCGGCGCTTTCTTTGAGCCGCGCGCGATATCGAGGAACATCGCGCCGGCCTCGAGGTGACGGGCCGTCTCCTGCTGGACAGCGGGAATGGCCTTGGCGAAATCGCTGGCCAGCTTGCGGTCGAGGAATTTCGGCGTCGAGAAATCCTCCGCGTCCTCGGCATCCGTGTGGCCGACACGCGATAGCACCCGCTCGAACACACCGATAAACGGAAACAGCAACAGCGTGTTGAAGACGTTGAAGAAGGTCGAGTAGAGGCCGACCGCCACCGGCACCAGGGGGAAGGTCTCCTTGCCGTCGATGATCATCGGAACGGCTGGATCACCGCCGAAGAACTGCATGGCCCACTCCAGCACATGGATGGAGACGAAGAACAATGGGATGGTGATGCACACGCCGATGATGTTGAACGATATGTGCGCATAGGCGGTCCGCTTGGCGTTCTTCGAAAGATTGAGCGAAGCCATCCACGACGTGACCGTGGTGCCGAGATCGGCGCCGAGCGAGAAGGCAACGGCGGTGGTCCAGTCGAGAATGCCGGCAGCACCCAGGCCCATCACGATGCCGATCGTCGCCGAGGACGAGTGGATCGTCGCGGTCACTCCCGCCGCGATGAACACGCATTTCAGCAGGTTGAGGTAGGAATCGGCCTTGAGGGTCTGCAGCAGCGACATGACTTCGGGCAGGTTGCGAAGCGGGCGCAGGCCGCCGGTCATCAGGTTCAGGCCGTAGAAGATCAGCGCGAAGCCCATGCAGGCGAGCGCGATGTTCTTGATCTTCTCGCTGTTGGCGAAGCAATAGACCAGGGCCGATATGCCCGCGAGGATCAATCCGAGCGGGCCGAGCGGCAGGGCGATAAGTCCGTTGCCGAGCGTGGTGCCGATATTGGCGCCCATGATGACGCTGATCGCCGGCCGCAAGGCGATGACACCGGCATTGACCAGACCGACGACCATGACGCTCATCGCGGTCGACGACTGGATCACGCCCGTGATCAGCGTTCCCGCCAGCACGCCTTTGATCGGCGTTCCGGCTGCCTTGGCAAGGAAGTCGCGCATCCGGTTGACCGAGAGCGCCTGGATGCCGTTGGCCATGAAATCCAGACCGAGCATGAAGATGCCCAGTCCGCCGATCACCGGCACGAGGATGTCCTTGAAGATATCTATGTCCATTTCACGCTATCCCCAACAGATCGCCGCTGCGACGCGACACGAAGTTCAGTTGCTGCCCGAAATGGCCTGGCGTCGAAGCGCCCGGCGTTTCGTTCTCAGTTTGCGAGAGGCGGCTGCCCGGCCCAGTACCGCTCGACCTGCTCGACGAGCGCTTTCGGCAGCGGCACGTAGCCGAGTGCTGCGGCGTCGCCGGCGCCGGGCTCGGCGAAGGCCAGCCTGAAAAGGTCGTGCACGCGGCGGTAGCGATGCTCCGAACGCCCCGAAACCTGGACCACCGCGAACACCGCCGTACTGATCGGATAGGCGGCCTCTCCCTCGCGATCCGTCAGGGAGGCGAAGAAATCGCTCGTTTCCCCCCAGGCGACGGATGCGGCCGCCGCTTGCACGCCCTCGGGACCTGGTCTGACGAAATTGCCGGATCTGTTGGCGACCGCCGCGACAGGCAGGCCGGCGCGAAGCGCCTGGCCGTATTCGGCATAAGCGATCGCGCCCTTGGTCGCGGCCACGGCACGAATGAGAGCCTGCGTGCCTTCGGCTCCGGTTCCAAGCGGCCATGCGATCAGCGTGTCGGCGCCGAACCTGGTCTTCCATGCTTCGCTGCCGGACGACAGGAACTCTGTGAAGACATGGGTCGAGCCCGAGCCGTCTTGTCGGTGGAAGACACTGATGGCGAGGTCAGGAAGGGCAATGCCGGGATTGAGCGCCTGGATGGCGGGATCGGACCAGGTCTTGATCGCTCCAAGATAGATGTCGGCGAGGATCGGACCGGAAAGGCGCAAGCCACCTTCCGGCAAGCCTTCCAGATTCGTGACCACCGCGATGCCGCCCATGACGATCGGGAATTGTTTCTGGCCGTTCCTGGCGAGATCGGCCGGCGGCACCGGAACATCGGTGGCGGCGAAATCCAGTTCGGGTGCCGCCCATGACGATCGGGAATTGTTTCTGGCCGTTCCTGGCGAGATCGGCCGGCGGCACCGGAACATCGGTGGCGGCGAAATCCAGTTCGGGTTGCTTGAGCCGCATAAGGCCGGCAAGCGAGCCGACCGGCTCATAGTCGACAGTCCAGTCGAGTGTGAAGAAATCGCCGCCGTCAGCGCGCGCATTCTTGTAGGCCTTCGCCCATTTGGCGATGATCGGTGCGGCCAGCGTCGATCCCGCACCACGAATGGGCTCAGCCTGGGCCGCGGGACCGGCTGTGATGGCCAAGGAAACACCAAGAGCGACGACACCTGCCAACCCCGTGACCATCGACCACGCATGGCGGAGTGACGCAATATTTGTGCGACTTCCTGAAAACATCTCTGTATCCCGCTTGAATTTCCGAAACAGGCAACTGCGAATATCGGCGGAAGAGTCAGCAATTCATGCGACCGGCACGACAAAGATCGCCAGCCAAAGAAGACAAGATCACTCTTGTTTCTTATTAACTTTTCTTAACGATTGGATGACAGCGGTCCGCGCGGCCGGATATTTCAGGCGCCTTTCCAATCGGGGTGAATTGACCGCTCGCCAGGAGAATTGTCCGGGCCGTCCGGAGACCGCATCGCCTCGACATGCTGGTGTCCATCAGCGGGACGCCTTTGGAGATCTCACGGATTTTTGCGAACCGGAGGTCAATGCGGCAAAAGCCGGACCTGGCTCGGATCATGCGCCAGCGTGCGGCAGTCGAGAATTGGCCAGTTGACGAACAGGCCTCCAACCGTATAGTCCGCGCCCATCCAGGCCGCCCGGCCTGAGCCCCTATGGCGGAATTGGTAGACGCGCTCGACTCAAAATCGAGTTCCGCAAGGAGTGCTGGTTCGATCCCGGCTAGGGGCACCATTGACCGCTGACAAGCCCAGTAATTGCAAGGCTTTCAAGGGCTTAGACGTCCCCCGAGGTACATCGTTGAGGTACATTAGGGGGTCCAACATAATGGGCAGCGTGATCGTGGAACACTGGCAAGAGCGCAAGAGCAAGAAGCTGGGCAGTTCCAGCTATCGCTACCGGCGCGTCGTCAAACCTGAGCTTCGATCTACCTTAGGGAAGGGTGAAATCACTATTGCCTTGGGGAATGCCAAGGGTGACGCGCTCGTCAAATACCGTCAGGTGGTCGAGCAGATGCTGGCGGCGGCGTGGGATGAGGTGCGCGGCATCAGTCGCCCCAAGTCCGCGCGCAAGTTGTTCCCAACAGACCGTCGAACGGATGAAGGCGCTGGGGCTCAATCCCTACCGGCCGCCGACCGACGATGACGAGGGCGGCAACGATGACGACGAGACGCGTGACTGGATCGAGCGTAGCGTTGTGGCCCAGGGCATCGCAGCTAAGTACCCGCGCGACCCCGAGACGGATCATCCGATAGGGTGAGCGCTGAAGACACGCGGCTTGTGCGGATGCTTCATACAGCCATCCCCAAGATACAGTCGAGCGGGCAGTTGCGCCCTACGGCTACGGGTCTTTCCGTTAAGCTCAATCGTCCCAGAACAGCCTTCGGGGGAAACCCCGGAGGTGGCGGTTGAGCAGGATGATGACGATCAGGACCTTGATGAGGACCAGCGCCGGGAGAAAGCGGAGCAGAAGGAATACGACGAAATGGTCGCAGCCTCAGACAAGGTCCTGAATGACTGGATGGCAGCTCATCCTGAGGATGCGAGGCAAGCGGTGATCGACAGCTACATCGAAGGCGGCGAGATCGACGCGGCGACAGCCGGAGTTCAGCATGTTGAAGTCCAGATCATCGAAGCGAGCTTCACCAAGCACATCGAACGCAGCATCCTCTCTCCGCTGGGCCTGACCATGGCGCAGTGGCAAGAGCATATGGATGAAGCCGAGTTGCCAGCCTTTCGCAGGGCGGTCGTCAAAGGCGACTGGCAGGCACTGATCGACCATGCTCGGGCCGCTGCAAAGATGCGGCTGGATTTGGGCATCTGACAACAGCATGACTTCCAAGGCGGGGCACCATTAGTCCACTCCGGAAACGACCTGAATTTGCTCTTGTGGAGCGATTTCGGTCGAGCTAAATATGGGTTGGGCTTAGGGGTTTGAAGTGACTGACATCATCGCAGATGTGTTTGCTGGCGCGTGGGCGGCAGGGGTGCTGATCGTCTTTTGGTGCGTCAGATTGATGCCACCCCCGCCTACCGCTAAGGGTCACGAGGACCGCGATCTGCGGGAATGGCTTGATGGGCAGATTTAGGCCCCAAGCTCAAAGCTCTGCCCGGCCTTCCTTCAAACACCTCAGAACGCTGCGCGGGACCACCGCCGGAGGGCGTTTGAGGGTTCGCTCAGCGAGCCTGTGAGGGGAAGGCCCCGCTAAGGGAGACCCCGATGACCTGACAACAATCCATCCAAGAAGAGGCGCGCTCCCTTGTCTCGCGCCGTCTCCCCCATCTAGCCTGAACAACTTTCAGTTGAGGGGGCGGGTATGAAACAGAATCAGGAAGGCACTCGGCGGTCATCCGTAGGCAGCGCATTCGCCATCGGGCTTTTGATATCGAGCATATCTCTGGCAGGGTGCACTACAGTTTCAACTAGCCGTGCGGATCGATGGCTTACGAAGCCAAATTTTGACGGGGTTAACGACGCAATGGCTAAGAAAGGCATGATGCCCGCAGCGATCGACTGCCGGTTCGATAGTACAGCTCCGGGCAAAGCGGCCTATGGATCAAAAGTTACGTGGAAACCTGTCCCCAGAGACATTCGCTGGGTAATGCATGTCGGCACTCCCGATTACGTTGCGAGCAGTGAAGCTAAATCACGCGCAATCGGCCTTCATCGCGTGTTTTCGAAAAAGGTTCGTGACAAGGCAACGGGTCAAGTAGTTCAGTGTTCGATCTCGACGAATTGATCCTCTCAGCGGTGCCGACCATCTGGAAGGGACTAGTCCCTACGGCGCCAATGGTGGGAGTCATGGTGGGCGAGGCGCGGGTGGCTTGACCCGAGGTACAGCGCCTGATACCCGTTGAGGTACATTGAGGCTATCGGACCTCAGGGGGCGAGAAGCCCGTAAAGTCTTGTGATTGCTGATAGATTGTTCGGTCTGGACGTCAGTTCGATCCAGCTTTGGGACCCCGGCTAGGGGCGCAAATCCAAATTCGCGCCGCAACCGCGAAAACGCCCTCCACATCGCGGTCGTATCCGGTTGCCTCGATTGCGTGAAGGCACTGGTCGAGGCCGGCGCGGACGTGAATGCGAAGACAAAGGACGGCAAGACACCGCTCCATCTGGCAAAATTCAAGGGGCAACGCGAAGTTGCCGACTATCTCTTGTCGCACGGCGTCGTTTTGCCAGCACCTGCTCCGATTTCGATGAAGTTGGCTACTGCCGATGTCGAGAAAGGTCGAACCTACTTCACCAGCGTGTGTGCCGGTTGCCACAATGCCGCGCCACAGGGAGGGAGCAAAGCGGGACCCAACTTGTGGAGCGTCGTCGGCCGCGACAAGGCGTCTGTGGCAAAAATGCGTTACTCCGAGGCTTTGCTCGGCTGGGAGGGTGTATGGACGTACGAGGATCTGAACAGATATCTCTTCGGGCCCATGCTCACCACGCCGGGCGTCTACATGGAGACGCCTGGTGTTCCGGACGAGACCGAACGGGTCAACCTGATCGCGTACATGCGCACACTCAGTGACAAGCCGATCCCGCTGCCCTAGGTCGACGATCTTTCGGGCCTGCGTCGGCTAGTTTGCTCAATATCCACCTTTGGTGATCCTTGCGTGGTCTTAGACCGTTGCTGTAGCCTCAGGTATCGGCAGGCCTGGCACCCGGTGGTCAGGACCGAACGGGCTGCTTCTACGGCTGTTTGCCAGCTCTTTAGTGGGAGCCATGGGAGGCCTCATGACGGTCTTGGACAACGTGAGAGAGTTCATCCAGGGGACAGCGCCCCACGCCGTTTGCGACGACTGCATTGCGAATAGTCGCAAACTGTCAATTCGCCAGCACGCCAATCACAAGACGCGGGAGCTTGCTAGCGCATTCGGATTCAGCCGACGAGAAGATGTCTGCTCAATGTGCAAGAACACAAAGAAGGTCATTAGCTACGCCCACAGGACCGGCTAGACCAACCACCGCACTGGTCCTTCAGTCTGATGCACCTGGACATAAGGCTGTCGCGTAGTTGGCAAGCGTTGCCGTTGGGTAGTGGGTCAGTTTGGAATCTGACGCTGCGCTTTTTGCCGGGCGCCGTTCTTCGCTCAGCTCTGGGCATATCTGTCAGTTGTTCGGCATTTGGGGTGGCACAAGTTGAACGTATGGCGTCGTCGGTTCCTTATCAGGGTGAATGCGGCTGGGGGCCGGCTTCCCGGGTTTGCCCAGCGATCTAATGTATTGATAGAGCGATTGCGTATCGCTCTCCTCCATCGCTCGAAGATTGTACCAAGGCATCGGTGGAAACGTTCTAATGCGCTTCAGCATCCCTACGAATCCACGCTCGCTCATTACCGCAGCATCTCTCCGAAGATTGGTCGCATAGGTCGTGCCCCAGGGACCGCGCCAACCGACCGAGCTGCCCATTAAAGCCTTTTCAGGATCAATCTTGCCTTCTGTTTCGCTGTAGCCTTCGGTATGGCAATCATGACACCCGCCGATGATTGATACCTGCAACCCTCGTTCGACCGATACTTCGCCTTGAGCGAAGGCTGCAATTGGCATCGTGAGGCCGGCTAATAGGAAAAACAGGCTTGTGACGCGCATCCTTCCCTCCCATGCGTTCCGCTAAGCATATATGAGCCAACGTCCGAAGGCGACGGCCGCGTCAAGGCGCGCAAGTGGATAGGTTAAAGGCACTTTGGTGTGTTATATACGCTGCGTTCTCGGGGCGGATACGAGATCAATGGATCAGGAAAGACTTCTAGCCGCAGTCCTCTTAGCTGATGTCGTGGGCAGCACGCCCCTTTATGAGCGCATCGGCGACGATGCCGCTCTGCAGCAGGTCTCGGATTGCCTGGACGCGATGCGCGAGATCGTCGCCCGGCACGGCGGTGATTTCATTCATTCGAAAGGCGATGACGTACTCAGCCTGTTCGAGAGCCCGGAGGCGGCGCTGAGGGCCGTCTGCCAAATCAGCCGCCAACTGACGGAAGGGCCGTTGAGCGCCCGTATAGGATTGCATTTCGGGGCGGTCATTCGCGCACGGGGCGAGGTCTTCGGTGACGTTGTCAATGTCACCGCAAGGTTGTCCACTACGGCCAACCCCGGGGAGGTGCTGATCAGCCAGAGCTTCTGCGAAGCCCTTTCCGCGGGGAGCCGCAGTGGCTTGCGGCTCCTCGACAAAATGGCCTTGAAGGGGAAGCAAGAACTCTTCGATGTCTATACCCTGTGGAGCGACGATGGGGCCCTCAGTACGCAGATCACCGGCCGGGGCACCATTACCGGCAGGCGCTCCCTCCCGCCGCGGCTGGTCAAACTGGTCATCCGCTATGGAGATCAGTTGCGATCCTGTCGAAACAACGAATTCGTGACCTTCGGCCGATCTCCGGAATGCAATATTGTCGTCGAGCGGCCCTGGGTTTCAAGGCACCACGCGACCTTTACCATTTCGAATGGCAGGGCCCGGCTTGTCGAACGAAGCTCGTCGGGCACATTTGTATCGATGGGACCCGGCCATGAAGTATTCGTACGCCGCGAGGATATTGTCCTCTTTGGCTCCGGCGTCATCTCGCCTGGACTGAGGTCGTCCCTCGGCGACGCCCAGGTCCTTCGCTACGAAATTGTCTCAGACTGACCCGGACGGACTCGTTAGCCGCGACCGGCTTCAAGCGGCCGCGACGATCTCTTCGGCAATTCTGCTTGCGCGTAGCGCTGGTTCGCTGACGCCGCCAATGTTCGCGTTAAGCCTTTTCTCTGGCGTCTCGTCCGGCAGGATCGCAACGATCAAGCCCTGCGGGCCGGCTGCCTGACCGCCTTCCTCGCAGGCTTTGCTGCTGTTTTGCGCCCGAGCCCGCTGGACTTCCCCAGCGCCGATCGCTGGGCGGCGTAGTACTATCGGCACCTAGTAGGAATCCGACGTAAGATATCACATATAAAAATCGTCGAAATTGATCGGTATGGAGAATCCGACCTTCACACGATCCATGATGACCATCGTCTTGAATCCCTTGATGTCCGGATTCTCGTAAAAGAATTTCCGCGTGAAGGCCTCGTAGTCTTCCATGCTTCGGGATGTCACGATGAGGACGAAATCCGATTCCCCTGTTACATAGTATCCGTTCATCACTTCCGGCGTCTGGCGGATCGATTGCTTGAAACGGTCGACAATGTCAGCCCGTTCGCGCTCAAGCGAAACCAGCACTAGCATCGCAACAGGCCGGCCGACCATTTTAGGTTTCACGATCGAGACGTCGGCTTCGATTGCACCTCCGTCACGAAGCCGCTTGAGACGACGCTGGACGGCTGTTGCCGAGAGTCCCACCATTTGGCCAAGCTCTTCTGTGCTGGAGCGGTTGTGGGTTTGCAGGATGTCGAGCAACCGGGAATCCAGCCGATCGAGTTTCATGGATCTCCGCATATTTTCCTCGCTTGGGCCCAAAGTAAGCAGAAATGCTCCGAAATTTCGTCCGAATAAGTCGAACATGCTCGTCACATGTACATAGCCTTAACTCATGAACGCAATCGTCAAGAGGGGAAGGCAAAACACTGCAACGAAAGCGCACCCAGCGCTCGCCCAATTCAATGTCCCGGGACTTCGCTCGCAGCATTCGACCCGGCCCTGAAGGTCGGGAACCGGATCTCGCAGGCGGCGCGCAACCGCAATCTTATTGCCCGCGCCATGCCACATGCGCCGCCTCTTGTTATGACGGAATCCGAAATTGATGAGATGGTCTCGATCTCCAAGGCGGCCGTAAACGAGGTCGCGCAAACGATCGAAGGCTAGAGGCGCGGAGCAACGTTGGAGTGGTGGAAACGACAAGTATGGAAGACGCCTCGACAATGTCCCCTGTTCTGAAAGTTCATGAACTTCGCAAAGCCTTTGGCGCGACCAGCGTTCTCAATGGAGTGAGCTTCCAGATGCGGCAGGGCGAAGTCATTTCCCTCGTTGGCTCGTCCGGGTCAGGAAAGAGCACCGCTCTACGATGCATTAATTTCCTGGAGACCCCGAGCTCGGGTGAGATCGAGGTGATGGGCGATGCGATTTCCGCAGTGCAGAACGGACGTCACGAAACGGAAATCGTCAACGCGGCCAACATCAGAGTTTTTCGCCGCCGCATCGGCATGGTGTTTCAGAGCTTCAATTTGTGGCCCCATCGTACCGTGCTCGGGAATGTAACCGAAGCATTGATCTACGTTCTGCGGAAGGACAAGCGGGAAGCGGAAGAAACAGCGCTTTCCGCGCTCTCGAAGGTGGGCATGGCCGACTTTCGCCACCGATATCCAGGCCAGCTTTCGGGCGGCCAGCAGCAGCGAGTGGCAATCGCGCGTGTCCTAGCGATGCGGCCCAAACTGATTCTTTTTGATGAACCAACCTCCGCGCTTGATCCCGAACTGGTCGGCGAGGTCTTGAAGGTCATCAGAACGCTTGCCGGCGAGGGGGCGACCATTCTCCTCGTCACGCATGAAATGAGGTTCGCACGAGAGGTGTCGAACCGAATGATATTCCTGCACAAAGGTACCGTTGAGCAGGATGCCGTGCCGGAAGAACTGTTTTGCAATCCCGCCTCCGAGGCGGTGAATCGGTTCCTTTCCAGCGTTATCTCAACCGCCGCCTGATTGGCGGCAATCAACCAAAAAGCAAGAAGGGGAAATAGCATGCGCACTAAGAACACACTTCGCTCAGTTTTCGTATCCTGCCTTGTCCTGACGGCGGCAATAGGGTTCGCACGGGCCGACGATGGCGTTTTGCGCGTCGGCACCGAAGGCGATGCGCCGCAATTCAGCATGGCCGATGCCAACGGCAACGTCACGGGGTTCGACGCCGATATCGCCAACGGCATCTGCGCCGAACTTAAGGCTAAGTGCAAATTCGTGGTTCAGACGTTCAGTTCGCTGGTTCCGTCGATGGACAAAGATCGCTTCGATATCATCATCTCGGGTCTTGGCATCACCGACGAGAGAATGAAAAAGATCGACTACTCTATTCCTTACGCAACCACGCCCCAGTATTTTGTGGTTCCCAAGGACTCTCCTCTCGTGGGGCTGAAGAGCCTTCCGGAAATTGAAAAGGCGCTGGCAGGAAAGATCATAGGTGTAGTGAACGGCACCACCTACGCAAAGTTTATCAAGAAACATATTCCGACCGCAGACTTGAAGACCTACGACGCCACTACCCAGCAGAATTCCGATCTTGCAACAGGCCGGCTCGACGCCGCCTTTGGGGATTCCCCGACCTGGGTTGACTTTCTCGGCTCCCCGGACGGAGCCAACTTTGCCCGCATCGACGTCAAGGTCACCGGGGCCGACGATCACGAAGCGCTAGGTTATGGTATGGGCGTCGGCGTGCGCAAGGGCAATACCGAGCTCAAAGCCAAGCTGGACGCTGCGCTCTGCGACATGATCAACAACGGCAAGGTAAAGGCGGCCTCGGAAAACTGGTTCAAGGACGACTACACCATCCCGTGCAAGAAGTGATCATTCGACAGTCAACAGATCGTCGCGGCAATGCCGCGACGATCCCAGGATGTTTTTCATGTTCTACGATATCTGGGTGCTGATGGTGGAGAAGGGCTGGACCCTTGCACTGCTGCGCGGCGCCGGCGTTACGATCCTGATTGGTGTTCTTGGCGTGGTTATAGGGCTGGCGGCGGCAATACCGCTTGCCATTCTTCGTTGGCGCCGACTGCCTGTCCTGTCTCAGCTTGTCGATGCCTACAGCATCGTCATTCGCGGCGTTCCGGGACTGCTGGTCATCTATCTCCTGTTTTTCGGCTCGGTCGATTGGGTGCAGAAAGTTGCCTCCGCATTCGGCTATGCGGACAGCGCCGAAAACGCCTATCCATTCATTGTCGGCATCATCGCAATCGCCGCCATCTCATGCGCGTACTCGGTAGAAGTCATACGAGGCGCACTGCAGGCCGTTCCCCTTGGTCTGCTGGAAGCGGCACGATCGCTTTCGTTGACGCCACGCTTGACCTTTTTTCGGGTGACGCTGCCGCTCGCCCTCAGGTTGGCGTTGGGGGGGATCAATAACGTATGGCAGATGACGATCAAGGATACGTCGCTCGTATCCGTCGTCGGCATGCAGGAATTGATGCGCACAGCAGCGATCGCCGCAGGCATCACGCGTTCACCGCTTCTGTTCTATTGCCTGGCGGCAGCTATGTTCTTTGGCATGACCGCCGTGAGTCAAATTCTGTTCAACCGCGCTGAAAAATACTTCAATCGTGGCTTCAGCAGGGGGTAAAATGGATTTGAGCATCATCACGTATGCGGTTCCATTTCTCCTCATCGGCGCGAAGACAACCCTGCTGATTGCACTTCTTGGGGTCGGCCTCGGATTACCGTTCGGCATTCTTGTGGCAATAGCCCGCACATCTAAAGTCGTCATGATCCGGAGATGCGCCGATTTCTATTGCGCGGTGTTCAGGGGCACCCCGATGCTCGTGCAGATCTTCGTCATTTACTACGGCCTCGCTCAGATTGGATTCATACGCCATAACGCGATCCTCTGGTGGTTGATCGGCGACAGTCTGCATGCAGCCGTCCTCGCCGTCATTCTCAACACGGGTGCCTATACGGCGGAAATTTTCCGCACTGCTCTCCTCTCGCTGTCGCGTGGGCTTATCGAGGCGGGGGAGGCTTGCGGCATGTCCCCGTGGGTGATCTTCCAGCGTATCAAGTTCCCCCTGGCGCTGCGGCAGGCCTTGCCTTCCTACAGCACTGAGGTTGCCGTTATCGTCAAGGAATCGAGCCTAGCCTCCACCATAACGGTGCTTGAAATCACCGGCCATGCCAAACGGCTGATGAGCGAGACATTCGCCATCATGGAGATCTTCGTCATCACCGCTGTCTTTTATCTCGTGATCAACGTCGTCTGTCTGACTGCTCTGAATGTCATCGAAAGACGCCTGTCTTTCGAGCCGCGTTCCGCACGCTGAAAGGGTACCCATGTCAAAGCTTACCTTTGTCGACCAGAAAAATCTCCCCGAACCCAGGAGAGGGGTACCCCTGCCGGAACGACGTGTGGACGGCGATCCCCGTTTTCTGACTTGGGATATCGCACAAACTGCCGATGGCCAGGTGCAGGCCGGAGTATGGGAAGTCACGCCTGGCGCCTATCGTTCCGTCAAGGGCGAGACCTTCGAATTCTGCTACATCGTTTCGGGGGTTTCGGAACTCATTGAGGACGGATTCGAGCCCCGTCGAGTCGTAGCGGGCGATGCCTTCGTCATGCATCCCGGATTCACGGGGGTCTGGCGGGTGATCGAAACGACGCGAAAGCTCTGGGTCTCCCGCGATTGAGCGGAATACGTCCGAGCTGATTGAACCAAGATGCACACCATGAGTATCGAAGATACCGCGCGCCAATTCAAATCCGTGCCATATTGGTGGGACGACTGCGCGTTTTCTCCCTTGCCGGTGCGACCGGTGGTCCCTCGATGCGACGTCGCCATCGTCGGGGGTGGCTATGCGGGCCTATCCGCAGCCATTGAGCTTGCGAGGGCCGGGCGCAGCGTTCAGCTTTTCGACCGGCTACCGATAGGACAAGCCGCATCCAGCCGCAACGGCGGCATGGCGAGCGGCAGCATAAGGCCGAGCCGCAAACAATTGATCAGGAGGTTTGGAGAAGCTCGCGCCAACGGCATCTTGATGGAGGGAAAGGCTGCGCGAGAGGATCTTTGGAGCTTTCTTGAAGAGGAGAAGGTGGACTGTGACTTTTTCCTATCTGGCCTTTTTGATGGAGCGTTAAATCGTCACGAATGTGACGAATTGAGCCGCTACGCCGAGCTGTTGCAACGTTATCTCGGAATTGAGGCGTTTTCAGTCGCCCGCGCGGAAGTTTCGCGTTACATCGGAACTGACTTCTACGCTGGTGGCTTCGTGCGCAAGGATATTGGTGGGCTTCACCCCGCCAAGCTGCTTTCCGGCATACTGCGAGTCGCCCAGGCGACAGATGCGGTCATCCATGAGAACACCGCGGTTCTAGGGACGAGTGCGGAGGTGGGTGGCGTGCGCGTGGCCACCTCGCGCGGCGAGGTGCTTGCGAAGAAGGTGCTGGTATGCACCAATGCCTATACTGATGGCTTCGATCCCTGGCTTCGCCGTCGACTCGTGCCGGTGCGAAGCCGCATCGTCGCCACTGAGCCCCTGGGTGACGGCGTTATGGAGCGCCTGATGCCGAAGCGGATGATGTACGGCGACACGAGGCAGCTCAGCTACTACTACCGTCCATCGCCAGACGGCTCGCGCATTCTGTTTGGCGGCCGCGACGGCACGACGGAAGGCGACCCGCTTGCCCCCACCACACACCTGCGCTCCGAACTTGGCCGCATATTCCCCGAACTGGCGGATATTGGTCTTACACATAGCTGGTTCGGCCAGGTTGCGATGAACCGAGACATGATTCCACGCATGTTTACTTTGGGAGACACGGTTTACGCCACCGGCTTCTGCGGCTCTGGCGTGGTTTGGGCGCGCTGGCTCGGCAAGAAGGCAGCCTTCAAACTTCTTGGCGAGACGGAGAAAGCCCGATCGGCCTTCGACTTCGATCCAGGGCCGAAGGCAGTGCCCTTTTACCGGGGCAGGCCTTGGTTCATCCCGATCGTCTATTCACTCTACGAGTGGAAGGACAAACGCGCCATGTTCCGACGGAATGGAAGGCAAGGGCGGACTTGACCTTTCTTTCCCCTGTGATCGCACGAGCGGGGGGATTTTCGCCAAGGCCTGATTTCGACACAAGCCGGGTTATTCGAACTAACATTGAGCGCCGATGACGACCTACAACGCCTGCGGTATGAAGGGCGGCTTCGCGCCGCATCTCGGTCATATCGACAGATCTTGCTGGTGCCCGGAAGCAGACATCGCGGGGGATCATTGTGGAGGTCGTGGTCACGCCATTTCCAGACCTACGCGGGGACAAGCGCTAACCTCTCGTCTCGACCTTCGACTGCGTTCACCGTTGCTGAGGGTAATGGCTGGCCTTGGGGTCCGCAAGCAGAGTCAATTTGACTGTAGGCAGCGGTGCGCGAAAGGAATTCCGTTGCTGCCCGCCCTCTACATCGCCGTCACCCCATCGCCTATCGTTACCGACCCGGCAACTGACCGATCACGTTGCAATCGACCGTGCGGTCTGAACGCGCAGTGTAGGCGGCGTAGATCACCTGACCCATGTTCATGGAGATTTCACGCACCAGCTTTCGACGGACCGCGGTGGCGAACATGGGGACCTCGGTGACACCGATTGCAAATGCGTCTGGTCCGCCAATGACGCAGCGTTCGAAATAGGATTGCAGGTTGGAAGGGTCGTACATCGCAAACCCGTCGGTCCCGCCAAAGCGGGGCAGTGCAATAGGCAGCCCGTTGATCGTCACACCTTCCGCGAGAAGAACCTGCCGGATGGGGTCAAGGAGCGCTCCGGCATTGTTGGGTCCGTCGCCCGATACGTCGATAACCCTGCGCGGGCTGCGCAAGCCACTCTTCGCGAACAGATCATTCGCGGCCGACAAGGCGCCGGAAATCGACGTTCCGCGGCCTTCAGTCAACGGCAGCGCCGCGAGCCTGTCTGCCAAAGTCAAAGCGTCGTCGAGGCTTTCGACAATTGTCCACGGCATAATGACTGTTTGCTGACGTGGCCCTGCCCACTCCAGATAAAGCACTGCGATTCTGCCCCGCTCTCCCGACTTGATTGCCCTCGCGATGTCCGCGTGGCGGAAGGCACCGACGTAGCCGTCGCGTTGCACTCTTTGCTCAACTTTGCTCATCGAGGGCGAGACGTCCACGGCAAGGATCAATTGCAGATCGACTTCGGCCAGGTCGTCCGCGGGACGGTCGGTCGAGTGAGCCTGTGACGCCATCGCGAAGAACAGAGTGAGCACGCAGACGCCCGTGAGCCGTAGCGCCGGTCTTGCACCCGCACATCGAGCAATCTGGACCAAGTAGTCCATGGCGAGCCTCTCGCTGACAATGCAATTGTCGGTCCGAGGCGTCTCCTGGGTCACGAACGGCTTCCGATCATTCGCCGAAATCTGCGCTCCCCGCCGGTCTGGATGGTGATGACTCTTCGCAGCCCGAAACCGTGCTAAGATCGAAGAATTGGACTGCGGCTTCGTGCTTGAGGGAACCGGCTTGGATAGCTCGCCGCCCACGACGTTCGTACTCAACGGCGTTACCGCCGATCTGAGCAGCGAGACCTTGCGCGACAAGTCCAACAGGACAATCGCACTTCGCCACCAAACCTTCGCGGTGCTTCGTCACCTTCTGGAAAACGCTGATCGCGTCATCACCAAGGACGACCTGATGAAGGCGGTCTGGAACGGGATAGCCGTGACCGATGACAGCCTGGTGCAATGCATTCACGAGATCCGTGCGGCGCTCAACGACAGTCGGCAGGCCGTCGTGCAGACAGTGCCGAGGCGCGGTTACAGGCTGGTCCTTCCCTCAAATGCCGGACCGAGAATGGCCACCATCCTGGCCGCCGAAGTGGCCGCTGAGGGCCGGCCGACAGGCAAGGATGAGCGGATCTCTGCTGCAACTTTCCGGGCGTACAGGCAGATCATCGATCGGCTGCTGGTTCAACATGCGGGTCCCGTGTTCTGGAGCGCCGAAGAGAGCGTGGTCGCCGAGTTCACCGGCCCTGTCGAGGCGATGCAATGTGCGAGCGAGATCCAGCATGACGTCGATAGGCGGAACTGCGAAGTTCCCGAGACAAAGCGCCTGCGCTTCCGCATAGGCGTGCACATGGGTTATGTCGTCACCGAGGGCGACCACCTCGCGGGCGAGGCCGTCGAGGTCGCCACTCATCTGCAAACGTTGTCCCGACCGGGCGGGATTTGCGTCACGGAAGCGGTCCACGGCCAGGCTCAAGACCGACTCTCGCTGGAATTCGCCGATCTCGGTGAGTACAAGCTGAAGAACCTCGCACGCGCCTTGCGCATCTACCGCGTAAACCTTGCTTCGGAGGAACCGGTCAGGTCGCCATTTCGCGGTCTCGATGTCTTCGAATTCGAAGATGCCGACCTCTTCTTCGGCCGAGCGCGGGCGATTGCTGCCTGCACTGCGAGACTGGAGCAGCAGGCAGCCAGCAGTACGGCATTCCTGCTCATCTACGGAATGAGCGGTTGCGGCAAGTCTTCCCTCCTGCGCGCTGGCCTGCTGCCGTCATTGACCCGGCCTGGAGCCGTGGCGGGCATATCCTTGTGGCGCCGCTGCCTGATCCGCCTCTCCGAAGGACCGGATGCATTCGCTGTGCTGGCTGCGGCACTGCTTAGCGAAGCTGGTGTGCCGGAGCTGTCCTGCGAAGTGACAGCTGCGGAGTTTGCTCTGCTCTGCAGGAGCGCGCCGGATCGGGCGCTGGCGATGGTCCGACAGGCACTTGGCAAGGCCGCCGGGTCGGCCCGCTCGCAGATCAGATTGCTTGTCGCCATCGATCAGCTGGAGGAGCTATTCACGACAGAGAAGCAGCCGGCGACGCGCGAGGCCCTTGTGCGGCTCATGGCGGTGCTAGCCGGGAGCGGACTGGTCTGGGTGATCGCGGCGATCCGTTCGGACTTTTTTCACCGCTGTGGTGAGGTCCCGGGTTTCTCGGCGCTCAAGGACGGCCTCGCCAGCTACGAACTCCTACCGCCGACTGGCCCAGAGATCGCGCAGATCATCCGCGAACCGGCGGGCGTTGCCGCGCTCCGCTTCGAGGAGAGTGCCGAATTGGGGCGGCTCGATGATGTGCTGCAGGAGGCAGCAGCTGCCGATCCCGGATCATTGCCGCTTCTCGAGTTTGTGCTCGACGCGTTGTACGAGGCCGGCCGCGAGCGCCGAGTTCTCACCTTTGCGCACTATCGCGCGCTCGGCGGTCTCGAAGGCGCAATCGCGCGCCGCGCCGATGAAGTCGTAGACTTGCTCGCGCCTGAGATCCAGGAGGCCTTACCCGCGGTGCTGCGCGCACTCACCACGGCAAGTCCGGGCGATGAAACGGTGACGGCACGCCCAGCCCTGCTCACTGAAGTTGCAGGCACTCCCGCGCGATCGGCCCTCGTCAGGGCCCTGATCGACGCACGGCTCCTCGTCAGCGATGAGGACGCCGGAGGGCATGTCTTCGTCCGCGTTGCACATGAAGCACTGTTGAGCCGTTGGCCGCGCGCCGGTGACATTGTGAATGCAAACCGGAACTTCCTCGAGACGCGCTACCGCCTCGGGGCCGACGCTCACAGATGGCACCTGGAGAGCAGGAATCGAGAGCTTCTTCTTCCGTCCGGCAAACGTCTCGCGGAGGGCGAAGAACTGCTGCTGTCAAGACGGGAGGAGGTCGACGATGACGTCCTTGAATACATCGAGGCGTCCTTGCGTGCCCATCAGCAGAAAGAGAAGAAGGAGCGGCAGGCAGAGCTGGCGCTGATCGAGGCCGCCGAAGAGGCAAAACGCGAGCGCCTGGAGCGCGAGGCCGAGCGCCGGAGCCTCGCGGCAGCCGCGGCAACCCGGCTTGCCCGACGTACGCGCAATGCCGCGATTGTGGCGATAATGCTCGCTCTCATGGCGGGCGCAGGTGCACTGGTCGCCTTCAGGGCGCAGCAGGAAGCAAGGTGGCAACGCGACCAGGCGCTGCGCAACCAGTCTCTTTCGCTCTCGTTGCTTTCGCAGCAGTCCACGGCGACAGGTAACACCGAGGCTGCGACCCTCTTGGCGCTCGAAGCACTGACCTCGAAAGACCAGTCAGAGCGGCCATATCTCTTTGAAGCGGAGGCAGCCCTCTACAAGGCTCTGTTGGCGCACCACCAGATCAAAGTCTTCCGGCATGGCGCCGGCGTTGCCGATGCGGCGTTCAATCCGAACGGAGATCACATCGTCACTGCATCCTACGATAAAACTGCAGGCGTCTGGGACATCTCCAGCGGTGCCGAAACTGCAGTTCTAAAAGGTCATGAAGGGGCCGTGGAGAGGGCTGAATTCAGCCCAGACGGGAGCCGTATCCTGACGGCCGCGAGAGACGGGACTGCACGCCTCTGGAACGCCACCTCGGGAGAACAGCTCTTCATCCTGCAGCCGGTAGGTAATTATCCAACGGCAATCTTCAGCCCGGATGGCAACCAGGTGCTGACGGCGGGGGAGAACAGCGATGCAGCGCTCTGGGACGCTCGGACAGGAACGAAAGTCCTGAGTGTAAGCAGCGACGGATATGCGCGGGCTGACTTCAGTTCGGACGGTCGCAGCTTCGCGACGGCACGCAAGCACTTTGTCTCGATCTGGAATACCGCAGATGGCGCACTGACGCGGTCAATCCGGCTGAACTGCTTGCCCTACAGCCTGGCATTTAGCCCGGACGGAAGCCGGCTGCTGGCTGGGGCACCGCTTTCATACGGCGGCGGTACTTCCAGCCTCTACGATGTGTCGAAAGGAACCGAGATCGCAAAGTTGGCCGGCCACAAGAGCGACACGCAATTGAATGGCGTGATTTTCAGTCACGGGGGTCTGCGAATCGCCACGGTATCACTCGATGGCGCTGCCCGGATTTGGGATGGAGCGTTAGGAACGCTGCATGACCTGCTCGGCCAGGAGGTTTCGGGTTTGAAGCTGGCTGATATGGGTGCGGATGAACGCGACGAGGAGATGAACGGTGCTTTCACCCCGGACGACCGTTTCCTGGCGACCGCTTCAGTCAATGGGCCGATCCGGATCTGGGACGTTGAACGCGCCTCGTTGGTTACGACGCTCGCCGGTCATGAATCTTTGGTCGAGCATCTGGAATTCAGCCCGGTTGACAGCAACATTCTTCTCACTGCTTCGCTCGGCTGTGGGATGTCGACGGCGCCCTGACGGCCACGCTCTCTCATGAGTATAGGCCGACTTTCGCGGTCTTCAGTCCCGACAATGTCCACCTGCTGACCGGTGGCGGCGACAGCGCGGCGCATCTGTGGGATGTTGTGAGCGGGCGCGAGATAATCCGGCTCGATACCCATGAGATCGTTCAACGCGCGACGTTCAGTCCCGATGGAAGGCGCGTCGCAACGGCATCTCTTGGGGGCCAGGTCCGAATTTGGGAGGTTGCCAGGGGATTAGAGATCGCCCAATTCCGATCGCATGGCGGACTGATCCAGATCCAGTTTGATCGCGATGGCAAATCGCTGGTTTCCGCATCGATCAACGGTACCGCGCAGCTGTGGGACGCGGCTACCGGTACCGAGCTGGCCGCGATCAATACAAGCAGCAAGCTGCCGCAGGCCATTCTTAGCCCTGACGGACGTCTGATCCTCGCGGCCAGGGAAGACAATGCGGGCCACCTCCTGAAGGCGGGCGGGGCTGAGCTTAAGGCTCTTCTGGGGCATCAGGATCGCATCACGGCAGCGGCCTTCAACCCGGACGGTCGGCTGGTCGCCACTGGCTCGCGCGACCACACGGCCCGAATTTGGTCGACCACGGACGGAGCAAACGTCGTAACGCTAGAGGGACATACCGACGAGGTGACGGTGGTCGCCTTCAGCCCCGACGGTCGGTCGCTGCTGACTGCCTCACGCGACGGAACCGCCCGGATCTGGAGCGTCTCTGGCGGACGGGAAAGGGCCGTTCTTAGGGGCCACGGCGGCGCGGTGGACAGCGCCCAGTTCAGTCCCAGTGGTTTGTATGTCGTGACCGCGTCGTCCGAAGATCGCACGGTCCGGCTATGGGCGACGCAATCGGGGCGCGAGATTGCCGTCCTTGCCAGCCAGGACGAAGCGGCCGTTCGACCGGGCCTTACACGCGTAGCTTTCAGTTCCGACGGGACCCAGGTCGCAATTGTTTCCGGCGAAGAAAGGGTCCGTATCGTTCGCGTCTTCCAGACACCCAACGACCTCATTGACTTCGCCCGGCGCACCGTGCCTCGCGAACTCACCTCTTGCGAGCGGCGAAGCTTCTTCCTTCCTGAAGACCCTGCAACTGGTACTTGTCCGGGTTGATGTGGGCAACGGGGTCAGATTTTGCCGCTTGAGCCGGCCGCTGCAACGGGCAACTTAGCGCTCATGTCGGTCGTTCAGGTCTGCACCGTCGGCTCCTGAAAGCAGACCTCGTCGCTGACGGCATTGGAAGTCTTCGTTGCGCAAAGCGGATGTGGATGCGCGAACGGCTTCCCATCTGGACGTCGACAGAACCAGCTACGCGTGAAAGCTGGACATCGACCTGCAGCGGCTCGGACTATACAAAGTCCAACGAAGTTGCAGCTATAGTCACCTTTTCGACCGGCGCCAACCATCCGCGCGCGCCTCATCTTCTGAACAGAACATTCGCGCAACCTTGGCAGGACTGATCACTGTCTCGTCATAGAAACGCTGGCCGGGGAGGTGGGTAGATGCGAACGCCCTTGTTGCTGATGCTGCCCTTGATGTCGTATGAGCCGGAGTTATTCGTGGTTTCAGGCTTAGGCGCCTGCTGTGCAACACGCCATTCCCAAAGAAGCTGAAACTCGCCTTGCCAGATCCCGCGCTTGGCCAGCCGAGCTTCGTCCTGGTGGCCCGCGTAGGCGCCGCCCGAATGCTGCGGCCAAGTCCATTGCGTGGCCGGCGTTGACCAGCCATCCTGCCACCGCCGTGCCGTCGCAGGCCATCACCCGTTCCCGCCGTTCGGGTTGGAGCCCGCCATGACGCAAGTTGACACGGAACCGGACCTTATGCGCCAAATGTCATCCTCGATGGGTCACTTCCACGGCAGTCCTGCTGCGCTGAGGCGTGACAACAGGTTATTTCTGAACTCCGGACCGCGCGCTTGCTGCAATTGATCGACATGCTTGCCGGTCAACGTGGGCGACTCGCGCGAGACGAACGACACGTCATTCCGCGCAGACTTGAGATCGCCCATCCCGATGTATGATGCAGCCCGCAGGAGCCGTGCCCAGTGGTATTCAGGCAGGACCATCAGAAATCGATCAAACGAGGCAGTCGCGGCGTTATAGTTCCCCGCGGCGTATTCGGCATCGCCCCTGAACAGAAAGATCGGATGATAATTCGGACTGAGAAGGTCGGCCCGCGCGAAAGCTGCCTGTGCACCTTCGAGATCTCCGGCGTAAGTCAGCCCGATTCCCAGCCAGGTACGGCACTCTGCATCGTTCGGATTGAGTGCGATGGCCCGCCGCAGGCAGCCAAGGCCCGTCTGCAAGTTTCCGAGATAAGTCTCGGCCAATCCGAGAGCACTGTGCAGAGATGCTTCCCGGTCATGGCAACAAAGTCCGGCCCGCGCCTCATCACCAGCCCGGCGAAAGGCCTGGATGGGTTCACTGGACCATCCGTTGAAGCAGGAGTGGAAATCGACCCAGGCAAGAGTCTCCCTTATCAAGGCATGCTCTGGCTCGGCGGCGAGGAGCCTTTCACAGAGACGCCGCGCTACGACCATGCCTTTCGCCGTCGGCCGTTCGACGTGGTAAAACGCCTTCAGATAGAGCTTGTGGTGCTGAATTGCTTCCTCGAGGGCGGGCGGGCCTGCCGCATGCTTCATCAACACCTGGAAGAGGTTTCCGCTGATCACGCCTGTCAATTCGCCATGCGATGACGTCTGGGCGAGATCATATCTTGCGCTCCAGACCTCGACTTCCTCCTCGGCGTCCACGAGATGCGCGAAGGCGTGCGTGGCCTTGTCCTGGCTATGGACCGCGACTTCCAGGACATAGTTGGCTCCCGTGGTCCTGCCGATTTCCTTGACAGTGAGATGCCGCTTCGCGAGCGCGAACATTGTGGCCGCTGCGACGATTCCGATCTGGGAGAAGCGGCCGAGCTCTGCGGTCAACGCGCGCGTCAACGCATCCGCATCGGTCCTTGTTTTGCCGAACTGACCCTTAACCGGCATCACCGCCAGCCGCGGTTTTCCGCTTTGATGGGGTGACAGCCCGCCCGGCCTAGCGCCGGAAGCGCCGGCAAAGTACGCCGCGAGCCCGATCTTGGTCCGCACCCCAAGTTTTCCGTAGATGGTCGCAAGGTGAGTGCGAACAGTGGCCGGAGCAATGAAAAGCGCCTTGCCGATCTCCCGATAGGTCAGGCCGGCGGCAAATTTTTCCGCGACCTCGCGCTCGCGACCCGACAGGCGACAAGCGTTTGAGCTTTCGAAGCGCCGAGCACCATTGTGGACCCCCGTCCTTCTAAACCCCTCCGTAGCGGAAGAATGCTACAAATGCACTAGGCCGAATACCGCATCTGCCCGATTCCGCCGCAGGCTCGCACGGCGCAAGCTTCCCCAACGGCAACAAACAATCAGCTAAGGGGGATTCCATGCGTTCTGTATCCATAGTGCTGGCATGCACGGTCTTGGGTTATTCCGCCCAACCGTCGCCTTCTTTCGCAAGCGGGTGCCGACAGTTGCTGGAATCAAACGTGAAAATCGCCAGCATGCATGCCTATGCCAGCATCTTGGCCAATGCTGCTCGCAACGGCTGGAACTACACGCCTGAATCGATCGTCAGCGGCTCGAAGCGTCACTTCGAGGAGATGAGCCTCCAGTTGATCGCAGCCGGTTATGAGATCGTCCCCGCCGACGCTCACCCGCACTGCGCCAATCTGAACAGGGCGGAAGACAACAAGAGCACGATGACCGAGCCGAACACCGAAGGAAGCCCGAACCATCGACCGCGGCCTAACCCAAGCTGATCTCACCGCGCGCCATATAACACCAGCTTTTGTCGAGACATCGATATGTCGAAGGTGCAGGCCAACTGTCTGCTGCTCGGCGCTGAGCGGATCGAGATGATCCAGCACGTCTTCTGCGTGCGCTGCCTGATCGCGGGGTTCGTTTATCAATGACCATCCATGACCTTCCCGATGCCGCCGGAGAGCCGGGCGACACTTCAGGCCTGTCGCGGTTCGCCGCGGCAATCCGTTCACGCATGGTAGGTCCCGGAGGATATTACAATCTCGGCAATGGGCTCGGGCTGGCGACGGGCGTCACGGTCCAGATCGTTGCCGTGCCGCCGGGTTCCGCCCTGAGTGGCTATGCCGCGCTCCTTGATTATTTCGTCGGCAGCATCGCTGCCCTGTCGCTCACCCTGGCCACGCTGGTCTTCTTCTGGAGCGGCGAGATCTACTGCCGCGCCTGGGCCAGGAAGCCGCCCCCAGACGCGTCCCTAAACCGCCTTGGCGACATGACGTCGGGGGTCGGGGCGATCGGACTCGGCATCGCCCTGTTCCTGTTCGGCGAACCTGTGCTTGCGGCGACCTCGGGCTTGCTGCATGCGCTCGGCAAGTTCGGCAGCGCCTTCGAGGACGGCAAGCCGTTGCCCGGCTGGCCAGCCAACTGGCCCAATCCGTTCCGGAGTGCCGTTCTGGCCAGCCGCCTGCCGGCGATGGTGTCGGCCGCGGTGGGGAGCGGCGGTGCCCTGCAACTGGCATGGTCGGGCGCTTCCTGGACGCTCGTCGCAGCGCCGCTGACATTGCTTGTCTGCTATCTGCTTTGGGCCAAGGCAGACCTGTTGCTGCTGCTCCAGGAGGTGCGAGCCGGGAGCGCGCTGGCATCGTCCTCCGGCAACCGAGATCGAATGTGACGGCCCATGTCGAAGACACAGGCCAACTGTCTGCTGCTGCTTGCCGCCGCCTTCTGGGGGTTCGGCAACGTCGCGCAGAAGACCGTGCTGGATCATCTCGATCCGCTTAGCGCCGTAGGCATGCGCTGCCTGATCGCGGGACTCTTGGCCGCGCCGCTGATGATGCTCGAACGGGGAAGAAGGCTCGAACCGGGCTACTGGACAAGTCTCATCAAAGTCAGCGCGCTATTTTCAATTTCCATTGCCATCCAGCAGGTCTCCTATCTCGGCACTTCGGTCACCAATGCGAGTTTCCTGGTGAGCACGGCAACGGTGATGACCCCGCTTGCGGCGTGGTTCCTGATCGGTGAACGACCGACCGCGGTCGTCGGCCTTGCGGCGGGCGTGACATTGGTCGGCGTGCTGCTTCTGTCCGGAGGATTGACCACCAGCTTCAGTCAGGGCGATCTCGCAGCGATACTTTCGGCCGCATGCTACGCGCTTTGGATGGTCGAGCTCGGCCGCCATATGCAAACCCACGGCGCTCCGGTCACTGCTGCCGCCGCTCAATTCCTCGGCGCAGCCGTCATCACCCTGCCGTTTGGCGCCCTTCACGGTAATCTATCGATGGCTGCCATCAGCGGCGCGGCTCCGGAACTCGCGGTGCTCGGCATCTTCTCGACCGCGGCCGCCTTCGGCATCCAGACGATCGCCCAACGGTTTACCTCGGCCAGCCATGCCGCCGTGATCGTCAGCGCAGAGAGCGTGTTCGGAGCGATAGGCGCGGCCATGTTTCTTGGGGAGCGGCTGTCGTCTGTCGGGGCTCTCGGGGCTGCGATCGTACTTGGAGCAATCATCTTGCTGTCGCTGTCAGTGCATAGATCCGAAATTGCAAAGCCGGTGCCGGCAGGCTGAAGATAGTCCCTTGGCGGTTCAAGTGGGGTGCTCGTGGGCGACGTATCTGGACCGTCACGGATTGAGGATCGAGCAAGGGTGGGCAATGGGCACGATACCGCGTTTGGGACTAGCCGGGACGCTTGCGACTGCGATGTTGTGGGGTCTCCAGGCAAACGCCGCAGACGTTGACGCGGCGATAGTATTCGCGGTCGATTTCTCGTCGTCAATCGATCCCGATACCGCCGAGCTGCAGCGTGAGGGTCATGCTGCGGCAATCACTTCGCCGGAGATCATTGCGGCCATTGCCCGCAACCATTTCGGCTGCATCTCCATTATATATTTCGAATGGTCAGGTCCGGGGCATATGCGAACCGTGCTACCATGGACAAACGTCTGCGGACTTGAAGATGCAGAAGCCGCTGCAGAGGAAGTAAAGGGTAAGGCCTTCGTTCACATAGCCGACGGTCGTCGCCTGCGGCCAGCCGTCCGGCCTTAGCGTTGCAATCGTCATGATCCGATGCTGATCCAACAGCGTCTCGATCTTGTTCCTGATCTCTTCGTTCATCCGTTGTCTCCAGCGTCATTGCTGACATCAACGCAATGGCGGGCAAGCGCGCCTCGGCCGCAATGGCTGATCCGGGTCAGGGCTTGCGGTAGAAGTCCTCCGTACGAAGAGCAGGCAAGGATCGACTCCGGTCAGTGGCTGATGGTCAGCTTATGAGACGCGCTGCCAATGACCGGTAGTGGCGCGACCGAGGCGGCCTGGGCATCGGCTCGGACTGTACCGCGGCGGAGCGTTCAACTTCTCAATCGGGTGGAAAGCGGAGCGCACTTATCTCGCGCCCGCTGCTCCGAAGATCCTTCGGACGACCTTGTCAGCATCCGCATCAAAGCAGCGGCCGTGACTGAGCACGATCCGCCGAGGTCGCCATGATTGAATCTTTCCGATCGCAGCGTTCGCCTTCCCTCTCTGGACAAGCAGCGGCACACGCATGCCGAAGAATATTCGGCCGTAGGGATGATACATCCCGGCAAGCTTGGTGGCCGTTCGCCATGGCTCGGCAATCTTGTTCAATTCGATGTTAATGATCGTGTCGGTGAGTATCAGCGTTCTTGAGACCTTGTGGAAGAAAATGAACTCCTTGAAATAGCCGCCAGGAAAGAGCAGCTGATCGATCTCCCGACGCCATTCTTCCGGCGCCCTGACGTCGAGGTCTCTCGTAAAGTCGACATCCACGTGCCGTGCCCGTGCCCGCCGGCGCACGCGTGGCGATGCCCAGGCGATCGTGTCAGGAAACGCTCTCGCCCATTCCCCGATGTGCGCATAGTGGAACTGGTTGGGCGACACGAGATGGCGAACCCTACCCAACCCGCGCAGCTCCTTGGCCAGCCTCTCGTCAAACTTGATCGGCGAATGGAGGAAGAGGTGGCCAGTCGAAAGGCGCACCACTGTCATTCGGGTCGTGAACGGGAGCGGCAGCCTGATTCCGCCTACAGTCAAATATTCGAATGGACCGTCGACGATGCCGATATCCGGCGCCAGCGGCTTATAGACGTTGATGGGTTCGTAGAGAGAGGCGCCCATGTGTTGTCGACCGCGAACATGCTGGGAACTGCCCAAACTACCGCGCGGGGCGCAGCCTGGCTAGCAGGCTAATTGTCCGCTTGGGGCCGGGAGCGGACCGGCAGCTTCTAGGCTGCAGACGTTAGCAGGCCGACATTCCGCGCTCCGCGAAATGCTCGCCCTGCGACCTCCCAAACTGTAGGTCTAGTCGGCACTTCGGGCCGGCGCGAGACAACCACATCAGCAAGCGTCCGAGCGTGGCGAGCATGTAGCGAACGCCGAAATCCCCCTGGCCTAGCCAGCGGTCTTCCCGATGCTGCGTTGGATCGCCGAACGACTGCATGACTTAGAGGAAGTCCATATACCCTTAGGAGCGCCTTCCGCGGGCGCCATAGGATGCGTCCGATGCCTCGCAAATCAAAATCCGTCGGGAGGAGCAAAGAAGCAGTTTGCGTGATCTTCGGTTGGGTGCAAGCAAATGTGAAAATGGCTGTCTCCGGACGGAATGGTGTCGCCATACGGAATTCGGAAAAAGTGTTGCCTTGTGACGAGGTGATGGTCGCCCGGATTGAGCAGCACTCTGAAACCATCAGGGCCGGTGCTCACACTGGTATTCGGAATTTCCTGGCAATCGCCTCTCTCTTGGTCGCCTCGGCAGCAAGCGGGTGGATAGGTCCATCCCGATTCGATGTCGTGGGCGCCAGCGCCATTCCAGCAAGACAGCATCGCTAGGGTAGCTGAGAAACACCAAGCGCGATTCATCTGTCGTGTTCCGGCGGACAGCAGGTGGCAAATCCGCCGGCAAGTGTGAGCGAAGTCCTGCCGGATGTAACGAAAGGACTCCGATCAAAGGGCGATATTTCCCCGATCGGCATCTTCGCAGGGCTCGGAACTCAGGTTAACAAAATGGCACTGAAAGGCCCCGCTCGTAGCCCAAGCGAAGGAGAGGCTCCCTTCCCTCTCTCGGAAAGCGTTTCCGATGCGCGTCATGCGAGTCGTCGCCTTGCCGCGTTCAACCCCGCGTCGCAATAAGAACGCACCGAGGAGGCTGGGAGAGGACCGGCGGCTTGTGACAGCGCTGCACCTGCGCGCGGTTCGGTCCGCGCTGGCTGGCTCATTCAGGAAGCCCTGCCGTTCGCAAGGCTGTTGCCAGCGCGTCCATCAAGTACGGCCGAAACAGGTTAGTTCGCACGTAGCCGCCGACCGAGAAATTCGGCGCCACCTCGATCAGTCGTCGTGCCGCAGAGTGCGCGGCTTCGACATTGCCAAGGCCGACGTGGCTGGCCGCCAGATAGGCGTACGGGATGCTGAAGCCGGGATTGGCCCGGACCGCCAGAGCGGCGTATCTGGCCGCGTCGGCAAAGGCTTCGGCAAAGAGGTGGGTCAGGGCGAGTGCGCAGTAGGGATGGTAGCTCAGCGGATCGTCGAGCGGGCTCAGCCGCAGCGCCTTGTGCGCATGTTCCACCGACCGCTGGTGTCGCTCGCTGTGGGCACTGACCAAAGCGCTGAAGCCAAAGGCCAAGGCCGAATTGTGGTTCAATGCGAGGGCCCGGTCGAGCACCTCGAGGGCGGTGTCGTAGTCCCGGGTGAGGTTCGCGCGGACGAACGCGCCGATGCTCATCGCCTGCGGGTCGTCGCTGTTGATGCCTAACGCAATGTCGGCGTGGTTGAGTGCGGCCGCCTTGTCTGCGGGATCCAAACCGTTGCGGAGGTAGCGCTGCTCGTAACACCATGCGGCGTAGCCATGCGCAGCGACATAGTCCGGCTGAAGCTCGATCGAGCGCGCCAGCAGTTGCAGGGCCTTGTCCGTCTCGACGGGCGTGTTCGCATGCGCGTGCGGCAGGGCCCGAAGGTAGAGATCGTACGCGTCCAGACTTTCGGGCCGCTTGCGGCGCGCGCGCTCGATCTCCGCACGACGGACACTCGGTTCGATCGAGCCCACGATCTGCTCGGTCAACCGATCCTGGAGTTCGAACACGTCCGTTACCGCGCCCTCGAACCTGTCGGCCCAGACATGAGTGGCCGATGCACCGTCGACAAGCTGGGCATTCATCCTAAGTCTCCCCCCGGACTGCCGCAAGCTGCCCTGCAGCAGGTAGCGAACGCGTAGTTCAGCGGCGATTGTGCGCGGATCGGCTTTCTCGCCCCTGAAGCCGAAGGAGGAATTGCGTGCGATGACGAACAGGCCCGGGATCTTCGAGAGGTTGGTGATGATGTCCTCGACCAGGCCATCGGCGAAGTAGTCATGGGGCTCGTCGCCGCTCATGGTGGCGAACGGCAGCACGGCGATCGAAGGGCCGACGAGCGCACTCTCGTCGCCACCCTCCAGCGACAGGCGGTAGCCCCGCCGCGAGACGGTGGCCAAGACCGCATGCCGTTGGTCGCCGAGCGCTCGCCGGATCTCGTGGATGCATTGAACGAGACTGTCGTCGGTAACGGCGGCGCCTCCCCAGACGGCTTCAAGCAACTCGGCCTTGCTGACCAGCCTGTTCGCGTTCTGGACGAGGTGGCGAAGGACCGCAAAGGCCTGCGGCCTGAGGGCGATTGCGTCGCCGTTGCCAAGACGGAGCGTCTCGCCTTCCAGGTCAACGACAACCTTGTCGTTGAGGACAAGGGTGGCAGTTGCTGGCGAACCGACCATGACGATCCCCACGTGTGACGGATTCCGTCGCCTAGCATACACTAGGACTTCGCCGACGGCTCTCCATCCTTTCAGGGCTCTGGCCGGCGCAATTTCGGCAAACGATCGGAACTCGCCCGTTACTCGGACGAGGGTCGTCGCAACGAAGCACGACCGCGCAGGAGGGGATAAACGATGTCTGCCACCCGATCTTGTCCGGTCGCTCCGCGATCGCTGCGTGACGCTACTGGTAGCCGCCATTTGCGGTTCGGTGCTTCCCGGGTCGACCGCGGCGGGTGAGTGTGATTTTTCATGGAATGAGGGCCCCGTTTTGGAGTGCGCCCCTGAAACCCTCGATAAGACCGCCTCTCGCCCCAGTCGCTAGCAAGAATCATTTGGCACGGCAGCTTTGGAGAAGTTTCAATGGCGCACTGAATGACCGATATGAGGCGCGTAGCATCCACGGCTCCACTCGGAAATGGAGCCGCTTCTGGTTATACTTCCGTGGCCTCGGAGAGTTCGAGTGCATCTTCTACGTCGACGCCGAGATACCGGACTGTGTTCTCGATTTTGGTGTGGCCCAGCAGAATCTGAACAGCGCGGAGGTTACCCGTCGCCTTGTAAATGATCGACACCTTAGTACGCCGCAGCGAATGCGTGCCGTATTCCTGAGGTCGAAGTCCGATCGCCGCAACCCATTCGTCCACGAGGCGGGCATACTGCCTCGTGCTGATGTGACCCGTTATGTTGATCCTGCTCGGGAATGCATAGTCGTCGACCGTACCGCCGCGCCGTTCCAGCCATGCGAGAAGACTGGAGCGTGCGTCGCTCATCAACTCGAACTGCACCGGTCGGCCTGTTTTCTGTTGCACGACCATCGCGCGGGGCCGAATCTCCGGCCCGAGAACCAAGGTGCCGATTTTGATCTTGACGAGATCGCAGCCGCGCAACTTGCTGTCGATCGCTAGATCAAAAAGGGCTCGATCGCGCAAGCGCCGCTCCCTGTCGAGAAAGAATCGGATCGCCCATATCTGTCGAGGTTTTCAGCGGGCGTTTCGTCCCGACTTTCTTGCCCGCGTTCCATGCACGGTGGTCGGGAGCGGTGGGGTCATAGTGCGAATGTCCCATATCTTTTCTCCTCCGCCATGATTGGCCACGGAAGGAACGCCCAGATGCTTTCCAGTTGGGGGCCGTCAGCGGAATGGCCGGTTGTCGGTAACTTCGCCCCGAAAGCGGAAGGGCAGGTTTCGGCCCATTGAAGTCATTCGACAACTGTCGGCGATTGAATGCGTTTGGCTCGAAGCAGACATAGTTTATATGGCGCGCCCTCAGATGAGCGCCATCTGCAAAATCGCGAAGGGTTGGTAGGCGCCGGAAACGTGCCGACCTGGGCTGGCGGGTGCAATGGCAGCAATACCGTGTCGCAGGTTGATAGTAATGCTTCTGCCTGCTGCATCGAGCAGCCTGGATGCTTTTCCATTTTTTCTGTGGGGATATCTGTCTGTGGGGTAGGCAATCTTCGGGTTGCCTAACTCATTGTTTTTTCTTGTTGGAGTGGCAGGATTTGAACCTGCGACCCCCTCGTCCCGAACGATGGAATTCACTTCAGAGCAAGCAGCATTGCCGTCAACGGTTTCGGTTGCCTTCCTCTCTGATCCAGCTGTGCCTCGCTTGGCGAGATCATGGAGACGCGCTACTGAGCGGTCTCGAATGGTCCCGTTTGCCGTTGAAAAAATGCTCTTCTAAGTCGGTTTTGGTGAGACAAGTCCGACGAAAAGCATAAGGATTCTGATGGGCTCATTCTGCCCCACCTTCAAAATTGACCATTGAAAAGGTTCATTTTTTGCTCCCCGGCTAGGGGCACCATTTTTCACGCAACAGCCTCGGGATTGAGTCGGGCTGAAGCGACAGAAGCGGGGTCTCGCCCCGCCTCTGCCGTCAACTGGACCCGTGAGCCACTACATCTTCATCGGTCCCGGCACCATCTTGGTCGGCTCCTCCGGCATCGGAAACGAGTAGTTTTCGCATTTCACGTCCGGGTTCGTCGGGCTGAACATTCCGTTAGGGTTGTCCTTGAACAGCCAGGCGTGCAGATCGTAGTGGTGGAACTCCTTCGGGATGAGCGGATAGTGCCCCTCCATCGGTCCCATGAACGTCTGTCCAAAGAGTTCCGGCGGCGCCTTGGTGTCGGGAGTCAGGGGCACCAGCCATTCCACTCCGACCAGGCGCAAGCCGCCATCGACCGGCTCGTAGATCAGAACGTTGGGGCGCATCGGATCGACTGTCGGGCCGATGCTGGGAACATTGACGAAATGAATGCCCATCGCGCCCTTCGGGTAGTCCATCGTTCCGGGTACCTTTTCTCCGCTGTAGGAGACGCATCCGACCGTCGACAGGTAGAGGTCGCGAATGGCGGCCTTGTAGTCTTCATATTTGGCCAGCGATTGTTTCAAGGCGTCGATCTCGGCCTTGTTGGGTTCTGCGGCCTGAGCTGCGGCCGCGCCCAGACATACGCCGACGAGACCTATCGAAATGAGGATCCCGCGACGCCCAAGACTAGCTATCTTCGTCATGCACTCCTCCCAGATTTTGGTTCTGGCCGTGCAAGACCGAGGCGCAAATGATGCTAACCGCGCGGCCAACTCTACCGCCTCGTCCCCGTTGGAACTGTATCGATGCTAATCCTTCCCACTGCGTGGGAACAGCAACCCTTATGACTTAAGCCAAAAGGCTCGTTGGTCGGAAAAGGGCACTCGAAAAAGTCGGAAAACCGCTACGCACTTTTCCTAAAGTCGCTCTAGCGCCGCCCCAGCAGGCTCTTCATGCGGTTGCGCAGCAGGCGCGCCATGTTGCGGGTTTCGCGGTAGAGATGCAGCTGCGACGCCGCCTGGCGCACCTGGCGGTCGGCGTCCGGCGAGAGCCCGATCACCAGCGTGCCCATCGGCTTGCGCTCGCTCCACAGCCGGCTCATCACCGGATGGTCGGGCACGGCGCAGGAATCGGTCATCACGATGTTGGGATCGTCGAGATGCTGCCTGGTGACCTCGATCATCAGCAGCGTGCCCGGCGAATAGGCCGACAGCGTCTCGTCATAGGCTGTCTTCCAGGTATAGGCGACGCCGGCCTCGACGAAAACGATCAGGCAGGCGACGGCGCGGCCGTCGAGCGTCAGCGAGTGGATGCGGCAGAGATCCTGTTCGGCCAGCCGGTGCACGGCCTCGCGGGCGAAGGCGGCGCGGAAGCGGTCGATCGCCATGGCCGTGCGCTCGCGGCCCTTCCAGCCCGCCGCCTCCAGCGTCAGGAAGCTTTCGATGGCATGGCGGATCTCGTCGGGCCCGCGCGCCACGACGTGCTCGAGCTTGCCAAGGTCGGCAAGGCGCCGCTTCAGGCGGCGGAATTCGCGATGGTGGTGCGCGCGCAGCGAGGCCTTGAGATACTCCTCGCCTTCGGCCTCGCTTTCGAGCACCGGGCGTTCCAGTCTGCCCGTGGTGACCATGGTCAGGCCGCGCGTCTCGGCAACAGTGGTGAGCAGGCTCTCGACCGGGCCGTCGAGCCGGATGTCGGGTAGCACAAAGACCTTCGGCAGCTTGAGATGTGGCCGCGACAGCATCGAGAAGAAATCCTCGATGACGCCGACCGGGTCGTCGCGGTCGACCAAAGGCGTGCCGATCGGACCGAACGGGCTCGACCAGGTGCGCATCACGGGAACGCCGAGCGGGATCGCCGGCCGCTCGACCGAGAACGGCACCAGGAGGCGCAGCCGGTTGCGGTATTCGTCGCCGTCGCGGATCACAGCGAGGCGCACTTCACGGTCTTCAAGCCTTGGCATCGCCGGGGCAAGGAAGCGCGGGTTGAAAAAGACGTTGGGTTCGATCGTGCGGGTGCAGAGATAGTCCAGTTCCTCGACCAGATCGAAGCCGGCAGAGGCCGGGTAGATGGCAAGCTTGCGCTCGGGCCGGTTGTTGGCGAGAATCTCGATATGGGCGGGATCGGCCTCGCGCGCCAGGCCGGCAAGGCCGGACACCATGGCGCCGGCGGGGCCGCCGCTGGTTTCCTCAAGCAACGGGACGGCGGCCATCAGGCGGCTCTCCTGGCGGGTACGAAGATGGCCATGACGATGCCGAGCTTGCGCCAGACTGTGAAGGACAGCGCGCCCGCCTCGAAAATCATGGCGAAGCTGGTGGCGATCGCCGCGCCCCACAGGCCGAAATGCGGGATCAGCAGCACATTGAGGCCGATGTTGAAGGCCAGCGTCATGGCATAGACGGCGGCGCAGATGTTCTGGTTGCCGCTCATGGTCAAAAGGCTCTCGCAAGGGCCGACCGCGGCCCGCGCCACGACGCCGAAGACCAGCAGGAACAGCAGCGGATAGCCGGCGGTGAATTCGGGGCCGAACAGCACCAGCATCGGCTGTCCCAGCGCCAGCACCAGCAGCGCCATCACAAGCGAGGGCCAGAAGGTCCACGACACCGTCTCGCGGGCGAAGGCGGCAAGCTTTTCCGGCTCGCCATGGGTGAACTGGGCATAGCGCTGGGCAACGCCGGCCTTGACGGCGAAATAGACGAAATGCACCAACGCCAGCGTCTTGACGGTGGCGAAATAGACGGCGACGTCATTGGGCTCGAGATAGGCGCCGACCATCAGCACATCGGCATTGGTGAGCAGGAAGAAGAAGCTCTCGACCAGGAAGATCGGCAGCGAGACGACGAACCACCGCCCAAAATGCACCTTCATCGGCCCGGTCGGGATAATCCGTTCCATGCGCGAGGTGACGCCGATCAGTTGACCGAGCGTGGTGACATAGGTTGCGGCGATCGAGGCGAAGATGGCGGTCCTGGCGTCGGGTGCATAGCCCAACGTCAGCATCAGCGCCATGAACGCCAGGATCAGCACCGGCCGCACAAGATAGGTCGGCGACAGCGCAAACAGCGCCCATGAGTTGGCGCGCGACAGCCCTTGCAGCAAGTCGCCCATCGCGATCATCGGCAGGCAGAAGACGCCGAGGATGAAGGGCACGACGTAGTAGTTCTCCAGCCAGGCCGAGCCCAGCCAGACGCCGAGGGCGCCGAGCCCCGCGATCACCGTCGAAGCGATCAGCACGAACAGGCGGCTCGCCACCACGATGCCGCGCAATTCGGCCAGCATGCCGCGCTCCCGGTATTCGGGAATGAAGCGGATGACCGAGGTGTGGAAGCCAAGGCAGGCAAGGTTGCCGACGATGACCATCGTCACCCAGACGAGGACGAAGATGCCGTATTCGAACGAGCCAATCCAGCGCGCCATCAGCACCTGGCTGACGAAGGCGATGACGGCGCTGATGATACGGATGGAAAAGGCGATGACCGACATGCGACCGGCCTCGCCGCGCTCGTCGGCGGTGAACAGCACGGCGTCGATCCGGTCAAGCAGCGGCACCATGCGCAGCGCCAAACGCTGCGGCAAAAACCGCTCGGCTGTCGTGGCCGCGGAAAAGCGCACCCCGATCACACTCCGTTTTCCGCCTCTTTTTCTGCATTTCGGTCTATCCGAAACACCTTAAGAAACGGTTGGGTGAGGAGCGGTCCGCACGGCGGACGACCCGGCGACACCGCGGGCATGAAGGATTCCCACAGGCTGCTGCTGAACGCCGGCGCCACCCCTCATCCGACCCTGCGGGCAAGCCCTTCGCTATCGCTCCGGGCGTTCGTTGTTCGAAAAGCCAAACAATTGGCTTTTCGTCCGCTGCGCGGACCACGCCTCACCCCCGTGAACGGGGGGAAGGAAGAGAGCCCGTTAGGCGAATGCGCCGTGGCAGTGCTTGTATTTCTTGCCGGAGCCGCAGGGGCAGGCTTCGTTGCGACCGACCTTGCCCCAGCTCGCGGGGTTGTTCGGATCGCGGTTCTCGGGAGCGACGATGGCGTTGCTCTCCTGGCGGACCAGAAGTGCGGTCTCGCCGCCTTCAAAGTCGTCCTCGCCGGTGGTGCCGTCGATATGGCTGCCGAACATGTCAGGTGCTTCCGGAGGTGGGGCTTCCGCCGCCTGGCGCACCAGCTCGACGCGCATCAGCTGCGCGGTGACGGCCTGGCGCAGATTGCCAAGCATCGCCTGGAACAGCTCGAACGCCTCACCCTTGTACTCCTGCAGCGGGTCGCGCTGGGCGTAGCCGCGGAAGCCGACGACCGAGCGCAGATGGTCGAGATTGACGATGTGCTCGCGCCACAGATGGTCGAGCGTCTGCAGCACCACCGAACGCTCGACATAGGCCATCACGTCGGGGCCGAAACGCTCGGCGCGCTCCTTGGCGGCAGTGTCGGCGGCTTGGGTGATGCGCTCGCGGATGTCGTCCTCGGCGATGCCTTCTTCCTTGACCCATTCCTCGACCGGCAGGTCCAGGTTGAGGAATTCGGCCACCTCGGCCTTGAGGCCGGCGACGTTCCACTGCTCGGCATAGGCATTTTCAGGAATGTTCTTGGCGACGATCTCTTCGATGACGCCTTCGCGCATTTCGCCGATGGTCTCGGACAGGCCTTCGCCGTCCATCAGTTCGATGCGCTGCTCGAACACCACCTTGCGCTGGTCGTTCGAGACGTCGTCATATTTCAGGAGGTTCTTGCGGATGTCGAAGTTGCGCGCCTCGACCTTCTTCTGCGCCTTTTCCAGCGCCTTGTTGATCCACGGATGGATGATCGCCTCATCTTCCTTGAGGCCAAGCTTCTGCAGCATGCCGTCCATGCGCTCGGAGCCGAAGATGCGCATCAGATCGTCCTGCAGCGACAGGAAGAATTTCGAGCGGCCGGGGTCGCCCTGGCGGCCGGAACGACCGCGCAGCTGGTTGTCGATGCGGCGCGATTCGTGGCGCTCGGTGGCCAGAACGTAGAGGCCGCCGGCGGCAAGCGCCTTTTCCTTCAGCCTGGCGATGTCGTCGCGGATTTCCTTTTCCTTGGCCTCGCGCTCCGGACCTTCAGGCATGTCGCCGAGTTCCTCGGCAATGCGCATCTCGGCATTGCCGCCGAGCTGGATGTCGGTGCCGCGGCCGGCCATGTTGGTGGCGATGGTGATGACGCCGGGCTTGCCGGCCTGGGCGACGATGGCCGCCTCGCGCTCGTGGTGGCGGGCGTTCAGCACCTCGAAGTCCTTGAAGCCTTCCTTGCGCAGCCGTTCGGCCAGCTGCTCGGATTTTTCAATGGAGGTGGTGCCGACCAGCGTCGGCTGGCCCTTGGCGCTCGCCTCGCGGATCTCCTTGACGATCGCCTTGTATTTTTCCTCGACGGTCCGATAGACCTCGTCGTCCTCATCCCGGCGGATGACCGGCAAATTGGTCGGGATCTCGGTGACTTCGAGATTGTAGATGTTGCCGAATTCCTCGGCCTCGGTCAGCGCCGTGCCGGTCATGCCGGCAAGCTTCTTGTAGAGGCGGAAATAGTTCTGGAAGGTGACGGAGGCCAGCGTCTGGTTTTCCGGCTGGATCGCCACGTGCTCCTTGGCTTCGAGCGCCTGGTGCAGGCCTTCGGAATAGCGGCGGCCCGGCATCATGCGGCCGGTGAACTCGTCGATGATGACGATCTCGCCGTTGCGCACGATGTAGTCCTTGTCCCTCTGGAACAGCCGGTGTGCCTTCAGCGCGTTGTTGACGTGGTGGACGATGGCGACGTTCTCGACGTCGTAGAGCGATTCGCCCTTCAACAGGCCGGCCGCGCGCAGCAGGTTCTCCAGCTTCTCGGTGCCGTCCTCGGTGAAGATCGAGGTCTTCTGCTTCTCGTCGATCTCGTAGTCGTCCGGGCCAAGCTGGAGCATGTAGGCGTCGATGGTGTTGTACATTTCCGAACGGTCCTCGAGCGGACCAGAAATGATCAGCGGCGTGCGCGCCTCGTCGACCAGGATGGAATCGACCTCGTCGACGATCGCGTAGCTATGGCCGCGCTGCACCATCTGGGCGCGCTCGTACTTCATGTTGTCGCGCAGGTAGTCGAAGCCGAGCTCGTTGTTGGTGGCGTAGGTGACGTCGGCGGCGTAGGCGACGCGGCGCTCTTCGTCGGAGAGGCCATGGACGATGACGCCGACCGTCAGGCCGAGGAATTTGTAGACCCGGCCCATCCATTCGGAGTCGCGGGTGGCGAGATAGTCGTTGACGGTGACGACGTGGACGCCATTGCCGGCGAGCGCATTGAGATAGACGGGCAGCGTCGCGACCAGGGTCTTGCCTTCGCCGGTCCGCATCTCGGCGATGCCGCCATTATGCAGCACCATGCCGCCAATCAGCTGCACGTCGAACGGGCGCATGCCGAGCACGCGGCGCGCAGCCTCGCGCACCGTGGCAAAGGCAGGAATCAAGAGATCATCGAGGGAAGCGCCGTTGGCGATGTCCTGGCGGAATTTCTCCGTGCGGCCCCTGAGATCGGCATCCGAGAGCGCCCGCATCTCGTTTTCCATGGCGTTGATCGCCTCGACGCGCGGCCGGGTCGACTTGACGCGGCGATCGTTGGAGGAGCCGAAAACCTTACGGGCGAGACCGCCGAGACTGACCATCCAATGGCCCTTTCGATAGCATTCCTAATCATTGCGACGGGCGCCGGCCGGCCCCATCAATTCCGCGTGAAACGCGGACAAACGCAAAAAGCGCCCGGAAAACGGTTCTGGACGCAAAGTCGTTGGACAGATAAGAGGGGGCTCAACTGATGTCAACGCCGCGCACGCCCTGCGGGCCGCGCCAAATTCCGCCACAATCCGGCTGATCTGCAAGCCATTTCGCTCAAGCAACCCCCACCGGCAATCCCCATCGGAGTTAACTTAATGTCCTTATCGTTTCGCCGTGCGTCGCTGGCCAGCCTTGGCCTGGCATTCGGGCTGTCGGCTCTGTCGCTGTCGCCCCTGATGGCGCAGGAAGCCGCCCCCGCCCAGCCGGCAGCACCGGCCCCGGCGGCCGCACCGGTCGACCCCAACGCGGTGGTCGCCACCGTCAACGGCCAGACGCTGACCGAGGCAGACCTTGGGCTTGCCGAAGGTGAGCTGTCGCAGCAGTTTGCTCAGCTTCCGCCCGAACAGCGTCGTGCGGCCGCCCTTTCGGCGGCCATCGAAATCCGCATCATGGCCGCTCAGGCGGTCACTACCGGCCTCGACAAGGATCCTGATTTCCAGCGCCGCATGGCGTTCCTGCAGCAGCGCGCGCTGCATGGCGAAATGGTCGAGAAGGGTGTCGTCGACAAGGTCACGGACGCCGAGGTGCGCGCCCGGTACGACCAAGAAATCGCCAACACGCCGCCGGTCAACGAGGTGCATGCCCGTCACATCCTCGTGAAGACGAAGGAAGAGGCCGTGGCGATCATCAAGCAGCTCGATGGCGGCGCCGACTTCCAGAAGCTCGCCAACGAGCACACCAGTGATCCGAGCGGCAAGTCGAATGGCGGCGATCTCGGCTGGTTCGGACCTGGCCAGATGGTGCCGGAATTCGACAAGGCAGCGTTCGCGCTCGAGGTCGGCAAATACACCAAGGAGCCGGTGCAGTCGCAGTTCGGCTGGCACGTCATAAAGCTCGAGGACAAGCGCACCAAGCAGCCGCCGGCGTTCGAAGAGGTCAAGGACCAGGCCAAGCAGGCGGTCATCCGCGACAAGTACTTTGCGCTGGTCAAGTCGCTGCGCGCCGCTGCCAAGGTCGAGATTCCCGACGCGAACCTGAAGAAGGCCGTCGACACGATGGAAAGCGCCAAGTAAGGCGGACAGAACTTCGAAAAAGGGGGCGCGGCAACCGGGTTGCCGCGCCCTTTTTCAATCGGCCGGCTCGGCCGCGGTTTTACCTAGAGCGGCTCACCGTTTCACGGAAACGGAGAGCCGCTCTATCTCTTTGTTTTGACGCGATTCCGGACGGAAAACCGTTTCACACTTTTCCTGGAATTGCTCTACCGGGCGCTGCTATGCCTTGCGTCAAATAACGGACCGCCTTGCGTATCGTCGCTTCAGGCGCGTCGAGCCGGTTGGTCAGCAGATGCTTCCAGGCATAGGAGGCCACAAGGTCGGCGACCAGCGCCGAATCGATATCGGCCGCAAGCTCGCCCCTTGTCTTCGCGCGCTCGATGATCCGGCCGGTGTGGGCTCGGCGTCCACCGGCGTACCCGGCAAGGGCAACGGCCGCGGTTTCATCCGACTGCGCCTCGGCGATCAGCGATCTAAACACATTGCCCGAGGACGTCTCGCGCCAATGCCGGAACAGGTTGTTCAGGAAGCCGACGAGGTCCTCCTCGAGATTGCCGGTATCGGGAACGGCGACGCGCTTACCCCGCTGATAGACCTCGAGCAGCAGGGCGGCCTTGCTCGGCCACCAGCGGTAGATCGTCGGCTTTCCGGCCCGCGCCCGCCGCGCCACCGCCTCGATCGAGAAGCCGGAATAGCCGGCCTCGGCCAGCACGGCCTCGGCGGCCGCGAGAATCGCATCGGCGCTATCGGGATTGCGCCTGGCGCCAATCGACCTGCGCCCCTGATGCGCTTGCTCACTCATCTGCTTTTCCTTGCGGGCAGTTTTCGCCGGAATCATACAAGACCCGCGGTGAAACGAAACGATCCGTTTTAGCGGGTCGTCTCTCGACTGGGACAAGGATAAACGCGACGGTCACTCCGCGGGGACCGCAGAAATCTCGGACGCCTATTTCATGGCTTGCGATGTTTCCGAAGCGATGCGCCATTGACCATCGCGCATGACAAGCCGCGGCGACGCCAACGGATTTAAGGTGCAAGCTTCCGCAGTGGGTCCGCGCGGGCCGCAGCAACGACGAAAACGCCCTTGCGCCGGCGCGTCGTATCGGGCAAACCGGCCTTCCCTTTGCGATTTTTCCCGCCCGAGGTCCCCATGTCCGCAACGATTTCGCCGCTGGCGCCAAAAAAGTATCCGAAAATGCCCGCGATCGAGGGCGTGCGCATCGCCACCGCCGAGGCCGGGATAAAATACAAGAACCGCACCGACCTGCTGGCCATGGTCTTCGACGCCGGCACAGCGGTCGCCGGCGTGTTCACCAAGTCGAAATGCCCGTCGGCGCCGGTCGATTTCTGCCGGCAGAACCTTGGCGCCGGCAAGGCGCGCGTGCTGGTCGTGAACTCCGGCAATGCCAACGCCTTCACCGGCCAGAAGGGCCGTGCCTCTACTGCATTGACCGGCGAAGCGGCGGCCAAGGCCGCCGGGTGCACGCCAGGCGAAGTGTTCCTCGCCTCCACCGGCGTCATTGGCGAACCTCTCGATACAACCAAATTCAGCCATCTGCTCGCCGGGCTGGTCAGGGACGGCAAGACTGATCTGTGGACCGAGGCGGCAAAGGCCATCATGACCACGGACACCTATCCGAAAGTGGCGACGGCGACGGTCAAGCTCGGCGATGCCGACGTCACCATCAACGGCATCGCCAAGGGTGCCGGCATGATCGCGCCCGACATGGCGACGATGCTGTCCTTCATCGCCACCGACGCACCGATCGCGGCGCCCGTGCTGCAGGACCTGTTGTCGCGCGGCACGGCCAAGACCTTCAACGCGGTCACCGTCGACAGCGATACCTCGACCAGCGACACGCTGCTCTTCTTCGCCACAGGTGCTGCCGCCAAGCGCGGCGCGCCCGCGATCAGCGACCCCAAGGATGCGCGCCTCGGCGCCTTCCGCCGCGCACTGGGCAAGGTGCTGAAGGCGCTGGCGCTGCAGGTGGTGCGCGACGGCGAGGGCGCCCGCAAGCAGGTCGAAGTCACCGTCACCGGCGCGAAATCGGCGCGCTCGGCCAAGCGCATCGCGCTGTCGATCGCCAATTCGCCGCTGGTCAAGACCGCGGTCGCCGGCGAAGATGCCAATTGGGGCCGCGTCGTCATGGCCGTCGGCAAGGCCGGCGAACCTGCCGACCGCGACCTTCTGTCGATCTGGTTCGGCGACAACCGCCTGGCGCATGAAGGCGAGCGCGATCCCGCCTATTCCGAGGAAGCGACGTCGGCCTACATGAAGCGCGACGACATTCGCATCCGCGCCGATATCGGCATCGGCCGCGGCAAGGCGACGGTGTGGACTTGCGACCTCACCAAGGAATATGTCGCCATCAACGGCGATTATCGGAGTTGACGGCCTTGGTTTCCAGACATCCGGCAAGCGTGCTTGCCATCGTGCGCCGCTACGAGGCGGCCGGCTTTCGCGCCTGGCCGGCGGCCGCCGTTCATTATGACGGCACCTGGGTGGTGCGGCTGACGGCCGGCCATCCGGCCAAGCGGCTGAACTCGGTCAATCCGCTCGATCCGGGCGATATCCAACACATTGCCGATCGCATCGGCCGCGCCAGCCGGCGTTTCGATGCCTATGGCCGTCCGCTGACCTTTCGCATATCGCCGCTGTCGGGTCCGGACCTGTCCAAACACCTCGACAGCGAAGGCTGGAGCAGTTTCGACGAATCGCTGGTGATGCGCCTGCCGCTGGCGGACGCGCAACTCGCCCCCGCCATGGACCAGATCCCGCTGAAGGACATCAGCCGCTTCATCGGCGCATCGCTCAAGGTCAGTGGCTCGGACGTGTCGCTGCGGCCCGGCCTGTCGGAGATTATCGGCGCCATCCAGCCCGAGGCCGGTCTGTTCGCGCTCGAAGAGGGAAACGAGCCGCTGGCGACGCTGATCTGCGTCCATGACGGCGATCTCGCCGGTCTGTTCGAGATCGCCACGGACAAGGCGGCGCGCAACAAGGGCCACGGCCGCAACCTTATCCTGTCGGCCCTGAAATGGGCGCGGCTGCGCGGCGCGCGGGAGGCCTGGCTGCAGGTGGAGGCCGGCAATGCGCCGGCGCTGGCGCTCTACCGTTCGCTGGGCTTCGAGGAAGTCTACCGCTATCACTATCGCCGGCCGGCCGCATGAACGACGTCAAACCAGCTGGCAAGCGTCTGCTTCTCGTCGCGGCCTGCGCCCTGGTCGATACCGACGGGCGCGTGCTTCTGGCGCAGCGCCCCGTAGGCAAGCAGCTCGCCGGCCTATGGGAGTTCCCCGGCGGCAAGGTCGAACCCGGTGAGACGCCGGAGGAGTGCCTGATCCGCGAACTGCATGAAGAGATCGGCATCGAGACCGAGATCCCGTGCCTGGCGCCGCTCACCTTCGCCAGCCATTCCTATGATGATTTTCACCTGTTGATGCCGCTGTTCATCTGCCGCCGCTTTCGCGGCATCGCGCAGCCGAAGGAGGGCCAGACGCTGAAATGGGTGCGGCCGCGCCAGATGCGCGACTATCCAATGCCACCCGCCGACGCGCCGCTGATCCAGTTCCTCATCGACCTGTTGTGATCGCCATCGTTTTAGTCAGCGTTAATAGAAGATTTATCCCGGTGTGAAAAATTGAGGCAAGGCCGGGCTTCGGCCAACATGCTTGGGAGCGACAGCATGAGCCTCGAGAAAGACTGGGACTCGATCCGGCCCGACCGCGGCTTCCGCGCCGCCGATGCCGGCATGGGCATATTGCGCATCACGCTTTTATTCGGCTCGGCCGCGGTGGCGCTGGCCCTGATCGCGACACCATTTCTCGACAGCCAAGCCCGATCGCAATCGGCCCGCGACAGTTTCGGCGGCCTCGACGCGATGAGCACGGGTTCGATCGGCCATCGCGACACCTATACGCTGCGCCGCAGCGTGCTGCAGCCAATGCCGAGTTCGGTGTGCGTGATCCGCAATGACGGCACGCGCAGCGGCGAATGCTGACTTGGTTAATGCTTTCCACGGAACCGGCCTGTTTCACCGCCTGTTAAGCCTTTGCCGTTAACCTTTCTTAACGGGTCGGCGCTAAGGTCCTGGCAAGAGGGATCGACGACCATGAAAAAACTGCTTCAACGGTTTATCAAAGACGAGACAGGTGCGACGGCCATCGAATACGGCCTGATCGTCACGGTTTTGTCACTGGCCATCGTTGCCGGCATCGGCCAGGCCAGCAACGCGATCCAGTGGCTGTTCAGCGACAACAACAGCAAGCTTGCGAACGCCTTCGCCCAATGATTGCATCGCCGGGCGATCGCGCAAGCACGATCAACGCCGGTCGGGATTTTCCAGTATCGTCTTCAGCGAGACCTTGGCCGAGCCTGGCTTCAACGGCTTCTGTTGCGAGGCATCGGGCGCCCAGCCGGACATCCAGACAATCGAAAAACTCGCCCTGACGCGGCCGTCGGCATCGGAGAACCGTTCAGCGTAGATCTCGGCGGTACGGGCAAAGAGCCTTCGCGTGCCGGGCTGCCTGCTGCGATCGACGAGCGCACTGGTCTCGCCCATGGCCCTGAGATCGGCGACGAGGTCGAACAGGGTGTCGTAGCGCACAGTCACCGTCTCGACATCGGTGACCGGCAGCGCCAGGCCGGCGCGTTGCAGGAGCGCGCCGGCATCGCGGACATCGGTGAACGGAATGACGCGCGGGCTGGCGCCGCCGTATAGCTCTGTCTCGGCGGCAAGCAGGCTCTCGCGCAATTCGGAAAGCGTGCCGGCACCGGCAAAGGCGCCGAGAAAGAGGCCATCGGGCCGGAGTGCCCGGCGGATCTGCACCAGCATGCCGGGAATGTCGTTCATCGCCTGCAGCGACAGGAGAGACACGACGAGGTCGAGGCTCTCCGGTTCGAACGGCACGGTTTCCAGCGGCGCCACCAATCCCTGCCGGCCACCCAGGAAGAGCGGGTCGGCTTCCACCCGCACGATTTCCGTCACCTTGCCGCTTTCGGCGAGCACCTCGGCTGCCGCCACCGTCTGGCAATACAGCGCCGCCGCCTTGACGAATTTGCGCTCGACGGCACCGAGCCGGTCGGCAAGGTCTTCAGCCGCGCGCCGCATCAGGAAATCGGCGCCGCCAATGGGGCGGGCCAAGGCGCGGCGCTTGTGCGCCAGCCACAGCGGCGTATCGATAAGAGGCTGCAACGGACGGGTTCCTGTTTTCCGCACTCCGAAAGAGTGGTTCCATGGTAGCGGAGAACCAACCACGTGGCCGATCCGATGCCGAAGATCAAGACCGTTGCGATCAGGAGCGCTGCGCTAAAGGCCTTGGCCTTGCCGACGCGCATCCTGTTTCCACCGGTCTGCGCCGGCTGCCGCCGCCATGTCTCGCAGCCCGGCGTGCTCTGCGGAGCGTGCTGGCCGAAGCTCAGGCTGCTGGAGCGGCCATGGTGCGCGGTCATGGGCACGCCGTTCGCCCATGACATTGGCGAAGGGTTCCTTTCCGCCGAGGCGATCGCCGATCCGCCGCCTTTCGAGCGCGCACGGGCTGCGGTCGTCTATTCGGGGTGTCGCCCGCCAGATGGTGCAAGGCTGAAATACCAGGACCGCACCGACCTGGCGCCGTGGATGGCGCGCCGGGGCAGAGCTGATCGCCGAGGCTGACGCGGTCGTGCCGGTTCCGTTGCACTGGCGACGCTTCTTCCGGCGGCAGTTCAACCAGTCGGCGGAACTGGCAAGGGCCGTAGCGCATCTCAGCGACCCGCCGTTCTCACCCTCCGCGATCCGGCGCGTGAAGCTCACCCGTCAACAGGTCGGGCTGGACCGGCAGGTCGCTGAGGAGAATGTGCGTGCGGCCTTCCGTGTGCCCACCGAGGCGCAAATCGAGATCGCCGGTCGGCGGGTGCTGCTGATCGACGATTTCTACACCACCGGCGCCACCGTGCGTGCGGTAGCCAAGGCGCTGAAGCGGGGCGGTGCCGGAGCGGTCGACGTGCTGACCTTTGCGCGTGTGCTGCCGGGGGACTTTCGGGCCGACGAGTCCGCGACTATATAGATTGAAATTGCTGTTTTTGTGCATGCCGTTGTACAGCTACGCGGGTTCCGGGTGACGTGCATAGGATTTCTGAGCGATGGTCGATGTGACGATCTATACGCGCATGATGTGCGGTTATTGCACGGCAGCCAAGCGGCTGCTCGAGCGCAAGGGCGTCGCCTACAAGGAGCACGACGCCTCCTTCTCGCCGGAACTGCGCCAGGAAATGATTTCCCGGGCGCGCGGCCGATCGACCTTTCCGCAGATTTTCATCGGCGATACGCATGTCGGCGGCTCCGACGACCTCCACGAGCTGGAGGCCGAGGGCCGGCTGGACAGGCTGCTTGCCAACGGCTCGACCACATAAGGACATGACCATGGGTGCTTTCAAGGCAGCGGCGATCCAGATGCGTTCAGGTGAGAGCCCGCAGCGCAACGCGGTCGACCTGGAGCGGCTGGTGCGCGAGGCGGCAGGCCAGGGCGCGACCTATATCCAGACCCCGGAAATGACCGGTGCGTTGATCCGCGACAAGGATGCACGCGCTGCTTCCTTTACCTCCGAGGACAAGGACATCGTCGTCTCGACCGCGCGCAGGCTGGCGAGCGAACTCGGCATCTTCCTGCATATCGGCTCGACTGCCATCTTGCGCGCCGACGGCAAGCTTGCCAACCGCGCGCTTTTGTTCGGGCCGGATGGCGCCACGCTTGCCACCTACGACAAGATCCACATGTTCGACGTCGATCTCGACAATGGCGAGAGCTGGCGCGAATCCGCCGCCTACGAGCCGGGCACCGAGGCCGTCGTCACCGAGATCGATGGCGCCCGGCTGGGCTTTGCCGTCTGCTATGACCTGCGCTTTCCGCAGCTGTTCCGCGCCGAGGCGCTGGGCGGCGCCGACCTCTTGAGCGTACCCGCCGCCTTTACGCGCCAGACCGGCGAGGCACATTGGCACGTGCTGCTGAGGGCCCGCGCCATCGAGAACGGTGCCTATGTGGTTGCCGCCGCGCAGGGCGGATTGCACGAGGACGGCCGCGAGACCTATGGCCATTCGCTGATCGTCGATCCGTGGGGCCGCATCATCGCCGAAGCCGCGCATGACGAGCCGGCGGTGATCGTCGCCGAGATCGATCCGGCGCAATCGCTTGCGGCGCGCAGGAAGATCCCCAATCTGAAAAACGCGCGGGATTTTGCCGTCAATGCCGGCTCGGCGGAAGCGCCGCGTCTGAGGGGTGCGGCTTCTTGATCCGATTTTCCCTGATCTGCGATCACGAACACGAATTCGAGGCGTGGTTCCGCAGCAATGATGATTTCGATATCCAGAAGAAGCGCGGCTTCGTCGATTGCACGAGCTGCGGCTCGCACAAGGTCGAGAAGGCGCTGATGGCGCCTGCCGTCTCGACCGGGCGCAAGCAGGAAAAGATCGCGCTGGCCATGGGCGAAGCGCAGAAGCAGGCGCTGGCGCAGCTGAAGGCCATGGCTGAGAAGGTGCGCGAGAACGCCGACTATGTCGGCGACAAGTTCGCCGAGGAAGCGCGCAAGATCCATTTCGGCGAAACCGATGCGCGCGGCATCTATGGCGAGGCGACGGTTGACGAGGCCAAGAGCCTGGCCGAGGACGGCGTCGAGTTCATGCCGATTCCGAGCTTTCCGGAGGATCGGAACTGAGCGTTTAGCTCAGGCTGCCGATCAGTTTTCCGAGCAGGTTGGCGAGTGTCTCCCGCTCGAGCCCAGTCAGGCCAGCGAGGATTTCGTGCTCGTTGACGACATGGGCGGCGACCGCTTCGTCAATCAGGGCGAGGCCTTTTGCGGTCAGTTGCACGACAATCCCGCGCCGGTCGTTGGGGTGCGGGCCGCGCAGGATCAATCCGGCCTTTTCCAGCCGATCGAGCCGGTTGGTCATGGCGCCCGACGTCACCATCGTCGCCTCATAGAGCTCGGTCGGCGTCAGCGCATAAGGCGCGCCGGACCGGCGCAGCGTCGCCAGCACGTCGAATTCGCCGGATTGCAGTCCGAAGCGGGCGAACAGCGGCGCCAGGCGCTCGCGCGCGATCAGCGAAGAGGCTTCGTTCAGGCGTCCGAGCACGGCCATCGGCGAGACGTCCAGATCCGGCCGTTCCCGCTTCCATTGCTCGATCGCCCTTGCCGCACGATCCATCTGTCTCACCGTTATGTATCTTGACGTTAAGAATATTTGCGTTATGTTACCTTAAGATATGACGCGGGCCAAGCGCTACGATGACGGGACAATCCGATGAAATTTCTCTGGGATTCGGCTCTCGGCCTGTTGGTCGTCACCGGCGGACTGCTCGGCCTGACGCTGCCGTTCGGCAAGCTCGCCACGGCGGCTGGCGTGCCGGCCATGGTCTGGGCCTTCGTCATCTCGCTCGGCGCCGGCGGCGTGCTCCTCCTGGCGTTGCTGCTGCGCGGGCAGAGGGTGAAGCTGACGCCGCACAGGCTGCGCTATTTCTTCATCACCGCTGCGGTGTCCTATGCCTTCCCCAATCTGTTGATGTTTTCGGCTATCCCGCATCTCGGCGCCGGCTATACCGGCATCATGTTCACCCTGTCGCCGGTCGTCACGCTGGTGTTCTCGATCCTGCTCGGTGTCAGGCGGCCCAACTTGCTTGGCGTCGCCGGAATTGCCGTCGGTTTCATCGGCGCAGTGATGGTCGCCATGACGCGCGGCGAGGCCGGGCAGCCGGCTGAATTCTTCTGGGTGGCGGTCGGGCTGCTCGTCCCGGTCAGCCTTGCCGCCGGCAACATCTACCGCACCGTCGACTGGCCCGAAGGCACCGGCCCGATCGAGCTCGCCGTCGGCAGCCATCTGGCCTCGGCAACGATGTTGCTTGCCGGAATTCTCGCCCTATTCGGCGTCAAGGCCTTTGCCCCGCTCGGCGACGTGTCGCTGGTGGCCGCCGGCCAGGTGGCGTCGGCCTCCGCGATGTTTGTCTTCTTCTTCCGGCTGCAGGCGGTCGGCGGCCCGGTCTATCTCAGCCAGATCGGCTATGTGGCGGCCGCGGTCGGCCTGTTTGCCGGCACGATCTTCCTCGGCGAACACTACCAGCTGCTGACCTGGGCCGGTGCGGTCATCATCACAGCTGGCGTGTTCATCACCACCAGGGCGCAGAACCAGGCCCGCGCGAAGGCGCAGAGCCAGGCGGCGTGAGCAGGTTCAGACCGAGCGCTTTTCCGCCAAAACCATGTAGTTGACGTCCATATCCTTCGACCGCTGCCAGCGGTCGGCAAGGGGATGGTAGACGACTCCGGTGCGGTCGATGATGATCAGGCCGGCGGCGCCAAGCGCCTTTTCCAGCTCTTCGGGGCGCACCAGCTTGCCGAACTGGTGCGTGCCGCGCGGCAGCCAGCGCAGCACATATTCGGCGCCGATAATGGCAAGGCCGAGCGCCTTCAGCGTGCGGTTGATGGTGGCCACGAACATGATGCCGCCCGGCTTGACCATCTGGCCGCACTTGGCCACGAACAGGTCGATGTCGGCGACATGCTCGACCACTTCCATGTTGAGGATGACGTCGAATGTCTCGCCGGCGTCGGCCAGGTCCTCGGCGGTGGTGGCGCGGTAGTCGACGCTGACGCCGACCTCGGCCGCATGCAGTTTGGCGACTTCGATGTTGGTGGCGGAAGCATCGGCGCCGACCACTTCGGCGCCGAGCCGCGCCATCGGCTCACACAACAGCCCGCCGCCGCAGCCGATGTCGAGGAAGCGCAGGCCTTCGAAAGGCCTCGCCGCACGCGGGTCGCGGCCGAAGCGCGCCGCCACCTGGTCGCGGATATAGGCAAGCCGGACCGGATTGAACTTGTGCAGCGGGCGGAACTTGCCGTTCGGGTTCCACCATTCGGCGGCAAGTGCCGAGAAGCGTTCCACTTCTCCGGCATCGATCGTCGATCGTCGGGGCTCTGGCATAGGGCGGGTCTCCTCGGACGCTAGGAAGTCGGGTGCCGGGCAGAGAAAGTCAAGGCGGCATTTTCCGTCTGCTGCCAACATGGCCTCACGAGGTCGAGAGCACGACCGCGGCATGGCCCATGTCGACGCTGGCGGGGTCGATCGCTTGCATGGCCTCGCAATCGCCGATCTCTGCCATGATCCGAGCGGCCGCCGCATGAGCCTGTTCCAGGCTCTGCCAGCGCACGACATCGACCCAGCTCTGATCCTCACGCTCGGCCAGTTGACGGCTAAGAAAGCCCGGCTGTTGCGCAAGCCAGTCCGTGACCACGCCGTTGCCGGCGACAAAGCCAGCCCTGGCCCCTGGCATGAGGCGGAAGCTGACGATTTCCAGGGTCTCGGTCATCAAATTCTCCACGGTTCGAAGTTCCCGTTTTGCTTTATCGCATGGCCGGCCGATGAAAAGCTGTCAGGACGACTGCAATTGCGCCAGACCGTTCTTTCCCGTCGTCGCTTGCGAAGCTTTGCTGTTTTGGCTAAGGAGGCCGCGCATTCAGCGGCCGGCACGAGCCGGGCGCATTTTTTCGCTTTCGGCCACCGGCCGGCTTCAGTCAAAGGCATTTCGCTTCCATGGCGCGCATCGTGATGAAATTCGGCGGAACCTCCGTCGCCGACATCGCCCGCATCCGCAATGTGGCGCGTCATGTCAAACGCGAGGTCGATGCCGGCCATGAGGTAGCGGTGGTGGTCTCGGCGATGGCCGGCAAGACCAACGAACTGGTGCATTGGACGCGCGAAGCCTCGCCGATGCACGACGCGCGCGAATATGACGCCGTCGTCGCCTCCGGCGAACAGGTGACCGCCGGCCTGTTGGCGATCACACTGCAGAACATGGGCGTTCACGCCCGCTCCTGGCAGGGTTGGCAGATTCCGATCAAGACCGACAATGCGCACGGCGCAGCGCGCATTCTCGACATCGACGGCGCGTTCCTGGTCAAGCGTTTTGGCGAGGGGCAGGTGGCGGTGGTCGCCGGTTTCCAGGGCATCGGACCGGACAACCGCATCGCCACGCTTGGTCGAGGCGGCTCCGACACCAGTGCCGTCGCCATTGCGGCGGCAGTGAAGGCCGATCGCTGCGACATCTACACCGATGTCGACGGCGTCTACACCACAGATCCGCGCATCGAGCCGAAGGCGCGCCGGCTGGCCAAGATTTCCTTCGAGGAAATGCTCGAAATGGCTTCGCTTGGCGCCAAGGTGCTGCAGGTGCGCTCGGTCGAGCTTGCCATGGTGCACAGGGTGCGTACCTTCGTGCGGTCGTCCTTCGACGATCCCGACGCGCCCGGAATGGGGGATTTGCTCAATCCGCCCGGAACGCTTATTTGCGACGAGGAAGAGATCGTGGAACAGCAGGTCGTCACCGGAATTGCCTACGCCAAGGACGAGGCGCAGATTTCGCTGCGCCGCGTCGGCGACCGCCCAGGCGTTGCCGCCGGCATCTTCGGGCCGCTGGCCGAGGCCAACATCAATGTCGACATGATCGTCCAGAATATTTCCGAGGACGGCAAGTTCACCGACATGACCTTTACCGTGCCGTCCGGCGACGTCGACAAGGCGCTTGCTGTGCTGGAGCGCCTGAAGGCAACGATCGGCTACGACGTCGTGCAGTCGGAAGCCGGCATGTCGAAGGTCTCGGTCATCGGCATCGGCATGCGCAGCCATGCCGGTGTCGCGGCCACCGCCTTCAAGGCGCTGGCCGACAAGGCGATCAATATCCGGGCCATCACCACCTCCGAGATCAAGATTTCGATACTGATCGACGGTCCGTATACCGAACTTGCGGTTCGCACTTTGCATTCCGTCTACGGTCTGGATAAGCAATAGCAAGACTGAATCAGTTGTTGCGTGAGTGCCGGGCACAGCTGAAACTGCGCCGGCAAGGACTCTATTGGAGAAGAAGCCGCGATGCGTGATACGGCCAGCGGCCCGCGCGTTCTGCTGAAACGGCTCCGCGAGCTCATGCAAGAGCCGCTGGAGCCGCAGGAGCGGCTCGACCGGATCGTGCGCGACATCGCCTCCAACATGGTCGCCGAAGTGTGCTCGCTCTATGTGCTGCGCGCCGATTCGGTGCTCGAGCTCTACGCCACCGAAGGTCTGAACCCGAACGCCGTCCATTTGGCGCAATTGCGGCTGGGACAGGGCCTGGTCGGCACGATCGCGGCCAGTGCGCGGCCGCTCAACCTATCCAATGCGCAGGAACATCCGGCCTTCGCCTATCTGCCGGAGACCGGCGAAGAGATCTACAATTCCTTCCTCGGCGTGCCAGTGCTGCGGGCAGGGCGCACGCTGGGCGTTCTCGTGGTGCAGAACAAGACCATGCGCCACTACCGCGACGACGAGGTCGAGGCGCTGGAAACGACGGCGATGGTGATCGCCGAGATGATTGCCACCGGCGACCTCGCCCGACTGACCCGGCCGGGGCTGGAACTCGACCTGCGCCGCCCCGTCAGCTTCACCGGCCTGTCGTTCAACGAAGGTGTTGGGCTCGGCCATGTCGTGCTGCACGAGCCGCGCATCGTCGTCACCAATCTGTTCAACGAGGATAGCGAGGAGGAGGTCCGCAGGCTGCAGACCTCGCTCGGCTCGCTCAGGCTGTCCATCGACGACATGCTGGAGCGCCGCGAGGTCGCCTTCGAAGGCGAGCATCGCGAGGTGCTCGAAGCCTATCGCATGTTCGCCAACGACAGCGGCTGGGTGCGCCGGCTGGAAGAGGCGATCCGCAACGGGCTGACGGCGGAAGCGGCGGTCGAAAAGGTGCAGAGCGACATGCGCGCCCGTATGCTGCACATGACCGACCCCTATCTGCGCGAGCGGATGAGCGATTTCGACGACCTCGCCAACCGGCTGCTGCGCCAGCTGATGGGGCGCGGGCCGGACGACGTCGCGGCTTCGCTGCCGAAGGATGCCATCATCGTCGCCCGCTCGATGGGGGCTGCCGAACTGCTCGATTATCCCCGCGACAAGCTGCGCGGCTTGGTGTTGGAAGATGGTGCCGCGACCAGCCATGTCGTGATCGTGGCGCGCGCGATGGGCATCCCGGTCGCCGGCCAGATGAAGGGCGCCGTTTCCATGGCGGAAAACGGCGATGCCATCATCGTCGACGGCGAGGAAGGCATCATCCACCTGCGGCCACAGCCGGACCTCGAAGCCGCCTATGCCGAGAAGGTCCGCTTCCGGGCGCGCCGGCAGGAGGTCTACCGGGAACTCCGCAAGAAGCCGTCGGTGACCAAGGACGGCGTCCAGGTCGATTTGTTGATGAATGCGGGCCTTGCGGTCGACCTGCCGCAGCTCGCCGAGGCGGGTGCCGCCGGCATCGGCCTGTTCCGCACCGAACTGCAGTTCATGGTCGCCTCGACCTTCCCGCGCGCCGAGGCGCAGGAGCGGCTCTATCGCGACGTGCTCGACGCGGCGCGCGGCAAGCCGGTGACCTTCCGCACCATCGACATCGGCGGCGACAAGGTGCTGCCCTACTTCAAAGGCGCGATCCAGGAAGAGAACCCGGCGCTCGGCTGGCGGGCGATCCGCCTGACGCTCGACCGCCCCGGCCTGCTCAGGACGCAGATCCGCGCCTTGCTGAAGGCCTGCGGCGGGCGCGAATTGAAGCTGATGCTGCCGATGGTTACGGAACTCGGCGAGGTCGCGCAGGCGCGCGAGATCATCGACCGCGAGGTGCGGCATCTGTCGCGCTTTGCTCATCATTTGCCGACCAGCCTCAAACTCGGCGCGATGCTGGAAGTGCCGTCGCTGCTGTTCCAGCTCGACGAGCTGATGAAGGCGGTCGACTTCGTCTCGGTCGGCTCCAACGATCTGTTCCAGTTCGTCATGGCGGTCGATCGCGGCAACACGCAATTGTCTGACCGCTTCGATACGCTGTCGACGCCGTTCCTGCGGGTGCTGAAGCAGATCGCCGATGCCGGGGCGCGCAACCACACGCCGGTGACGCTCTGCGGCGAGCTGGCCGGCAAACCCATATCCGCAATGGCGCTGATCGGCTTGGGCTACCGCTCGATCTCGATGTCGCCGGCGTCGATCGGCCCGGTCAAGGCGATGCTGACGGAACTGCCGCTGGACGAGTTGCAGGCCTTTTTCGACGACAACCTCATGGCGCCCGCCCACGGCCTGCCGATGCGGGCGCTGCTGCAGGCGTTTGCCGACGACCGCTCCATCCCGCTATAGCATCCGCCATGATCAACCTGCCCCGCGACCGTATGGATCAAGTCGTCAAGCGTTTCGACATGCTCGAAGCGCAGATGTCGGCCGGCCCTGCGGCGGACGCCTATGTCCGCATGGCGTCGGAATATGCCGACATCCAGGAGATGGTGGCCAAGATCAGAGCGCTGCGCGCGGCGGAGCACGAACAGGCCGATCTGGAGGCGATGCTTGCCGACAAGGGCACCGACGCCGAAATGCAGGCGCTCGCCGAGGCCGACCTGCCCGAGGTCAAGGAGCGCATCGAGGCGTTGCAGAAGGACATCCAGATCCTGCTTTTGCCCAAGGATGCGGCCGACGAGAAGAATGCCATCCTCGAAATCCGCGCCGGCACCGGCGGCGACGAGGCAGCACTCTTCGCCGGCGACCTTTTTCGCATGTATGAGCGCTATGCAGCGTCGCGCGGCTGGCGTTTCGAGGTGGCTTCGGCCAGCGATGGCGAGGTCGGCGGTTACAAGGAAATCATCGCCACCGTCTCGGGCAAGGGCGTGTTCGCGCATTTGAAATTCGAGTCCGGCGTGCACCGCGTGCAGCGCGTACCGACGACCGAGGCCGGCGGGCGCATCCACACCTCGGCGGCAACCGTTGCCGTGCTGCCGGAAGCCGAAGAGGTCGATATCGAGATCCGCGCCGAAGACATCCGCATCGACACGATGCGCGCCTCGGGCTCAGGCGGCCAGCACGTCAACACCACCGATTCGGCCGTGCGCATCACCCATCTGCCGACCGGCATCATGGTGGTGCAGGCGGAAAAGTCGCAGCACCAGAACCGGGCTCGCGCCATGCAGATCCTGCGGGCCAGGCTCTACGACCTCGAACGCGGCAAGGCCGACGAGGAACGTTCGGAATCGCGCAAATCGCAAGTCGGGTCGGGCGACCGTTCGGAGCGCATCCGCACCTACAATTTCCCGCAGGGGCGCCTCACCGACCATCGCATCAACCTGACGCTCTACAAGCTCGACCGGGTGATGATGGGTGAGCTCGACGAGGTCATCGACGCGCTGATCGCCGACCACCAGTCGAAGCTGCTCGCCGATATGGGCGTCGATGGCTGACAGTTTGCCCGGGACGCTCGGGCCGCTGCTGCGGGCGGCGCGCGACCGTCTTGCCGCCGCCGGCGTGGGCGATCCGGCGCTGGATGCCAGGCTGATCGTCGAGCATTTTTCCGGCACGAGCCGCACGCAGGCCATCGCCGATCCCCAGCAAGCCGTCGAGGCGAATACGATGGCCGCAATCGGTGCAGCGCTGGACCGGCGTATCTTGGGTGAGCCAGTGCATCGCATCCTCGGCTACCGCGATTTCTACGGCCTGCGCTTCGAGCTTTCGCCGGAAACGCTGGAGCCGCGGCCAGATACCGAAACGCTGGTCGAGGCGGTTCTGCCCTTTGTCGGGGCAACAGTGGAGCGACAAGGCGAATGCCGGATCCTCGATCTCGGCACCGGCACCGGCGCCATTGCGCTGGCGTTACTCAGCGCCGTTGCCGGCGCGGTCGCCACCGGCGTCGACCTCTCGGAAGAGGCCCTGGCAACCGCCAGGCGCAATGCCCAGAAGTTGGGCCTTGCCGACCGGTTCGAGACGCTCCGATCCGACTGGTTCGTAAAAGTTTCGGGCCGGTACCATGTAATTGCCTCAAACCCGCCCTATATACCAAGCCAAGACATTGGAAATCTGCAGGACGAGGTCCGAGATTTCGATCCGCTTTTGGCCCTGGATGGTGGCGCGGACGGTGTTGGCCCCTACAGGATCATCGCCGCGGAGGCCGCAAGGTTTCTGGAAGTTCAAGGCAAGGTTGCGGTCGAGATCGGCCACACGCAGCGCAATGAGGTTACGGCGATATTCATGACAGCCGGCTATAGTCTGGCCGGGGCGTTTCACGACCTTGGTGGAAACGACAGAGTTCTGGTGTTTGAACGGACAAAGCCTGATGCAGTGCAAAAAGGGCTTGGCAATGCCGGGGAATGCGGCTAGGGTCGCCTTAACCGGATGAGACGAAGCAGGCAGTGCTCTTAGCGATTCGGTTTTCCTTGGAAATAGCTGCCTTCTTGCGCAAACGACGCCCAAGCTTCGTGCGGGAATCGTCCGGCAAGTGATGTAACCGGAACAGGATGGCACGTGGCGCCAACGCAATTGATGCGGGCGAACGCCGGTGAAGAAACGAAACGGCTGGCTGCATGAGCGCCTCCGTTCGTGAAGAGTTTTCGAAAATTTCACACTGATAGAGAGTCGAATGAGGCCACAACAGCAGAACAGGCGCATGCGCGGTCGCAACAACAATGGCGGCGGCGGTGGCAACAATAATAACAACAACAACAACCGCAAGGGTCCCAATCCCCTGACGCGCAACTACGAGAGCAACGGCCCGGATGTGAAGATCCGCGGATCGGCTCAGCAGATTGCCGAGAAATACGCCACACTCGCCCGCGACGCGCAAAGCTCCGGCGATCGGGTCATGGCGGAGAACTATCTGCAGCACGCCGAACACTACAATCGCATCATTGCCGCCGCCCAGGCGCAGATGCCGATCCAGAACGTCCAGCAGAACCGCGACGATTTCGACGATGACGGCGACGAAGACCGTGATGAGTTCGACAATGCTGGCAACGGCGGCAACAATGTCGGCGACAACCAGACGGTCAGCCACGGCGGCGGCCCACAGCCGGTGATCGAGGGCACGCCGGCCGAAGTGGCTTTCAACCAGGAAAGCGGCCGCGACAATCGCAACAACCGCGACAACAGTGGTCGCGACAATGGCGGCCGCGACAATGGCGGGCGCCATCGTGACCGCCGCCCCAGTGGTGGCTACGGCCAGAATGGTCAGCGCGGCGAGCAGGGCGGCCAGCGCTTCGACCAGAACCGCTCCAGCGAGACGCCGGTGCAGGCGGAAGCCGTTTCCCAGACCGAAACCGGCTTCGCGCCCCAGGCCGAAACCGGCTTCGCGCCCCAGGCCGAAACTAGTTTCGTGCCCCAGGCTGAACCCACCTTCACCGCGCCGGCAGATCCGGCTTTTTCGGCCGAGACCGCGCCGTTGTTCGACAGTTTTTCGCCGGCCGGTCTTGCCGCCCAGGCGGAGCGCAACGAAGCTGCCGCCGACAGTGGCGCACGCCGTCCGCGGCGCCCGCGCCGTCCGCGCACCACTGCCGACCAGGCAGACAATCAGGCCGATGGCGGCAGCGACAATGCCGGTGGCAATGAGGTGAGTGCGGCGCCGGCCGAAGGTAACGCCAACGACCCGGTCATTGTCGACGTCGACAACTGATCGAATCCAGTTCGGACAGGGCTTCCAGGCCCATTGAACGGTGGAGAGAAATCTCCGCCGTTTTTGTTTACGCGGCGGTGGAATAATATGCGTTGCCAGCCACCTGGACGTCTTGAGTGCCCATTGCCGCTGCACCATATCTCGCCTGAACAGGATCCGGCCCGGATGGGCGGCTCCGTCACCGCAATCTGATCCGGTGCCGCAAAGCGGGCCGGTGATGGAAGGAGACAGATATGAACCTTGAGAAATACTCAGAGCGCGTCCGCGGTTTCATCCAGTCCGCGCAGACCATGGCGCTCTCGCGCAATCATCAGCAATTCACCCCCGAACATATGCTCAAAGTGCTCGTCGATGACGACGAGGGCCTGGCCGCCTCGTTGATAGAGCGCGCCGGCGGCAATATCCGCGACGTCAAGCTCGGCGTCGAATCGGCACTCGATGCAATACCCAAGGTGGACGGCGGCAATGGGCAGCTCTATCTGGCGCAGCCTTTGGCCAAGGTGTTCTCGACCGCCGAAGAGCTGGCCAAGAAGGCCGGCGACAGCTTCGTCACCGTCGAACGCCTGTTGCAGGCGCTTGCCATGGAGAAGTCGGCCAAGAGCGCCGACATTCTGAGCAAGGCGGGCGTGACCCCGCAGGCGCTGAACCAGGTCATCAACGAGGTCCGCAAAGGCCGCACGGCCGATTCGGCGAGCGCCGAGCAGGGTTACGATGCGTTGAAGAAGTATGCGCGCGACCTGACCGCGGACGCTCGCGCCGGCAAGCTCGACCCGGTCATCGGCCGCGACGACGAGATCAGGCGCACCATCCAGGTGCTATCGCGCCGCACCAAGAACAATCCGGTACTGATCGGCGAGCCGGGCGTCGGCAAGACGGCGATCGCCGAGGGCCTGGCGCTGCGCATCGTCAATGGCGACGTGCCGGAATCGCTGAAGGACAAGCAGCTGATGGCGCTCGACATGGGCGCGCTGATTGCCGGCGCCAAATATCGCGGCGAATTTGAAGAGCGGCTGAAGGCCGTGCTCAACGAGGTGACCGCGGCGGCTGGCGGCATCATCCTGTTCATCGACGAGATGCACACGCTGGTCGGCGCCGGCAAGGCTGATGGCGCCATGGATGCGTCGAACCTCCTGAAGCCGGCGCTGGCGCGCGGCGAACTGCACTGCGTCGGCGCAACCACGCTCGACGAATACAGGAAGCATGTCGAGAAGGATGCGGCCCTTGCCCGCCGCTTCCAGCCGGTGTTCGTCAACGAGCCGACGGTCGAGGACACCGTTTCGATCCTGCGCGGCCTGAAGGAGAAATACGAGCAGCACCACAAGGTGCGCATCTCCGATTCGGCGCTGGTCGCCGCGGCTACGCTGTCCAACCGCTACATCGCCGACCGCTTCCTGCCGGACAAGGCGATCGATCTTGTCGACGAGGCTGCGTCGCGACTGAGGATGCAGGTCGATTCCAAGCCCGAGGCGCTGGACGAGGTCGACCGCCGCATCATGCAGCTCAAGATCGAGCGCGAGGCGTTGAAGGTCGAGAAGGACGACGCGTCGAAGGACCGGCTCGCCCGTCTCGAAAAAGAGCTTGCGGACCTGGAAGAGGAATCGACCGGGCTGACCTCGAAGTGGCAGGCCGAGAAACAAAAACTCGGGCTCGCCGCCGATCTCAAGAAGCAGCTCGACGAGGCGCGCAACGAGCTGGCCATTGCTCAGCGCAAGGGTGAATTCCAGCGCGCCGGCGAGCTTGCCTATGGCCGCATCCCCGAGCTGGAGAAGAAGCTGAAGGAGGCTGAGGCGCAGGACGGTAAGGTCGGTATGGTCGAAGAGGTGGTCACCCCTGATCACGTCGCCCATATCGTGTCGCGCTGGACCGGCATTCCGGTCGACAAGATGCTGGAAGGCGAGCGCGACAAGCTGCTGCGCATGGAAGACGAGATCGGCAAGCGTGTTGTCGGCCAGGGCGAGGCGGTGCAGGCCGTGTCGAAAGCCGTGCGCCGTGCCCGTGCCGGGCTGCAGGATCCGAACCGGCCGATCGGCTCGTTCATGTTCCTCGGACCGACAGGCGTCGGCAAGACCGAGCTGACCAAGGCGCTGGCCAACTTCCTGTTCGATGACGAGAGCGCCATGGTGCGCATCGATATGTCGGAGTTCATGGAGAAGCACTCGGTCGCCCGGCTGATCGGCGCGCCTCCCGGCTATGTCGGCTATGAGGAAGGCGGAGCGCTGACCGAAGCGGTGCGGCGCCGGCCCTACCAGGTCGTGCTGTTCGACGAGATCGAGAAGGCGCATCCGGATGTCTTCAACGTGCTGTTGCAAGTGCTCGACGACGGGCGGCTCACCGACGGGCAGGGCCGCACGGTCGATTTCCGCAACACGCTGATCATCATGACGTCGAACCTCGGCGCCGAATATCTGGTCAGCCTCGGCGAGGACCAGGACGTTGATGCCGTGCGCGACGAGGTGATGGGCGTCGTCAGGGCATCGTTCCGGCCGGAGTTCCTCAACCGCGTTGACGAGGTGATCCTGTTCCACCGGCTGCGCCGGCAGGATATGGGCCGCATCGTCGAGATCCAGCTCAAGCGGCTGGAGAACCTGCTTGTCGATCGCAAGATCACGCTGGCGCTGGACCAGGAGGCGATCGACTGGCTGGCGGCCAAGGGTTACGACCCGGCCTATGGTGCACGGCCGCTGAAGCGGGTGATGCAGAAGGAACTGCAGGATTCGCTCGCGGAAAAGATCCTGCTCGGCGAGATCCTCGACGGCTCGACGGTCAAGGTCACCGCCGGTTCGGATCGGTTGAATTTCCGTTCGAAGCCGACGGTGGTGGCGACCGAAGCGGCGGCCTGATCTCAGGCCGGCTTACCTGAACAGAGCGGCGAAGCCCGGATCGGGATAGCCTTCGCCGCTTTCTTCTTGTCTGAAGTAACTTCTTTGTTTGAGATGGCGGGGCGCGCATGACGCTGGACGACTACAACGGCTTCTGCGCCTCGCTGCCTCAGACGACCCATGTCGTCCAGTGGGGCAGCGCCCATGTCTGGAAGGTCGGCGGCAAGGTCTTTGCGATCGGCGGCTGGAACGATGGCGGGCAGCTTTTCGTCACTTTCAAATGCTCTGAAATCGCCTATGACGTGCTGAAGGAGCAGCCGGGCCTTCGGCCGGCGCCTTACCTCGCCTCGCGCGGCATGAAATGGATCCAGCGTCAGACAAGTCAGAGCATGGATGATGCGGCACTGAAGGACTATCTCGGCGAGAGCCATCGCCTCGTTGTCCTCAAGCTGACGAAACAGACACGCAAGGAACTTGGCCTGTAGCCGCCGGAAATCCGCCATCTTCATGCCCGGTTCATGTTGGAACCTTAAGATTGGTAAATGGTTTGCTGGCGAAGGGGTTCGCCGTAAGGGACAGTGCCGGGCGGCGGCAATTACGGACCGGAGAGTTTGGCAACAATGCTGCGCACCATCTTCTGCCTTTCGGCACTCGCCGCCGGACTGGTGTCTTCCGGCGTGTTCGCCGCGCCGAGTGAGGAAGGAGCACAAACCCGCACCGCCGCAACCGGCGGGATCCTTCTCGCCCAGGACGGCAATCTCGACATCTACTACGACGCCAGGGGCAACCGCGTCATCGTCGATGCCGACACCGGCAAGGTCATCGCCATCCAGCCGCCGCAGACCAGGCTCGACCGCCGTGCGCTGCGCCGCCAGTTGCGGATGCAGCAGCTCGGGCGCGCGCCGGTCGAGGACGAGGATCGCTACTATCTCGACGATCCCGAGGACATGGCCCGCTTCCGCCGCAAGCAGCTGGAAGAGGAAGGCACCGTCATCCCGCCGCCGGTCGACGAAAACGATCCCTATGGCGACAATTCGGATCAGGTCTTTCCGGACGCGCCCCGGGACGAGGGGACCTATGGCAACACCTATCCGGACGAGCCCCAGCCTGACCAGCCGGACGGCATCAAGCGCCAGCCGCTCGACGAGGCCTCGATAGATCCGGCCGAACCGGCGACACCCGGCGACGAGGCAGCCCTGCCGCCGAAGGTTGACGGCAAGACGGTCGTCGATCCGTCGCTTTCGCTCGGCACACGTCAGGATGTGGCGGCATTGCAGGTGCTGCTCGATCGTGCCGGCGCTTCGCCAGGCGTCATCGACGGGCGATTCGGCTCCAATGTCGATAAGGCTGTAGCCGCCTACAACGAGATCACCGGCAGCAATCTCAAGTCGACCGATGCGGTCGGCATCCAGGCAGCACTGGCGCAATCCGGCGGTGATGCTTTCGCCAACTACACGATCACGGCCGAGGATGCGGCCGGCCCCTATGTCGCCTCGATACCGGAAGACTACAGCCAGAAGGCGCAGCTCGACCGCATGGGCTACACCTCGGTGACAGAAGCGCTGGCGGAGCGCTTCCACATGGACGAGAATTATCTCAAGGCGCTCAATCCGGAGGCCAACTTCGGCCGCCCGGGCACCATCATCAAGGTCGCCAATTTCGGCAGGCTGGTGTCGACGCCGGTTGCCCGCATCGTTGCCGACAAGGCCAAGAAAGAAGTGTTTGCCTATGATGCGGGAGGCAAGCTGGTCGCGGCCTATCCGGCCACGATCGGTTCGTCGGACACGCCGTCGCCCTCCGGCATTCATACGGTGTCGCGGGTCGCGCTCGATCCCAATTACACCTATAATCCGAGCATCAATTTCAAGCAGGGCCAGAACGACAAGGTCCTGACCATCCCGCCGGGCCCGAACGGCCCGGTCGGCTCGGTATGGATCGCGCTGGACAAGCCGACCTACGGCATCCACGGCACGCCCGACCCGTCCAAGATCGGCAAGACCGAAAGCCATGGCTGCGTGCGCCTGACCAACTGGGACGCGCGCGAGCTGGCCAAGATCGTCTCGCCGGGCGTCACGGTGGAGTTCGTCGGCGGATCTTCAGCCGATGACCTTGCGCAGCAGTGAGCCGCGCAGCGCTGTAGCGTAGGTCAGCTGCACCACCAGGATGAAACCGACGCTGAGCAAGGGGCTGATCAGGCAGAATGTTGCGCCGATCGCCCACAGGATTTGCGCCTTGACGATGCGCTGGTAGACCGTGCGGGTCGTTTCCGCATCGACGTCTTCGGCCAGAAAGCCGTTTTTCACCGCATAGCGCCAGCTTGCGAACAGCGTCGCGCCGAGCAGCAGCAGATTGAGCCAGTAGACGAGTACCGCTGTCCGAAATTCGAGGAAGTCAGCCAGAAGGTCGGTCGAGAACGGCAGCAAGGCGATGAAGGCGAGAAAGCAGAGATTGAGAGTCGCAAGCCGCCTGTCGGATCTGGAGATCAGCCCGTGCTGCGCCTGCTGGCCGAACCAGAAGATGGTGAGCGTCAGGAAGCTCAGCGCATAGGTCAGAAAGCGCGGCGCCAGCGCAGCGATGGCGGAAAGCAGTTCCACCTCGGAGTGGACCGCCTCATGCGCCGGCACACTGATTTCCAGAACGATGAGGGTGAGCGCGATGGCAAAGACGCCGTCGGTGATGCCGACGACGCGCCCGCGTGCCTCAGCCGACGGTTCGAGCGGTCGTTTCATCAGGCTTCCCCTTTGCTTGCGGTTGGCCGTAAGACTTAACACGACATCCGGCCATTGCACGCCAGTCGGACCGAGCCTGCCCATTCGGGCAGGGTCGTGGCTGGTTTCAACGAGAACGGCCCGCTGGCCGGTTGTTGCGGCCGGACCGGAGGTCTAAGCAAGCCCTTATGAAGTCGCCAAGCGAAGCTGCCGCCATCCCCCTGACGGGCGCCATTGCAAACGCAACGTTCTGTCCGCAATCGCGGCGCAGGTTCGTGCTGATCGCCGCGATCCTGGCGTCGGCGCTCGGCTTCATCGACGGCTCGATCCTGGCCATCGCCACGCCGGCGATACGCGTCGATCTCGGTGCCAGCCTCGCCGAGGCACAATGGATTTCCAACGCCTACGCACTGACGCTTTCGGCGCTGATCCTTGCCGGCGGTGCGGCGGGCGACCGATTCGGCCTTCGGCTCGCCTTCGTCGTCGGCATCGCCCTGTTCATAGCCGCGTCTCTCGCCTGCGCGGTGGCGCCCAATGCCGGCGTGCTGATTGCGTTTCGCGCCCTGCAAGGTATCGGCGCCGCGATCATGGTGCCGGGCAGTCTCGCCATCATCGCCAAAGCCTATCCGAAAAAGGAGCGCGGCCGGGCGATCGGCATCTGGGCGGCGGCCTCGGCACTGACGACGGCGCTTGGCCCGGTGCTGGGCGGACTGGTGCTTTCGACCTTCGGCAACGGCATCTGGCGGGCGATCTTCGCCATCAACCTGCCGCTCGGGCTGCTCTCGATCTATCTTCTCCTGGCCAAGATTCCCGCCGATGCGCCGACGGAGAAGCGTAGCCTCGATCTCGGGGGTGCCGCACTGGCAACGCTTGCCTTCGGATCGCTGGCCTACGGGCTGACGTCGATGAGCGCCGAAGGCGGTGGCCACATGTCAGGTCCAAGCATTGCCGCCGGCGTCGTGCTGCTCGTCGTCTTCATCGCCTTCGAACTGCGTCAGCGCGAGCCGATGATCGATCTCAAGCTGTTTCGGATCGGCGCTTTTGCCGGCGCCAATGTCGCGACCTTCTTCCTTTATTTCGCTCTGTCGGCCAATCTGTTCTACCTGCCGATGCTGCTGATTGCCGGCTGGGGGCTGAGCACGGCCGAGGTCGGCTTCATCTTCCTGCCACTGTCGGCGTTGATCGCGCTGTTGTCGGGGCCGGTCGGCCAGTGGTCCGACCGCATCGGTCCGCGCTTTCCGATCGCCAGCGGCAGCCTGGTCGTCGCTTTTGCCTTTGCCGGGCTTGCGTTGCTCGCTCATGCCGGCATCCACAATTTCTGGACCGGGGTATTTCCGCTGATGGCGCTGATGGGGCTCGGCATGGCGCTGGTCGTGTCGCCGCTGTCGACCGCGATCATGACGGCGGTCGAGGACAAGGACACCGGTGCGGCCTCGGGGATCAACAATGCCGTCTCGCGCATCGGCGGCCTGATCGCGGTGGCGGCGATGGGATCGCTCGCGGCCTGGGTTTATTCGACGATGCTGGACACCAGCGTCAGGCCGGGCATTCCCGGTTTCGGCGAACCGGTATCGGCAGGGCTGGCGCCCGAACTCGATGCAACGCGGCTCGCCGCCAGCGATGCGGCCTTCGCGGCCGTCGCCTGGGTCACCGCGCTGCTCTGCCTGCTTTCGGCGGTCATTGCCTGGATGACTGTTTCGGGACGGTCACTGCCCTGGTCGCGCGGCACGGATGGTTCGCCGGACTGATTCGGCGCGGAATCGATTCGGGGCGAGGGGTTACCCTTCAACCTTGGCGCTGGCGACCTTCAGCGAATCGTTGTCTTCCTGCTTGAGCAGGTCGTCGATGCGTTCGCGCTCACGCTTGAAGGCAACGAGGTCGTCGCCTTTCAGCACCTTGCCGACCGGCAGGCGGACGCGCATCGGATCGACCTTGGTACCGTTGACGATCAGCTCGTAATGAAGATGCGGGCCGGTGGCGAGGCCGGTCTGGCCGAGAAAGCCGATGGTCTGGCCCTGGCGGACATGGACGCCCGGCTCCATGCCTTTGGCAAAGGCGCTTTGGTGATTGTAGGACGTCTCGTAGCCATTGGCGTGGCGGATGATGATCTGCTTGCCATAGCCACCGGCCCAGCCGGCCTTCTCGATGACGCCGTTGCCGGCGGCTATGATCGGCGTGCCGATCGGGGCTGCCCAGTCGACGCCGGTATGCATGCGGACATAACCGAGGATCGGGTGGCGCCGGGCGCCGAAGCCGGAGCGGAATTTCCCGGCCGGCAGCGGATTACGCAACAGGAACTGCTGTGCGCTCGAGCCGTCCTGATCGAAATAGTCGCTGCTGCCGTCCTGCATCTGGAAGCGGTAGAAATTGCGCGTCTGTCCGCCGAAGGTCGCCGAGACGTAGAGCAGTTGGGACTCGTCGGAAGCCTGGTCGTCGCCGTCCGGTTGGGAAAACAGGACGTCGATACGGTCCGAGGGGCTCAGCCGCGACTGGAAGTCGACACCGGAGGCCAGCAGCCGGACCAGCCGCTGGGTCAGCTTCTTCGACATGCCGTAGGAATAGGCCGCACGGTAGATGCCGTCATAGACGTTCGGCAGGTTGCCGCGCACCACCACCGGCGGCGAATCATCGAATGCCGTCAACAATTCGGGATTGGGTTCGGGCTCCTGCGCCGGCACATACTGGCCGCGATCGTCGAGCGCGATGGTGACGATGTGCTGGGTCCGGTCGTAAACGCTGGTGCGAACCACCTTGGCCGCGTCGCCATGGATCTCGAGCCCGACGCGCAGCACGGTTCCGGCCTTCAGCGCCGGCGCGTTCAAGAGCTTGCCGATCGCCTCGGCCATGCCGGTGGCGTCCGGGCCGGTATAGCCCGAATCGGCGAAGGCTTCGGTAATGTCGAGATCCTTGGTGAAGGGGATGATTTCCTCGGCGAATGCCGGCGCCTGGTCGTCCGCGACGACGCGCGGCGACACGGAGACGTTCTCCGGCACGATCTTGACGTCATAGGACCCGGCCATCGATTCGGCGAAGGCGTCGCCGAATCGCTGCGGGTCGACATAATGCAGCGAGGCAACCTGAATGGCGCCGTCGCTGAGGTCCGTGCCGGCCTCGCGCACCACCTTTTCCACCTCGTCGGCGGAGAGGTCGCTCTTTTCGTCGAAGGATGCCGTCTCGATCGGGAAATCGATCGTCTTCAGGCTCATTTCGCTTTCGACCTTGGCGCCATAGATCTGACCGGCGGTGGCGGCCGCGGTCGCCGGCTGGCCGGCATTGTCGTCGCCGTCGTCGCCGAACACCTGCATCGGGTCGAAAGGCGGGTAGGAGCGGTTGGTCGTGTGGCCGGCGGCTAGCGCCATCTTGATCTGCACGAAGGGCATGGTGTGGATAACGTCGCGGTCGCCGACCTTGGTCACCATCGACACTTCCATGCGCCGGCGGTCCTTGGCCTTGGCAATCTGGCGCAGCGCCACCAGCCTGGTCGTCTTGGCGACTTCGCCTGAATCGCCGCCGTTTCCGAGCTGAGCCAGTTCGGCGATCTCGGGTGGCGTCGCCAATTGCTGGCGCCCGTCCAGCGCCGCGAACAGCGCCACGCCCATCAGCACGCTCGAGGTCACGCCGGTAAGAAAGGTGCCAGACAGCCAACGCGCCGAAACCTCGCGCCGGTCGGGCGGGCCGCTACGGCCATCCGCGATCAGCGGCGGCTCATTGCCGAGTTCGGCTATGACATCTTCCGTATCAGGCATCCAGAAAGGCTGCTTCTTCCCCGGGCGGAACGGCTTGTCGTTTTTGTTGTGCGCATGACATTTGCCTGTCACGGCGGTTTAAGTCAACGAAACGCCCAGCCTTGGCCGAAATCCCCAACCACGCGTCTCTCTTATAGTGGTCTTCCCACAGTCTCTTATAAGGGGGCGTCTCGCGGGGTGCGCAGGCGCCTCACTCGTTGGCTTTGATGTCGATCCGCAAT
>NZ_QZWZ01000017.1:157500-162382 GCF_003601975.1 Mesorhizobium waimense
TCTGTATGACATCGTAAAGAGAAGATTTGTTCGAACTTCATGATCCGAAAGGTTCATGATTTGTCGCGGGAGACGCTCAATCTCCCGCATATGATGGGTTTGCCTAACCGCGCCCTCGAACCGATCTCGAGAAGCTGGTCTTTTTGTGCCAATTCCATTGAATCCAGGTTCTGCACAGGATCTGGTTCGAGCGACAATCCCTTCGGGATTGCGCGATGGGCATTGGCAATGAGAACGATCAAGTGTCTTAAGGGCAATTGGTGGATGCCTTGGCATGCACAGGCGATGAAGGACGTGATACGCTGCGATAAGCTACGGGGAGGTGCGAATACCCTTTGATCCGTAGATTTCCGAATGGGGAAACCCACCTAAGGTACTTGGAAAATCAGAGCAGCAGGGCAACTTGCTGCTGTGGTTTCCAAGTATCGATAATAGGTAACTTATCCTGAATACATAGGGATAAAGTGGCGAACGCGGGGAACTGAAACATCTAAGTACCCGTAGGAAAGGACATCAACCGAGACTCCGGAAGTAGTGGCGAGCGAACCCGGACCAGGCCAGTGGCGATGATGAGACAAGCGGAACCTTCTGGAAAGTAGGGCCATAGTGGGTGACAGCCCCGTACGCGTAATGCAAATCATCGTCCTCGAGTAAGGCGGGACACGTGAAATCCTGTCTGAAATTGGGGGGACCACCCTCCAAGCCTAAGTACTCGTGCATGACCGATAGCGAACTAGTACCGTGAGGGAAAGGTGAAAAGCACCCCGACAAGGGGAGTGAAAGAGTACCTGAAACCGATTGCCTACAAACAGTGGGAGCCCGCAAGGGTCACCACGTACCTTTTGTATAATGGGTCAGCGACTTAGTGTGACGAGCAAGCTTAAACCGATAGGTGTAGGCGCAGCGAAAGCGAGTCTGAATAGGGCGTTCAGTTCGTCGCATTAGACCCGAAACCGAGTGATCTAGCCATGAGCAGGTTGAAGGTAAGGTAACACTTACTGGAGGACCGAACCCATAACTGTTGCAATAGTTCGGGATGACTTGTGGCTAGGGGTGAAAGGCCAATCAAACTCGGAAATAGCTGGTTCTCCGCGAAATCTATTTAGGTAGAGCGTCGACCGAATACCCCAGGGGGTAGAGCACTGGATGGGCTAGGGGTCCTCACCGGATTACCAAACCTAACCAAACTCCGAATACCTGGGAGTACTAGTCGGCAGACACACGGCGGGTGCTAACGTCCGTCGTGAAAAGGGAAACAACCCTGACCTACAGCTAAGGTCCCCAAGTTATGGCTAAGTGGGAAAGGATGTGAGGATCCCAAAACAACCAGGATGTTGGCTTAGAAGCAGCCATCATTTAAAGAAAGCGTAACAGCTCACTGGTCTAAATAAGGGTCTTTGCGCCGAAAATGTAACGGGGCTAAAGCCATACACCGAAGCTTAGGGTTCGTAGCAATACGAGCGGTAGCGGAGCGTTCTGTAAGCTGATGAAGCCGTACCCGTGAGGGGCGGTGGAGGTATCAGAAGTGCGAATGCTGACATGAGTAACGTAAGGGGAGTGAGAGACTCCCCCGCCGAAAGACCAAGGGTTCCTGCTTAAAGTTAATCTGAGCAGGGTTAGCCGGCCCCTAAGACGAGGCGGAAACGCGTAGTCGATGGGAACCACGTTAATATTCGTGGGCCTGGAGGTAGTGACGGATCATTGAGGTAGTCCAATCTTATCGGATTGAAAGGGCTGCTGCGTGGTTCCAGGAAATAGCTCCTCCTTATAGACCGTACCCGAAACCGACACTGGTGGTCTGGTAGAGTATACCAAGGCGCTTGAGAGAACTATGCTGAAGGAACTCGGCAAATTGCACGCGTAACTTCGGAAGAAGCGTGACCCTTTTCTGCGCAAGCAGAGGAGGGTGGCACAGACCAGGGGGTAGCGACTGTTTATCAAAAACACAGGGCTCTGCGAAGTCGCAAGACGACGTATAGGGTCTGACGCCTGCCCGGTGCTGGAAGGTTAAGAGGAGGGGTGCAAGCTCTGAATCGAAGCCCCAGTAAACGGCGGCCGTAACTATAACGGTCCTAAGGTAGCGAAATTCCTTGTCGGGTAAGTTCCGACCTGCACGAATGGCGTAACGACTTCCCCGCTGTCTCCAGCATAGACTCAGTGAAATTGAATTCCCCGTGAAGATGCGGGGTTCCTGCGGTTAGACGGAAAGACCCCGTGCACCTTTACTATAGCTTTACATTGGCATTCGTAGTGGCATGTGTAGGATAGGTGGTAGGCTTTGAAACCTGGGCGCCAGCTCAGGTGGAGCCACCCTTGAAATACCACCCTTATTACTATGGATGTCTAACCGCGGCCCGTTATCCGGGTCCGGGACAATGTATGGTGGGTAGTTTGACTGGGGCGGTCGCCTCCTAAAGAGTAACGGAGGCGCGCGATGGTGGGCTCAGAACGGTCGGAAATCGTTCGCTGAGTGCAATGGCATAAGCCTGCCTGACTGCGAGACTGACAAGTCGAGCAGAGACGAAAGTCGGTCATAGTGATCCGGTGGTCCCGCGTGGAAGGGCCATCGCTCAACGGATAAAAGGTACGCCGGGGATAACAGGCTGATGACCCCCAAGAGTCCATATCGACGGGGTTGTTTGGCACCTCGATGTCGACTCATCGCATCCTGGGGCTGGAGCAGGTCCCAAGGGTATGGCTGTTCGCCATTTAAAGCGGTACGTGAGTTGGGTTCAGAACGTCGTGAGACAGTTCGGTCCCTATCTGCCGTGGGTGTAGGAATATTGAAAGGATCTGTCCCTAGTACGAGAGGACCGGGATGGACGGATCTCTGGTGGACCTGTTGTGGCGCCAGCCGCATAGCAGGGTAGCTATATCCGGACGGGATAACCGCTGAAGGCATCTAAGCGGGAAACCCACCTTAAAACGAGTATTCCCTGAGAACCGTGGAAGACGACCACGTTGATAGGCCGGGTGTGGAAGAGCGGCAACGCTTGAAGCTTACCGGTACTAATAGTTCGATCGGCTTGATCGTTCTCATTCCTTATGCCCATCGAGGCGACAATCCTTTGGATTGCGCTGAGATGGATGGCACAGAAAACAGCTTCTCGAATAACGTGCGTTTTGCCGACCTGGTGGTTATGGCGGAGCGGCTGCACCCGATCCCATTCCGAACTCGGCCGTGAAACGCTCCAGCGCTGATGGTACTTCGTCTCAAGACGCGGGAGAGTAGGTCGCTGCCAGGTCTGCCAAGCGCACGTTGGAAATCTTCTCCTTACGATTAGGCCCGCCAAACGGGATTTTGGGCCGCGCAAGCGGCCCTTTCATTTGGCGGCGGCTTGAATCCGGTAAGTTTCGGCTTACTTCTAAGGTTGACGCGGGGTGGAGCAGCCCGGTAGCTCGTCAGGCTCATAACCTGAAGGTCACAGGTTCAAATCCTGTCCCCGCAACCACTTCTATCATAGTACGCTAACCGTCCCGGTCTGACCGGGGCGGTTTTTGCGTTTCGAGGCTGGGGATGTCTCGGTCGCGCCAGCAGCCGACATGCAGCTGCTCGAGAAGCCGTTTGGCATTCGCCTGCAGCGGATTGCCAGGCGGAGGTTCTGTATCCCCACGGTGACGGCCGCCTTGCTGAGGTAGGCTGAAGGCTGCCAGTCCTAGTGCAAGCACTAGGAGTAGACCTGTGACGAAGCATCAGATCGAAGTGATCACGTCGGTTGAGCGCCGCCGGCGCTGGTCTCGGGAGGAGAAGGAGTGGCTGGTCGCAGCGACGTTTGAGCCTGGGGCCAGTGTTTTCGAGATTGCACGATCGGCCGGCATTCATGGGAGCCAGCTTTTTCGGTGGCGCAAGGAGCTCTGCCAGATCTCCGCGCCGAGCGTGCCACAGCTCGTTGCGGTGGAGGTCGTCGAGGCGCGGCCGGCGCCGCAACCGCCTGCGCAGCAACCACCGATATCGCGATCGCGCAAGAAGAGCAGCACGGTGACCATCGAGCTTGGCGGCGCCCGTCGCCTGCGGGTCGAGAGTGATATCGATAGCGAGGCGCTCGGCCGGACCCTGGATGTGCTGGAGCGGCGATGATCCCGGTCCCGCGCGATGTGAAGGTGTGGCTGGCCACTGGTTATACGGATATGCGCAAGGGCTTCCCCGGCCTCGCATTGATGGTGCAGGAGACCTTGAAGCGCGATCCGCACAGCGGCCACTTGTTCTGTTTCCGCGGGCGTCAGGGAGGGCTGATCAAGGTGATCTGGCATAACGGCCAGGGTGCCTGCCCGAGCGCCATCTGAAGACCTTTAGCGGCATTCTGCAGGCGGACGCCTATAGCGGCTACAATCCGCTCTTCAAGGTGGACCGTGATCCCGGTCCGCTGACCCAGGCGCTGTGCTGGGCGCATGCACGTCGTAAGTTCTTCGTGCTCGCCGACATCGCCACCAACGCCAGGCGCGGCAAGTGCCGCGCCGATCTCTCCGATCGCGCTCGAGGCGGTCAAACGCATGGACGCGCTGTTCGACATCGAGCGCGACATCAACGGTCTTGCCGCCGACGAGAGCCTGCAACGACGCCAGCAGGAGAGCCGACCGATCGCAGAGGCGCTTGAGGAATGGATGCGGACCGAGCGGGCAAAATTGTCCCGGAGTTCCCCGGTTGCTGAGCCAATCGACTATGTGCTGAAGCGCTGGGACGGCTTCACGTCCTTCCTCAGCGACGGCAGGATTTGCCTCACTAACAACGCCGCCGAACGGGCGCTGCGTGGTTTTGCAATCTCGGGGTCATTCTGCCCATGTTGGGCAGGAGGTCGAAGTCCATTATCGCTGGCATCCGTATTTCGGACGCCGGCTTCGCTGCGAGAACAGTGAAGAACGCGCCAACGGTCGGATCGTTCAT
>NZ_QZWZ01000180.1 GCF_003601975.1 Mesorhizobium waimense
TACAAGTCGAAATAGAAGCGTTCCATTGGTACAGCATCCGAGACCGCATTAGATTCAGAATTCCCGTCCGGGATCATTGTTCCAAAGAGTTAGCCTCAAAGGTAGCGATCGACGCCCCTTGCCGAACGTGTCGGGGAATGCAGTCCGTAGCTGCCTGCAACCACCCCCGATCTCCGGCGTTTGACCTAGGCCGTCGAACACAGCAGGGAATTTGATGCTAGAGTCCCTTTATCTGAACCTTGGCCAGCACGACGCCCTCTCGGAACATGAAAAGGCGCTGCTCGCTGGTGCCATGTCGGTCGAAAAGGACTTTGCCACGGGGCAGGATATTGTTTCGGAGGGCTCAAGGCCGACCTACAGCACCCTGATCCTTGACGGTCTGGCTGCGCGATACAAAGTGCTGGAGGATGGCGGGCGGCAATTCACGTCCTTGCAGGTGCCTGGGGATTTTGTGGATCTGCACGCCTTTCTGCTGAAGACCATGGACCACGGCATCATCGCCCTGTCACCCTGCCGGGTGATCGTTGCCGAGCATAGTCGGCTACGTGCCATCACCGAGGAAGCGCCCCATCTGACCCGCCTTTTGTGGTTGGATACACTCGTGGACGGCGCCATTCATCGGGAATGGATCGTGGCCATGGGTAGGCGGTCAAAAACGTCTCACTTGGCACATCTTGTGTGCGAGCTCTTTGTTCGACTTCAGGGCGTCAAACGAACGATCGGCATGAGTTTCCGGCTTCCTTTGTCTCAATTGGAATTGGCCGACGTGCTTGGACTGTCGGTCGTCCATATGAACCGAGTTATCGC
>NZ_QZWZ01000181.1 GCF_003601975.1 Mesorhizobium waimense
AGAGGCCGTTTGGAAAATCGGAAAATTGGGATTTCGGCGGAGGCTGGTTTGTGATTCAAGCTGTGGATGTGGACCGAACAGAGCCGTGGCCGGATGGCCAAGATCGCCAAGAAGACCAAGCGCTACCCGTCCGATCTGACGGACGAGGAGTGGGAACAGATCGCTCCGCTGATGCCCAAGCCTGGGCGTCGCGGCCGTCCGCGCGAGGTTGATTTCCGTGAGGTGATCAACGCGGTGCGCTACCTTGTGCGCTCGGGTTGCGGCTGGCGGATGCTGCCGATCCATTTCGGCGCCTGGCAGACGGTCTACGGCTGGTTTCGCGAGTTGGCGCGGCGCTTTCTGTTCCAGACCATCCACGACGTGGCGCTGATGCTGGACCGCGAGCGAGCCGGGCGCGAGGCCAGTCCCACGGCGGGCGTGATCGACAGCCAGTCGGTCAAGGCTCCGCAAGCGGAAACAAGAGGGTACGACGCCGGCAAGAAGATTGTCGGCCGCAAGCGCCACATCGCCGTCGATACGGATGGGCGGCTGTTGATGGTCAACCTGACGCCGGCCGATATCTCCGACAGCGCCGGCGCTCAGGCGATCCTGGATGGTATCCGCAAGCGCTGGCCCTGGGTGAAGCATCTGTTCGCCGACGGCGCCTACGACCGGCTGAAGCTCATGGATAAGGCCGCCTATCTGGACTTCGTGGTAGAGATCATCCGCAGATCCGACGACCAGAAGGGCTTCGAAGTCTTGCCCCGCCGCTGGGTTGTCGAGCGCACCTTCGGCTGGATGACAAGATGGCGCCGCCTC
>NZ_QZWZ01000182.1 GCF_003601975.1 Mesorhizobium waimense
CGAATTTCGAACTCGGCGCCGTCCGTCACCGATATTGCTGCGCATTGTCGCGAACGGTATTTTTGGGAGAACCGACCGCTAGATCGCGGCACGTGCACCAAGCGTGCCTTGACGGTTTCCTAGCTGCCTTTGAAGCTATGCGGGCTGGGGTGACGAGCAGTGACGTGGAGCAAGCTTTTCGACGCGAATTTGGACCTCGAGGCGTGCGAAAAGAATCCAGAATTGGATACTCGATAGGCATCGATTGGGTAGACGGCGGCCCGAGCTTCCAGGAGGGCGATGAGACCGTGCTTCAGGCCAACATGACCTTCCACCTGCTTATTGGTATCTTTGAAAAGGCCGAAGGTTACATCTTCAGCGAAACCGTTCGCGTGACTGATAATGGCGCGAAGTCGCTGAGCAACATGTCACGCGACCTGCTGGTAAATTGCTGACTTTTATGGATTGGGATGCCGCGCAACGCAAATTCGATCTCCGACATGAGGCACCGTCAGGCTGCGGCAATATTACCACTGCAGCCCAGCGAGCTATAAGCGTCGCGATAATGACCGCGGTTCGGAAGAGGTGCAGAAGTCCGGCCATAACGCGGCCATCGTAGCAGGAATTCAGCTAAGGCCGCGTGATACTATGACAACCTGCCAAAGGATGACAACATATGACTGATTTTCCTCATATCCAACAAAAGCGCTGGCCATCCTGGGTGAGGCCTCGACTGGCGTTCCACGGAGCGCCCGTGGGCATTTTGATGCTTGATCGCATGCCGGGACC
>NZ_QZWZ01000183.1 GCF_003601975.1 Mesorhizobium waimense
ACGGTCGCGGTCGTGGTGCCGTCGCCGGCGATGTCGTTGGTCTTCGAAGCAACTTCGCGGACCATCTGCGCGCCCATGTTCTCGAACTTGTCTTCAAGCTCGATTTCCTTGGCGACGGTGACGCCGTCCTTGGTGATGCGCGGGGCGCCGAACGACTTGTCGATGACAACGTTGCGGCCCTTGGGGCCGAGCGTGACCTTCACCGCGTCGGCAAGGATATTGACGCCGCGCAGCATGCGCTCACGGGCATCACGGGAGAATTTTACTTCTTTGGCAGCCATGTTTAGCTCCTGGCAGGGGCTTCGATCGAGCCCGCAGATTTAGATGACGGTGAGGCCGATATTCAGCCGATGATGCCCATGATGTCGGATTCCTTCATGATCAGAAGGTCTTCGCCATTGAGCTTGACTTCGGTGCCCGACCACTTGCCGAACAGGATGCGGTCGCCAGCCTTGACGTCCAGGGGGACGAGCTTGCCGGCTTCGTCGCGGGCGCCGGAACCGACGGCGATGATCTCGCCTTCCTGCGGCTTTTCCTTCGCCGTATCCGGGATGATGATCCCGCCAGCGGTCTTGGATTCGGATTCAACCCGGCGAACGACCACGCGGTCATGAAGCGGGCGGAACTTCGACTTTGCCATTTTTTCTTCCTCGAATGAGAACGGTGAGAACTGTTCCTCCGTCCGGCGAAGCCGGACAAACAAGCCCGGCAGCGCCGGACCCTTGGTTAGCACTCACCAATGGCGAGTGCTAAC
>NZ_QZWZ01000184.1 GCF_003601975.1 Mesorhizobium waimense
TCATCTGGAACTGAAGTTCGTTACATTGTATGCTACGTCGCTTCTGGAGAGGAGCGCATTATGGCGAACGCGAATGGCCGCCCAACCGCGCCGTTGGTTCTGAGCGCAGACGAGCAGGATTATCTCGAACGACAGGTCCGTCGCCGACGTGTCGCACGATCGATGTCGGAGCGTTGCCGGATCATCCTGCGATGCGCCCACGGCATCCCCAGCAAGGTCGTCGCGGCTGAACTGGGAGTGCATGAGCACACGGTCGGCAAGTGGAGGCGTCGCTTCCTCAAGGATCGCGTCGAGGGCCTGCTGGACGAAGCCCGGCCCGGCAGGCCCCGGACGATCGACGACGATCAGGTGGCCGCCGTGATCGAGCGGACGCTGCGGTCCCTGCCCAGCGACGCGACACACTGGTCGATCCGCTCGATGGCCGGGGCGACCGGCTTCTCGCACACGACGATCCGTCGGATCTGGACTGCCTTCGGGCTGCAGCCGCATCGCTCGGAGACGTTCAAGCTGTCGAGCGACCCGCTGTTCGTCGACAAGGTGCGCGACATCGTCGGGCTCTACCTGTCGCCGCCCAATCGCGCGCTGGTGCTGAGCGTCGACGAGAAGAGCCAGATCCAGGCCCTCGACCGCGAGCAGCCCGTCCTGCCGATGATGCCTGGCATGCCGGAGCGCCGGACCCATTCCTACGTTCGTCATGGCACGACGTCGTTGTTTGCTGCCCTCGACGTTGCCTCGGGCTTCGTCATC
>NZ_QZWZ01000185.1 GCF_003601975.1 Mesorhizobium waimense
CGAGATCCTTATCCATTTCCAGCCCAAGGGCCTCGTCCTTCTGCCGCGTCCACCTTTCAGGGCCGCCGCTGTCCTCTGGCGGGCAATTGCCGTCACCGCCGATGCAGCAGGGATAATGCGTTTCTGGTTTGGCAGAGCGCCGCTCTTCCAGCCGCACCTCGTGCTCCCAGGGAACATTGAGATCGTATTCGTAGAGAAGCCGGCTGCCCTTACGCAGTTTCAGGGTGTCGAGGCCGATGTCCGGCGATTCCGCGGTCAACTCCCATGAGCCGTAACGGACCGTATGCACGATAAACTGGTACAGGTGAACGCTTTCCCAGCCCATCGCCACCTGGAGAACGCCGTGAAACTCGCGCAGAGCCATGGTCGCCGGCACCTGCACTCGACGCCAGACCATTGGGCTGAGACCCTTCAGCCAGATGCGGAACTGCAGGATCGTCGCCGACTCATTCGACGTTGAGGCGATATCAGGATTCGATGGTGAACGGCGGCTCGATCGGCTCGGTGGTTTCAAAAGGACTGGTCTCGACGAAAATCACTGCCCAGCCATATCGCATTCTCCCCAACTTCGGCACTGCCACACAATTCCTCATGCTCTCATACGGTCTTCCTTCCCGTAGACACGTTAGCCATGCTTGGCGCCCCGCTCGTGCGCGAGGACGTTGCGCGCGTGCCTGCAATGATCGAGTTGCGGTTGAACGATGGGCGCAGCCTTCGCTTCGACAG
>NZ_QZWZ01000186.1 GCF_003601975.1 Mesorhizobium waimense
GATAGACTTCCGAGGCCGGTCCTTTGAGGTCGCTCTCGAACGCGGCATACTGGTTGCGCACCGCTTCCCAGTAGAACGAGATGTGGCGGATCCATTGCGGGTCGAGGCCGGGGTCGCGCTCGGTGCCCTTGAGCGCCTCGACGATCGAGCCGAGACACGGTTGCGAAGTGTTGCCCGAGAAGGAGTCCATCGCTGCGTCGATGGCGTCGACACCACTCTCCACCGCCGCCAGCACCGTGGCCGCCGACAGGCCCGACGTGTCATGTGTGTGGAAATGGATCGGCAGGTCGGTCTCCTCGCGCAGCGCCTTGAACAGCACGCGCGCCGCACTTGGCTTCAGCAGCCCGGCCATATCCTTGACCGCGATGATATGGGCGCCCGCGGCCTGCAATTCCTTCGCCAGCCCGATATAATATTTGAGGTCGTATTTGGCCCGCGCCGGATCGAGTATGTCGCCGGTATAGCACATCGCCGCTTCGATCAGCTTGCCTTCGGCGCCGACCGCGTCCATGGCGACGCGCATGTTCTCGACCCAGTTCAGGCAGTCGAAGACGCGGAACAGGTCGACGCCGCCGCTAGAGCAGTTTCTGGATAATCACGGTTAGGCATCGTAGCCGGCGTGGGCGAACAGGTTTTCGCATTCTTTGGGGTGGAAACGATCGATGGCGACGGCCACGGCGTCCCATAATTCCGGGATGGAC
>NZ_QZWZ01000187.1 GCF_003601975.1 Mesorhizobium waimense
CCGCTCCTCGGCCGGCAGGATGTCGAGCTCGCGCACCGGCGTATTCGGAGCTCGCTCCAATGCCTCCGCCAGCTGTTCGAGCGCCCGCTGCATGTAGCCGCACACCCGATCCGCAGAGATTGGCTCCGCCACCTGCGCGGTCAGGCCGAGCGCCTCGCCAAAATCCTCTACCGAAAGGGTCAGCGGATAGTTGGTGCGTTCCTCCCCGCCCAGCCATTCCATGCCCGACAGGATATCATCCGTGCCGGAGCCGGCCATGGCCGCCGGCGTGTTGTGGCGGTAGTTCAGCAGCGCGCTGAACAGCGGCGCCGGTGCCGCAACGCCGCTGCAGCGTTGCGCCTGCGCCAGCGAGGCATGCTCGTGCGCCAGCAGCTCGGCAAGCCGCGCGTGCGTGGTGCGCACGCTCGCCTCGACCCCGCTGCCGTCCAAGTCAAGCCGCACAGGCAGGGTGTTGATGAACAGGCCCAGCGCCCGCTCGGCGCCTGCACCCGCATGCATGCGACCGAACAGCACCGTGGCGAACACCACCTGCTCGCGCCCGCTGCTCAGCGCCACCACCTGGCCCCAGGCCAGATGGCAGAGGCTCGCCAGGCTCACCCCCAGCCGCCGCGCCTGGGCCCGCAGCCGCTCGTTCAGCGCCTGCGGCAGCATCCGTTGCGCCTCGCCAACCCCGCTGCCGTCGCCATGCA
>NZ_QZWZ01000188.1 GCF_003601975.1 Mesorhizobium waimense
GGGCTTGTCACGTTATCTGAGATAGATCGGATTAAGGCCGCTGCTGCAGAATTCAGGCGAGCGTTCCGGTCATGGTCTTCCACGCCGCCATGGCCTGGAGGCGGTGGAGGTGAATGGCAGCTGCCGAGCGTTTGATGCGAGGTGGGACGAAGAGATTTCTGAGGGCAGAGAAGATCGAGACGAAACGTTGCAGCGATCCCGGTGATCGGAACCCCTGCATCATGCGCTCCCGCTTTCGCAACGGCACATGCGAATTCTCGGCGCGGTTGTTGAGACCTTTGTGCGACCGATGTTCGACGTTCGGCATGATCTGGCGGCGTGCGGCGCCGTAGGAACGCAGCTTGTCGGTGACCATCCGCTTCGGCGTGAGACCCTGCTTTCTCAGGAGCCGGATCAGCAATCGCTTTGCCGCCTTGGTGTTGCGCCGGTTCTGGACGATCTCATCAAGTACACAGCCGTCCTGATCGACCGCCCGCCACAACCAGTGCTGTCTGCCGGCGATGGTGATGACCACCTCGTCCAGGTGCCAGATGTCGTTCCGGCTGGGCTGCTTGCGGTGAAGGCGACGCGCGTAGTCGGGCCCGAATTTCTTTCCCCACCGGCGGATCGTCTCGTAGGAAACGACAATGCCGCGCGCCAGCAGCATTTCCTCGACCAAGCGCAGGCTCAGCGG
>NZ_QZWZ01000189.1 GCF_003601975.1 Mesorhizobium waimense
GGTTGAGGTAGCCGCGCGCCACCCCCGCCCCGCCGATATGGAGCTCACCCACCGCTCCGAACGGAACCGGCTGGCCATGAGCGTCCAGCAGATACACCCGCGTGTTCGCGATCGGACGCCCGATCGGGACAACCGACCCGTCAAAACCAGCCGGGCAATTCCAAACGGTCGCGCAGACTGTTGCTTCGGTAGGTCCATATGCATTGACAACAGAGGCCGAGGCCAAACTGCGGATGAGTCCAGCTTTCGGCAGTTCTCCAGCAAGAATGAGAACTTGTGATGCCAAACATTCCCGATTCCTGCTTCCCTGAAAGAATACTGGAGGCAACGTCGCATGGGTGATGGCTTCACTACGCAGGTAATCCGATAGCCTGTTACTGGCTTGACGGAGCTCGTCTGCAGGCAAATGCAAGGCGGCGCCCGAGCCAAACGCCATGACAAGCTCCCAAGCACTTGCATCAAACCCGAAGGAGGCGAACTGCACGACACGGCTATTTGAACCAACGCCAAAAAGTCCGATCTGGGCCACCGCGAGATTGACCAGGCTTTGATGCTCGACCATGACGCCCTTTGGGGTTCCGGTTGAGCCTGAGGTGTAGATGACATAGGCGAGATGGCTGGAGGTCAGGCCAAGGGCGCGCGGGTCGGGGTTCGAGGCG
>NZ_QZWZ01000018.1 GCF_003601975.1 Mesorhizobium waimense
GTCCACCCCCGCAACCGAGCCTGCCCGCCGTCCGTCAGGCCATCCTCATCGCACTCGCGCAGCCGCCGCCAAGCCGCTGCCCGCATTGCCGCAAATCCCTCAATCCTGAAAATCTGCCAAAGTAGTGCTAGCCTGCTGCATCGAACTGACTATGTTTTGGGCGGTGGCGGATCTGAACATGGCGAAGCCCCGTCCACCGGACGGGGCTTCGTTCTGCTTGGTGCCGATTTCACTCGGCGGCGCGGCGGGACCAGATGAGGGAGAACTCGCCCTGCGTTTCGGTCTCGACCAGGCTCGCATAGATCGGAGCGGGGAAGCTCGGGTCGTCGAGCTTGACGGAGTGGTAGTCGCGGCCCTCTCGCGAGGTCTTCTTCCATGCCGCACCGAACTCGGTGTTATGCGGTGCAGCGCATAACACCGATTGGACTAACCCGCTCCGCGATCGCGGAGCGGCAAGGTGGTTGTGTGCCAACGGTGAGATCTTGATGGCGTCGTCTGTCGCGCGGGTCATGCGTGCACAAGGAGCTCCGACTGCGCCAGCATGGAGTGGCTGCTTGCAGCCCATTCCATCGGACACAAAGGAGCTTGTCATGACCCAACTTCGGCAACGCATGAGCGAGGACATGGAGGTGCGGAATCTCGCGCTCAATACCCAGCGCTCGTACCTGCAGCAGGTCTCCCTGTTTGCGCGTCACTTCGGCAGGTCGCCGGACTTGCTCGGGCGAGAGGACATTCGGACCTATCAGGTCTATCTGACCAACGAGAAGCAGCTGTCGCCCGGCTCGATCCACATCGCCATTGCGGCGCTTCGCTTCCTCTACAAGGTGACGCTCGAGAAGGATTGGGCGTTTGAAGACGTTCTGCCGCTTCCCAAAAAGCCGCAGACGCTGCCCGTCGTCCTCAGTCCCGAGGAAGTCCAGCGCTTCCTCGACTGCGTGGCCGACATCAAGCATCACGCGATCCTGACAACGTGCTACGCCGCTGGCTTGCGCATCTCGGAAGCAGTCCACCTGACGCTCACGGCCATCGACAGCCAGAGAATGGTCATTCGCGTCGCGCAGGGCAAAGGCCAGAAAGACCGCTACGTGATGCTGTCGCCCAAGCTGCTTGCGACCTTGCGCAGCTATTGGAAGGTGCTGCGGCCAAAGGCGTGGCTCTTCCCCGGCGATCGTCCCGGCCAGCCGATCACAAGGCATGCGGTCGCGCATGCCTGCGCGAAGGCGCGAGACCTCTCCGGATTGTCCAAGCCGGTCACGCCCCACAGTCTGCGACACGCCTTCGCTGTCCATCTCTTGGAGACCGGCGCCGACGTGCGCACCATTCAACTGCTGCTTGGTCACCGCAGCCTCGCGACCACCGCCCACTACTTGCGGATTGCCACCAACAAGGTCTGTGCGACGTCCAGCCCGTTCGAGCTCTTGCCGCGTCCAGTGCCCCCGCCGCCGCCGCCTGCCGAGCCGCAGTACTTCTGAGCGGCGCGCCGATGGCCCGCTCGGGGTGGGAAGTGGCGGATATCTTCCGCCGCTACGGCGAGACCTATCGCGCGCAGCATGGCGCGTCGCTCAGCACGGCTCAGCGGCGCGTGATGACGGCGATCGAACTGTGCCGAACGGCGGCGCTCGGCGGGCACGTCGAAGCGTGCGACCAATGCGGCCACCAGCGCATCGCGTTCAACAGCTGCCGCGACCGTCACTGCGTGAAGTGCCAATCGCTCGCTCGTGCGCAATGGCTCGACGACCGGCGCGCCGAGCTTCTCGACACACAGTACTTCCACGTCGTCTTCACGCTGCCGGAGGCCATCGCGGCCATTGCCTATCAGAACAAGGCAGCCGCCTACGCCATTCTCTTCCGTGCGGCCGCCGAGACGCTGCGCACCATCGCCGCCGATCCCAGACACCTGGGCGCCGAGATCGGCTTCTTCGCCGTGCTGCACACCTGGGGCCAGACCCTCGTCTTTCATCCCCACCTGCATTGCGTCGTCGCCGGCGGCGGCCTGTCTGCCAACGGCGAGCGATGGATCGCCTGCCGGCCGGGCTTCTTCCTGCCGGTCCGCGTTCTCTCACGCCTCTTCCGTCGCTTGTATCTGCAACATCTGGAGAAAGCCTTCGAGGCAGGCGAGCTGCAATTCTTCTCTGACTTGAAAGCCCTCAACGAGCGCAGCGCTTTCCTGCGCTATTTGGCTCCCCTGCGAAAGGCCGCATGGGTGGTCTACGCCAAGCCGCCCTTCGCCGGACCGGAAACGGTCCTCGATTACGTCGGCCGCTACACGCACCGTGTGGCCATCGCCAACAATCGCCTCGTCGACATCGAGGACGGCACGGTTCGTTTCCGCTGGAAGGACTACCGGCACCACGGTCGGCAAAAGATCATGACCGTCTCGGCCGACGAGTTCATCCGTCGCTTCCTCTTGCACGTTCTGCCCGACGGCTTCCATCGCATCCGCTATTACGGCTTCCTCGGCAATCGCCATCGGGCACAAAAGCTCGCCCGCTGCCGCGCCCTCATCGGCATGCCGGTTGCCGAGCCATCCATTGACCCATCCGCAAAGGACTACCGCGACCGCTACGAGGACCTCACCGGGCACTCCCTCAGGACATGCCCGGTCTGTCATCAAGGCCAGATGATCGTCATCGAAACATTCGACGGCCTCACGACAGGCCCGCCAGACCAGGATACGTCATGAAAGAAGAGGCCAACCTGCTTCCTCGCCGAATCCAACCGACCCGCTTGGGTACAAACCGACCGGGCTTGGCGGGAACATGCGCCATCGGGCCCTGCAACCTCTTCCGGTCCGGCACCGTGCCAATCGCAACCCTGTCAATCCTGCAATCTGCGCGACTTTCGTCACACCCGACGCCCGCAATTGCCGCGCCCACACCGACGTTCGATCGCCTTTCATCGGTGGCGCCTCATTGAATGCCCATAGCCCGGCCACCGTGCCGGCGGCTTAGTCCAACACGTTTTTAGCTCACCGTCGCGATCCACGGCAGCGCGCTCTTGCCACCCGCGTCATCGTCGCGACGCCAAGCTAAAAACGCTCTGCATTATGCGTAGCGCGGGATTATGCGGAGTTGTGTGCCGGCGGCCCCAGTATTCCGGGGCTTTTGTGGTTTTTCGCCCCACATAATACCGGGGTGATGTGCGCGGCGCCCCGTTGTGACCGGGGCGCCGCGGTGTCGATCAGCGCGACCAGATCAGGGCATATTTGCCATCGTCGCCTTCGAAGAGGTTGGCGTAGATGGGTGCGCTGAAGGAGGGATCGTCGAGCTTGACCGAGTGGTAGATCCGATCCTCCTTGGAGGTCCGGCGCCAGGCGGCACCGATCTCGACGCCGGAGACGATCACCCGCAGGTCGGGCGCCTTGTCGCTGGTGGCGGCGGGATCGCTGGGGACGAGGCGTGCCTTGGCGTCGATGGCGAGGGTCTTGATGGTGCCGGTGTAGGTGCCGTCGTTGCTGAGGGTGAACGAACCGATCTGGGACATGGTGGAACTCCTGTGCTGTGTTCAAGCCCGCGACCATCGCGGCCTTGTGGCGATCTGGAGCCCCGGGACGGCCAACCCGCACCGTCAGGCCGCAGCGCATGCGAAGGACGGCGCGTGGCGATCTTGTTGTTGCGCGAGGAGCGGCGACAGCCGCGGGGAAGAAGATCGCCACGCGCTGTTGCGGGGAAGAGGCCGGGTCGCAGACCGCATCGCGGGGCAGATCCGCCCAGAACAAGGCCCGTCGGTCGCAGGGCATCACGGCACCCGGCAGAACCTCTCAGATCCGGTCAGGCTTGCATTGCCATGATGCTCATGCGGCCCATCCCGCCTCACGTCGGCACGGTATGCGCATCGGCCATCAGCGACGCGATCAATGCGTCGGGCGCTTTGAACCGACCGCGACGAAGCTCCGGCGGCAACACCGCCTCGACGGCCTCGAGCTTTTCGGACGGATCCATCCGCAGGTACACCTCGGTCGTGCGGATATCGGCGTGGCCGAGCCATAGCGCGACCTTGCGGATGTCGCGCGTGGCCTGCAGCATGAGAACCGCACAACTGTGCCGCAGAAGATGGGGCGACAGCGACCGGCCGATCAGCTTCGGGCATCGAGCCGCGGCCGCCTTTGCATGCTTTTCGAGGATATACTCGAAGCCGGCGCGGGTCATTGCCATCCCTTGAGCGTTGACGAACAGCTCCGTCGCCGGTGGCTTTCCGCGTACCGCAAGCCAGGCTCGTACGTCGCGGGCCGTTTCTTTCCAGAGCGGAAGGCTGCGTTCGCGCCGGCCCTTACCGAACACCAGGATGCTCGGACTGGGTTGCAGCGTCACGTTGTCCAGGGTGAGGCCGACCAGTTCGGAGACGCGCAGGCCACCGGCGAAGCAAAGGTGCAGCATCGCCCGGTCCCGTAGCCCCAGGCGCGTCGTTGTATCGGGCGCATCGAGCACGGCGCGGACCTCGTCCGTGGTCAGGTGACGGATGAGCTTGTGGTCATGGCGCTTGCCGGGGATAGCGTTGATTTGGGCGATCTGCTCCAGGGCGCTTGGGTGCCGCAGCTCGACGTAGCGCATGAACGCCTTGATCGCGGCGAGCCGCAGGTTGCGGGTCGCCGCGCCGTTGCCGCGATCATGTTCGATGTGATGCAGGAACGCGAGCACCATCTCCGCGTCTATCTGCTCGAGCTGGAGCAAAGACGGGCGCGTGTGCAAGCGCCCGGCAGCGAAGGCGAACAGCAGCCGGAAGCTGTGTGCATAGGCCTCGCAGGAGTGCGGACTGTAGCCGCGCTGCTGCGGCATGTGCTCGCGCATGAAGCGGGTGATGAGCGGAGCGATCGGCGTCATGGACGCCTCCCGTCGATCAACGCCTCGGCGGCGGCGGCGATATCGCCCATGAGGTTAGGCGTGGCTTCCAGATACCAGTAGGTATGCCGGATGCTCGCGTGGCCGAGATAGGTGGAGAGCGCGACGAAGTCCCGCGCAACATCATCCCGGCGCATCGCGCATTGCTCCAGCACGCGAGTCGCGAAGGTGTGGCGCAGATCATGGATACGTGGGCGCCGTGACCGATCTTGACCGACGCCAGCCTGGTGCAGGATCACATGGAAAGTACTCTCGACAGTCCGAAGCGGCATCTGTTTGGCATCCACCGAGAGGAACACATGGTCGTCCGTCCCGGCGAACCGCCGGCGGACCTCAAGATAGGCCCGCATCGCCTCGACCACGCTGGCATGCATCGGCACGATCCGGCTCTTGTTGAACTTGGTCTGGCGGAGGTGCAGCATGCCGTCGGGCAGCAGATCGTCCAACCTCAGGTTCAGAGCCTCCGATATCCGCAGGCCCGTCGACGCCAGCAGCCCGATCAGCATCACATAGATGTGGCGCCTGAGCGGGCTGGGCTTCTGGCGCCGCAGATTACCCGCGGCGTCGAGCATGCGCACCAGTTCCTCGGATGTGTAGATATAAGGCGCGGGACGTGTTGCAGCACTGTGGTTTGGATGATGGTGCGGCACCTCGTGCGCGCGATCCTCGGCGTGTAGGAAGCGGGCGAAGAGCGCGATCTCACCAAGCCGCCGCTGGTGACTGCGCGGGGTCGACGAGACGGCCGCCGTCCAGGTGATCGCGGTCTCGCGGCGAACATGGGTATCGCCCCAGTCGACCGCATAGCGCGTGAACGCGGTGAGGTGTCGGGCCGTCTTTGCGAGCTTAAAGCCGAGCGAGCGGCGCAGGTCGATGTAGCGATCGGCATCATCGGTCAGCATGGCGACCTCCCCGGCCAGGGCTGCGCGATAGCCGCCAGAAGCGCGATATCGACCTTGGCATAATGCGCGGTCATCTCCGGCGACCGATGGCGCAGCACCGTGCCCACATTGGTCAGGCTGACGCCGTGGCGGAGCATCGCCGTGGCCGCCGAGTGCCGCAGGATATGCGCGCCTTTATAGTGGCTCTCGACACCCCCGCGTTTCAGCGCGCGCTTGACCAGGCATTTGACCGTGATGCGGTCGATCGGTCGCAGCGGCGCATATTCGGTAATGAACAGGGATGGCACGGCCATCGTCGGTCGGCTGCGGTCGATATAGGCAAGCAGCGCGTCGCCGATCTCTTGGGTGAGCGGCAGCAGTTCTTCGCGCCGGCCTTTGCCGAACAGGCGGATGCTGCCCTGCCGCCAGTCGATATCGCCGAAGCTGAGCCGTGCGACCTCGCTCGCCCGAAGTCCGAGCCGGACCAGCATCAGGATGATAGCCCGGTCGCGTAGGCGACGCTCTCCCTCGCACGCTCCGATGATCCGCGTGATATCGGCATCGGGCAGAAAGCGCGGGATCGAGGCCAGCCGCCAGCCAGCAACATTGGGCATGGCGTGGTCGAGCCCAGGCCGGCATCGTCCTGTCGCGATCAGGAAGCGCAGGAACGCGCGGATGCCAACCGATATCCCCTTCATCCGAGCGATCGATACCGCTTTCGCGCGTTCGGTCATGTGCGCCCGGATCGTCACCGCGTCGTAGGCGCTCGGCGTCTCCCCCAGCGCATCGACGAAGGGCAGGATTGTCCCAAGATACGTGGCCAGCGTCGTTTCGGCCAGACCGCGCTGCTCGCGGGCCCAAGCCGCAAACTCGGCCACCAGGGGCGCAACCGGTTTGGCCGGCAGGCGCGCCAACACGCCGCGATCCTCGAGATAGGCGATGAACAGCTTGGCGGTCTCGACCGCGTCCTGGTTGACGTCGCCTCGGAAGCGCGGGCACTGTCCCGCTGCGATCAAGGCGAACGATGCCCCATACGCCTCACGGACCGCGGCAAACGTGTAATTCTCCGCGCGCGCCCAGCGCGTCCAGCTCGCAAGCAGCCGCATCTTCTCAATGACGGTGCGTGGCGTATACCGTCGCTCACGAAGCCATTGCGCAAAGTCCGCCGCGTGTTCCGCAGCCATCCCCGCCTTCAAGCGGTCCTCGACCGCGTTCTTACGAACATAAACACCTGTCGGCATGTCGCCTCCTTTTGCATGTGGAGGCGGGACTATGATCCGAGGTCGCTGTCATTCGGAACGTGAGCGATTGTACCTGGTGCTGTCATGCGGCGTGAGAACGCCCACCGGATCTGGGAGGTTCTGCCGGGTGCCGTGATGCCCTGCGACCGACGGGCCTTGTTCTGGGCGGATCTGCCCCGCGATGCGGTCTGCGACCCGGCCTCTTCCCCGCAACAGCGCGTGGCGATCTTCTTCCCCGCGGCTGTCGCCGCTCCTCGCGCAACAACAAGATCGCCACGCGCCGTCCTTCGCATGCGCTGCGGCCTGACGGTGCGGGTTGGCCGTCCCGGGGCTCCAGATCGCCACAAGGCCGCGATGGTCGCGGGCTTGAACACAGCACAGGAGTTCCACCATGTCCCAGATCGGTTCGTTCACCCTCAGCAACGACGGCACCTACACCGGCACCATCAAGACCCTCGCCATCGACGCCAAGGCACGCCTCGTCCCCAGCGATCCCGCCGCCACCAGCGACAAGGCGCCCGACCTGCGGGTGATCGTCTCCGGCGTCGAGATCGGTGCCGCCTGGCGCCGGACCTCCAAGGAGGATCGGATCTACCACTCGGTCAAGCTCGACGATCCCTCCTTCAGCGCACCCATCTACGCCAACCTCTTCGAAGGCGACGATGGCAAATATGCCCTGATCTGGTCGCGCTGATCGACACCGCGGCGCCCCGGTCACAACGGGGCGCCGCTACTCGATCACGTAGCCCAGCGCGCGATAACCCGCTCGTCGCTTCCCAGCCATCCGGGCGAGAACCGGAACCGTCTGATCGACATAGTCCACGACCAGAACATCCCTCTTTCCGTCATGCTCCCGATGCAGCCGGCCGACATACTGCGCCAGGGTTCCCTTCCAGGCGATCGGCATCGTCAGGAACAGCGTGTCGAGACGAGCATCATCGAAGCCTTCGCCGATATAGCGGCCTGTCGCGAGTATCAGGCGCTCCTGATCATCGGAGACATTCAATGCTGTGTTGGCTGTCTTGCGGTCCTTCGCCGACATGCCGCCGCGCAGGACCACGAGATTTCTCACAAATGGCGAGAACCTCTTCTGAAGATAATCGAGGTGGTCTTTCCGCTCCGTCAGAACGATGGGCGAACGCCTGGCTTCAAGCGATTTCAGTACATCATCGAAGATCAGATCATTCCGACCATCGTCATGCGCCAGCGCTGCATAGATTGCAGGCATCGACGGCCGTTCGGCGGAGGCCAGCGATGTCGGGAGTTCAAACTGCGTCGAGCGATCGCGCGCGCGGTGGCGGATACCACGTTCGGCGGCTTGAACCCGTGCATCGACCCTATGGCGAACTGGGCCGCATTGCATGAAGATGATCGGATGGTGTCCGTCTTTCCGGGCAACGGTCGCCGACAAGCCGACGACGTATCGTGCCTTTGACCGCCGGGCGACAAGCTCGAAGCTTGTTGCCGATAGATGATGACATTCATCGACGATCAGATGGCCGTAATCGGCGACCATGTCCGCGACTTCACCCTTGCGCACCAGGCTCTGGATGAGCGCAACATCGATGACACCCGTCGGCGTTCTTTTCCCGCCGCCAATAGCGCCGATCTGCTTTGGATCTATCTGCAAAAAGGTTCGTAGACGTTCCACCCATTGATTGAGCAGCTCTCGTCGGTGGACCAGAATGAGCGTGTTTCGAGCACGGTGCGCAACGAGCGCCGCCGCGACGACCGTCTTGCCAAAGGCGGTCGTCGCGGCAAGCACGCCGTTCTCATGCGCGGCGAGAGCATCGAACGCCGCCAACTGCGGCCGTCGTAATTCGCCCTGGAAGGATACATCTGCGGGAAGTGCCGTGCCGATTTCGCGCAGATCTTCCAGATCGGCAACTGCGCCATAGCTTTTGATGAGGTCGATTGCTTCCTCAAGGCAACCCTGAGGTAGAGCGACATGCTGCGCATATAGCTCGGCGCACGAGACGATCCGAGGCTTGCCGAATGTCGGCAGCCGCATTGCCTGGGCGCGATAGAACTCCGGATTCTGGAAAGCCGCCAGACGAATAAGCTGCGCAATCAGGGCCGTCGGAAGTTCTGTCCTGTCGATGTAAATCTGATCGGCGATCACGACCCTGATGCTGTGCGGTATCGCGGCCTCAATACGCCGTGGCGCACTGCGGCGCGACGGCGACATCTTCCACGGCTCGTCGGCATGTTCGTCGTCCACCGGCATGCGGACACCCAAAACCCGACCTGACTGCTCTGCCTCGTCAGCGATCCTGAAGGCCATGTCAGCCGACAATCTGGGCAGGGACGACAGATACGCCCATTGGTCGTCGTAAGGTCGCAAATCCTTGTCGACAAAAATGCTGTTGCCGCTCTCCCGTGCCTTTCTCTGCAACGGCAGTGCAATCAGATTGCCAAAGCCCCCAAGAGGCATCGTGTCCTGATTGGGAAAGAAGCGATCATAGGATTTGAAGCCGATCTCGGGGCGCTTTTCCATCGTCTCCGTGATCAGGGCAGAGCCCATCTGCCTGGCGGTCCTTGCCGGAACAGGCTCCGAGAAGAATATCCAGACATGGCCGCCATTCCCCGACCTCGACCGCTCCAGGGCGGCGGCGATTCCTTTCGCATGACAGGTGCCGAGCAAGGCCCTGGCGTCATCCGCCCAGCTGTCCTTGTCGAAGTCGGCGGCAAGGAACCAGCATGTCTCGTCCTGCAGCAATGGATATACCCCGGCGACAAAGTCAGCCGAGCGGGCATCGCCGCCGCGCAGATGCTTTTCGATGATGTCCTCCGATGGCGGGACGAATGCCTGATGCGGGCATTCCCCGCATTTCACCTTCGGCTTGCCGCAAATCCCCTTCGCCCACTCGTTCGAGCATGCCGGCGAATATCCGGAACTTCCCGTCTTCCTGTTTTCCCATCGAACCGGAAAGACATCGGGACGCCCAGCAAACAGACGGCGGAACAACTCAATTTTCTCTGCCGATGACGAGTTATTGGTGACAAGCGCATCGGCAAAGGCTGTGCGCTCGGCAGCATGGCTGTCGGATATCAGCTTCTGCTCAAGTGTTTCCAGTTCGCGCGCAAGCGCCAGCCGCTCCGCATCCAGAGCAACCAACCGTCGCCGGATGTGCGCGATTTCATCAGAAACTTCGTCAGCCAAGCTTCCGCCTGCGTCTCTACGTTCATCTTATTGCCCAAACATAGCCCAAAACCACCTCGGGCTTAAGACGCGCGGCACATAACCGGCAGCTGTTCAATCTGGGATTATGCGGAGCAGAACCCGCCGAAACTGGCGAAAAAACAAGCCTTCATAGGCCGGCACTCCGCATAATCCCGCGCTGCGCATAATCGGTGGCGCCGGCGAAGATGCGGTAGTCCGGCCCCTTTTCGTTGTCGCCTTCGGCGGGGACGAAATCGACCGCCTTGACGTTGAGGTTGAGGGTCTTGACCGAGCCCTTGAAGCCCTTGGCGGTGCTGGTGAACATGCCGATCGTAGCCATTGTGGTGGTTCCTTCCGTTTGACCGGGCCGCGCCCATCGCGACCTCGATGGAGGTCTTGAGACCGGAGACGATCGGCCTGCACCCACCGGGGTCCCCGTTGCGCTTGTGCAATGGGGTGGTTTTGGGCTGGAACGAAGTGGAAGGCGGCCAGCGATCGCTTTTTTGTTTCGCGATGCAAAGCCGGCCTTTTGGCCTGCGGCGGAAAAAAGCCAGCGCTGGACGTTGCAGGAAGACGATCGAGGCGAAGCCGGTCTTCGGTCAGACCCAATCCATTCGAGGACGCAGTGGGCGTGGCCTGCCGCCATATGAGGAGGAACCGCCGCGATGGCCATGGGGTCGCGCTTCTCATCTGGACCGCGCACGCTCCTGGGCCGATCTGAAATCTAGCTCAGGATTGCTGGCAAGACGGCGATTGCCGCCGCCGTTGGAGAATGGAAACCAAGGCAGGACATTCGCTCTGGCGGTTCCTTCGTCAGTCGTCGCTTGGATGGCAGACACATCCCTGAGGGTCAGACGGTCACACATCAAGCCACTCAACGACCCAAAGAGCTCATACGGATGACGCACGCGCGCACGCTCGAAATCAGCAACAGGGCGAATACGCGTCAAGCTGAACCCGATGCACTGTCGTGCCATTCGCCTCAAGCGGAAAACAGGCATGTGGTGGACGAGGCATCACCATGAGAGGAGGCCGCCACCTTGCTCTGTTCGACATGTCGTGCGGGTCGAGGTCCCCGGCCACGCGGAACAGCGTGGCCGGAAAATTCTAACGGTGACCGGAGCCGCCTTCGCGGCTCCGGTTTCTGCCTTCATTCGGCGGCGACGTCGAAGCCCTGACCCGCCTCGCTCGCACCGTCGCCCTCGGAAGAGGCCGCACGGGCATCGTCCAAGGATACTCGATCCGCTGCGGAAGGCTCATCCGCTATGGTCTCGCCGGCTTCGACAAGAGGCGGATCGGCAATTGTCGCAGGCTGCATGGTCCGTAGCAGCGCGGGCAACCAGCCGGTCCCGGCCAGCAACTGCTCGGCGGCTTCGGCCATTGGCTGCTTCTTCAAGCCCACAAGCCTTTCCGCTGCTTCACTGCTGGCAGCCTCGCCGACAGCGGCGAGGATATGCGCCTTGGTGATCCGACCGAGATAGGTGCGCACAGTCGGTGTCCAGTGTGCCGTCATGTCGAGCCCAAGCGCTGTCGCCAGTTTGTCCGCTGTCTCGTGGGCGCGGGGCTTGCGCTCCCACGGCTGCTCGACGGCGTTGACGGTGAGCGAAGCGCAATGCGCGAACAGCGCCATGATGCTGGCAGGATCAAGCGCGGCGATGAAGCCCCACAGGTCCGTCGCATTGGCCGGCATGTCCGCTGCCCATCCGGCATGCCGATCCGCCAGCGCCTTGGCCGCTGCCGTGTCTTCGATGCCATCGGCGTGGCCGCCGAGATACGTGCTCGTCGGCCGGATTTCCAAACAATGGGCTTCCATGCCCTGATAGAACGCCTGCGCGGCGAGCGTATGCGTGACAGCGACAAGGGCAATTTCTGGCTGTTCGCCGAGCGCAAGGCGCAAGCCGAGTGTCCGGTGGGCGGTCAGGTCGCGGACGAGTAGGTCGGAAAGTGGCTTGCCGTCATCCTCGGCATCCTCGTCGCTTCCGCCATCGGGGTCCGACCCGACATCCGTCTCGATGATCTCGCCATCACTGTTGATGGTGTGACCTTCATCATCTGCCTCCGGTTCCGGCACTTCGTCTTCGGCGCGGATGAAGCCACGTTCGATGCGAGCCGTCCCGTCATGGGAAAGCATGACGAAAACGCCGCCGTGAGCGATGACATCCGGGGCGAAGGCGTGACGCATGGCGTCGATGCGCTCGATCTCGGCTTCAAGCTCACCAAAGCGCTGGTCGACATCGTCAGGCAGTTCCTCGGCGCTCTTCCACTCCTCCGTCAGTTGGTTGAACGTGTCGAACGCCGCTTGATAGGCGGCTTCGTCTTGCTCCGACAGAGCCACCGGCTGCGGATAGGCACGGCGCAGGCCGTGCGTATGCGGATAGTCGATGTGGACATCGGCCCATTTCCAGCCCTCGGCTTGCCCGACGGTTTCGGCGATACCTTGTAGCTTCTCGATGACCATGCGGTCGAGCAAAGACGCATCGTCATAGAAGCCGCCACGATCATCGGTGAACAGATCGCGGATGATCATGCCGCCTGCCTCGATATAGGCTTCCGCGCCGATGAAGACGGCACGACGATCGCCAGCCGCGACGTGGGTTCGCGTCAACTCGCGACGGATAATGTAGGGCTCGCGGTTGTAGGTGAGGCTGTCGAAAACCTGTTCCTGCCGGGTGTGATCGTCGGTGATGGCAAAAGCCATCAGTTGGTCCAGCGTCAGATCACCGTCTCGATAGACCTGAATGAGCTTGGGGCACACTGCTCCAAGCCGTAGGCGCTGCCGCACGACATGGGCGGTGATACCAAAGCGGGCGGCGATTTCCTCCGCGCCCCAACCACGTTCCTCGCTGAGACGCCGGAACGCCTCGAACTGATCAGCAGGCGACATGTTTTCGCGCGTGACATTCTCGTCCAGGCTGATCTCATGCGGATCGTTCTTGATGTCGATGACGCAGCGGATCGGTTCGGTCTTCTTGATCTCCTTGCGCTTCACGCGCAGAAGCTGCGCCAGCCTGCGGCCTTCGCCGATGGTGACGAGATAGAAGCCAGTTTCCGCGCCCTCGCCGTCGAGCTCCGGCTCGACCACAAGGTTTTGCAGGATGCTCTTGGCGGCGATGCTGGCCGCATAGGCTTCGATGATCGCCTCGCTATGCGGCGTCTTGCGTGCGTTGCGAGGCGACTTCTTCAATTTGTTCAGCGGAATGAAAACCTCCGTGCCGCACTCGCCCGCCATCGTGCTTTCCGCGCTCTTTATACTGATCGTCATGGTTCTGGTCCTTTCCATTACATGCCGAAGGCATGCCCCTCGGCATGCCTTCCGGGGGCGCGTGAGCGCGCGGCAGAGAGGGGGGCGAATGCCGGCGAGCGGAGCTGGGCTGCGCGTCGAGCGGGGCGGATCGGATCAGTTCGGCGGATGACTAGTCAGCGCCGCCCTGCGAGCGGGCGGCCCCGCTCTGTCGCAGGCGGCATTCGCGGGGGAGAGATGGCCAAGACCATCTCTCCCCTCGTGCGAACGTTGCCTTTGTCGCGAGCAAGCCTCAGCCGTATCGGGATAGCTTCTGCGAAGAAGGGCAGTGCCCCGGCTTCCCTCTGAAGAAAGAAGCAGCCGTAGGAGCGTCAGCCCATTCGGCGCCGCAGGCGCGACGCGGGACCGACTGCAACGACGAGACCGGTTAAGAGGGTAGCCGAAGGAGCGTTCTCTAATTGCGGGCCTCGGGTCAACCGTTTTCTAACCTATCCGATGTCCGGTATTGGGTAGAAGTGTCTCAGTTTGAAATTGTCGGCTTGGCTGGTTTCGGCGCCACGAGGATCGCGGCCAGCAATTCAGCCGGCGCGTCCAGACCTGCCACAGCCTTGTGCAGCGCAGTGGTCGCGGCTGCTAGGTCATCTTCTGGGTTGCCGTTGTCGTTTGCGAGATCGGCCTTCACTGGCAGCTTCATGGCGCGACTATGCGCCTTGCGGGACCGGTCTACAACCGCACGACCTTATCGAGATGCAGGCGGATACGCTGACCTTCCGCGAAGGCTAGGCCGTAGGATTCCAGTTCGAAATGATCGGTCGCTCTCTTTGCCGTCCTCAACCGCGCGGCCTTGGACGAATGACCTGCCTCCTGCCGGTTTCAGCGTTCTCTTCGTGGTCGAAACAGTGCTCGCCACAGCATGGCATCGGACGCTGCGGCTCCCAATGTCAGCAACGCAGTCCATTCCGAAGGAAGGGCTGCATAGCTCCTGACGGGTTTGCCGCTGCTCGTCCCGGCAAGGGACAAGATTACCGTCGAGCGACGGATTTCTTCGGGTTCACCTCCATGTTCATGCGGCTGCCTCCGCTCCAGCGGCCGACCATCGGAAGGATACGCCATCCACCCACATGCGATGCATGACTACTGCTAGCTTTCGTGCGACGGCGATCTTTGCCTTCTTCAAGCCGCTCCGCTTGGCGATCCGGAGGCCCCAGGCTTTGAGCGCCGACCACTTCTCGACCCTCGTCAGGAGCGTGCCGGCGGCCTCAAATAAATAGGTACGGACAAGACCGTCTCCGCATTTGGAGATGCCCCTGTTGCGATCGATTTCACCCGACTGGTAACATCGCGGTGTCAGGCCGAAGTACGCGCCAACGCTTCTGGATTTCGCAAACTTGGACGGATCATCGACCGCTGTCACGAACGCAAGGGCTGTGAGTACGCCCACGCCAGGAATGGCCATAAGCTGCCGGCACACAGCACTCCCTCGAGCACGGCTCATTAGTTGGCGGTCAAGCAGCCGAATCTGCTCCTTCAGGCAGGAATGGACGCACAGTATCGACCGCACGGTTTGGTTGAGCATGGGGTCGCTGTTGGCGCACGCCTCATCCACGAGCCGTTCGAACGGCTCGCCCGTTCGTCTTGACAGAACGACGCCGAACGTTTTGAGGATGCCCCTGATCTGGTTGGTGACCTCTACCCGCATTCCGACGAGTTGAGCTCGCGCTCCGAGCATCGAGCGGACAGCGTGGCTGTCGAGACTCTTTACCCCAACCTCCCGATACCAGCCCGCCTTGACGATCTGGGCCAATCCATGTGCATCATTCTTGTCGGTCTTGTTGACCTGGCCACTCATGGTCGCCTGCGCATGGCGGGAATCAAGGCACAGCACCGGCAGCCCCATAGCCTTCAACGCGTGCCAGTGCCAGGTGGACAAGGGACCGCTTTCGAGCCCGATGCGTACAACATCTGGTGCTTTGGATCTGATGTTTCCGGCTATGTCTTCTGGCGTCGATAGGCACTTTCCTTGCCAGGCAATCTTACCGTCGCTGCCGACAACGCACAGGTGGGTCATCTCCTGCGAGACGTCTAACCCAACAAATTGGTCCATGTTGGCCTCCGTGAGAATCACTGACGGCGAAGAATCTAGCATCGCCCGCAATTACCCCATGTCAGCATAGCGCCGCCAACGGCGGGACGCGGGACCGACGGCCCCCGGCGAGGAGCGCCGTATGGACTTGCCAGGGATCGTGATCTGCATCAGCAGCAGTTGGCGTCGATTGGCATGGTTTGTGGCGACTATCGCTGCAAAGCGCTCGTCCGAAGACGAAGCCGGAACTGGTAGCTCGGTGGGTGTGGGGAACGGCGATAGCGATGGTGTTCCAGAACTATGCGCTCATATCTCCATATGACGGTCGCTGAAAACATGGGGTTTTCGCTGCGTCTCAACCGTGTTGCCAAGGATGAAATCGCAGCCAAGGTATGCCGGGCGGCGGAGATCCTGGGCTGCGCCTGTTGCTCTTAAGGCCGCCACCCAAATTGGCTCGAAGATTGTCCTGCAGACCGGTTCGACCTCGGCCACCGTCGCAGGGAAACGACGCCAGGCGCACCGGACGCGATCTCCCCGCTCCGCAGGAACGAAGTTCGCTGGCGTCTCTCACGCTCCCCCGTGACCGATTGGACCCGACAGCTGCTCGATCGTCTTCTCGAGTGCAGCCGAAAATTCCGAGGACAAGAGTTTTCGAAGCGGCCGGCGTCTACAAGGCCACGTGCCGCAGCGTCACCCCCACACCCACGTGCGCAAAGCCCAGCCAGCGTATCAGGGTGCTTGCCGCCGGGTGCCCGCTGCCATTGCCAACTGCCATCCTATTTGCACGCCAGCATCGCCAATTTTACGACAGTATGGCTTAGCGACTTCCATGATCGTGAAGACTATCGCTTTCTATCCGCCTCAGTGTTTTCAGCAGAGGTGCCCCCTATGAACCATTCGGGAACAGTCTCGATCGGACGAACCATTCGTAGGCGGCAGCTTCGTGAAATGGTCCCCTTGGCCGACAGTACGATCTACGAAATGGAGCAGCGGGGCGAATTCCCGCGACGCTTCGCTTTGACCCCGAGATGCGTGGTCTGGGATCTGAGCGAGGTTCAAGCCTGGCTTGCAGCCCGCCGCTCGAAGCCAATTCTACGCGCTCCAAAACCGAACCTGAAGCAACGCCGAGTCCGGCCGGTCAGAGAGCAGGATCAGGCTCCAGGAGCGGCATCAAAGGCGGGATGAGTGTCGGGATAAACTTCTTACCGCCGACCCAAGCATCAACGATGTCCGACCACTCCTGCATCATATGGCGGCGCTGTACCTCGTACTCGGCCTTATTATAGACACCGCGCGACGAACGACCGTCCTCGTGCGCCAAGCATTTCTCGATCCAGTCGCTGTTGAAGCCGAGTTCATTCAACAGCGTCGAGCCCGTTCGTCGCAGGTCATGAACCGTAAACGGCTCAAGGGGTAGCCCCTCGGATTTCGCGCGCTCGACGACAGCGTAAGTGACTCGGTTGAAAGTGGCGCGCGACATTGGAGCATCCGCATCGTAACGCGATGGAAGAATGTATCTGGAATTCCCGGCGCAGGTCTTCAGGGCGATCATAATGTCGAGCGCCTGGCGCGATAGATAGACGTTGAGCGCCTTGGAGCGTTTCATTCGTTCCTTCGGAATCGTCCAGACCGCATGCTCGAAGTCGACCTCGTCCCACACCGCGTCCTGCAACTCGCTCTTTCGCACCATTGTGAGCAAGTAGAGCCTCATTCCCAGACGGATCGTCGGAAGCGTGGCGATGTGCTCGAGTTGCTTCAGCATCACTCGAATTTCAGAAGGCGAAAGCGAGCGGTCCTTTGGCACGAACGTCGCAATCGATGCGGGTCCAACTTCGTCAGCCGGATTGGCCACCTTCTCCCCGTGCAGAATCGCGAAGCCGTAAATCTGCTTCAGTATGTCTCGTACGTGGATAGCGGTGGCCGGCGCACCACGCTCAACGATGGTGCCACAGTGGGCTCTTAGATCGTCCGGCGTGATCTCCGTCAGGAGACGATTGCGCCAGGCCGGAAGAAGCTCGCGCTCGAAGATGGAGCGCCGCATGGCGCGCGTGCTGTCGGCCATCGGCGCGGCGGTGAGCCACTTCTCCCCGAACTCGCCAAAACTCTTCGCCTCTTTGAGGCGGCGCTTGTCGCGCTGCTTCTCGATCGCCGGAGATCGTCCCTCACCAATAGCGCGCTTCGCGTCGAGGCACTTCTCTCGGGCCAAGGCAAGCGAGATTCCCTCCCGCCCATACCTGCCTAGATAGACCGTCTCGCGGCGTCCGTTGAGCCTGTAATCAAGCCGAAACGAGATCGCGCCACTTGGCATGACCCGGACATACATGCCGTCACGGTCAGCAATCTTGTAGATTTTCTCTTTTGGTTTCAGTCCTTTAAGGGCGACATCCGTCAGCATCCTCGCTACCTCCTGAAAAGTACCGTCAGTACAATTTCGAGGCTCTTCGGCAGAAAATTTGTTTTATCTTCAATGCCTTAAGGCATTGAAAAGTACCGTCAGAGCCTTATTGGACCTAACGGTACTTCGAAAAATCCGAGCTAGCAATATGCAGAAGGTCCGTCAGCCGGTCCGTCAAGTCCAATCTCTGCGCACCGATTGTCGCTGATTGTCTCTGAATGGATTTACATTTGTTATCAGATGGTTACGGCGCACAATGACGTGTTTTCGGCGGCGTTTGGGTGGGCCTGAATCATTCCCACTCGATGGTGCCGGGCGGCTTCGACGTTACATCGTAAACAACGCGGTTGATGCCGCGGACTTCGTTGATGATGCGCGTGGCGGCGGCGCCCAGGAAGGCCATGTCGTAGTGGTAGAAATCCGCCGTCATGCCGTCGACAGAGGTGACGGCGCGCAGGGCGCAGACGAATTCGTAGGTGCGGCCGTCGCCCATCACGCCGACGGTCTGCACCGGCAGCAGCACGGCGAAAGCCTGCCAGATGGCGTCATAGAGGCCGGCCTTGCGGATCTCGTCGAGATAGATGGCGTCGGCCTCGCGCAGGATCTCCAGCTTCTCGCGAGAAATGCCGCCCGGGCAGCGGATGGCGAGACCGGGACCGGGGAAGGGATGGCGGCCAATGAAGCTCTCGGGCAGGCCGAGCTCCTTGCCGAGCGCCCTGACCTCGTCCTTGAACAGTTCGCGCAGGGGCTCGACCAGTTGCATGTTCATGCGCTCGGGCAGGCCGCCGACATTGTGGTGCGACTTGATGGTCACCGACGGGCCGCCGGTGAAGGAGACGCTTTCGATGACGTCGGGATAGAGCGTGCCCTGGGCCAGGAAATCGGCGCCGCCGAGTTTTTGCGCCTCCTCCTCGAACACCTCGATGAACAGCCGGCCGATGGTCTTGCGCTTCTTCTCCGGGTCGGATTCGCCCTCGAGCGCCGAGATGAAACGATCAGAAGCGTCGACCAGGATCAACGGCAGATTGTAGTGCTGGCGGAACATCGCCACCACGCCGGCCGCCTCGTCCTTGCGCATCAGCCCGTGGTCGACGAGGATGCAGGTCAGCTGGTCGCCGACCGCCTCGTGGATCAGCAGGGCCGCGACCGAGGAATCGACGCCGCCCGACAGCGCGCAGATGACCTTGCCCTTGCCGACCTGCTTGCGGATCGTCTCGACCGCGTGCTCGCGATAGGCCCGCATCGTCCAGTCGCCTTCGATGCCGGCGATGTTGTGGACGAAATTCCGCAGCAATTTTGCACCATCCGGCGTGTGCACCACTTCGGGGTGGAACATGATGCCGTACATCTTGCGCTCGACATTGCCGAAGATGGCGAAGGGCGAGCCTTCCGACCGCCCGAACACCTCGAACCCCTTGGGCAAGGAGATGACACGATCGCCATGGCTCATCCACACCTGGTGGCGTTGGCCGGGCGCCCACAGGCCCTCGAACAGCGGGTTGTCCTTCTCGATCTCGACATAGGCGCGGCCGAATTCGCGATGGTCGGAGCTTTCGGCGACACCGCCCATCTGCACGCATAGCGTCATCTGGCCGTAGCAGATGCCCAGCACCGGCACGCCGGCGTCAAAGACGATCTGCGGCGCGCGCGGGCTGCCGATGTCGGAGGTCGAGGCCGGACCGCCTGAGAGGATCACCGCTTTGGGATTGATACGCTTGAAGGCTGCTTCGGCCGACTGGAACGGCACGATCTCGGAAAACACGCCGGCCTCGCGGATGCGGCGGGCGATGAGCTGCGTAAACTGGCTGCCGAAATCGACAATCAGGACGGTGTCGGGGTGATTGGCTGTCTTCATGGCGAGCGTTTAGAGAAAGAAATGAGTCGACGCAATGGGTTGCGCGGCGTCTCCCTCAATCCGATTGGCAGTCCCGATACTATGAACCAAACTGCAATGCGCCGTCGCTGATTGCCTGTTCGAGCCGCCCGACCGCCCCGGCCAGCTTCTCGTCGATGACATGCAGATATTCCTTCCAGTCATCGACGTGCTTCAGGTCGGCGGCGCCGTCGGAAATGCCGCGCAGGCCGATCAACGGCAGGCCGAACAACTGGCAGGCGCGCAGGCAGGCGAAGGTCTCCATGTCGACCATGTCGGCGGCGATGGCGTCGTAGGCGGCGCCGGAAATGACCGCGCCACCGGTCGACAGTGTCGCCTGCCTGATGCCGGGAATCCTGAACGGCAAGGGCACCGCCACCGGCAGGTCGAGAAACGGTGTCGCGCCCTTCTCGAAGCCCAGAGGCGAGGCGTCGATGTCGCGGTAGGCGACCGAGACGGCCTGGTAGATTTCGGTCTGCTCCAGCGTCCGGCTGCCGGCCGAGCCGAGCGAGACGACGAGATCCGGCAGCGCCTTTTCGGCCTTCAGCCGCGCGAACTCGGCGCCCAGCCTGACCCCGGCCTCGACCGGCCCGACGCCGGTCATCAGCGGGGTGAACAACTGCCTGAGATGCTGACCGTACTCGGCTTCGACCGCCATGACGAAGAGAACGGCCTTGCCTGCGATGTGAACGGCCCTGCTCATCGCTACCCTGCGATCCCATCGCGCCCGACCACCGTCATCATGGTCCCGGTCATGGTGGCGATCAGCTTGGCCTCGCCGTCGACGGCGAAGGCATAGGCTTGGCCGTCGGCGACGATGATGGTGCGGCCGGGTTTGGTCACCGAGCCGCGGAACAGGAAGCGTTCGCCCCTGCCCGGCGCCAGCAGATTGACCTTGAACTCGATGGTCAGCACGGTCGAATTCTCCGGCATCAGCGAAAACGCCGCGTAGCCGCAGGCCGAGTCCAGCGCCGTCGAAATAACGCCGGCATGCAGGAAGCCGTGCTGCTGGGTGAGCGCCGCCGAGTAAGGCATCTCGATCTCGATGATGCCGGGGGTGACGAGCGTCAGTTCGGCGCCGATTGTCGTCATTGCCTTCTGACGCGCAAAGGACGTCCTGACGCGGTCCTCATAGTCGGGAGCGGGTACGATCTTTGCTGCCATGGCCTTCGCCTTCATTGCGCTTAGTCAAGCTTATCGCAGAGGCATGGGCGGCAGGCAATCGCTAATGCTGCACTGCAGCAATCGGCCTTCCGCCCGGGTGAAGCCGATCTCGTCTCTATTGACCGGCAAACGATCAACCGGCTCGGCGCAGCGCGCAGACGTAGAACCCGTCGGTGGCGCTGAGTGCCGGCGACAGCGAAATGCCGCCGGCGGCGCCGATGCGCGCGGCGGCCGCATGGCCCGGAAAATGGCCGTCCCAAAGCGCCCGATGATCGACCGGACTAAAGCCGTCGTGGCGTTCGCGGAAAGCGGCGACCTGGTCGCCATTTTCCGCGTCGAACACCGAACAGGTGATGTAGACCAGCAGGCCGCCGGGTTTGACGAAGGCCTTCGCCGCGTCGAGTATCGCCGACTGCTCGCCCTTGCGCTGGTCGAGCTGTCTCTGCGTCAGCCGCCATTTGGCATCGGGGCGCCGCCGCCAAGTGCCGCTGCCGGTGCAGGGCGCGTCGACGAGCACGATGTCCATATGGCCTGACAGCGGCGCGAGTTCCGCCGGCTTGCTGACGATCTGGATGTTGCGGTTTTCCGAACGGCGCATGCGATCGAAGATCGGCGCCAGCCGCGCCTTTTCGGCGTCGTGCGCGAAGATCTGGCCGCGATTGCCCATCTCGGCCGACAGCGCCAGCGTCTTGCCGCCGGCGCCGGCGCAATAGTCGAGCACCTGCATTCCGGCCTGCGCGCCGGCCAGCGCAGCGACGATCTGCGAGCCCTCGTCCTGGACCTCGAACCAGCCTTTCTGGAAGGCCGGCTCGGCCTGCACGTTGGGGTGCCGACCGTCGCCGTCGATCGGCGGGATGCGGATGCCCTGCGGCGCGATGCGTGCCGGCTTAGCGCCGGTCTCGGCGAGTTCGGCCAGCACCTTGCCGCGATCGGCCTGCAGCGTGTTGACCCGCAGATCGAGCGGCGGGCGGGTGGCAAGGGCGGCGCCCTCCTCGACCCAGGTCTCGCCAAAAGCCTGCTCGAAGAGCGGTTCGCACCAGTCGGGAATGTCCGCGCGCACCGCTTCCGGTGCGTCTTCGGACCGGCGGGCGGCTAGCGCCTTCAATGCGTCGGCGTCGAGCAGCGGTGGGGCGAACTTGTCGCCGTCGAGCGCATCGTTCAGCGACTGCGCCGTCTGCCCCCATTCGAGCAGCAACGCGCCGAAGCCGATGGCGCGCGGCGTGTCCTGACCCAGCAGCCAGCCGGCGGAGCGCCGGCGGCGCAGCGCATCATAGACGATGTTGCCGATCGCCGCGCGGTCGCCACCGCCGGCGAAGCGGTGCGACAGGCCCCAATCCTTTAGCGCATCGGCCACCGGCCGGTGGCGCCGGCCAATGTCTTCCAGCACTTCGATGGCCGCCGCCAGCCTTCCGCCCAGTCGCATTCTCGCCTTCCGATGCTCAGCAATTCATGTCCGGCCTGCTCTTAAAGCCTTTCTTGCCCAGATTGAAATAGTTCCGTTTGTCCGATGGCGAGACGGGCCACGCCGAATGCGGCTAGTGCCCGATGCGATGCATCCTGCAAGCCGCACGAAAAGACAGGCATTCGCCGGCGGCAACGGAACAATTCGATCAATACATTAAAGGTTTCTAATGCGCTGGACTGGCGTGCACAAGCATGCCGGCTGGAACAAGCGCTGTTCTTTCCAAGTTTTTCGGTTGCGAATACTCTTACCGTCATGATTCGCATCGCAGAAAAAGCGCAGCCGCGGATCGATACGAGGAGAGGGCAATGAAGACTTATCTGGCGGAAGTTCTAGGCACGTTTCTGTTGGTGTTCATCGGCACGGCTTCTGTGGTCACGGGCGGCTTCGGCGGTGCGCTGCCGCTCGGCCAGGAAGGCATCGGTCTTGCGTTCGGCATCGGCCTCATTGCGGCGGCCTATGCGATCGGCCCGATCTCGGGCGCGCATCTCAATCCAGCGGTGACGCTCGGTGTCTTCCTCGCCGGCCGGCTGCCGGCCAAGGACGTCGCCCCCTACTGGATCGCGCAGATCATCGGCGCCATCCTGGCCTCGCTGGCGCTGTGGATCATCGTCTCCGGCCAGGTCGGCGGGCACACCGGCGGCTTCGGCGCCAATGGCTGGGATGAGGCGAAATGGGGCATGAGCTCGGCTTTCCTGTGGGAGCTGATCGGCACCTTCACCTTCGTCACCGTGATCCTTGGCGTCACCGCGGAAAAGCACTCAACGGCGTTCGCCGGACTGGTCATCGGCCTGACGCTGGCGGGCATCCACTTCGCCATGATCCCGGTCACCGGCACCTCGGTCAATCCGGCCCGTTCGATCGGTCCGGCGCTGTTTTCGGGCGGTGCCGCGCTCAGCCAGCTCTGGCTATTCATCGTCGCCCCGCTGATCGGCGGCGCCATCGCCGGCGTGGTCGCAAAGGCGCGCATCTTCGAGAAGGACTGATTTTTGAAGCCTGAATAAGAAGGAGGCGCGGAGCTTGGCCCCGCGCCTTTCTTGTTGGGTCGAGAAGTCTTCAGGCGGCCATGTCGAAGCGGTCGAGGTTCATCACCTTGGTCCACGCCTTGACGAAATCCTTGACGAACTTCTCCCTGGCGTCCGCGGAGCCGTAGACCTCGGCCAGCGCGCGCAGCTGCGCGTGCGAGCCGAAGATCAGGTCGGCACGGGTGCCGGTCCACTTGACCGCCTTGGTCTTGCGGTCGCGCGCCTCATAGACCTCATCGGAACCAGCGGCCGGATCCCAGACCGTGTTCATGCTGAGCAGGTTGGCGAAGAAGTCGTTGGTCAGCGTGCCCGGCCTGTCGGTGAAGACGCCATGCTTCGACCTGCCGGTGTTGGCGCCGAGCACCCTCAACCCACCGACCAGCACCGCCATCTCCGGCGCCGTAAGCGTCAGCAGTTGCGCCCGGTCGACCAGCATTGCTTCGACCGCCATCGGCTGCTTGCCACGAACATAGTTGCGGAATCCGTCGGCGGTCGGCTCGAGCGCGGCGAAGGACTGGACATCCGTCTGCTCCTGCGAGGCGTCCATGCGACCCGGCGTGAAGGGTACCTTCGCCTCCTGGCCACCGTCCTTGGCGGCCTTCTCGACCGCGGCGACGCCGCCGAGCACGATCAGATCGGCCAGCGAGACCTTCTTGTCGCCGGTCTGCGCGGCGTTGAACTCCTTCTGGATGGCTTCGAGCCTGGCAAGCACCTTCGACAATTCAGCCGGCTGGTTGACCTCCCAGTCCTTCTGCGGCGCAAGGCGGATGCGTCCGCCATTGGCGCCACCGCGCTTATCGGAGGCGCGGAAGGTCGAGGCCGAGGCCCAGGCGGTCGAAACCAGCTCCGAGACGGACAGGCCGGACGCCAGGATCTTCGCCTTCAGCGACGCGATATCCTGCTCGCCGACCAGTTCGTGATCGATCGCCGGGACAGGATCCTGCCAGATCAGCTCTTCCTTAGGCACGAGCGGGCCGAGATAGCGCACGACCGGACCCATGTCGCGGTGGGTGAGCTTGAACCAGGCGCGGGCGAAGGCATCAGCGAACTGATCCGGATTCTGGTGGAAACGCCGCGAGATCTTCTCGTAGACCGGGTCGAAGCGCAGCGAGAGGTCGGTGGTCAACATCGCCGGCGCGTGACGCTTCGACGGATCATGCGCGTTCGGCACCGTGCCGGCACCGGCGCCGCCCTTCGGCGTCCACTGATGCGCGCCCGCCGGGCTCTTCGTCAGCTCCCATTCGTAGTTGAACAGATTGTCGAAGAAGTTGTTGCTCCACTTGGTCGGGGTCGTCGTCCAGGTCACCTCGAGGCCCGAGGTGATGGCGTCGCCCGCAATGCCGGTGGCGTGCTTGCTCGACCAGCCGAGGCCCTGGGCCTCGATGCCTGCGCCTTCCGGCTCCGCGCCCACCAGCGAGGCATCGCCGGCGCCGTGGGTCTTGCCGAAGGTGTGGCCGCCGGCAATCAGCGCCACGGTCTCCTCATCGTTCATCGCCATGCGGGCGAAGGTCTCGCGGATGTCGCGCGCCGCAGCCAGCGGATCCGGCTTGCCGTTCGGTCCTTCCGGATTGACGTAGATCAGGCCCATCTGGACGGCGCCGAGATGGCCCTGGAGCTCGCGGTCGCCGGAATAGCGCTCGTCGTCGAGCCACTTGGTTTCGGAACCCCAGTTCACATCCTGCTCGGGCTCCCACACGTCGGCGCGGCCGCCGGCAAAGCCGAACGTCTTGAAGCCCATCGATTCCAGCGCGACGTTGCCGGTGAGGATCATCAGGTCGGCCCAGGAGATCTTGCGGCCGTACTTCTGCTTGACCGGCCACAGCAGTCGACGCGCCTTGTCGAGATTGGCGTTGTCCGGCCAGCTGTTCAGCGGCGCGAAACGCTGCTGGCCGGCGCCGGCGCCACCGCGGCCATCGCCGATGCGATAGGTGCCGGCGCTATGCCATGCCATGCGGATGAACAGTGGCCCGTAATGGCCGAAGTCGGCCGGCCACCAATCCTGCGAATCCGTCATCACGTCATGCAAGTCCTTGATCACCGCATCGAGATCGAGGCTCTTGAATTCCTTGGCGTAATCGAAGCCCTCGCCCATCGGGTCCGAGAGGTTCGACTGCTGGTGGAGAACGGCAAGGTCAAGCTGGTTCGGCCACCAGTCACGGTTGCTCCTGCCAGCGGATCCATGCGCGACCGGGCATTTACCCGCGCTGTTATCGTCGGTTTTCGCGTCCATCTTCACTCTCCGATTTGCTGAATCTTTTCCCGGGCAAGCATTGAGCCGCCACTCTGGAATGGTTCCAGACTAGGGCGCTTTGACGATAAAAACAAATTGCCTTTCCTGTTTTTTGCGATAGGTTTTTCTTATGATAGGCCTCACCGTCCGGCAGATGCAGTATTTCGAGGCGCTGGCGCAGACGCTGCATTTCGGCCGCGCCGCCAAGCTCGCCGGCGTCAGCCAGCCGGCGCTGTCCGCGCAGATCGCCGAGATGGAGCAGCGGCTCAACTGCCGGCTGTTCGAGCGCGGCGGCAAGGTGGTGCGCATGACCGACGAGGCGCTGGCCCTGCAGCCCCGCATTGAGCGTATTCTCACCGATATACGTGACGTCGAGACGACCGCCAGACGCGGTCGCCCGGCCATGGAGGGGCGCTTCCGGCTGGGCATCATCCCGACGGTCGCGCCCTATCTCTTGCCGCATGTGCTGCCGGAGCTGAAACGGCACTTCCCGGCCCTGCAGCTCGAACTGCGCGAAGCGGTGACCGCCTCGCTGGTCGAAGACAGCGCGTCGGGCAGGCTCGACGCCTTCATCGCCGCTTTGCCGCTCGATCATCCCGGCCTGGTCAGCGAGGAACTGTTTTGCGACCGGTTTTTCCTCGCCGTGCCATCGGGCGATCCGGCCTTCGCCTCGCCGCCTGTGCCGCCGGAAAGCCCGGCGCTGGAACGGCTGATGCTTCTGGAGGAAGGCCACTGCCTGCGCGAACAGGCGCTCGCCGTGTGCGGCAGCGTTCGCCCGGTGGCAATGGCAAGCTACGGCGCCACCAGCCTGACGACGCTCTTGCAGATGGTGGCGCACGGGCTCGGCGTCACGCTGATCCCGGAAATGGCGACAGGCCCGGCTAGCGTCATGCGCGATCTCAAGATCGTGCCGTTCCAGGAGCCGATGCCGCAGCGCACGATCTGCATGGCCTGGCGGCGCAACAAGGTGCGGCACGACGAATGCGTCGAGCTGGCGAAGATCATTCGTGGGCTCGATGCGGCAGTGCTGGCGGCTTGAGGTGCTGCCGCAATAGACCCCAGATCGCAGCTTGCGCAGAAAGCGAATCCTGGGGCTTTGCGTCGCTTTGACACCCTCGGAAAAGAAACTTAGGTCAGGCGCGCTCGAGAATATCCGCCTTGATGGGCTGGTCGAAGATCAGTGACCCTTCGCTGTCGCGCGCTGCTGCCGCGAGTACGGCAGTTCTGACGGCAGATTTGTTTTGCTCCACAATTTCGCGTCGCGATGGATCGACAGCTACAATGCGATCCAAAAAGCCGTCGGCGGTTGGAAAGACATCTCGACGAACGTAGTTCAACGTCGCCATCCGAGAGAGCACTCCAGACTGTATTGCCGTTTCGATCGCGCGTTGCGCCGCTAGGCGGACCACGGTCTCGTCTTCGACCAATCGAAGGGCGGAGAAGAAGGTGCCGGTCGGCAACGGCTCGACAATGATCACGATGCCATTTGGCCTGATGATGCGCGCTGCTTCGCGAAGCGCCGTTTGCATTGCCATTTCAGGAACATGGTGAAACGCATTGATCATCGTGCAGAGGTCGAATGTCGCGGTGTCGAAAGGAAGAGCCTCCGCCACGCCTTCAACGAAATTGGCCTGCGGAACAGCGGCCATGGCAGCCCGTATGGCATCCACGCCAGGATCAATGCCGACCACCTCCGCGCCTTCGGCGGCAAGCTGCCCTGCAAAATTGCCGGCCCCGCAACCGATGTCCAGTATCCTAAGCCCGGCGATCGATGGGCGCACCGATCTGACAACGGCCAGCGGATTGTCTACAGGTTGCACTGCCGTCCACCTTTACCCTTGATCATAGCCAGTTCGCGGGCGCCTCGTCTGCTTCGATATCCAATCCGGCTCATCTCTTTGCGAGATGGTCAACCAGACGGGCTACCTCCTCGGCAATGCCGGGTACCGTGCCCGACTTCCGCGTTGATGCGAAATCGAGGCCCGCGAAATAGATGCCGGGATCGACGCCAATGCCATCCTCGTGCAAGGGCTGACCAGCCGCATCGAGCGCGCCCGGCAGCCCAACCCATCCGAAATCGCCAGTAAAGCCTGTAGACCAGATTACCGAAGAGATCCCGCTGGCCGCCAGGTCGATCGAGCGGATGGGTGGGCTCGGCAGTCGCGGCTCGACGGTTTCGGCCGGGTCATCCTCGGCCGGCGGCGCGTGAAGGCCAGTGCGTTCGATGTACTGGTCGACCAGGCGCTTGGCGTTTGCGGAGACCTCGTCGGCAAAGCGAATATGATCATCGAGCTCATCGCCGAAGACGAAGCTGCCGTTGTCCATCCCCAGGAATCGACCGAGCAGCACAACGCCCTGCGCGCTGAGAGACTGCAGGCTGATGGTGTGCGTCGCGCCGAGTAGCGGGCGCGCTGGCAATTTGCCGGATGGCAGGATTAGTTCCCGGCGCGGGAGATCGAGATGACCGCTCAAGGTCAGCCAGTTGAGCATGCTGCCGCCGCGATAGTGCCGCACCCAGCGGCCATTGCGGCATGTCGCCAGAAAGACGGAGCGCCCAGCCAGCACCAGGTCTTCGGCAATCTGGCCGCCCGATTGGCCGCTGCCGACCACCAGCACCGCACCGTCGTCAAGTGCGGCCGCACTGCGATATGCGGAGGAATCGATCTGGCGAAGTGCCGACGGCAGGTCGGCGGACCAGGGCGGGCGGACCGGACAATTCAGATTGCCAGTCGCGATCACCACGTTGCGCGCCCGAACCGTGCCACCCGGCGTCGCTACCCGATAGTGCCCATCGCTTCTTGTCAGTTCCTGCACCGGAATCCCGGTTCTTACGGGCAATCGGTGCCGTTCGACGTAGCTCTCCAGATAGGCGACGAATTCGTGGTGTGTTATTGCACCCCAAGGATCCAGCCCGTCGTAGGAATCGCCTGGCAGGATCGAGCGTATATTGGGCGAATTCAGCCGGAACGAGTCCCATCGCTGCATCCGCCATGTCTCGCCGATGCGGCTTCGTTCAAGCACGCAATGACTGAGCCCTTGCTGTTTCAAAAAATAGCTCACGCCGAGCCCGGCCGAGCCGGCGCCGATGACAACGGAATCAAGTATTCCCCCCACCGTGCTCCCCGACAAAGATACGCTTTCGAGAATAATCGTGTGCCGGGAGCGGACGCGCGGGCGCTCACCCTTGCAATGCGGCGAGGCATTTCATGCCGCCAATTCGACCGCCCCTAAATAAGGACAGCATAATGCAAAGCGCCAGTTTCCGACAGTCCCAAGGATGGAGGCCGTCCCGGCGTCGCGGACCATCTTCGGCGTGACTCTTCCATCGAAGGCTCAGCTTTGCCCATGAGTGACCCGCCGGGCTTTTGTGATGCCCCGGAACCGTCCGCCCTCTCCACGCATTTCGATGGATGGTGAGCAAGCCTATTTTCAACAATGCTGCGAGCGGGTCACCGGCAGGCTGGACAATCAAGCTTGGCGATTCCCCCGTCATTGGCACGGCGATCCACAGCGGCTCCGACGTCGCGCGCGCCTGCCAATCGCTCATGTGCATCCCCGACCCTGACCGACAGCGGGAGGAGGATCCCTTCACCGAACACTTTATCGCCGATTTCCCGACCCAGATCATCGTCCATCGATCGCGCTTTCAAGTCGACCTGAACCGGGCGCGCGAGGCTGCGATCTACCGGTCGCCGGACCAGTCCTGGGGCCTGAACGTATGGCGAGAGCCACCGGCCGAGGAGATTGTGGACGAGTCCCTCGCCTTTCACGACGCGTTCTACGGCGAGCTCAAGCGTGTGCTTGCCGAGGTCGAGAAGCGCTACGGCAGGTTCGTCCTTGTCGACGTCCACAGCTACAACCACCGGCGCGCAGGGTCGAAAGCAGCGCCCGCGTCGCAAGATGGCGCGCCTGACATCAATATCGGCACATTTTCGATGGACCGCGCGCACTGGGCGCCGGTCGTCGACGCCTTCACGGAGGCGCTGTGCGGGCAGCGTTTCGACGGCGAACCGATCGACGTGCGCGAGAATGTGTCTTTCCAGGGCAAGGGCGAACAGACCCGTTTCGTCCATGCCAATTTCCCCGAGACCGGGTGTGCCATCGCGGTCGAGTTCAAGAAGATTTTCATGGACGAATGGAGCGGCGAGCCCGACTGGGCGGCAATTGAACGGCTGCGCGCCATGCTGGCGTCCACGGTACCCGTTCTCGAGGCTGCGCTGCGGGGCATGACATGAAGCCGAAGCTCGTCGAGGCTGCGTCTCCGTTGGCGGAAATCGAAGCGGACCTGGACGCGCTTTTCCGAGACGGCAAGCCGATCCGCCGCGAGTTCGGCGACGGCAACCGTCTGCACATCGATCGGCCGCTGCCGTTTCTCTGCGTCCATGTCGGGTCGCAGCAGGATGCGGCGTTCCAAATTGTTTCCGCCAACGCGTCCTATCTGATCGCGGCCGATAGTGGCTTCGCCGCCGCGGTCGCGCGGCTGGTGGCGCGAAAAACGCGCGATCATTGCGGCGCATTCCTCGTGCTCGACATCGGCGAGTTGGCCGAAGACCGGTTTCTGACGGAGGACGTACCGTTCCTGCCGCCTTTCGAAATTGCACTGGCTAGCGGCGACACCGCGGCGGAGAAGGCGGCGCTCAAGCGCTTTACCGCCGCCGCGTCCGGACGCGAAGCAAAATACCGCACGCCGCGCGTCGACGAACTCAATCCCACGACACGCGCCGAAGCACGGCTCTCCGATGATCTCGGCGATGTGGCAGGCCTGACGGTGCGCTTCGCGCCGATCTACAGGGTGCCTGGCAGCGAGCGCGTCTATCCCGAATTGCGCGACCTTGTCGTCGCCAACATGGTGGATTCCGCGCTCCAGGCGGTCAGCGCCTTTCTGAAGGCATCAAAGCTGGAACCACCGGCAACCCATCGTTCGCTGGGCCGGCGCGCCTACATCGACGCTGTCGTGCGCGCCGACCGGGCACTCGACAGCGTTGCGTCGACATTCGATTTCCTGCTTGCCGTCACACCGATCAACGCCGAACCGGCCTGGCGGGAATTCCAGGCGGGCGGCTTCGAGCATGTCCCTGCACTGCTATACAGGCCGCTCGAATTCGAGGTCGCCGCCCAGAAGCGCAAGCTCTATTCGGTCTCGCTCGATCACCTGGAAGATCCGCTCCTGACCACGCTGCTCTCGCAAAAGCAGCAGGAACTCGATCTCCAGCTGTCGATGCTCGCCGCTCGCGAGACGCCCCGCTTCGTCGAACTCGGACGAGCCCTCTATGGCAGCGTCGAGCCGAGCCTGGCGACGCGAGCCCGCGCCATTCTCGAGAATGCGCCGCGCGCTGCGTCGGCGGCGAGGCAGAAGGGGCTGGGCGCAGACGCCGTCGCCGCAGCCGCGCGAGACATGATCGCCGGATACCGTGCCGCCTACCCCGATTTCGATGCTTCCGTGGAGATCCGTGGCGACCTGCCCGCCGGCCTTCTCGTCTCTCGAAACCTGTTGCTGGTTTCGCGCGATACCAACCTTCCACCGGAGCGTCTGACCGCGCTCCTCAGTCACGAGATCGGTGTCCATCTGCTGACTTATTTCAACGGCGATGCGCAGGGCCTCGCCATCTTCCGCAACGGGCTCGCCGGCTACGAGGGCATGCAGGAGGGACTGGCCGTGCTGGCGGAATATCTGGTCGGCGGCATGACCGCGGCGCGGCTGCGGCTGATCGCGGCCAGAGTTATCGGGTGTCAGGCGATGCTCGCTGGGGCGACGTTCGAGGAAACCTTCCACATCCTCCACAAGGATTTCGGTCTTGATGATCGCAGCGCCTTCAACGTCGTGCTGCGTGTCTTTCGCGGCGGCGGCCTGGCAAAGGACGCCATCTATCTGCGCGGCGTAGTGCAGGTCCTCGATCATCTGAGGAATGGCGGCAGCCTCACGCCGTTCTGGATCGGCAAGATTTCCGCCGCGCATTTCGGCGCAATCCAGGAACTCAACGCGCGCGGCCTGCTGCGCGCGCCGCGCCTCGAACCTGCATTCCTCTCTTCCGACGCGGCGCGTCCGCGGCTCAAGAAAGCGATGGCGGGGATCGATCCGATCGATATGGTTGAGACTTGAGGGAGCATCCCCGATGCGCATTGCGTTCTTCGTCAATTCGATCGAGAGCGAGACGCCAGGCTACACCACGACAACCCTGGCGCTGGCTGCAATCCAGCGCGGCCATTCTGTCGTCTATGTCGAACCCGGCGACTTCATACTGCGTCCTGACAACAGTCTGGCTGTTAATGTCGCGGTCCTGCCGGATGCTGCCTACAAGACGCCCGACAAACTCTATGCCGCCCTGAAGGATGCCGCGAAGCAGAAAAAGACCTTCGCGATGAGCGATATCGACATCTTGTTTCTGCGCAACGACCCGTCGCTCGACGCCACCGATCGACCATGGGCCGCCAACGCCGGCATCATGTTCGGGCGGCTCGCAGCAGAACAGGGTGTCATCGTCGTCAACGATCCGGACGGTCTGGCACAGGCACAGAGCAAGCTCTACCTGCAGACCTTTCCCGAAGCGGTTCGGCCAGCGACCCTGATATCGCGCAGCATTGCCGAGATCCGCGCATTCATCGACAAACACTCTAAGGGCTGCATCGTCAAACCACTGCAGGGGTCGGGTGGCAAGAATGTCTTCCATATTGCGACGCCTGCCGATTCCAACCTCAACCAGATTTTCGAGGCCGCCAGTGGTGACGGCTATCTCATCGCGCAGGCCTACATTCCAGAGGCCAAGGCTGGCGACGTGCGCCTTTTCCTGATGAACGGCCTGCCGCTGATGCGCGACGGCAGCTACGCCGCCTTTCGCCGCGTCCCAGCCAAGGGCGACGTCCGCTCCAACATCCACGCCGCCGGAACCGCCCGCAAGGTCAAGGTGACGGACACGATGTTGCGCATTGCCGAGATGGTACGCCCCAAACTGGTCAGCGACGGCATGTTTCTGGTTGGGCTCGACATCGTCGGCGACAAACTTCTGGAGATCAATGTCTTTACGCCAGGCGGGCTGGCACGGCTCGCTGACATGTACAAAACCGATTTTGCCACACGCGTCATTGTCGCGCTCGAGGAGAAGGCAACGCTGCGCCGAGCCTATGGAAAGACAATGCCGAATTCGCGGCTGGCGACGCTTTGAGGATGCAGGCAAATCGGATAGCAATTTTCCAGCCGGTCGCCGTCCCATCCATGCGTCCGATTGCCAGATCGCACCAAAGCTTTAAGGTATAAATATCAGAAATACGAAAGTAAAAAATACAACAATATGGACCATGCCGGTCAAGAACGTGGTTCTTTCGTTGCTGAAGCTCACGTTGCATATAAAAAGCGCCAAGATCAAAAGCACTGCGTCAGCCTCTGGGAGCCCCAGGGTTAAGCCTCTTCCCGTCACCAGGCTGGCGGCTGCGACCGCTGGGATTGTCAAACCAATTGTCGCGCAGGCCGAACCCATCGCGACATTCAAGCCGCGCTGCAACTCATTGTTGAGCGAAGCACGGATCGCCGAAATGGCCTCCGGCAGCAAAACCAATCCCGCGATCATTGCCCCCACAATGCTGTCGGCCTGGGTCACCTGATAGGCAACGAGCGCATCCTCGACGCTTGCTGCGACCTGCTCGGCGAGCATGACAATTCCGATCAGCCCGATAACCAGGAGCAGAGCGCTGGCGGAGATGCCTGCGTGGGGCGCGGTTCGGACTGAAGCTTCGTGTGCCAGTCCTTCGATGAAATCGTCCCGGTGCCGGACGGTCTGTGCGAACACAAAACTTGCATAGAGCAGCACGGAAAGTACGCTCACAAAACCAAGCTGAGCTGCTGAAAATGTGCCGGGATCCGTGGTTCGCGTGTAGGTCGGCAGAATAAGCGTCATGACGGTCAGCGCGACCAGGACCGCCAGATATGCGCTGGTCCCTTGTCGAACGATTGCCTGCTTGCGATGACGCCAACCGCCAAGCGTGAGACACATGCCGACAACGCCGGTAGACGTAATCATCACCGTCGAGAAAACGGACTCGCGCGCTAGCGTAGGGTTGTTGTCTCCATGCAGCATCATGGAAACGATGATCGACACTTCGATTGCCGTCACGGCAAAAGTCAGCACCAACGTGCCGTAGGGCTCCCCCACACGATGGGCCACTGCCTCGGCGTGGTCGAGCACCACGAAAATGGTGGTGAACATGATCGCACTCGAAAGCGCTCCGACAAATATCCTGACGCTCAGCGACCCTTCGTCTACCGACAGCCCGCTGGCTCTGACCGCGACAGCCATCGCCAGGGCGGCCAAGGGCATCGCATAAGAAGTCACCGATCGTGCGAAACCACGCATTCAAGCCCCTATACGTTTGTGCGAACCTTGCGGAAAAGCCTGTGTGGAGCATCCTGGCCAATATCGTCGTGAAGCCGACATTGCCCCATCGGCCGGCGTTCCAATCCTCACAAACAACGTCACCAGCGGCTCCAGAAGATGCCGCGGGATCGCGGTGATCCTAGCCGGGCGAGTTCGCCTTGACGACTTTCTGACATGCAGGCGTCAGCTCGCTGAGATGGTCGGACAGGCATTTGACGACGCGGCCGCCGCCCGGTTCTACGCCTTTGCAGAACTTCTCGAAATCCGCCTGGCAGGCCTCACGCTCGGCCGCTGTCTGCGCCAGCGCCGTGTTGGCTGCAAGTTGAGTTGCCAAGAAAAGCACGCTGAAAGCAATCCGCATGACAAATCCCTCCAAATTAGGTAAGTTCAACTCACTTTCATAACGATGCGATATATACTGAGAAGTTTGCGGAGGGGCAAAATGCTTTTCGTATCGCTTAGAATCGCGCCAACGGCAGGTTTGTTTGCCGTTGTTGCGCTGATGTCCGCGTGCAGTCAGGAAAACGCCTACGTACCGCCGCCTCCGCCCAAGATAGACGTGGCGCTTCCGGTCAAGCAGACCGTGACCCCCTATCTCGAGGCCACAGGCAGCGCCGCGGCGGTGAACACGACGCCACTGGTTGCGCGCGTCTCGGGCTTCATCCAGGAAATCGACTACAAGGACGGCGACGCGGTCAAGGCCGGCACAAGGCTGTTCCTGATCGAGCCCGATACCTACCAGCTGGCGCTCGAGCAAGCTCAGGCCGGGCAGGGTTCAGCCGATGCCGCCGCCAAGCAGTCCGGCGCCGACCTCAAGCGCCAGCAGGAGCTGCTGTCCCAGAAGTTCATTTCGCAATCGACCGCCGACCAGGCCGCCGCGGCGGCGGACGTCGACATTGCCAAGCAGAAGCAGAGCGCGGTCGACGTCAAGCAGGCTCAACTGAATCTCAGCTACACCGAGGTCAAGGCACCGTTCGCGGGCATCGTCACCTCCCGCCAAGTGTCGACGGGGCAGCTCGTCGGCGCCAGCAGCGCCACCACGCTCGCGACCATCGTTCAGCTCGCCCCCATCTATGTCAACTTCAACATCTCGGAGCAGGACGTGCTGCGCATTCGCGCCGCCATGGCAAAGCGGGGGATAACCTCCCAGGACCTCAAGAAAATACCGGTCGAGGTCGGCTTGCAGAACGAGACGGGTTATCCCCATCAGGGAACGCTGGACTACGCCGCGCCGGAGGTTACCGCCGCCACCGGCACACTCGCGGTCCGCGCTGTGCTGCCCAATGACGACCGGGTGCTGCTGCCGGGCTATTTCGTGCGTGTGCGCGTGCCGCTGGGCGAGGAGCCGGACATGCTGCTCGTTCCCGATCGGGCGATCGGCAGCGACCAGAGAGGTCGCTACGTGCTCGTCGCTGGAAAGGACAACGTCGTCGAAGAGCGCCCGGTTGAGATCGGCCAGATCGTCGGAGCGTTGCGTGTGATCTCCAAAGGGATCGCGGCGGAAGACCGTGTTCTCGTCTCCGGCCTGCTGACGGCCGTGCCCGGCCAGAAGATCGAACCGCAGGTGAAGACACTGGAAGCGGTCGCCACTGACGGCGCCGCGCAATGATCTCCAAATTTTTCATAGAGCGGCCGGTCCTGGCGAACGCAATCGCCATTCTGATGGTCGTCATTGGCCTGATCTCGCTCTTTGCCTTGCCGGTGGCGCAGTATCCCGACGTGGTGCCGCCCACGGTTTCGGTGACGACGCGCTATCCGGGCGCCAGCGCGCGTGCCGTGATCGACACGGTGGCGCTGCCGATCGAGCAGCAGGTCAACGGCGTCGAGGGTATGATCTACATGCAGTCGTTCGCTGCATCGGATGGCAGCTACAATTTGACGGTCACCTTCGCCATCGGCACGGATCTCGACCAGGCGCAGGTGCGTGTGCAGAACCGTGTGTCCACCGCCTTGGCATCGCTGCCGCAGGCGGTGCAGGTGCAAGGTGTCAACGTTCAGAAGAAATCGACCGCGATCCTCGAGATCGTCACCTTGACGTCGCCAGACAGGCAGTTTGACAGCCTCTATCTTGCCAACTACGCGACCATCCAGCTGAAGGATGAGCTCTCCCGGATACCGGGTGTCGGCAATGTGAACGTGTTCGGCGCCGGCCAATATTCGATGCGTGTCTGGCTCGACCCGGACAAGATGCAGGCTCGCAGCCTTGCCACGCAGGACGTCGTCCAGGCGCTGCAGCAGCAAAGCGAGCAGGTCACCGCGGGCCAGGTCGGCGCGCCGCCTTCGCCCGATGGCCAGTCCTTCCAGTACACGATCGAAGTGACCAGCCGCCTTGACGATCCCGACCAATTCGGCGCCGTGATCGTCAAGACCGGCGCCAATGGCGACATGACGCGCGTGCGCGACATCGGCCGGGTCGAACTCGGCGCCCAGACCTATGGGCAGTTCTTCAATCTCGACGGCCAGCCGGCGGCGGGTCTGGCCGTTTTCCTGTCGCCGGGCGCCAACGCCCTCGATGTGGCCGGCAGGGTCGAGGCCAGGATGAAGGAACTGTCGGGCGCGTTCCCGCAGGGCCTGGCGTACTCGATCCCCTTCGACACCACGATCTTTGTCAGTCAGGCGATCCACGAGGTCTACAAGACGCTGATCGAGGCAGCACTGCTCGTGCTCATCGTCATCCTCCTCTTCCTGCAGGACTGGCGGGCGATGCTGGTGCCGGCAACGACCGTGCCGGTGACCATCATCGGCGCGTTCGCGGCGATGCTGGCACTCGGCTTTACGGTCAACCTGTCGACCCTGTTCGCCATCGTTCTCGCCATCGGCATCGTCGTCGACGATGCCATCGTCGTGGTCGAGGGAGCCGCGCACAACATGGAGCGTGGCATGTCGGGCCACGATGCGGCGGTTGCCGCCATGAATGCGCTGTTCGGGCCGATCATCGGCATCACGCTGGTCCTGATGGCGGTGTTCCTGCCCGCTGCATTCCTGCCCGGCCTGACAGGGCAGATGTATGCGCAATTCGCGCTGGTGATCGCAGCAACGGCCTTGATCAGCGCCATCAACGCCGCAACGCTGAAGCCCACGCAGTGCGCGACCTGGCTGAGGCCTCCGGTGCCGCCAGACCAGCGCAATGCCTTCTTCCGCGGCTTCAACGCGATCTACCAGCGCATGGAAAACGGCTATGCCCGCCTGATCGGATCGATGGTGCGTCACAGCGCAGTGATGGGCGTCATTGCGCTGCTGATCATCGGTGCGGCGGGCTACGGCATGTCGCGCGTCGCCACCGGCTTTATTCCGATCGAGGATCAGGGCTACCTGCTCGCTTCGGTTCAGCTGCCCGACGGCGCGGCGCTCGGCCGTACGCAGGAAACGCTGCAGCAGGTTTCGAATATCGCCAAGGCCACCCCGGGCATCGACAAGGTGGTGACGATCGCCGGCCTCTCGGCCCTCGACAACAACTCGACGCTCGCCAACGCCGGTGTTGCCTACATCATCCTCAAGGACTGGAGTGTGCGCGGCAAAGGCGAGGATCTCGCGTCGCTCTATGCGACGCTCAACAAAAGCCTGTCGGACATGGCGGACGGACGTGTTCTGGTGCTGCCGCCGCCGCCGATCCAGGGCATCGGCAACGCTGCCGGCTTCACCATGCAGATCGAGCTGCGTGACGGTAGTTTCGACCTCGCAAAGCTGCAGAGCGCGGCCGACGCGCTGACCAGGACCGCCTCGACGCAGTCGGGCATCCAGCGTGCATCGGCGACGTTCCGCTCCAACGTCCCGCAATACAAGGTCGAGTTCGACCGCGAGAAGGTGCAGACCCTCGGGCTGACCACGGACCAGGTCTTCCAGACGCTCGCCGGTTATCTCGGCTCGACCTATGTCAGTCAGTTCAACAAGTTCGGGCGCGTATTCCAGATCTATGTGCAGAGCGATTCACAATTTCGCCTGGCGCCAGAGGATATCGGCCGCCTGACTGTGCGCAACCAGAACGGCGACATGATCCCGCTCGGTACGGTTCTGACCATCACCCCAAGCGTCGGCCCCTCGCTGATCAGCCTCTACAATCTTTATCCCTCGGCATCGATCCTTGGCGTGCAGGCACAGGGCTTCTCGTCGGGCGACGCGATCAAGCTGATGGAGGCGGCCGCCGCCGACACGCTGCCGCCCGGCACCGGCTTCGACTGGACGGCGCTCTCCTTCCAGGAAAAGCTCGTCGGCAGCCAGATCTACCTGGTGTTCGGCATGGCGCTGCTTTTGGTCTATCTGGTGCTGGCAGGCCAGTATGAGAGCTGGCTGGCGCCGATCTCGATATTGCTGGCCGCACCGCTGTCGCTGGTCGGCCCGGTGCTGGTGCTTACCGGTCTCGGCATTGACAACAATCTCTATGTGCAGATCGGCCTGATCCTTTTGATTGCGCTGTCGGCCAAGAACGCCATCCTGATCGTCGAGGTGGCGCGCGAGTTGCGCGCCGCCGGCAGGCCGATCGTCGATGCGGCGATCGACGCGGCGCGAGCGCGCTTCCGCCCTATCCTGATGACGTCGTTCGCCTTCATCCTCGGCGTGACGCCGCTGGTGTTTGCGACGGGCGCCGGGGCCAGCGCACGCAAGTCGATCGGCATCACGGTGTTTTCCGGCATGATCGCCTCCACCTGCCTCGCTGTTCTCTTCGTGCCTGCCTTCTTCGTCATCCTGCAGCGAGTCGAGGAATGGCGCGCCGCGCGCAAGACGAAACGTATCACGCTTCCCAGCTAAGGCAGTATGGTCTCGGTCCTCTCGGTGAGGGACGCACCGGCATTCAGCGCGAAAATCGAAGCGTCTTCGCCTGCTCAAGCCGTCTTCTGCGTCACCAATCCCAGCTCTTGGACCATCGCCTCGCGCATCAAAAACTTCTGCGGCTTGCCGGTCACCGTCATCGGCAATTCGGTGCGGAAGCGGATGTAGCGCGGAATCTTGTAGTGGGCGATCTGGCCGGTGCAGAAGGTCTTGATCTCCTGCTCGGTGGCGACCTGGCCGGGCCTGAGCACGATCCAGGCGCACAGTTCTTCGCCATATTTGTCATCGGGAATTCCGAACACCTGGACTTCCTTCACCTTGGGATGGCGATAGAGGAACTCCTCGACCTCGCGCGGATAGACGTTCTCGCCGCCGCGGATGACCATGTCCTTGACCCGGCCGACGATGTTGCAATAGCCCTCGGCGTCGATGGTGGCGAGGTCGCCTGTGTGCATCCAGCCATCGGCGTCGATCGCCTCGCGGGTCTTCTCCTCGTCGTCCCAATAGCCCTTCATCACCGAATAGCCGCGCGTGCAAAGCTCGCCCGGCGCGCCGACCGCGACGGTGGCGCCCTCGGCGTCGATGGCCTTGACCTCGACATGGGGATGGATGCGGCCGACCGTCGATACCCGTTTTTCCAGCGGATCGTCGACGCCGCTCTGGAAAGAGACCGGGCTGGTCTCGGTCATGCCGTAGGCGATGGTCACCTCCGACATATGCATCAGCGACACCACCTTCTTCATCACCTCGATCGGGCATGGCGAGCCGGCCATGATGCCGGTGCGCAGGCTGGTGAGGTCGAACGAGCCGAAATCCGGATGATCGAGCAGGCCGACGAACATGGTCGGCACGCCATAGAGGCCGGTGCAGCGCTCCTGCGCCACGGCCTTGAGCGTGGCGAAGGCATCGAAGCCCTCGCCCGGAAACACCATGGTGGCGCCCTTGGTGACGCAGCCTATCGTGCCCATCGACATGCCGAAGCAATGATAGAGCGGCACCGGGATGCAGAGCCGGTCGTCGACGGTGAGCTTGATCGCCGATGTGACGAAATTGCCGTTGTTGACGATGTTGTTGTGGGTCAGCGTCGCGCCCTTCGGCGCTCCCGTCGTGCCTGAGGTGAACTGGATGTTGATGGCCTCGCCCGGCTTCAGCCCCTCGGAGATGCGGTCGAGGCTGTCATGCTCGTCGCGTCCGGCCATCGCCAGCACGTCGCCGAAATTGTACATGCCGGGCGAGTTGTCCTCGCCCATGCGGATGACGATCTTCAGCGCCGGCAGTTTTTTCGCCTTGAGCTTGCCAAGGACAGCGGTTGCGATCTCCGGCGCCAGCGTCTCGATCATGCCGAGATAGTCGGAGGTCTTGAATTTGACGGCGGTGACCAGAGCTCGGCAGCCAACCTTGTTGAGGGCATATTCCAGCTCGGTCAGCCGGTAGGCCGGGTTGATGTTGACAAGGATCAGGCCGATGCGCGCGGTGGCAAACTGCGTCGCCAGCCATTCCCAGCGGTTGGGCGACCAGATGCCGACGCGCTCGCCCTTTTCGAGGCCGAGCGCCAGGAAGCCGGCGGCGAGAGCATCCACCGTGTCCGACAGCTCGCTCCAGGTGAAGCGCTTGTCCTGATCGACGAAGACCGCGGCATCGAGCGTGCCGTATTTGCTGACAGTATCGGAAAACAACGACGGGATCGTCTTGTTGAGCAGCGGCATGGAGCGCTCGCCCGACACATGCGCTCTGCCGTCGATCGGCGCAACGAAGGTGCCACCCTTGCCTGGGCCGCGCAGATTGGTGGCGTTGTTCAGCTCGTCGAGTTTGATCGCCATCGCCGTCTCCTCCGCAGACCGGCCGAGCCTATCAGCCCGGCGGGGTAGTGGAAATCCCGTCGATGGTATGGAAGCGGGGATCGCGCCGCCGCTAACCGACTACCGCTTTCATCTTCGCAGCGATATCGCGCAACATGGCTTCGTCGGCCGCAGCACGCTGCTTCCGCGATGCGACAAGGCAAGCCTGAGACCGCAGAACAACGCCATCGGTCAGCACCTTGAGATGGTTGGCGCGCAACGTCGAGCCGGTGGTGGTGATGTCGACGATGACATCGGCCGAGCCGGCCGCCGGCGCGCCTTCGGTGGCGCCGAGGCTTTCGACGATGCGATAGACCTGGATGCCGTGCTTTTGCGAAAAGAATTGCTGCGTCAGCCGCCAGTATTTGGTGGCGATGCGCAGCCGCCTGCCATGGCGCTGGCGGAAGTCGGCGGCGACGTCGTCGAGATCCGCCATGGTGTCGACGTCGAGCCAGATGTCGGGCACCGCCACCACGACGTCGGCATTGCCGAAGCCGAGGCGGGCGACGATTTCGGCGCACGCCTCCCAGTCGGCAAGATTTTCGCGCAGCAAATCCTCGCCGGTGATGCCGAGGTCGACCGACCCCTGGCCGATCTCGCCGGCAATTTCCGAGGCCGACAGGAACGCGACCTCGACGCTGTCCATGCCCTCGATGCGGGCGCGGTATTTGCGCTCGTCGCTGGGCAGGCTGACGGCAAGTCCGGCCTTTGTCAGGACTTCCAGCGCCTGCTCCTTGAGCCGGCCTTTCGACGGCAGCGCCAGCGTGATCATTTGGCCGTCTCCCGCAGTGCCTCGATGCGATCGAGCCAGACGGAGAAGCCGACACCGGGGATCGGCATCTTAGCGCCGAGCAGCGTCAGCAGGCGATCGTAGCGGCCACCGCCGGCCAGTGGCCGCTCGCCATTTTCCACCGCGATCTCGAAGACCAGGCCGGTGTAATAATCGAGCGGACGGCCGAAGGCGGCGTCATAGTGAATTGTCGCGGTTGGCAGGCCATGCGCTTCGATCGCCTTGGCGCGGGCGGCGAAATTGTCCAGTGCCGCGCCCAGCGACAGGCCGGCGCTCGCCGCGAACGCCTCGAGCGCCTGGGCCGCACTGTCGAGCGGCACGTCTATCGCCAGAAATGTCTTGAGCGCCGAGAACGCCTCGTTGGAGAGCCGCACGCTGCGCAATTCGGCCTTTTCGATCAGCCGCCGCGCAATGTCGGAAGGCGAGCGCCCGGCCGACGCCGACAGGCCGGTTTCCTCCATGCCGCCGGCAATGTGGGCCGACAAGCCCTGCAGATCGCCGTCGAGGACAAGAGCAGCGACCGGGCCGGACAGCTGACCGTTGCGCGGCGGATTGGCGAGATCGGCAAGCGCCGCCTCCAGCATCGGTGCCGAACCGAAGGCGCGGGCAAGGCGCATGCGCCAGCCGCGCGGCAGGCCGAGGGCGGCGAGCACCGCCTCGAAAATGGTCTGGTCGCCGAGCGTGACGTTCAGCGTCTTGCCGGGCAGGGCCAGCGACAGCAGTGCATGCGCATCGGCCAATGAGCGGGCGTCGGCTTGCGGTGTGTCGCGGTCGCCGAGATCCTCGATGCCGGCCTGGAAGAACTCGTTGCCGCCCTCGCGGCGCTGGCGAAACACCTCGCCGAGATAGGAATAGCGACGCGGCGTGCCGGCCTGGCTGGCGATGTGGTCGAGGCAGACGGGAATGGTGAATTCTGGGCGTAGGCAGAGTGTCTTGCCGGTCTCGCTTTCGGTGAGAAAGATGCGGCGGCGCAGATCCTCGCCAGCCATGTCGAGGAACGGATCGGCCGGCTGCAGCACGGCCACTTCGACCGCATGGGTGTTGCGCGCGGCGAAGAGGCTGGCGATGTCGGCGGCGATGGCGGGATAGCGGGAGGTCACAAGGCACCACCTTCCCTTCTCCCCTTGTGGGAGAAGGTGGATTGGCGCGCAGCGCCGAGACGGATGAGGGGTGCGTGACGGAGTGAGACGCTGGCATTCCCTGGAACACCCCTCATCCGACCGAGCTTCGCTCGGCCACCTTCTCCCACAAGGGGAGAAGGACAGGCCGGCGCCCTACTTGCCACGAGCCCGCTCCTCGGCCTGCGCCGCCAGGATCTTCCGGACCTCACCGACCAGTTCGCCTTCCGCAACCGTCACCTGCGCCGGCCGCGCCGCGCGCCATTCGGCGTTGTCGGAAATTTCCGCCGACATCCTGGCACCTTCGATCAGGTCCTTGATCTGCAACTCGCCCTTGGCGCGCTCGTCGCCGCCCTGGATGATGGCGACCGGGCTGCCGCGCCGATCGGCATATTTGAGCTGCGCCTTCATGCCGGCGCCGCCGAGATACATTTCCGAGCGGATGCCGGCGGCGCGCAGTTCAGAGACCATCTTCTGATAACGGCCGAGGCTTTCGATGTCCCTGTCCATCACCAGCACGACGACCGGCGCGATCACATCCGACATGTCGAGCTTGCCGAGGTTCTTCAGCGCCGTCATCAGCCGGGAGACGCCGATGGAAAAACCGGTCGCCGGCACCGGCTCGCCACGGAAGCGCGAAACCAGTCCGTCATAACGGCCGCCGCCACCGACCGAACCGAAGCGCACGATCTGGCCGTCCTCATTGGGGATCTCGGCCAGCAGCTCGGCCTCGAAGACCGGGCCGGTGTAATATTCGAGGCCGCGGACGACGGAGCGGTCCATGGCAATGCGATCTTCGCCGTATCCCGCTGCCCTGACCAAGGCTTCAATCGTCGAGAGCTCGCTGACGCCTTCTTGGTAGATCGCGTTCGCACCGACGTTGGAATCCTGGCGAGCCTGTTCATTCTTCGCTGTTGCAAGAAGAACGGCCTCGGCTTGCACGTCATTCAGCCCGGCGCCCTTGGCGAAGTCGCCTTCGCCTTCCTTGCCCCCATCCCAGCGCCCCGGCCCAAGCAAAAGTTTCACGCCTTCAGGCCCGAGCTTGTCCAGCTTGTCGATCGCGCGCAGCACGGTCAGCCGGCGCCCGGAATTCTCGTCGCCGCCAAGGCCAATGGCCTCCAGCACGCCGTCCAGAACCTTGCGGTTGTTCACCCGGATGACGTAGTCGCCACGCTTGATGCCGAGCGCCTCCATCACGTCGGCCATCATCATCGCCATCTCGGCGTCGGCCGCGACGCCCGGCGTGCCGATGGTGTCAGCGTCGAACTGCATGAACTGGCGGAAGCGGCCGGGGCCGGGCTTCTCGTTGCGGAACACCCAGCCGGAGCGGTAGCTGCGATAGGGTTTCGGTAGCTTCTCAAAATTCTCGGCGACGAAGCGGGCCGTCGGCGCGGTCAGATCGTAGCGCAGCGACAGCCACTGGTCGTCGTCGTCCTGGAAGGAGAAGACGCCTTCGTTGGGGCGATCCTGGTCGGGCAGGAATTTGCCGAGCGCATCGGTGTATTCGATCAGCGGCTGGTCGACAGGCTCAAAACCGTAAAGCTCATAGACCGAGCGGATCGTCGCCATCATCTTCTCGACGGCGCGGATATCGTCGGCGCTGCGGTCGGCAAAGCCGCGCGGCAGCCGCGCTTTCGTCTTTTCCGATTTGTCGGCCATGAGATGGGTACTCGGTGTTTCGTGACGCTCTGTCGATCGGTCAAAGAACCGATTTCCGCGGCGCGCGTGTCCTAACCGATGCAGCCGGGAGCGGCAAGGGTTTGCGCCTTTGCTGAAACAAACTGCGCCAAAAGGAAACAATTCCGCCATGGGGGCGGCATTGTGCCGACACAATCAGAGCCGATAAGCACGCCGAAACAAGGGGTTCGGACCATGACCACGGCAGAAAAATTCGATATTGAGGGCGGCGACGTTCTCCGGTTGCCGGCGCGGCTGCGGCCGGCCGAGGGCCATGCGTCTGTGAAAGCGAGCCAGGCGGGCCCGTTCGAGGTTGCGACGGATGAGCGCCAAGGCTCCACTGTGCGCGATGCGCTGATGACCGGCCTGCTGGTGATCTATCCGGCCTTCGCCGCGCTGGCCGCGATCGTCGCCGGCCTGTTCCTGACCGGCGCCAGCGGAACCTGATTGCTGCTCACTTCGGCCGCTTGAACTTCTTGCGCTCCGCCTCTACCGCCTTGCGGCAGACGCAGCCTTCGAGATGGTCGTTGACCAGACCCATCGCCTGCATGAAGGCGTAGACGGTGGTTGGGCCGACGAAGCTCCAGCCGCGCTTTTTCAACTCCTTTGAAATCCTGACCGAAACCGCCGTCGTCGGGTTGGCGCGCAGATGGGCGAGGTCGACGATTTCGGGCCGTTCGTCCGGGCCCGGCTCGAATTTCCAGAACCATGCCGCCAGCGAGCCGAATTCGTCGGCCATTTCGCGGGCACGCTTGGCGTTGTTGATGGTCGAGACGATTTTGCCGCGATGGCGGATGATGCCGGCATTGCCGACCAGGCGCTCGACATCCTTGTCGGTGAAGGCGGCGACCTTGTCGAACTCGAAATTGGCGAAGGCCTCGCGGAAATTGTCGCGCTTGCGCAGGATCGTCAACCAGGACAGGCCCGACTGAAACCCTTCGAGACAGATTTTTTCGAACAGCCTGCGGTCGTCGGCCACCGGGCGGCCCCATTCGTGATCATGATAGTGCAGATAGTCTGGCAAATTGCCGTGCCAGAAGCAGCGTGAGATGCCATCGGGGCCGGCGAGCAGGCCTGTGCTTTCGTTTTCCATGGCGAAATTCCATTCGTTAATGCGTCTTTGCGCTGCTTTTACCGCGGCTTTACCAGATTCCTGAACTGGCCGGTAACCACACCAAAAGGTTTACTGACAAACCGGCATTTTACGCATTCCGATTCATGTTTCGGTTGCCGCTTGGCGCCAAGGATCGCGCAACCGGGGGCACTTTCCCCCGTGTGTCAGACGATCAAGGTGCGTTCCGATGAAGATCTTTTTGCGTTCCGTGCTCGGCGCCGCGGCCCTTCTTGGCGCCGGCGCCACGTCCTCTAATGCGGATGACCGCTATGCCGACCGGCCGCCGGTGATGGTGAGCCCCGACCTTTCGGCGCCCTGGGTGCTGCAGCTTGGCCGCGCGCCAGGCATCGTGCGGCAGAACCGGCAAGTCGCGCAGCAGCCGCGCATGCGCTACGCACAGCCGGCACAACCTGACCAGGTGCGGACAGCAGCCGTGCAGGCGCCGGCCAGGCGCTTGGTGAAGCGGCCGCAGATCAATCCGATCTATCTGCCGCAGGAAATCGCCTATGACGGGCCGCAAAAGCCGGGCACGATCGTCATCGATACGACGCAGAATTTCCTCTATCTGGTCGAGAAGAACGGCAAGGCGCGGCGCTATGGCGTCGGCACTGGCAAGCCCGGCTTCGAATGGTCGGGCACGCACAAGATCACCAACAAGCGGGTCTGGCCGGACTGGCGTCCGCCGGCGGTGATGATCAAGCGCGAAGCCGCCAAGGGCCGCTATCTGCCGACCTATCTCGCCGGTGGAGAAGAGAACCCGCTCGGCGCGCGGGCGCTCTATCTCGGCACGACGGAATACCGCATCCACGGCACCAACCAGCCATGGACGATCGGCGGCGCGGTGTCGTCGGGCTGCATCCGCATGCGCAACGAGGACGTTGTCGATCTCTATGAACGGGTCAATGTCGGAACGACCGTGGTGGTGATATAGTTGCGGTTGCGAATCATCTGATCTAGAAGGCGAGCAGCTTGCTAGACCGAGGAATACGGGGGACGGGCCGTGTGGGGATACGGTCAGTCACGAGAGGGCAGCACGGGAAACCGCGCTGCCCTTTTCGTTTTGCGGAACGAACAGGCGCTTCAGAAAGGCTTCGACGATAGGTCGCATGCCCTTTGCCACGTTCTTTTGCTATCTGGGCGCCAACACTCCTGATCGAAGGTTCAATCCATGGCCTTGCCCGACGACAGCCGCTACCTCAAGGGCGGCCCAGTTGCCCAGCGCATCATCGCTGCGGTGCGTGAGGATGCGGCGATCGCGAGAGCCGAAGGTTTCCCTCCCAAGCTGGTGTCGATCACCGTCGGCGACACGGCGGCGGTGGACGTCTATGTGCGCAACCAGCGCGCCAAGGCGGAGCTGGCCGGCATCGGCTTCGAGGAACGGCGCTTTGCCGCCGACATCACCGCCGGTGAACTGGAAGCGGCAATCCATGGCTTGAATGCCGATCCGCGAGTGACCGGCATCATCATCCAGCGGCCGGTGCCGGCGCATATCCCGATCAAGACGCTGCAGGGCGCGGTGCATCCGCTGAAGGACGTCGAGGGCATGCATCCGGCCTCGATCGGCAACATCGTCTACAACCAGCTCGATCTGGCGCCCTGCACGGCGGCCGCTTCGGTCGAGCTGCTCAAGGAAACCGGCCTCGAGCTGAAGGGGCTCGAAGTGGTCATCGTCGGTCACTCCGAGATCGTCGGCAAGCCGATCGCCTTCCTGTTGATGAGCGAAGGCGCGACGGTGACGGTGTGCCATCACATGACGCGTTCGGTGGCGGCGCATGCGCGGCGCGCCGATGCGCTGTTCGTCGCCGTCGGCAAGGCAAGGCTGATCAAGGCCGACATGGTCAAGCCCGGTGCTGCCGTCATCGACATCGGCATCAATTCGGAAATCGGACCCGACGGGCAGAGCCGCATCGTCGGCGACGTCGATGCCGACAGCGTCAAGGAGGTCGCATCCTGGATCACGCCGGTGCCGGGCGGCGTCGGCCCGATCACCGTGGCGATCCTGCTGCGCAACACCATGGTGGCGCTCAACCGCCAGCGGGCGCTCTACAACGCGACCTATGGGGTGGCGGACAAGCTCGCGGCGGAATAGACCCGCGACCGAAACAGCCCGGATCCGCCGTCACTCGGCGACGATCAGCCTTTCTTCAGCAACGCCTTCCGGCTTCGGCCCGCCATAGGCCCAGTCGAGCAGTTTGATCGTGTGCACGACCGGCAGCTTCGCGGCGGACGCGATCTGGGTGATGCAGCCGATGTTGCCGGTGGCGACGATTTGCGCACCCGTCGCCTCGATGTTCTTCACCTTGCGGTCGCGCAATTTTGCCGAAATCTCGGATTGCAGGATGTTGTAGGTGCCGGCCGAGCCGCAGCACAGATGCCCCTCGCGAGGCTCGCGCACGACAAAGCCGGCCTTGGCGAGAAGCTCTTTCGGCTGGCGGGTGATCTTCTGGCCGTGCTGCATCGAGCAGGCGGAGTGATAGGCGACGACCGTGCCGGGCTTGCGCACCGGTTCGGGCAGGTCGAGACCGGCAAGGTACTCGGTGATGTCCTTGGCCAGCGCCGAGACGCGTGCCGCCTTCTCCGCATAGGCCGGGTCGAGGCGCAGCATGAAGCCGTAGTCCTTGATGGTGGTGCCGCAGCCCGACGCGGTGATGATGATGGCGTCGAGCCCGCCCTGGTCGATGGCGCGCGTCCAGGCGTCGACATTTTGTCTCGCCGAGGCAAGGGCTGCCTGCTCGCGGCCCATGTGATGCACCAGCGCGCCGCAGCAGCCCTCGCCCTCCGGCACCACCACCTCGACGCCGAGCCGCGTCAAAAGCGAAATCGTCGTCTCGTTGATGGCGGGATCGAGCACCGATTGCGCGCAACCGGTGAGGATAGCGATGCGGCCCTTTTTCTTCCCCTGCCCGGCATGGACGCCCGGGCAAGCCATCGGCGACGCCGTGGGGATCGAGGCCGGAGCGAGCTTGAGCATGGCGCCCAGCGGTTTCAGTGCCGGGATCCTTTCGAAGAGGCCGACAAAGGGCTTGCCGAGTCTTGCCAGCTTCAATGCCGTGCGAAAGCGTGCGGGATGGGGCAGCACGAAGGCCAGCATTGCGCGCGTCAGGCGGTCGAGCAGCGGGCGCCTGTAGGTCTCCTGGATATGGGCGCGGGCATGGTCGACCAGATGCATGTAATTGACGCCCGACGGGCAGGTGGTCATGCAGGCCAGGCAGGATAGACAGCGGTCGATATGGGTGACGATCTGCTTGTCGGCCGGGCGGCCGTTTTCCAGCATGTCCTTGATCAGGTAGATCCGCCCGCGCGGCGAATCCAGTTCGTTGCCCAGCGTCACATAGGTCGGGCAGGTGGCCGTGCAGAAGCCGCAATGCACACATTTGCGCAGGATCTTCTCCGATTCCGCGACATCGGGATCGGCAAGCTGGGCAAGCGAAAAATTGGTCTGCACGCCAAAGTCCTATTGTCCGAGGAGCCAGCTTTCCGGGTTCTTGATCGGTTCGCCGCGCTGCAGTGCCTGGATGCCCAGGATGCAGCGGGCGATAAACCAGACGGCGACCACGAACATCAGCAGGAAGCCGATCATCACGAAGATCAGCACCACCGAGATCAGCGCGTAAAGCAGGCCGATCCAGAAGGTGCGGATCAGGAATGTATAGTGGCTCTCGACAAAGCCGCCGGCCTTGCCGCGATTGATGTAGGCCAGCACGATGCCGACAAGGCCGGTGATGCCGATGACGAGGCCGGCGAGATAGAGGATGTAGATGACCAGGGCGTTGGTTGCGCCCGGCTCCAGCCAGCGGTCGGTCTGGCGCGGTGTGTTTTGGCCTGGATTGCTCATGATGCTGCTCCCTCCGTTGTCGGGTTGAGAGTAGCAGAGCCTGAGCCTGGCGCCATCCGACCAGGGTTGAGAATGTGCTTCGGGTCGAACTCGGCCTTGAGCCGCGCCGACAATGCTGCGAGGTGCGGTGGCTGAGGCTCGAACACCGGCACGGCGGCGCGGTGTGCGGGCGCGGCGCGCACCAGCGTCGCGTGGCCGCCACCATGTTTGCGGATCAGGCCGCGCAGCAGGTTCGCCTCGGGATCCCCCGCCTCCATGCGCAGCCAGATTAGCCCGCCCTGCCAGTCGTAAAAGGCGCTGACGCCGGCCTGCATGCGCAGCGTCAGCACCATCTGGTGCGCCTGCGACGGCGCCATCGAGACGCGCCAGACCGGCTTTTCCGTGCCGTCGGCGAAAGGCACGCAATCGCGGACATCGCGCCAGATGGCTTTGGAGGACTCGCCCGCGATCTCCTGCAGCGGACCGGCCTTGCCGAGCAACTGCTTCAGCGCAGCGACGCGGTAGGCGACCGACGGACCAAATCCCTCGACGCGCAGCAGCGTCGCGGCATCGCTGCCGAGCTGGCCGGTGGCGACCCGCGCGGCGACGCGTTCGGGCAGATGGGCAGCACTCGACACTTCGGCACTGGAGCCGAGCGCCAACGCCATGGCGGCGGTCGCGGCATCGTCCAGCAGGCCGCGGATGGCGAGCGTGATTTCGGTCTCGGCCGCGGGCAGCACCTTGAAGGTGACGTCGGTCAGCACCGCCAGCGTGCCCCAGCTGTTGGCCATCAGCTTGGAGAGGTCGTAGCCGGTGACATTCTTGACCACGCGGCCGCCGGACTTGAAGGCCTCACCACGGCCGGCAACCGCGCTGATGCCGAGGATATGGTCGCGCGCGGCTCCCGCCTTCAGCCGGCGCGGGCCGGAAAGGTTGGCGGCAAGCACGCCGCCGATGGTGCCTTTTCCCGGCGTGCCGCCGAGCAGCGGGCCGTAGTCCATCGGCTCGAAGGCCAGTTGCTGGCCGCTTTCGGCGAGCAGGGCTTCGATCTCGGCCAGAGGCGTGCCAGCTCTGGCCGACAGCACCAATTCGGCCGGTTCGTAGAGCGTGACGCCGGTCAGCTTCGACAGGTCGAGCGTGTGTTCGCTCTGCTGCGGCCGGCCGATGCCGCGCTTGGAGCCGTGACCGAGAATTTCCAGCGGCGCTTCTTCCGCAACTGCCCATTGGACGGTGGAGAGCGTTTGGGATGGTGTGGAGGGGGTGAAGGTGGTCATGGCCGCGTAGCCACCCCAAAGAAAGATGCGTCGCCTTGACCCGTCATCAGCCTCAAAACCTCGGAATGTCGGGAAACGCCACCTGCCCGCGATGCACATGCATGCGCCCCAACTCGGCGCAGCGGCGCAGCTGCGGAAACACCTTTCCCGGGTTGAGCAGATGGTTGGGGTCGAAGGCGCATTTGACGCGCATCTGCTGGTCGAGGTCGACCTGGTTGAACATTTCCGGCATCAGGTCGCGCTTCTCGACGCCGACGCCGTGCTCGCCGGTGAGCACGCCGCCAACCTTGACGCAGAGGCGCAAGATGTCGGCGCCGAAGCTCTCGGCCTTGTCGAGTTCGCCCGGCACATTGGCGTCGTAGAGGATCAGCGGGTGCAGATTGCCGTCGCCCGCATGGAAGACATTGGCGACGCCGAGGCCGTATTTTTCGGAGAGTTCGCGCATGCCGGCGAGCACGCGCGGCAGTTCCTTGCGCGGGATGGTGCCATCCATGCAATAATAGTCCGGCGAGATGCGGCCGACCGCGGGAAACGCCGCCTTGCGGCCGGCCCAGAAACTCAGCCGCTCCTGCTCCGACTGCGAGATGCGGCAGGTGGTCGAGCCGTTCTTGTAGGCGATCGCTTCGACCAGACCGATCAGATGGTCGACCTCGACGCCAGGCCCGTCGAGCTCGACGATCAGCAGCGCCTCGACATCGAGCGGATAGCCGGCATGGACGAAATCCTCCGCCGCGTGGATCGCCGGACGGTCCATCATCTCCATGCCGCCCGGAATGATGCCGGCGCCGATGATGTCGGCGACGCATTGGCCGCCCTGCTCGCTGGTTGGAAAACCGATGAGCAGCGCGCGCGCCGTCTCCGGCGTCTTCAGGATGCGCACGGTGACCTCGGTGACGACACCGAGCAATCCCTCAGAGCCGGTCATGACGCCGAGCAGGTCGTAGCCTTCGCTATCCAGATGCCTGCCGCCGAGCCGCACCACTTCGCCATTCATCAGCACCATCTCGATGCCGAGCACATTGTTGGCGGTGAGGCCGTATTTCAGGCAATGCACGCCGCCGGAGTTCTCCGCGACGTTGCCGCCGATCGAGCAGGCGATCTGGGAGGATGGATCGGGGGCGTAGTAAAAGCCCTCCTGCTCGACGGCGGTGGTGATGCCGAGATTGGTGACGCCCGGCTGGGCAACGACGGCGCGGTTCGGAAAATCGATCTCGAGGATGCGGTTGAAGCGGCTCATGACCAGCAGCACGGCGTCTTCGAGCGGCAGCGCGCCGCCGGACAGCGAGGTGCCGGAGCCGCGCGGCACGACGCGGATGTTGCGGTCGTTGCAGTATTTCAGCACGCGCGACACCTGCGCCACCGTCTCCGGCAGCACGACGACCAATGGCAGTTGCCGGTAGGCGGTGAGGCCGTCGCTCTCGAAGGCGCGCATGGAGTTCTCGGCGTCGACGACGCCCTCGCCCGGCACGATGATGCGCATGTCGGCGACGATCTCGTCGCGCCGGCGCATCGTGGCATCGTCTGGCTTCGGCATGGCCAGGCCGGACATCAGCAGCCTCCATCGCTTGACTGGTAAAAATCTTTTACCAGCTGGAGGCAGCTGTTGCAAACCCTGCTTCGGTCAAAATCGAAAGCGGGCCACGGAACGGCCTTCCGCAGCGGCAATCTGCCGCTGCGCACCGGTCACGTCTGGAGGAGGGTCGACCGGCCTATTCGCCCGGATGTTTCGCCGGCTCGGAGTGCATGCGCTGCACGCGGCGCACGCCCCACCAGACAAGCAGCACGGCAACCGGCACCGAGGCGGCGGTGACGACCTCGGGCGCGAAGGCATGGCCGAAGATCGAGGCGCCCTTGGCAAGATAGGAGATAAGGCCGACGACATAATACGAGACGGCGGCGACCGAGAGACCTTCCACCGTCTGCTGCAGGCGCAGCTGCAGGCGAGCGCGGTTGTTCATCGAGGCCAGCAGGTCGCGGTTCTGCTTCTCGACCTCGACATCGACCCAGGTGCGCAGCAAGGTGGTGGCACGGGTGAGCTTGCGCGACAGATTGGCCTGGCGTTCCTCGACCGAACGGCAGGTGCGCATGGCGGGCGCGACGCGCCGCTGCAGGAAGCCGCCCCAGGTGTCGTAGCCGGGCACGGCCTCTTCCTCCAGCGCCTCCAGCCGCTCGACGACGATGCCGTCATAGGCGCGGCTTGCGCCGAAGCGGTAGAGGCTGGAGGCGGCATCGGCCTCGAGCTCCGCGGCAAGCTCGGTCAGATCGGCGAGCAGCGTCTGGCTGTCACGGGTCTCGGCGACCTTCATCTCCAGCGTGGTCTGCGCCAGTCGATCCTCGATGCGGCGGGCGCGGCCGGACAGCGTCAAGGCCAGCGGCAGGCCGAGCATGGCCAGCGTGCGGTAGGTCTCGACGTCGATCAGCCGCTGCGACAGCGCGCCGGTTCGCGCCGGCGTCAGGCCGCGATCGAGCACCAATATGCGGGTCAGGCCGTCGCCGTCCTGGCGGAAATCAGTGATGACGGCGGCGTTGCCGCGCTCGACCAGCGAATAGCACAGGCTTGTCGGGTCGAAGCTGGCGATCAGCCTCTCGCTCGCCTGCGTCCATTTGCGGATTTCCAGGCGGATGCCGGAAATGACCGTTCCCGGCGGCGAAAACCCGTTGCCAAAGGGAGAGTCCTCCTGCGCCCTGCCGCTTTCGGCAAGCGGCCCTTCCCAGAGATAGGTCGAGAATTCCGTATGCCGTTCCCAGCGCAGCGTGCCCTTGCCCCATTTCATGGCATGGTGGCGGGCGTGACGATCGGGCGCGGCGATGCCGAGGCGCCGTGACAATTCGGAGAGCACGGCCATGTCGACGCCCGAACCGCCCTCGGTCATGAAGGCAAGCTGTACCAGCACGCGCGGCTTCTCCATCAGCGGATGCGGCCGGGCATGGACCTCGCCGAGCGCGCCCGGCCGTCCCTCATGCGCCGGAAAGCCCATGACGCTGCCTTGGGCGCGCGGCTGGAATTCGAGATTGGACGTCTCGTCCGACACGGCTGGTCCCCCTGTTTTCGACCCTTCGTGCAATGGCGTCCTCTTGCGGCAATCGGCCAAGCACGTAAACAGCAAAGTTTAGCAACAGCCGATATGCGGGCGCGGCGGCGGAACCGACCAGATCGGGCGAATTGGATAAATAATTTGACCAGTTGGCGACACTGGCTTTAATCTGCGCGGCACCGGCAAGATTTCCCAGGCGGCCCTTTGAGCGACATTTTCTCCAGGATCGAGCATTCGCGCACCGCCGACGAGGTGGTGCAGCAGATCGAGAGCCTGATCCTCGAAGGCGTGCTGCGCACCGGGGATAGGCTGCCCGGCGAGCGCGAGCTGGCGCGCCAGTTCGAGGTGTCGCGGCCGATCCTGCGCGACGCGCTGAAATCCCTGGAGGGGCGCGGACTCTTGACCACCCGGCCAGGCGGCGGCACCCATGTCGCCGACGTCATCGGCCAGCTGTTCACCAAACCGGTGACCGACCTGATCTCGATGCATCGCAAGGCGGTGACCGACTATCTGGAATATCGCCGCGAGATCGAGGCCATCGCTGCCGAATACGCGGCACGGCGCGCCACGTCAGACGACCTTGCGCTGCTCGATCGCATCATGGCGCGCATGGACGAGGCACACCGCACCGGCGACTTCGACGACGAGGCGGAAATCGACATCGAGTTCCATCATGCGGTCTGCGAATGCGCTCATAACATGATCCTGCTGCACACGCTGCGCTCCTGCTACCGGCTTTTGTCGGAAGGCGTGTTTCAGAACCGGCTCTTGGTGTTCACCGTGCCCGGGGCGCGCGAGGCGCTGCTTGCGCAGCATCGGGCGATCTACGCCGCGATCAAGGCCGGCGATCCGGCTGCTGCAAGGCAAGCGGCGATGGATCACATCTCCTATGTCGAGCGATCGATGCTCGAGGCCGAGCGCAGCGGCGATTGGCAGCGCGTATCGCGGCTGAGACTGAGACAACGCTCGGAAGCCGGCGACGGCGCCAAGACAACGACCTAGCGAAGCAGCAGGGAGACCATGAGCAGCATTCTCACCATCGCCGATCTCAAGGATCTCGCGCGCCGCCGCGTGCCGAAGATGTTTTTCGACTATGCCGATTCCGGCGCCTGGACGGAGAGCACCTACCGGGCCAATGAAGAGGATTTCCAGAAGATCAAGTTCCGCCAGCGCGTGCTGGTCGACATGAGCAATCGCTCGCTGGAATCGACCATGATCGGCGAGAAGGTGGCGATGCCGGTGGCACTGGCACCAACCGGCCTGACCGGCATGCAACATGCCGATGGCGAGATGCTGGCGGCGCAGGCGGCGGAGGAGTTCGGCGTGCCGTTCACGCTGTCGACGATGAGCATCTGCTCGATCGAGGATGTTGCCTCGGTGACGAAGAAGCCGTTCTGGTTCCAGCTCTATGTGCTGCGCGACAAGGATTTCGTGCTGAGCCTGATCGACCGGGCGAAGGCGGCGAAATGCTCGGCGCTGGTGCTGACGCTCGACCTGCAGATCCTCGGCCAGCGCCACAAGGATGTCCGCAACGGGCTTTCGGCACCGCCCAAGATGACGTTGGCCAACATTGCCGACATCGCGATGCGCCCGCGCTGGTGGATGGGCATGGCCGGCACGAAGCGCCGGACCTTTCGCAACATCGTCGGCCATGCCAAGGGCGTCGGCGACGTCGCCTCGCTAGGATCCTGGACGACGGAGCAGTTCGACCCGCAACTGTCGTGGAAGGACGTTGCCTGGATCAAGGAACGCTGGGGCGGCAAGCTGATCCTGAAAGGCATACTCGACAAGGAGGATGCGCTGATGGCGGCCAAGACCGGCGCCGACGCGATCGTTGTTTCCAACCACGGCGGACGCCAGCTCGACGGCGCGTCGTCGTCGATCGGTGTGCTGGAGGAGATCGCCGACGCGGTCGGCGACCAAATCGAGGTGCATATGGATGGCGGCATCCGCTCGGGCCAGGACGTGCTGAAGGCGCTGTGCCTCGGCGCCAAGGGCACCTATATCGGCCGCCCCTTCCTCTACGGCCTCGGCGCGATGGGTAAGGAAGGGGTCACCATGGCGCTGGAAATCATCCGCAAGGAGATGGATATAACGCTGGCGCTGTGCGGCAAGCGTCTGGTCACCGACATGGGCAAGGATCAGCTCCGGCGCTAGGGGCTTGTTCACCGATTGGGCCTAGCGTCTCCCGTGGTGACGGTTCCGTCGCGGAGACGAACAAGCATTGACCCAGCCCGGCATCCACTTTCTCGACGCGCGCGGACCGCAGGACATGCGGCTTTACGCGATCGGCGACGTGCATGGCCGGCTCGACCTGCTCAGCGCCATGCATCGCAGGATCGAAAGCGAGATCGAACATAAGCCGACCGCCGACTGGCGTGTCATCCATCTCGGCGACTATGCCGACCGCGGACCGGATTCCAGGGGCGTCATCGATTTCCTGATCGAGGCCCGCAAACGCGATCCGCGCCACCTGATGCTGGCTGGCAATCACGACATCGGCTTCCTCGATTTTCTCGACACCCCGGATGTGGATGGGCTGTTCATGCGCTTTGGCGGCGTCCAGACGGCGCTGTCCTATGGTGTGTCGCTGAACGCCGACGCCAGTTGGTTCGGCAAGGCGGAGACGGTGCGACGGGGACATTCGGCACTGGTCGAGGCCGTGCCGCAGAGCCATGTCGACTTCCTGCGCTCGCTGGCGTTTTCAGTGACGTTCGGCGATTTCTTCTTCTGTCATGCCGGCATCAGGCCGGGCATTCCGCTCGAGCAGCAGAGCCGGCAGGACCTGATCTGGATCCGCGACGCCTTCCACGACCATCCCGGCCTTTACGAGAAGATCGTGGTGCATGGCCACACGCCGGTGCCGGAAGCCGAAGTGATGGCCAACCGCGTCAACGTCGACACACTCGCCTGGCATTCAGGCAAGCTCACCGCGCTCGCCATTGACGGCGCGGACAAGCGTATCCTGACGGTGACTGGCGCAGGGTTTTAGCCATGGTCCCGAACAAAGGGATCTACTTTCCGTTTGTCGGGAAGGATCAGGCCTAGCGGAGGGCGGCGGTGACGCCGTAGCCGTCGACGGCCTGATGGTTGCTGGCCGCATCGGCCGAATAGATGCCGAGACCGCACAGCACGATGGCAGACAGCATGACAAAGGACAGAAGTGCTGCTTTCACGGACGTCATCTCTTGTTGAGCTCGCTGCATCTGTGCACGAGGCGGTTACCAATGCGTTGAAACGAAAAATTCGTCTCAAAGTTTCGACGATTTCGCGCTTCTAGGCCGATTCTGTATCGGCCATGTGTCGCGCGGGTCACACAAAAGGTTCATCGCGGTTGCATGGAAGATGCAGAGCGCGCCTTCTAGGCTGGCGACCGGCCACAGACCAAGGATGAAAGGGGTTTTCCCCAGGTGGATCCGGCGCTGCGTGCCAAATATGTCACGCCGCGCGGCGGCTGGGCCGGGCGTTGGGTGCTCAGATCGTCGCTACCCAGGCGCGGGCGATGGCAAGGCCGGCGGCGTCGGCATCCGGCCCGTTGCGGGCCATTTCGCCGTCGAGCCGGTCGTGCCAGTCGGGATGCCGCTCGGCAATGAGCGACGCGAAGGACGTGCTCCAGTCACGTACCATCGGGCGGTCCGCCTCGAAATGGAACTGGAAGCCGTAGACGGCACGGCCGATGCGGAACGCCTGGTTCTCGGCAATGGCGCTGCCGGCCAGCCGCACGGCATTGTCCGGCAAGACGAAGGTGTCGTCGTGCCATTCGAAGATCGGGAATTTTTCCGGAAGTGCCGCAAGCACCGGATCTGTCTTTGCCTCAGGCGTCAGCGACACCCTGTGCCAGCCGAATTCGGTGGCGCCGCCGATCTGGTTCTCGCCGCCAAAGGCGCGCGCCAGCAATTGGCTGCCGAGGCAGATACCGAGCACCGAGCGGTCGTTGTCGGCAAAGTCGCGCGTCAGGTCGAGCAGGCCGGGGAAATACGGGCAATTCTCGTCATCCAGCGCGTTCTGGGCGCCGCCAAGCACCACCATCGCGTCGTGCTCGGCCGCATCGTCCGGTAAGGCGTCGCCCTGATATGGCCGGCGCAGGTCGATATCGGCGCCCGCCTCGACAAGGGCCGCACCAATCTGGCCAAGTCCCTCATTGTCGAAATTCTGGACGACCAGGACCCGCATCGAAAACCTGCTGACATGAAAACGATGCAGCGAGCGATATCATGGCGCCAGCATTGCAGCCAAGATGCGCATTCGGGGAGAAAGCTATGCCACTGCAGAACCGGGTCGATCCGTTCGGCGCCATCCATGCCGTGCCCGAACGCGGGCTGTTCACCGGCAATCGCGGCATCATCCATGACCCGGAGACGAAGACGCTGCTCAAGAAACGCTGGGCCTTGCAAGCCTGGATCATCTGCGTTTGCCAATTCCGCAATGCGCGGCGCGAGCCGATGGGCCGCAACCGGGCGGGCGGCAAGCCAGGATGGACCGAATTGTTCTTTCTCGACGAGGTGACGGCGCTCGCCGCCGGGCATCGGCCCTGCTTCTTTTGCCAGCGCGAACGGGCAAGCGATTTCGTCCGGCGCTTCGGCGAGGCGTTCGGCATTGACGAGCCGCGCGTGCCGATGGTCGACAGGCGGCTGCACAAGGAGCGACTGGCCGCCGGTGGGCGGCTGCCGCGCATCGAAGCGGACGACCTTACCAGCCTTCCGGACGCGACGATGGTCGCGGATGGCGCCTCTGCCTATGCCCTGCGCGGCGGCAAGGCGCTTCGCTGGTCGTTCGCGGGCTATGGCGATGCGAAGGACTTCGACAGCATTGCCAGCCGAGCGCTTGGCGTCGTCACGCCGGCGACCACCATTTCGGTGCTGCGGCAAGGCTATCCGCCTGTCTGGCATCCTTCCGCCGATACTTGACGGCAACCCTCGCCTCGCCCATTCCTCGGTGATGCGCGCCAATTACAAGATGCAGCGGTTGTTCGTGCCTGACGATCTCGGAGCAGACATTGAATTCGATGCCGGCCAGCAGCAAAGCCACTATCTGATGCATGTGCTGCGGCTCGGCGAAGGCGCCGAGCTGCTGCTGTTCAATGGCCGCGACGGCGAGTGGTCGGCGGCGATTGCCGCAAAGTCCAAGAAAGCGGTGCGACTGAAGGTGCTCGCCCTGCAGCGGCCGCAGCCGCCGCTGCCCGATCTCGTCTACTGCTTCGCGCCGCTGAAGCAGGGGCGGCTCGACTATCTGGTGCAGAAGGCGGTCGAGATGGGCGCCGGCATTCTGCAGCCGGTCATCACCCAGCACACGCAGGTAGCAAAGCCCTCCATCGATCGGCTGCGTGCCAATGTCGTCGAGGCGGCCGAGCAATGCGGCATCCTGGCGGTGCCGGAGGTGCGGGAGGCCGAGAAATTCGAACGCCTGCTCGGCGGCTGGGACAAGGAACGCCGGCTGATCTTCTGCGACGAGGATGCCTCGACCAACAATCCGCTGCCGGCACTGCAGGCGGTGCGGGACAAGAAGCTCGGGCTGCTTGTCGGGCCGGAAGGCGGCTTTTCCGACGACGAGCGCAAGATGCTGCGGACACTGCCCTTCGTCACCGCCATTCCGCTCGGACCGCGCATCCTGCGCGCCGATACGGCGGCTGTGGCGGCGCTGGCGGTGATGCAGGCGACAATCGGGGATTGGTGATCAAATCCTGTTGAGGCGTGGCTCAGGATTTTTCGCTTGATCGGCTACTGACATTTCGTCCATCTAGCGCCCGGCGGTTGTCCCACCGCTCTACAGCGCCGCGCGTCCTTCGGACGCGCAAAGGACGCTGTAGCACTTTGATTGGCACATGACCTTTCCGAAAATCGAACCGATTTTCAGGGGTCATGTGCGGGAGGGCTTCTCATGGCACGCGACACAACCGATTTCCGGCCGATCGAAGGCGTCGACGAACTCGTCGAGCACCTGGCCGAAGGCAACAAGCCGCGCGACAAATGGCGCATCGGCACCGAGCACGAGAAATTCCCCTTCTATGTCGACGGCAACGCGCCGGTGCCCTATGGCGGCGAGCACGGCATCCGCGCCATCCTCGAGGGCATGCAGGAAAAGCTCGGCTGGGATCCGATCATCGATGATGGCCGCATCATCGGCCTGGTCGAGCCGACCGGTCAGGGCGCGATCTCGCTGGAGCCCGGCGGCCAGTTCGAACTGTCCGGCGCGCCGCTGGAGTCGATCCACCAGACCTGCCGCGAGGGCAATGCGCATCTGGCGCAGGTGCGCGAGATCGCCGAGCCGATGGGCATTCGCTTCCTCGGCCTTGGCGGCAGCCCGAAATGGTCGCTGGCCGACACGCCGAAAATGCCGAAGTCGCGCTATGAGATCATGACGCGCTACATGCCGAAGGTCGGCACCAGAGGCCTCGACATGATGTACCGCACCTGCACCATCCAGGTGAATCTCGACTTCGAGAGCGAGGCGGACATGCGCCGCAAGATGCAGGTCTCGCTCAAGCTGCAACCGCTGTCGACGGCGCTGTTCGCCAACTCGCCCTTCACCGAGAGCCGGCCGAACGGATTGCAAAGCTGGCGCGGCGACATCTGGCGCGACACCGACAACCAGCGCTCGGGCCTGCTCGAATTCTGCTTCTCGCCCGATTTCGGCTTCGCCGACTATGTCGAATGGGCGCTCGACGTGCCGATGTATTTCGTCATCCGCGACGGCCACTATCACGACATGACGCACGTCACCTTCCGCCAGTTCATGGCAGGTGCCGCCCGCAACGAGGTGCCCGACGGGCTGCCGACGATGGGCGACTGGGCGAACCATCTGTCGACGCTGTTCCCGGACGTCAGGCTGAAGCGCTTCCTCGAAATGCGCGGCGCCGACGGCGGACCATGGCGGCGTATTTGCGCGCTGCCTGCCTTCTGGGTCGGTCTGCTCTATGACGAGGCGGCGCTCGACGCGGCCGAGGCGCTGACTTCGAGCTGGACCTACAAAGAGGTCATGGCGATGCGCAACGCCGTGCCCGAACACGGCATTGCTGCGCCCTTCCGCAACACGACGCTGCGCGAGATCGCCCGCGACGTGCTGGTCATTTCGCGCATGGGGCTGAAGAACCGCGGCAAGAAGAACCGCGATGGCTATGACGAGACCTCGTTCCTCAACACGCTCGACGAAGTCGTGGCGCGCGGCACCACCAGCGCCGAGGAAATGCTTTCGGCCTACCACACGCGCTGGGGCGGCTCGATCGAGCCGGTGTTCATGGAATACGCATATTGAGCCAGCGGGGCATGGCCCGGCCGTAAAAGCCGCTTCAATCGGCGGTGGAAACAAACTAGAGCGCCGCGCGTCCTCTTGGACGCGCAAAGGAATCTACGCATCGTGCTTTCCGAAAATCGATACCGATTTTCGGGCCGATGCGTTAGGTTTCTCCCGAGAGGATTTCCGGAGGAGAGACCTATGCCTTCCTTGTTCGACATTTTGGCGCAAGCCCAGAACGGCAACGGCATGCAGGCGCTTGCCCAGCAGTTCGGGCTTTCAATGCAGCAGACGCAGTCGGCGGTCGAGGCGCTGCTGCCGGCCTTTTCGCAAGGGCTGCGGCGCAACACCGCCGACCCCTATGGGCTCGGCGCCTTCATGACGGCGATGGCCAGCGGCCAGCACGCCAAATACTTCGAGGACGCAAGCAGGGCCTTCTCGCCACAGGGGCTTGATGAAGGCAACGGCATTTTGGGGCATCTGTTCGGCTCTAAGGACCTGTCGCGAGCCGTGGCCAGCCAGGCGGCGCAGGCGACCGGCCTCAGCCAGCAGGTGCTGCAGCAGATGCTGCCAGCGATAGCCTCGATGATGATGGGTGGACTGTTCAAGCAGACCACCAGCCAGATGCAGGCGGCAGGCGGTTTCGGCGGCGGCGGCAATCCGCTCGGCGAGATCATCGAGCAGATGATGCGGCAGGCCGGCGGCGGCGCGCAGGCGCCGCAGCAACGCCAGGCGCCGCAGCCGCAGAGCCCGATGGACAACCCGCTCGGCAAAGTGCTGCAGGACATGTTCGGCGGTGGTGCGCAGCAGCCGCAAAGCCAGCCGCAGCAGGCACCCAACCCCTATGGCGACAACCCGCTCGGCAAGGTCCTGCAGGACATGTTCGGTGGCGCCGCGCAACAGCCGCAGGGCCGGCAATCGCAACCGCAGCAGACTGAGAGCCCGTATGGCGACAATCCGCTGGGCAAGATGTTCGAGGAGATGATGCGGCAAGGCGGCGGCGGGTTCGGCATGCCGGGCGGCCAGCCAGCGCCGCAGGCGCCGCAGCCGCGCCAGGCACCGCAGCCGCAGGCCAATCCGAGCGGCAGGCCGAGGAACCCGTTCGACGATCTGTTCGGCAAGATGTTCGAGACCGGCGCCCAGCAGCGTGACGACTATCAGAAGGGCATGGAATCGATCTTCGACCAGTTCAAGCGCGGCATGAACCGGCGGTAGACAGCCGCGTCGGGCGCTTCCTCACCAAAAGAAAAGCCCGGTCCTTGGGAGGACCGGGCAGGATGCAGGCGAGCCGGCGGGGAACCGGCAGGGAGTGGGACGCCTGCCATAAACCTTGGTCGCGCCGAACCTCAAGAAGGTTCATGAGCACCCAAGCAGCAAGCAACCGCGATCAGGCCACCTTGCGGGCGAGATCCTCGATCGTATCGGCCCGGTCGCTCACGATCGAACGCAGCTTCGCGGTCGGATCGCGGCCAAACGGCAGGTCGATGGCGACGTGCAGGTCACCGCGCGTCAGGCCGATATCGGCAAGCTCGGCGTCCGACATCTCGCCGAGGCGATAGAAGGCGCGGCGGTTTTTCCAGGCTTGGTAGGCGTTGGCGACCGCATTGATCACACGCGTCGCAACGGCCGGACGCGTGGTGATGCGCGAGGTCTCGGTGGCGAAATCATACGTGGTCATGTCGATCTCCTTCAGATTCGAACAGACGAAGCCGGCCGACTGGCGCTGGAGCACAGCGCCGTTCCGGTCTCGATTCACATGCCTTCATGTGGACAATGCAAATTTGCCACGGCCCGATTGATTAATCCAACGAATGTTTCTAATCTTTAGCATCAACATCAATGATGGATTGACCCGATGAAAGCGCCGCTCGATCTCGATCAGTTGCAGACCTTCATCTCGATCGCCGACACCGGCAGTTTCACCCGCGCGGCCGAGGAGGTGCACCGGACACAATCGGCGGTGTCCATGCAGATGCGCCGGCTGGAGGAGCGGCTCGGCAAGCCGCTGTTCGAAAAGGACGGGCGCACCAACAAGCTGACGGAAGAAGGCGACAAGCTGCTCTCCTACGCGCGACGGCTGCTCTATCTCAATCGTGAAACGCTTGCTGCCTTCGACGACCGGCGGCTCGAAGGCACCATCCGCATCGGGACGCCGGACGACTATGCCGATCGCTTCCTGCCGGAGATCATGGCCAGGTTCACGCGCTCAAACCCGCGGGTCGAACTGACCGTCATCTGCGAACCGACGCCGGGCCTGGTCGAGCATATCAAGCGCGGCAATCTCGATCTGGCGCTGGTGACGCATAACGACACGCGCGGCCAGTCGGAAGTGGTGCGGCGAGAGCCGTTGCTGTGGGTCACTTCGGCCAACCACGCGACGCACGAGCAGGAGATCCTGCCGATGGCATTCGGCCGGCCGAACTGCATCTGGCGCCGCGCCGCCGTCGATGTGCTCGACCGGCAGGCCCGCGAATACCGCATCCTGTTCACCAGCTTCTCGGCCACCGTCATCACCGCCGCGGTGCTGTCAGGCCTGGCGATCTCGGTGCTGCCGGAATGCGCGCTGCGGCCCGGCATGCGCGTGCTTGGCGAAGCCGACGGCTTCGGTACCCTGCCCGACTGCCGGATCGGCATCATGCGCGGCCAGACCTCGCAGCCGGAGATCGTCGACGCGCTTGCCCGCCACATCTCGGAAAGCCTAGACAACATTTCCGTGCCGCTCGGCGAAGAGACGGGAAGCTTCGATTTCGCCGCACTGGCCTTCACCAAGATCAAGCGGACCAAGCCCAACCAGATCCTGCCCGGCTGGTAGGTGGCCTCAAGCGCGTACGACCGCCGGCCTGTCGTTTTCCTCCGAGGCTGGGCCGGAAAGACTGAGCAACTGCGCCGGCTCGAGCGGCGGCGAGAGAAGAAAGCCCTGCAGCTGCCGGCAGCCCATCGCGACCAGCAGCGTCTTTTGCGCCTCGGTCTCGACGCCCTCGGCGGTGACCTCGACCTCAAGCGCGATGGCGAGATCGATCAGCGCCTTGACGATCGCCGCCGAATTCCCGTCACCGTCGAGGAGCCGCACGAAGGTGCGGTCGATCTTGAGCTTGTCGATGGCATGGCGGCGCAGATAGCCGAGCGACGAATAGCCGGTGCCGAAATCGTCGAGCACGATATCGACGCCCGACTGGCGCAAGGCGGCCAAAGCCGCCCTCGGCGTGTCGCTGTTCTCCAAAAGCACGCTTTCGGTAATCTCGAGCTGCAGGCGCTGTGGCGCCAGCCCGGTCTCGGCGAGGATTGACGCAACTTGTTCGGGAAAGCCGGCGTCGCGCAATTGCAGCGGCGACACGTTGACGGCGAGCCATGGCAGTTCGGTGCGCACTGCAAAGCGGCAGGCTTCGAGCAGCACCCAGGCGCCAAGCTGAACGATCATGCCGCGTTCTTCGGCGATGGCGATGAATTGTGCGGCCGGCAATGCGCCGTGGACCTCATGCCCCCAGCGGATCAGCGCTTCCGCGCCGAGGATGGTCTTGCCGTTGGTGGCGAAGACCGGCTGGTAGGCCAGCTTGATGCCGGTTCCGCCATTGAGCGCCTTGCGAAGCTCGCTCTCGACCTTGCGCTTGCGCAGCAGAAGGTCGTCCATGTCGCCGGCAAACACCTGATGCCGGCCGCGGCCGTTCTTCTTGGCTTCGTAAAGCGCGATGTCGGCCTTGCGCAGCAGATCGTCGGCATCGGCATCGGCGCCGGCCGAGAGCGAAATGCCGATGCTGGCGCTGACGAAGACCTGGTCGTCCATCAGCTTGAACGGCTCCTGCAGTTTCTGCTGCAGCCGCTCGGCGATATCCTCGGCAGCCCTGATATCGCGGATGTCGATGAGGATCAGGGCGAATTCGTCGCCGCCCAGCCGTGCCACGGTATCGACTTCACGGATCGTGTGCTGAAGCCTGGCCGCGGTCTGGCGTACGAGTTCGTCGCCCGCCGGATGGCCGAGCGTATCGTTGATGTGCTTGAACCGGTCGAGATCGATATAGAGCAGCGCCACCCTTCCCATGTCATGGCCGGTCGTGAGCAAAGCGCGCCGCAGCCGGTCCTCGAACAGGGCCCGGTTGGGCAAGCCGGTAAGCGTGTCGTGGAAAGCGAGATATTGTGCCTGGTCCTGGCTGGTCTGCAGCGCGGACGACGCGCGGCGCAGGCGGCGCAGCAGGAATGCTAGCACACTTGCCGCAAGCAGCAGGCCGATGATCAAAGCTGGAGCTGTCTTGCGCACCAGCGTCAAGCCGGGGCGCTCCTGGTCCCAGCCGATATAGCCAAGGATGACACCCCGCGAATCCACCAGCGGAATGGTGGCCGAGGCGGCTGGCTGCGAAAGCGGCAACAGATGGGCGCTATCCAGAAGGTACTTTTCGGCAATCTTGCCGATCACCGCGTCGTTGATGAATTCCACCGACACATGCAGATATTCGCTGCCCGGCTCCTGGGTGAGCCGGTCCGTGCTCGGCACCAGCGGCATGACGCTAAGGATGGCGGGCTTGCCGCCAAGCGACACAAGGTCCTCGGCGGCCAGCTTGGCCGGGGCGTCGGACGTGTCACCCTTCGGCGGCTCGGCGATCATCGCGCGCAGCTTTGCGATGGTGGGCTGCAGGGCAGGCTCGTCCTCGCCATAGACGGATGGGTCGAGCACCTTGCCCTCCCGCATGGCGTGGACCGGGCGGTTCGCGGCGTCGAGTAGGTAGACCCGGTTGTGGCCATAGTAGGAATACATCCAGGTGCTGAGATTCTCCTCTATCCAGCTCAGGTTGCCAGCCCTGGTGTTGATCACGGAATCATCCCAGACGGTAACGCTTTCCTGCTCGCGCACGACCGCCGCGATCTGATCCTTCAGGCCATTGGCGAAGAAGATCTTCTGCCGTTCGAGCGAGACATGGTCGGCCTGGGCGGTAGCGTAGATGCCAAAGCCGACGACCATCGCTAGGGCAAAGGCGGCGAGCATCAGCACGGTCAGCGTGACCTGATGCGTCAACGGGCTGCTGTTGGGGCGTGCGCTCATGCGTCCTTGGCCGTTTTGAATTGCCTTCAGTCAAAGCAAATCGACCTTAAGATCGCGTTATAATATTAGCGACGATTGATGCCCCGCCTTGACGCAGGCCGACAACCGCTCCCCAATCGAGCCATGAGCGACGCATCCGAATCACGCACCAACGCCACCGAATACACGGTGAGCGAAATCTCAGGCGCGCTGAAGCGCACGGTCGAGGACGTCTTCGGCAATGTTCGCGTGCGTGGCGAGATATCGGGCTATCGCGGTCCGCATTCTTCCGGCCATGCCTATTTCGCGCTGAAGGACGATCGCGCCCGGCTCGACGCGGTTGTGTGGAAAGGCACGATGAGCCGGCTGAAATTCCGTCCCGAGGAAGGGATGGAGGTGATCGCCACCGGCAAGCTGACCACCTATCCCGGCAAATCCAACTACCAGATCGTCATCGACAATCTCGAGCCCGCCGGCGCCGGCGCACTGATGGCGCTGCTGGAGGAACGCAAGCGCCGGCTTCAGGCCGAAGGCCTGTTCGATGCCGGCCGCAAGCGGCGGCTACCGTTCATGCCGCGCACGATCGGCGTCGTCACCTCGCCGACCGGATCGGTGATCCGCGACATCATCCATCGCATCAAGGATCGCTTTCCGCTGCATGTGCTGGTCTGGCCGGTCAGGGTGCAGGGCGAGACGGCAGGCGCTGAAGTGACCGCCGCCGTCAACGGTTTTAACGCGCTGGCCTGGGATGGGGCAATTCCACAGCCTGACCTTCTGATCGTGGCGCGCGGCGGCGGCAGCCTGGAGGACCTCTGGGGCTTCAACGACGAAGGCCTGGCGCGGGCTGTCGCCGCCTCGCGCATTCCGGTGATTTCCGCCGTCGGCCACGAGACGGACTGGACGCTAATCGATCTCGCCGCCGATGTGCGGGCGCCGACGCCGACGGGTGCGGCCGAGATCGCCGTGCCGGTCAGAGCCGATCTCGAGGCGACGCTCGCCAGCCTCAGCGCGCGGCTCAAGGCGGCGGCCTCACGCAATTTCGAACGCAAGCGCCAGGCGGTGCGTGCGGCGGCGCGGGCGCTGCCCTCGCCCGACCAGCTTCTGGCGCTGCCGCGCCGACGCTTCGACGAGGCGACCAACCGGCTCGGCCGGGCGCTATCGGTCAGCATCGATCGCAAGCGGGCAAGGCTTGCCGGGCAGCGGCTGACGCCGGCCACTTTGTCCCGACGCATGAACGAGGCCCGCACGCTGACCGCCCGCGACCTGGCGCGGGCGCAGGCGGCGTTCTTCGCTATCGTGCGCGAACGCAGAGCCCGATTTGCGCGGACAGAGACCAGACTTTCGCCGGCGCCGATCGCCAGGCGGCAGAAACTGCAGGCGGATGCGCTGGCCGCGCTGACGCGGCGGCAGGACCAGGCGGTTGCCAGACAGTTGGACCGGTTGCGTGGAAAATTGACGCAAGCCGACCGATTGCTGGCGACGCTGTCGCACAAGGCGGTGCTGGCGCGCGGCTTTGCGCTGGTCAAGGACGCCGACGGCGCGGTGATCAAGCTGGCGGCGGAGGTGGCACCGGGGGCAGCGCTTCTGCTGGAGTTTGCCGACGGCAATGCGGATGCGGTGGCGACCGGCGGCACGGCGCGGCCGAAGACAATCGACAAGCCGGCCGCCAAATCCCCCGCCAAACCGAAGGAACCGGGCAATCAGGGGTCGCTTTTTTAGAGGACGGCATGACCGGATACGATCCGCATCTTCGGACGCCATCGGGCAAGCCGCGCGCCCGCGCCTTCGGCATCCCGTTCGATGGGGCGCCGGGCCGCTTCAACGCCATCACCGACGTATCAGGCGTTTCGGTTGGCTACGCAACGCTGATCTCAGGCGACGGGCCGCTTAGGGTCGGCACGGGGCCAGTGCGCACGGGGATGACCGCCATCCTGCCGCGGCCGCTCGGTGAACTCGCCACCCCGGTGTTCGCCGGCGACTTCAGCCAGAACGGCAATGGCGAATTGACGGGATCGCACATCATCGAGGAAACCGGCGCCTTCAACCTGCCTGTCACCATCACCAACACGCATTCCTGCGGCGTTTCGCGCGACGGGACGCTGCGCTGGATGCAGGGCGTGCTGCCGGCCGCACTCGACAGCGCCTGGGGCCTGCCGGTGGCGGCAGAGACCTATGACGGCTTCCTCAACGACATCAACGGTCATCATCTGAGCTTCGAACATGTTGAAGTCGCGCTCGATGCCGCTGCCGGCGGCGCGATCGAGGAAGGCAGCGTCGGCGGTGGCACCGGCATGATCTCATTTGGCTTCAAGGCCGGCTCCGGCACGGCGTCGCGTGTCGTTGCATGGCAAGACAGCCGCTACACGGTCGGCGTGTTCGTGCAGGCGAATTTCGGCAAGCGGCGCAATTTCACCCTTCGCGGCCTGCGGGCCGGGCTCGATCTCGCGGAGCCGGCGATCCGAAAAGGCACACCGCGCACTGAGAAGGGTTCGGTCATCGCCATCGTCGCCACCGACGCGCCGTTCCTGCCGCATCAGATGAAGCGGCTGGCGCGGCGGGTGCCGCTCGGCATCGCCATGACCGGCGGCTTCAGCTACCACAGCTCGGGCGACATTTTTCTCGCCTTTTCGACCGCCAATCCGGAGGCCGCGCTGGCGCCGTCAGGCCGAATGGCCATCGCCGACTTCATCCCGGATGTCGATATCGACCCGTTCTTCGACGCGGTGGTGCAGGGGGTGGAGGAAGCGATCCTCAATGCGCTGGTCGCCAATGAGGATATGACCGGGCGAGACGGCAATTTCGTGCCGGCGCTGCCGAAGGCCTGGCTTCAGGCCAAATTCCCAAAGGGATAGGCGCCCGCAAGGGCCGTCTTGACCGACCCTGCGGCCGGGCGGCTCGTCAGGATTTACCCGAATTCGCTTCGCGCTCTTCGGCTTCGGCCGCCTCTTCGAGCCGCGATGCAATCAGTTCCTGGATGTCGCCGACTTCTTCCTGGATGTCTTCCAGCGGTATGCCGGCCTCAGCCGCCTTGGCCGCACATTCCCTGGCGAGGGTCTCGGCCTGCTTGTCGATCTCCGCCGGCACGGGCTGGCAATGGACTTTCTCGCCAATCCACCCCTGCAAAAACTCGATCGCATGTTCACTCATACTGCTGCTTCCCTAGCGGCTGTGCCGGTTGGTAATCATAAACGTCCGCATCGCGCAAAGGCTGCATGTTCCCATTCCAACCGAGTCGGCGCCGCCCGGCAAGCCGGTCGTGCCCAAGGTCCACAAAGGAGAAGGAGAAGGTTCAAGGAGCACGTTCTGACTGTTGAGGATAATGGAACTGTTGCCCGGGATCGTTAGCGATCCGACGCGCTGTTTCTATTTGCTTTTTCCCGGCCTTCAAGACCGATTTGCATCACAATAGGTGTCACAACATGTAGCACGTTTACAGCGCCTTCACGGACACAACCCAAGGTGAGCCGTCGAAGCCGCCGCTATATAGTAACATCTTCGTGGGATGTCGACTCTGCTCGCCACCCTGCTTCTTTCCGCCGCGCTGAGCCTTTCTGGATGGCATATCGTCGTCATCGGGGCGAGCATTCCAAACTGTTGAGATCAGTTCAAACGAGCGCTCGCCGCGGCTTGAGTGCCTGCAGATGGCAAGCCGCGGCTTTCGAGGGTCGGATGTCAGGCTCGGCGAGGCCGCCAGCCCAGTCGTGACTCGATGCGCCTTGCACTTGCCTTGACCAGCGCGATCAGGTCGGGGTCCTTTTGCTGCAGTTTGACGTCGGGCACGACGATCGAAATCGTTGCCCGGCATGCGCCCTGGTTGTCGCAAATCGGCGCCGCGATGCAGGCCACCGAAAAATCCGACTCGCCGGCCTGGATCGACAGGCCCGCCTCCAGCGCTGCGGCGGCGGTCCGGGCCAGAACGTCCTTGTCGGTCTCGGCGCGGCCGGTCGGCGAGGTGGTGGCCGAGCGGGCAAAGATTTCGCGGCGTTCGTCTTCCGACAAATGTCCGACCAGCATGCGGCCGGATGCCGTCCAATTCAGCGGACTACGGGTGCCGACGCGCGAGGTGACCTGGAAATGATCCTTTCCTTCCTCCATGGCCAGAACGACCATGTGGTCGTCGTCGCGGCCGCAGATCTGGACAGTCTCGCGCGAGTTCAGCGCCAGTTCGTGCATCTCCTGCACGGCGACGTTGAGCAGGTCGAGCGTGCGCGCATAGGTCAGCCCATAGTGGTAGAGGCGCGGCCCGAGCCACAGCAGACCGCCATCCTGACGGTCGAGTATTTCCTTTTCGACCAGATCGTCGACGATGACATAGATGGTCGACAAGGGCGCTGCGATATAGCGGGCGATCTCGTAGGCTGTCGCAGGGCGCTCATGTTTCTGCAGATAGTCGAGAATCTGCAGCGCCCGATCGATGCCACTGGTGCGCGAACGGCGAGGCACGGCCTCGCTATCGGCAGGCGTTTCAAGGCTGGCGGCTATCGTCGGCATCGGCACTCAACGTTCTCTGATCGTGCGGCATTGTAGGGCGGCAAAGCGCGGCGCAACAGGTCACATGCGAAAACTCCGGTTAGGCAGCTATTCGTGGTGGCGGATACAGGCCACATGGTGGCCACCGCCGATAGCTTCGACCGGCGGCACGACCCCCGCACAGGCGGCAATCGCCTCGGGGCAGCGAGTGCGGAAGACGCAGCCGGAGGGCGGGTCGATCGGACTGGGAATGTCGCCATGCAGCGGAACATGGGTCCGCCGGCGCGTCGGATCGGGCACCGGCGACGTCGCCAGCAGGGCTTTCGTGTAGGGATGGCGTGGGAAACCGTAGACGAGGCGGCTCGGACCGCGCTCCATGACGCGGCCGAGATACATGACCACCACCTCATCGCAGAGGTATTCGACCACGGAAAGGTCGTGGGCGATGAACAGCATCGTCAGCCCGAGCCGCTTCTGCAATTCGCCGAGCAGGTTGAGCACTTGTGCCTGCACCGAGACGTCGAGGGCCGAGACCGGTTCGTCGGCGACAACGAATTCAGGCTCGACGGCAAGCGCACGGGCTATGCCGATGCGCTGGCGCTGGCCGCCGGAGAATTCATGTGGATAGCGGCTGGCGTGGTCGGGTGACAGGCCGACCAGCGTCAGCAGTTCGGCGACGCGCTCGGCGCGGCGCTGGCCGCGCGGAAAGCCGCGCGCGTCGAGCGCCTCGCCGATGATGGCGGCGATGCGCATGCGCGGATTGAGGCTGGAGAACGGATCCTGAAAAACGATCTGCAGCCTTTGCCGATAGGCGCGCATGTCGCGCGCCGACAGCGAGAACAGATCGATGCCGTCGAACAGAGCCCTGCCGCCTGAAGGTTCTACCAGCCGCAAAATCGCGCGCCCGGCCGTCGTCTTGCCGGAGCCGGATTCGCCCACCAGCCCGACGGTCGAGCCGCGCCTGACATCGAAGCTGACATCTTCGACTGCGTGGACGATGCGGCCGTCGCGGGCAGGAAAATACTTGGTCAGGCCCTGCACGCTGAGCAGCGGCGTTTCCTGCCGGCCTTCCCGGGTGACGGAAACGCTCACAGCTCGGCGCTCCTTATGCAGCGCGACGAGCCGTGCGGTCCAGCCGGCACCAGCGGCGGCGGTACAGCGCGGCAGGGGGCAATGGCGAAGTCGCAGCGTGGTTCGAAGGCGCAGCCCGGCGGCAAGTCGGTGATTGGCGGCACGCTGCCTGGAATGGAATAGAGCGCCCGGCGTTCACCGTCATCGCCGAGATCGCGCGCGGCATTCGGCGTGCAGGCAAGCAGTCCCCTTGTATAGGGGTGACGCTGATGGGCGAACAGGTCGTTGACGGGCGCCTGCTCGACGACGCGGCCGGCATACATGACGACGACATTGTGGGCGATCTCCGCCACCACGCCGAGATTGTGGGTGATGAACAGGATCGACATGCCCATCTCGGCCTGCAGGCGGCGCAACAGGTCGAGGATCTGCGCCTGGATGGTCACATCCAGAGCCGTGGTCGGCTCGTCGGCAATCAGCAGCGAGGGCTTGCAGGCCAGCGCCATGGCGATCATGACGCGCTGGCGCATTCCCCCCGACATCTGATGCGGGTAGTCGTCCAGCCGCGAGGCCGCATCGGGAATCTCGACATGCTTCAGCATCGCGAGCGCACGCTGTCGCGCCGCCTGGCGGCCGATCGGCTCGTGCAACGCGATCATCTCGCCGATCTGGTCGCCAACCGTGTAGAGCGGATTGAGCGAGGTCATCGGCTCCTGGAAGATCATCGCTATCTCCTTGCCGCGAACTTTGCGAAAATCCTTCGGCGCGAAGCTTGCGAGGTCGTGCAGTCTTTCGGCGCGGTCGCGAAACAGGATCTTGCCGCCGGCGATCTGGCCGGGCCGCGACAAAAGCCCCATGATCGACAGGCTGGTGACCGATTTGCCGGAGCCGGATTCGCCAACCACCGCCAGTGTCTCGCCGCGCCTGAGGTCGAAGGTGACGCCGTCTACCGCCTTGGCGGTGACACGGCGGGTTACGAACCAGGTCTTCAGATCCCGGACCGAGAGGATCGTGCCGGCTGCGAGCGCGTCGGTCATGATTTCCACCCGCAGTGCGGGCAGACATGGCCGCCGCCTTCGCCGCCTTCCGGCGGCACATGGCGATGAGCGGCGATCGCCTCGGCGCCAAGGATGGCGTGGCGGGGCTCGAACAGCCGGGAAAGCCGGCTGGTCGCGCCTTGCGAATCCCTTACCGTCAGATCGGCGTCGACGAGATCGAAGAGGGTGAATTCCGCCGGCTTGCCTTTCGCGAGCAGGCCCTCAGCGGGCAACCGGATGGCGCGGCGCGGCGCGGTTGTCGACGCCGCCACCACATCCTCGAAGGCCATGCCGAGCGACAGCAGCTTCGACATCGTCGTTGCCATGTCCCAGACCGCGCCGTCGAGCGAGCGGTTGTGCAGGTCGGTCGAGATGGTTTTCGGCGGCAGGCCGCGTTCGAGCGTCGCCTTGGCGACATCGAAGGAAAACGAGGCGCCGCCATGGCCGACATCGAGCACGATGCCACGCGCCGCCGCCTGCTCGGCAAGCTGGTAGAGGTCGTCGTCCTCGATGATCGAGCCGCCGGCCTTGCCGTTGAAGCAATGGGTGACGATGTCGCCCTCCGCCAGCAGGCCGAGCACGTCGTCGTAGAGCGGCGGCGGTTCGCCGACATGGACCATGATCGGCAGCTTCAGGATGCGGCCGAGCTTCTTTGCCAGCCGGACCGGGGTGAGGTCCCAGCCGCCGGTGATGACGTGGCTGGCGCGCACCTTCAGGCCAATGATGACATCGCGGTTGGCCTCGACGGTGGCGATGGTGCGGTCGATGTCTATCGAGCGCATGTCGATCAGTTCGCTGACGCGGTTGCAGGCGACGAGGCCGATCGAGCCGAGATTGAGAAACGCGTAGATGTTCTCCCTGCCCGGCTCGATGATGAATTCGCGCAAACCGTGGAAATTGGCCTCGCCGGCCGAACCGGCGTCGACCATGGTCGTCACCCCGCGCGCCGCACCGCATTGCTCGGGCCTGATCGAAATATCGGTGCCGCCATACCAGACGTGGACGTGCAGGTCCGTCCAGCCCGGCGACAGGAACGCGCCCTTGGCGTCGACCACTTTGGCATCCTCGCCGGCAGCGATCATCGAACCGATCTCGGCGACACGGCCGTCCTTGCCGATCATCACGTCGACAGGCTGGTCGAAACCGGCGCCAAAGCCGGTCGGCCTTGCACTCCTGATCAGCAGCGGCCGTTCGGCTGTCGGAAAGCGGTTGCCAAACATCAGATATCCTTTGCCAGACGGGGGTCGAGAAGGTCGCGCAGGCCGTCGCCGACGAGCTGCAATGCCAGCACGGTGATGACGATCGCGGCGCCCGGAAACATCATGATCCAGCCGGCCTGGTCCATATATTGGCGGCCGACACTGATCATCGTTCCCCAGGTCGGGATGTCGGGCGAGATGCCGACGCCGAGGAAGGAGAGACCGGCTTCGGCGAGGATGGCGTTGGCGAAAATGAAGGTCCCCTGCACCAAGAGCGGCGAAGTGACGTTGCGCAGCACGTGCCGCACCAGGATGGTCGGCGTCGGCACGCCCAGAGCCCGCGCAGCCTCGACATAGGGCAGTTCGCGGATGACCAGTGTCGAGGCCCGCACGACGCGCGCCAGCCGCGGCGCGTAGACGATGCCGAGTGCCACGACGACGTTGAACGCCGTCGCGCCGAGTGCTGCGACCAGCGCGATGGCAAGCAGAATGTCCGGGAAGGCCATCATGGCGTCGATCAGCCGCGACACCGGCGCATCAAGCTTCCTGAAGAAGCCGGAGGCCAGACCGAGCACGATGCCGATGATCGAGGCGAAGATCACCACGGCGAAGCCGACCGACAGCGAGGTACGGGCGGCGTACAGCATGCGGGTGAAGACATCGCGTCCGAGATCGTCGGTGCCGAACAGATGCGCGAAGCTCGGCGGATGCAGCCGGCTGGCGATCGAAAGCTTCGTCGGCGCATAGGGAGCGATCACCGGCGCCAGAATGGCGGCGAGTGCAATGATGATGAGGATCAGGACACCTACAGCGGCGGTCGGGCGGCCCATCAGCCGCGAGAGCATGGCGGGCTCCGCCAGCTGCGGATTTGAGATCGCGGCCATCAGTAGCGCACCCTCGGGTCGACGGCTAGGTAGAGCATGTCGATGACGAAATTGACCAACACATAGAGGCCGGCGATGACCAGCAACGCGCCCTGGATGACCGGATAGTCGCGCCGGAGCACCGCCGAAACGACGAGGCTGCCGACGCCGGGAAGGCCAAAGACGGTTTCGGTGACCACCGCGCCGGAAACCAACAGCGCCGCGGTCAGGCCGATGACGGTCAGGATCGGGATCAGTGCATTCTTGAACGCGTGTTTCAGCACCACCCGCCACTCGCTCATGCCCTTGGAACGAGCGGTGCGCACATAGTCGTCGTTGAGCACGTCGAGCATGGCGGCGCGGGTGAAGCGGGTGATCAGCGCCGACGAGACCAGGCCAAGCGCCAGCGCCGGCAGCACGAGATGGGCGAGGCGGTCGGCGAACGAGGCGCCGGGACCGCCATATCCGGACGTGTCGAACCAGCCCAGCCTGACCGCGAAGAACTGGATGAGCAGCAGGCCGAGCCAGAAGCTCGGCACGCTGGCGGCAAACATGGCGACCGTCGTGGCGGCCTGGTCGAAGATCGAGCCGCGCGTGTAGGCGGAGAGAATGCCCACGGGCAGCGCTATCAGCGTCGCGATGATGAGCGAAAACACGGTGAGGAAGAAGGTCGGTTCGGCACGCTGCGCCAAGGCGCTGGTGACCGGTTCGCCGAGGAAGATCGACTGGCCCAAGTCACCCTTGATGAGGTCGAGAACATAGCGCCCGAACTGCTCGACGATCGAGCCGTCGAGGCCGAGCTTCGTGCGCAATGCGGCGATGTCGGCGGCGCTGGCGTCGGGCCCGAGCATCACCGCCGCCGGATCACCGGGGGTGACGCGCACGATGACGAAGACGATGGTCACGACCAGCGCCATGACGACGATCATGCCGAGGAGCCGGTTGAGGATCGAGCGCAGCATCGGCCTTCATTCCATAGCCGTATTCCATTCGGGACGATGATGTCGCCGGGCGCCGGAGGGAGTTGGCCGGCGCCCGGCCTGCCTGTCCCGCGGGTGCGGCGGGACAGGCGGAGGCGCGTCTATTTGCCTTCCAGATAGGCGTTCCAGAAATACGGCCACGGCGCCGGGGTGACGCCTTGCAGGTTCGGTGCCTGTGCGGCAAGCGCGTTGAAATCGCCGACCTTGAAGGCCGGAACCTCGTCATAGATCGCCTGCTGGACCGGCGCCCACAGTTCGACGCGCTTGGCCGGATCGGGTTCCGCGTTGAAGGCATCGAGCACCTTGTGCTTGCGATCCGAAACCCACCAGCCGGGCGAAGTATCCGACATGATGCCGGTCAGCGACGGCTCGGGCAGGAAGGGGCTGTGCGTGATGTAGATGTCCCAGAGCGCCGGATCGGTGCGGTTCTTGGTCAACGTTGCCCATTCGACCACGTCGAGCTCGACCTTGAAGCCGGCGGCCTTGAGGTATTCGGCCGCCACCTGCGCCATCTTGTAGTGGAACTCATACTGGCGGCTGGTGAGGATGCGCAGCGGTTTCGAACCGTCATAGCCGGCTTCTTTCAGCAGCGCAGCGGCGGCCTCTGTGTCGCCTTCGGGCTTATAGGGCTCGGTGCCGGTTTCGGTGTGCCATTTGTAGCCTTGCGGATACATTGCGCCGTCGACCGCGAAGAAGTCCGGGGAGCCGAAGGCGGCGAGCAGCATGTCATTGGGCGCCAGTGCTGCCTGGATCGCCTTGCGGATGCGAATGTCGGCGTTGAGGCCCTGCTTGGTGTTCATGACGAACACCGGCCAGCCGAATGGCTTCAGGATGACCGGCTTGGTCTTGCCGCTGGAAATCTTGGCGAAGGATTCCACCGGCAGGGAATCGACATAGGCGAACTGCCCGGCGACCGCGCCTTCGACGCGGGTGTTGGGGTCTGGAACCGGCACGAAGCGTATCTCGTCGAGATATTGCTTGCGCGCGCCGCCATAGCCGTTCGGCTCGCCGTCGCGCGACTTGTATGCGTCGAAACGGACGAGCTGGATAAACTGGTCCGGCTTGCGATCCTTCAGCATGTAGGGGCCGGTGCCGACAAAGCTGGTCAGCGGGTCCTGTCCGGCGTTTTCGGACGGGATGATGATGGCCGCGGCATTGTTCAGCGACAGGAGCGAAAGAAGCGGCGCGAAGGGTTTGCCCAGCGTGATCTTGACGGTGTTGGCGTCGGGGGCATCGACCGCTTTGATGACTTCCGCCGCCTGCTTGCCGCGCGTCGCCACCTTCATCCAGCGCTGCAGCGAGGCCACCACATCGGCGGAATCCATGTCCGACCCGTCGTGGAACTTGACGCCTGTGCGCAACGGAATGGTGTAGGTCAGGCCATCACCGGAAACCTTCGGCATGTCGGCCGCGAGAAGCGGGGTAACACCCCAATCCTTGTCGAACGTGTACAGGGTCTCATAGATGTTCTGCGTGACGATGCCGACCAGGTCGGCGGTCGATGCCATCGGATCGAGCGTCGGCGGCTCACCGATGGTGGCTACGTCGATCACGCCCCCCTTCTGCGGCTCCGCCCATGCGACCACCGGCAGCAGCATCGCGAACGAAGCGAAGATTTGCATTAAGCGCTTCATCTTTGTTCCCTTCTTATTATTCCGTATCTATGGAATGTATATCCTAGTTACGGACTAAGTTAGGCATCTGGATGCCGCAGGGTCAAGATTTTTCTGCCGGGAAATTACCTGCGACGATGATTGGGAATTTTTGCCGGATCGGCGCCGGCTTGAGCTGTGCGGCCCTTATCCAACCTGCGGCATCGCGAGATCGGCACACGAGTTCACGCCGCTCGTCGACAGCCAAACAGTCGAATTTGCGTTCATGGCGCGATCACTGGAACAGGTCAGAAATGATCGTTCTCCCAGCCCGGGCTGACAATGTCGGCGCGCGAAAGGCCAATGTCCTTCAATCGCGAGTCCGTGAGGTCCATCAGCATGCGGCGGCTCCGGCGTCTCTCCAGCCATGCTTCGAGTCGTCTATCGGCGACGATGACCGCGAGCGCGACAATAGCGACGACGAGGACAACGGCGACGAGGAGCCTATGATGGGCGCCTGCGAACGCCATCCTACGTCACGGGAAAGCCCGTGGGGCCGTATGAGTTGGGCTGGACAGAGCATTGACCAGCGTCTCGCCGGCAAGGTCGAGCCCAACACGTGGAATCACCCAGAAGGGGAGCCGCTGCTAAGCTGGTGCGAGAACCACAGCAAGGGCGTCATGCTTGGTGAACCGGCAGACGATCGCGAAGGCGACGACGAGAGGGAGCAGCCAGACCACTACTGATCAAAATTCCCGAAGGAACAAAGGCCCGCTGCCGATGGTGGCGGGCCTTCTTTATTTGTGGCAGAAAAGTCACGCAGCTTGAATATGCAGAGCTTCAACCGGCGCGAGCTTATTATCCAGCTAAGCGAGGTGTACCGTTGTCCAAGGGCAAAGGGGCTCTCCTCCCGAACTAGCGCCCGCTGCCTCTGGTGGCGGGCTTTTTCATTTTGTCGCGCTGTGCCGCGATCCGTATCAATGATGGTCATTAGGTGTGCGCGGGCGGCTTTCATGAGCGCGAACGAGATGAGGGTTTTTCTCCGGCACGACGGGAGCATTCGGAATGATCGAGGTCCGCCGCTGAACAAGCCGTACGAGAGTCACGATCAAAACATCATCAGAGGAATATGTGTTCCACGGACGAAGCGACACGGCCCGCGGGGTGCTTGACTACTTTCGGTTGGCTCACGCCAAACACGGAACAGCGACTTCCAAGGATAAGGCCTGCCATGCTGCGATCAAAGCGGACAAAGGCGCCGTAGCCCACATTGTCTTCAAGAACGGCTAGCGAACGGGCTGCCGCCTCACGGTGGCGGGCTTTCCAATTTTCTCAAAAGGTACTGCTCGACGAAACTTGGCTCGGCATTCCCATAGACGAATTTCTTCGCGGTTGAGATGGTGGAGATGTTCGTGGCGTCAACAACCCGCCTGTCGGTCAACCGTTCGATTTTCTCAGTGACCGATCGATCGTTTGCAGCAAAGAATGCATGGCTTGGTGAAAGCGGCAGATTGATAAGGCATTTGGGCCGATATAGGTCGCCAATGCGTTCCAGGGGATCGTCGCCGAGCAGCAGCGGCCGGCTGCAGTTTCGAACGCCCACCAGAATGAGAGCAAGCGCTCAATCGGCCGCCTCTCGCCGACCATCTGAGATAATATCTCCATGCCTGAATTGGCCAGCGCGCTAGGTGCATGATTCTGAGCCCACTCGAGGAGATTTCGCTCGGGCGCTTCTCCCTTAGGCGTCGAAATCTGCGTCTGGTTCCGAAAGCACCTTTCGCAGCAATTCCTCGACGCCTTTTGAAATCGATGCGACGACGTGAGGGACACGCAACAGTGTCCATTGAGATAGATCGCCCACCAGTAGCGGTCCTCGATTGATAGTGCTTTTGCCCCCCCTGCGGATCATCTTTTCAAGGATGGGCGCGGCTTTGTGATCCACAAAACCGAACCGGCGGATAGTCGCAGGAAACCCTCGGAAATCAACGGTAGCCAGTTGCAACATGGCGCGACACGAAAGGGCGAAAGTGGACAATTTGTCCACCTGTTAAACCACTGATTTCATTTAGGAAACCGATGGTACCGTTGGCTGGGATCGAACCAGCGACCTCCGGATCCACAATCCGGCGCTCTAACCAGCTGAGCTACAACGGCACGTCTGCCTAAGCAGGATCGAGGTGAAGCTTGTTCTCCGGGATCCGCACTGTCGTTCGGCGATGCGTCCAATACGGGCTATCGGATCTTAATTCAAGGCCTTTGCGAAGCAAAGGTTCGGTTCTACAAACCGCGCCGGTTTCCACCAGGCAAAAGAAAAGGCCGGCGGGAGGAGGTGCCGGCCTTTTCCTGTTACGAGCCGGCGGGAGGAGGTGCCGGCTGGTCACCCCGGGGAGCAGAGGGAGGAGGTTCCACTCGCCGGGTATTCACTTGGTCACTTTATCGCACATCTATTTGTCTGACGAAATGCGACGTTTTGATGCATCGCCAGGTTGTGCGTAGGTATTAGGCGGCCTTGATGTCCTTCAGGGCCTTCTCGAAAGCGGTCTTGATCGGCTTGGAGACGTCCTCGGCCGCCTTGGAAGCGACGGTCTGGAAGTCCTTGGCCTGCTCGACGGTCATCTCGACGCGCTTGCGCAGGAACGCGGTCTGCAGCTCGACAACTTCCGACAGCGACTTGGCGCCGATCAGGGCTTCGAGATGCGAGAAGCCGGCATCGGCATTGGCGCGCAGGGCGGCGATGGTCTTGAGCGACAGGTCGCCGGAAACGGTCTTGGCGGTCTCAAAGGTCGACTCCAGAACTTTCTGGGTCTCCTCGGCGCCGGTCTTCAGCTTGGTGTAGGCTTCCTTCGACTGCTCGACGCCCTTTTCGGCGAAAGCGCGAATCTGATCGGTGGTCTTGGAAGCATCGAAGGTCGGGAATTCAACGTTCTCGATCGTCTCGCCGGTCTTGGTCTTGGACATTTTCCATCCTTTTCAGTGGTAGCGGCTTTGACAGAAAGCCGTCTCGTTCATGTATAATGGCAATATAGAGGTTTTTTTGTGCGATGCAACATCTTTGTTGCGGTGCACCATAAAATTCTTCCCTACCGTTAACCAAGAGCCCAGAGATTCCAGCCGCTGCACGTCATAGCTTGTGGACCTTCGCCCCGCCGGCTTTTATTAACAAAGCGTTAACTCAAATTGCCCGCCGAGGGATTCGCCAAGCGCATGCCGCCCGAAAACTACTCCTTCCTCGACGTCGCCGTGCTCGACGCGGTCCGCCAGCGCTTCGCCGCCGGCGATGCGATCGCCATATTGTCGGCGAACCTCGAACAGGTGATCTGGGCCAATGGTCCCGGGGCCGCGGTTTTCGGCTACCCGGATATCGAGGCCATCATCGGCGCCTCGGCACGGCTGCCGCTGATCGCCCGGCGCCAAATCATGGCGACCAGCGGTTTTCCGGAGATCGGCAGCGACCGTGCCATCACGGTCAGGCTGGCGACCGGGCTCAGCAGCCGTGCCGTCGGCTTCCTGGCCAGCGCGGTGAGGATGCCGGATGGTGAGCATGCGATCATGCTGGTGTTGCCGGCGGCGCAAACCGGCTCGCGCAGCCCGGCCGAGATCGCCAGCCGCGCCATTGGCGGGTTCACCGAAGATGGCCATTTCATCGCCTTCATTAACGCTGCGGGCGGCGTCGAGGCCGCCTCGGACGGCTTTGCGGCGCTGGGCATCCTGCCCGAGACGCTGGCGGCGCTTGTCGCCGATGTGGCAAACGGCGACGAGCGTATCGTCAAGCGCCTGGTTCCGGGCGGCGCCAATTCCTATCCGGCAGGCCTCGCCCGGCTGACCGATGCGCGCCACCTGCTGGTGGTCATCGACGAAGACCAGCTCGACGATGAAGGGGCCGTTGGCGCGCCCTACGCCGCATCGGCGGAAGATAACAAGGCTGTCCGGCCGGAAGCCGGTCAGGACAATGAGCCCACGACAACAGCTCCGACCGGTGCGGCAGCGGACGTGACGTCGGACACCGGCAGTGTTGCACGTCGGAGCGACGAGCAGCCTGCCTCTTCGGCGACGCAAAGCCCGGACAGTGGTGACCGGCAGGCAATTGGCACAGCACCGGCGCAACACGACCACTGGTATTTCAATGCCGGCGGGGATGAGGCGAACCGACCAGGCGCACCAACGCAGGTCGAGACACCGAAGCCCGACACCCCGGTCGAGAACAGGCAGCAGGAGCTTGCCAAGGCCGCTTCTCCTGCCGAGCGCCCCGCCGCTGCGACAATCGACCGTTCGGCAACGCCGCTGCGCTTCGTCTGGCGCACCGATGCCGAAGGCAGGTTCAGCGCGCTGTCGGCGGAATTCGCCGGGATCGTCGGCAAGCCAGCCGCCGATGTGATCGGCCGCCGCTTCAAAGATGTGGCTGCCACTTTCGGTCTCGATGCCTCGGGCGAGATCGCCGGCCTGCTGGAGCGGCGCGACACCTGGTCCGGCCGTTCGGTGCTGTGGCCGGTGGCCGGCACCGATCTCAAGATACCGGTCGACCTGGCGGCATTGCCGGTCTATGCCCGCAGCCGCGCCTTCGAAGGTTTTCGCGGTTTCGGCGTCGCCCGCAGCGGCGACGCGGTGGTCGATCCGGAAGCGATCGGCATGGCGCTTGTCCCCAATGGCGAGAAGCACGCAACCAGCGAGCCGGCAGTCGAGGCGCCGGAGATGGGGACTGCCGAGCCGGCCGACCCGTTCAAGGGCGAAGTGCCGGCGCTGACCATCGTGCCGAAGCCGGAACGCCGCTTCGCCGACAAGGTGATCCGGCTGGCCGAGCATCGGCAACCGGCCAACGACAAGCATTCGGCAAGTGAAAGGGGCCTGTCGACCCTGGAGCGCAGCGCCTTCCGCGAAATCGGCGAGCGGCTGAAGAAAGACAGCGCGACCCCGGTCGAACAGCCGCCGGCGGCGGAGACCCGGGCCGAGGACGCGAAGCCGACCGTCGGCAAGAATGCCCCGGTCGAGGCAGCCGGCGAGCCCTCGCCTGACCGGTCCGGCGTCGTACAGCAGCCGGAGCCGTCCGCCGAGGCCGAGGAGCAAGTCGCAGCTACAGCGACCGTCAGCGAGTCTGCGGAAAGCGAAACGGAAGCTGCTGAACCGCCCGAGGGCGACGCCGAAGACGAGAAGGATCTGGCGCGGCTCGATGGCGCGCAGCCGGACGAAAGCAGCGAAGAGAGCCACGCGAGCCAACCCGCGGCGCCCGCCGTCTCGGGCTCGCTGCTCGACTATGCCGACCACACGGACGACCCCGGCCAGGTTGCGGACAGTAGCGACGACGCGCCGGCTTCGGAGCCGGACCAAGCGGCAGCGGTGTCTGAAGTCGCCAAGGCTGACGATGCCGAGCCGGCTGTTGCCGAGACGCCGGCTACAGGCGCCGATAAAGACGACAGCATGACGGCCGACGATTTCCACGACGCCGAGGACAGCGAGGACTGGGAGCCGTCCGGCGAGGACACCGCCGCTTCCACCGGGGACAAGCCCCCTGAGACGAGTGCTGCTCCGCCGGAGCGGCCGCTCATCAAGGTTCCGCCGCTCAAGCTCGACGGGTTCCTGCCCTCGGCTTTCTCAACCGGGGATGAGACCAAAGCCCCTGATACATCTATCCTCGGCAAGCTGCCGGTGCCGCTGCTCATCCATTCCGGCGACGAGCTTCATTACGCCAATGACGAATTCCTCCATTTGACCGGCTATGACACGCTCGACGACTTGGCCGATGCCGGTGGCCTCGGCGCGCTGTTTGCCGATCATTACTCCGACGACGGCGCTGCCGACGAAAGCGATCGTGCACTGCGGCTGAAGGCGCGCGACGGGCAGGAATTCCCGATCGACGCCATACTGCGCTCGGTGCCGTGGCGCGGCGGCAAGGCGCTGATGCTGGTGGTGCGCCGTTCCGGCGAAGACGAGGCGCCGCCTGCTGCCCTGCATGGCCTGTCGGCCGAACCGACCCAGCCTGATGTTTCGGAACTCAAAAGCCGTATTGCCGAAATGCGCACCATCATCGACACCGCCACCGACGGCGTGGTGCTGATCGGCCGTGACGGCGCGATCCGCTCGATCAGCCGTCCGGCCGAAGCTCTGTTCGGCTTCGACAGCGACGAGGTCGCCGGCAAGCCGTTCGCCTCGCTGTTCGCCATCGAGAGCCAGCGCGCGGCGCGCGACTATCTCAACGGGCTTTCCGAACCCGGCGTGGCGAGCGTGATGAATGACGGCCGCGAGGTGATCGGGCGCGAGGCGCAAGGGCGCTTCATTCCGCTGTTCATGACCATCGGCAGGCTGCCTAGCGACAGCGGCTTCTGCGCCGTGGTGCGCGACATCACGCAATGGAAGCGAGCCGAGGAGGATCTCACCCAGGCGCGCGCCGTGGCCGAGCGCGCCTCCTCGCAGAAAACGGATTTCCTGGCCCGTATCAGTCATGAGATCCGCACGCCGCTCAATGCCATCATCGGCTTTTCCGAACTGATGGTGGACGAAAAATTCGGGCCGGTGGCCAACGACCGCTACCGCGACTATCTGCGCGACATCAACCGCTCGGGCAACCACGTGCTCGACCTCGTCAACGACCTGCTCGACATCTCGAAGATCGAGGCCGGCCAGCAGGAGATGGACTACGAGGCGGTGTCGCTCAACGACACGCTGGCCGAGACGGTGGCGATGATGCAGCCGCAGGCCAACCGCGAACGCGTCATCATCCGCTCCAGCTTCGCCTCGCGGCTGCCGGAAGTGGTGGCCGATTTGCGCAGCGTGCGCCAGATCGCCCTCAACATCCTGTCCAACGCGGTCCGCTACACGCAGGCCGGTGGCCAGGTCATCGTCTCGACCGCGTATGAGACCTCAGGCGATGTCGTCATGCGCGTGCGTGACACCGGCATCGGCATGAGCCAGGCCGAGATCGAGCAGGCGCTGAAGCCGTTCAAGCAGATCAACGCGCTGAAGCGCGGACGCGGTGACGGCACCGGTCTCGGACTGCCGCTGACCAAGGCGATGGTCGAGGCCAACCGGGCCCGGTTCAGCATCAATTCGACGCCCGGCGAAGGCACGCTCGTCGAAGTCGCCTTCCCCTCGACCCGCGTGCTGGCGGAGTAAGCCCGATCCATTGCTTTTGCAGCAAAAGAAAAGGCGTCCAATGGGACGCCTTAGGTAATAGGATTGCTGTCACAACGGGGCTTGAGCGAAACTGATCCTCAGGGGACGAGGACGGGATTTCTCCCTCAAGTTACGTGCGACTATCGGCGCCGGCCCTTAACAAATCCTTACCGGCCGGCCGGAAAATTTACGAATGTGTACCACTCATGAAATCTAGGTAAATTCGATCGAGATAATTCGTTAACCAGCGCGAATGGCCATTTTAGCCATGCATGCCGTTCTCCCAAAACCGCTACACACTTTTGGGCGGCATGCATCAGTCGGCAAGCTGCGGCAGATTTTTGAACAATTCCAGCGCCTCGGGATTGGCGAGCGCCTCCTTGTTCTTGATGGCGCGGCCGTGCACGACGTCGCGCACCGCAAGCTCGGTGATCTTGCCCGATTTGGTGCGCGGAATGTCGGTGACGGCGACGATTTTTGCCGGCACGTGGCGAGGGCTCGCCCCGGTGCGGATTTTCGCGCGGATGCGCTTTTCCAAATCGGCGTCGAGTTGAACGCCGGCGGCTAGCCGCACGAACAGCACGACGCGCACGTCATTGTCGAAATCCTGGCCGATGCACAGCGCCTCCAGGATCTCCGGCATCTGCTCGACCTGGTTGTAGATCTCCGCGGTGCCGATCCTGACGCCGCCCGGATTGAGCGTCGCGTCGGAGCGGCCATGGATGATCAGGCCGCCATGGGCGGTCCATTCGGCGAAGTCGCCGTGGCACCAGACATTGTCGAAGCGCTCGAAATAGGCAGCCTTGTATTTCTTGCCTTCGGGGTCGTTCCAGAAGCCGATCGGCATTGCCGGAAAGGCTTTTGCACAGACGAGTTCGCCCTTCTCCTGCCGGACCGGTCTGCCGTCGTCGTCCCAGACGTCGACGGCAAGGCCGAGGCCGGGTCCCTGGATTTCGCCGGTCCATACCGGCTCCGTCGGCACGCCGAGCACGAAGCAGGAAACGATATCGGTGCCGCCGGAAATCGAAGCCAGATGCACGTCCTTCTTGATGCCGTCATAGACGAAGCGGAAATCCTCCGGAGACAGTGGCGAACCGGTCGAGGAGATGGTGCGCACCGTGGACAGATCGTGGCTGCGGATCGGCTCGAGGCCGGCCTTGCGCACGGAATCGATGAATTTCGCCGAGGTGCCGAAATAGGTCATCTTCTCGGCATCGGCAAAATCGAACAGCGCATTGCCGTCGGGGTAAAAGGGCGAGCCGTCGTAGAGCAGCAGCGTAGCACCCGAAGCGAGGCCCGAGACCAGCCAGTTCCACATCATCCAGCCGCAGGTGGTGAAGTAGAAGAAGCGGTCGCCGTCGAGCAGGCCGGCATGCAGGCGCTGTTCCTTGACATGCTGGATCAGCGTGCCGCCGGCCGAGTGGACGATGCATTTGGGGATGCCGGTCGTGCCTGAGGAAAACAGGATGTAAAGCGGGTGCGCGAACGGCAGCCTCTCGAAGCTGAGCGGTCTGGCGGCAAAGGGAGACAAGGTCTCCTCCAGGGCATCCGCCCTGTCGATGGTCGCTGCCACATCCGCCGAGGTGCCGAGATAGTCGACGATCAGGATCTTGCGGACGGACGGCAGCTTTGCCGCCACCGCCGCGACCTTGTCGGCGACCTCGATCGCCTTGCCATTGTACCAGTAGCCGTCCGGCGCAATGAAGACGACCGGCTCGATCTGGCCAAAACGGTCGAGGACGCCCTGCTCGCCGAAATCGGGAGAGCAGGACGACCACACCGCGCCGATCGAGGCGGCCGCCAGCATAGCGGCGACGGTCTCCGGCATGTTGGGCATCATGGCGGCGATACGATCGCCCTTCTTGACCTTCAGCGACAGGAAAAGCTGCTGCAGGCGCGAGGTGAGCGCATTGAGTTCATTCCAGGACAGCCGCCGCTCGACCTTGTCCTCGCCGCGAAAAACGATCGCCTGGCCTGACCCGGTTTTCTTCAAGAGGTTCTCGGTGAAGTTCAGCGTCGCGTCGGGATAGAAGGTTGCCCCCGGCATCTTTTCGCCATCGACTAAAGCGCGCTCACCCTTGTCGCCGACGATAGCGCAAAAATCCCAGACCAGGTCCCAGAACGCCTCGCGATCGTCGATCGACCAGCGGTGAAGCTCTGCATAGGAGGCGAAAGAGAGACCGGTTTTCGCCGCTGCGGCCTTCATGAAGGCGGTCATCGGCGCGGCGTCGACCTGGTCTTGCGTCGGGATCCAGAGTGGTGCGTCGGCAGCCATGATCGTTCCTCCACGGGCTGCATCGCTTATGCATATTGCGCTGCAGCAGGGCAAGATTTTGTTCCGACAAGCGATGACGCATCGGGAAAACCGCCGGCAAAGCAGACATCTATGGCTGTTGGTGTGCGCAAATGCCATCGCCGGGCCATAAAGACTTGAAATGCGTCAGCGCTGGGTTACACCCGTCGGGCGATTTGTCGGCAATGGAAGCAACCGGGGCGATATGCGATCATCTTTGATCCGGCGCGGAATATGGGCGATCGGCGTTGCCGCGCTCGTCGCCGCGCTGGTCGTCGCCGCCCTGCCGCTGTTTGCCTCGACCCGCATCGTGCGCGACCGCATCGCCTGGGAGATGAGCGCCTGGAGCGGCTTCAGGGTCACCATCCAGGGCTCGCCGCGCATCGAGGTCTGGCCGAAATTCCGGGCCATTTTGAGCGACGTGACGCTTTCGCAGTGGACCGAGACCGACGCACCCCCGGTGATCGAAGCCGAGCGCGTCGAGGTTGACCTCTCCGCCATGGAGGCATTGCGCGGCGACGTGGTGTTTTCCACCGCGCGGCTGGTGCGGCCGACGATCAGGGTCCAGCGTGCGGCAAACGGTTTCTACCTGCCGGCCATTCCGGCCGGCGGCCGCATCACGCGCTCGATCGACACGGCGCGCGGTGTAGTCAATGCCGATCCGGCCAAGCCCGATCTCAGCAAGCTGCCGGCCGATCCGTTCGGCACGGTGGAGTTCAGGGACGGCCGCATGGTGGCTTCGGTCGGCGGCAAGGAGACCGAAATCCTGAGCAGCCTCACCGGCCAGGCGAACTGGGCGGCGATGAACAGCAATGCGACGATGACGGCGACCGGCATCTGGCGCGGCGAAAGCGTCGCCGTCGATTTCGCATCGCCAAATCCGCTGGTGCTTTTTGCCGGCGGGGCTGCGCCGATCACGCTGTCCTTCAAGGCCTCACCGGCGACCTTTTCCTTCGATGGCATGGCCTCGATGTCGGAGAACGGCTATTTCGATGGCCAGGCGAAGTTTGCAGCACCCTCGCTGCGGCGCGTGCTCGAGTGGTCGCAGGCCGGCATCGCGAAAAGTGCAGCGATCGGCTCGGTCTCGGTGGCGAGCAAAGTGACGGCGTCGGCCGGCCGGGTGAAATTCGAAAACACCACGGTGGCGCTGGACAACAATCCGGGCATGGGGGCACTGGACTTCTCCTTTGGCGAGACCCTGCCAGTCATCTCCGGCACGCTCGCCTTCGACACGCTCGACCTCAGGTCGTTTCTGTCCGCTTTCACGCCGCTGGCGCCAACCGGCGAAGCCGGTCCTGGCGAGATCGACACCAGCTTCGCCGACAAGGTCAATCTCGACCTGCGGCTGTCGGCGGCGCATGCCACGGCCGGACCCGTCCAGCTTGCCGACGTCGCCGCCACGGCGCAGGTCAAGAACGGGCTAGCGGTGTTCGACATTTCGGATGCCTCGGCGTTCGGCGGCAACATCCAGAGCAGCCTGCGTTTCGACCGCAAGCCCGAAGGCACGCAGGTCGAGATCCGGCTTCTCGCCTCCGACGTCGACGGCGGCGCCTTCGCCACCGCGGCCGGCATGACGCGGCTGGTGCCGGTCGGAACCGCAACCGTCTCGGTCATCCTCAAGGGGCCGGGCAAATCCTGGGATTCGATCTTCGAAAACGCCGATGGTTCGGTCACGGCGACGTTCGGGCCTGGCGCGCTCACCGGGCTCAACCTGCCGGCCTTCCTCAAGCGCACCGAACAGGGCGGGTTCTTCGCGCTCGACGATGTCTCCAACGGGACGCTGCCGATCGATGGAGCGGAGATCAAGGCCAGCATCTCGAGGGGCGTGGCGAGGCTGGACAAGGCCGAGGCCAATTCGGCCAAGTCCAGGATCTGGCTTTCCGGCATTGCCTCCTATGCTGGACGGGGGCTGGCGCTGTCGGGCGGCGTCATCCAGCCGGAGCAGGCCGCCAAGCAGCCGACTGGGCAGCAAGGGCCTAACCAGTCGTCCTTCTTCGTCGGCGGAACCTGGAGCACGCCGTTCATCTCGCCGATCAGCCGCGGCATTTCAGGCGAGTAGGCCCTCCTCTTCAGCCGAACACCCCGTTCCCGATTGATCAGCGCGGCTTGATCAGCCGCGCTGCGCCGCCTGCTCGTCGAGCTGGCGCTGCACTTCACGCCGCTTGTTGGCGAGCGAAGCGATGATGACGCCGACCGCAACGACGGCGATCAGAATGGTGCAGGCGGCGTTGATTTCCGGCGTCACACCGAGACGAACCTGGCTGTAGATCTTCATCGGCAAGGTTGTTGCGCCCGGGCCCGAGGTGAAGCTGGCGATGACCAGGTCGTCGAGCGACAGCGTGAAGGCCAGCATCCAGCCGGAGACGATCGCCGGCATGATGACCGGCAGCGTGATCTGGAAAAAAGTCTTCACCGGGGTCGCGCCTAGATCCATCGCGGCTTCTTCCAGCGAACGGTCGAAGCTGACGAGGCGCGACTGCACGACGACGGCGACAAAGCACATGGTCAGGGTGATATGGGCAAGTGTTACGGTCAGGAAGCCGCGGTCGAGGCCGACAGCGACGAAGAGCAGCAGCAGCGACAGGCCGGTGATGACCTCCGGCATGACCAGCGGGGCAAAGACCATGCCGGAAAACAGCACCCTGCCCCTGAAGCGCGTGTAGCGGGTCAAGGTGAGCGCCGCCAACGTGCCGAGCACGGTGGCCACCGTGGCCGAGATGACGCCGACGCGGGCCGTTACCCATGCGGCATCCATCAGGCCCTGGTTGTGGAACAGCGAGACGTACCATTTGGTCGAAAAGCCGCCCCAGACGGTGACCAGTTTCGACTCGTTGAACGAGAAGACGATGAGCAGGACAATCGGCAGGTAAAGAAAGGCAAAGCCCAGCACGATCGAGGTGATGTTGAAGCGGCTCCAGGTGGCGTTCATTTGCCTTGCTCCTGGGCGCGCGCCTGGGCCTGCTGGAAGAGCATGATCGGCACGATCAGCAGCAAGAGCAGGATGACCGCGACGGCCGACGACACCGGCCAGTCGCGGTTGGCGAAGAACTCGTTCCACAGCGTCTTGCCGATCATCAGCGTCTGCGAGCCACCAAGCAGGTCGGGGATGACGAACTCGCCGACGGCCGGGATGAACACCAGAAGGCAGCCGGCGATGACGCCGGGCAGCGACAGCGGAAAGGTGATCTTCCAGAAGGCGCTGGTCGGTGGGCAACCGAGATCCTTGGCCGCCTCGATCAGCGAGTAATCCATCTTCTCCAGCGACGAATAAAGCGGTAGCACCATGAACGGCAGATAGGAATAAACGATGCCGATGAAGATCGCCGTGTAGGTGTTGAGGATGATCAGCGGCTGGCTGATGACGCCGGTGGCAAGCAGCAGCTGATTGAGCAGCCCCTCGGGCTTGAGGATGCCGATCCAGGCGTAGACGCGGATCAGGAACGAGGTCCAGAACGGCAGGATCACCAGCATCAGCAGCGTCGGGCGGATCGTTGCCGGGGCGCGCGACATGCCATAGGCGATCGGATAGCCGACGAGCAGGGTAAGCACCGTCGAGATCGCGGCGATGATGACGCTGGTCACATAGGCGTTGAAGTAGAGCGCGTCCTCGGTCAGCCAGGTGTAGTTGTCGATGCTGAGCTGCTTCAGCTGGTCAAAAAAGCCGGAAATACCGCCGCTGAAGTCGAGCACCGGCGTGTAGGGCGGCATGGCGATCGCGGTCTGCGACAGCGATATCTTGAAGACGATGATGAAGGGGATGAGAAAGAAGAACAGCAGCCAGAGATAGGGGATGATGATGACCAGACGGCCGACGAAGGCCGCTCCCAGTCTGGCCAGCGGGGACTTGGCGGCATCTGCCGATGGGGATGTTGCTGCAGCGGCGGCGGCGTTCGACATGATCGCCCCCTACCGTGTCAGCACGACGCCGGCATCGGACCGGAAAGAAACCCAGGCGCGGTCGTTCCAGCTCAGCGGATCTTCGGTGACGCGTGCCGCATTCATCGTACTCGCCCGCACCATCTGCCCGTCGTCCAGCCTGACGTGATAGACCGTCATGTCGCCGAGATAGGCGATGTCGTAGACTTCGCCTTCGAGCGCATTGATCGCGTCGGCCGGTTTCTTCGACGAGATCTTGATCTTCTCCGGCCTGATGGCGAAGACGATGTCGGCGCCGGCCGCGGCATCGCCGGCGTTCTCGACGACGATCTGGGCTCCGGTGGCACCCGAGATGCGGGTTGTCTTTGCCGTCCGCTCGGCAACCTTGCCCTCGAACATGTTCACGTTGCCGACGAAGTGGGCGACAAAGCGCGAGGCAGGCGCCTCATAGACTTCGGGCGGCGTCGCCACTTGCATCACCTCGCCCTTGTCGAGGATGGCGATGCGGTCGGCCATGGTCATCGCTTCCTCCTGGTCGTGGGTGACGACGACGAAGGTCAGACCAAGCTTCTGCTGCAGGTCCATCAGCTCGAACTGCGTTTCCTCGCGCAGCTTCTTGTCCAGCGCGCCGAGCGGCTCGTCGAGCAGCAAGACTTTCGGCCGCTTGGCGACCGAGCGGGCGAGCGCCACGCGCTGGCGCTGGCCGCCCGACAATTGGTGCGGCTTGCGCTTGGCGAACTGCTCGAGCTTGACCAGCTTCAGCATCTCGGCGACGCGCGCGGCGATCTCGGGCTTCGGCATACCGTCCTGCTTGAGGCCGAAGGCGATGTTGTTCTCGACCGTCATGTGCGGGAACAGCGCATAGGACTGGAACATCATGTTGACCGGCCGGCGGTAGGGCGGGATGCCGCGCAAATCCTGGCCGTCGAGCAGAATGCGGCCGGCGGTCGGTTCCTCGAAGCCGGCAAGCATCCTGAGCAGCGTCGACTTTCCGCAGCCCGAGGCGCCGAGCAGGGCGAAGAACTCGCGCTCGAAAATGGTCAGCGACAGATTGTTGACGGCGGTGAAGTCGCCGAACTTCTTGGTGACATTGTCGAACTGGATATACGGCTTGGCGTTCGGATCATTCCATGGCGCGAAATCCCTGCGGATGCTGCCAAGCGATTTCATATCCCCACTCCGTCTGCTGCGTTCCCCGAAAAAGATTTGACCCCGGCAGCTGGCTGCCGGGGTCGTGTCTAATCGCCTACTGGCCGGTGACGATCTTGGTCCAGGTGCGCGTGATCAGGCGCTGGGTCTTCGGATCGTAAGGCTGGACGGTATACAGTTTCTGCAAGGTCGCCGCGTCCGGATAGATCGCCGGATCTTCGAGCACCGCCTTGTCGATGAACTGCTGCGAGGCCTTGTTGCCGTTGGCGTACAGCACATAGTTCGACGATTTGGCGATCACTTCGGGCTTCATCATGTAGTTGAGGAATTCGAGCGCCTCGGCGACATGCGGCGCATCGGCCGGTATCGCCATCTGGTCGAACCACATCTGGGCGCCCTCCTTAGGCACCGAATAGCCGATTTCGACGCCCTGCTTGGCTTCGACGGCGCGGTTGCGGGCCTGGAAGACGTCGCCCGACCAGCCGACCGCTAGGCAGATATCGCCATTGGCGAGCGCGTTGATGTATTCGGACGAGTGGAACTTTCTGATGTAGGGCCGGATCTTCAGCAGTGTCTCCTCGGCCTTGGAGATGTCGTCGGGCGAGGTGCTGTTCGGATCGAGACCGAGATATTTCAGCGCCGCCGGAATGATGTCGGCCGGCGAATCCAGCACGTAGACACCACAATCCTTCAGTTTGGCCAGGCTTTCCGGGTTGAAGAACGTGTCCCAGCTGTCGATCTTGTCGGTGCCGAGCGCTGCCTGCACCTTCTTGATGTTATAGCCGATGCCGACGGTGCCCCACATGTAGTTTATCGAATACTCGTTGCCGGGATCATATTTGGCGGTCCGCTCCAGAACGGTATCCCACATGTTGGAGATGTTCGGCAGCTTCGACTTGTCGAGCTTTTGGAACACACCGGCCTGGATCTGGCGGGCGAGGAAGTTGCCGCTGGGCACGACGACGTCATAGCCGCTGCCACCGGCCAGGAGCTTGGTTTCAAGGATCTCGTTGGAATCGAAGGTGTCGTAGACGACCTTGATACCGGTTTCCTTGGTGAAGTCGTCGATGATCGAACTGTCGATATAGTCGGACCAGTTGAAGACGTTGACGACGCGGTCCTCGGCATGACCGCCAATGGTGAAAAGTGTCACAAATGCCGAAGTCGCCGAAAGCCAGAGCGCTTTGCGGATCATGCTATTCTCCTTTGGTGAGTGTTCCATCGCCAGTCCGTCGCGGCATCCGCACGGCTGGGCTTTTGCTTCAGATTGTTGGGCTTGCCGGAGAGCGGCAAGCCAGAGTTGGCGCAGCAGGCCTGGCTCGATGTCCGATCGAAGGGTGAGCTTGCGTACCCGTGCCATGATCTTGAGGGCGTTTGGCCGCCGTCAGAAGCTTTCGCCACGGCGCGGGCAGGGATACGACGATGTTGTCCGGTCTCGATCGGACCGGCGGAGACACTTGGCAAGATGCGCCTGTCTTGTTGTTGCCGTGGCCGCAACCTGCCCGCGCCGCAACACCATTGTCAATGGCAAACGCGTGCGCTGGATCGATGCCTCATCAATTAGGCGATGGCAGGCCAGTGACGCCCGGCCGCTCGGGTCGCGCCTGACGCTTGAACTCGAGCCCGATATGGACGAGCAGCGCCGTGACGACGACCGTACCGCCGACGATGGTGCGCGCCGACGGCACCTCGGAATGCACCAGCCAGACCCAAATCGGGCCGAGGATCGGCTCGAACGTGCCGAGCAGGGCGGCGATCGCCGCCGGAACAAGTCGGGCGCCGGTGGCGAAGAAGGCAAGGCCGACGCCGAGATTGATCACGCCAAAGACAAACAGAAAACCCATGTCGTGGCTGGAAACGGCGAATGCCGATGCCTGAGACGCGGCGAAGGCGCCGGCCAGCAGCGTGCCAAGGCAAGTCGCCGGCGTCATGCGCACATAGGCAAAGCGCCGGGTGATGACAGTGGCGATGGAGAACACGCAGGCGATGAGCAGCGCCAAACTGTCGCCGATGGGAGACACGGTGCCGCCAAGCGATTCCGACACCATGATGGCGACGCCGGCAATGACGGCGGCGATTGCCAGCCAGGTCGCCCTGGCCACTCGCTCGCGAAACAGCAGCCAGGCAAGCAGCGCAGCCAGCAGCGGCACGCCGGCCTGCATCAACAGGATGTTGGCGACTGTGGTGTGGGCCAACGCGACGATGAACGAGGTCGATGCGATGGCGAAGCAGAAGGCGACGGCCAGGCCAGGCAGGCCCATGTCGCGAAACAATTTCAGCATGCCGCGCCAGCCGTCGCGCCAGGCCATGAACGCGATGAGAAAGGCGGCGGCCCAGGCCGAGCGCCAGAACACAATCGTCCAGTTGTCGGTGATGTCGATGAACCGCGCGATGGTGCCGCCAAAACTCCACATCAGCGCCGACAGGAACACCAGAAGCATGCCGATGCGTTCCTCGCGTGGCGAGACGACCGGCGAAGAAGCAATTGGCAATGCGGTATCGGTCATGGTTGCCACTGTCGGCGATTTTCAGGGCGGCACGATGCGCGATGGACGACAGAAACGTGCTTCAATTGCGTAGGGCAAAGACGAAGGTTGGGCGAGGTCCACCGATTGGCGGCGGTTGTGACAACGGAATGCCGTCGCGAACCGCCTCACTGAAAATCGAAAGCGCTCAGGCCCGTCACCATCTCGTCGAGACCGAGCGGGCGTGTCACCGGCGGCTCGGCGCGAGCCAGGCAGCCGATGCGTTCGCAGAGCCGACAGGCGGGGCCGACCGGCGTGGCTGGGGCAGCGCTCTGCCCGGCCTTGCCGCTTAAGGCTGGCCCCGGAAGGGCCGCGCCATAGACGATCTCGTCGCGAAAACCGATATCGCAGGCCAGGAGTAGCGCGGTGCGCCGCGGGCGTTCCGAGAACGAGCCTTGCGGGCCTTCCAGCGTGCGGGCGATGCAGAGAAATTCGGCGCCGTCGGGCATCTCCACCGCCTCGACAAGGATCTGGCCCGGCAGCGTGAAGGCGGCGTGGACGGGAAGCTTTGGGCAGCCGCCGCCGAAACGGCTTTGCGGAAAGCCCTGGCTGCCCGCCTTGCGGAAGCGGTTGCCGGCATTGTCGACCTCGAGCATGAAGAACGGCACCCCTGAGGCGCCCGGCCGCTGCAGCATGGTCAGCCGGTTCGCCGCCTGTTCGAAGGACACGCCGAAACGCGAACGCAGCACGTCGACGTCGTAGCGGGCGCGCACCGCCGCCGAATGGAAGGCCTGATAGGGCATCATCAAGGCATGCGCCGCATAGCGGCCAAGCTCGAAGCGGGCGAGCCGGCGGGCCTCGTCGGTGGTCAGCTTCAAGCCTTGAATCTCGCCGGCGACCGCCACCGTCATGCGGATCAGGCAAGCCTCCATCGCCACTTCGCGCAACTGGTCGAACGGCGACAGCCGCTCGGACAGGAACAGGCGCTGCGAATGGCGATCGTAGCGGCGGCGCCAGTTCGGCATGGTGGCGACCGGCAGCACCTTGACCACGATGCCATATTCGCGCTTCAGCCAGGCCTTCAGCGCGCCGAACAGGTCGTCGCCCGGATCGAGCAGCGCGGTGAAGGCCTCGGCCTCCTCCTCGAGCGCGGAAAAGTGGTTCGGCCGGCGTTCGAAAATCTCGTGCACCTCGTCGACCGGCAGACGGGCGCCGGAGAGCGCGGTGGCCCGGCCTTCGCGTGCCAGAAGTTCGCTGAGATCAGAAAGCCGCTCGGCCTGCTCGCGATAGGCGCGGAAAAGCTTGATCATCGCCGCCGAGGCGTTGGGGGCGGCCTCGGCCAGCTCGATCAATTCCTGATCACCGGGCAGTTCGCCTGAAAGCAGCGGATCGCCGAACACTTCCTTCAAGGCCGATATCGACCCCCTCGCCTCGCCCTGCAATTCATGCGGATCGACCTTGTAGACGGACGCCAGCCTCAGGATCAGCTGGACCGTCAGCGGCCGCTGGTTGCGCTCGATGAGGTTGAGGTAGGAGGGCGAGATACCCAGACCTTCGGCCATCGCCGTCTGGGTCAGGCCCTTGGCGTTGCGGATGCGGCGGATGCGCGGCCCGGCGAAGATTTTCTGGTCGGCCATGGATTTGTTGCCCCAAATCCTGACTCAGGCTCGACCAAGCCAGTAGACGACAAGGAACACTGCTGCCGCCAATCCATAGATTGCACCTGCTTTTGCCAGTCTGGATCGCGACTTACGGTATTCAAACAAAGAAGCAACGAGCAGCCCCGTTGAAGTCAACGTGACAAGGGCTTCCACCGCATGGCGCATCTCAGGCCTTTGGATAGCGAACACAGCCAGGAATGCGGTGGTCGCTGACTGGATGAGGCAAAATGAAACCACCAGATCAAGCCCAGGCGGCCTCGAAGCCCTCAGGAAGTCAGCATCGACAGATGCAAACATAGTTTGCGGCCTCCGAAATGCGCTGATTGCCCACCCGAAAGGAGCGCCTGCCGCTAGAACGAGCCAAAACATCAGAGCGTCCCTTTAGTCGATAAATTTACCAAATGGCTGACCACTCCCACGACCCCCAAATTTGACATTCTTTACAATTTTACTGCACTGACTTGTCAAACACAACACAGGTTTTCCTCAATTTTTCGGCCATTGCGGCGGTTTTTCTCGCGCATTTCGCGCCGCAATGTAAAAGATGTCATACACAGGCGGCGCAGAAACTACCACGGCGCGGCGTCTCGAAACCAGCATCTGACGATTTGGAGTGACCAATGACCGATTTTTACAATCTCGTCCCATCCGCGCCCGAAGGCCGCTTCGACGGCATCGAACGGCCCTATTCACCGGAGGATGTGAAGCGGTTGCGCGGTTCGGTCCAGATCCGCCAGAGCCTCGCCGAAATGGGCGCCAACCGGTTGTGGAAACTCATCCACGAGGAGGATTTCGTCAATGCGCTCGGCGCCATGTCGGGCAACCAGGCCATGCAGCAGGTTCGCGCCGGGCTGAAGGCGATCTATCTGTCGGGATGGCAGGTCGCGGCCGACGCCAACACCGCGTCGGCGATGTATCCGGACCAGTCGCTCTATCCCGCTAATGCAGCACCCGAACTCGTCAAGCGCATCAACCGCACTCTTCAGCGCGCCGACCAGATCGAGACCTCCGAAGGCAAGGGGCTTTCGGTCGACACCTGGTTCGCGCCGATCGTCGCCGACGCGGAAGCCGGCTTCGGCGGACCTCTCAATGCCTTCGAGATCATGAAGGCCTTCATCGAGGCGGGTGCTGCCGGCGTCCACTATGAGGACCAGTTGGCATCGGAAAAGAAGTGCGGCCATCTCGGCGGCAAGGTGCTGATCCCGACCGCGGCGCATATCCGCAATCTCAATGCGGCTCGCCTGGCGGCCGATGTCATGGGCACGCCGACGCTGGTCGTCGCGCGCACCGACGCCGAAGCTGCAAAGCTTTTGACCTCGGACATCGACGAGCGCGACCAGCCGTTTGTCGACTACGATGCCGGCCGCACGGTGGAAGGTTTCTATCACGTCAGGAACGGCATCGAGCCCTGCATCGCGCGGGCCATCGCCTACGCGCCTTACGCGGACCTGATCTGGTGCGAGACCTCGAAGCCCGACCTGGCCCAGGCCAAGAAGTTCGCCGACGGCGTGCGCAAGCATCACCCGGGCAAGCTGCTCGCCTATAATTGCTCGCCGTCGTTCAACTGGAAGAAGAACCTCGACGACGCGACCATCGCCAAATTCCAGCGGGAACTCGGCGCCATGGGCTACAAGTTCCAGTTCATCACGCTGGCCGGTTTCCACCAGCTCAATTTCGGCATGTTCGAACTGGCTCGCGGCTACAAGGCGCGGCAGATGGCGGCCTATTCGGAATTGCAGGAGGCCGAGTTTGCGGCGGAGGTCCACGGCTACACCGCGACCAAGCACCAGCGCGAGGTCGGCACCGGCTATTTCGACGCCGTGTCGATGGCGATCACCGGTGGCCAATCTTCAACGACGGCCATGCATGAATCGACCGAGCACGCCCAGTTCAAGCCAGCAGCGGAATAACAAGGCAAGACAACCAGAGGAAACGCCCGAGAGGGCAAAGGATAAGAAGGAGAAGACCAATGGCATCGATAAGCCGCGTCAAGGAACGAGCCGAAGAACAGTCGACCACGATGAGCGTCGACCAGCAGGCGACCATCCGCATGCTGGCCAATGATTTGCACAGGCTCAACCAGTCGGTCATGAAGGCGGTCGAAGCCGGCGTCTCGGTCGAGCTCGTGCGTTCGGCTCGGCACCATGGCGGCGACGGCAACTGGGGTGACCTTCTGATCCCGGTGATCGTCACCCAGCAGAGCCACGGCTGACCAAATCCTCAGCGCGCTCGCTTCGCGGGCGTGCTTCGGCGAATGCAGTCTCGCCCGCGCGGTTACGCGCGGGCGACTTTCGTTCTGGCACTACTGCCAGGAATAGAACTTGCACTAAATTTTAGCTTTTCTTGCAATATTGTAGATGCCTGCCGTTTCAGCTTGACACCGGCATTGATCTCACGCCATTTGTGTCGCAAGTTTCAACCCTGCATTGAAACAGAGATGAGTGCCCGCCCGCCCATGTCCCCTTTGAATCGCGAGACCAGGACTGTAAAACACCTCAATCTGTCGGAACGCGGCGCGAGCATCGAGATGGTAACGGACTTCTCACAGGTGCTCGTCGTTGGGAAATCACCGATCAACCGGGTCGTGGTTTCGAAAATCGTCGAGAAATCCGGGCTCAAGCCGATCTCGGAATCGCCCGAGACGGCGGCGAAGGCGCTGCGTTCGCTCATCCCCGGCGCGATCGTGCTGGATGGCGGAGCCGACAACAAGGACTGCGACATGCTGCTGTCCGGCATCGATGCGCTGCGGCGCACGTCGGGCAGGGCACTACCCTCGGTGGTCCTGCTTTCAACCAAAAATGGCACGCCGGAGAGCCTGGGCCTGTCGAGCGTCATCGACGTCGTGGTCGCCAAGCCGATTACACCCGAGAGACTGCAACCGGTGATCGACCGGTTGATCGGATTGTGCCGCAGCTGACGGCTTGAATTTGCGGCGGCCGGTTCAATGGCGGCGACGCCATCAGCCTGACGTCGTGATGCTCTCGACCAGGGCGGGCAGTTCGCCGAGATCGGCGATCTGGCGAAAGCGCGGCGCGGCCGCCGGCGGCTCGACATGTTCGAGCACCCAGGTTAATTCATGCGGCACGTGGATGCCCCAGCTGCCGGCCTCGATGGCCGGCACCACATCGGACTTCAGCGAGTTGCCGACCATCATGCTCTTCTCAGGACCGTCGCCATGGCGGCCGAAGATCCTGGTGTAGGTGGCAGCGCTCTTGTCGCTAACGATCTCGACGGCATCGAACAGATCGCCCAGACCCGATTGTGCCAGCTTGCGCTCCTGGTCGAAGAGATCGCCCTTGGTGATCAGCACCAGGCGATAGGCGCCGGCAAGTCTCTCTACCGTCTCGCGCGCATGGGGAAGCGGCTCGATCGGGTGACTGAGCATGTCGCGGCCGGCGGCGAGGATTTCAGCAATGACGGGCCCCGGCACGCGGCCCTCGGTGATTTCGATCGCCGTCTCGATCATCGACAAGGTGAACCCCTTGATGCCGAAACCGTAGACGCCAAGGTTGCGCCTCTCGGCCTCCAGCAGTCTCGCCGAAATGTGCGCGGCCTCGCCGTGATCGGCGAGCAGCCCCGCGAAGCGCTTCTCGGTCATGCGGAAGAACTGCTCGTTCTGCCACAGCGTGTCGTCGGCATCGAAGCCGATCGTGGTCAATTTTGGACTGTCTTGCATTCGACGCCTTCCACCTGGGACCGCCCGAGTCTGCGGGTCGCCGAAACCTAAGCCGCCTGCAGCGATTTTCAACTGGCGGAGCGAACGGCAACCGGCTCCCCTTCCCTTCCATCACCGGCCCCGGCTATACTCCAAAATCCGCAACCCAATCTGGTGAATGATGCCGCCTGCGAAAAAGGAAGTCCGTCCGTCGAGCCGCGGAGGACGCGTCCGTACGCCTGCCTTTGTGAAAAACCAACGTGGCGTCAAGAACTGGAAGGAAGTCAGCGCCTGGCTGGAATGGCGCGGCATCGAAGACATCGAATGCATCACGCCGGACCAGGCCGGCGTCGCCCGCGGCAAGATGATGCCGTCGAAGAAATTCACCTCCAACACCTCGCTGGCGTTGCCTTCGGCGGTGTTCATGACGACCATTTCCGGCGGTTACCCGGAGGACGGCAACGGCTTCCACTATCCGGAGGACGACGGCGACCTCAAACTGATGCCCGACCTTTCGACACTGACCGTGGTGCCGTGGGAAGAGGATCCGACGGCCGCGGTGATCTGCGACCTCGTCCACCAGGACGGCCGCTCGGTCGAATTCACGCCGCGTAACGTGCTCAAGCGCGTGCTGGCCGCCTATGACAAGCGCGGGCTGAAGCCGGTGGTGGCGCCTGAGATCGAATTCTACCTGGTGCGCAAGAACCCCGATCCGGATTATCCGCTGACGCCGCCGGTCGGGCGCTCAGGGCGGCCTATCGGCGGTGGCGCCGGCTATTCGATCGCCGGCGTCAACGAATTCGACGAGCTGATCGACGACATCTACCATTTCTCTGAGAGCCAGGGCCTGGAGATCGACACGCTGATCCATGAGGAGGGCGCCGGTCAGCTCGAGATCAATTTGCGCCATGGCGATCCGATCGAGCTCGCCGACCAGGTCTTCATGTTCAAGCGCACCATCCGCGAGGCGGCGCTGAAGCATGAGATCTACGCCACCTTCATGGCCAAGCCGATCCAGGGCCAGCCCGGCTCGGCCATGCACATCCACCAGTCGATCATCGACAAGAAGACCGGCCGCAACGTCTTCTCGGCCGAGGACGGTTCGGAAACGGACGCCTTCTTCCACTTCATCGGCGGCATGCAGAAGCATGTGCCGAACGCGCTGGTGATGTTCGCGCCCTATGTGAATTCCTATCGCCGGCTGACGCAGGCGGCGTCGGCGCCGGTCAACAACAAATGGGGCTATGACAACCGCACCACGGCCTTCCGTGTACCGCGCTCCGATCCGGCGGCGCGGCGCGTCGAAAACCGTATCCCCTCCTCGGACGCCAATCCCTATCTGGCGCTGGCCGCGTCGCTGGCCTGCGGGCTGATCGGCATGACCAACAAGGTCAAGGCCGAGCCGCCGGTGCTGACCACCGCCAATGAAGACGAGATCGACCTGCCGCGCGGCCTGCTCGAAGCCGTCGACCTGTTCGAGGCGGACGAAGAGCTCGGCGCCCTTCTCGGCAAGTCGTTCACCGCAACCTATGCGGCGATCAAGCGGGCAGAATTCGAGACCTTCATGGAAGTGATCAGCCCGTGGGAGCGGGAGTATTTGCTGCTCAACGTCTGACCGATCATGAATTATCAATCTCCGATTTCGCCAGGGCGATCCTGGTACGAGGATACGGCTGGACCGCGGCCGGAATATCCGGCGCTGGACGGCGACCGGACATGCGACGTCGTCATTATCGGTGGCGGCTTCACCGGGCTGTCGGCGGCGGCGCATCTGGCCAAGGCAGGCAGCAATGTCGTGCTCATCGACGCGCACCGCTTTGGCGACGGCGCATCCGGCCGCAATGGCGGCCAGCTCGGCACCGGTCAGCGCGCCTGGGCCGAGGAACTGGAGGCCGAATACGGGTTTTCCCGCGCCAAAGCGCTGTTCGACCTTGCCGAAGAGGCCAAGGCGCATCTGCTCGAATTCGCTGCAGTCAACAACATCGAGATCGACTACATGCCGGGCCAGCTGTCGGTGGCGCACAAGCAGCGCTACGTCGACGACTACAAGGCGCATGCCGAGATCATGGCGACCCGCTTCAGCTATCCGCATATCGCCTTCATGAACGCCAAGGAGACGGCGGAGCGGCTGGGTTCGACCGCCTATTTCGGTGGCACGCGCGACACCGGCACAGGGCATATCCAGCCGCTGAAGCTGGTGATCGGCACGGCAAGGGTGGCGGCGGAAGCGGGCGCTCAGCTGTTCGAGCAAACGCCGTCGACCGGCATCAGCTCCAGTGGCGGCAAGGTGAGGGTCACGACACCGAAGGGCACGATCACTGCCCAGAAATGCCTGATCGGCGTCAACGCCTATGGCGGCACGCTTGAGCCGGTGAGCGCCGCGCACATCATGCCGATCGGCTCCTTCATCGGCGCTACGGTGCCGCTGGGGGTGGATTCGAAAGTCCTTCCGGGCGGCGAGGCAGTCGACGATTCCCGCTTCGTCGTGCGTTATTTCCGCCGGACCAGGGACGGCCGTCTGCTGTTCGGCGGGCGCGAGATCTATGCCGTCAACGATCCGCAGGACATCCATATCCACATCCGCCGGCAGATCTCGGAGCTCTATCCCGATTTGAAGGACGTCGAGATCACCCATGGCTGGGGCGGTTATGTCGGCATCACGGTGCCGCGCAAACCGTTTGTGCGCGAGGTGATGCCGAACGTCATCTCGGCCGGTGGCTATTCCGGCCACGGCGTCATGCTGTCCCACTTCTTCGGCAAGCTCTATGCCGAAACCGTCGCCGGCAATCGCGACCGGCTGAAGCTGATCGAGGACCTGAAGATACCGCCCTTCCCCGGCGGTCGGCGTTTTCGCACGCCGCTGCTGTTCCTGGCGCTCAACTGGTTTGCGCTGCGGGACAGGATCTAGAAAAGGCATCTCCGCGCGGAATCAGACTGTTAAGTCTGCTGTTGGCTTGCCCCAGCGACACGTTGCAGAATCCTTAACAAGTGTGCAAAATTCCCGGTTAGGGCGCACTGATGCCACAATCGCCGGCAAAAGGTATCGGTTCTGGGCTATCAAACGGGGACTTCCGCGGGCTTGCCCGCTTAGGTTTTTGGGACCGATGCCGATCGAAAGCCGTATTTCGGCGCCGATCGAAAGAACGTCGGCCCGTATGTTGGAGGTAGTGGAGTGAACGAGCCCTTCGGTTTCGGTGCGCCGGAACGGCGGCGCTTCGCCATGCAGTTCGGTTATGAGATGCGGCCCTCCTTCTGGCAGGGCGTCCGCTCGAACTCACATCTGGTGATTGCGGCCGTCGGCACCGCCGCACTGCTTGGCGTGGCGGGCGTGGCGCTGTGGTTGGCATTGCCGGCCAACGACCGGCAAGCGATCGCGAGCCCCGAGCAGACCGTTCCAGCCGTTCCGGTGAAAACAACAAAGATTGCGCCCCTGACCGCGAACACGACTGTGGCTGCGGCGGCACCGCAGGCAGCGCGCAAGGCCGATGCGGTTTCACCGGCGGTGGCGGCCAAGGAGGCCAATATCCCGGCGCTGGCGGCCAATGACCCGCGCTGGTCCGATGCGAACACGGAAGCAGCGCCTGCCCCCTCCAGCACGGCAGCCGCCGCCTCCCGGCAGGCGGCGAGCCAGCCAACGGACGATAGCGTTAAGCCGTCGGTGGCGGCCTTCGCCGAGCCGGCAGCGAAAAACAACGACGCGACGACTGCGCTGTCCGCAGTCGCCGCACCAGAGGATGCAGCGACCGACGACAGCATGGACGGCGCGCAGACCGCCGCCATTCCCACGCCAAAGCCGCAGGTCGCGGCAGCGGCCGCGGGCCAAGCTGACGACAGCCAGGCCCAGGCCAAGCCACAAAAAGCGAGCGCGGCCGCCACCGGACGTATCCTCAGGGCGGTCACGATGCGGGCCGGTCCGAAACAGAAAGCGGCCGCCATGCTCACCGTGCCAGCCAAGACTTCGGTGCAAGTCATAAGCTGCAAGAAATGGTGCCAGATCGTCTATAACGGCAAGCGCGGCTGGGTCTACAAGACCTATGTCAAGACCGGCGCCTGACTCCTTCCCGCAAGCCTCTTGTGCGGTCACCTGCCGATGAGCCGCAGGAACCGTCGCCGTCGTTTGGCTCGCTTGCGCTTCCTGACATAGTCGCGATGTTCCTCGAACGGCACCTCGAACAGGCCGCATCCTTCGCACCCTTCGCGCTTGCCACAGTTAGGAACCCAGCATTTGACATCGTGGGTCCAGGCAAGAGCAATCCTCTCCAGATGAAGTTTGGGGGAGCTTTTGAGCAGGATCAGTTCACCCTCGACGGCTGTGGCCTTGATGTGGTCCGATACCTGCTTCGGCGTGCGCAGCTCCAGGAACCGGCCGCTGTCGCGATCGGCTTGATCAGCCTTCGAGCGATGCGCGTTGTCGCCGGTATAGATCACCTGATCGGCGATCTCGCGCGCGCTCTTGTAGGCGTAGTGGTATTTTCTGGTCGAGCCCGCATAGTCTGATATCTGGCCGAGAACGATGCGCTTCCTGGCAACGGTGGCCTTGGCCATCATGTCGAGGGCGAGATTGATCGAATGCCAGGGCGCCTTGGCGGCGTCGACGAGGAAATGCGGCCCGCCCTCGGTGACGAGTACCTGGGAGCGATTTGCCAGCGGCTGTAATGTCGCCGCTCTCGCCGCCACGATCTGCGGCGGCACGCCCAGCTCCAGCGCGGTCGCAACTGCAGCGGCCGTCGGCAGCCAGAAATGCTCGCCCGGGAACAGTGTCTTGAGGGCAAGAACCTGCGTATAGGTCGGGCGATAGCCAGCCAGTATGTGCCCGAGCAGGCTGGCGGTCGTCGACTTGGCCGAACTGCCGGTTATACCGATGAAGGTTGCCTTGCTTTTCGCGCGGGCGCGCTTCGCCCTGTAGACCTTGAGCCACTGGCCCAGCGTCTCGCGAATTTTGCGCAGTTTCGCGTTCATCGCGCCGACCCCTACCCCGGACGTTTATGCCTTTCACCGGACGAACAAGTCAAACTGGAGCCGGGCAACATCCCGTCAAGCCAGCTCAGATGCAGCGCCCGCCATCGACCTCCAGCGCCACGCCGGTGATGAAGGCGGCCTCGTCCGAGGCCAGCCAGAGCGCCGCGTTGGCGATATCGAGCGGCGTCGAGAGACGGCCGAGCGGGATCGACGCGCGGAACTTCTCGCGGATCTCGGGCGTATCGGCACCCATGAATTTCTCCAGCATGCCGGTCTCGCCGGCGACTGGACAGAGGCAGTTGACGCGGATGTTCTTCGGCGCGAGTTCGACCGCCATCGACTTGGTCGCGGTGATCGCCCAGCCTTTCGATGCGTTGTACCAGGTGAGGCCGGGCCGGGGCCTGAGACCGGCCGTGGAGGCGGTGGTCAGGATGACGCCGCCGCCTTGCCGCTCCATGATCGGCACCACCGCGAGTGCCGCGTGGTAGATCGCCTTCATGTTGACGGCAGTGATCAGGTCGAAGGTCTCCTCGCTGACATCGAGCATGTCGCCGTTGCGGTGCGTGTAGCCGGCATTGTTGACCATGATGTCGATGCGGCCGAAGGCGCTCTTTGCGGCATAGACCATCTCATCGAATTCGGGCCGCAGCGAAACGTCGGTCTGGGTCCAGATCGCGGCCTTGCCGATCTCGGCGGCGACGCGTTCGGCGCCCCTGGCATTGAGGTCGGCGACAACGATTTTGGCGCCTTCTTCGGCAAAGCGCCTGGCCATGCCTTCGCCGAAGCCCGACGCCGCACCCGTGATGATGGCGACCTTGTTTTCCAGGCGCATGCTTTTCTCACCCATGTTGAAGACAACCCATTGCGCCGGCCCTCGAAAGATGTGCGGCAAACGCCAATTTCTCCTTTGGCTTTCGTCACAATCCCGCTCTATGTTGCAGGTGCGAAGGCCGCCCGGAACCATCGTCCGTCGACAGACCTCCGGCTTGTGCCAGTGTCAAGGGGCACGCTCCAGCACTTAGATGTGACACCATGGCACTGGAATATTTAAATCGATTAGATTATATCAGCCCCGTCAATGCGACCGGTGTCAAAGCGGACAGACCATGACCAGCCAGATCATTCCCGTCGATCCCTTCGACTTCATCATTTTCGGCGGCACCGGCGACCTGTCGGAACGCAAGCTCCTGCCCTCGCTCTACCATCGCCAGCGCGACCACCAGTTTTCCGAGCCGACCCGGATCATCGGCACCTCGCGCTCGAAGATGACCGACGAGGAATTCCAGGCCTTCGCCAAGCAGGCGATTTCTGATCATGTGAAACCAGCCGATATCGACGCCAAGGAGCTGAAGACCTTTCTGGCGCGGCTGTCCTATGTCTCTGCCGACGCGACCACAGGGGCCGGCTTTGACAAGCTGAAGAAGGCGATCGGCGACAGTGACCGCATCCGCGCCTTCTACCTGGCGGTGGCGCCGGCGCTGTTCGGCGACATCTCGCACAAGCTGAAAGAGCACAATTTGATCACGCCGAATTCGCGCATCGTGCTGGAGAAGCCGATCGGGCGCGACCTCGCTTCGGCACGCGCACTCAACGATTTGGTCGGCGACGATTTCCACGAAAGCCAGATCTTCCGCATCGACCACTATCTCGGCAAGGAGACGGTGCAGAACCTGATGGCGCTGCGTTTCGCCAACGCGCTCTACGAGCCGCTGTGGAACTCGGCCAATGTCGACCATGTGCAGATCACGGTCGCAGAAACGGTCGGCCTGGAAGACCGCGTCACCTATTACGACAAGGCCGGCGCGCTGCGCGACATGGTGCAGAACCACATGCTGCAGTTGCTCTGCCTTGTCGCCATGGAGGCGCCGTCCTCGATGGACGCCGACGCGGTGCGCGACGAAAAGCTGAAGGTGCTGAGGGCACTGAAGCGCGTCAACGGCAACGAGGCGCCGAAGCAAACGGTGCGCGGCCAGTATCGCGCCGGCGCCTCGGCCGGCGGGCCGGTGAAAGGCTATGTCGAGGAACTCGGCCAGGACAGCAACACCGAGACTTTCGTCGCCATCAAGGCCGAGATCGGCAACTGGCGCTGGTCGGGCGTTCCCTTCTATCTGCGGACCGGCAAAAGGCTAGCGACCCGGGTTTCGGAAATCGTCATCGAGTTCAAGCCGATCCCGCACTCGATCTTCGGCGACAGCGCCGGGCCGATCTTCGCCAACCAGCTGGTCATCCGGCTGCAGCCCGACGAAGGCGTCAAGCAGTTCATCATGATCAAGGATCCCGGTCCGGGCGGCATGCGGCTGCGCCAGATCCCGCTCGACATGAGCTTCGCGCAGTCCTTCGACGGCCGCGCGCCGGACGCCTATGAGCGGCTGATCATGGATGTCGTGCGCGGCAATCAGACGCTGTTCATGCGCCGCGACGAGGTCGAGGCGGCATGGAAGTGGATCGACCCGATCCAGAACGCCTGGGAGAGCGCCAGGCAGGAAGCGCAAGGCTATACGGCCGGCACATGGGGGCCATCGGCCTCGATTGCGCTGATCGAACGCGACGGGCGGACATGGCACGAGAGCAATTGAGCGACACCACCTTTAGCTGGAACGGCTTCACCGATCGCCCGGAACTGGCGGCGGCACTCGCCGGCCTTGTCGCGGGCCGCCTGACCAGGGCGATCGCCGAGCGCGGCACCGGCTTGCTCGCCGTCTCCGGCGGCACGACGCCGGCGAAGTTCTTCGCCGCGCTCTCTCAAATTCCGATCGCTTGGGACAAGATCACGGTGACGCTGGTCGACGAGCGTTTCGTGCCGGCCTCCTCGCCGCGCTCGAACGCCGGGCTGGTGGCCGCGAACCTACTGCAGAACGCGGCCGCGGCCGCACGTTTCGTGCCGCTCTACCATGAGGCGACAAGCATCGAGACCGCCGCGGCGTCGGACGACGCGGCATTGCAGTTGCTGCCCTGGCCGCTCGACGTCGTCGTGCTCGGCATGGGTGGCGACGGCCACACCGCCTCGTTCTTTCCCGACGCGGACGATCTGGCGACATTGCTCGACCCGTCCTCGCCAAGGATCGTTCTGCCGGTCCACGCGGCCAGTGCCGGCGAGCCTCGGCTGACGCTGTCGCTGGCGCGTATCGTCGCCGCCGGCTTCATCGCGCTCCATATAGAAGGCCAGGAAAAACGCAGCGCCTTTGAGAACGCCATGAGACCGGGCCCGCCGAGACCGATCCGCGCCGTGCTCGAGGCGGCGCCCAGGGCCGTAGAGGTTTTCTGGGCACCCTGATTTTCAACTCGCCAATGGTCCCGGCAGACGGTGGGAGGATGTTTTCCGGGACTTGAAAGGACCGACCGCCATGACAGCCAGACGCGACATCGAAGCCATCACCGAACGTATCCGCCAGCGCTCCAAGCCAGGTCGCGAACGCTATCTCGGCCGCATCGCCGAGGCCTCGAACCGCACTGCCAACCGGGCCGTGCTGTCCTGCGGCAACCTCGCGCATGGCTTTGCCGTCTGCAGCCCATCGGAAAAGCTGGCGCTCGGCGGCGACCGGGTGCCGAACCTCGGCATCATCACCTCCTACAACGACATGCTGTCGGCGCATCAGCCGTTCGAGACGTTTCCGGCGCTTATCAAGGAAGCGGCGCGCGAGGCCGGCGGCATCGCCCAGGTGGCCGGCGGCGTGCCGGCAATGTGCGACGGCGTCACGCAGGGACAGCCCGGCATGGAGCTGTCGCTGTTTTCACGCGACGTGATCGCCATGGCGGCCGCCATCGGCCTGTCGCACAACATGTTCGATGCCGCCGTCTATCTCGGCGTCTGCGACAAGATCGTGCCGGGACTGGTGATCGCGGCACTGACCTTCGGCCACCTGCCGGCGGTGTTCGTGCCGGCCGGGCCGATGACGACGGGCCTGCCCAACGACGAGAAGGCCAAGGTTCGCCAGCTCTATGCCGAGGGCAAGGCCGGGCGGGCCGAACTGCTCGAGGCCGAGTCCAAATCCTATCACGGGCCGGGCACCTGCACCTTTTACGGCACCGCCAACTCCAACCAGATGCTGATGGAGATCATGGGCCTGCATACGCCGGGCGCGTCGTTCGTCAATCCCGGCACGCCGCTGCGCGACGCGCTGACCCGCGAGGCGACGAAGCGGGCACTGGCGATCACCGCGCTCGGCAATGCCTATACGCCGGTCGGCCGCATGATCGACGAGCGCTCGATCGTCAACGGTGTCGTCGGCCTGCATACCACCGGCGGGTCGACCAACCACACCATCCATTTGATCGCCATGGCGGCGGCGGCCGGTATCGCCATTACCTGGCAGGATATTTCCGACTTGTCGGAAGCCGTGCCGCTTTTGGCGCGGGTCTATCCGAACGGCCTTGCCGACGTGAACCACTTCCACGCGGCGGGCGGGTTGGGCTTCCTGATCCGCGAGCTGCTCGACGAAGGCATCCTGCACGAGGACGTGCAGACGGTGTGGGGCGAAGGTCTCAGGCCCTATGCGGTCGAGGCCAGGCTCGGCGAAGACGGCAGCGTGGTGCGCCAGGCCTCGCCGCTGGAGAGCGGCGACGAAAAAGTGCTGGCGCCTTTCGCCAAGGCGTTCCAGCCGACCGGCGGGCTGAAGGTGCTTGCGGGCAATCTCGGCCATGCCGTCATCAAGACTTCCGCGGTGAAGCCGGAGCGGCGCCTCATCGAGGCGCCGGCCAAGGTTTTCGACAGCCAGCAGGGGCTGAACGAGGCGTTCAAGGCCGGCACTTTGACCGGCGATTTCATCGCGGTCATCCGCTTCCAGGGGCCGAAGGCCAACGGCATGCCGGAGCTGCACAAGCTGACCACCGTGCTCGGCATCCTGCAGGACCGCGGCCAGCGCGTGGCGCTGGTGACCGACGGGCGCATGTCGGGCGCGTCCGGCAAGGTGCCGGCGGCGATCCATGTGACGCCGGAGGCGGTCGAGGACGGGCCGATCGCCAGGATCCACGAGGGCGACATCATCCGCCTCGATGCCGATGCCGGCACGCTGGAAGTGCTGGTGTCGGGGACGGAGTTCGCGCTGCGCCGCACGGCGGATGCCAACCTCATCGGCAATGAATTCGGTTTCGGCCGCGAGCTGTTCGCCGGCTTCCGGCAATTGGTGGGCCGCGCCGACCATGGCGCCAGTGCCTTCGGAACCGCTTGAAGGACATCTTGTCCTCGTCGTGAAAAAAAGGGCGGCATGGTGCCGCCCTTTTTCGTTCGCCCATACGATCCTATTGCACCGTCAGTTCGGATCGCTCGCCGGCCTTGACCGTTACGGTGCCTTCCTTCGAGCTGTTGTCCGATTTCTCCGACACAACAGTATAGTCGCCCGCCGGTATCGCCGCCTGATACTTCTGGTCGTAGGCATAGCCAAGCGACTTGCGGTTGCCGTTGATGTCCTTCTCCATCTCGAAAATCTCGATCTTCGAGGCTCCGGGCGCGGTGATCGCCAGCACGCCGGCATTCAACGCAACTTTCACATCCTGAAGCTCGCCGACCTTGACGGTGAACGGCTGCTCGACCACGGCAAGATCGACCGTCGCAATCAACACATAGTCATCCGGCGGCAGATCGAACTTGCTGTCGGGCCCGTAGGAATAGGTCACCTCGTCCCTGGTTCCATCGATCTTCTTTTTCGCCTTGAGCACTTTGAAGCCGATGCCTGACGCGTCCGCCTTGTCGCCGCCCGCGGTATAATAGGCATTGGCGACGACATGGCCGACACCGGCGATCATGTCCTTTTCCACGGTCTTGCCGGCAGCCAGCGCAATCGTCTCTGAGACCGCGCCCTGTCCGATCGTGACGGTTACTTTCTCGTCGCCGGCCGGCAACACGACTTTCGTGGTCCCATAGTAAGTCGCAGGGTGATCGGCGCCTGGATAGTCGATAACGACCGCCGCGCCATCGACGACATCCGCCCCCGGGCTCGGTCGCGGATGAATGATGAGCGTGCCGGCATTCAAGGTGAAGAGCGGCGTGTAGACCTGGCCCGCCTCGATCTTGATCTTCTGCTCGACCCTGGCCTCGCCGTCCTGTGCGACGACGACGTAGTCGCCCGGCTCCAGATTGCCCTTGTAGGCCCCATATTGGGTGGTGACGGATTCACCGCGTGTGCCGTCGGACCCAGCCTTGTAGATCTCCCAGGCATTGCCGTCGGTGAGCGGATCGCCGCCTTCGGCCATGACGACGGTCGGGATGAAATTGAACTCCGGCTTGGCAGGCTCCGGCGCGGGCGCCGGCTCAGGGGCCGGAGCAGGTTCTGGCGCCGGTGCCGGCGCCGCCACCGTCTCGACCAGCGCTTCCTGCAGCGCCTTCTCGTCCGAAGCCTGGATGTACTTGCCGCCGGTGTTTTCAGCGAGGCAGGCGATCTGCTTGCCTTCGTCGGCGGTCAGCCCGAAGCCGACGACGTCGGCGGTGAAGTCGATGCCGGACGCTTCCAGCTCCTTGCCGAGTGCGCAAGGGTCGCCGCCGCAGGTTTCGAGCCCGTCGGTGATGAGAACGACGGTGGCCTTGTCCTCGGTGTATTTCAGCGCCTCGGCCGCCTGCTTGACGGCGGCGGTGAGCGGCGTCTTGCCGAGGAATTTCATGCTGTCGGCGGCGGCGGAGATCGCGCTGGCGGAGCCGGCCTGCGGCGGCACGATGAGCTCGATGTCGTCGCAGCTGCCTTTCTGGCGATGACCATAGGCCATGAAGCCGATTTCCGCGTCGGCCGGCACCGACTGCAGCACGGTGCGCAGCGATTCACGCGCGATTTCGAGCTTCGGCTTGCCGTCGATCTGGGCCCACATGGAGCCTGACGCATCGAGAACGATGATGACCTTGCCGGCGGCAAAGCCGAGCGAAGTCATCGACAAAAGGAGGACCGCCGCAGCGACGCTCCGCAAAAATCCCGCCATCAAAATCTCCTGAGATCGCCCCTCTGGTCCGCGCCGGAAAGGTATTTGACCCGGCGTCAGGACACAAGTCCGAGACTGCGAGAACCGCGGGTCAATAGGTCGTACGGCGCTCCTCGGAAGGCGGGCGGCCGAATTGCAGCCGGTAGCTCTGGGCAAAATAGGAGTGCGAGGTGAAGCCGGTGGCGATCGCCACGTCGAGGATCGGCATGTTGGTCTGGCGCAGCAATTCGCGCGCCCGCTCCAGCCTTAGCCGCATATAGTAGCGGCCGGGCGTGACGCTGAGGTGGCGCAGGAAAAGGCGCTCGACCTGGCGTACCGAGAGGCCCGCCGATTTGGCGAGTTGCACCGCCGATAGCGGTTCGTCGAGATGGTCGGCCATCAGTTCGACGATGCGCCTGAGCTTCTCAGACTTGCCGGTCAGGTCGCGCTCCGGCCCGACCCGCTGGCGGTCGCCGGCGGAGCGGATGCGCTCATGCTGGAACTGGTTGGCCACGCCATTGGCAAGATTTGAGCCGAAATCGCCGCGCACGATCTCCAGCATCAGGTCGATCGAAGTGGTGCCGCCGGCGCAGGTATAACGCTTGCGGTCGATCTCGAAGACGTTGCCGGTGCAGTTGATGTCCGGGAAGCGCTCCATGAAGCCGGCGCGGTTCTCCCAATGGATGGTGCAGCGATAGCCTTCGAGCTGGCCTGCCTCGGCGAGCAGGTAGGAGCCGACCGAGAGCGCGCCGAGCGCGTTGCCGCGCCGACCCCAGTTGCGCAGCGCCGCCAGAACCTTGCTCTTGCCGGGGAATTCGGTGGTGAGCCCGACCGAGACGAACAGGATGTCTACGGGAGGCAAGTCGGCGACAGAATAGTCGATCTTGAGCGGCAAGCCGTTGGAGGCCATGACGGCGTCGCCGTCGGCCGAGACCGTCGTCCAGCCATAGAAATCGCGCCCAAGCAGGCGGTTGGCCGAGCGGAAGGTGTCGATCGCCGCAGCCAGCGAAAACATCGAAAACTTGTCGACCAATAGGAATCCGAACTGACGGCCGCCTCCCTGAACGGGATCGTTCATGACCGGCCGTTCGAGAGGAACAGTGAGGTTCGGCAAGGATGCTGCTTTCCGGGTCAGAAGGACGGCCGTTTCATCCCGGCCGCGAGATAGGCGGAAGCTACCGTGTTGGCCATCAGCATGGCAATGGTCATCGGTCCGACACCGCCGGGAACCGGAGTTATGGCGCCGGCCGCCTTCGCCGCCTCGGCATAGGCGACGTCGCCGACGAGCCGAGTCTTGCCTTCGCCCTTTTCGGGCGCCGCAATGCGGTTGATGCCGACATCGACTACGGTGGCGCCCGGCTTGACCCAGTCGCCCTTGACCATTTCGGGCCGGCCGACGGCGGCCACCAGAATGTCGGCGGTGCGGGCGAGCGCCGGCAGGTCCCTGGTGCGGCTGTGCGCGATGGTGACGGTGCAGTTGGCGGCGAGCAGAAGGTTGGCCATCGGCTTGCCGACGATGTTGGAACGGCCGACGACGACCGCGTTGAGCCCGGACAGGTCTTTGCCGCGCATCCGTTCGATCAAAAGCATCGAGCCGGCCGGCGTGCACGGCACGAAAGCCGTTTCCAGTTCACCGGTGCCGAGCTTGCCGACATTGATGAAGTGGAAACCGTCGACATCCTTCTCGGGCGCGATGGCCTGGATGATCTTGCCGGAATCGATATGGCCGGGGAGCGGCAGCTGCACCAATATGCCGTTGACGGCCGGGTCGGCATTGAGATCGCCGATGATCTTGAGCAGCGCCTGTTCGGAGGTGTCGGCCGGCAGCGTGTGCTGGAGCGAATGAAAGCCGCATTCCTTGGCGGTGCGCGACTTGGAGGCGACATAGACCTGGCTTGCCGGATCCTCGCCGACGATCACCACTGCCAGACCGGGCTTCTCCGCACCCTTGCCCACCAGTTCCGCGGTCAGGGCCTTGACCTTCTGAACCACGTCTTCGGCGACGCTTTTTCCGTCAATCACTTCGGCCATGGACCACCTTCAACACTGTTCTGCCTGGAGCGCGTCTATCCGGTTCGCGCTCGATCTTTGGTTTGCACATCGGCGCACCCGAAACGCCTTGCGGTTTCGGGCACCATGCGCGCGGCATTTTCACGAAAATTCCAGCGGGCAATCCCGTCAAAACGCCGTCGCATGCCGTAAACTCGAAACCGGCTGCTTTTATCGGTTGTCGGGAGTTTTAGAAATAGCGGCGGTTTGAACGGCTTTCGGTCAATTCGCGCACTGCGTCGCGGAACTCGCGCAGGCTGTCGCGGATTTCATCGATCCGGGTCTGCTGATCGGCGTCCGGTTCCTGAGGAGGATAGGGTTCCTGCCCAACCGGAGGCATTGTTGGCTGTTGATAGCGATCCGGCGGTGTCTGCGCATGCCGGGCCTGAGGGTATTCGGGCTGGCTGGCAGAGGGATAGGCCTGCGCCTGAGGAGCCGGGTATGTCGACGGAGGTGGAGCGTCCTGCTGGAACTTCGGTTGCGGATTAGCGTCGGCATCCCGCACCGGCTTTATGGCCTGGGCGACGGGGGGCGAGACGGGCTTGTCGGCGCGCATCGCGGCAGGCTTCTGCTGTTTGCCTGGGAGAAGCCCGCCTATGGCTGAAAGCAGTGCGCCAATCGGTCCGGATCGTTCGGTCCCAACGTCGACGGCCTGGGGCCGCGAAACTTGCGGTGCAGCCGGTGGCCGCGCGGCCGGTGCGGCCGGCGGCGGTGCAGCCCGATAGGCCTTGTCCTCGAAAGCCGGCCTGGTTTTGTCGGTCTTGCTCCGGGACCGGAACGCCGCGGTTTCGCGCAGACTCTCATAGGCGCCGCGCATGCCGCCGAGGCCGATGCCGGCGGCCAGCCCGAGCAGCAGGCCGCCAAGCGCAATCACGGCGCGCGACGGCCCCATGGCCTCGAGCGGGGCAAAGGCCTTGGAGATGACGTTGATGTTGGCGGTGTTGATGTCCTTCTGCTCGCCGGTTTCCTTGGCGCGCAGAAGGTACTGTTCATAGACGGAGCGCTTGGCGGCGGCCTCGCGCTCCAGTTCGCGCATGGTGACGAGATTGTTGTTGACGTCACCGCTCTGGACCTTCGCCTGCGCCAGGCGCGAAGCGAGGTCCTGTTCGAGCTGGACCGCGCGCTTCAGGTCGACCTGCAGCGACGAGGCGATGCGCTGCAATTCCCCGGCGATGCGTTCGCGCGCGCCTTCAAGCTGGGCACCAAGCGCCAGGCGTTCGGGATGACGCGGACCGAGCCGGACCGCGGCGCGGTCGGCCTCCTGCTTCAGCGCCGCATATTGCGAGCGCAGTTCGCTCATCGTGTTGGAGTTGATCTCTTCCGGCAAGGTGCCGTTGAGAACCGAATTCACGTTTATCGAACGCGCCGAGGCCGCCCGGGCGTTGAGTTCCAGCGTGCGGGCGCGGGCGACGGAGAGCTGCTCGTTGAGCTTCAGCATCTGGTCGTCGCTGATCAGATGGCCCTGCGCGTCGACGAGGTCGTGCGTGGCCCTGAAATCCTCGACCTTGCGCTCGGCCACCTCGACGCCCTTGCGCAATTCGTCGAGCCTGGCCGTCAGTTCGTCGGTGGCGCGGCCGGCGGTGTCGGACTGGATCTGGCCGAAGGTCTGCAGGAAAACGTCGGTCATCGTGTTGGCGATGAGGGCGGATTTCTCACCATTCTGGGTGATGGCACTGACCGAGATGACGAAGGTCTTGCCGCCGCGCTCGACCGAAAGGCTTTCGGCGAGATTGCCAACGGCGAGCGCGCGGCGCCGCGCGTCGTCGGCTGCCCCGCCGGCATCGCTGCGCGACAGGATCGAGCGGATCAGCGACATGACGCCGAGGCCGCCACTGCCCGTTCCATTGAACTCGGGATCGTTGGTGAGATTGAGCATGTCGACGACCTTGTTGAGGACAGTGCCGGAGGTAAGCACGCGAACCTGGTTCTCGACGATGGCCAGCGTCGCATCCGACGCGACCACATTCTGGGTGAGATCGCGGTCGGTGAGCTTGAGGTCGCGCGGGTCGACGATCAGCTCGGTGGTGGCTTCGTATTTCTTCGGCGTCGACAGGGCGATGCCGATACCGAGCGCCGCGCCCAGTATCGTCGTCGACAGGATCAGCAGCTTCGAGCGGGCAATGCCGCGAACGACCTGAACCGGATCGACCAGCGGCTTCCATTCCTGGCTGTCGTCATCGTCCCCTGCGGGCCGCCGCTCTTGGCCGGCATATCGAGGCTCGAAGGCGGCCTGAGGGCGGTAGCCCCGCGAGGAGCCGACAGGTTCTTCGCGCGGCCCGGCCTGCGCGTAGCTGCTTCGACCCGCCCAATCGTCCTCGGGCAAGGTCTCGTCCAAAACGGATTCGCCGCCGGCCTGATACCGGCCAGGCTCCGTGGTGGTCGAAAGGGGGTGCGATCGCGCCTCGCGTTGCGAACGGGCGAGACGGTGGCGGGCGGCCGCATCCTCGCGCCATGCCGGGTCTGCCCGGTCGCCGATCGACACCAGCGACGCGTCGGCCTCGTCCTCGCCACGCATGGCCTGACCGAGCGCCAGCAGAGAGCGCTCGCGCCTCCAGTCGTCTCGGTTTTCCCTGTCGACCATTATCTTGGAGCTTTACTGTTCGGCGGCTTGGGAAAGGCGGTCGGCCAATCGTTAAGCCACGCTAAACAGGCATAGGAAACAAATGGTTAATTTTCGGACGGGGAAGGCAGAGTTTTCGCGCTTTGATTGCATCGTTTTCAGGTGAGATCGAAGCGTCCAGAACCGCACGTTAAGCTTTCCGGCCTATGTTTTTCCGGACATATGACCCAAGCCAGTGACATACCGCAAAGGCGGACCTTCGCCCGGATCGGCACCTTCGTGGCCGCACGGCGCAAGCTTGTCGTCGACTATTTCTCGGCGATCAGCGGCGCCGGCGGGCGGCTGGTGTTCTCGCTCGCCTATTTCATCGCATTAGCCAACACGCTGTCCATCGCCGAGTTCGGCATGTTTGCCACCGCATCGGCGGCCGGCGTCATGCTGTCGCGCATCCTCGCCTTCGGCTTCATCTCGGCGCTGTACCGGACGGCCACGATCCGCCCCAATCTGATCGGCACCTTCACCGCCGGCTTCCTGCTGCTTGGCGTTGTGTCGCTGCCGTTGCTGGCCGCCGCCTCATACGGCGTCTACCTGGTCTTCTTTGCCAGCACCGTGCCGCTGTCAGTCTTTGCGGCCATCGTCTTTGCCGAAGCGCTTTTGTGGCGGCCGGTCGAGGTGGTGCTGATCGTCAACAACGGCCTCGGCAAATTCGGCCGCGCCGCCATGCTGACGATCCTGGCGACGGCGCTGCGGGCCGTTGGCGCCGTGCTGTTCATGTTTGCGACTAAACACACCGTGGGCGTCTGGTCCTGGTATTACATCGGCGCCAATGCCGTTTCGCTGATCATTGCCTTCGGCTTCTTCTATCCGCGCCAGCGGCTGAGACTGCGCACCGAACTCTATCTCAGACGGCTTGCCGATTCGATCTACGTCGCCGGCGCCGAGGTACTGTTCTACCTGCAGATGGAATTCGACAAGCTGCTGGTGCTGGCGATCGGCGGACCGCATCTTGCCGGTATCTACGCCATCATCATGAGGCTGGTAGACCTGACGGCGATCCCGGTCCGCACCTTCTCGATGATGCTGGTGCAGCGCATGATGCGGGCGCCGGAACTGTTGTCGCGGCTGGCGGTCAAGAGCGGTATCGAGGGCGGCGTGTTCCTGGTCTCGACGCTGGCGCTGGCGGCACTCGGCATCGTGCTGCATTTCTTCCCCAACGCGCTGGGCCGGAATGTCGCGGAGGCGGCACCTTTGGTGGCGCTGGCGATCTGCGTTCCGGGACTGCGCAACCTGGTCGAATACCAGGCCGAGCTTTTGTTCGCGCGCGGCCAGACGGCGGTCAGGGCACTCAACCTCGGCTTGCTGGCCGGGCTGAAGGCGGTGCTGTTGACCTATGTGCTGACCGCGATTGCCGACACGCCCGATCTGGTGCTGTCGCTCAACCTCGTCTTCCTGCTGCTCTATCTCGCCTCGGCGCTGCTGACCTATTCGGCGATGCGCAGGCCGGCGAAGGCGATCTAATTTTAGCCGATCAGCCGCCGGATGCGGCCGATATCGGTACCGATGAAGGATTGCATGCCGATCGCCACCTGTTGTGGCGCCATGGCTGCGACGAAGCGGCGGAACTCGTCGTCCGACAACGCCTCACCGGTCCAGTGGACGCGGCAGAACTCTTCCGAACCGTGGAAATGGCCGGCGCCTTCCAGCACCTCGTCGACATAGCGGCCGTAGATCATGCATTCGGAGAATTTTCTTTTCGAGCCGACGACCTCGACCCAGTTGCGGCCGTGGGCTTTCTCGATCCGCTCGCACATCGCCGTCACGGTTTGCCGTCGCCAGGCGATCAACGTCGAGATGTAGTCGTGCGTCGAAACCCTGGATTTGTCGATGCCGAGTGCCGAACCGGCGTTGCGTGACCAGATGCGATGTTCCTCATGCCCTTCACCAGACAAGACATCGTCGCGGCGGAACAGCCGCGCCTTGCCGTCGCGCCAGAATGCGCTCAAGTCGAACGGCTTGACGAAGGCGACATCGGAATCGCAGAAGACCAGCACGTCCTCCTTCGCATGCGCCGCGACAGCGATGCGGCGAAGCTGCTGCACATGCCAGCCGCGCAGCGGCTGGGTCTTCAGGCTGAGCCAGACGCGGCGGCGAAACAGGCTCGCCGGATCGTCGACGACACGTAGCCAGCGCGGCAAGAGATCCCGCTCGGCGACGATGCTGCGGCTGCCGGTCTCCAATTGGCGAAACAGCGCCACGTCGCGATGCTCGACCAGGATATAATGATGCGCGACACCGGATACTTGGCGATCCATCGTTTCGCACAACAGACGGCAGCGCTCGAAATCCGGCGCATAGCTGGCGGTGACGACCGCGGCCGTCTGCGTCTGCCGCAGCGGATCGGACTCGGCGGCGGCATCAGGCACGAACCGGCTGTTCAATGGTTTGCTCCGGCGCCAGAGAGTTTTTGCCCGACGACGCGCCACAGGAACAATGGGTTGCCGACCACGTAGCGGCGCCAGAGGCGACCGGGTTCGATCCACAGGCGAAACAGCCATTCGAGCCGGAGACGACGCATCCACAGCGGTGCCCGCGGCACGGTGCCGCTAAGAAAATCGAGCAACGCTCCGACGGCGATCGGCAGCGTGCAATGGCGATGATCGATGTGGCGCGCGATCCACAATTCCTGGCGAGGCACGCCCATGGCGACGAGCAGCACGTCCGGCCGCAACTTCGCTATTGCGTCGATGATCGCCGGCTCCTCGGCGGCGGAGAAATAGCCGTCGTGGATGACGACGAATCTGTGCTGCATGGCCAGCGCCGAAAGCTTGGACGATGCCGCCTCGGCGTTGACGCGTGTCGCGCCGAGCAGGCCGACAGTCAACGGCCGTGACGATGCCTGCAGGAAGGCCGGGATGAAATCGGTGCCGTTGAGATTGTCCGGGAACGGCGCGCCGTAGAGCAGCGTGGACGCCATGTCGACACCGACGCCATCGGGCAGGATGAGAAAATCGTCGAGCACTTCGGCAAAGGTCGGGTCGGTAAAGGCGATGTTGGCGTTGTGCGCGTTGAGGAAGCTGACCTTGGTGAAGCGCCGCTCGGCGACCAACCGTGCAAGCAGGGCGATGGCGTCGTCCCAACGGATGGCGAGAACCGGAATGCCGAGGATCGTCTTCAACGTGTCGCGCCCGATGGCGGCGCGGGCGGTGTGCATATTCATGCAAACACCTCCTGCCTCACGGGGCCGACCTTGTTCAGGCCGAGACTGATCGCAGCGTCGAGCGCCCTCATCTGCCGGCGATGGAAGGCAGCGCCATCGACGTCCCTGACATGGGCGGCCGCTGCCTCAAGCGCTGTGGCGAAGGCGACGGGATCGTCGGTCACGACGCAATTGTCCGGCCTGTGATCGATGCCGCGCAGCGAGCGGCTGGTGGCGACTGAAGGCAGGCCGAGCTCGAAGGTCTCGATGGTCTTCAACTGCACGCCGCTGCCGGCCGTGCTGATCAGCGGGATGACGGCGGCAGTGCGCACGAAAGCCTGCGCGTCCGGCACGCGGCCGACGAATTCGACACTGGGATGCGCGGAAATGATGCCGGACGGCATGCCGCCGGCGATCCTGATGCGGAAGTCAGGCTTCAGATGCGGCACCACCTTGCCCAGGAACCAGTCGAGCCCGATGCGGTTCGGCTGCCAGGTCCAGGTGCCGATCAGTGCTGCGTCGCATTCGATGCGGCGCTGGCCCGCTCTTGCCGGTGCATCGGCGCGGGTCACCAGCGGCAGCGCCACCGAGCGATCATCGGCGGCGACGCCAAGGGCGGCGCGGTCTTCATCGGCCAAAGTGAAGACGAAGCGAGCCCGGCGGCAGAGCCGCTCTTCCACGCGCTCGAGCAGCCGCGCCTCGCGGCGAAACAGCAGGCGCTGGAAAGCGCTGCCGGCGGCGGCCGCGTTTTCCTGCGCCGAGCGATGCTCGACATTGTGGGCGACGAAGATCGAGGGACGGTCGCCGAACAGCTTTTCGAAGGCGCCGGCGAACTGCACGGAATTCAGTACATAGCCGTCGAAAGGCCCGGCGCGCTCGAAGGCGGCGCGGACTTCCGCATCGGAGACCACACGCAGCTTGACCGATGCGAAGGTGAGACCCGACAGCACCGCCTTGGCGACCCAGGCGAGCTTCTGCAGCGGCGAGGCGCTCTCGGTGCGCACGTCGACGGCGCCGAGCACGATTGTGTTTTCCGGATCGGCGGCAGGCTTTCCCGGCCAGGCGAAGCCGATCACGGTGACGCGCGCGCCGGCGCGCCGCAAAGCAGCGATGATCGCAGCGTTGGCGATCTCGTAGCCCGAAGCGAGAGCGCCGTCGGGCACGATCGATGTGGCGAACAGCAGATGCATCTCACCTATCCAGTGCAGCCCAGATAGCAAAGCGGGGTGAACCCTTGATTAAGTGAACGCAATCGGGGCCGGAAGTCTCGGTTTTGCGGGCTTCGCCGCGAAAGGTGATTAACGAAACGTTATCACCGGGGTGCTATCGAAAACCAAAATCACCAGGCGGCTGGACACGGATGATCCCATTGCCATCGGACGGTTCGGTATCGATCGCGGGACGGTCTGCGGGGCTCGCCGCCGAGACCGTCGAAGCGGTCGTCACGCTGCCGACCTTCAAACGGCCCGAACAGGTGCTGGCGACGCTGGCATCGCTCAAGGCGCAACAGACCGCCAGGCGCTTCGCCGTCATCGTCATGGAAAACGAGGCCGAGGCGCGCGACGGCGCCAAGGCGGCGCTGCCGCTGTTCGAGCGCGGCGAGATCGCCGGCATGGTGATCATCGCGCATGAGCGCGGCAATTGCAGCGCCTACAATGCCGGCTGGCAGACCGCGATCGTGCATTTCCCCGATTTTGAGCATCTGCTGGTCATCGACGACGACGAGATCGCCGACCCGTTCTGGCTGGAGAACATGTGCAGGGTGGCCGAGACGCTCGGCGCCGACATTGTCGGCGGCCCGCAAGTGCCCGTGTTTGCCGACCCGGCACATGCGAGATGGGCCGAACACCCGGTCTTCGCGCCACCCTACCGGGAGACCGGGCTTGTGCCGGCGCTCTATTCCTCCGGCAACCTACTGGTCGGGCGCAACGTGCTGACCGCCATGGGGCCGCCCTTCCTCGATCTCAGATTCAATTTCATGGGCGGCGGCGATTCGGACTTCCTCAGCCGGGCGGCGCAGAGAGGCTTCGTTCTTGGCTGGTGCGCGGAGGCGAAGGTGCATGAGACGGTGCCTGCCAGGCGTATCGAGGCCGACTGGATCCGCGCCCGCAGCCTGCGCAACGGCGTGATCTCGACCCTGGTCGAAAAGAAGAAACGCGCCGGCACGCCGCTTGCCGGCGCCAAGGTGTTTACGAAAAGCCTGGCACTGCTTGCCGCCTCGCCGCTGCGCGGCGCGGTCCGGTTGGCGCGAACCGGATCGCCGGCGACGGCGCTTTACCCCATCCATGTCGCGCTCGGCCGGGTGCTTGCCGAATTCGGATATGCCAATGAGCAATACCGGCAGCCTGAGAAGAACTGAGCGCGCACCGCTCAGCGCGGCGTTCACGCGCGAAGGCGTGGCGACGGCGATCGCGGCACTGCTGTTCACCGTCATCCTGGTGTCCTTCCGGCCCTTCCAGCCGGCCGGCGCCGCGCTCACCGGCGAAGGCGGCGACATCGTCAACCAGCTCGGCTTCTCGTCGCTCGGGGCGATCTCGATCTTCTCGCTGATGGCCTTCGCCGACCCGCGCGTGGTGCGCTCGCTGCTCAACCCGTCCTGGATGCTGATGCTGGGCTGCTTCATGCTGTCGGTCATAATGGCGACCGACCCATCGTCGGCGATGCGCGCGGCATCCTTCACGTTGATCGGCATCCTGACGATGGCGACGATCCTGGTGCTGCCGCGCGACGGCGAGGCTTTCTCGAAAGTCATCATCTTCACCGCCATCGTCGTCATGGGCCTCTCCTACCTCGGCCTCATCGCCTTTCCGCACGAGGCCATGCACACGGCCGACTCGCAGGAGCCGGAGCATGCCGGCCTGTGGCGCGGTGTGTTTACGCACAAGAACATCGCCGGGCCGATCATGGCCTGCTTCAGCTTTGCCGGCCTCTATCTCTACCGGCGCGGGCAGCGCTGGTGGGGCGCGATAATCTTCTGCGCGGCGATGATCTTCATGCTGCACACCGGCTCCAAGACGACGGCAGGCCTGGTGCCGTTCTCGATCCTGATCGTGGTGCTGCCGAGCCTGATCGGCATGCGGCTCGGCACGCCGATCCTGTTTGCGGCGGCGATCATCGCCACGGCGGTCGGCACGCTGGGTATCGTCTTCCTGGCGCCGGTGAAGCATCTGGCGGCGATCTATCTTCCCGATCTGACCTATACCGGACGCACCACGCTGTGGGAGTTCGCCGGCGACATGCTGGCGAAGAAGCCCTGGACCGGCTACGGCTATGAGAGCTTCTGGGGGACGCCGCTGCTGCTCAACCAGGACCAGCCCTTCGACCGGCCCTGGGACATCAGAACCATCGTGCACGGCCATGACGGTTATCTCGACATTGCCGTGCTGATGGGTATCCCGGCGCTTTGCGTTGCGGTCTACACTTTCCTCATCGCGCCGCTGCGTGACTACATGCGCATCCCGCTGCGCAAGGAGAACATCTACCTTGGCGACTTCTTCATGATGGTGGTGCTGTTCGCGGCGCTGAACGCCTTCCTGGAAAGCTTCTTCTTCCACCGCGGCGACCCGGTCTGGCTGTTCTTCGTGCTCGGCGTGCTTGGCCTGCGGCAAGTGTCGCTGCGGCCGATCGCGGTGCGGCGTCCTTCCTGATCGCTCCTCGGGCGAGGGCTTTCCCGTCCCGCCGCGAGCGTCTATTGAGAGCCATCTTCGCGGAGGTTCTTCAATGACGATCAGGCTCGTTCTCGCCGGCTGCGGCAATATGGGTTACGCCATGCTTGCGGGCTGGCTGAAATCCGGCAAGCTTCCTGCGGCAGCAGTCTTCGTTGTCGAGCCCAATGACGATCTGCGCAAGCGTGCCGAAGCACTGGGCTGCGACGCTGCGGCCGATGCCAAAGCCATTCCGGCGGATGCGGTGCCAGCGCTTGTCGTCATCGCCGTCAAACCGCAAGTGATCCGCGACGTGGCCGCCGCCTACAAGCGCTTTGGCGATGGTCGCACCACCTTCGTCAGCATCGCCGCCGGCACGGCAATTGCCACTTTCGAGGCGATCCTCGGCGATCGCGCGCCGATCGTGCGCTGCATGCCGAACACGCCGGCGGCCATCGGCAAGGGCATGATGGTGGTGTTTTCCAACCCGCTGGTTTCCGACGATGCCAAGCGTTTCGTCGCCGACCTGCTGTCGGCGAGCGGGGAAGTGGCCAGCATCGAAGACGAGAGCCTGATGGACGCGGTGACGGCGGTGTCCGGCTCCGGGCCGGCCTATATCTTCCATTTCATCGAGGCGCTGACGGTTGCCGCCGAGAAGGCCGGGCTGCCGACTAAAACCGCCAAGCTGCTCGCCATGCAGACCGTCTATGGCGCCGCATCGCTGGCCGCCGAAAGCGGCGAGGAACCGGGCCTGCTGCGCCAGCAAGTCACCAGCCCAAACGGCACCACGGCCGCGGCGCTTGCCGTGCTGATGGGCGAGGAGCGGCTGACCAAACTCCTCACCGAGGCGGTGGAAGCGGCGCGGCTGCGGTCAATAGAGTTGGGGAAGTAACCCGATCGCTCTACGCAAGGTCAGTGCGCGAAAAGTCATTTCCCTTGTACAGAAGCGGGACACTGCGGCTTGTGGCGCAGGCGTAGGACAGGCAATCGGCAAGGTTGAGCTGGGCGGGGTGCCCGCGTCCCTTGCCATATTCCGAAAAGGCCTGGCCCGCGAGCCTGGCTTCACCGGCGCCGATCGGCACGATCTCGATTTCAGCTTCGCTTAGAAACGCCTCAATCGCCGCTTGCGCGACAACCGGTTCGACGGCAAGCATCGTGGACAGCCGCATTGCCGCTTCAAGCACCACCAGTGCCGAGGTCAGCCTGCTCGGTGCTTGCTCGATCCGGCCGCTCCATGCCCCGGCATCCTCTTCTCCCGACAGGATCGCGACGACCACCGAGGTGTCGACGAACATCAGGAATGACCCCACATCCCGTCGATCTCATCCTTGCCCATAACCCTGCCGCCCTCGCCCGCCTTGGCCTTGAAGCCGTCGGAAATGGCTGCGAGCCGTTCGGCCAGGGGGATGCGTTCGCGCTCCCGCTGCAATTCGGATTCAAGCGCTTCAATGACTGCCTCGGTCATCGAAATCTTGCGCTTGGCGGCGAGCTGCTCTGCCAGTTCGCGTGCACGCGGATCCCTGATCTGAAGATTCATCTCGCTAACCTCAGCCGCCCTGTCACTACAATATAGAGAGTTTGTCATGACAATGCCAGTGCGGCATGGCACTTCATCGGAAGGACCATCCTTGGTCGGTTCGCCGAGCCTCAGGCTCCGTACAACATCTCGTCCTGCAGGCGGCGCAAGGCAAAGAGCCTGGTCGTCTGGTCGGGTGCGGCGTTGTCGGCGGTCAGCAATTCGCCCTTTTTGACCGGTCTCAGCACCTTGCCGCCCTCGAGCAGTCCGACGGGCACGGCGCGATGCGCGCGGGCCTCGCCGACGGTCATGGTCCAGGACCGGTAGCAGGTCTCGCCGATGGCGTCGAAACTCTCGCCGGCGACGAGATCGCGCTTGGCGACCGCGCAGACCTCGGCCACAGGCTTCGGCAGCGGCACCATGTCGGGCCGGCCGTGCAGCACGATGCGGGCGGCGGTCAGCGGCACCTCCAGCGAGGTCAAATGATAGGGCCGGAAGAAGCTGTAATAGGGGCCGTGGCCGATGTGGAGATCGTCCATTCGCTCGATGATGCGCGGGTGCGTCGCCTCGACGATGACGAAGACGCCGGGCGCGACGCCCTTGCCGACCGTGTAGTCGACGACGCCCTTCTTGGAGAGAATGCCGCCATCAGCCTTCGGGATCAGCACCTTGGCCAGTTCATCGCGGTCGGCCTTCGGGCCGTGCATGCCTGGAACATCGGGCACCAGCCCGGTGGCGTTGGCGATGGCGCACATCTCGACCATGGTCTTTGAGCCGTCGACGAACTCGACCAGCATGCGCGGGTTCATGTTGCGACGGATCGCTTCCTCGCGATAGTCGTCAGGCACGGCGTCGTGGTTGAGCGGGTTGTTCTTGCCCTTGCCGGCCGAGACGATGGTGTAGCCGAGCGCGGCGGCAAACTCGATCAGTTCCATGCAACTTGATGGCTCATCACCGGCGCCGACCGAATAGACGACGCCCAGCCGGTCGGCCTGCTGCTTGAGATAGCAGCCGATGGTGACGTCGGCCTCGACATTCATCATCACCAGATGCTTGCCATGCTCCATCGCCTTCAGGTCGAAATCGGCGGCGACGCCGGGCTTGCCGGTGGCATCGATAACGACGTCGATCAGTGGACTGGTCACCAGCATCTCGTTCGAGGTGATGGCGATTTTTCCATTCTCGATCGCCGCGGTGACTTTCGAAGCCGTGTCCGCTTCCACCGCCATCGCCTCGTCGCCATAAGCGATGCGGATGGCGTCACGGGCGGTGTGCGGACGCCTGGTCGACACCGCGCAGACCGAAATGCCCGGCATCAGCATGCCTTGCGTCACCAGATCGGTGCCCATTTCGCCGGAACCGATGACGCCGATGCGCACCGGCCGGCCTTCGCTGGCGCGCCTGGCGAGGTCGCGGGCAAGCCCGGTCAGGGCGACATTTGTCATACAAGAAAATCCACACTTTTGGCCTTAGCCCGCAATACAGGGAACGATCCCCGTTTGCCAACAAAACCAGCCGCACATGGCAATTTCCTGCGCGCGCTTTGCAGAATCCGAACAGATTTTGCGCAGCGATTTGCAGGCTTCTGGCTTTCGTAGCGCGACCGGCTAATGTTCGGGAAGGGAGACTTCCAGGGAGGACGACATGACAGCGGAATTCACGCCGAAATTCGATCTGGCCGGCAAGGTGGTGCTGGTCACCGGCGCCTCGCGCGGCATCGGGCGCGCCTGCGCGCTGGCCTGCGCCGGTTCCGGCGCCGACATGATCGTCGGTGTGCGCAGCGCTGCCGACGGCGCGGAGCTTGTCGCCGAAATCGAGCGCATCGGCCGCCGGGCGCTGGCCGTGCAGATGGATCTCACCGATCTGGGTACGGTGCGAAAGGCAGTCGCCGAGGCGCACGCCGCCTTCGGCCGCATCGACGTTCTGGTCAACAATGTCGGGCTCGGGCCGGAAAACCTGGCGGAGAACGTCACGGAGGAAGATTTCGACCTGACCGTCAACGTCAACCTCAAGGGCACGTTCTTCACCACGCAAGCAGTTGCAAAACTGATGATCGCGCAGAAATCCGGGCGCATCATCAACATCAGTTCCCAGGCCGGCACCGTGACGCTGAAGGGCGAAGCGATCTATTGCATGAGCAAGGCGGCAATCAACCACCTGACGCGCTGCCTGGCCGCCGAATGGGCGCAGCATCGGATCAACGTCAACAGCGTCGCGCCAACCTTCATCTGGACCGACGGAACACGTCCATCGCTGGCCGAACCCGACTTTCACGCGCATGTGCTGGGGCACATTCCGCTTGGCCGCATCGGCGACCCGATCGATGTCGCGGGAACAGTGGTGTTCCTGGCCTCGCCGGCGGCGTCGATGATCACCGGCGCCAATATACTGGTCGATGGCGGCTGGTCGGTGGCCTGACAAGCTGGCTCGCAGGCCTGTCGTTGCAAAGGATTGAGCTGGCGCTGAGAGAAAGCATTGCACTCCCGACTTCTTTACCAACGGGGCGCATTACTGCCGAAATGCTGCGGCATGGCCAGTAACGGCGACCGGGCGGCTTCGCGTTGCGGGTCTGCAGTTCTGGCCCGATTCGCGCTGAATGACAGTGCGGCGACGCAAGGCCTATGTGCCATTTTTGCTACATCTATCGGGACTAATGGCGAGAACGCCCGGTTTTAGGGGCCTCTAGATCATTAAGTACTCACATCCTTTGAAAATCTGATAGATACTCGCCGCAAGCTCCGGTGGCAGGCTTGGGCAATTAAGCGCCAAAAAAATAACAAGGCGCGGGGAAAGTCACGGGGTAGACATGAACAGGACGGGTAAAGTGACCGTCGGCTGGCGTATTGCGCTTGCCGTGACGGTGTCGATGCTGGCTTGCGAAAGCGCCGGCGCACTCACTCTCAAAGAAGCAATGGCAGTCGCCGTCGAATCCAATCCGGAGATCGGCCAGGCGATTGAAAACCGCGAAGCAATCGAATTCGAGCTGCGCCAGGCGAAAGGTCTTTACCTTCCCAGCGTCGATCTGGAAGCGTCGGCAGGCGCCCGGCGCCTCGACAATCCATCCCGGCGCGCGCTTTCCATCGAGGACGACGCGCTCTATCCGGCTGAAACCGATCTTACGATTTCGCAGACGCTCTATGACAGCGGCGCAAGGCGAGCCGAACTGACCCGTCAGGCGTCGCGCGTCGACGGCGCGTCGTTCCGGGTTCTGGAACGGTCCGAATTCATCGGGCTCTCTGTTGTCCAGGACTATTTGGAATATATGCTGCAGGCGTCGATCGTCGTCGAGGCCAAGAAAAACCTCGGCTTCCACCAGGCTATACTCGGCGATATCCGGCAGGGCATCGACGGCGGGGCGCTGAACGACGCCGACCGGCAACAGGCCGAGGAGCGGTTGTTCGCCGCCAAGGCGCGCATGCAGGAAGCCACCGAGGAACTGGAAGCGGCCAAGATACGCTTCTTCAAGACCGTCGGAAAGCCGCTGACCAACGCTTCAAGGCCGGGCGATGTCTCCGCAGCACTGCCGAGGTCGCTCGATGAAGCAATCGGGCTGGCGCGGGAAAGCAATCCGCGCGTGCACATGGCCAACAGCGACATCGACGCGGCGGCCTCCCTTGTGGATGCAGCAAGGGCGAAATTCGGACCCTCGATCATCGCCGAAGGTCGCGCCCGGGCCGGAACCGACATCGATGGCGACGATGGCGACACCAACGACCTGCAAGCGCGGCTGGTGCTGCGCTGGAACCTCTACCGCGGCGGCATCGACAAGGCCAACGAACAGGAACAGATCCGCCGCTCCAGCGAACAACGCCTCGCTTTGCATCAGGTCCTGCGCGAGATCGAGGAAGCAGTGCGGATCTCATGGGATCGCCGCTTCCGGCAAGCCGACCTGGCCAAGACGCTGCGGCAACAGGCTGCCGCCAACGAACGGCTGGTCGCGTCCTATCGCGAACAGTTCAAGGTTGGCCAGCGATCGCTGCTCGACGTGCTGGACGCGCAGAACACGCGGTTCAACACGGCGACGTTGGCGGATACCGCATCCTACGCGTCGCTTTTCGCCCAGTATCGGCTGCTGGCGGCAACGGGACAGTTGCTGAAGACGATGAACATCCAGCCGGCCAAGCAGACCGCGGCCTATGCGCGGTCCGAATTCGCCGTGCCGGCAACCGCCGACACCGAAACCTATGCACGGACGCCGTCGGAACAGAAGAACGATCTGCCCTTCGACATCCTCGCTCCGGTCCGGAAAAAGCAACCGATGTAAGATCGATCGCGAGTCCTTCGGGAGCGGATCGTGAACCAACAGCCCAATATCCTGTCGCCCAAAGAGGCCTTCAAGGCCTGCTTTTCGGCCGTTGCCGCCTATCTCGGCAGACCGAGCGCGGAGACCGTGCTGTTCGCCGGCGTTCCGCTCGCGGAGACGCGCATCGAGACCGGCGACATCAGGCATCTGGCCGAGCGCATCGGCCTGGAGGTCGCGGAATTCAACCACCGCGATTTCGTGCGCGGTCGCTTCGACCTTCCGGCGATCGTCTTTCGCGCCAGCCAGTTGCCGGTCGCCCTGCTCGCGGAGATCGAAGGTGGCGACTATCTGACCGCTCCGCAGGAAAACGGCCGCACCACGATCGGTAAATCCGAGCTGGTTGAAAGCTACATCAGCGGCGGCGCCTCTTTCTCGATCACCTATGCCAACACCACCGAGGCAATGAAGGTCGGTTCGGCGGCGAAGATCGAAAGGCGGCACTGGCTGACTGGAACCATGGGCGCGTTCTGGCGCACCTATTCGAGGGTCGTGTTTTCGGCGGTCTTCATCAACCTGCTGGCCATTGCCTCACCGATCTTCACCATGAACGTCTATGACAGGATCCTGCCGAACAAGGCGATCGCGACGCTCTGGGTCCTGGCACTCGGGATCGGCGCCGTCATTGTGTTCGATCTGCTGTTGAAGACGGCCCGCGCCTCGCTCATCGACTATGCCGGGCGCAAGGCGGATCTGCGGATTTCGTACCTGCTGTTTGAAAAAGTGCTCAATTCGTCGCTTTCGGCGCGGCCCAGTTCGACGGGTGAATACGCAAACCGGGTGACCCAATATGAGTTCGTGCGAGAGTTCTTCACCTCCAACACCATCAGCGTCTTCATCGACACGGTCTTCGTCTTCGTCTTCCTGCTGGTCATCTATGCGATAGGTGGCTGGCTGGTGATCATACCGGCGCTGGCCTTTGTGATTTCGGTCATCGTCGGCCTGATCACGCAGCGCCGCATCGGCAAGCGTGTCGCCGCCTCGATGAACGAAGCCGCGCAGCGCCAAGCCCTGTTGGTCGAATCCATTTCGACGCTCGAGACGATCAAGTCGCTGCGCGCCGAGGCCTATCTGCTGCGCAAGTGGGGCGAGCACTCCAAGAATGCTGCCAACACGTCGGAAAAGATCAAGCAGCTTTCGGCCGCCGCCGGCAACATCACCGGATCCATCCAGCAGCTGGTGACCGTTGCGCTGGTCGTGGCCGGCGCCTATGCCTTTTCCGAAGGCTATGTGTCGACGGGCGCGATCATCGGCACTGTCATGCTGGCCAGCCGGGCGGTGGCGCCGCTTGGCCAGATCGCCATCACCCTGTCCAGGTTCCGCCAGGCCATGCTGTCGCTCAGAATAGTCAACGCGATCATGTCTCAACCGGAGGACCGGCCGGATACGGTCGGCTTCGTCAACCGTCCGATCCGCAACGGCGCGATGGTGTTCAAGAATGTCGGCTTTGTCTATCCGGGTTCGGAGAACGAGGTTCTGAGCGGGCTGAACATCTCGGTCAAACCGGGCGAGCGGGTCGGCATCATCGGCCGCATCGGATCGGGCAAGACGACGATGGGGCGGCTGATCGGCAGGCTTTTCCTGCCGACCTCGGGAGAACTGCTGATCGACGGCATCGACATTCGCCAATACCACCCTTCGGAGGTTCGCGCCGCGGTCGGGATCGTCGCCCAGGCCGGCGACCTGTTTTCAGGAACCATCAAGGAGAACCTCCTGATGGCGGCCCCGGAAGCGAGCGACGAGGAGATCATCGAAGCCGCGAAGGCTGCCGGCGTCGACGAATTCGTCTCCCGTCACCCGCGTGGCTACGACATGAATGTCGGCGAGCGCGGCACCAATCTCTCCGGCGGCCAGAGACAGGCGGTGGCGATCGCGCGCCTGCTTTTGACCAAGCCGAAGATCGTTTTTCTGGACGAGCCGTCCGGGTCGATGGACCTTGCCTCGGAACGGCAGTTGATCAGGCAGCTCAAGGTGGCGTTCGAGCGCAACACGACGCTGATCGTCTCGACCCATCGCTTCAGCATGCTCGAGCTCGCCGATCGCCTCATCGTCATCGATCAGGGCCGGATCGTCGCCGACGGGCCGAAGGAACAAGTCATTCAGGCGCTGCAGAAGAACAGCACCTGACAAACGGATTATATTGAACCATTTCAATATAATGGGACGTAGGAAATGCTTGCAAGGGAAGACCGCCCACCGCTGTTTGCGTCGGCGTCCATATTCATCATCGGGGCGCTGTTCGCCTCGTTCGTCGGCTGGGCGTCGTTCGCCGAAGTCGATGAGATCGCGCGCGGCGACGGCAAGGTCATACCCGCATCCAAGACACAGATCATCCAGGCCAGCGAGGCCGGCGTGGTTCAGGAAATCGCGGTAAAGATTGGCCAGGTCGTCAAGAAGAACGACCTCATCATCCGCCTCGACAACACGGTCAACACCTCCAGCCTCGGCGAGCAGCAGGCCAAGGCGCGCGCGCTGCAGGTGCGCATCGCGAGGCTCAAATTCGAGCAGGCCGGCAGCCTTTCCGGCCCCTTTCCCTGCCCGCTGGAAATCCAGTCGGTCGCACCGGAGATCTGCGACAACGAGCAGAAACTGCTCATCGCCCGGCGCCAGAATTTCGACATCAAGCTGTCGGTGCTCAAATCGCGCCTCGACCAGCGCGAGAAGGAGCTGGACGAAGCAACCGCCAATGCCGACCGCTTGACCAAGAACCTGGTGATCAGCGACCAGGAGGCAAAGCTGGTCGAAGCGATGGTCAAAAAAGGCCTGATGGCCAGGACCGAGCAGATCCGCGTCGACGGGCAGCAGGCTGAGCTCAATGGCCAGTTGAACCTGGCCGGCGAGACCATAAAGAAGGCCAAGGGTGCCATCACCGAAGCGCAGCTGCAGGTCGACGAACTCGGTCTCCAGTTGCAGCAGGAAGCCCTGGACGACCTGACCCAGGCACTGGCCGAGCTTTCGGTGGTGGACGAGACCATTCGCGGCGCCACCGACAAGGTCGCGCGAACCGATATCCGCTCGCCGGTGGACGGCATCGTCAACACGATGGAGTTGAACACGGTCGGCGCGTTCGTGCAGCCCGGCGCGGTGGTCGCCGGCATCGTGCCCACCTCCGAAACGCTGCTGGTCGAAGCGCGGGTTTCGCCGCGCGATGTCGCCTTCATTCGTGAGAACCAGGACGCGCTGATCAAAGTCACCGCCTACGACTTCTCGATCTTCGGCGGCATTGAAGGCAAGGTCGCCAACATCACCGCCGACAGCCTGGTCGACCAGAAGACAGGGGAACCCTACTACCAGGTGCGCGTGTCGACGGACAAATCGACGCTGGAAAGGGACGGCAAGGCCTATTCGATCATTCCGGGCATGATCTGCTCGGTCGACATCAAGACCGGGCGCAAGACGATCCTGAATTACCTGCTGAAGCCGATCAACAAAGCACGCCAGGAGGCCATGAGTGAACGATAGCGCCGCCCGTCCCGCCACCCAAGGCGAGCGGCCGCTCCTGCCGCTTGCGGCCGATGATTTCGGCCCGGAATTCCGGGTCGTCGCACGCGGCGGCATACGCCGCGGCATTCGCCTGGAACGCGCCTTCTGGGTGTCACTGAAACAGATGGCCGAAGCCCGGAAATGCACGATCGGGATGCTGGTCGACGAGATCGCCGAAAGCCATGCCGATCAGGGGAACCTGACGTCGGCGATCCGGGTCGCCTGCATGCGCGGCATGGCGGAAGAAAACCTGATGCTGCGAAAGCTCGCCTCTATCAGGACGATCAACGCCATACTGGTCGCCTGTCCGTCGCCGGCCTTCGCGCTGTCATCGTCGAAGAAGATCCTGACCTTCAACGCGCCGTTCCAGCAGTTGGTCAAGCGACAGTTGCCGACAGCACCAAACGACGATGCGCGTCACGACCTCAAGCTGGCGCTGGACCTCAATGTGGCCGACATATTCGCGCGGCTCGAGACCAATGGCGAAACGCCGGTCGCCACCGGCTTCGTAATCGGCGCCGGCGAGCGCCGCTACCGGGGCCAGCTGAGCGCGGTGCGCGCGCCGGTGGCCGAACCTGAATTGCTGATGGCGTTCGTCTTCAACGGCTAGCCGCTAAATAGTGCGCAGGTTCACTGCGGGCCGAGGCGGGTCGAAATCGCGAAAACCATATCCGGCTGCAAGCCCTCGCCGGGAGCGACTGTCGCGAAACCGCCCTTGATGTCGGCCATCTCGGTGCCGCCGGTCCTGGAGCCATGGATCCAGGCGCGATCCATGCTGAAGGAATAGAGCGGCACATAGTCGGGGAGATCACTGTCGCGCCTGACGGCGTTGCCAAGGCTGTCGAGGATGAAGGCGCCGCTGGCCGTGCTCACCGACAGCACAGCGTGAAAGAACTTTCTTTTGCGGTCCTGAAGGACGATGAGCGACATGCTCTGCGCCGGAATGCCGGCCTGCAGCAGCGCCGTCATCTTGAGGATGGCGAAATCCTCGCAGTCGCCGGCGCGCCGCTCGAGGATTTCCGAAGGTTTTGCCCAATAGTCGAGCTTGCCGTAGACGGCACTGTCTTTCCGGTATGCGATCAGGCGGTTGATGCTGGTGTTGACGAAGGCCAGCTTGTCGCTGAACCCTTTGTCTTTGGCCGCGTCGACCATCGTGACGAACGCTGTGCTCTTGCGCTCGCATGCACTGCCCGCCGAACAGCCGACGATCGCCTTGTAGACAGGCGCCCAGCGGGCCGCGACCGGGAAGTTGCGCATCGAAAGGGCTACCGACCCGAACACGCCCGGAATGATCGCCGCCGTCTGCATCGGATCGATCCCGGCATCGACTTGCGCCGTCGAAGAGGTGTTTGCACCATCCGCCTCGGCAGCAGCATAGCTGCCGGAGACGGGACCGGCACGGTAGGGCGCGGCAGGCCGCCAGGGCTGATGCCTCGCCAGCGAAACGCCGCCCAGGCTGGACGGCGCCTGGAGCCTTTCGAGCAGCGCGCCGGCAGGCACCGAATCACCCGAGATAGTGCTCGCCAACGATGAACACGGCACGCCTGCAAGGCCGATTGCCAGCAGGAGAATCTTGAACGGGGCCGATGCCGGAGAAGCTTGTCTTACTGTCATAACGCCCACCTTTGACTGTGGACGCTAGCAGTCTCGTCTCAAATTATTGGAAAGGAAGGTGGATAAGTTTCCAGCAATTGGTTTTGTCTACTTTATTTAAAATTCTAATTTAATTTATACTTATATTTGCCGAGAGATCGTGGCCCAACCGCCGTCAAAAAGGACCCGCGAGGGGCAAGATATAGGTGGCTATATGGCGGCGGTTTACCATGCGTAAAAAATGCGCACGCCTGTATATTCCAATATATTAAATCGATTGAGAGACTGTTGCAAAGCAGAGGCCGCCCCTGTCTCTTTCCGGGAAATACCGGAGGGGTTTCAGAGATGACCACCAATATCGACTTGGACAATTTTTCGGGTTCCTGGAACGGGCATTCGGCTTCCAGCGAACACAATGGCGCGACGGCACCGGCAGAGATGCAGGTCGCCCAGGCAGCGACGGGGGAGCCAGCCCCGGCAGCAGCCGATCCGGTTCCGGTCGATGTTGGCAGCGGCGCACCCGTGCAGCCGCAAGTGCCCGCGGCAGCGGCGGCAAATCCGCCAGCGGCAGGCGCACCTGCTGCGGCGGCAAACCCACCAGCGGCCCAGGCGCATGACTATGTTGCCGACGCCAGCAACGTCGTGAGGCTTCCGGCCAATGTCTCGATCGACAATATCCGTGTCGACGGCCGCAATCTGGTGCTCGAACAGCCCGACGGGTCGGTGATCGTCATCAAGGACGGCGCCTTGAACGTGCCGACCTTCATCCTCGGCGATGTCGAGGTGCCGCGCGTTGCCTTGATCGCAGCGCTGGAAGCAAGCCATGTCGACGTAGCCTTCGGCGCCGACGGCTCGATCTCGGCGGGACCGGGAAACGGCCCGGACAGCGCCGGTGGAAACTTCGCAGTTCCTCCGGGCGGCATCGGCGACGGGTTCGACCTCTCGGCACTGTTGCCTCCGACTGCCCTGCAGTTTGGGCAATTGGACCGGCGTGAACTCTTCCCGTCTATTGTGGACAGGCAAGTTTCCGTGGTGGCCACGTCATTGCTCGCCCCGGACGAGGCGGCCAGCGAAACCGGCCTGGACGGAGGCCCGGCCCAATCGCCAGGTAGCGACGCGCCGAGCGACGCGGAAACCTCCAGCATCGGAACGATCAACATCGACGCACCGGACGGTATCGGTTCGATCGTCATCAACGGCGTCACCGTGACCGGCGTCGGCCAGCAGATCCCGGGCCAGTTTGGCTACATCACGATCGTGTCCTTCGATCCGGGCACAGGTGCCATCGAATACAATTACACGGTCACCGAGTCAGTCACCCATCCTGAGCAGACAAACGGGTTCGACCCGAACGACACGGTTCCGGACAATTTCAGCATCACGGTTACGGATGTCGATGGCGATACGGCCAGCACCACTTTTGCCGTCGCCATCACCGACGACGTGCCGACGGCGGTTGCCAACAGCAACAATGTTGCCGAGGGCGGCATCGTGACGGGCAACGTGCTGACCAACGACGTTGCCGGCGCCGACGGCTTTGCCGCCGCTGGCGGTGTGGTCGGCGTGGCCGCCGGCAACAACACCGCAGTGCCGGTGAGCGGCGGGCTTGGCGGGGCGGGCATTGCCGGCACCTACGGCACGCTGACGCTGAACGCCAACGGCACCTACAGCTATGACGGCAATCCCAATGCGGTTCCGGTCGGCGGCGCGACGGACACGTTCGTCTATACCATCATGGACGG
>NZ_QZWZ01000190.1 GCF_003601975.1 Mesorhizobium waimense
CGCCTCGAACCCCGACCCGCGCGCCCTTGGCCTGACCTCCAGCCATCTCGCCTATGTCATCTACACCTCAGGCTCAACCGGAACCCCAAAGGGCGTCATGGTCGAGCATCAAAGCCTGGTCAATCTCACAGCATGGCATGTGCAAACATTTTGTCCGCAACCAGAAACCTGCTGCACACTCACGGCTGGAGTGGCATTCGATGCCAGCGCTTGGGAGTTATGGTCTGCATTATACAATCGTAGCACATTGCTGCTCCCGCCCAGAGCGTCAGCAGAGGATTCCCTTGGTCTGCTGCAATGGTGGCGTGATCAATCACTGGACGCGGCCTTTTTAGTCACGCCGCTGGCTGTAACCGCGTTAGAAGGCGAGCTGATAAATCCCACCTTGGAGTACTTGCTTATCGGTGGTGATCGTCTCCAGCGTGTGCCTTCCCTGGGACCGTCGCCAATCAACTTAATAAACAACTATGGCCCTACTGAAGCTACTGTCGTGGCAACCTCGGGACAGCTCTTCAGTGACGCTGTGCCACATATCGGGCGTCCGATCGCGAACACGCGGGTGTATCTGCTGGACGCTCATGGCCAGCCGGTTCCGTTCGGAGCGGTGGGTGAGCTCCATATCGGCGGGGCGGGGGTGGCGCGCGGCTACCTCAACCGTC
>NZ_QZWZ01000191.1 GCF_003601975.1 Mesorhizobium waimense
GCTCTCCTGACCCCATCATGCGGCGGCCCAAGCGCCGACCGCGAAGAGAAGCGAGTGACCCACGGAACGGTCCAGAAAAAAGTGCAGGAGCATCTTGACCAAAACGACCCCAATCAGAGAGGACTCTCAGCAGACCCAAGCCTCACGAGCACTCTACAGGATTCTTTTTCAAAAACGGCCCACCGACTTGAAACTCTCGTCAGACTCAGTCGCATATACATCAAGCAGATCCTTAGCAAGGACGTGCTGAAATCGCAGGCTGGTCTCCCGTCCCGGCAGCATTTTTTCACCCGGACTCTCTTCCGATTTAGTCAAAACGCTAAACAGTTCTAGGATCAACGTCGACGCTACGTCAAATTCCCGTTTCCCGTCACACTCCCTGGCAACGAGGTGGCTCGGTGCCGACGTCGGCGTGGCTTCCAGCGGCCCCAAGCGAATAGCTGACGTGCTTTCTAGCTTATTAAGAGGATCAGCAGGTCCTTGGCGTCGATATGGTCGCCGGCTTTCACCAATACCTCGACAACGGTGCCGTCGCGCTCGGCATGCAGCGCCGTTTCCATCTTCATCGCCTCTATGGAGAGCAGCACGTCGCCGGCCTTGACCGCCTGGCCGGCGGCAACGGCAAGCGCGGAGACGACGC
>NZ_QZWZ01000192.1 GCF_003601975.1 Mesorhizobium waimense
GCCAACGACTGGCAAATGTTGGCAGGATGCCGATGCGCAACGTCGAAATTCGCTCGCCGACGGCAATCGCCCGCACCACCGATTGCCTGAGATTCTCGAGATCGATCGCCAGATCCGCGGCAAACCGCCTGCCGCTCTCGGTCAATACCACGCGTCGTCCAACCCGCCTGAACAATGTCGCGCCCATCATGTCTTCAAGTTCTTTGACTTGTCGGCTGACTGCGCTTTGCGTCAGATGAAGTTCTTCCGCCGCCTGGGTAAAGCTTTCGTGCCGCGCGGCGCACTCGAAGCTGCGCAACAGGGCGTAGGACGGCAGACTATGGTGACCCACCGAGTACACAGGCTTAACACCTTCTATGAACGGAACTCATGTTTCGTATCTATTATGTTCGCCCGGTTCATTTCAACAGGCATCTCCTGCAGGCATTCGGTTGTGACGAGATGTTGCCTTTGGCCATTGAAATAGCTTCCGATGGTCCCCACGCCGCAGCGCACTCATCTGGCGCCTGCACTTCTATCGTTGGAATCGCGTCGACAGGATGACCGACGACTGCGTTTTCTCGACGCCATCGACGTCGCCAATCACGTCGATTGTCCGATCAAGCTCGCTGATCGATGGCGCGGCAACGTCGGCAAT
>NZ_QZWZ01000193.1 GCF_003601975.1 Mesorhizobium waimense
TGCCGAGCCGGCGCATTGTCTCCGGCTTGGGGCCGATGAAGGTGATGCCGGCCACAGCGCAGGCTTCGGCGAATTCGGGGCTCTCCGACAGCAGCCCGTAGCCCGGGTGGATGGCGTCGGCGCCCGAAAGCCTGGCGACGCGGATCACCTCTTCGATCGACAGGTAGCTTTCGATCGGACCCATGTCGCGAGTCAGGTGCGGCCCGCGTCCGACCTGGTAGCTCTCGTCGGCCTTGAAGCGATGCAGCGAATATTTGTCTTCCTCGGTCCAGATGGCGACCGTTTTCAACCCAAGCTCATTGGCGGCGCGGAAAACCCGGATGGCGATCTCGGAGCGATTGGCGACGAGGATTTTGCTGATGAGCAAGCAACTTCTCCAGTATATAGGGCGTGTGATGTCAGCCCACGCTGCAACTGCGCGCGCCGTTTACGTTGAAGGCGGGCATCCACCGGCATCTCTGGACCTAATAGAGATGGCCTTGTCTCCTAGCACTACTTTGGCAGGTTTTTAGCGGCGGGCGAGTTTTTGGAATTCCCAAGAGAGAGTTTGCGTGATTCATAGGAGGTCGGCTTGTGGAGGGCCGATCAATGGATGTGGACTGGCAAGCCGAT
>NZ_QZWZ01000194.1 GCF_003601975.1 Mesorhizobium waimense
AGCGACGTACCGGTTGATGGCCTCCTGAAGATCGACCACCGAACGGAAGACGCCGCGCTTGAGCCGCTGGCGGGTCAGCTTGGCGAAGAAGCCTTCAACGGCATTGAGCCACGAGCAGGATGTCGGGGTAAAGTGGAAGGTGAAGCGCTTTTGGCGGTCGAGCCAGGCGCGGACCTTCGGGTGCTTGTGAGCCGCATAGTTGTCGAGGATGACGTGCACGGCTTTATCCACTGGCACCTGGGCTTCAATGGTGTTCAGGAAGCGGATGAACTCCTGATGCCGGTGACGCTGCATGTTGCGCCCAATGACGGTGCCATCGAGCACGTTCAGGGCGGCAAACAGCGTGGTGGTGCCATGGCGCTTGTAGTCGTGCGTCATGGTCCCGAGGCGGCCTTTCTTGAGCGGCAGTCCGGGTTGGGTGCGGTCGAGGGCCTGGATGTCAAACGGCTTGCAAAACTGACTCCAATGACAGCGTGTTCCTGAATGAGACTGTGCGCGATTACTGCCGGGACGGTGGCATCGAGTTCACCCGCTGCCGGCCTTACCGCAAGAATGACCAGGCATTTGTCGAGCAGAAGAACGGCGCCGTT
>NZ_QZWZ01000195.1 GCF_003601975.1 Mesorhizobium waimense
GATTAGCGATCTCTTCGGCGAGACGCTGGCAGAAGTCGCCGCCCCGGAGACAGGTTTCCTGCTCTGGCGCATGACGCATCCAACCATACCAAAAGGGTCCACGATAGGAGCGGTCGCAGTCGAGGAACAATTGATTCGCGAGATGCACGTCCAGATCGCTTCCGATAACTCGCCGGAATTTGGCGCTCTTTGCTGGGGCTTGCCAGGCATCGGGGCAGAAGGGCCAGGCCTGCGCGTTAGACGCTGATCATGCTGTACACCGCACTTGATGCGGCACGACGAAACTTCGGAGTCCTTTCAACGGTCGGCCGATACGACATCTCCCAAAGCTCCCGGGTTGTTGCAACTGCTTCGTAAGCGGTTAGCTGACGGCGTCTGGTTTGAAGTTCCAAGGCATGAGCATTTCGATTTTGGCTGCGGGCCAGCGCTGAGCGATGCGGGTCAAGGTCTGGGAGAGCCAGGCGAGTGGGTCGACGCCATTCATTTTACAGGTTTGCAGAAGTGTCGCGACGGTCGCCCAAGTGCGTCCACCGCCCTCGCTTCCAGCGAAGAGACTATTTTTTCTCGTAATTGTCTGGGGCCTGATTGC
>NZ_QZWZ01000196.1 GCF_003601975.1 Mesorhizobium waimense
GCCGCTGTCGCTGTCGCCGCCGGAAAGCCGCTGGAGATCATGGAGGTCGACCTCGACGGCCCGCGCGACGGCGAGGTGCTGGTCGAGATCAAGGCGACCGGCATCTGCCACACCGACGAGTTCACGCTCTCGGGCGCCGACCCGGAAGGCCTGTTTCCGGCCATTCTCGGCCATGAGGGCGCCGGTATCGTCGTCGATGTCGGCAAGGGCGTGACCTCGGTCAAGAAGGGCGATCACGTCATCCCGCTCTATACGCCCGAATGCCGACAGTGCCCCTCCTGCCTGTCCAGAAAAACCAATCTGTGCACCGCGATCCGCGCCACGCAGGGCCAAGGCCTGATGCCGGACGGCTCGTCGCGTTTCTCGATCGGCAAGGACAAGATCTTTCACTATATGGGCTGCTCGACCTTCTCCAACTTCACCGTGCTGCCCGAGATCGCTCTGGCCAAGGTCAATCCCGACGCCCCCTTCGACAAGATCTGCTACATCGGCTGCGGCGTCACCACTGGCATCGGTGCGGTCATCAACACCGCCAAGGTCGAGCAGGGCGCCACCGCCGTCGTCTTCGGTCTCGG
>NZ_QZWZ01000197.1 GCF_003601975.1 Mesorhizobium waimense
CAGCGCCTGCGGCAGCATCCGTTGCGCCTCGCCAACCCCGCTGCCGTCGCCATGCACCTCGATCAGCCCGAACGGCAGCGTCGGCTCGTCGATGTCGGCCAGCATCGAGCGGAAGAACGCTTCATGCGCCTTCGCATCGCCTCCCAACCGCGCCTGCGCCACCAGGTTGCGGAACGGCTGCGGTGCGGCAAGCTCATGCCCGCGACCTGCCAGCACGGCCCGCACCTCGGCATGCATCACCTCCAGCGTCGTGTGATCGCCGATCAGATGGTGCAGCATCTCCAGCAGCAGCCAGCGCCCGCTGCCGGGCTCGCGCGCGATCACGAACCGCAACAGCGGCGCCTGGCCAAGATCGATGCGGTACTGGCGCGGATCGAACCGCCGCTTCAGCTGCTCGGGACCGGGACCGCCATCCTCATCCAGCTCGACCTCGCACACCTCCAGGACCGCCTTGCGCCACACCACCTGGGCCGGGCTCGACAGCCCCTCCCAGACAAAGGCCGTGCGCAGGATGTCGTGCCGATCCACCACCTGTTGGACCGCAGCAAGGTAGCGATCGAGCACACCGCGATC
>NZ_QZWZ01000198.1 GCF_003601975.1 Mesorhizobium waimense
GCACGAGCGGGGTCGTGAGCGTGGCGCAGTACGCCTCACTGAAGCACCCTGGAACCGCCAATCCAGATGATTCGGTATCGATCACCGACGGCGCGTTGCTGGCGGTGGTGACGGTCACCGACGGCGACGGCGACACCGCAACCAGCTCGACCGGCATCGGCGACGCCGTGCAGTTCCAGGACGACGGACCTACGGCAGCGATCGTGCAGGGCACCGCGACGGTGGCGCATGACGAAACCGCGGGCGTGCAGGCCGACGCCGACGACACCACGGCGGCAGCGGTTGTCGCGTTGTTCGCCGGTGTCGCCAATAAGAGTTCCGACCTGAGCCCTAGCGGTTACGCGCAGGACGCGACCCCGGTCGTGAGCTCGACGGGAAGCTCGTTCGGCGCCGATCAGGAGGGCGGGACGACGGCATTCTCGCTGGCGGTGTCCGCCGCGGGGGTGGATTCCGGCCTCGACACGACCAACGGCACCAGCATCCTGCTGTTCAAGGAAGGCGACCTGGTGGTGGGCCGCATAGGCTCAGCCGCGGGGGCGGCGGCGTTCGCCGTCGCGATCAAC
>NZ_QZWZ01000199.1 GCF_003601975.1 Mesorhizobium waimense
CAAAAAATGCCTCAGTGATGCCCTAAAACAACCTTTCCAGAAGGAGTCCGCGCTTTACGATGCACGGAAGAGATAAAAAACCCCACAAAAGTGGGGAACCAAGAGAAACAACAATTACAGGTTGTTGGTTGTGTTCGAACAACGATGAAGTAGCTACGCTAAATAATAATTACCGTACAGGCCCTACATATTCAACACTAAATTTAAGATCCTGACGAAGGATTTATAAATGCACGAAAACACATAGACAGACAAATTCACTAAATTCATACACAAAAACAAGTGTAGTTTTCTAAGTAAATTAGATTCGACAACCAATTAGTTTATCCACATCGCATTCCACTCTTGCTACACCAATCACATTTCTTGATATGTAATAGCAGAAAAAATAAAACCAGACACCAGTAGACCAAAAAACAAACATTCCACAAGAAACATTTTGAACAATATCACAAAACTGTCACAACCATCATCAGACTATTGAAAAAAACTGGTTGCTGTTTTATAAAAGCGACTGTAACAACCTCCACTCTAGAGTTCCATAAGTTTAGAGTGTCA
>NZ_QZWZ01000019.1 GCF_003601975.1 Mesorhizobium waimense
CGAGATAATCCTGCTCGTCTGCGCTCAGAACCAACGGCGCGGTTGGGCGGCCATTCGCGTTCGCCATAATGCGCTCCTCTCCAGAAGCGACGTAGCATACAATGTAACGAACTTCAGTTCCAGATGACTAGTGGATGATGGCATCGCGCGACGGCTTGAACCGGCACGCCACTACCTCCGTTGCCAAGCGCTCGGATTTCGAGCAAGCCTCGCGGCGACCGTAACGATTTGCGAATTGCTGCCGATGCCGGGGCCCGATAACACCATACTCGTCACCGGGGCTCGCGCGCCGGTGGCGCTGCATCTGGCGCGGCTGTTGCATGGCGCCGGACGCCGGGTGATCCTGGCTGACAGCCCAGCCCGCCCGATCGCCGCCGCCAGCACCGCCTGCGCGCGCTACCGCCGCCTGCCGCCGCCGCGCTTCGAGCCGGCGGCCTATGCCGAAGCGGTCGAGGCGCTGGTGCGCGCCGAAAGCATCGACCTCGTCATCCCGACCTGCGAGGAGGTGTTTTACCTCGCGCTTGCCTGGCGCGAGCGTGCCATCCCTGCCCGCCTGTTCGCACCCGGCATCGAGCTACTTGCACAGGTGCATGACAAGCACGCCTTCGTCCGGTTGGCCGAAAGCCTCGGCCTGGCAGTACCAGAAACGACCCTGCTGCAATCGGCTGCCGATCTCGACGCGGTGCGCAGTCATTCCCGCGACCTCGTGTTCAAACCGGTCTGGTCGCGCTTCGCCAGCCAGGTGCTGCTCCGCCCCTTGCCCGGCGCGCTCGACGCCATCAGCCCGTCGCCCGCCGCGCCCTGGGTGGCGCAGCGTTTCGTGCCGGGCAACGAGATCAGCGCCTATGCTGTGGCGCGCGACGGTGCCCTCAAGGCGTTCTCGCTCTACCGTTCGCTCTATCGTGCCGGCAAGGGTGCCAGCATCTACTTCGAGCCCGTCGAGGACCCGGCCGCGCGGCATCTGGTCGAACGCATCGTCGCGGCCACAGGCTGGAGCGGGCAAATCTCCTTCGACCTGATGCGCGAGGCGGATGGCCGCGTGCTGCCGCTGGAGTGCAATCCGCGCGCCGTCAGCGGCCTGCATTTCTTCCGCGATCCCTTGCGCTTCGCCGACGCTTTGCTTGGGACCGGCGCGGAGGTGAGGCCGCCCGATGTCGCCACGCCGCAGACGGTGCGGCTGGCCATGTGGATCTACGGGTTGCCGGCGGCGCTGCGTTCCGGTGGGCTTCGTGGCTTCCGCCATGCGATGCGCGAGGCCGACGACTTGCTCGACTGGCCTGATGACCCCGCGCCGAAGAAAGCGCAATGGCGGGCGCTGGCGGAGATCGCAGGCCTGGCATGGCGCGAGCGCATCAGCCTGCAGGCCGCCTCGACCCGCGATATGGAATGGAACGGCCCGCTCCAGACTTGAATCATCTGATTCAGGAAACCAGGCTATGCCATTGCCAGGACTCGACTTTTCCGCAGGCTGCGCCCGCAGCCGGCGCCTGCGTTTCCGGTTACGCCGGCGTCACAGTCTCATTGACCATGGCTTCGATGTTGTAGCCATCTGGATCGAGAACAAAGCAGGCATAGTAGTTCACGCCATAATCCGGGCGCCGGCCGGGTGCGCCATTGTCGGCGCCGCCCGCGTCGAGGGCAGCCCGATAAAACGCGTCGACCTCTGCCTTGCTGTTGACCCGGAAAGCGACGTGCAGATGCGTCAGAGGTGGTTTGCTGTCCGATGTCTGATCTCGAACAGGGCCCCGTCGCCAACATCAAAGGCCCAGAACACGGCCTCCTTGCCGAACGAGAGGCGATATCCCAAAGGCTCAAGCGCTCTCTCGTAGAAGAGCTTGCTCGTCTGCAGTTCGCTGACCGCGATGGTTATGTGATCGATCATGTCTTGGGCGGCTCCAGGAAGTCGGACTTTGTCAATGAAGCTCGCACCGATCAAGACGCGAAAAAAGGCGCCGGCTTCGCTAGAGTTCGATCTGGTGGACGCGCGGCTTTGCCGCGGATGCCGGCATCTCGCCGTCCATGATGGCGGCGATGTCGCGGCGCAGGAAATCGAGTGGACCGATCGCCGGGCGCGCCGGCGGCTCGAAGCGGGCATTGTCGCTCGCCGATTTCAGCACGCGGCGATCCTGCTCGAGGGCGATGTTGAACAGCGGCTTGAAGGCGAGCGCCTTGATCTCGCCGAGCCACCCCTGGCGCGGCCCGATCAGCCAGCCGACGCCCTCGACGGTGCGCTCGTCGGCCTGGCGCAAATGGAAGGTCGTCGCCAGCGCCAGCCCGCCCTTGCCCCAATATTCCAGCTCGGCGATGCCGGGGTGGCGGAAGCGGCCGATGGTTTTCGTCCGCTCGCCCTCCAGCAACCGGCTGATCAATCCTTGCTGACGCTCCTCGCCGGTGTAGCAGGCCTCGACCCAGCCCTCGCCGCCGGTGATCTCGACCCGGACCAGATGACGCTTCGAACTCAGGCCGCGCAGCAGGGCCTTGTGGGTGAAGTGGGTGTGGGTGGCATCGAGGATGTTCTCGGCCGCGTCGATGACCGTCGATTGCGTCGAGGAGCGCACCCGCCGCACGACGATGTCCTTGCCCTGCATGCAGTGGAGATAGGGTTCGCTCTGCGGTGCGCCCGACGACACGAAGACGACGCCGTCGCGCTCGATTGCGCTAAAGCTGCGCACCCGGTAGTGCGGCATGTCGCCGACAAGGCCGGGAATGGCGGTGCAGCGTCCCTCGCCATCGTAGCGCCAGCCGTGATAGGGGCATTCGATCTCGCCGCCGACCACCTTGCCGGTGGACAGTTCGACCAGCCGGTGCGGGCAGCGATCGAAAAGCGCTGCAATGCCTTGCGCCGAGCGGAATAGCGCCAGCGGCGCGCCGTCGAACAGGATGCGCTTCGGCTTGCCCCTGATGTCGGTCGACAGCGCCACCGCCTGCCAATGGTCCTGCCGTTTCTGGTTCGGGCGCTCGCTCACAATTCGAAACTCCTGAGCAGGGGAATGCCGATCCGCGCCAGCACGGTTTCCATCATGCGGATCGCCATGCGACGGCGGTGCGGCAGATGGCCCGCATAGACGGCATTGTATTCGATCGCCGGCACGGCGCCGCGCCGGCGTTTGAAGTTGGAGGCGCCGGCGCTCATGTTGAAGAACAGGCCGTGTGCCGTGGCATGGTCCTGCGCCATCGCCATCACCATGCGGTAGAGGCCTTCCTCGATCGGCAGGCCGGTGTCGTAGCCGACGATCGGCTGGGTCAGCGTGCGGCCGTTCTCGAACAGGCCGGTGACGGCGACAAGCTCGCCGCCGGGCCGGCGCAGGCCTGCCAGGCTGATTATTCCGCGGCGATGCATCTCTCCGATATAGCGGGCGGTGTAGTGCGGATTGAGCGGCGTGTATTTGTCGAGATAGAGCATGCGGTAGAGCTCTTCGCTGCGCGCATAGTCGGTCTCGCCGAAATCAGCGTCGCCGACGATCTCGAACGATGTCGTGCGCAGCCGCTTGCGGTCGCGCTTCATGTCGTTGGTCATGGCCGGCGCAGCGCTGCGGTCGGCGAAGATGTAGATCTGGCGCGCCGCCAGCATGCGAAAACCTTTGACCTTCAACGCAGCGATGGTCGCGGGGTCGGCGATCTCGTTCAGCGAACGGATGACGATGGCGCGGTCGGGAAACCGCGCAGCAAGGTTGGCGCGTAGTGCGATGACCGCGGCGCGGTCGAGCATGGGCACCGGATTGGTCGAATAGAGCCAGTTGTTGACCTGTACCTGATGGTCGAGGCCGCTCGCCCTGACCAGCGGCGCGCAGGCGCCGATCAGCGCTCGAAGCGCCCGCCGCAGCAAAGGATGCGCGACGAAATTGCGTGTCTCGTCGACGGCGTAGTCGATGTAGGCACTGGACGGGCAGCAGATGTAGCAGTTCGGCGCCTCGCTGGCATCGTTCAGCGTCAGCGGGAAGACGCGGCCGACGATCTCCAACGTCTCGACCGAGACTGTTAGATTGGCAACGAGATCATGCACCGGGATGCCGTTGAAAAGCTCGACGAATGCCCGGACTTTGGCGGGGCTGTTCTCGACCCGGTCCGCCTGCTGAAGCGGGCCGTCCAACGAGGCAGCATCCGGCCGGCTCATGGAGGCACCCGACATTCGACGCGGCGCAGCTTGCGGACGGTCTCCAGCGGCAGCGGCACGCGAATGAGAGCGACCCCCGCTGTCGCCTTGCGCGCCGCAAGCAGCGTGCGCACCGCCTGATGCGCGGCGGTTGCGGCTTCGTCGGCGAGCTCCAGTGCAAGCCTGAGTTCGATCGCATCTGGCGCGGTCTGGATCAGGCGGAAATCGTCGATGCGCCGATCGGCCTTCAGCACGGCGTTGCGCAGGATGTCGGGTGTCAGCAGGATCGGCCCATCCGCCGACGCAAGCCGGAAGACGTCGTCCATGCGGCCGACGATCTCGTCCACGGTGCGCAGCGGCGAGCCGCAACGGCAGGGTTTGTCGGAGAGCCGTAACAGGTCGTTCATCCTGTATCGCGCCATGATCTGGGTCTGGCGGCGGAAGGCGGTGACCAGAGGCGTGACCAGATCGTCGCCGGCCGGCTCGAATTCGAAGAAGACCGAGTCTTCCGCAAGATGCAGCCCGCCCTGCCGGCAGGTCACCGCGAACAGCCCTTCCGTCGCCATGTAGATCTGGTCGAGCGGCAAGCGGAAGAAGCTCTCGACAACAGGACGGTCGACCGGATCCAGCGTCTCGGCGGCGGAGAAGACGCGCTGCGGCGACAGCCGGAAGCCGGTGGCGGCGAAATGCCGGAGTATCTTGGGTGGGGCGATGATCACCGTCGGCGCGAAATCCTCTAGTGCGGCGCGCCAGTGTTCCGGCCCGAGCGTCAGGTCGAAGAAGCGCAAGTCGATACGACGGGATTTGCGCGCACTGTCGTAGAGTCCGGTATTCTGCGGCAGGATGACGGCGACGCGCATGCCGCGCCAGAGCAGGTCCGGCACCGCCTTGGCGAGGATCGTGCCCAGCCAGCGATATTTCTCCGCCTCCGAAATGACAAACAGGCCGCGATTGCCCGATGTCCCGGTGCTGGCACCGACCGTCAGGTCGCCGAGGCGGCCATCGGCGGAAGCGGCGGCCCGCGCATCGCGGGCCGCCACGCCGCCGATGTTGAAGCGCTCGAAATTCGCCATCAGCAGCGCCTTGTCAGTCACCGCCAGGTCGCCGAGGTGATGCGGCGCTTTGCCGTAGAATGGCGCCAGCGGCAGGTCGCGGTCGAGCCAGCGGCGCAAGGTGCGCGCCTGCCAGCGCTCGAAGGCGGGACGGCTCTTGCGCGACACCCATCGGGTGACGGCAAACGACCAGAGCGCTTCGGCGAGCCCGTTCATCCGCCCTCGCCGCCCAGATCGTACGGCGTCAGTTCCGGATCATGGCAGAACAACACCTCGCCGCCGGCCGCCAGAAAACGGCGCAGCATCGTGCTGGTCGGCTCGATGGCGGCAAAATCCTCGGCCAGCAGGCTTGCCGGAAAACCCGGCGTGCGTTCCTCCTTCAGTGCGCTGAGCAACCACTGCGCGTCGACGGCGTAGAGTAGCGGACGCTCCATATCGGGGAAGAGCAGGCCGAACTGGCCGTCGGCATGGCCGGGAAGATCGACCGCCACCACGCTGCCGTCGCCGAACAGGTCGGCCCCGCCGGGCACGCCATTATGGGGTGCTACCTGCTGCTTCGACGACAATCCATCGAGCTGGTTCTCGAAATCCGCCGGAAACAGTTCGGTGAACACACCATGGCGCAAATTCTGCCAGGCTGTCCGTGCCTTCAGCCGCGACCAGCCGGCGTCGCTGGCGATGAAGCGCGCGTTGGGAAACAGGGACAGGCCAGAGATGTGGTCGGCATGGAAATGGGTGACGATGACGGCGCTGATGTCGCCGGGCGCAAGGCCGAAGCGCGCCAGCACCGGCAGCACCTGTTCGGCTGCATTGAGTTCGGGTTTCAGCAGCGCGCCGTATAGGCGCAGCATCGTGCCGCGTCCCGGCCCGGTCACGGCTTCGGGCGTGTAGCCGGTGTCGACCAGCACAGGCCCGGCGACGGGATGCAGGATCAGCCCGTAGCGGACGCGCAGCCGCATACTCTTCCAGGTGCCGCCGCGCAAGATGAGCCGTTCGGCCGCATTCACCCAGGCGCTGTTGGCAAAGACGATCCTCACGCCAGGCCCCCGATGAAGGTGCGGTCGAGCCCTGTCTCGAAGGAGGTTTTCGGCGCCCAGCCGAGCACGCGTTTCGCCTTCGAGAGGTCGAGGCTCTGGGCATAGGCGAACAGGCCAAGGCCGTAGCGCGTCACTGCCGGTTCGGGACGGCCGGGCAATCGCAGCGCCACCGCCTCCATTGCGCCGGCCGCCAGCATCGCCGGCCACAGCGGCATCTTGCGCCATCGCGCCGTAAAACCGACCCGCGAGCAGGCCGCGTCGGCGATGCGGCGCACCGGCAGCACCTCGCCGCCGGACACATTGAAGATCTGGCCTTCGGCTTCGCCCGGCGCCGACAAGGCGGCCAACACCGCGTCGACGACATCGTCGACATAAGTGAGATCGATGCGCGCCTGGCCGTCCCGAAACAGCGGCAGCGGGCGGCTTTTTGCGGCCTTGAGCAGGCGCGGCAGCAGCGCGCGATCGCCGGCGCCGTAGATGCCGCGCGGTCTCAGCACCAGCGGGTGGATCGCGGGCGCGGCCAGCACGAGCCGCTCGGCCTCGCGCTTGGTGCGGGCATAGTCGTTGACCGGGTCGGGCAAGGCCGCGTCTTCGGTGAGATCGAGCTGGTCGCGATAGGCGAAGCACACCGAAGGGCTGGAGATGTGGACGAAACGGCCGATGCCTTGCCGTGTCGCGAAATCGAGGAGGTTGCGGGTCGCCGTCACATTGGCCGCCTCGAAATCCGCAAGTCGGCCGAACGGCGCCGAGAGTGCGGCGCAATGAACGATCCGGTCGATCTTGGCGAGCCTCGGGTCGAGTTTCGTGTCGAACGACGCCGACAGATCATGGCGGATGATTTGATGGCCCTCTGCCTCCAGCATGGCACACCGCGCCGCGTCACGACCAAGGCCAAGCACCGGGATGCCGGACGCCGCCAGCCGCGCCATGACATGAGCGCCGAGGAAGCCGCTGGCGCCGGTGACGAGCACGGCCATCTTCAGGCCTCCAAAGCCATGCCGCCGAAGGACACGCCGGCCGAGGTGCCCAGGAACAGCAGCTTCGCGCCTGCTTCGACCCGGCCCTGTCGTCGCGCGACATCGAGCGCAAAGGGAATGGAGGCGGCGATCTGGTTGCCGTAGCGCGCCGAGATGTCGACGAGCTTGTCCGGCGCAAAGCCGGTCTGGCGCGCCATGTGGGCGAGCGCGAACGGGCTTGCCTGGTGCGGCACGACGAGGTCGACATCCTCATGGCGCCAGCCGGCGCGCTCGAGCAATTCGGTGACGAAGCCGTTGAAGTGGCGCGAGGTGACGCGGAACAATTCCTTGCCGTCCATATGGAACAGGCTGTGACGGGCAAACTCTTCCGGCTGGCGAGCGAAATCGAAACGCGTGCCGCCGGAGCCGATACCGCAGGCGTCCCAGGCCGACGGGTAAGTGCGCATCAGGTTGGCCGCCACCCTGCTCTCACCCGGCCCGGCCCGCCGCAGCACTGCGGCCCCGGCACCATCGCCGAACAGTGCCGCGACCTCCGGCTGCTCCTTCCAGGGCAGAGCCCGCGAGGCGACCTCGGAAGAAAACACCAGCGCCGTCTTGCATTGGTCGGCTTCAATCAGGCGGGCAGCGGTCTCGAAGGCGGTGAGAAAACCGAGGCAGGTGCTGTTGACGTCGAAGGCGGCGGCCGAGCCGTCGGCCAGGCCGAGGCGCTGCATAACCAAAGGCGCCGTCGACGGCAGCGGCTGGTAAGGCACGCCGCAGCCGCCGATGATGAGATCGACAGTGTTGGCTTCTATTCCGGCATCGGCGAGCGCCAGACGCGCGGCGGCGCAAGCGAGATCGATCTGGGATTCAGCCTCGCAGACATAGCGTTCGACAACGCCCGTGGCGGCTTCGAGCGTGCCCGGGCCGAGGCCAAGCTTTTCCTCGAGCGTACGCGACGTCACGCATGAAGCCGGCACCGCCCCGCCGGTTCCGATAATCCTGACCCGCATTCTCAACCCGCCGAATGAGTTCGCGTCTATCTAACCCATAACCCGGATTGCGTGTGATGGTAATGATGTGTCTCGAAATGCCGCTCCGGCGCATAGCGCTCCGTCGACCGAGGTGCCGGATCAGGCCGCCACCTCGACCGGCATCCCCGCGGCCCTCCACTCGGGCATGCCATCCGCGAGCCTGCGCGCTGCATAGCCGTGGCTGCGAAGTGCCGCCACCGCCTCGAAGGACATCACACACCATGGACCGCGGCAGTAGGCGACGACTTCCCTGTCCTTGCCGAATTCGGAAAGCCGGGCCGGAAGATCGCCAAGCGGAACGTTGATTGCGCCTGGCACGTGGCCGAGCGCAAACTCGTCTGGCGGGCGGACATCGATCACGGTCACCAGCCCGTCGCGCATGCGATCCGCAAGTTCCTGGCGCGTGACCGGCTCCATGTCGTCGCGGGCTTCGAAATAGCCGCGTACGATGCGGTCGACTTCCGCCAAATGATGCTCGGCGACGGTGCGCACCGAAGCGAATGCCACCAGCCCGCTGTCATCGACGAGACGGTAGTTGACGAACTTGCCGTCGCGCTCGGCCGACACCAGTCCGGCGCGGCGAAGTGTCTGGAGATGCTGGGAAACATTGGCGATCGGCAGGCCGAGCTTCATCGCCAGCGCCTCGACGCTGCGCGGGCCCTGCGCCAAATGCTCGATCAGCTCCAGTCTCTGCGGATGGCCGAGCGCCTTGGCGACGATCGCGAACTGCTCGTAGAGCTTCTGTTTCGGATTGCGGATTGACATCGGCTTCCAGGTCACGATACATCATTCAATATAATCATTGAATGACAGCCTCCCCGCGAGCTGTCAAGCTTTCGACCGTTCGCGGGCGCGCCGGAGCGTGGCGATGATCCTGAGACAATTCCTACATTCGCAGCCGGTCGGCGCGTCCTATTTGTTCGGCTGCGGCGGCAAGGCGGCCGCAGCCGTCGTCGATCCGATCGGCGACATCGCCCCCTATCTCGAGGCCGCGCAAGCGACCGGGATGCGCATCCTCTACGTCATCGACACCCACATCCACGCCGACCATATTTCGGCGGGCCGCGTGCTCGCCGCGGCCTCCGGCGCCGACTACGTGCTGTTCGAGGGCGCGCAAGCCGCCTTCCCGTTCCGGGCGGTCAAGGATGGCGATGTCCTCGAACTCGGCAACGTGACCGCGACGGTCATGCACACGCCCGGCCATACGCCGGAGCACATAACGCTGCTGGTGACCGACCGCACCCGCGCGCCGGAACCGTGGTTCGCGCTGACCGGCCATACGCTGATGGTAGGCGACGTCGGCCGCACCGAACTCGCCTCCAGCGCCGAGGACGGCGCCAGGGCGCTGTTTGCGAGCGTCGGGCGGCTGAAACAACTGCCCGATCATATCGAGGTGCTGCCCGGGGCCTTTTCGGGCTCGGTCTGCGGACGGTCGCTGAGCGGCAAGCCGACGTCGACGATCGGCTTCGAGAAACGCTTCAACAAGGCATTCCGCATCGACGATGAGACGGCGTTCGTCGAGGCCATGACCGCCGATATTCCACCACCACCGCCCGAAGCTGCCAGCAACCGCGCCTTGAACGCTGGCGCTGCGCGGTGACGGCGGCCGTGGCCGCATCCTCCATCGCACTCGGTCTCAAGGCAAACTGGCGGCAATTCGCCCTGCTGGTCCTGATCAACGCCTTCGTCGGTGGCATGGTTGGCATCGAACGAACCGTGGTGCCGCTGATCGGCTCCAAGGAATTCGGCATTACTTCGACTACATTGGTCGTTTCCTTCATCGTCAGCTTCGGCGTGGTGAAGGCTTTCGCCAACCTCGTCTCCGGCCAGCTAGCCGACAGCTGGGGCCGCAAGCGCGTGCTTGTGCTCGGCTGGATGTTCGGCCTTCCGGTGCCGTTCATGATCCTGTGGGCCCCGAGCTGGAGCTGGATCATTGCCGCCAACGCCCTGCTCGGCGTCAGCCAGGGGCTGGCCTGGTCGATGACGGTGCTGATGAAGGTCGACCTTGTCGGGCCGAAGGGGCGCGGACTGGCGGTCGGCCTGAATGAGTTCGCCGGCTATTTCGCCGTCGGCGTCACCGCTTTTCTGACCGGCTACCTGGCCGGGCAATATGGCCTTCGCCCGGTCCCCATCTATCTCGGGATCGGCTACGCGATCGCCGGGACCGCGCTGTCGATCCTGCTGGTGCGGGACACGCGCGGGCATGTCCAGCTGGAGGCGGCAAACGCCGCGAAGGCGGCCTCTCCCCTCACCTTCCGCGAGATCTTCGCCCTGACCTCGTTCCGCGACCCGAACCTGTTCGCAGCCTCGCAGGCGGGGCTGGTCAACAACCTCAACGACGGCATGAGCTGGGGCATCTTCCCGCTGTTTTTCGCTGCGAACGGTCTCGGCGTCGAGCGAATCGGAATTCTGAAAGCCGTCTATCCCGGCACTTGGGGGGTGCTGCAGGTCGCCACCGGACCGCTCAGCGACAAATGGGGCCGCAAGGGCCTGATCGTGGCGGGCATGTGGGTCCAGGCGGCAGCCTTGCTGCTGACCGCTCTCACCCGCGACTTCCGCTGGTGGCTGACGGCAAGCCTGCTGCTTGGGCTCGGCACCGCGATGGTCTATCCGAGCCTGATCGCGGCCGTGTCCGATGCATCCCACCCCTCGTGGCGGGCGCGCTCGCTCAGCGTCTATCGCTTCTGGCGCGACCTCGGCTACGCGATCGGCGCGCTTTCGGCAGGCCTTGTCGCCGACTTCTTCGGCTTCGCCTGGGCAATCGGATCGGTAGCGGCGCTGACATTTGTCTCAGGCGTCATCGTTGCCCTGATGATGCAAGCGCCGGACAAAGCGCCAAACCGGTAGAGCGTGGTCCGACAGGCCGGTTCGCTGCCTTCCACGTCCGCCTCTATGCCTTGCGCTCCCAGCGCCGGTCCGATGTCTGCTGCCAGTAGGTCACGGTGTGGCCGGCATCCTTCATCGTCTTCCAGTGGCTACGCGCGGCCTCGAGCTGCGCCGTGTCATGGCCGTCGAACAAGAAGACGGCGCGCTCGTAGCCACCGAGATCCGCGGGCGCCGCGCCATCGACGAGGAAGCGTATCTGCGCCTGGTTCCGATTCTCCTGCCCAGTGGTGAGCAGGATCGGCTGCTCGGCCGGATAGGCTTCGCGGTCGGTCGCATGCGCCAGGAAGGAATCGTCGCGAAAGGTCCACAGATGCTGGTCGAGCGCATCGCGCCGCTCCTCGGTGCCGGTCTGCACCACGGCGCGCCAGCCGCGGTCGACGCTGCGCTCGAGCAGGCCGGGCAACGCCTCCTCCAGCGTCGATTCGGTCAGATGGTAGAACAGGACTTCGGCCATGGCTTTGCCTCAAGGCCTCATCCTTCGTAATGATCGCGCACCAGCCGGTCGAGCAGCCGGACGCCGAAGCCGGAGCCCCAGGACTGGTTGATCTCGCTGGGCGGCGAGCCCATCGCGGTGCCGGCAATGTCGAGATGCGCCCAGGGTGTTTCCTTGACGAAACGCTGCAGGAACTGCGCGGCGATGATGGCGCCACCATAGCGGCCGCCGATGTTCTTCATGTCGGCGTTCTTGGAATCGATCAGCTTGTCGTATTCGGATCCCAGCGGCATGCGCCACAGCCTCTCCTGCGTCGCCTGCCCGGCATTGGCCAGCCTCTCGGCCAGTTCGTCATTGTTGGAGAACAGGCCGGCATAGTGCTGGCCGAGCGCCACCATGACGGCGCCGGTCAGCGTCGCCAGATTGACCATGAAAGCCGGCTTGAAACGGTCGTTGCAGTACCAGAGCGCATCCGCCAGCACGAGGCGGCCTTCGGCGTCGGTGTTGAGCACCTCGATGGTCTGGCCCGACATCGAGGTGACGATGTCGCCGGGGCGCTGGGCGTGTCCGTCGACCGCGTTCTCGACCAGGCCGATGACACCGACGACATTGGCCTTTGCCTTGCGCGCGGCCAGCGCATGCATCAGGCCGGTGACGGCAGCAGCACCGCCCATGTCGCCCTTCATGTCCTCCATGCCGGAAGCCGGCTTCATCGAATTGCCGCCGGTGTCGAAGGTGACGCCCTTGCCGACAAAGGCGACGGGGGTGGCCTTGGCCTTGCCGCCGTTCCACTGCAGGACGGCCATGCGGGCGCCGCGCGGCGACCCTTGAGCGACGCCGAGCAGCGAGCCCATGCCGAGCTTCTTCATTTCCTTCTCGGTCAGGATCTCGACGGTGACGCCGAGAGCCTCGAGTTCCTTGGCGCGGGCGGCGAATTCCACCGGACCCAGCGCATTGGCCGGCTCGTTGACTAGGTCGCGCGCCAGAAGCACGCCGTCGATCACCGCCACCTCATCGGCGAAGGCCTTTTTCGCGGCGGAAGGATCGGCGCAATGGATGGTCACCTTTGCCGGCTTCTTCGGCTGGCCGTTGTCCTTGTCCTTTTTCGTCTTGTATTTATCGAAGGCATAGCTGCGCAAAAGGATGCCCGCCGCCACGCTCGCCGCTTGCCTGCCACCGGCCTGGGCGCCCGGAACGTCGAGCACGACGGCGACCTCGGCTGCCTTGCGCAGCGACGCGGCGATGCTGCCGCCGAGTCTTAGCCATGCATGATCGTCGAGGCTGGAGGCCTTGCCGGCGCCGACCGCCACCAGACGGTCGAGTGCAGTTCCTTCCGGCGCGAACACCTCGACGACGCTGCCGAATTTGCCGGAGAAATCCGCCGCCGGAAAGGCCCGCGCAAGCGTGCCGGCCGGGTCGCAGGCCTTGGCGGCATCGCTGACGCCGCCATCGTCCGCCGCCAGCACAAAGACGCTGCCCTTCCTCGACGTTGCGGTCTGGGGCGCGGCGAATTTGGCGAAGGCGATCGAAGGTTTCGAATTCATCAGGTGCTGCTTTCAGGGATGCTGGGTGCCGGACAACGGCTTTCAAGAGTGCGCGACATTTGGTCGTTTTACGGCATTTGGCAAGACTTTGGCCGAAATCGCAGCCTATAAGCGCACCTCGACCATTATCGGATTCGTCGCGGCATGACCCCGCTCCCTTGTCGCAACCTATTGTTAACCATTAATGTTTTGCATTTTTTATCTATTGGAGCCGACACTCCACGCGCCGGGGCGAGTGATGTGGGACGAGAAACCGGATCGAGCCGCCAGTGGAGCCAGTTGTGCAGGCGTCGCCGGATGACTACCTTGTCCGCGGGCATGATGCCGTTCGGCAAAATCGAGAAAGCCTTCATGAAGGTCGTTGAACGCTACATCATGCGTCGCACAGCGGCGGTCTTTCTGGCTGCGCTGACCTGGACGCTGGCGATCGTGTGGACGACGCAGGTGCTGGCCAAGATCGACCTCGTCACCGACAGCGGCCAGTCGGCGCTGACCTTCTTCGAGGTCGCGGCGCTGATCATCCCGTCGATCATCCCGATCGTCGTGCCGTTCGCGCTGGTGGTGGCGGTCGCCCAGACGCTCAGCGTCATGAACACCGATTCGGAACTGGCCGTGATCAATGCCGCCGGCGCCTCGCGCTGGACCATCGCGCGGCCGATCTTGCTGCTGGCGCTGGCGGCGAGCGTCTTTTCCTTCGTCGTCGACAATGGCGTCGACCCCTATGCCAGGCAGAAGAACCGGCAGCTGGTGGCGGCTTCGCGCGCCGACCTGGTGTCGCTGATCATCCAGGAAGGCACGTTCCGCAAGATCGACGACGGCCTGTTCCTGCAGGTCGGCGAACGGCTGCCCGACAACAGGCTGGGCGGCATCTTCGTCGCCGATTCGCGCGAGGAAGGCGCCAACCTGATCTATTACGCCAAGAGCGGCAGCATCGTCGAAAAGGGCGACGAGAAGGTGCTGATGATGAATGACGGCGTCATCCATCGCAAGACGCTGACCGGCGACCTCTCGGTCATCCGCTTCACCTCCTACGCCTTCGACCTCTCGGCCTTCATGTCGGCCGCCAACGAAATCACGCTTCTGCCGAAGGACCGCACGACCCAGTACCTGCTCAACCCGAGCCCGAACGACAAGATGTTCCAGCGCAATCCGGGCGGCTACTCGGCCGAACTCGAGCAGCGTTTTTCCGAATGGTCCTACTCGCTGGTGTTCGCGCTGATCGCGCTGGCGGTGGCGGGCGACGCGCGTTCGCATCGCGAGGCGCGCATCCACCCGCTGATCACCGCAATCGTCATTGCGCTGTTCGTGCGCTGGCTTGGTTTCTTCGCCGCCGGCAAGGCCGACAAGGTTCCGCAATATGCCTATATGGTCTTCGGCGTGCCGATCGTGGCCTCGGCGATCTCCGGCTGGTTCATCCTCTCCTCGAGGACCATGGAACTGCCGGTCGCCTGGGCGGACTGGATGACGAACGTCGCCGGCCGCGCCAGCGAAACCTGGACGGCCCTCAAGCTGCGCTTCGCCAAGCGCGGCGCCTCCGGCCAGGGAGCCGGCTGATGGGCTGGACACGCTGATGGGCTGGACTCTGGGCCGCTATTTCTTCTTCCGCTACGTGTCGATCACGGTGTGGTTCTTCCTCGGCCTTTTGGCGCTGGTGTTCCTGATCGACTTCACCGAGCTGTCCGGCCGCACGACCGGCCTGCCCGGCTTCACCTATGGCACGGCATTCGCCATTTCGGCGCTCAGGATGCCGATGATTATGCTGCAGACAGTGCCGTTCGTCGGCCTGTTCTCGGCGATGGCGACGCTGGTGTCGCTCAACCGCAAATACGAGCTGGTCATTGCCCGCTCGGCCGGCGTCTCGGCCTGGCAGTTCCTGTTGCCGTGCTGCATCGGGGCGCTGATGGTCGGCATGCTGTCGGTCGGCGTGCTCAACCCGGTGGCGGCGCATGCCTTCTCCTGGTCCGAGCGGATGGAGAACCAGCTGCGCGCCGGCAAATCCAACACCGTTTCGGCCGACTCGACGCCTTGGATCCGGCAGAAGACCGCCTCCGGCGACACCATCATCGGTGCCCGCGCCATTCTCAACCAAGGCCTGGAGATGGCGGATACCGTCTTCTTCGTGCTCGATCAGCAAGGCAACATCGTCGAGCGCAAGGACGCGGCGCGGGCCTTCCTGCGCGACGGCTATTGGGAATTGCAGGACGTCAAGGTGTTCAAGGACGGCACCATCCGCTCGGAAGCAACCGACCGAGTGGACACCAATCTGAAGCCGGAATTCGTGCAGGAGCGCCTTGCCCGCCCGGAAACGATCCCCTTCTACGACCTGCCGGGCAAGATCGAGGTTGCCCGTTCCTTCGGCCTCAAGGCAAATGCCTTCGCCATGCAGTTTGATTCGCTGGTGGCGTTGCCGTTCCTTCTCGTCGCCATGACGCTGATTGCGGCAACAGTATCAATGCGATTTGCAAGGATGGGGCAGTCGGCGACGATGATTCTGGGTGGCGTCCTCGCCGGCTTTCTGCTTTATGTCGTTTCGGTATTGGTCAAGGCATTCGGCGTGGCGGGATTCGTGCCCACAGCCGTGGCTGCATGGGTTCCGGTTGTCGTGGCTATGTTCTTCGGGGTGACGTTCCTGCTTTACAAGGAAGACGGCTAGTGAGGGAGGCGGTTTTGCGCAGCCATAGGCAGGCCGGTTTGGCACGCCTTTATGGGGCGAGCGCCTTGGTATGCCTGTTCGCCTGCGCTGTCCCGCTGGCCCCTGCGCTGGCGCAGGACGTCACGGACATGGCGACGAACGTTCCTTCCGGCTCGCAGATGCTGCTTGCCGCCGATACGCTTGTCTACAACAACGACGATCAGACCGTAACCGCCGTCGGTGCCGTGCAGATCGACTATGGCGGCAACAAGCTCGTCGCCCAGCGTGTCGTGTACAACCGCAACACCAAGCGCATGGTCGCCAGCGGCGCCGTCGAGATCATCAACAGCGACGGCACCAAGATCAATTCCGAGCATATCGACATCACCGACGATTTCGCCGACGGCTTCGTCAACGCGCTGCGTGTCGAAACCCCGGAAAAGGCCTACTTCGCCGCCGAAAGCGCCGAGCGCATGGGCGGCGTGCTGACGACCTTCCATAACGGCGTCTACACGGCCTGCGAACCCTGCGAGGACAAGCCGGACAAGGCGCCGACCTGGCGCGTCAAGGCGCGCAAGATCATCTGGAACGGCGAGAAAAAGACGGTTCGCTTCGAGAACGCGAATTTCGAGTTCTTCGGCTTTCCGCTTGCCTATTTGCCGGCATTCGAGATCGCCGACCCGACGGTCAAACGCAAGAGCGGCTTCCTGATCCCCGGCATCAACTACAAGACCGACCTCGGCTTCGGCGTCAAAGTCCCCTATTACTTCGCATTGTCGCCGACCTACGACCTCACCGTCACCGGGACCGGCTACACCAAGCAGGGCTTCCTCGGCGAGGCCGAGTGGCGCCAGCGCTTCAACAATGGCGAGTACACGCTGAAGATGGCCGGCATCCGGCAGGAGAACCCGGAAGAGTTCATCAACAGCAGCGGCTTCAATGTCGATTCGGGTGCTGACGGCGATCCGAACAAGTTCCGTGGCATGATGGGCACCAAGGGCCAGTTCGCCATCAATCCGCGCTGGAATTTCGGCTGGGACGTGCTGCTGCAGAGCGACAAGAATTTTTCGCGCACCTACTCCATCGACGGCTTCAGCGACGTCACGCACCAGTCGACGATCTACCTGACCGGCCTCGACGGCCGCAATTACTTCGATGTGCGCGCCATGCGCTTCGAGGTCCAGGAGAACACGCTGGCGAGCGACCCGTCCGCGCGTGCTGCCCAGCAGCCATGGGTGCTGCCGTCGCTCGACTATGCCTATATCCCAGACATGTCTGTCGCCGGCGGGCAGTTGTCGTTCAACGTCAATGCGCGGGTCATCAGCCGCGACCGGCTGGATCAAGCCTTCGAGACTGCCTATGACGACAGCACGCCCGTCGAGCGGGTGCGCGGCATCGAAGGCCAGTCGAGCCGCCTTACCGCCGAAGCAGAATGGAAGCGCACCTTCACCACCGATGGCGGCCTGCAGCTGACGCCGCTGCTGGCGCTGCGCGGTGACGCCGGCTATGTCAGCGCGACCTCGAACTCGCTCGCCGCCATCAACGAGATGGCGACGAATCTTGGCGTAGACGACAACATGCGCACCTCGCTGTCGCGCTACATGGCGACCGCCGGGCTCGAAATGCGCTGGCCGGTGCTGTTCTCGATGCCGAGTTCCAGCCATATCGTCGAGCCGATGGCGCAAGTGTTCGTGCGCCCGAACGAGCAATATGTCGGCGGTCTCGCCGTGCCCAACGAGGACGCGCAGAGCTTCGTCTTCGACGCCTCGACACTGTTCGAGCGCGACAAGTTCTCAGGCTATGACCGCATGGAAGGCGGCACCCGCGCCAATGTCGGGTTCCGCTACTCCGGCGCCTACGACAATGGCTGGAGCACCAACGCGATCTTCGGCCAATCCTACCAGCTGGCCGGCCAGAATTCGTTCTCGGCGCCCGACCTCGTCAATGTCGGCGCCTATTCCGGACTGGACAAGCCGACTTCCGACTATGTCGGCCTGATCGGCTTCAACAGCCCGAGCGGCTTCTCCGGCTCGCTCAGCGGCCGTTTCGACGAACAGAGCTTCGACGTCAGGCGTGCCGAGGTGAAGGCCGCCTATTCCGGGCTGCCGATTTCGCTCAGTGCCAAATATGCCTTCATTCAGGCGCAGCCGCTCTACGGCTTCACCAACGATCGCCACGAAGTCACGCTCGGCGCCTCGACGCACCTTGCCGAGAACTGGCGCGTCTTCGGCACCGGCACCTACAATCTGGAGCAAAACGTGCTGGTCAAGGACGGTGTCGGCTTTGCCTATAACGACTCCTGCTTCACCTATCTGATGACGTTCTCCGAATCCCGTGACTCGATCACCAAGGAAGTGTCGCAGAATGTCGGCTTCAACCTGTCGTTCCGCACGCTCGGCGATTTCGGCACGTCACAGAGCTCGATCGACACCATCCAGTAGAGACGGGCCAGTAGACACGGGCCAGTAGCAGACGGGGTCATGCGCTGGTGACATCGTTTCGCCGTATAGAGCGGGCACGGGTTTCGATCACAGCGCACGACCCCGAAAATCGAGATCGATTTTCGGAAAGCATCATGCGCAAAGTTAAGATGCTACAGCGTCCTTTGCGCGTCCGAGGAACGCGCGGCGCTGTAGGAGCGGGATGGAATATTTGGGATGCTTTCGATGAGGAAATATCTGTTTTCGGCAGGATTCGCGCTGCTGATCGCGGCAACCTCGATCTCGATTACGGTCATGACGCCGCCGGCTTTCGCCAGCGAGATCAAGTACGTCGTCAACAACGTGCCGATCACCTCCGGCGACATCGCGCACCGGGCCGCGTTTCTGAAACTGCAGCGCAAGAAGGGCAACGCCGCCCAGGAAATGATCGACCAGACGCTGCGCATGGCCGAGGTCAAGCGCCTTGGCATCCGGGTCACCGATGAGCAGGTCGACGCCGCCTACCAGCGCTTCGCCACGAACAACAAGATGCAGCTCAAGCAGCTCGACGGCGTCATGGCGCAGTCGGGTGTCGGCAAGGAGCATTTCAAGGAATTCATCCGCGCCCAGATGGCCTGGAACCAGGCGCTTTCGGCCCGTTATCGTTCGGGTGACGGCGGCTCCGTGACCGAACAGGACGCCGTCAGGCGCATGCTCGATAAGGGCGGCTCCAAGCCGACTGCCATGGAATACATGCTGCAGCAGGTCATCTTCGTGGTGCCGGCTTCGGAGCGCAGCGCAACCCTTGGCAAGCGCAAGCGCGAGGCCGATGCCATGCGCGCCCGCTTCAACGGCTGCAACACCACGCGCGAATTCGCCAAGGGCCTGATCGACGTCACCGTTCGCGATCTCGGCCGGGTGCTGGCGCCGCAATTGCCGGCGGAATGGGCCGACCAGATCAAGGCCACCAAGGTCGGCGGCGCCACCGCCACGCGCGAGACGGAGCGTGGCGTCGAGTTCATCGGCATCTGCTCGTCGCGCGAGGTCTCCGACGACAAGGCCGCGCAGATGGTGTTCCAGAGCGAAGGCAACAACGACAAGAACGCCGACGATCTCAGCAAGAAGTACGTCGAGGAGCTGCGGAAGAAAGCCCGCATCGTCGAGCGCTAGGCCGTGCTCGGACAAGACAGAGTCCTGCCCTCTCTCGGTCCGAACGGGTCGGCCGGCGAAGCAGCATAGACATGCGCCGGACAGATGCCCCGCTGGCCTTGAGCGTCGGCGATCCGTCCGGTGTCGGCCCGGAGATCGCCATCGCCGCATGGCAGGCCGGTGACAGCGCCGGCGTGCCGCCCTTCTATCTGCTTGCCGATCCAGCGCTGATTGCGGCACGGGCGCGCCAGATCGGCGCCAACGTGGCGATCGCGGAAACCATGCCGGAGCAAGCAGCGCGGATCTTTCACCGCGTGCTGCCGGTCGTGCCGCTCGATGCCACCCAGATCGACAGGCCCGGCAGGCCTGACAAGGCCAACGCCGCCGGCACGATCGAGGCTATCGACCGCGCCGTGGCCGACTGCCTCGGTGGCCGCGCCGCGGCGGTCGTCACATGTCCGATCGCCAAGAAGCCGCTCTACGACGCCGGCTTCCGCTTTCCCGGCCACACCGAATATCTGGCGCATCTGGCCACGCTCCACACCGGCGTCGAGGTGACGCCGGTGATGCTGCTTGCCGGCCCCGAATTGCGCACCGTTCCGGTCACCATCCATATCCCGCTTTCGGAAGTGCCGAAGGCGCTGACGACCGAGCTGATCGTCGCCACGGCCCGCATCACCGCCGCCGACCTCGAAAGCCGCTTCGGCATTGCCAGGCCGAGGCTGGCGATTGCCGGTCTCAACCCGCATGCCGGCGAAGGCGGCTCGATGGGCCTGGAGGACCAGCGCATCATCCGTCCGGCGGTCGACCAGTTGAGGGCGGAAGGCATCGACGCCTTCGGGCCGCTGCCGGCCGATACGCTGTTTCATGCCCACGCGCGCGCCAGCTATGACGTGGCGCTGTGCATGTATCACGACCAGGCGCTGATCCCGGCCAAGGCGCTGGCCTTCGACGAGGCGGTCAACGTCACGCTCGGCCTGCCCTTCATCCGCACTTCGCCCGACCACGGCACCGCCTTCGACATCGCCGGCCAGGGCATCGCGCGCGCCGACAGCCTGATTGCGGCGCTGCGGCTTGCCCGCAGGCTTGCCGATAGCGGGGCGGAAGCAGCGGCCGCATGAGCGCATCTGCATGAGCATCGACGGGCTGCCGCCGCTGCGCGAGGTGATCGAGCGCCATGGGCTGCAGGCGAAGAAGGCGCTTGGCCAGAATTTCCTGCTCGACCTGAACCTGACCGGCAAGATCGCGCGTGCCGCTGGCGACCTCACCGAGACCACGGTGATCGAGGTCGGCCCCGGCCCAGGCGGGCTGACGCGGGCGCTGCTTTTCAGCGGCGCCAGGCGGGTCGTCGCTATCGAGCGGGACGAGCGCTGCCTCGAGGCGCTGGCACAGGTCTCGAACCACTATCCAGGCCGGCTCGAGATCATTGCCGGCGACGCGCTGAAGACGGATTTTTCCGCTCTTGCCGAGGGCGCCTCGGAAGGCGGCCCGGTAAAGATCGTCGCCAACCTGCCCTACAATATCGGCACCGAACTGTTGATCCGCTGGCTGACGGTGACGGCATGGCCGCCCTTCTATGCTTCGATGACGCTGATGTTCCAGCGCGAGGTGGCCGAGCGCATTGTCGCTAGCCCTGGCAGCGACGCCTATGGCCGGCTTGGCGTGCTCGCCGGCTGGCGCACCGAGGCGAGGATCGCCTTCGACGTGCCGCCGCAGGCGTTCACGCCGCCACCCAAGGTGACGTCGTCGGTGGTGCATCTGGTGCCGCGCGCCAGCCCCTTGCCGGCCGACGTGAAGAAACTCGGCCGCGTCACCGAAGCCGCCTTCGGCCAGCGCCGCAAGATGCTAAGGCAGAGCGTGAAAAGCCTCGGAGGGGAAGCACTCCTGATCCGTGCGGGCATCGACCCGACGCGGCGCGCCGAGACGCTCAACGTCGAGGAATTCGTGCGGCTGACGAATACGGGTTGATGCCGACTCGCCTCGACTGGAATCTTTGCGACTGAGGCATAGATAGTGCGGCAAACGTGCCTGGAGCGCCCGATGCCTGCCTATGTTGTTTCCGATGTCACAGTCCGCGACCGAGACGCGTTCGAGGGCTACCGAACACGCGCCGCGGCCTCCATCGCCCTGCATGGCGGGCGGTATCTGGTGCGTGGCGGCGCGGTGGAACGACTGGAAGGCAACTGGGATCCCGGACCGCTGATCATTGTCGAATTCCCCGACATGGAGCGGGCGCGGCGCTGGTACCTCTCGGCTGAATATGCGGCAGCGCTGGAATTGCGCGATGCCGCGCTCAGCCGGAACCTCATTCTGGTCGAAGGGATCGCTCTGTAAGCGAGTTGGCTTACTCGGTCTTCTCGTCCAGCAGCCCCGAGACGAAGTCGAAGAGACCGGGCCGGCGGTCGCGTCTCAGCCGCTCGGCGATGACGATGCCGCGCACTTCGGCGAAGGCGCGATCGAGATCGTCGTTGACGATGACGAAATCATATTCCTTCCAGTGCTCGATCTCGTTGCGGGCGTTCTTCAGCCTGGTCTCGATCACAGATTCCTGGTCCTCGGCGCGGCGCTTCAGCCGCGCCTTCAACTCCTTCATCGACGGCGGCAGGATGAAGATCGAGACGATGTCGGCGCGCATCTTCTCCTTGAGCTGCTGCGCGCCCTGCCAGTCGATGTCGAACAGCATGTCACGGCCTTGTGCCAGCGCCAGCTCCGCGGGCTCGCGAGGCGTCGCGTAGCAATTGCCGTGCACCTCCGCCCATTCGAGCAGCGCATCGGTATCGCGCAGCCGTTCGAACTCGCGCATGGTGCGGAAATGGTAGTGAACACCCTCGATCTCGCTGCCACGGCGCGGCCTGGTGGTGACGGAAACCGACAGTTCCAGGCTTGAATCGCTTTCCAGAAGATTGCGCGCGATCGTCGACTTGCCGGCGCCGGATGGCGACGACAGAACCAGCATCAGCCCGCGGCGGCGGATGCGGGAACCCAAATCCCTGGCGACCATTCGGGCTACTCCAGATTCTGGACCTGTTCGCGAAACTGATCGACGACCGCCTTCAGTTCGAGCCCTATGGCGGTCACCGTCGCGGCATTCGACTTGGAGCACAGCGTATTCGATTCGCGGTTGAATTCCTGCGCCAGAAAATCGAGCTTGCGGCCGATGGCGCCGCCATTGGCGAGCAGCACCCGACCCGAGGCGACATGCGTCTTCAGCCGATCGATCTCTTCGCGTATGTCGGCCTTGGTGGCGAGGAAAGCCGCTTCCTGATGCAGCCGGCTGGCATCGAGATTGGCGGAGGCATCCAGCAGCAGGCGGACCTGCTCGGCGATGCGCTCACGGATCGCCGCCGGCTCGCGCGACGGATCGGCCTCTGCTCTCAGCGTCAGCGCCTCGATGGCGTCGATGTGGCCGCTGAGCAGCGAACGAAGTGCATCGCCCTCGCTCTGGCGCGCCTGCTCCAGCCCGGCGAGCGCCACGTCCAGCGCCGACAGGATTGCCGCATCGAGCGCAGCCCGCGCCTCGTCGGTCTCGATGGCTTCGGGAATGTCGAGCACGCCACGCAGCGCGAGCAGCCCGTCGGCTGTCGCAGGGGCCACGCCGAACTGCTCCTGCAGCCGCTTGGCCAGCCCCGCCAGGTCCTTCAGGAAGGCCTCGTTGACCACCGGCTGCACCTGCGCGCCGGCCGCACGGCCGACGGTCAGCGTCGCCTGAAAGTTGCCGCGCGAAAATCGCTTCTGCATCGTCTGCCTGACGGCCGGCTCCAGCCGCTCAAAACCTTGCGGCAGCCGCAACCTGACCTCGACGCTCTTGCCGTTAACCGACTTGACCTCCCAGGCGATCGAGGTGCCCTGGTGTTCGGCTACCGCCCGCGCAAAACCGGTCATACTCTGCAAATTCATGATGCCCGTACGCCCCTTGGCGCGTGATCCAGGAACCCATTCCCGATCAAACCACGCGCGGCTACAAAATGCCGAAACGTCCAATGCCTTCAAGCCGGCGCTGCACGTTTTCTTCAAAAATCAGCGCATCGCTTGCGTTAAAAACCCGCAACGGACGATTTCAAAAACCACCCGGCGCTACTGGGCGGCCCCCGCATCGCCGCCGGCGTCGCCGCTATCGCCAGCATCGGCGGGCGCATCGGTCTGGCCTTCCACCTTGGCGGCTCCCGCCTTGGCGGCGTCATCGGCCTGCTTCTTCTGCAGTGCCCGGTAGCGGGCGACGTTCTGGTTGTGCTCTTCCAGCGTCGAGGCAAAGACGTGGCCGCCGGTGCCGTCGGCGACGAAATAGAGGTCGTCGGTCTTGGACGGGTTGGCGACCGCCTCGAGTGCCGCACGGCCCGGATTGGCGATCGGCGTCGGCGGCAGGCCGTTGATCAGATAGGTGTTGTAGGGCGTCTGCTTGTCGATGTCCGACTGGTAGATCGGGCGGTCGGCGGGTTTGCCCTTGCCGCCGAACAAGCCGTAGATGATCGTCGGATCGGACTGCAGCCGCATGCCCTTGGCCAGCCGGTTGAGGAAGACGGCGGCAACGCGCGAACGCTCGTCACCCTTGCCCGTCTCCTTTTCGACGATCGAGGCCAGCGTGACGAAGTCGTCGATATTGGCCAAAGGCAGGTCAGGCGCGCGCCGCTGCCAGACCTCCTCGACAAGCTTCTTCTGGTCGGCAAGCAGCTTGTCCACAATCTGCTGGCGCGAGTAGCCGCGCGTAAAGCGCAGCGTGTCGGTGGCAAGACTGCCTTCGGGCGGAATGGTCTTGGGCATGTCGCCGCTCAGCGTATCCTCTTGGGCAACGCGCAGCAGTGCCTGCTCGACCGTCAGCCCCTCGGGAATGGTCAGCGAATACATCACCGACTTGCCGCTCTTCAAAAGCTCCATGATGTCTCGCATCGAAGCCCTGGGCTTGATCTCGTACTCGCCGGGCTTGAGCACCGCATCATTGCCATAGGCGCGCACGCCGAGACGGAAGATCCGGGCGTCGCTGATCAGTTCGCGCCGCTCGAGCTGCTCGGCGATGTCCTGGACGGGCGTGTTCGGCTTGACCAGGAAGGTATCGCCGGCGGCCGACGGGCCGGGCTCGTTGAAGGCCTGCTTGCCGAAATAGAGCGCGGCGCCAGCAGCCAGAACGATCAACATCACCATCGAGATGACGAAGTTCATAAACACGACGACCTGGCTGCGCGAGGCGCGCGAGCGCTTCGGCGGCGGCGTGCCGACCTCGGGCCGCAGCGCCTCGGCGGCCGTCTTCGGTACGATCGGACCGGATGCGGCCTGCTGCTGTCCGAATTCTCCGTCGCCCGGATTTGTGTTCATAGCGCCCTACCATCTGTCATTTCGACGAATCCCCTGGGGCAGAGTAGGGGCGAATATGGCAAAATTGACGACAGGGCGCGGGAGCGCCTGCCGGCCCGTCGTTCAGCCATTGTAGCGTTGGAAGACGAGCGAGGCGTTGGTGCCGCCAAAACCGAAGGAATTGGATAGCGCCACGTCGATCTGTCTGGAACGCGGCGTGTTCGGCACAAGGTCGATCGCCGTCTCGCGTTCCGGGTTGTCGAGATTGATGGTGGCCGGCGCAACGTTGTCCCTGATGGCGAGGATCGAAAAGATGGCCTCAGCCGCACCCGCTGCACCCAGCAGATGGCCGATCGACGACTTGGTCGACGACATCGAGATTTTCGACGCCGCGTTGCCGACCAACCGCTCGACGGCGCCGAGCTCGATCGTGTCGGCCATGGTCGAGGTGCCGTGCGCGTTGATGTAGTCGATGTCGGCGGGCGACAGCTTGGCCCGGTTCAGCGCCGCCGTCATGCAGCGGAACGCGCCATCGCCATCCTCGGCCGGTGCCGTGATGTGGTAGGCGTCACCAGTCAGGCCGTAGCCGGTGACCTCGGCATAGATTTTCGCGCCGCGCGCCTTGGCGTGTTCGAGCTCTTCGAGAACGACGACACCGGCGCCCTCGCCCATGACGAAGCCGTCGCGGTCGCGGTCATAGGGACGGGAGGCTTTTTCCGGTGTCTCGTTGCGCTCGGTCGACAGCGCCCGGCAGGCGGCGAAGCCGGCAAGCGAAAGCCGGGTCACCGGCGACTCGGCGCCACCGGCAAGCATCACGTCGGCATCGCCGAAGATGATCAGCCGAGCAGCATCGCCGATGGCATGCGCGCCGGTCGAGCAGGCTGTGACGACGGCGTGATTGGGGCCCTTCAGCCCGTGCCGGATCGACACTTGCCCGGACACCAGGTTGATGATGTTTCCCGGAATGAAGAACGGGCTGATGCGGCGCGGTCCGCGCTCGTGCAGGATCAGCGCGTTCTCGGCGATGCCCGCGAGGCCGCCGATGCCGGAGCCGATCATGACGCCCGTGGCGCAACGCTCCGGATCGGTCTGGGGCTCCCACCCGGAATCTTTCAGCGCTTCGTCGGCGGCCGCGATCCCGTACAGGATGAAGTCGCCGATCTTGCGCAGCTCCTTCGGCTCGAGCACGGCTTCGGGATTGAGCGTGCCATTGGAGCCGTCACCGCGCGGAATGACGTGGGCGACCTTGCAGGCAAGATCCTCCACTTCGAACTCGGTGACGCGCTTGGCGGCGCTGCGGCCGGTCAGCAGTTCCTTCCAGCTATGCTCGAAGCCCATGCCAAACGGCGAAACCAGGCCAAGGCCCGTGACGACGACACGCCTCATCGCAGGTCCTCCCCGGTGATGCCTGCGAAAAGCCTCAGGCCGAGGCCTTGTCGATGTACTTCACGGCATCGCCGACGGTCAGGATGGTCTCGGCCGCATCGTCCGGGATCTCGACGCCGAATTCTTCTTCGAACGCCATGACGAGTTCGACCGTGTCGAGGCTGTCAGCGCCCAGATCGTCGATGAAGCTCGCCTGCTCCGTCACCTTGTCGGCGTCGACGCCAAGATGCTCGATGACGATCTTCTTGACGCGCTCTGCGGTGTCACTCATTTGGGGCATCCTCGTCTTTTGGTTGTCTGTCTTCGTTAGCGGGCGGAATGCCGCTAATCAAGCTGAAAGATGGTCCCGCCGGAAACACAACAAACAGGACCGGTTTTTGCCCGAACCGCCGGGTTGCGGGCCGCATTACACGAAAAATGGCCGAGGTCCAAGCCGAAATGGCTGTTTTCACAACCGCCGGACCTTGGTCCGTCAGATCATGGCCATGCCGCCATTCACATGAATGGTTTGGCCAGTCACATAGGCCGCTTCGTTGGAAGCGAGATAGGCGACCGCGGAGGCGACTTCGGCGCTGGTGCCCATGCGCCGGGTCGGGATCGCCGCCATGATCGTCTCCTTCTGTTTGTCGTTGAGCTTGTCGGTCATGGCCGATTCGATGAAGCCCGGGGCGACGCAGTTGACGGTGATGTTGCGGGTGGCGATCTCCTGCGCCAGCGACTTGGAAAAGCCGATCATGCCGGCCTTGGACGCGCAGTAGTTGGTCTGGCCGGGATTGCCTGTCACCCCGACCACCGAGGTGATGTTGATGATGCGGCCATGCCTGCGGCGCATCATCGGATGGGTGAGCTCGCGCGTCAGCCGGAACACGGCGGTGAGGTTGACCTCCAGCACCGCATCCCAGTCGGCATCCGACATGCGCACGAACAGGCCGTCCTTGGTGATGCCGGCATTGTTGACCAGGATGTCGACGCCTTCGAGATCGGCCTCCGCCTTCTGGCCGAGCGCCTTGACCTCGTCGCGGTCGGACAGATTGGCCGGAAACAGTTTGACCCGGTCGCCGAGCTCGGCGGCCAGCGTCTCCAGCTTCTCGACGCGCGTGCCGTGCAGGCCGACGATGGCGCCCTGCGCATGCAGCACGCGGGCGATCGCCTCGCCGATGCCTCCGGTTGCGCCGGTGACAAGCGCCTTGCGGCCGGTCAGTTCGAACATTTTTGTCTCCTGAATCTCAGAGGACACCCTTCACATGGGTGGGGTCAAATCGCCAGTGGATTATGCAAGCGTCGCCAGCGCCGCCTCGACGTCTGCCGCCGTGCCGACGGCGGCGGTGGCGACATCGCGGTTGATGCGTCGTGCCAGTCCCGACAGCACCTTGCCGGCGCCGACTTCGTAGAGCATCGCAACGCCGTTGGCGCCGAACCATTCCACTGTTTCACGCCAGCGCACGCGGCCGGTCACCTGTTCGACCAGGCGGCGCGCGATCTCGTCGGGGTCGCTGGTCGGCGTGACCGTGACATTGGAGACGACGGGAACAACCGGCGCGTTCTTCGCCACGCCGGCCAGCGCCTCGCGCATGATCTCGGCCGCCGGCGCCATCAGCGCCGAATGGAAGGGGGCCGAGACCTGCAGCATCAGCGCACGCTTGGCGCCCTTCTCGGTGCACAGTTTCGCCGCCAGTTCGACCGCGGCCCTGGCTCCCGAAATCACCAGCTGGCCGCCGCCATTGTCATTGGCGATCTGGCAGACTGAGTCTTTGGCGGCTTCAGTGCAGGCAGCTTCGACAACGGCTTGCTCCAGGCCGATGATCGCCGCCATGGCGCCCTCGCCGGCCGGCACCGCCGCCTGCATGGCGTTGCCGCGTACGCGCAGCAGCCGCGCCGCATCGGCCACCGAAACGAAGCCGGCGGCGGCAAGGGCGGAATATTCGCCGAGCGAATGTCCGGCTACGTAAGACACCTTGTCCTTCAGCGAAAAGCCGCGCGCCTCCAGCGCCCGGATAGCGGCCAGCGACACCGCCATCAGCGCCGGCTGGGCGTTAGCGGTCAGCGTCAGCGTCTCTTCCGGGCCCTCCCAGATCAATTTCGACAGCTTTTCGCCGAGCGCGTCGTCGACTTCCTCGAAGACCTTGCGCGCTTCGGGAAAGGCATCCGCCAGGTCCTTGCCCATGCCGACAGCCTGGCTGCCCTGTCCCGGAAAGGTGAATGCGACGGCCATTTTGGCTTCTCCAGAGGCTGGTTTTTCCCTGCCTGTGACGCAAGGCGGACGGCCAAGTCAAGCCCGCGGGCAGCGTTTCAGCCTTCGTTGCGGCCGGAAAAACCGGCCGAGTCCCTGTTCCGAAAGCCTTTTTGGCGATCACACCTGATGAAAACCGCTCACGAATCGTTTGCTGGCTCTTCTTATTTTCGCCACAGCCGCTAGCTTTTGCATGACAGTTCTATGACAGATCAGTGACGCGAGTGGAAAGACGCGTTGCGTGGGCCGGGGGAAGTGAAGTGGCAAGGATCAGGAAAGGCGTGACCAAACCCGCGCCACAGTTTCTGGAAGGCGATCCGTCCACCGGCTATCTGCCGGGGCGGAAGTGGCCCGTCGTCCGCTATGGCCTGATCAGCCTGCTCGCCTCCGCCATACTGGTTTTTGCCATCGAATGGATCGTGCGCGGCGACTTTTACGGCACGGTCGGCTTCTTCCTGCAGCCCTTCAAACCGGGCTGGACCACCATCATCGTCTTCGCGCTGGTGCTGGTCGGTCTCGATGCCGTACTCGGCCGCAGCCACCAGAGCCTGATGATCGTGGCGCCGCTGACGCTGGTGCTGGCCTTTGTCGGTCATCAGAAATCGCACTATCTCGGCGACCCGCTCTATCCGACCGATTTCCTGTATTCCAGGCAGATCATGTCGCTGATGCCGCTATTGGTGCGCGAGCGGCCGATGACTGCTCTCGCCATCGCGATCGGCATCGTCGGCGGCCTGTCGTTGCTCGTCTATGGCTGGCGGCAGTGGCGGCGCCGGGTTCCGATCCTCAGCCGCAAGGGCCGTCTCGCCAGGCTGACGCTGACCGTGCCGCTGCTCGCCTTCTTCGTCTCGATCATGGACTACGCCACCTTCTCGTGGACCCGCGACCGGCTGCAGATCATCCCGATCATGTGGGACCAGAAGGAAAACTACGCGTCCAACGGGTTCGCGCTGGCCTTCGCGCTCAATGTGCCGATGGCGCATGTCTCGGCGCCGGCGGGCTACTCCGACAAGGCGATCGCGGCGATCGACAGGCCCGGAGTGACGGCATCGGTGCCGGCCGAGAAGCCCGACATCATCATCGTCATGAGCGAATCCTTCTGGGATCCGACCAAGCTGCCCGGCGTCACCATCACGCCGGATCCGATCCCCAATGTGCGGGCGCTGCGCTCGGGCTACATGTTCTCGCCTGAATTCGGCGGCATGACCGCAAACATCGAGTTCGAGGCGTTGACCGGCTTTTCCAATGCCTTCCTGCCGGCCGGCAGCATCCCCTACCAGCAATATGTGCGCTCGCCGACGCCTTCGCTGGCCACCTTCCTGAAGAGCGAAGGCTACAGGGCGCGCGCCATTCACCCCGGCACCAACTGGTTCTGGAACCGTGGCGCGGTCTATGCCGATTTCGGCTTCAACGATTTCCGCTCGGAAGAGACGCTGCCGCCGATGCAGAAGCGCGGACCGCTGGCTTCCGATGCAGCAATGACAGACGAGATCATCCGCGAGGCCGATGCCAGCGAAGACCCGGTCTTCTTCTTCGCCGTCAGCCTGCAGAACCACGGCCCCTACGAGCCGTATCGCTATTACAATCCGACCCACAAGGTGCAGGCGCCGATCAGCACTTGGGCGCGGGAATCGCTGCTCAGCTACACCGAAGGCTCCGCCGATGCAGACCGCGGCCTAGAGCGCCTGATCGAGTGGGCCAGGAAACGCGAGCGGCCGACGGTGATCGCCTTTTTTGGCGACCATCTGCCGCCGCTCGGACCGGTCTATGTCGAGACGGGATTCATGAAAGACAATGTCGCGCCGCGCAAGGAACCGGCCGACCAGATGCTGGAGCATCACCAGACGCCGTTGATCATCTGGTCGAACCGCACCGGTCCGGCCGAGGACATGGGCGCGGTCAGCCCGGCCTTCCTGCCCTATCACATCCTGACCACGGCCGGCATCACGCACCCCTATTACACCGGCTTCCTCGGCGCGCTGCGCGAACGCTACCGCGTCGTCGACCGCAACCTTCTCTTGACGCCGGCCGGCGAGGCGACGCCCGACTGGGCGCGACAGAAGAAGATCGACCCGGCGATCAACGATTTCCGCCTGCTGCAATACGACATGATGTTCGGCAAGCGCCGCGCGGCGCCCGACTTCTTCCCCGAAACGGTCGACAAGGCGGTCGCCCACACCAGCTGAGCCTGGTGTCTTCGGCCCTGCGACGCCAAGGACGCGGTCTGCAACGCCGCCCGGCCTGTCGGGAGCTAGTCAAGTTGTCCGGTTTGGTAGCACATCATTTGTCCGCTTCAGTTTTGCGTCGAAGCGGTTCACGCGGCTTTGCCGGTACAGCGTGGCTCTTGGATTGCGGCGCCGTCGGGCATGTATCGAGCAATGCAGCGTGGCCCATGGAAGACCGCGAGCGTCCCATCCGGGTAGTGCCTGATCTTGACCGTTGCTTTGACGAAGTGATGTCGGATCGGGCTGTGCGGGAGCTGCAATCGCAGCCGCGCGAAGGCGACTGTGTTGTCGCGGGCAACAACGCGCTCCTCCTCGATGCACAGGATCTGCGCCAGTTGCTGCGGGTCGGCGGCGACAAAGGCGCTGTCTTCAACCGTGGCCGGCCTGGCGAAGCGGGCGTTGTGAGCCGGCAGATAGGTCTGTGCGATGAAGTGGTTGGCGGCCTGGATATCAGCAATGCCGGCTAGTGCCAGCTCCTTGGGCAGCCGGTCCTGCAAGGTGGAGAACATCCGCTCGGAGCGTCTGGCTTCAGGCGAATAGGCCGCGATATGCTCGATGCCCAGGTGCCGCAGCGCCCGCCCGACTTGGGTCAGCCGGCTCTTGTCGACCGCCTCGCCGGCCTTGAGCGTCACGAAATAATGGCTGCCGCGATCGGTGTAGAGGCTCGACGGCAATCCCTTGGCGACAAAGGTCTCCAGAAGGCCCTGCAAGCTCGACGCCGTGCCTTCCTCCTCAATCAGGAAGGCCGAATAGATCGTGCTCGTCGCGTCGTCCAGCGTCACGATCAGGTCGAGCATCGGCTGGCTTTCAAGCCAGGCATGCCGGCTGCCAGCCTGATGCAGCATCATCCCCTCGCATGGCTTCCTTTCGCGCTTGCGCCGGTGAGCACCGCGCCGCTTGGCCCGTTCCACAAGGCCCGCCGCGTGAAGCTGCGTCTTGATGAAGGTGTAGCCCCAGCTGAAGTTGTGATCGCGCAGCAGGTGCTCGTGGAAATGCTTCACATTCCACCCAAGGTAACGATGACGATAAAGTTCCAGCATCTCTTCAAGCGCTTCCGCAGGCACCCGACGCGTCGAAATCTTGCCCAAACGCCGATCAAGCAACCCAGCTTCCCCAGCCTCTTCGTAGCGGTCGCGATAACGCCGAAACTGCCGTTCCGACATGCCAAGCAACTCACCAGCCTCCATCATCGAAAGATCGCCGCCATTCCAACGGCTCAAAACGTCCCGAAACTTCTGCATTCTCCGGCCCTGTAGCCATGCTGTCCGTCTCATCCTCAGCCTCCATCGGGCTGCAGATAAAACCGGACAACTCATGTGCTACCTAATCCGGACAACTCATGTGCTTACGACACACAACGCCGCCCGGCCTTGCCTTCCCCGGGAATTGCTGTATAGACGCCCGCAATCTGCCGGTCCTTGCTGGGGGCTGAACGGAGGGCCGTTGCTTTTTTCGAAAAGCGGTGTGTGAAGCCAGAAGCGCTTCCGCCTCCCGTGTCTCCGCTCTCGACCGTCTCGAAATGCTCCTTTCTTCCCGCCCCCCCTTTACCGGGGATCAGCGGCCAGAGAAGTTGCAGAGGCTTTTGCCGCGAGGATCCGGGAGAGAAACGAAGAAAGGCACTGATACACTATGGCTCTTTACGAACATGTGTTCCTTGCCCGGCAGGACCTCTCGCAGCAGCAGGTCGATGCGCTTGTCGAACAGTACAAGGGCGTCATCTCCGCGAATGGCGGGTCCATCGGCCGGGTCGAGAACTGGGGACTGAAGTCCCTCACCTACCGGGTCAACAAGAACCGGAAGGCATACTACACGCTTATGGACCTCAACTGCCCGCCGGCAGCGCTCAACGAGATGGAGCGCCAGATGGGCCTGTCCGAGGACGTGCTGCGCTTCCTGACCGTCAAGGTCGAGGCGCATGAGGAAGGCCCGTCGGCCATGATGCAGAAGCGCGAAGAGCGCTCGGAACGCGGCGGCTTCGGCGACCGCGACCGTGGCGATCGTGGTCCGCGCTCGTTCGGCGACCGCGATCGCGGCGACCGTGGCGATCGTCCGCCGCGCTCGTTCGGCGACGCCGGTGGCGATCGTGGTCCGCGCCGTCCGCGCGAAGGCCTTGAAGGGGGTGCAGAATAATGGTCGACATCAATCAGATCCCGACCCGGCGCCCGTTCCATCGCCGCCGCAAGACCTGCCCGTTCTCCGGCGCCAACGCGCCCAAGATCGACTACAAGGACGTGCGTCTTTTGCAGCGCTACATTTCCGAGCGCGGCAAGATCGTGCCGTCGCGCATCACCGCCGTCAGCCAGAAGAAGCAGCGCGAACTCGCCAAGGCGATCAAGCGCGCCCGCTTCCTCGGCCTGCTGCCCTACGTGGTTCGCTAATCTCTCTGATGCGGGCGGCTCGCCGCCCGCTCTTTTCCCACGGCGACGGGCGCCGCAGGGTTGAACGTCAAATCCCGGGTTGAGGTGAAAAGCCTCTAACTGCCGCGACAGGCAGGACAGCGACACCGGCGGCAACGCCCCTTTTGCTTCCTGACCTGTTCCAGACCAATTCGGCGCCGAGCCCCTGCGATGGGCGCCCAAACGAAGGAACAAAACCATGGAAGTCATTCTTCTCGAACGCGTTTCCCGCCTCGGCCAGATGGGCGACACCGTCAAGGTCAAGGACGGCTTTGCCCGCAATTTCCTGCTGCCGCAGGGCAAGGCGCTGCGCGCCAACGACGCCAACAAGAAGAAGTTCGAAGGCCAGCGCGCCCAGCTCGAAGCCCGTAACCTAGAGCGCAAGTCGGAAGCCGCGCAGGTTGCCGAGAAGCTCGACGGCAAGAGCTTCATCGCCGTGCGTTCGGCCGGCGAGACCGGCCAGCTGTACGGTTCGGTGTCGACCCGCGACATCGCCGACCTGCTGACCGCGGAAGGTTTTACGGTCAACCGCAACCAGATCCAGCTCAACCAGCCGATCAAGACGATCGGGGTGACCAATGTGGCGATCGCGCTGCATCCGGAAGTCGAGGTCACCATCACGCTGAACATCGCCCGCACGGCGGACGAAGCGGAGCGTCAGGCCAAGGGCGAGACGCTGACCACCGCCGAAGCCATCTATGGCGAAGACATCAACGACAATGCGCGGCCGGAGAACTTCTTCGACCCGAACGCCGAGTTCGAAGGCGGCGAAGAAAACGCCTGATCACGCGCGACGGCGCGCCCAGGCGGCGCTCCGTACGTTTTGTCGGCTTCCAGGATTTCTGGACCAATGCCCGGGCCTCGCGCCCGGGCTTTTTTATGCCAAAAGGAACTTTTCGAGCCCCTATATCTTGTAGCAGAATAGGACAGCCTGTCTGACCGTGAGGGGACATTTGGTCATGAATATTCTGTTGAAGCGCGTTCTCGACCGTCTTGTGCGTACCGGCAATCTCAAGGTAACAGGCCCCAAGGGTTTGACCGTGGTTTTCGGCGACGGCAGCGGCGAGCCGGTCCACATGCACATCAAGACCAGGCATGCCGAACGCGCCATCACCTTCGATCCGATGCTGGCGGTGCCGGAAGCCTACATGGACGGCGAACTCGACATAATCGAAGGCGGCGTGCTCGGCGTGATGCGCATCGCTTTCCAGAACATGGGCAGCGGCGGCATCGACGCCACCTGGTCGAAGGCGATCGAGGGTTTGCGCCATGCCTTCCGCCGCCTGCAGCAGATCAACACCGCTTCCCGCGCGCGCCGCAACGTGCAGCGCCACTATGATCTTTCGGGCGATCTCTACCGGCTCTTCCTCGACGAGGACATGCAGTATTCCTGCGCCTATTTCGAGCAGCCCGACATGACGCTCGACGAGGCGCAGGCCGCCAAGAAGCGCCACATTGCCGCCAAGCTCAGGCTGAAGGCCGGACAGACCGTGCTCGACATCGGCTCCGGCTGGGGCGGGCTCGGACTCTTTCTGGCGAAATCCTTCGACGTCGATGTCCAAGGTGTCACCCTGTCGACCGAACAGCACGGTGTCGCCACAGACCGGGCGCACGCGCTAGGCCTGCAAAACCGCGTCCATTTCGACCTGAAGGACTATCGCGAGCTCAACGAGCGCTTCGACCGTATCGTCTCGGTCGGCATGTTCGAGCATGTCGGCGTCAACCACTACCGCACCTTCTTCGAAAAGTCGGCGACGCTTTTGAAGCCGGACGGCGTCATGCTCTTGCACACGATCGGCCGCTCCGGCGTGCCGTGGGCGACCAGCGCCTTCGTCCGCAGATACATTTTCCCGGGCGGCTACATTCCCGCACTCTCCGAGGTGATGCCGGCGATCGAGAAGTCCGGCCTCGTCGTCACCGACATCGAGATGCTCAGGCTGCACTACGCCGACACGCTGAAGCATTGGGGCGAGCGCTTCGCCGCCAATCGCGACAAGGCCAAGGCGATCTATGACGAGCGCTTCTGTCGCATGTGGGAGTTCTATCTGGCCGCCTCGGAGGCCGCCTTCCGCTGGCAGGACCTGGTAATCTTCCAGATCCAGCTCGCCAAGAAGAACGACACGCTGCCGATGACGCGCGACTACATGGGCAAATGCGAGAAGGCCCTTGAAATGCGCGACATGGGCCATCGCCAACAGGCGCCTGTCGCCAAACCGACCCGCCGCCGCAAGGTTGCGGACCGCGAGTAGAAGGGCGCCAGCCCGGCGACCATTGGTCTTGCCATTACCTGCCCAAGCATGGAAAAGGTCTCGTCATTGCGAGACCTTTTTTGATGACCTACCTCATCTACATCGCTGCCGCGCTTGCCGAGATCGCTGGCTGTTTTTCGTTCTGGGCGTGGTGGCGGCTGGAGAGGTCGCCGTTGTGGCTGGCGCCCGGCCTCGTCTCGCTGGCGCTGTTCGGTTTCCTGCTGGCGCTGGTCGACACGAATGCCGCGGGCCGCGCCTATGCCGCCTATGGCGGCATCTACATGGCGGCGTCGCTTGGATGGCTGTGGCTGGTGGAAGGCGTGCGTCCCGACCGCTGGGATCTTGGAGGGGCGGCACTCTGCATCATCGGCGCCTCGGTCATTCTTTTAGCGCACAGGGAAGCCTGAGCCGTGGAACTGCCTGCTCAGTTGCGCCAAGGCGTCGAGCGCCTGCTCGACAAGGTGCCGTTGCCGGTCCTCAAGCAGGCGGCGAAGACGCTGTCCGACCGCTACCGCGCGGAACTGCGCGACGGCCGCCTGCACATGGCCGAGGAGATGGCGGTCAGGGCCTATCTGGCGACGCGGCTGCCGGCGACCTACGCCGCCGTGCGCGCCAGCCTCGATGCGCTGGCGGACGCCCGCCCCGACTTCGCGCCGAAGAGCCTGCTCGATATCGGCGCCGGCCCTGGGACGGTGCTTTGGGCCACGACCGATCTCTGGCCTAACCTCGAAGCGGCGGTGCTGCTGGAAGCCAGCGCCGCGGTGCGCAAGGTCGGCGAGACGCTGGCCGTCGACGCGGTCACCGCCAAGGCTTCGTGGATTGCCGGCGACGTCACCATCGACCTTGTCGACCTCAAACCGGCCGATCTGGTCAGCTGCGCCTACGTTCTGGACGAGATCACGCCGGCATCGCTGCCTAAACTCATCGACCGGCTCTGGCAACTGACCGCCGACACGCTGCTGATCGTCGAGCCGGGCACGCCAGCCGGCTGGCAGCGCATCCTTGCGGCGCGCCGGCAATTGATCGAAGTCGGCGCGCATGTTCTGGCGCCGTGCCCGCATGAGGCACCCTGCCCGCTTGCCCAGCCCGACTGGTGCCACTTTTCCCGCCGCGTCGCGCGCTCGCGGCTGCACAGGCGGGCCAAGGACGCCGACGTGCCGTGGGAGGACGAGAAATTTATTTACGTCGCGGCCTCGCGGCAGCCAGCGCCTTTGCGCGCCGCGCGGGTCATTGCACCGCCGAAATCCGGCTCCGGCAAAGTTGTGCTCAAGCTATGCGAGCCGGACGGCCGCGCCGGCGAGAAGCTCTTCACCAAGCGCGACGGCGACACCTTCAAGGTGGCGCGGCGGCTGGACTGGGGCGATCCCGTCTAGCGGCTGAATTCGTCCGCAAGTTGATTTCGTTCTTTATTTGTTCTACCATGTGCAGAATCACGACCTTGCTGAGTCAACAGGAATCGGAGCGCGGGGGTTCTGTCCTGTGGACGGTGTGGTTCTCCTGTGAACAGTGGGCATCAAAGCCGGTTGGACAGGGACTGTTGCAGATAAGTCAGCACCGGCTTTTGTCCGTTCTGATATCGAGAATGCGGGATCGAAATTCGGGGACATCATGGCTGAGGCAGCACGCAAATTCGGCGTGGCGGAAACACCGCTTTATCGCGAGGCACCTAATAACATCGAGGCCGAGCAGGCGCTGCTCGGCGCCATCCTCGTCAACAACGATGCCTTCTACCGCGTCTCCGACTTCCTCAAGGCCGGCCATTTCTACGAGCCGCTGCACAGGAAAATCTTCGAGGTCGCGTCCGAGCTCATCCGCATGGGCAAGGTGGCGACGCCGATCACGCTGAAAACCTTCCTGCCGGCCGACGAAAAGGTCGGCGACATGACGGTGGCGCAATATGTCGTGCGGCTGGCGGTTGAAGCGGTCACCGTCGTCAACGCCACCGATTATGGCCGCGCCATCTATGACCTCGCGACGCGCCGCGCGCTGATCACCGTCGGCGAGGACATGGTCAACATCGCCTATGACGCGCCGGTCGACATGGCGCCCTCCGAGCAGATCGAGGATGCCGAACGACGTCTGTTCGAGCTGGCCGAGACCGGCCGCTACGATGGCGGCTTCGAAAGCTTCACCGATGCGGTCAAGACCGCCGTCGACATGGCCAATGCCGCCTATATGCGCGACGGGCATCTGTCGGGCGTCGCCACCGGCCTGCGCGACCTCGACCGCCGCATGGGCGGCCTGCAGCCGTCCGACCTGATCATCATCGCCGGCCGTCCGGGCATGGGCAAGACGTCTTTAGCCACCAACATGGCCTTCAACATCGCGGAGGCCTATGTGCCGGCGCAGCAGGCCGACGGTTCGTTCAAGGCCGCCAATGGCGGCGTCGTCGGCTTCTTCTCGCTGGAAATGTCGTCGGAGCAGCTCGCCACCCGTATCATTTCCGAGCAGACGGAAATCCCGTCGTCAAAAATCCGCCGCGGCGAGATTTCCGAGATGGATTTCGAGAAGCTGGTTGCCTGTTCGCAGACCATGCAGAAGATCCCGCTGTTCATCGACCAGACCGGCGGTATCTCCATTGCCCAGTTGTCCGCTCGCGCCCGCCGCCTGAAGCGTCAGCGCGGCCTCGACCTCATCGTCATCGACTATATCCAGCTGATGCAGGGATCGAGCGCCAAGTCTTCGCAGAACCGCGTGCAGGAAATCACCGAGATCACCACCGGCCTGAAAGCTTTGGCCAAGGAACTCAGCGTGCCGATCATCGCGCTGTCGCAGCTGTCGCGTCAGGTCGAAAGCCGCGACGACAAGCGCCCGCAACTGTCGGATTTGCGTGAATCAGGCTCGATCGAGCAGGACGCCGACGTGGTGATGTTCGTCTATCGCGAGGAATACTACCTGAAGAACCGCGAGCCGAAGCCCGGCACCGACGAGCACCTCAAGTGGCAACACGACATGGACGAAATGCGCGGCAAGGCCGAGGTCATCGTCGCCAAGCAGCGCCACGGCCCGACCGGCTCGGTCAGCCTCGCCTTCCACGGCGAGTTCACCCGCTTCTCCGACCTTGCCGAGGAACACCACCTGCCGGACAGGTTTGAGTAGGCATGGGCGAGCGTTTCAGGCTTTCTCTTTCTTTGTCACTCGCGCTGTTCGGCGCGGTTGCGCTGCCCGGGATCGCTTCCGCCTGTTCCATGCCTGCAGGCTGGACGCCACAGCGAGCGTTTGCAGAAGCCGCCCTGGTGTTCCATGGCCTGGTGACGGCGACGGAGCTTAGCTCAACAAAGGATGGAGGTCCCCCAGCCGATATGGGCGATGGCCGGATACTGGTCAACGTGCGCTACGAGATAGCAGAGGTGTTCAAGGGCAAGCCTGAAGCGAATGGTGCAATCTCTACGACCACGCTGATCATGGGAGGATGCGGTGTACCCGTTCTGGCCGGGCAGCATTTCCTGTTTTATGTGAACGGGATTGATGAGACGACACGGAAAGAAATGCCTGAACTTGCCGGCCAGACACAAGGCATGATCTCCATTTACGACACACAGATGCTACCGCCCGATCCCAAGGTGCTCGATGAGGCACTTGCCGACGTTCGCGCCCTCGCCAAGAAGAACTGAATTGCATCCACGCTCCCCAAACCACGCTCGGAAACGCGGACAGTCGCGGTCGGCCTTCGTTCAAAACTGGGTGCGGCTCCTTGGCTAAATCGCGCGTCCAGTTCATCTGCCAGAATTGCGGTTCGGCGCATCAGCGCTGGGCCGGCAAATGCGATGCCTGCGGCGAGTGGAACACGCTCGTCGAGGAGGGCACGGCCGGCGGCATCGGTTCCGGCCCGGCCAACACGCGCAATGCCCGCAAGGGCCGTGCGGTGGTGCTGACCAGCCTGTCCGGCGACATCGAGGACGCGCCGCGCATCGTGTCCGGCATCGGCGAGCTCGACCGCGCCACCGGCGGCGGTTTTGTCCGCGGCTCGGCACTTTTGGTCGGCGGCGATCCCGGCATCGGCAAGTCGACGCTGCTCACGCAGGCGGCGGCGGCGCTGGCGGCCAAGGGCCACCGCATCGTCTATGTCTCGGGCGAGGAAGCCGTCGCCCAGATCAGGCTGCGCGCCCAGCGGCTCGGCGTCGCCGACACACCCGTCGAGCTTGCCGCCGAGACCAATGTCGAGGACATCCTGGCAACGATCGCCGACGGCAAGCGGCCGGACCTGGTCATCCTCGATTCGATCCAGACGCTGTGGACGGACATGGCCGATTCGGCGCCGGGCACCGTCACCCAGGTGCGCGCCGCCGCCCAGGCGATGATCCGCTATGCGAAATCCACAGGCGCGGCGATCGTGCTGGTCGGCCACGTCACCAAGGAAGGCCAGATCGCCGGTCCCCGCGTCGTCGAGCACATGGTCGACGCAGTGCTCTATTTCGAGGGTGAAGGCGGCCATCACTACCGCATCCTGCGCACGGTGAAGAACCGTTTTGGACCGACCGACGAGATCGGCGTCTTCGAAATGTCGGACAAGGGCCTGCGCGAGGTTGCCAACCCGTCGGAGCTGTTCCTCGGCGAACGCCATGCGAAATCGCCAGGCGCCGCGGTTTTCGCCGGCATGGAGGGCACGCGTCCCGTGCTGGTCGAGATCCAGGCGCTGGTCGCGCCCTCCTCGCTCGGCACGCCGCGCCGCGCGGTCGTCGGCTGGGACGGCGCGCGGCTGTCGATGGTGCTTGCCGTGCTGGAAGCCCATTGCGGGGTGCGCTTCGGCACCCACGATGTCTATCTCAACGTCGCCGGCGGCTACCGGATTTCGGAGCCGGCCGCCGATCTCGCGGTGGCGGCAGCACTGGTTTCGTCGCTCACCGGTCTTGCCCTTCCGGCCGATTGCGTCTATTTCGGCGAAATCAGCCTGTCGGGCTCGGTGAGGCCGGTTGCGCATGCGCAACAGCGCCTTAAGGAGGCCGAAAAGCTGGGTTTTGGAAGCGCGGTTCTGCCCTTGGGCAGTGAGGAACTTGTTGGTGGTAATGGGGCCGGGGGGATCGGAGCCAACGCTTTCCAGCCCACCGAGCTTGCCGATCTCGTGGCGCGCATAGCCGGCTCACGGCGCAGCCGCGCCGACGAGGAAGAGTGACGCGGCTCGTCGAGCCGTGAAAAAAGACAGGGGCGAAAGACATGCCGATTACGCTGCTTGACGGAATTCTCGTCGGCTTCACCCTGGTCTCGGCGATGCTGGCCATGGTTCGCGGCTTCTCCCGCGAGGTGTTGTCCGTGGTTTCCTGGGCAGCGGCGGCGGCAGCGGCCTTCTTCTTCTACAAACCGGTTCTGCCCTACGTTCAACCCTATGTCGACAATGACAAGATCGCCATGGCGGCGGCCGCCGGCATCGTCTTCATCATCGCCCTGATCGTCGTTTCGGTCATCACCATGAAGCTCGCCGACTGGATCATCGATTCCAGGATCGGCGCGCTCGACCGCACGCTGGGTTTCCTCTACGGCGCGGCGCGCGGCATCCTGGTCGTCGCTGTGGCGCTTTTGTTCTTCAACTGGCTGGCCGGCGCCAAGGCTCCGGCCTGGGTCGCCAACGCCAAGTCGCGGCCGCTGCTGGAGCAGATCGGCGCCAAGCTGGAAAGCCTGCTGCCCGAGGATCCGGAAAACGCCATCCTGAAGAAGCTGAACCCGAATCAGCCGGCCGCACCCGAGGCCGGCACCGAAGCCCCCGCCGCGCCGACAACGGAAGCGCCGGCAGCCGGCGACGATGCCCCGGCGCCCGACGACAGCGAGAGCGATGCGCCGGCCGACAATGCACCGGCCCAACCCGCCAATCCCCCGCCCGCGGCGCCGGCAAACTGACGCCTGGCTAACGAGGGCCGGGCCTGACGATGATGTGAACGCCGCGCGGCATGCGTTGCTTTCGACGCGCTATCACCTTATATGGCGATTTTAGCGGAGCTTGAGCCCCACATGGCAGACGCAGACGACGTGCTTTCCGCCGAGGCCGACGACCATTTCCACGACGAATGCGGCGTGTTCGGCATATTCGGCCGGCAGGATGCCGCCGCTATCGTCACGCTCGGCCTGCATGCGCTGCAGCATCGCGGCCAGGAAGCCGCCGGCATCGTCTCCTATGACGGCAGCCAGTTTCATGTCGAACGTCATGTCGGCCTGATCGGCGACACTTTCACCAAGCAGCGCGTGATCGACAGCCTGCAAGGCAACCGCGCCATCGGCCATACCCGCTATGCCACCACCGGCGGCGCCGGCCTGCGCAACATCCAGCCCTTCTTCGCCGAGCTTGCCGATGGCGGCTTTGCCGTCGCCCATAACGGCAATCTGACCAACGCCATGACCGTGCAACGCGCGCTGCAGAAGCAGGGCGCTATCTTCTCGTCCACCTCCGACACCGAGACGCTGCTGCATCTGGTCGCCACCAGCAAGGAGCGTGATCTCAATTCGCGCTTCATCGATGCGGTGCGACAGGTCGAAGGCGCCTTCTCGCTGGTGGCGATGACGGCCAAGAAGATGATCGGCTGCCGCGATCCGCTGGGCATCCGCCCGCTGGTGCTGGGCGACCTCGACGGCGCCTGGATTCTCGCTTCCGAAACATGCGCCCTCGACATCATCGGCGCCCGCTTCGTGCGCGACCTGAAGCCTGGCGAAATGGTCGTCGTCACCGCCAAGGGCATCGAGAGCCTGTTCCCCTTCGAGCAGCAGAAGACCCGCTTCTGCATCTTCGAATATGTCTATTTCGCGCGGCCGGACTCTTCGGTCGAAGGCCGCAACGTCTATGAGGTGCGCAAGCGCATTGGCGCGGAACTCGCCCAGGAAAGCCCGGTCGATGCCGACATCATCGTGCCGGTGCCGGATTCCGGCACCCCGGCGGCGATTGGCTTTTCCCAGGCCGCGGGCATTCCCTTCGAGCTCGGCATCATCCGGAACCATTATGTCGGCCGTACCTTCATCCAGCCCGGCGATTCGATCCGCCATATGGGCGTCAAGCTCAAGCACAACGCCAACCGCCGCATGATCGAGGGCAAGCGCGTGGTGCTGGTCGACGACAGTATCGTGCGCGGTACCACCAGCCAGAAGATCGTGCAGATGGTGCGCGATGCCGGCGCCAAGGAGGTGCATATGCGCATCGCCTCGCCGCCGACCAGCGCCTCCTGCTTCTACGGCGTCGATACGCCGGAGAAGTCGAAGCTGCTCGCCTCGCGCATGTCCATCCAGGAGATGGCCGAGTTCATCCGTGTCGATTCGCTCGGCTTCCTGTCGATCGACGGCCTCTACCGCGCCGTCGGCGAGGCCAGCCGCGACAATGAGCAGCCGCAATTCTGCGACGCCTGCTTCACCGGCCAGTACCCGACGCGCCTGCTCGACTTCGAAGGCCACGACAATGTGCGCACGCTGTCGCTGCTGGCGACGAGCGGGGCGTAGGCACTTCACGGAAATTATCGCATGACCCTCGACCTCTCCGGCCGCACCGCCGTTGTTACCGGCGCCTCGCGCGGCATTGGCTATTTCATCGCCAAGGAACTTGCCGCCGCCGGCGCGCATGTGATTGCTGTCGCGCGCACCGTCGGCGGACTGGAAGAGCTTGACGACCAGATCAAGGCCGAACGCGCCAAAACCGGCAAGGGCGAAGCGACGCTGGTGCCGCTCGACCTCTCTGACATGGCCGGCATCGACCGGCTGGGCGGCGCCATCCATGAGCGCTGGGGCAAGCTCGACATCCTCGTCGCCAATGCGGGCGTGCTCGGCGTCATTTCGCCGATCGGCCACGTCGAGGCAAAAACCTTCGAGAAGGTGATGACCATCAACGTCACCTCGACCTGGCGGCTGATCCGCTCTGTCGACCCGCTGCTTCGGCTTTCCGATGCCGGCCGCGCCATCATCCTGTCCTCCAACGCGGCGCACTCGGCGCGCGCCTTCTGGGCGCCCTACGCGGCCTCGAAGGCAGCGGTCGAGACGATGATGCGCTCCTGGGCGCATGAGACGCAGAGCCTGCCGCTGCGGGTCAATGCCGCCGACCCCGGCGCCACCCGCACAGCGATGCGCGCGCAGGCGGTGCCAGGCGAGGATCCGGAAACGCTGCCGCATCCCTCGGAGATCGCAAAACGCATCGTGCCGTTGGCGAGCCCGGACCTGAAAGAGACCGGGCTGATCTTCCAGGCGAAGCACAACCGCTTCGTCGCCTACCGGCAGCCGGAATAAACAGGCAATTCAGGCGGAAGAATTCCGCGCTCGGCGACGTTCTTCGAATGTAGAGACATTCGAAACCCGAAGAACGGAGGACCACCATGCGCAGATTGCTTCTCGCCACCGCCGCCACTTTGCTTGCAGCCGCCGGCGTCGCCTATTCACAGGGCGCGACGATGAGTTTCTTCGTCACCAGCGTCGGCTCCGGCAAGGGCGCCGACCTTGGCGGCCTCAAGGGCGCCGATGCGCATTGCGCCTCGCTGGCCGAGGCTGCAGGGGTTACCGGCAAGACCTGGGCTGCCTATCTCTCGGCCAGCGATGCCGATGCGCGCGACCGCATCGGCAAGGGCCCATGGGTCAATGCCAAGGGCGTCAAGATCGCCGACGACGTCGCCTCGCTGCACGGCGACACCAACGCCATCAGCAAGGAGACGGCGCTCAATGAAAAAGGCGAAGTGGTCAACGGCCGCGGCGACAAGCCGAACCGGCATGATGTGCTGACCGGCTCGAAGCCAGACGGCACCAAGGTCGCCGACCAGACCTGCGGCGACTGGACGATGAGCGGCGCGGAAGGGGTGGCGATGGTCGGCCATCACGACCGCACCGGGCTCGACGATTCGGCGGCGGCCAAGTCGTGGAATTCCTCGCATGCCTCGCGCGGCGGCTGCAGCCAGGAGGCGCTGCAGGGCACCGGCGGCGATGGGCTTTATTACTGCTTTGCCGTGAACTGAGCGGCGCTCGGGAACGGCTGACATCACGCGGCTGTGATGCCGTGGCGGAACGACGCGCACGACACGCGCTTCCGCCACCCGGCTGGAGTTGCTAGGGTCGCGGCGACTCCCACAACAGCAAAGCGAGGAATTCCCATGGCTGCTCCCAGCGTCGCACTTGTTTGGTATCTGGTGATCGCCGGCCCGCAGGGCGGCATGGTGGTACTGCCCAGCACCTTCGACACCCGGGACCAGTGCATCAACGCCATCACCGAATACCAGAAGCAGCCGACGCCGGCCGGCTGGGCGGTGAACTGCGTGCCTAGCGCCTCGCCGTTCACCGACGAAGGCGATGCCGAAGAACCGGCAGCGCAGTAGGGAGAGCGTGATCTCCCCCCTCGTGGGGAGGTGTCCGGCAGGACAGGGGGGCGCAAAGGATCGCTGACCTTCACTTGACCTATCCGTTGCGAAGCGATTTGGTTTGATTGAACAGGGCTGAGACGCTGGCGGGACAGCGCCCCCCTCTGCCTTGCCAGGCATCTCCCCCACAAGGGGGCGAGATTGCAGCGTCAGCGCCGCGCTGAAACCGTCAGCTCCGGCTTGTTGCTGATCGTCTGGAACACCACGCAGTAGCGCTCGGTCAGCTTCAGCAGCGCATCGATGCGCTCCTGCGGCTCGTCGGTGTCGAGACTGAAATTGAGCCGGATGGTGCGGAAGCCGACCGGCGCATCCTTAGCCACGCCGAGCGTGCCGCGAAAGTCGAGGTCGCCTTCGGCCTCGACGGTTGCGGCTCCAAGCCTGAATTCCAGCGCCGTAGCCACCGCCTTCAGCGTCACTCCAGCGCAAGCCACCAGCGCCTCCAGCAGCATGTCGCCGGAGCATAATTCCAGGCCCGAGCCGCCCGTGGCCGGGTGCAGGCCGGCAATGGCCAACGCCCTGCCCGTCTCCACCTTGCAGGCGATCGACTGGTCGTCGATGGAGCCTCTGGCCCGAAGCGTGATCAGCGCCTGCGAGGCATCATCGCGATAGGCTTCCTTGAGCGGCGCCTGCATAGCCTTGAGTGAGGTCGCGTCCATTTTGCTCCCTTTCCGACAGTCTTGATAGCACTGTCTGCCGCTGCATGTGAGCGAATCCAAAGTGGCTGCTGGCCCCTTGGATACGGCGGTGCGAAGCAACCCGGCGCTTTGCCCCATGCTCCGATGCGTTGTCGGATTCGGCGAAACCGGAACGTCCTTTGGTCGTTGATGGACAGGAAGGAGGTTCCGACATGGCCAAAATCACCTCACATCTGTGGTTTGAAAAGGACGCGCGGGAAGCGGTGGGGTTTTATGTCGCGACCATGCCCAACTCGGCGATCGGCCGCACGACGACAATTCCGGCCGAGACGCCGAGCGGCCCTGCCGGCAGTGTCAAGGTCATCGAATTCGTGCTCGACGACCAGAACTTCACCGCGCTCGAAGCCGGCCCGCTCGATCCGTTCAACCATTCGTTCTCGATCCAGGTCGAGTGTGACAGCCAGGTCGAGATCGATAGCATCTGGAACGCGTTCCTCGACAATGGCGGCCAGACCGAGCAATGCGGCTGGCTGAAAGACCGCTGGGGCCTGTCGTGGCAGATCGTGCCCAGCCTGCTCGGCGACATGGTCTCGCATCCCGATCGCGAACGCGCCAAGCGCGCCACCGAAGCCATGCTCGGCATGGTCAAGATAGATATTGCGGAGTTGGAGAAAGCGTTCGGGAAGGATTGAGTTCGTCTACACTGGATCGTTGTGAAAGGCGTAGATGCCAAGTTCATCAAAATGGATCTCGGGCTGGGTAGCGCTTGGCTTGACCTCCGCTGCTTCCCCAGTCTGCTTCCTCAGCGCCGCATCCAGCTTGTCATCGGCGTCGCCGCCAGGGTCACCCATCGCATCGACGACCGTTTCCAGCGACACGCCGAGCTTATCAAGCCCCAGGCTCTTTTCAATCATGGCGATCGTCTGAGCGCCGCCGGCCTGCGATTTTATCGCGGCGATGGCTTGCTTGACGGCGGGGGCATAGGAATTGAACGATCCATAGTCAGCCCGATCGACTTTGAACACCTTGCCCACCCTGCCGAACAGATCGATCTTCAGCTTGTTGCTGTCGAGGCTGTTCACGCTGAACATGGAGTCGGAAAATTTTGGCCGAAGCTGCGCCATCTGCCCGGCGGCCTCGTCGGTGTTCGGGCCGGAGCGGCCATTTGCCATTGCGATAAGATCTAGACCGGCAGAAGCGGTTTTCCCTGCCGATGTGGGCAGTGCCGACCGCGAGGTCAGCAGGACTGCGGAATTGACGGACGAGATCATCACTGCTCCTGGCGGCGCCCGCGTTTTAGCCCTCATGCAAGCGGCGCGCCGAAAGCCCAGGCCTCATGCCGTGAGCGAAACAATATCGGACAATTGCCGGCATATTGCCGGACAATTGTAAACAAGTCGGTCAACCAATGAGCGAGCGGAAATCTTCTGGCCGGTGCCCTTTGACTTCGATCGCTCCGAACATACCTATGCGGGAGCCGTTCCCGGAGGTGTCATGCCGTTCAAGCTGAAACTGCTACCTCTCATCCTTCTGCTTCTTGCCATCGGTGCGCAGCCTGTCCTGGCTGAAACAGCGGAGCGGCCGGCACCAACGGGCGGCGTGCTGTCGCTGCTGCCGGCACCGCAGACCACCGACCATTCGATTACCATTGCCGGGCGCAAGCTGGACTATCAGGCGAAGGCCGGCACGCTGTCGCTGCTTTCCGGCAAGGGCGAGGCCACGGCGGAGATCTTCTATGTCGCCTACACGCTGCGGTCGCCCGACAACGCAGCGGAGCAGCCGCAGCGGCCCATCACCTTCTTGTTCAACGGTGGCCCGGGAGCGGCGTCCGCCTATCTGCATATCGGTGCGCTCGGCCCACGCGTCATCGCGACCGGCGCCAACGGGGAGTTCCTGCCCTCGCCGCAAAAACTCATCGACAATCCGGACAGCTGGCTCGACATGAGCGACCTCGTCTTCGTCGATCCGGTCGGAACCGGATACAGCCGCGAGGCTCCGGGCCAGGACACGCACGACTTCTGGGGCGTCAACCAGGATGCCAGTTCGATAGGCGCCTTCATCCGGCTCTTTCTTGCGCAGAACGGCCGCACCGGATCGCCGCTCTTCCTCGCCGGGGAAAGCTATGGCGGGTTCCGCGCGGCACTGCTCGCCAGGACCCTGCAAGAGGATATCGGCATCAGCCCGAACGGCATCGTGCTGATCTCGCCGGCGCTGGAATTCATGCTTGTGCAGCCGGACGAATTCGAGCCGCTGCATTGGGCGCTCGAACTCCCTTCGCTCGCGGCGGTGCGCCTGCGCGCCGAAGGCGTCAGCGGCGATGCGCTGCGCGAGAAGCTCGCCGAAGTCGAGCACTATGCGATGGGCGACTACCTTACGGCTTTGGCCAGCGGGCTGGAGCAGGGCGGGCGGCTGGCAAGCCAGCGCGTGGCGGAGATAACCGGACTGCCGCTCGAACTCGTCCAGCGGAATTTCGCCCGTATCCCGACCGGCCTGTTCGCAAGGGAGTTTGCCCGCGCCAGCGGCAAGGTGCTCAGTCCCTATGACGGCACGATCGCGACGGCCGACATTGCGCCCGAAAGCGCCCGCATCGCCGGCCCGGATCCGGTGCTCGACCGCAGCGTGCCGGTGCTGACCTCGGCCTTCGTCGCCTATGCCCGCGACGAGCTGAACTTTCGCACCGATGTCAGCTATCGGCTGCTCAATGGCGAGATCAGCCACAATTGGGACTATGGTACCTCGCGACAAGGCTATGTAGGCGTGATGGACGATCTGCAGCGGGCGCGCTCGCTGAACCCGGCGCTCGGCATCGTCATCGTCAACGGCTACACCGACCTCGTCACGCCCTATCTCGCCTCGCGCTACCTGGTGAACCAGATTCCGTCGCTCGCCAATGCCAAACCCATCCGTCTCGATGTCATCGAGGGCGGGCACATGATGTATTTCAAGCCTGACGGACGGCGTGCGCTGAAGGAGGCCGCTTCGGAGCTTTATCAGGCAACTCAGTGAGCATCGCGACAGCGCGGTTCGCCAAGCAACCCCCCGCCGCTGGCGTAGCGCCGCGCTGGGTCTCGCCCGTATAGCCTGCAGCGCGGGGCTTGATTGGGCAGGCTTCCTTCTCTCGACAGCCGCCGGACCCGTCGCATGGCCGACATCGCCATTCTGGAAACCCGCGAAAGGGTGCTTGCCGGCATCCTGTTCACCGGCGGCGCCTATTTCCTGTTTTCGACGCAGGACGCTGCGATCAAGCTGCTCGTCGTCGGCATCAGCGTCTGGCAGATCATGTTCTTCCGCAGCATCACCGTGCTGGCCGGCTGCGCGGTGATCGGCGGGCGGCGCGTGTTCGCCGACACTGCGCGCTCGCCCATCAGACGGCCGATGCTGGTGCGCAGCGCCTTCACGCTTGCTGCCTGGCTTTGCTACTACAACGCCGCCCGCACTCTTCAGCTGGCCGAGCTCACCACCATCTACTATGCCGCCCCGATCATCGTCACCGTGCTGTCGGTGTTCATGCTCGGCGAAAAGGTACCGCTGCTGCGCTGGGTGGCGGTGCTGATCGGCTTTGCCGGGGTGTTCGTAGCTTGCGACCCCACCCATCTCGGCCTGTCCATACCGATCCTGATGGTGCTGGCGGCCGCGCTGCTGTGGGGCATCGCCGTGGTGCTGCTGCGCAAGACGGCCATGCAGGAGCGGACGATGATCCAGCTCGTCCTCAACAATTTCTATTTCCTGCTGTTTTCGGCAGTGCCGGCGCTCATATGGTGGCAGACGCCCGATGGCGGCCAGCTGCTGCTTCTCATCAGCGTCGGCGCGCTCGGCGGCGTCGCGCAGTACCTGCTGTTCGAAGGCGTGAAGCGGGCGCCAGTGTCGATCGTGGCGCCGTTCGAATACACGTCGCTGGTCTGGGCCTTCGCGCTCGGCTTCGCCATCTGGGGCGACGTGCCGCGCCGCGAAGTGTTTTTGGGGGCGGCGCTGATCATCGGTGCCGGCCTGCTGATCGTCGGCAACGAGCATTTCCGCAAGCGGCTGTAGGATATGGCTCAGAAATGTGGGGCAAAGCATCGCTGCTGACAGGATGGTGTCAGGACAAGACGGCGTAGTCTCCTGAAATGACAGAGGTTCTGAGCATGCCACCCACAGACACCGCCGCCGAGCGCACGCTCGGCATCATGTTGGTGTCGGCCTCGGCGGCCTTCTTTGCGCTTACCGGGGTTCTCACCAAATCGATCCATGCCGACCCGCTGACCATCACCTGTTGGCGTGGCTTTGTCGGCTCGATCCTGATCACCGTCTATGTGCTGTGGCAACGCCGTCGCTCGGGCGGGCGCGAAAGCCTGCGGCTCGGCTGGCGCGGCTGGCTGCTGGCGGTCGAAGGGGCGCTTGCCAGCATCGCCTTCATCGCCGCCTTCAAGTTCACCTATGTCGCCAATGTCGCGGTCATATATGCGACGGCGCCGTTCACCACCGCGCTGCTTGCCTTCATCCTGGTGCGCGAGCCGTTCCGCATGCAAACGCTGGCCGCCGCCGCAGTGTCGCTGTGCGGCGTGGCGATCATGGTCGGTTCCGGCTTCGGCACCGGCCATCTGCTTGGCGATGGTCTGGCGCTGCTGATGACCGCCGGCAGCGCGCTCTACATGATCATGGTGCGCGCCTTCCGCGACACACCGGTGGTCTGGGCTGGTGCTGTGTCGGCCTTCCTGCTGTTCGTGTTCGGCTGGTTCGTCACCGATCCGCTGGCCGTCTCGGTCCGGGACGCCGTACTGCTTGCCACGTTCGGCGCCTCCTTCGCGATGGCCTCGATCCTGTGGACAGAGGGCTCGCGGCTGATCCCGGCGCCCGAATCCGGCCTGCTCGGTTCGGCCGAAGTGCCGTTTGCAATCCTGTTTGCCTTCCTGTTCCTGGCCGAGATTCCGCCGGCCGCAAGCATGATCGGCGGTGCTATCGTGCTGTGCGCGGTGTTTGCCCATGCTGGACGCGATTGGCTGGTGGCCAGGCGGCGCGCAGCCGACGGCTAAAATATTTTCGCAGTCACGGAACCATCATCCGACTCGGGCATTGTTGCTGCGACGGGTCACCCCCAAGTCCCCCCAAACCCCTCGACCCGTCCTACTTAAAGCCGATCGTAAGGTCGGCTTTTTCTTTGGGGATTAGCCTCCAACACCTGTCAGGGCGAGATTGCCAACGAGCAGCTCGGCCAGATCCCGCGCTGGCAGATCGGCGCCCTGGCGCAGCCGGATGGCGAATTCGGCTAATGGAACCGGCGGCAGGCCGAATTCGCGCGGCGCTTCGACGATACCGGAATGGGCAAAGCGCGCGGTGCGCAAGGTCAGCGCGATGCCGGCATTGACCGCCGTGCGCAGGCCGGCGAGGCTGGCGCTGCCGGCGGCTATGCGGTAGCGGCGGCCGACGGTATCTAGCGCCGCGAGGGCCGCTTCGCGAAAGCCGCAATTCGGGTCGAGCAGCGCCAGGGGTACCTCTTCCTCCCGCGCGGCCAACCCCTTTTGCGAGCACAGCCACAGCATCGGCTCGCGTAGCACGCCGACCTCGTCCGGCGCCGGGGCCTGGCGCATGGTGATGGCCAGATCGAGCTGTCCGGCCTGCAGCGCATGCGTGAGTTCGGCGGAGCGGCCGACGCGCAGCTCGATCCTGACCCGCCAATGACTGACGGCGAAGGCCCGCAGCAGTTCCGGCAGGCCGCTGTCGGCAAAATCCTGCGTGGTGCCGATGGCGACGCGGCCATCGGCGCGCGCGCCCTTCAGCGCCAGCCAGGCTTCGGTGTGGGCGGCGAGAATGCGCCTGGCATGGCCGACCAGATCCTCGCCGGCCGGCGTCAGGCCACGCCCCCGCCCCTGCGCGAGAAGCAGTGGCTCGCCGACGATCTCCTCCAGCCGCTGCATCTGCGCCGTCACAGCGGAGGGCGAGCGGCCGACGACAGACGCCGCCTGCGCCAGGGAGCCGCCGTCGACGAAGGCGAGGAAGGTTTTGAGAATGTCGGGGTCGAGTGTCTGCATAATTCGACTTTATCGAATCTTCAATTGAAAACAATTCGATTTTTTTGATTCAATGATCGTGACATGGTTTTCTCAACGGCGAACGACGCCGCAGCAACCCGAGGAGAAAAACAATGCCAATCATCAATGTCAGCGTCACCGGCAAGCCCGACGCCAAACTGTCCGCGGCAATCGCCAAGGAAGTCACCGAACTGACGGCCACGCATCTGCGCAAGGACCCGACCATCACCGCGGTCGCCATCTCCTATCTCGACCCGCAGCACTGGTTCGCCGGCGGCAAGTCGCTGGCCGAGTACGGCGCCAACACCTTCTGGCTCGACATCAAGGTGGTCGACGGCACCAACACCAAGCTCGAGCTGGAGGCCTATCTCCAGGCGATCTTCGCCGCCTTCGGCCGCTTGCTCGGTGCCGTGCACGAAGAAAGCTACGCCTTCGTCCACGAAGTGCCGGCGGCCGCCTATGGCTATGGCGGCAAGACGCAGGAGTTTCGGTTTATTAGCGGGAGGCTGAAGGCGGCGTAACACCTCTTCCCTTCTCCCCCTGTGGGAGAATGTGGATCGGCGCGCAGCGCCGAGACGGATGAGAGGTGCTGGAAGAAACGCAGCGTCAAAGAATCAAGTGATTTTAGGCGCTTACGACTTCAAAGCAGCGATCCTTCCGACACCCCTCATCCGACCGAGCTTTCGCTCGGCCACCGCCCCGGGGCGAGCCGCGGGTCTCGCCCCGTCCTTCGGACCCCACGAGGAGAAGGTCAGAGGGCACTCAGTCCACATTGACGCCGCCCCCACTTCCGCTAGGCTCTGCCCCCGAAGCGGCCGTCAAAGAGCCGCGGCATGGAGGACGTTGGGAGAGACGCGGCATGGTCCTGACACTGGCGCTGCTTGCGGGCCTCGTTGTGGCCTGGTTGCTGATCGGCGTGGTGGAAAAATTCCGCCTTGGCCTGCGTTTCGCCCAGGCGCTGCTCTACGTGCCGTTCAAGCTCGCCTACCGGGTCGCCGACGAGCGCATCAGGATCGCCCGCAACGCGTCGGCGCCGGTGATCTATGTGGTCTCGCACCAGTCGCGTTTCGAGCCGGCGCTGATGCTGTCGCTGCTGCCTGAAGACACGCTGCACATCCTCGACGATGCCTCGGCAAGGTCGCCCTGGCTGGAGCCGTGGCGCGAGCTTGGCCGCACCATTGCCTTCAATGCCGAACATGTCTTCGTCAGCCGCCGGCTGGTGCGGGTGCTGAAGGGCAAGGGCCGCCTTGCCGTCTATCTGCCCGAAGCGGTCGAGCCCGACGTCAAGGCGTTCCGACTGTTTCGCGCCATCACGCGCATCGCCATGCAGGCCGATGCCAGGATCGTACCGATCTTCGTTGCCGGCGCGCGCGACCTGCCGGTGTCGCTGACGCCGGCGGACAGGGCGCCGCGCCACTGGTTTCCGCGCCTGTCGATAAGCGTGCTGGAGCCGATGACGATCGCCGAACTCGTGGCGCGCAACCCCGACCAGGCCTCGAACACCAACGCGCTGTTCGACCGTGTCGCCGAGGCGCGGCTGTTCGGCAGCAATCTCGATCGCGGCCTGTTCCTGGCGATGCGCGACGCTGCTGACCGTGTCGGCGCCTCGCATCCAATCATTGAGGACGTCATCTCGGGCGCGATGAGCTACAGAAAAATGTTCATCGGCGCGCGCGTGCTTGGCCGCCGCTTCGAAGCGGTGACGGCGCCGGGTGAAGCGGTCGGCCTGCTTTTGCCCAACGCCAATGGCGTGGTGCTGTCCTTCGTCGGTCTTTTGTCGGCCGGCCGGGTGGCGGCGATGATCAACTACACCGCCGGGCCGGCCAGCGTCACCGCTGCCGTGCGTACGGCCGTCATCCGCACTGTCGTCTCCTCTCGCGCCTTCATCGAAAAGGCCGGGCTGGACGACATCGTCAAAGCGGTCGAGGCGGGCGGCGCCAGGTTGCTGTGGTTGGAGGACGTGCGCGAAAGCGTTACGGCGCTGGACAAGTTGGCCGCAGCAGTGCTGTGGCGTTTTCCGCTGCAGCCGCACGATGCGGCAAAGCCGGCGGTGATCCTGTTCACTTCGGGCTCGGAAGGCACGCCGAAAGCGGTGGTGCTGTCGCACCGCAACCTCCACGCCAACGCCATGCAGGCCGAGGCCCGCATCACCATCTCGCCGGCCGACATTCTGCTCAACGTGCTGCCGGTGTTCCACTCCTTCGGGCTGACGGGCGGCACCATCCTGCCTTTGGTCACCGGGGTGAAACTGTTCCTCTACCCGTCGCCGCTGCACTACAAGATCATCCCCGAGATCGCCCGCAAGGTGAAACCGACAATCATGTTCGGCACCGACACCTTCCTCGCCAATTATGCGCGCACCGCCAAGGACGGTGATTTCTCCAGCCTGCGCTTCGTCGTTGCCGGCGCCGAGGCGGTGAAGCCGGAGACGCGGCGCGTCTACCGCGAGCGTTTCCAGGCGGCGATCATCGAAGGCTTCGGCCTGACGGAGGCAGCCCCGGTGGTTGCCGTCAACACCGCCATCCATGGCCGCGATGGCACGGTCGGAAGGCCGCTGCCGGCGATGCGCATGAAGCTCGAGCCGGTCGAAGGCATCGATGATGCCGGCCGTCTCTGGCTCGACGGGCCGAACCTGATGATGGGCTACATGACCGCTGATCGCCCCGGCGAATTGCAGCCGCTGGACGGCTGGCACGACACCGGCGACATCGTCTCGGTCGACCGCGATGGCTTCATCACCATTCGCGGCCGCGCCAAGCGCTTCGCCAAGATCGCCGGCGAGATGGTGTCGCTGGGCGCGGTCGAGATGCTGGTGCAGTCGCTGTGGCCGGAGGAGCGCCATGCGGCAGTGGCGGTGCCGGACAAAAGGCGCGGCGAGCGCATCGTGCTGGTCACCACCGCCGACGATGCCGACCCGGAGGAACTGCGCAAGTTCGGCAAGCAGGCGGGCGCGGCCGAGCTGATGGTGCCCAACGACATCGTCAAGGTCGAGGAGATCCCGGTGCTGGGCTCGGGCAAGACCGACTATGTCTCGACCCGCAGGCTGGCGATCGACCGGCTGGGGCTGAGCGCTGCGGCGTAATTTCGGCCTCCCCGCCAGCAACCAATCTCGAACACGCGTCCGCCGGCGGCATGGTGCCGCCCAGCGGGCTATTGCATTGCCGATCCACAGCCTCCGAGGTGCAAGAGGTGCGCGGTCGTGCCGCGCGCAATGCGAATAGACAAACCAGTGGTGAGAGAGTATTCACTCCCTACCTTAGATGAGCAGCCTGAACGCTGCATCTCGAGCAGGCGCGCCGCGTGGTAATGACGTCCTGACCTCGCCGCTCCTGCACAGCTAGGAGAACCTCGATGACAAAAATCCTTGTTACCGGCGGGACTGGACATCTCGGCCATGATCTCGTGCCGACGCTGACAGAAACTGGCCACACAGTCAGGTTGTTTGCCAGAAAAGCCGGGCAGGACAGCTCGGTGGAATGGGCAGTGGGCGATCTCGCAACGGGCGAAGGAATCGATGACGCCCTTCTCGGTGTCGATACCGTCGTCCATGCTGCAACGCTCTCGCCGATCGCCAGGCGCGGTATGAGGCCGGTCGATTTCTTCTCCAGCCCGGCAAGCGTGGATGTCGAGGGCACGCGACGCCTTCTCGCTGCATCGCACCGCGCTGGCATTGGCCATTTCATCTTCGTGTCGATCGTCGGCCTTGAATTCAGCGCCCTGCCCTATGCTCGCGTAAAACTTGCGGGCGAGCAGCTTGTGCGGGAGTCATCGCTGTCGTGGTCGGTCATCCGCGCGACGCCGTTCTATTACCTTCTGGCGCAGATGCTTGGCGGGTTGAAATGGCTGCCGGTCTGGCCGCTGCCGACCTCGCTCTCAAATCCCGTCGATACGCGCGATGTCGCCAGCTATCTGGCTGAGGCCGTCAACGACGGGCAGCGTGGCGTGCGCACGGAGATCGGTGGCCCCGAGGTGATGCCATTCTCGAGTTTCGCCCGGCAATACCGCGATGCGCTTGGGTTGAGGCGTCTCGTCCTGCCGCTGCCGGTAAGCCGGAAGATGAGCCGCAACATGGGCCTGGTCGAAACCGACCAGCGGCTTGGCGAAAGGACCTGGAAGGCGTGGCTTTCCGAGCAAGGTTGGCATGCGCGGTCCGCAAAGGCCTAATCAATCCGATGCTATCGTCCGTTGCGAACCCGCGTCGCTGTTTTCGACTGAGCCAGGAGCAACCATGAAACCGCCATCCACCGGACGCGAGCGAATATTGCGCGAAGCCATTCGGCTCTTTGCCAAACGCGGCTACGACCGCACCAGCGTTCCCGACATCCAGGAAGCCGCGGGCCTCTCGCGCGGCTCCGGCGCGCTCTACAAGCACTTCCCCTCCAAGGAAGCGCTGCTTGCCGCGGCGGTCGAACGGTTCGTCGGAGAGGCGCGGGAAAGTCGGGCCGAGCTCGGCGAGATGATGCTGCCGGTGGATGAGGGCTCGCGGCGACTCGTAGAAAGCATGCTGGAAAGGCTCGGAGCCAACCGCGATGTGCTCAGGATCCTGTGGCGCGATCTCGAGCATTTCCCGGAGCTGGAGGGCGCGGCGCGCGGCGAGATCATGCAAAGCACATACCTTGCCATCGCCAAATGGCTGCAGGAGCACGAGCGGCAAGGCGAGTTGCGTGCACATGACAGCCAGGCGGTCGCCGCCGTCATCGTCGGCAGCGTCGCCATGTTCCGCGTCTTCGAAGCGATCTGGGGCGAGCGCGCCATCGACATCAGCGACGAACGCTTTGCGGCGGCCTGGTGTGATTTGTTGCTTCGAAGCCTGCGGCCTTAAGCGGTTTATCGTTTCGCTGAAGCGCAGAACCGCTCTATAGCGGCTCAGCCGATATCCGAAGGCGGCACCTTCTCGCCCTCACGCTTGGCGCGCCTGGAATAGGCGCGCACGCTAAACGGAAGGAAGGCTAGGTAGCCGGCGACCGACGCGGTCAGCGTATACCAGGGGTAAGTCATCAGCAGTAGGACGTAGAGCACGACGGCGAGGATGACCGGCAGCACCTTGTCGCCCGGCACTTTGATGCTCTTGCCGGAATAGACCGGCAGCCGGCTGACCAGCAGGAAGGCGACCAGGACGGTGAAGCCGGTGGCGATAAGAGCGACAGGACGGCTGGGCTCAATGCCCAGCCTGAGGAAGGATAGATAGAGCGGCAACATCACCAGCACCGCGCCCGCCGGAGCCGGCACGCCGACGAAATACTCGGTCTGCCAGATCGGGCGGTCGGTCTCCTCGTCGAGCACGTTGAAGCGGGCAAGCCTCAAGCCGCAAGCAATGGTGAAGAGCAGTGCCGCGATCCAGCCGAACGAACCGGCGCGATCGAGCATGAAGGCATAGAGCACCAGCGCTGGTGCGACGCCGAAATTGACGATGTCGGCCAGCGAATCCATCTGAGCGCCGAATTTCGACGTCGCCTTCAGCATGCGCGCCAGGCGCCCGTCGATGCCGTCGAGGAAGGCGGCGAGCAGCACCATGACCACCGCCGGCTCGAAACGGCCTTCGAAGCCGAAGCGGATGCCGGAAAGGCCGGCGCAGATGGCAAGCACGGTGACCAGATTGGGCAGCACCATGCGCATCGGGATCTCGCGGATGCGCGGACCGCCGCTGCCATGCGCCTCGAACTTTTTGAACGGCGCGCCCACCGCTTACGAAATCCTGACGAGCGGCGTCGCGGCGGCGCCGCCGAATTCCGCCAGCACCGTTTCGCCGCCGACCGCCGTCTGGCCAACGGCGACGCGCGGCGTCGCGGCAACCGGCAGGAACACGTCGACGCGCGAGCCGAAGCGGATCAGCCCAAAGCGCTCGCCGATGGCGATCGAGCCGCCGGTCTCGGCCCAGCAGACGATGCGGCGCGCCACAAGGCCGGCGATCTGCACGGCGGCGACGGTGCCGTTGGGGCTGTCGATGACAACGCCGTTGCGCTCGTTCTCGGTGCTTGCCTTGTCGAGCTCGGCGTTGAGGAATTTGCCGGGCCGATGCTCGATCCTGGCGATGCGGCCGCGCACCGGCGCGCGGTTCACGTGGCAGGAAAACACATTCATGAACACCGAGATGCGGGTCATCTCGCCGTTGCCGAGGCCAAGCTCGCGCGGCGGAACCGCCGGGCCGACCGCCGAGATGATGCCGTCGGCCGGACTTACCACTAGACGGTCATCGACCGGTGTGACGCGCTCGGGATCGCGGAAGAAATAGACGCACCAAGCCGTCAGGATCAGGCCGATCCAGAACAGGATCGAGGAGAAATAACCGAGAAACAGCGTACCTGCGCCAAAGGCGGCAATGAACGGATAGCCTTCGCGATGGATCGGAACGAACGCATTCTTGATCGTGTCGACGAGGTTCATGGGATGGGGGCAGCCCTTGTTTCAGGTCCGGCCTCAATAGCGGAAAGGCCCCGTCGTCGCAACGCAACAATGGGAGGATGGGCCGCCGGGCGGACGCGTTTGAGCCGGTTGAGAAAATCCACCGCTGCTGTCGGGGCCAGCCGCGCTCGCCCGTCCTTGGAGAAACGGCGCGAAGCGCTCGTCGAACCAACCATGGAGCCTGCAATGCCGTCGCAGAAATCAGCATCCAAACAAGCGCGTATCGTGACGAGCGGCCTTGCCTTCGGCGAGTCACCGCGATGGCATGAGGGGCGGCTCTGGGTCTGTAACTGGGGCACCGGTGAGATCGTTGTTATTGATACCCAGGGCAACAGCAAGGTCGTGCTGACCGTGCCGGCCACCCTGCCCTATTCCATCGACTGGCTGCCGGACGGCCGGCTGCTCGTGGTGTCGGGCCGCGAGGGCCTGGTGCTGCGGCAGGAGGCGGATGGAACGCTCGCCACCCATGCCGACCTCAGACCGCTGTCAAAGAGCCCGTGGAACGAGATCGTCGTCGACGGGCGCGGCAACATCTATGTCAATGGCGGCGGGCCAGCGCCTGCTCCGGGCGAGCATTTCGGGCCGGGTACCATCGTGCTGATCACGCCTGATGGCACGATCCGCCAGGTGGCCGAGAACATCGCCTTTGCCAACGGCATGGCGGTGACACCTGATAACAAGACGTTGATTGTCGCCGAATCGCACGCCAACCGGCTGACCGCCTTCGACATCGCGGCCGACGGCGGACTTTCCAACAGGCGGGTGTGGGCCGATCTCGGCAACGGCTTTCCCGATGGTATCGCAATCGATGCCGAGGGCGCCGTCTGGTATGCCGACGTGCCCAACCGGCATTGCGTGCGGGTGCGCGAGGGCGGCAAAATACTGCAAACCGTCAGCGCCGATCGCGGCTGCTTTGCCTGCATGCTCGGCGGCGCCAACGGCGATACGCTGTTCATCGTCGCCGCCGAATGGCGCGGCTTCGAACACATGATCAGCGATGCCCGCACCGGCCAGGTGCTGAGCGTCGAGGCACCGGTATCCGGGGCGGGCTGGCCTTCCTACATTTCGGGCAGGCGCTGATAGTTGGCGATATCGGCCCTTACCCCGAGCCGGGCGATCGTCTCCTGGGGGTTGAAGCCGGCCTGCTCGTGGGCCGCCTTGACGATCGGCACGACGTTGTCGACGGCCACCTGGCTTTCCCATTCGACAATGGTGACGAGGTTGAATTCGCCCGGTCCCGAGAATTGCTCGAGCAGGAAATCCTGCACGAAGCCCTGCTGCAGGCGCAGCAATTCATGCGTCGCCCTGACCTTGCGAAGTATCTCCTCGCGGGCGTCGGCGGGGACGACGAACTTGTCGACCCTGAACACGGCTTCATTGCCAAGCTTTTGATTCAGCTGATCCATTTCCTGCATCTCCGATCTCTCGTTTGACCATGATCTTTTCCGAAAACCGGCTTCCACTTTTCGGGATCATGGTCGGAACAGGCGCGTCACGCACCTTCGATCGGCGGTCTACGATCTCAACTTAAGTTGAGGTCAAGTGGAAAAAGGGCGAAGCGCTTTCTCTTCTCCCTTGTGGGAGAAGGAAGCCTACCCGACCTCGGACGTCCGCCGGCGCACGATGACACCCAGCTCGTCGCTCTCGCGCGCGATGCGCAGTCGCTCTTCGGCTTCGGTCGCCTCGCGCTGACGGTCCCACATCGAGGCGTAGAGGCCGTGCTTGCGCATCAGTTCGGCATGGGTGCCGCGCTCGGCGATCTGGCCGTCCTTGAGCACGATGATCTCGTCGGCCGTGATCACCGTCGACAGCCGGTGGGCAATCACGATGGTGGTGCGGCCCTGGCTGACGAGGTCGAGCGCGGCCTGGATCTCCTGCTCCGTGTGGCTGTCGAGCGCCGAGGTCGCCTCATCGAGCATCAGGATCGACGGCGCTTTCAGGATGGTGCGGGCGATCGCCACGCGCTGCTTCTCGCCGCCCGACAGTTTCAGCCCGCGCTCGCCGACCATCGAGCGATAGCCATCCGGAAGCCGCTCGATGAACGGTCCGATCTGGGCGAGCTCGGCCGCCTTGCGCACCTCCTCCTCGCTGGCTCCGATGCGGCCATAGCGGATGTTGTAGGCAACGGTGTCGTTGAACAGCACGGTGTCCTGCGGCACCATGCCGATCGCCGCGCGCAGGCTCTCCTGCGTCACGTCCCTGACGTCCTGGCCGTCGATCAGCACCTGGCCCGACTGGATGTCGTAGAAGCGGAACAGCAGCCGCGAGATGGTCGACTTGCCGGCGCCCGAGGGCCCGACAATCGCGACCGTCTTGCCGGCCGGCACCTCGAAGGAGACGCCCTTCAGGATCTTGCGGTTCGGATCATAGGAGAAATGCACGTTGCGGAATTCGACCTTGCCCGCGCCGACGGCGAGCGCCTTTGCATCGGGCTTGTCGACAATCTCCTGCGGCACGTCGAGCAGGTCGAACATCTGCTCGATGTCGGTCAGGCCCTGGCGGATCTCGCGGTAGATGAAGCCGATGAAATTGAGCGGCACCGAGAGTTGCATCAGCATGGCGTTGATGAAGACGAAGTCGCCGACGCTCTGCGTGCCAGCCTGCACCTCCAGCGCCGACATGCACATGACGATGACGGTACCGACGCCGTAGATGACGCCCTGGCCGAAGTTCAGCCAGCCGAGCGAGGTCCAGATCCTGGTCGCTGACATCTCATAGCGCGCCATCGAGCGGTCGAAGCGCTCGGCCTCCATGGCTTCGTTGTTGAAATATTTGACGGTCTCGAAATTGAGCAGCGAATCGATCGCCTTGGTGTTGGCGTCGGTGTCGCTGTCGTTCATGTCGCGGCGGATCGAGATGCGCCAGTCGCTGGCCCTGACCGTGAACCAGACATAGAGCAACACCGTCACGGCGACGACCGCCACGTATTTCCAGCCATAGGTGACGGCAAAGATGCCGGCGGTCAGCGCGAATTCCAGGATGGTCGGCGCCGTGTTGAGCATGATGAAGCGCACGATCGTCTCAATGCCCTTGGTGCCACGCTCGATGATGCGCGACAGGCCGCCGGTGCGCCGCTCGAGATGAAAGCGAAGCGACAGCTGGTGCATGTGGACGAAGGTGCGGAAGGCGAGCTGGCGCACCGCATGTTGCCCGACGCGGGCAAACAGCGCATCGCGCAGCTGGTTGAAGCCGAGTTGCACCAGCCTGAGCACATTGTAGGCGATGACCAGCATGACCGGCGCCAGCATGAAGGCCGGCAGCGGCGGCGCCGATTTGGCGTCGCCGGCCAGCGCGTCGGTCGCCCATTTAAAGAAGTAGGGTCCGGCGACCAGCGTCAGCTTGGCGACGACCAGCAACAGCGTCGCCCAGGTGACCCGCGCCCTGAGGTCGGCGCGGTCGGCCGGCCACATATAGGGCCACAGATTGCGCAAGGTCCTGAAGGTCGAGGAATCGGCGGAGACAGTTTTTTCGGCCATTTTTTTGGTGCTTTCTTCTTATTCTAGCGGCCGGAGCAGCAGGAATTGACGAGTGCGGTCACCGACGCGGAAACATCGGCGAGTGCCGCGCGGTCGACCTCATAGCGCGAGCGCTGGCGGTCCGGCGCAAAGCGCACCAGTCCGGCCTCGACCAGTATCTTCAGGTGCTGGGACACGGTGGATTGCGCCAGGTCGAGATGATCAACGACCTCGCGGCAACAGCAGGAGTTTCTGGCCGACAAATGTTTGAGGATCTCGATGCGCGCCGGATGTGAAAGCGCCGCCAGCCTGGCGGCGACGGCACGGCTGTCCGGAGCGCAGCAGCGTGCGTCTGTTTGGCGGAGGGATTCGGTCATCGTCCATCGGCGATAGACGATGACCGGTCCTGCGGCAAGCCACCCTGATGGGCAGGTCGGCCGTTACGTCATGAAATGTGCGAGCCGAACCAATCGAGCACCGGTTGCGGGTTCTTGCCGAAATAGTTGTAGCCCTCGAAACGCTGGTCCGTCCCTTCGATCCAGAACAGTTTCTTGCCCTGGGAAGAGATGGTGTCGTAGATTTCCTGCACGTTGGAGGGCTTGGTCAGGAAATCGTTGCGGACCTGCGCGACGAGGGTCGGAACCGTCACCGCCTTGGCATATTCCATCGGCCAGACGTCAGCGAGGTGAAAGCCGGTCTGCTTGTGAAAGGCCACATCGAACAGTTCGGCACCATTTGCGATTTTCTGATTCTCCATCGCCGTCTGGACGAACACCGCCGGCGACACCGGCTGCAAGGCTATCATCGCCTTGATGTGGGCGAATTCTTGCGGGTGCTTCTTCATGCCCACAATCGTCGCATTGGCGCCCAGGCAGCGGCTGTAAAGGGCCGTCTTCATGTCCTTGGTATCGGGCCGGGATTTCGCGTAGCGCAACGATCCGATCACGTCACGATACTCCAGCACACCATGACCATTGATGCCGCCGCTGCCCGTTCCGCTGCGGCCGTGGTTGCGCATGTCGTAGGTGATGATGTTGTAGCCCGCATCATGCAGAAGCTTGTATTCCGGCAGGAAATTGACTTCGAAGCCGCCGAAATTTGTCCAGGGCTCCAGATGGCCCGGATAGCCATAGCGGTTGCAGGGCATGGGGTGATTGAAGATGAGCAATTTGTCGGAGTCGGCAGGAATGAACCAGCCCTCGATGGTCACGCCATCCAGCGCCGGGAAGAAAATCTCCTCGTAGTCCAGGCCGTACTCGTTCGGCCACCGCAGGACAGGCGTGCGGGTTGAATGCGCCATCAAGTCAGCCATGCCATTGATGAAGTCTTCGGATTTTGGATCGGTCACGATTGCACCCATGATCGTTTGGTTGTCCGCTGCCTGTGCACCAACAGATGTGGCGGCGATGATGGGGAAAGCGGCGAGTGCTGCTCCGGCTTTCAGAAGCTGCCGGCGCCCATTCGATGGAGCGCCTTCCTGCTGAACAGAATTGTTACGTTGGTTGCCCATGAGGGGCTCCTCGCATTGTTGTTGAACGTCGATGTCAGCACAGATTTGACAGGCGGGGATTGTCGCCCCGCCCCATTCGCCTGTTAGTGCTGCGGTGGGAAAAACCCTTCGGTGATGATGACCGAGCCTTCGGTCGAGGCGACGCGGAACTTCCGCGCGGCCGTATATTCCGGCGATTTGTAGAAGCGCTGCGCATCGGCGAGGCTCGGGAACTCGGCGATGGCCATGACCTTTTTCGGCTCGCCTTCCACAGCGGTCGCATTCAGGTTGAAGACGATGATCTTGCCACCGAACTTCGGAGCCAGCGGACCCGCCTCCTCCATGTATTTTTTGAACCCGGCCTGATCGTTGATCGTGTAGTTGGCAATCATGTAGCCGGGCGCCTGCGAATCCTGGGCATAGCCGGTTGTGGCAAGAGCGATGGCGAGGGCCACGGCGGCGGTCGCGCCGACAACGAGTTTCTTCATTGTACTAGTTCCTTTGGTTTGAGAGCCTTGGTGATCAGAAAGAACCATCTGTCGACGTGGACAGATCCTCGTAGGCGCGCAGGTCCTCGAGGCGCCCTTCGAGGACCGGCTTGAATGCCGCAAGGGCGTCGCTGCCAGCCAGGAACTGCCGTGGAGGATTTTCCATCCCGGCGAGCTTCACGAAGACGTCGCCGAGCCTGGCGGGGTCACCTTGCTGCTTGCCGTCATAGCCCGACCACATGGCTTCGGCGCTACCTTCGGCGGCGTAGTCCTCGATGGTGCCCGCGCTATACTTGGCGTTCTGCGCGTCGAGAAGGTCCGTCCGGAAGAAGCCCGGTGCGACCACCATGATCTTGATGCCGAACTGTTCGACCTCCTCAGCCACCGAAAGGGAAAGGCCTTCGACGGCAAACTTGGCGGCGCTATAGGCCCCGCAGTGCTTGAAGCCCATTATCCCGGCAAGGGAACTGATGTTGATGATCCGGCCTGACCGCTGCTTGCGCATAACCGGAAGGACGGCACGCATGACGTGGATCACGCCATACAGATTGGTCGAGACCAGCCCCTCGATCTGGGCGGAGCTCAATTCCTCGAAATTGCCGAGCAGGCTGTAGCCGGCGTTGTTGACCAGAACGTCGATGCGGCCGAACGCCTGCATCGCCTTGTCGACCGCCGCCCTTGCCTGTGCTTCGTCGGCGACGTCCAACTGGACGAAGGCGAGCTTATCGCCTGCCAGGTCGCTCAGCGCGTTGCGGACCTTGTCGAGATTGCGGCCGGTCGCGACGACCCGATCGCCTGCCTTCAGAGCCGCCCTGGCGGTTGCGGCGCCGATGCCGCTGCCGGCACCCGTGATGAACCAGACCTTGTTCATTTCTAACTCCTGTTTTCGATGAACAGGAAGGTAGGCCGCGCAGCTCTATCCGATTAGCCGGCATAATCTGCATGTAGTTAGAAATGGAATTGATAAATGAAGGTCGCTTTCAGAACGAAGCGCCGGTCACTAGCCCTTGTAGCGAAGCGCTTCGAGCAGGAGGGCGAAGGCTGGTGTATGTTGCCGCCGGCTTGGATAGTAGAGGTGACAGCCGGAGAATGGCGGGCACCAATCTTCCAGCACCCGGATCAAACGTCCGTCGGCAACATGTTGGGCAATTTGAGTTTCGAACGTGTAGACCAGCCCCAGTCCGTCGAGGGCGGCGTTCACCAGCATCTCGTTGTCGTTGATGACGAGCGGCCCATTGACCCGGACCTCGAGCTCGACACCATCGCGCTCGAACTCCCAGGCATAGAGTCCACCTCCGGCGCTCTGCCGGTAGCTGACGCAATTGTGGTTGCTCAAATCACGTGGCGTTTGCGGCACCTCCCGGTTGGCGAAGTAGAGTGGGGAGCCTACCACCGCCATGCGGAAATCCGCGCTCACCCGGACCGCCACCATATCCTTCTCGACCTGCTCTCCCACACGGATGCCGGCGTCGAACCGGCCAGCGACAATGTCGATGAGGCCTTCATCGACATTGATCTCGACAGCGATGTCCGGATACTCCGGCAGGAACTTCACCAAGGCAGGCCAGAGGACCGTTCTTGCGGCGTGGCGAAACGTCGTGATGCGGATCGTGCCCGCAGGCTTGTCGCGAAGCGCGGTGAGTTGGGCGATCTCGCTGTCTATGTGCTCGAATGCCGGTCGCAGGCTGTGAAGCAGCTTTTCTCCGGCGTCCGTCAATGACAGGCTGCGAGTCGTTCGTGAGATCAATCGGACTTTGAGCCGCTCCTCGAGCATGCGGACGGCATAGCTAAGTGCCGACTGGGAAAGGCCAAGCTTTGCGGCTGCGCGTGTAAAGCTTCCCTCCTCGGCGACCGCGATGAACATGGCCAGTTCACTGAAGTCGCCTTTTCTCATTTATAACCCCCATCTATAATTGCAGGCAGATTATAGCGGGCAACCAGTATTCTTGTCCCTCCTTCTCTGCTCCTCCAACGCCATATGCGTCGCGCAGGCATGGACTGAGTTCATACCGTCGAGTGTTCTCGACTCCATCGGCAACAGAGCATGGCCGGGTCACATCGCAGACGCAGAACGGGCTCGCGCCTCGTGATGAAGGCGATCGCCAAGCCCCTGGCTTGCTGAATTCTCTAGTTCGCCTTGGCCGGAGGTGCCGTCATCTGGTCGCCCATTGCCTTGAGGTCGGCGTTCTCGCCTTCCTTCGACTTTTGCGGGACCTTGAACACCTGCCCCGGCCAGATGCGGTCCGGATCGCGGATCTGGTCCTGATTGGCGAGATAGATGGTCGAATAGCGCACGCCACGGCCATAGACGCGCCGTGAGATCCGCCAGAGCGTATCTTTGCGGCGGATGATGACGGCGCCGTCGGCAGGTTCGAGCTTGGGCGCCACCGTCTCGGGCACGTTGGGCGTCGCCGCCGCCACCTCGGCCGGAGCCTCGGCTGCGGGTGCGGGCGTGGTGGCGGGTGCAACGGCACCTGCCGGCGCTTCGGCGGCCGGGGCAGCAGGCGTTTGCGCCGTTGTTGCAGGCGCGGCAAGGTCCGTCGCCGGCGCGGCCGGCTTTGGCTCGGCAGGCTTGCTTTCGGCCGGGGCGACGGCGGCAACCGACTCGCCCGGCTCGCGTTCGAACGGCACGGCGGCGCGGGCCACCACCTTCACCCCGTCGGCATCGAGGCCGTCGACATGGATGGTGTAGCTGCCGACAGGAATGTCGCGCGTCGCCTCGACCAGGAAATGGCCGTCGGGCGAGGTCAGCGCGTCGCCGAGCAGGATGTCGTTGGCATAGGCGCGCACCTTGCGGCCGGGATCGGCGATGCCGGCGACGAAGATCTTGTTGCCGTCGATCTCGACGGCCTCAACGACGATCTTGGGCTCGGCAACCGATGCGCCGGGCGCCGCCGCAGGCGCTGCCGGCGCAGGTGCGGCTTCAACAGTGGCTGGCGCAGCCGGCGCTTCAGGCGTCGGCGCTGGGGTCGCCGGCGCGGCCGCCTGGTCTCCGGTGGCGGGTGCGGCGGGCTTGGTGTCGGGCGCAGGGACGGTGAGCAGCTCGGACGGCTTGCCGGGCTCCTCGACCATGGCCAGCACCTGGCCGGCGGGGTTCTGCGGGATCGAGACGACGGCGGTCTGCGCCGAGGCGGTCACGACATCGCCCGCCGTCGAGCGCAGCGTGATCGTATAGTCGCCGGGCTTCAGCGGATCGTCGAGCACGATGGCAAAGGCGCCATCGGCACCGGCGACCGTCGAGCCGAGCACCGTCGCACCGTTGAGGATCTCGACCTTGGAATTGGGTGCGGCATTGCCGGCGACGACGATCGAGCCGCTGCCTTCGACACGCACGACATCGAAGGTCGGGGCGATCGGCCCAGTTGCGGCGGGTGCCGCTGGCGCTGCGGCTGGTGCCGCCGGAGCCTCTGCCGCGGGCGCCGCCGGAGCAGCGGGGGCAGCGGGTGCCGTGGCGTCGGTGGCGGGCGCCGGTGCCGCTGGCAACCGGCCTTCGGTGCCCGCGTCGGCCGGTTTTGTTTCCGCCGGCTTCGTGTCGGCCGGCGCTAGTGCTGCGATCTCGGCCGGCGGCGTGTGATTAAGATACGTGTCGAGCGCGCCCGATACATAGGCGGTTCCTGCGGCCGCAACGGTCCCACCCGCCGCGAACAAAAACGCCTTCAAAGGATTAATTGCCATAGTCTCCCTGCCCCTTAGCCACCTAACGCCGGTCTAGCCTGTTTTGGCGAGTCCGACAAGAAAAAGCCCGCCCGGGCTTGACCCCGTCTGCCGTCCCTATCACCAATCACTACATGAACACGATTCGATCCGTCTGCGTCTATTGCGGCTCGTCTCCGGGCCGCGATGAAACCTATGCCAAGGCCGGACATCTGCTCGGCCGCTCGCTCGCCAGATCCGGCCTGCGGCTGATCTATGGCGGCGGCACCAAAGGCATCATGGGCGCCGTCGCCGAGGGCGCGCTCAAGGCCGGCGGCAAGGTGACGGGCATCATTCCACGCTTCCTGATCAACAGGGAAGCAACCGAAACCGCGCTTGACCGGCTCGACGAGCTCGTGATCACCGACAACATGCACGAGCGCAAGCACAGGATGTTCGAAAAATCCGACGCCTTTGTGGCGCTGCCGGGCGGCATCGGCACGGTCGAGGAGATCGTCGAGATCATGACCTGGGGCCAGCTCGGCCATCACCGCAAGCCGATCGTGTTCGCCAACATCAAGGGGTTCTGGGATCCGATGCTTTCGCTGCTCGACCATATGTCGGCTGAAGGCTTCATCCACACCGCACAGCGGGTCAAACCGCTGGTGGTCGAAGACCCAGAAGCGATCGTCGCCGCCATCATGGTGGCGGGATCGTCTGTCGATGCGCCTACCGAGGGTGTGCAGTCGGTGATAGACAAGATGTAGGGGAGTAAGGGTGTAGGGCAGTAAGGCAGTATGTGAGCTCCTGACACCCACACCCTACTGTGCCCTACTGCCCTACTGCCCTCCTTAAATCCGCGATCACCGCGCGCTTGTCCTGGCGCCGCCAGGCGAGATGGATCGAGACGCTGCGCTCAAACCAGGGCAAGTCGCGAAAGACGATCCCGGGTGGTGCGGCGCTTTGCAGGCTGGCCTGCACCGTCGCCAGGCCGAGCCCGGCGCTGACCAGGCCGAGGGAAGTCAGCGGATCGGCCGTCTCGTAGGCGATGTCGGGCACGAAGCCGCCCTTGGCGCAGGCAGCGAGGAACTGGCCGCGATTGGTATCTTCGGGCTGGCGCACCACGGTGATCCAGGTGCGGCCGTCGAGATGATGCGCAAGGATGTCGGCGACATCGGCAAGCGGATCGCCCTGCGGCATCGCCAGCAAAAGCGGCTCGCGCCTGACGAGCAACGAGGAAATGTCGGGATCATCATCGGCCGGCGGCGAATAGACGAGGCCGAGGTCGAGCGTGCGCCGGCGCAGCCCCTCGACCTGCGCTGCCGAGCGCTGGCTCATCAATCGCAGATGGAAGTCGGGCCTATCGCGGCGGAACTGCCTGAGCATGCCGGCGACCAGCCCGGCATGCACCGCGCCCTCGACATAGCCGATGGCGAGACGGCCGGCAGCACCGCTCGCAAGGTCGCGGCCGAGCTCCTCCAAGCGCCGCGCATTGGCCAGCAGGGCGCGGGCCTCGGTAAGGAAAGCCTTGCCCTCGGCATTGAGATGAACCCGCTGCTTTGCCCGTTCGAACAAGGCGACACCCAGTTGCGCCTCGAGCTGCATGATCTGCCGGCTCAAGGGCGACTGCGAGATATGCAGCAGTTCGGCGGCGCGGCCGACATTGCCCGCCTCGGCCACGGCAACGAAATAGCGAAGCTGGCGCAGGTCGAACATTTTTACTCCTGAATCTATTCCTCTCAGGTCTGAACTTTAGCCTAATCAGTCTTGGACAGTCTGACCAGTGACGGCGACACTGTCGCCATTCCAAACCGGAAACCACAGGAAACCGCCATGCAGTTCTTTGCCCTTCTCACCCGCAACACCGAAAAGTTCAGCGACGCCGATTTCGCGCCGCTGCTGCCTGGCGAAGCCGAACAGCGCCGCACGCTCTATGCCGAAGGTGCGGTGCGCCAGGTGTGGAACCGCGGCGACATTCCGGGCAGCGGCATGATGTTCGAGGCCGGCAGCGATGCCGACGTGCGCGGCCATCTCGCCACCTTGCCGCTGGTCAAGGCCGGCATGATGGACATTGCCGCGGTGGTGCCACTCAACCCCTATCCCGGCTTCGGCCCGAAGCGCTGAACGGCATCAAACGGCGCTGCTGGCGGCGCTCGCCGCCGTCGGCCGGCGCTCGCCACGCTGTGATCGGCTGTCAAGAAACCGTCACACGAAACCGGGCTGCCGCATGCTAGGAATTTCGCAGCCTGCCCGTGCGGGCTGCCTTGGAAACCCGCATTTGGCGAAGCGACCATGAACATCGCTCTCAACCCGGAAGGCAGCGACCTGTCTCCCTACCTGCCCGACGAGCACGGGCTATTCTTCCTCTATCATTTCACCGCCGAGGGCGTGCGAACGAAGGATGTGGCGCAAGCGCAATGGACCTGGCGCAGCTACCAACTGTCCGACATGCGCGCGCGCCATGAAATCGCGTCCGAGCAGGCCTTGCCGCCGCCGGTGCGCGAGGCCTTCCTGACCGCCAGCCATGGCTGCCACATCGACCTCGAGGACGACTGGCTCTATGGCGACCTGCCGGATCTGCGCCACGACTATTCGGCGGAGGCGCGCGGGCTCGGCCATTTCCGCTTCGCCCTTAACGAAACGATGTTGATCGGCGCCCGCAAGCAGCCGCTGCAGTCCGTCGATACCATCCGCAAGGCGGTCGAGAACGGCACGCGAAAATTCCGCTCGCCGGCCGAACTGATCGAGGCGGTCATGGGCCAGTCGCTGGACGGCATGGCCGCGGAACTCGGCGGCCTCTCCGAGACGCTCGACGGCATCGAAGACCGCATCGTGTGCGACGCATGGCACAGCGAGCGGCAGTCGCTGGTCGCCGCACGCCGGCAACTGGTGGTCATCCACCGGCAGATGGCGACGCTGACCAGCCTGTTCCGGCATCTCGACCATTCGCATCGCAACGATTTGCCCGATGCGATCAATGACATGGCCGCACGCCTCTCGCACCGGGCGCATACGCTCTACCATGACGGCGAACAATTGCAGGCCCGCACGCGGCTGCTGCAGGACGAGCTGATGGCCAAGCTGACGATGCAGTCGAACCAGTTGCTCTACATACTGTCTGTCATGACGGCGGTGCTGTTGCCGATGACCATCATTTCGGGCCTGTTCGGCATGAATGTCGGCGGCCTGCCGCTGGTCGACACGCCGATGGGATTCTGGGTTGTGACGGCAGTGGCGCTGTTTGTCGCCGCTGCCGTCTATCTCTTCGTCAGGCGGCTTGGGCGGATGTAGCGCAGCGTCCTGCTACGCCGTGGCGCGAAGATCCCTTGTGATTGTGCCGGCGGCGCGAACTTCCGCCTCATGGTCGGGCTCGCGCCACGCCTCGGCAAGGCCTGCTTCATACCATTCACGCATCGCCGGCAGGTCGAGCAATCGCGCCGGATAGTCAGCGCCCGCGCCCTCGAATGACAGGCCATAGGACTGCGCCCGAAACGCCACCGGGGCAAAGAAGGCATCGACAGCAGTGAAATGATCGCCGGCCAGGAACGGCCCGCCGAAGCGGGCAAGGCCGTCATTCCACAGGTCGCCGAGGCGGAAAAGATCGTGCTTCAGCGCATCGGACATCGCAAATGGCTCGACGCGCAGACCGCAACTCATCGGGCATAGATTGCGCAGCGCAGTAAAGCTCGAATGCATCTCGGCGGCTGCGGAGCGCCCCCAGGCGCGCGCCTTGGCTTCGACAGGCCAGACGCCATGGTGGCGCTCGGCGAGATATTCGACGATGGCCAGGGAATCCCAGACAGCCCAGCCCTCGTCGACCAGGCACGGCACCCGGCCGCTGGGCGAGAACGGCCGGTACAGGTCCCAGCTTGATCCCGTGGGGAACGGCGTCAGCCGCTCCTCGAACAGGATGTCGAGGGTACGCATCAGCACCCACGGCCGCAGCGACCATGACGAATAGTTCTTGTTGGCGATATGCAGAACGTACATCGGAAACCCCTTGCCTACCGAGCTGCCGGTGCCGCCGGCCGGATCTCGCGGCCGCGGAACATCGACCAGCTATACATCGCCAGCGCTGTCCAGATCAGGCCGAATGCAATAGCCTGGACGTTGCCAAACGGCTCGCCGAAAACCAGCACCGCAATCAGGAACACCATGGTCGGCGCGATGTACTGCATGATGCCGATGGTGGAGAGGCGCAGCAGCCTGGCGCCAAAGGCGAACAGCAGCAGCGGCACCGCCGTCACTGGGCCGCAACCGACGAGCAGTGCGGTGTCGTTGGTGGTGCCGGAGACGAAATGGTCCTGCCCGGTGGCGATCAGGTAGGCGATGTAGCAAAGTGCCGGCACCGAAAGCAGCAGCACTTCGAGCAGAAAGCCCTGGCTCGGGCCAATCGGCAGCGTCTTGCGGAAGAAACCGTAGGCGGCGAAAGAGAAGGCCAGCGCCAGCGACACCCAGGGCAGCTTGCCGCCCTCGAAGGTCAGCACCGTGACCGAGACCGCAGCCAGCATCACCGCCGCGATCTGCAGCCGGTCCAGCCGCTCGCCGAGCAGCACCGCGCCGACCACGACCACCACCAGCGGATTGATGTAATAGCCGAGCGCGGTCTCGACGGTGCGGTCGACGGCGATCGCCCAGACATAGATGCCCCAGTTGACCGAAATCAGCGTTGCCGTCAGCGCCGCCATGGCAATGCTGCGCGGCGAACGGATCGCAGCCTTGAAATCGGCGGTGCGGCCGGCCCAGACCAGAACGGCGGCGGCGATCGGCACCGACCAGACGATGCGGTGGGCGATGACCTCGATAAGCGGCAGATGCGCCACCGCCTTCATGTAGAAGGGCAGCATCCCCCACAGGAGATAGGCGCCCAGCGCCAGCAGAAAGCCGCGGCGGGCCTTGGCGTCTTCGTCGAGGTGAGCTGTTTCGGTTGCCATGGCCCAACGCTATGCGCCAGCGGCTTGCCCAAGACCATCGCAAATTACTGATGGATCAATGGACTTTCGCTGATGGTTCAAGTGGCTCGCAGCCCTACCCTGCGGCTGCCTTCGCAGAACCTCACTCCGCCGCCACCAGCCCCGCCATGTCGCGGTTCTTCATCAGCTTGTAGACGATCGAATCCATCAGCGCCTGGAAGGAGGCGTCAATGATGTTTTCCGAGACGCCGACCGTCCACCAGCGGGCGCCGGTCGCATCATGCGATTCGATGAGCACGCGGGTGATCGCCTCGGTGCCGCCATTGAGGATACGCACCTTGAAGTCGGCAAGCTCGAGATCGGCGATCTCGTTCTGGTATTTGCCGAGATCCTTGCGCAGCGCGATGTCGAGCGCGTTGACCGGGCCATGGCCTTCGGCCACCGACATCTTCTCCTCGCCGTCGACCAGCACCTTGACGATCGCCTCGGAGACCGTCTTGAGTTGGCCGTTGGCGTCGAACCGGCGCTCGACCATGCAGCGGAACGAGGTGACGTTGAAGAACTCCGGCAGGCCATGCAGCATCTTGCGCGCCAGAAGCTCGAACGAGGCGTCGGCGCCTTCGTAGGCATAGCCCTCGGCCTCGCGCTCCTTGACGACCGCAATCAGCGCGTCGAGCCGGTGGTCGTCTCGCGGCACATCGATGCCGCGCCGCTTCAGCTCGGCGAGAAAATTGGCCTTGCCGCCCTGGTCCGAGACCATGACGCGACGGCGGTTGCCAACCATTTCCGGAGGAATGTGCTCATAGGTCGCCGGCTCCTTGGCCAGCGCCGAGGCATGGATGCCGGCCTTGGTGGCGAAGGCGGAGGCGCCGACATAGGGCGCCTGCGCTTCAGGGGCGCGGTTCAAGAGTTCGTCGAAGGCACGGGAAAGCCTGGATATGCCGGTCAGTGCCTCGGCCGAAATGCCCGTCTCGAAACGGTCGGCGAAGGCCGGCTTCAGCGCCAGCGTCGGCACGATGGAGATCAGATTGGCGTTGCCGCAGCGCTCGCCGATGCCGTTCAGCGTGCCCTGGATCTGGCGCACGCCGGCCTCGACGGCGGCCAGCGAATTCGCCACCGCCTGGCCGGTGTCGTCGTGGGCATGGATGCCGAGATGGTCGCCAGGGATTCCGGATGCAATCACCTTCTCGACGATGACGCGCACTTCCGAGGGTTGCGTGCCGCCATTGGTGTCGCACAGCACCACCCAGCGCGCTCCGGCATCGTAAGCTGTTTTCGCGCAGGCCAGCGCATAGTCGGCATTGGCCTTGAAGCCATCGAAGAAATGCTCGCAATCGACCATCGCTTCCTTGCCGGCACCGGTCGCCGCCTTGACGGAAGCCTGGATGGACTCGAGGTTCTCCTCGTTGGTGCAGCCGAGCGCGACGCGGACATGATAGTCCCAGCTCTTGGCGACAAAGCAGATGGCGTCGGACTTCGACTGGACAAGGGCTGCAAGGCCTGGGTCGTTGGAGGCCGACACCCCTGCTCGCTTGGTCATGCCGAAGGCGACGAATTTAGCGCTTTGCGTCCGCTTCTGCTGGAAGAAGCCCGTGTCGGTCGGATTGGCGCCAGGATAGCCGCCCTCGACATAGTCGATGCCGAACTCGTCCAGCAATTTGGCGATGGCGATCTTGTCCTCGACGGAAAAATCGATGCCCGGCGTCTGCTGGCCATCGCGGAGGGTTGTGTCGAAGAAGAAGAGGCGCTCGCGAGCCATGATCATTTCCCTGCAAACTGGTCGGTCGCCCGGATCAGCCGGTCGAGGATGCCGGGCTCCGAGTAGGCATGGCCGGCGCCTTCGATCAGATGGAAATCCGCCTTCGGCCAGGCCTTGTGCAGCGCCCAGGCATAGCGCGCCGGGCACGGCATGTCGTAGCGGCCGTGGACGATGGTGCCGGGGATGTCCTTCAGCTTCCAGGCGTCGCGCAGCAGTTGCCCTTCCTCCAGCCAGCCGGCATGGATGAAGTAATGGTTCTCGATGCGGGCGAAGGCGACGGCGTAGTCGTCCTCGCCAAACTTGCCGCTGGTCTCCGGCTCCGGCAACAGCGTGATCGTCTCGCCTTCCCACAGGCTCCAGGCAAGCGCGGCCTCGACCTGCGCCTTGCGGTCGGACCCGACCAGCCGCTTGCGGTAGGCGGCCATCATGTCGCCCCGTTCGGCCTCGGGGATCGGCGCCAAAAAACGCTCCCATTTGTCGGGGAACATCTCGGAGACGCCGAATTGATAGTACCATTCGAGCTCGGCGCGGGTCAGGGTATAGATGCCGCGCACCACCACTTCGCTGACCCTATCGGGATGCGTCTCGGCATAGGCGAGCGCCAGCGTCGAGCCCCAGGAGCCGCCGAACACCAGCCATTTGTCGAAGCCGCACATTGCGCGCAGCCGCTCGATGTCGGCGATCAGATGCCAGGTGGTATTGGCGTCCAGCGAGGCGTTGGGCGTCGATTTTCCGCAGCCGCGCTGGTCGAACAGGACGACGTCGTAGAGTTTTGGATCGAACAGGCGCCGGTGCTTTGGCGAGATGGTGCCGCCCGGTCCGCCATGCAGGAACACCGCGGGCTTCGCGCCTTTGGTGCCGGAGCGCTCCCAATAGATCTGATGGCCGTCGCCGACATCGAGCATGCCGGACTCGTAAGCCTCGATCTCCGGATAGAGGGTACGCAAGCTCATAGTTTCAGGCCCTGCTGCGGCCAGTTGGCCGTCTCGTGATCCGGATGCTGGAAGGAGATGATCTGCTCCTGCCTGGCGTAGTAATCGGGATCGTCATGCACCGGTGCCTCAAAGATCTTTTCCACCCAGGGCAGCCGCGCGGAGTAATTGACCTGGATCTGCGGTGCCAGGTCGGAGCGGTCATCGAAGGCGCCGATGGCGATCTCCAGCCCGCCGGGTTGGCGGTAGGTCAGCGGCGTGCCGCAACGGGCGCAGAAGCCGCGATCGATGTTGACCGACGACTGGAAGTAGCTCGGCTCCTCACGCACCCATTCGACGCCGTCCTTGGGCGCCGTCACCAGGGCACCGAAGAAGGAGCCGAACTGCTTCTGGCACATGCGGCAATGGCAGACGGACGGGCGCCCGAGCGCCCCCTTGATGCGGAAACGCACGGCGCCGCATTGGCAGCCGCCGGTTCGAACGGTCTCGGTCATGATCTTTCCTCTGGCGGCCATTGCTCGGTGTCGTGGTCGGGATGTTGATAAGAGACAAGCTCGGCGAGATAGGGGGCGGACGAGATGTCGGCCGACGTGTCCTCGCCCGGCAATCGCGGGATGGCATCGACATAGGGCAGCTTTGCCTCGGTGCCCCATTGGATGGTCGGCGCGATGCCTGCCGGATCATCGAAGGCGCCAATCGCCAGCGCCATGCCATCGGGCGCCTCGAAGGTCAGCGGCGTGCCGCAATCGGCGCAGAAGCCGCGCCAGGCGGCGTTGGACGAGCGGAAGCGCTTGGGATCGCCACGCGTCCAGTCTACCTTCGCACCGCGAACAGACACCAGAGGCAGGTAGAAATTGCCGCTCGCCTTCTGGCACATGCGGCAATGGCAGATCGAGGCATCGCCGAGCGTACCCTCGACGCGGAAGCGCACCGCACCGCACTGGCAGCCGCCTGTGTAGACCGGCCGGTTATCGAGGCTCATCATCTCTCACTCCGGATCATGGCAGACGGCTTCGACATTGTTGCCGTCGGGATCGAAGACGAAGGCGCCGTAATAATTCGGATGGTAGTGCGGCCGCAGGCCCGGCCCACCATTGTCCTTGCCGCCGGCAGCGAGGGCCGCGGCATGGAAAGCATCGACCTCGGCGCGGCTGCGCGCGGTGAAGGCAACATGCTGGTGGTCCCTCGGTCTGTCCTTGCCGCTGCTCAGCCAGAACACCGGCCGGTCGCGGCCATAGCCGCCAACCTTGGCGCCGCCGGTGTATTCCAGCGGCACCATGTAAAGAAGTGACGCGCCGAGTGGCGCCATCGCCCTGTCGTAGAAAGCCTTCGAGGCGTCGAAATCCGAAACGGTGATGCCGAGATGGTCAATCATCTTTTTACCTCCCAGGTGGTGATGCGCTCGCCGCTGACCGGGTCCTTGCCGTCCTTCAACTGCACGCCTTGCGCCAGAAGCTCGTCGCGGATGCGGTCGGCTTCGGCCCAGTTCCTGGCGGCGATCAGTTCGAGGCGTCTGGCAATGGCCTTGGCGATCGCGCCTTCGTCGACCTTGGCCGCACCGACATCGAAGCCGAGGAAGACAAGAGAGGCCTTCAGCGCAGCGGCGGCATCATTGCCTTCCACCGCCTCGCCGGCAAGCTGCGTCAGGACCTGGAAGGCGGCATAGGTGGCGAGATCGTCCGACAGCGCCGCCACGACCGCCGCCGGCAGTTGCCCCGCCGCCGGCGCCAGGTCCGCCGCGCGCTTCCATTTGCGCAGCGTGTTCTCCGCCTCCTCCAGCTTGCGCACCGAAAAGTCGATCGGCTCGCGATAATGCGTCATCAGCATTGCCAGCCGCAGCACCTCGCCCGGCCATTTGCGGCCGCCGAAGGTCGATGTCTCCAGCAATTCGTTGATCGAGTAGAAATTGCCGAGGCTCTTCGACATCTTCTGCCCCTCGACCTGCAGGAAGCCGTTGTGCATCCACACATTGGCCATCACCGCGGTGCCGTGGGCGCAGCGCGACTGGGCGATCTCGTTCTCGTGGTGCGGGAAGATCAGGTCGAGCCCGCCGCCATGGATGTCGAAGACCTCGCCGAGATAGGCGGCCGACATGGCCGAGCATTCGATGTGCCAGCCCGGACGCCCCCTGCCCCATGGGCTGTCCCAGCCCGGCTCTTCCGGCGAGGACAGTTTCCACAAGACAAAGTCCCCCGGGTTCTTCTTGTGCGTATCGACGGCGATGCGCGCGCCGGCCTGCTGTTCGTCGAGATTGCGTTTCGACAACTGGCCGTAATCGGGCATCGAGGCGGTATCGAACAGCACTTCGCCCGCCGCGACATAGGCATGGCCGCGCCCGATCAGGCGCTCGATGAGTGTGATCATGTCGGCCTTGCCGTCGGCACGCGGCTCGACGAATTCGGTGGCGCGTGGCTCGACCGTCGGCTCCAGGCAGCCCAGCGTCGCCACATCCTTGTGGTACTGGTCGGCGGTCTTTTCGGTGACGCGTCGGATCGCCTCGTTGAGCGAGAGTTTTCCCGAAGCAATCTCGTCGCCGAAATCGCGCAGCGCACGCGCATTTATCTTGTCGTCGACATCCGTGATGTTGCGCACATACGTGACGTGGCTTTCGCCGTAGAGATGACGCAGCAAACGGAACAGCACATCGAAGACGATCACCGGTCGCGCATTGCCGATATGGGCAAAGTCATAGACCGTCGGGCCGCAGACATACATGCGCACGTTCAGCGGATCGATCGGAACGAACTCGTCCTTGGTCCGCGTCAGCGTGTTGTAGAGGCTGAGACCCTTCGATGCGTCAGACATGCGTGCCTTCCCGGTCCGTGAGTTTGGATGGGCTTGCGCCGACACGCAAACCGGATTCCAGCCTGCTGGCCGGGGCGTTTGTCCAATCTGGGGAAAGATGAGGCGAAAACGTCCGGACCAGCGCGAGGCTAGCCAATAATGCAAATGCCACAAATGGCGAAAAACGTTTTCATGCGCGGCTTTATCGCCTTGCCCGGTGTTGCCGTCAAGTCGCAACAACAGGCAAAAGAGTCGGTGGATCACAGGAAATGAGGCACTGAAACACTTTCTTAAACATGTCGGCACAGTCATGAAACATTCGCCGGCTAGGTCACCAGATGTCACGATTTGGTCGGAATCGGCCATCAAATGCAGACACGGAAATGTTACCAGGGAAGAGAGCAATGCCCCGAACCAAGCAGGAATCCAACCGCGCCAAGCAACCGGCGCTCGCCAGCCACTACCGCGCGATCGGCCCGGCCGCTATCGTCGCTGCCCTTCTCCACACCGCGAAGAAGAAGAAGCCGGCGCAGAAGATCGTGTCGCCGCGGGCTGCCTGAACAGGCATGTAGCCGGCGCCGAGCGCCGGCAACAGAGACGTTGAAGCGCGCCTGAAAACAACGGCTTCTGTCTCTTTGATTGAGAATGATCTTTCCCGAAAACCAGAACCACTTTTCGGGATCATGCTCTAAAACAAGGTCATTTGACTGTCGTCCGCGCCGGGCTTCTGGCGCCTGACCTTCTCGGGTTCCGGCCCGACCACGCCCCGCTCCTGAATCTCCGGCCCGGTGTTGGCGACCTTGTTGACGAGGTCGGATACGGGAATCGCTTCGAAGAAATCTGGCTGTGCGGGCTTCAGCAGGTCGGCCACGTCGCGCGGCTCCTGCGTGCGGCAGTCCAGCCAGCGGTCGAAATCCTCACGCGCGATCACCACCGGCATGCGATCATGGATATGGGCGATGTCGGCATTGGCATGGACGGTCAGGATGGCGCCGGTGTCCATCTCGGAACCGCCCGGCTCGGCATAGGTCTCGACCAGCGCGGCGAAGGCGACGAGCCCGCCATGTTTCGGACGGATCCAGTAGGGCTGGCCTTTCTTGCCAGCTGTTTGCCGCCACTCGTAAAAGCCCGAAGCCGGCACCAGAGCGCGGCGATGGCGCATGGCGGCTTTAAATGAAGCCTTTTCCACCGCCCCTTCCGAGCGGGCGTTAAACAGCAGCGGAAACTCCCTGGTGTCCTTGACCCAGGCCGGGATCAGCCCCCAGCGCACCAGCATCGCCTGCCGGTCCGGCAGGTTCGAGCCCGGCATCCGCGGCGACCCCGCGAGCGTGATCAGGACGGGCTGCGTCGGCGCGATGTTGTAGCGCGCCGGAAAATCCTCCAGTTCCGCCAGGCCGAGAAGAGCGGCGGTCTGATCCGGCGTCGCGGTCAAGGCAAAGCGTCCGCACATTGGCAAGCCCGTTGAATTGATCAGACGCGAAAGTGGCGATGGAACCGGCGTTGCGCAACCGCTAAAGCTGTTTGCTTCCTGCTGGTCCACAAGGGCTGCAGATCGAGGATTTGATGGACGAGAAGCGAAAGACACTTCCAGCAGTCTCGGTTGCCGTCGTGCGCGGCGACACGGTGTTGCTGGTCAAGCGGGCAAGGCCGCCTTCGCAAGGGGTTTATGCCTTTCCGGGCGGCAAGGTCGAGCCCGGAGAGACGCTTGCGCAAGCGGCAGCCCGCGAATTGCTGGAGGAAACCGGTCTGCGCGCGAACGGCTACCAGCCGCTGCGCGAAATCCACGTCGACGGCAGCGGCGAGAACCACCCGGTCGACTATCTGCTGACGGTGTTCGGCGCCACCCATGCCGGCGGCGAAGCGATGGCCAGCGACGATGCCGAGACCGCTGCCTTCTATACGCTCACCGAGATGACCGCGTTGCCGCTCGCCGATGCGGTGTTTGCCGTGGCGGAACAGTTGCTCGGCGCCGGCAAGGGTGCTGGCGCCCGGCCATGAGAAATCGTCTTGCGGGCGACAAATTGTTTGGCCACAAAGCCTGATGACACGTGCCTCGCTGTTTCTCGCCGCATGCCTCGCCGCCAGCACCGCAGCGCGGCCGGCTTTAGCCACCGAGGCGCCGTTCGAGCCTGGGCTGATGCGGCTGGCGGAGGTTCTGGGCTCCCTGCACTTCCTGCGCAACCTCTGCGGCGAGAAGGGCGACCAGTGGCGGGTCGAGATGGAAAAGCTGCTTGATTCGGAAAATCCCGATCCCGAGCGACGCGCCCGCTTCATCGCCAGCTTCAACCGCGGCTACCGCTCCTTCGGCGGCACCTACACGCAATGCACGGCGTCGGCGATAGAAGCCATCAGTCGCTACACCAAGGAAGGCGAGACGCTGACGCGCGACATCGCCTCGCGCTACGGCAACTGACCGGCATCCGGGTCGCTGTCCCGTTCGATACCAACAGGCTTTTCACCGCTCCCTGCTTGTGTCCACCGACGTCTTGGTGCAATCCTGATGTTGCACTTCTGCAACTATATTAACGAAACGTTACGGCGCAGATGTGGAATTAACTCAAACTGAAGGTTTTGATGCCGCTCGCCGGTCTAATCGGCTAAGTTTGAAAACGATCGAAGGCAGGTTTTTGCAACGCGACGGACTTTGTAGAGCACGACCAAAAAAATGTCGTATTTACAAATAGTTACTGAGACCTGCGCATGAAAGGGACAGCCCAAGCCTGATCCGCACCCACGGATCGCCGCTTGAAAAGGGTGGACATCGCAATGGAACATGCCGTCAACGACATCGACGCGTTGGTCAGGGAAGAAAAGCGCCTGACTGCCGTGGAAAGCCACAGCGAGGCCTGGGCGGAAGGGTTGTCGGCCGGAATCGAGCCCGAGATCATTGCCGAGGCGGCGTTGGAAACCGCTTTCGGCGAGATGCTGCGCGCCAATGGCGAAACATCGGCCCTTGCCCTGCTCGACCGCATGCGTGAAAAGGTGGTCGCTGGCGCTTTCGAGCCGGAGCGGCTGCGACACTAGGCGCCGCGCGTCCCTTAAACGACGTACGGTTCTTTGACGATGGCGCACCGTTTGGGCATCATGCCCGGAACATCCGGACAGGGTCGGGGCGCTTGAACTGCCCCGGAAAGCCTGGGCAGCATGGAGAGGCAGGCGGTGAATTTTTCGACGTCAGGCCAGCCGCGGGGCCTGGTTTACAGCATCTGGCTCGCCGCCTTCTGCGCCGCGATTCCGCTGGCGCTCTGTCTCACGACCAGCCCGGCTCACGCGCTGAGCGAAATCAAGCGTGAGGAGCTTCCCTCGCCCATCACGCCACCCGCCGATGACGACATTGCCCCGCCCGGAAGCGCCGTGCCGGCGCCCGATCCGCTCGGCACGACCCCGCCCGCAGCCAAGGAGCCGACGCCCGCCGACGAGCCCGAAAAGAGCGAGCCGGAAGGACCTGCGAACGATGGCGGCGTGGCCAACCCGCGCACCGACCCGGATACGCCCCCACCGGAAGTCGTCTACGACCTCACCAAGCTGCCCGAGCCGGTCAGGCGCATGCACGATCTGATCGTCGAGGCCTGCCGGAGCGGCGACGTAGAAAAGCTCAGGCCCTTGATCGGCACGGGTGATCAGATGACGCAATTGTCGCTGGGCGACATCGACGGCGACCCGATCGCCTTCCTCAAGGGGTTGTCCGGCGATGGCGAGGGCCAGGAGATTCTGGCCATCATGGAAGAGGTGCTCAGCGCCGGCTACGTCCATGTCGATGCAGGCACGCCGCAAGAACTCTATGTCTGGCCGTATTTCTTCGCGCTGCCGCTCGACAAGCTCGACGCCAAGCAGCGCGTCGAGTTGTTCAAGATCGTCACCGCCGGCGACTTTGACGGCATGAAACAATTCGGCGCCTACATCTTCTACCGTGTCGGCATCACGCCCGCCGGCCAGTGGATGTTCTTCGTCGCCGGGGATTGAGCTTCGTCAGCTGTCGACGCGGATGGATAATGTCGCTGTCGATATCCGTATCCAGCCAGATGCGAATGCCTTCCTGCCGAAGCAACGAAATCGCATCGGCCGCCACGTGAGCATCCATTTGCAACTGCGAGCAGAAGATCAGGAGAGGAACGAAACCTCAGCTGGTGGTCAAAAGCACGCCATGACCGAATTTTTTGGCCAGATTCTGGATAAGCAGTTTTTCACGCGCCGTAAGGCACTTTTGATCGACAAAACGCCAAATGCGCTCGTACAGCGCAAATGCCTATTCGGCTGGAATCGGGCGCGCCGCGCCGCGGTTCCAGGCGAGCGCCTGGAGTTCCGGGAACTCAGCAGGGACAATCATTGGCGCGATTTCTGCATTCATAGCGCTCTCGACATAGTGCAGAGCGCTTAACAAATCCAACGCCGTGGATGCCTAGCCCGCCAGCGCCTCGGAGAACTCCACCGCCCTGCCCTGGCTGGGCGTGACGATCTCGCCGTCCCACATCACACGCCGGCCGCGCACGATTGTGCCCACCGGCCAGCCAGTCACTTGCTTGCCGTCATAAGGCGTCCAACCAGCCTTTGACCCCGCCTGCGCGTTGGTGATGGTCTCGCGGCGCTTCAGGTCGGCTATGGTAAAGTCGGCGTCGTAGCCGGCGGCGATGCGGCCTTTCCTGGCCATGCCGAAGATGCGCTGCGGACCGTGGCTGGAGAGATCGACGAAGCGTTGCAGGGTCAGGCGGCCGGCATTGACGTGGTCGAGCATGATCGGCACGAGCGTCTGCACGCCGGTCATGCCCGATGGTGAGGCCGGATAGGGCTTTGCCTTCTCGGCCAGCGTATGCGGAGCATGGTCGGAGCCGAGCACGTCGACGATGCCTTGCGAAATGCCGTGCCAGACGCCGTCGCGGTGGCGTGCGGCGCGCACCGGCGGGTTCATCTGGATCAGCGTGCCCAGCCGCGCATAGTCGTCGGCGGCGAGCGTCAGATGGTGCGGTGTCGCCTCGCAGGTGGCGACGTCCTTGTGCTGTTCAAGGAAGAGGATTTCTTCCGCCGTCGAAATATGCAGCACGTGGATGCGGGCGCGCACCTGGCGGGCGATGCGCACCAGGCGCTCGGTGCAGCGCAGCGCTGCGATCTCGTCGCGCCAGACCGGGTGCGAGGACGGGTCGCCTTCGATGCGCTCGCCCAACCGCTCGCGCAGCCGGAACTCGTCCTCGGAGTGGAAGGCTGCGCGGCGGCGCGTGTTTCTGAGGATCGCGGCGACCCCTTCGTCGTCCTCGACCAGCAGATCGCCAGTCGACGAACCCATGAACACCTTTATTCCTGCCGCGCCCGGCAGCCGTTCGAGGTCGCCGACATCTCCGGCATTGTCGCGCGTGCCGCCGACCCAAAAAGCGAAGTCGCAATGCATGCGGCCGGAGGCGCGGTTCACTTTGTCGGCAAGTGCCGCCTCGCTGGTGGTCAGCGGGTTGGTGTTGGGCATCTCGAACACAGCGGTGACGCCACCGAGCACCGCCGCGCGCGAGCCTGTCTCCAGATCTTCCTTGTGCTCCAGCCCCGGTTCGCGGAAATGCACTTGGCTGTCGACGACGCCGGGCAGGATGTGCAGGCCACGGCAGTCGATCGTCTCGCCGGCGGAGGCCTGGCCGAGATCGCCAATTACCGCGATACGGCCGTCCTTCACGCCGACATCGCGAAAACCCTCGCCGTCATGGTTGACCACCGTGCCGCCTGTCAGGATGAGGTCGTAGGTGCTGGCCATGGGCGTCCGGTCTCTTGCGGGGGGAGTATCAGCGGCTTACGTAAAGGCCGACCGTTTTGCAAGATCAGGTTCGTTTCCGCCCATGCCCTTTGCCCTGCTGAAAGACCGCGCGCTCATTTCCGTGTCAGGCCCGGACGCCGAGAATTTCTTGCAGAACATCCTCACCACCGATCTCGACGCGCTGGCTGCCGGCGAAGCAAAACCGGGTGCGCTTTTGACGCCGCAGGGCAAGATTCTGTTCGATTTTCTGATTTCGCGTAATGGAGAGGATGCCTTGCGGCTCGATTGTCGTGCCGACGTTGCCGACGATTTCGTTCGCCGGCTGATGCTCTACCGCTTGCGCGCCAAGGTTGAGATTGCCAAGGCCGATAAGGCACTTGTCAGCGTCGCGTGGGGAAGTGATTCAACCGCTTCACGCTCTGATTCAACTGAAGTTTCCGACACGCGCTTCCGCGACATTGCCGTCAGGCGCGGATATGGCGGCGCGGCCGAGGGCGGCGATGCCGCCGCATGGCAGGTTCTGCGCATCGCCCACGGCATTGCCGAAAGCGGCAGCGACTACGCGCTCGGCGATGCCTTTCCGCATGACGTGCTCCTCGACGAGACCGGCGGCGTCGGCTTCAAGAAAGGCTGCTATGTCGGCCAGGAGGTGGTCTCGCGCATGCAGCATCGCGGCACTGCCAGGCGCCGCGTGCTGATCGCCTCGGCGCAAGCTCCCCTGCCCGCGCCCGGCACGGATCTGACGGTCTCCGGACGGCCGGTTGGAACGCTCGGCTCGACCCAAGGGGCCGCAGGTCTCGCCATTGCTCGCATCGATCGGGTCAAGGCGGCGCTCGACGCGGGACAGTCGGTCATGGCAGGCGACGTCGCAGTTTCGCTCGCCGTCCCGGCCTGGGCGAAGTTCAGCTTTCCGCAGGATGCTGTCGGCGCGGAGGAGGCCTGATGGCGGCCGATCGTGCCGGGGCGCCGCCACGCGCCTGGCAGCGCATGCTGTCGGGACGGCGGCTCGACCTGCTCGACCCCTCGCCGCTCGACATCGAGATATCCGACATCGCGCACGGGCTTGCCCGCGTTGCCCGCTGGAATGGCCAGACCAGCGGCGAGCATGCCCTTTCGGTTGCCCAGCATTCGCTGCTGGTCGAGGCGCTGTTTTCCGAACTGGTGCCGGCAGCTTCGGCCGGTGCCCGGCTGGCGGCGCTGCTGCACGATGCGCCGGAATATGTCATCGGCGACATGATCTCGCCGTTCAAATCGGTGATGGGCGGCTCCTACAAGGACTGCGAGCTGAGGCTGCAGCGCGCCATCCATCTGCGCTTTTCGCTGCCGGCGGAACTCGGTTCTGGCCTGCGCAAGGAGATCAAGCGCGCCGACCAGATCGCCGCCTATTACGAGGCGACGCTGCTTGCCGGCTTCTCCACTCGCGAGGCGACGGAGTTTTTCGGCCGCCCGCGCGGCTTCAACGCCGACCGCTTCGATTTCACGCCACGCTCGGTGACCTGGGCGCAGGCCGCATTCCTCAAGCGTTACGCGGCGCTTGAAAAGCAGCGGTAGCATCGACCGGGATAGAACTCCGGCCGACGCCGCCGTGTCCGGTCTATGCGCCTCGTTTGCCGAATTGCCCTGCAACACGCGAAACCGGCGGTGCGCTCGCCGCTTTCGTCTCGGACTTGATCGGCATCCTTGTTTCAGGTCCGGCCGGCGCCCTCGTGTCGGGTTCGAACGGCGTGCGGGTGCCAAAGCCACCTGGAATGCAGCCCAGAACGATCAGGGCGGCGAAAAAGCCGTAGTGAAGGGCATCGAAGGCCAGCGGGGGCAGGTCTCCGCGGTAAAGCGAAAGGGCAAGCTTTGGTGCAAGGACGGCAAAGCCTACCCGGGCCGGCCAGCCGATGTCGCGCAGCCGCGCGAACACCAGCCATATGATCGCAACCAACGTCGCGAAGCCCAACGCGATCAATATCACAACATAGAGCGATCCGGCAGCTGTTCGCTTTGCTTCCATTGCCAGCGCTTCCGCCACCATAGCCGAGGCGTGGTTTTGCACCTGATCTCGCCAGGCTCCGTCCTTGCCCATCGGGGGTTTGCCGGTTCTCAGCCCATTGACGAAAGACTCCTGCGCTTGCCGCAGCTTCTCGCCGTCAGCGGCACTGATCTGTTGCTGCATGCCCTCCGTGGTTCGGACGAGGAATGTTTCAATCGGCCCCTTGGCGAAGTCGAATGCCAGAAGAAGGACAAGCAAGCAAAAATAAGCGATAGGGCCGCAGCTTCCTGATTGAAACAATTTTAGCATCGCCTAATTTCTTCCCCCAAGAAATAAATTTCTGAATACTTGATAGAGTCGCCCCCTTAAATCGCCCTTATTCTGGTCGATCAAAGTTGAAATGCTGGAACCTTTAGATCCCCGCACCAGCACGCGTCCAAAAGGGACGCTCCGCACGTCAGGCAACGGTTACCGTGCATTCGGCTGACTGAACGAACGCTAAATTAACCGGCGACTACCACAGTACCGTGTCAGATCACGGTCCGCAGGCGCCTACATGCCCGTCGCACACGTCAAGGCTGGTTCGCCCGCGCGCAGGCGGAGCGCCGGAAGCATCGGCCAGCCACGGCGGATCGAAGACCAGCTGCGCGACCAGAACGAGCGCTTCTCGGCGGCCGTCGAGAACATGTCGCACGGGCTGTGCATGTTCGACGCCGACGAGCGGATGATCATCTGCAACGGCAACTATCTCGGCATCTTCTGCCTCGACGCGGCGATCGTGCGGCCCGGCATACGCTTCTTCGACATCCTCCAGCACAGCGTCGACATCGGCGTCGCCTCGCACAGCGCCGAGGAGCTCTATGCCATCCGCAAACCCTATATCGACCAGGCCAGGGCCTCGACCTACGAGGAAGTTCTGTCGGATGGGCGCATCGTCAATATCTCGCACCGGCCGCTGGCGTCCGGCGGCTGGGTGTCGATCTACGAGGACATCACCGAGCAGCGGCACGCCGGGCAGGAGCTGAAAGAACAGCACCGCCGGTTCGACGCCGCCTTAGCCAACATGTCGCAAGGCCTGTTGATGTATGACACCGACGCTAGGCTGATCGTGCGCAACCAGCGTTTCCTCGATCTCTATCACGTCGCACCGGCCGACTTCCCGCTCGGCATGAGCCACCGCGAGTTGCTGGTGCAGTTGGTGCGTCTCGGCATCTATGCCGAGATCGATATCGACGGGGAAATTTCGAAGACCATGGCCTGCCTGGAGGCCGGCGAATCGCGTTCAACCCACCGCAGCCTTGCCGATGGCAGGACCCTTCTGATAGCGCGCCGGCCGCTTGCCGGCGGCGGCTGGGTGGCGACCTTCGACGACATCACCGAACGCCGCCGCGCCGAAGAGCGCATGACGCATCTTGCGCATCACGACACGCTGACCAACCTGCCCAACCGCTCGATGTTCCGCGAGCGCCTCGACCAGGCCCTGAGCGAGTCCATGGTCGCGCCGCTGGCGATCTTCTCGCTCGACCTCGATCGCTTCAAGGCCGTCAACGATACGTTCGGGCACCCGGCCGGCGACTGGCTGCTGAAATGCGTGGCCGAGCGCCTGATGCGCTGCCTGCGCAACGAGACGGATGTGGTCGCTCGCTTCGGCGGCGACGAGTTCGCCATCATCCAGTTCAACGTCAAAGGCGCGGCCGATGCCGAACGCCTGGCGAGGCGCATCGTCGAGGTCATTGGCAAGCCCTATCGTGACAAGAGCCGCGACATGCATATCGGCATCAGCCTGGGCATCGCACTCTACCCGGACGACGGCAAGGACGCCGACATGCTGCTGAAGAATGCCGACATGGCGCTCTATCGGGGCAAGAGCGAAGGCCGCAACGTCTACCGTTTCTTCGAACCCGGCATGGACGCCATGGTGCGGGAGCGTCGGGTGCTCGAAACCGACCTCGAGGCGGCGCTGCCGCGGCGCGAATTCGAGCTCGATTTCCAGCCGATCATGAACATCGCCTCCGGCGACATCGTCGGCGCGGAAGCGCTTATGCGCTGGCGTTCACCGGCGCGCGGCCTGGTATCGCCCGACGATTTCATCCCGGCCGCCGAAGAAACCGGATTGATCGTGCAACTCGGCGACTGGGCGCTGAGAAAAGCCTGCACTGTGGCCGCCGGCTGGCCGCATGCGATGCGCATTGCGGTCAATGTCTCGGCGGTGCAGCTCAAAAGCGGCACCTTCGCCCGCAGCGTGATTTCGGCGCTGGCGTTTTCTGGCGTGCCGGCCGACCGGCTCGAGCTGGAAATCACCGAAACGGTGCTGATGGACGAGAGCGACACGGTGCTGAAGACGCTCAGCCAATTGCGCGACCTCGGCATCCGCATCGCGCTCGACGATTTCGGCACCGGCTATTCGTCGCTCGGCTATCTCAGGCGCTTTCCCGTCGACAAGATCAAGATCGACCGTTCCTTCATCCGAGACATCGACAATCGCGACACGGCAGCGATCGTGCGCACGGTCATCGGGCTCGGCGCGCAGCTCGGCATCACGGTCACCGCCGAAGGCGTCGAAACCGAAGCGCAGCTCGACATGCTGCGCGAGGCAGGCTGCGTCGAGGCACAGGGCTATTTGATCGGCGTGCCGTCGAAGGCAGCGAACATCAACCGGCTGCTGAGATCAGGGATGGCGCTGCGCCAGTCCGGGTGAAGCCGCCGTCAGCGCAGCGTCTCGATGTATTTTTCGTGGAAGCCGACATAGCCGTTCTCGATCTCCTTGAGATGGCGCTCGATCAGGGCGTGAAACTGCGGCAGCTGATGGAAGGGCACACCCGGATAGGCATGATGCTCGGCATGGTAGGGCATGTTCCAGGCGAGCTTGCGGACAAACCAGTTGGTAAGCGTCGTCCTGGTATTCTCCAGCATGTTGGCGACCAGCGGGCAGCGGCCATGCTCGGCCAGCAGATAGAGGCGCAGGAACGGCTGTCCGAGCAGCGCCGGCACGATCCAGACGTAGAGCAGCACCGTCGCCTTGAACCATAGCGCCAGCATGAGCAGGACGGCATAGAAGGCGATCATGGCGCGCGCCTCGGCGCGCACCTTAGGATGGCCTTTCGGCGGCACGTAGCTGCCGCTGCATTGGCCGGTGGCGTTGAGGTAGAGCGTCTTGACATGCCCCCACCACACTGGAATGCCGGAGACGTGGACAAGGTACTGCCGCCAGGTTTCCGGTTTGGGAAAGGCGAGTTCCGGGTCGTTCTCGGGATCCTGGGTAAAACGATGGTGCGCGAAGTGGAAATAGCGGAACCAGTCCGCCGGCAGCGCGATCGCCAGGCTGGCGGCGCGCGCCGCCAGATCGTTCATCCGCTGCGTCTCGAAGGCGGTGCGATGGATCGTCTCGTGCAGCAGCGTGAACAGGAACACGATCAATATGCCCTGCGGCAGCATCAGCAGCGGCCAGAACGGCACTTTCGCGGCGATCAGCGCGCCGAGGGCGACGATCGCGCCCCAATGCGCGGCGAGTTGAGCCAGCCCGAGGCGGTCCGACTTGGCGGTCAGCCGGTCACGCTGCTGCTGCGTCAACGATGCGATCACGTCGCGATGATCCATTGGTGTTCCGTTCCCCTGCTTGCCGATCGGAAGACCCTAATCGACAATATAGCTTTCGCAAAACGAGGAATCCTGACAGATAGATAAGCTGAACTTATCTGTTGGTGGACATGGTCGCACTTCCATCCTTGCGCGGATTGCAGGCTTTCGAGGCGGCGGCGCGCTGCGGCAGCTTTGCCGCGGCGGCCGAGGAGCTTTCGGTTTCCGCGGCCGCGGTCAGCCAGCTCATCCGCACCGTCGAGGAGCAGATGGGCCGCAAGCTGTTTCTGCGCGTGAACCGCCGCGCCGTGCTGACCGATGCGGGGCGCGAGATGCTGCCCAGGCTGACGACGGCTTTCGAGGAGATCGGCAGCGTGTCGCGCGAATTGGGCGGTGCTGAGCTGCGGTCGCGGCTGGTCGTCTCGGTGCCGCCTTCGATGGCGATGGGCTGGCTGTCGACGCGGCTGGCGAAGTTCGTCGTCGGCCATGGCGCGGTCGACATCGCTCTCAGGGGCGAAGACGATCCGGTGTCGTTCGACCACGACCTGATCGACATCCGGCTGTCTTATGGGCGTTCCCATTATCGCGACGAGGTCACCGAGGAGATCGTCAGGGATGCCGTCTATCCGGTCTGTGCGCCAGGCATCGCCCGCGAGATCGGCAGCTCGGAAAGTACCCTCGCCCGCCTTCCATTGATCCATACGGATTGGGGACCGACCGGCGCATCCTTTCCGTCCTGGCGCAACTGGTTCGGGGCCGCCGGCATGGCGCCCGGGCAGGCCGGGCAGCGCGGCCTGTCGGCGAACTCGTCGCGGGCGGCGCTCGACCTGGCTATTTCCGGCCTCGGCGTCACGCTCGCGCAAGGCATCTACTGCGCCGAGGCGCTCGAAGACGGCAAGCTGGTCAGGCCCGTCGCGCGGGCGCTCGAACTCAGCCAGACCTATTGCCTGACGATCCCGCAGCGAAGCATCCGGCGCGAGGTGGTGGCGGCGTTCAGGACATGGCTGACCGACGAGTGCCAGCGGTCGGTGGGTTCGCCGTCGCTGATCCCTCGGTGACCCGACAGCCGGCGCCGGTTTGCACCGGTCAGAGGTGCCCGCTCAATGTCTCTGTCATGTCCTTGCTCGTCGCCACGGGAACGATCTCGAACTCCACCAGATCCGCCCATTCGATGACCCAGCGTTGAAGCAAGGTGACGTCATCGGCCTCAACCAGCAGGAAGCAGCGGCTCATATCCGCAGCGATCCAGCTATGGTGCACGAGAAGTTCGTCCGGCTTCAGGCGGCCACGGTCGCGGAAGCGACGGTAGATCTCCTTGCGATCGCAGCCGGTAAAATCCTCAATTACGATGAACTGCATCTTTTCCCCTCGGTGAATTACCGCCCTGGCCGATCGAGCCGTTCCAGGAACCATTGCGTCAGCCGCACCCAGACCTCGTCCTTCTCGCCGGAATCTTCCCAGCCATGGTCGAGATTGGGGTTGTCGTTGACCTCGATGACGAAGACGCCATCCTTGGTCTCCTTGAGGTCGACGCCGTAGAGGCCGTCGCCGATGCAGCGCGCTGCCATGACCGCCGTCTCGACGACATGCGGCGGCGTCTCCTTCAGCGTGAAGGTCTTGATGCCGCCCTGGTCGGGCTTGCCATTGGCCTTGTGGTTGACGATCTGCCAGTGCTTCTTGGCCATCAGATAGTGCACGGCAAACAATGGCTGGCCGCCGAGCACGCCGACGCGCCAGTCATACTCGGTCGGAATGAACTTTTGGGCGATCAGGAGGTCGGAATCCTCCAGCCATTCAGTGGCCAGCGTCTTCAGCTCTTCGAGGTTGGCGCACTTCTTGACGCCGCGCGAGAAGGATGAATCCGGGATCTTCAGCACCAGCGGGAAACCGAGCGTCTGCGCCGCCACTTCGAGATCCGAGGTGCCGGCGATCATCACCGTCGGCGGCACCGGCACCTTGTTGTAGGTCATCAGCTCGTTGAGATAGACCTTATTGGTGCAGCGGATCATCGACAGCGGATCGTCGATGACGGGCATGCCTTCCTGCTGTGCACGGCGGGCGAAGCGGTAGGTGTGGTTGGAGATCGAGGTGGTCTCGCGGATGAACAGCGCGTCGTAATTGGCGAGCTTGGCCAGATCCTTCCTGGTGATCGGCTCGATTTCAACGCCCATCTTTTCGGCGATCCTCGCCCAATAGCGCAGCGAGGAAATCTCCGACGGTGGCAGTTCCTCGTGCGGATCGACCAGCGTGGCGAAAGTGTAGCGCGCCGGGGTGCGGCCCTTGGTGTCACGCCACTCGCGGTTGGTGTAGGTCTCCAGGCACTGCAGGAAGAAGGCCTCTTCGTCCTCGGTCATCCTGGCCAGCGGAAGAAAGCCGATCTTGCGGATCGAGGCCCATTCGGCGCTGTCCTTGATGTGCACCTCCAGCGCCGGCGCGCGGAACCAGTCGAACAGGAGCTTGGCGAAACGGTCCCATACTTTCGACGGGCCGATGCCGAAGAAGATTGCGACCTTGGCCGGAAAGACGCCGCCGAGATCCTTGCGGCATTTGTTCAGCGCCAGTTCCAGCTCCGGCAGCGCGTGCTCGTAGAGCTTGCGCTCCGACAGGTCGATCATTGTCTCGACCGTCGGGATGACCTTGTGGCCACGCGAGCCGGCGAGCAGCGAGGCATAGTAGCCGCGGCTCTGGTAGCCGTAGTTGTTCGACAGGTTGATCACCTTTGGCCGCTGGCCGCGAAACAGCGCCGGATGCGCAAGATAATCACGGTTGGTGATGATCTTGTGTGGCGTCGCCACCTGGTCGAGGTCGTTCTGCCTGCCTGTTAGTATGACCCAGGTCATTTTATGTCGCGCTTCCCCAGAGTGATGGCGGCACGCAGTCCGTCGCGGCCGAACTGCGCCATGTTCATGAAGATGCCGTAAGGCACGGGAATGTTGGCCGCATCAAGGATGGTCTCCTGCCGTTCGTCTTCGACCCAGGGATCGTGGATCAGGATATGGTCGCCGTCGTCGCCGATGGCCAACACCCAGTGCGGCACTTTCTTGCCGAACATCAGGAAGCCGCTGATCAGCACCAGCACCAGCTTTCCCTCGGCGATCGCGCTGCGGACATCGTCGAGGGCGAATGGACGGTAATTCACCGGGATGCCGTATTGTTCCGCGCGGCGGCGAAAGTCGACCTGGGCAAGCTCCATCACACGGCGCTTGTCCTCGCTGCGCACCGACTGCAGGAACAGTGCGCCGTAGAAGGACACGTAGATCTCCGCCGCAAGCCCGCTTTCATGGCCGGAGACGGCGAGGCCGAACGGTTCGCAGCCGCCCGGCCCCGACATCATGAAGACGGTCGTCGCCTCGCGCCACAGGCGGATCTCCATGACCGGATCGGGCACGAAACCGGCATCAAAATTGGCCATCGCCATCATCAGGCAGCACGGACCGCAGGTGAACTCGCAGGTCTGCTGGTAGAACGGCACTTCGGTGGCGACCGGAATCTCGCCGCGCAAGGTCTTCTCGTAGCGCAGCGCCGTGGCGCCGTCCTCGTAGTAGCCCGGCTCGCGACCGATCTTGCGGTAGCCGCCCTGCTCGTAGATGCGGATGGCGCGGGCATTGTCCTCGCGCACTTCCAGGCGCAGCAACATGCGGTCGTGCTCGAAGGCCGCCTCCTCGGCCGCCGCCAGCAGCTGGCGGCCAATGCCGATCCCACCGAAGAAGGGGCCGATGGCGATGGAGTAGAGCCGGGCGACACCGCTGCCCTTGCGAAACAGCGCCACCGCATAGCCGGCAATGCGGCCATCGTTTTCAGCGACCAGCATCTCTGCGGTCTCGCGCTCGATCAGCTGGCGGAAGGAACGGCGCGAGATGCGATCGCTTGCGAAAACAGCCTTCTCGATGGCGGCGAGGTCATCGACGTCGGACGCGCGGGCCTTGCGGATCTCGGCAGGCATGCGGGCTCAGAAAACCTTGATTGGGTTGTGGAAACGGCCCTGGTCGAAACATCGGTCATACCAGCCGAAGCGCCGGTATTGATCAAGCGCTTTCGCACCCCGATTAGGGCCGAATTGTGACAGGTTGCATAGTGGTCCAGCAACACGGAGGCCTTGAACAAGACCGCTGCTTCGAGAGGTGCCGGCTGCGGAAAACAGCAGCCGGTTCAGCTCGCCAGCCCGGCCAGAAGCTGGCCATAGGCGCTCTTGGCCACCGCGGCCAGCCGCTCGCGCGGCAGCGAGCCGACGACGGCGCAGCCATAGCCCTTGTCCAGCCAGTAGACGGCCTCGGGGCCGCCCTGCTCCGCCATATAGGTGCCCTTGGCCTTGTCGGCCGATTCGGCGGTGACGAACAGCGAGATGCGCTCGCCCTTGGCGTCCTCGTAGAGCAGCATCGCCGCCTTGCCATGGCCGGCGGGCAGCAACCGGCCGCCAACGAGCTGGAAGCCTTCGGCCATCAGATCGGGCGCCACCAGTTTCAGTCCGACGCGGTTGGACAGCCAGGTCTGCAGATGCTCCATGTCGCTGGCCGGCACCTCCACCGCATGGCGCTTCTCGGCGGCATAAATGACATGGGCGGCGATCGCCTGCTCGGCGAGCTGATCGTCAGCGCTGTCTCCCCTGCCGATACCGTCAATGCCGGCGACATAACCCGCGAGCCCGCCGGCCACCAGCACCACGGCCGCGGCCGCCGAAAGCCACCAGCGCGAGCGCCAGGCGGCCGCCCTCACCGTCGCTTCGCCGAGCACGGTCTGCCTGAGCCTTGCCGGCACCGGCTCGTCCATCACGCCGGCAAAGGCGGCACGCAGTGCCGCCCGGTCGGCGATGTAGCGGACGCTTTTCGCCTTCATCTCGGGACTGGCCTCGAGCCAGCTGTCGTAGGCCACGCGCTCCTCGCCCGGCAGCTCGCCGTCGAGGGCCATGTGGATATCGCGTTCGGAGAAATCGCGCCGGGTCATTTCTCGACAACCCTTATCGAGCGGCGGCGCGCGCTGTCGTCAAGCAACCCGCGCAACTCTTCGCGGCCACGTGCGATGCGCGACATCAGCGTGCCGGCCGGCACGCCGAGGATGTTGGCGGCCTCGGCATAGGAAAAGCCTTCAATGGCGACCATCACCAGGGCGGCGCGGCGGTCGGGGCTGATCGCCTGCAATGCGTCGACGATCTCGCGCGAGGCGATGCTTTCGACCTGCTCGGCGGGGGCGGCCTGCGCCTCACCGGCCTCGAGCGGCAGCATCTGCGCCTCGCCGCGGCGGTTCACCTTGCGCATCTGGTCGATGAACAAATGATGCATGATCGTAAACAGCCACCTCCTGGGGCTCTCTCCCGTCTGCCAGTTGTCGAGCCTGACCAGCGCGCGCTCCAGGCAGTCCTGGACAAGATCGTCGGCTGAATCGCGGTCGCGCAGCAGCGAGCGTGCGTAGCGGCGCAGACGCGGTATTTCGCCAAGGATCGCTGCCTTCTTCTCGTTCATGACCGCTGTTTTCGAGGTCGCCTCTGTTTCATCGCGATTGAACGCGCCTTCACGACGCGGCGCAAGCGGCCAGCGCGAAGCGGTCGGCGCTCCAGTCACCCAAGCAAAGGAATAACGTTGGCGCCCAGTGGTTTATTCCCGGACGGGATTGGAATCTGTCTGTTCTTGCTCGTCTCTATCCGCGTCCTTCGCCGCCCTTGTCAGCAGCCGCTGGTAGAACAGGCCGATGCCGATCAGCACGGCGCCGAGACCGATGAAGGACAGCGCGCGCAACACGCCTTCCAGCTCCGACATGTCGAAGAGGAAGACTTTCAGCACGGCAATCGCAATCAGGGCCGCAGAGGCGATGCGCAACACCTGCGACTTCAGCCAGACGCCGGCGGTGAGCAGCGCCACGCCGATGGCGAGCCACAGCGCCGAGTAGGTGTAGGTCTCGAGCTGGCCAAGCCCGCTCCACAGGCCGATGAACTCGCCCTTGAACAGGCGCCTGACCGACAGCGTGGCGTAGGCCAGGGCAAGCAGGGCCGCCACCACGGCCAGCATCTGCGCATACCATTTCGGCCGCTTGTCCCTAGCGTAGAGCGCCAGTCCCCCGGCGGCGACCGCCGGCAAGAGATAGGCGAGGAACAACAGGTTGAACACCGGGATCTGGCCTATCGATTCGTCTGACAACAGCGGATTCAGCACCACGAAATGCCGGACAACGATGAAGGCGACCGAAGCCACACCGGCGGCCATCGAACCATAGCGCAGTACCGAGCTTGGCGATCGCATGTCGATGGCGACCAGGATGGCGCCGGCGCCGATGGCGATCAGCGTGTAGATCGCCTGTTCGGCGAGCGTCATCACACCGGTGTCGATGACGCCGCCATGCATGGCGTGGCGCACCAGCATGGCGAGCGTGAGCAGCGCAAACAGCGCCGCCGCCGCTTCCATGGCGAGCCGCGGCCGGCCATTGGTGGTGCGGGCAAGCTGCCAGGCGGCAAAGCCGAAGGCCAGCGCCGGCACGCCATATCCAAGCAGCAGCCAGTTGAAGACCGGCGTCGTCGACAGCAAGCCGGCGCCGACGATCGTCGGGTCGTAGGCGACGCGGCCGAGCACGGCGATGACGGCGGCGACCGAGATCCAGCCGAGAACCGGATAGGAGCGCCAGCGCGTCGCCAGCGCCGGCACGATGGCCGTGGCGCCGATGAGGACGGTGGTCCAGCCGGAGCCGAAAGCCATGTGCAGCAGCAGTAGGCCGGCGACCGCCGCGCCAGCGAGCGCGAAGGACACGGACGCATCGCCCTTGAGCGGCGGCTCCTCGGCGCGCGCAATCCACTCGCCGCCGGCGGCAAAGACGACGACCAGAAGAGCAGCAACCGCAGCGTAGAGAAGATCGCGATCGAGATTGCCGAAGGTGAACCAGAGCGCCAGCAGAACGACCAGCGGGGCGATGACGCCCCAAGCCGCCCATGAAGCGGATCGTATCCAGGCGGTCGCCGCCCATCTGCGAGCGGCCCAAAAGCCGGCGGCGATGAACAGCAGGCCAACCCCGATGCCGATGTTGCGCGTTAGGGCGTCGGACACCACCGCCGGCTGGCCGCCGACGCCAAGGCTGCCGCCGATGATATCGGAGGCGATGGTGGTCGGCGGGATGATGCCGAGATAGATCATTCCTGTGACCAGCCCGGCGGCATGGAGAAGCGGCAGCGCTGTTGGCCGATAGAGCGCGACGGCCAGCATGGCGGCGAGCAGAACGGCGCCCGGCAAGGCATAGCCGGCGGCGGCAAAGGCCGGATCGACGGACAGGCCCAGTGCCGAAAAGGCGACGAAGAAAGCGGGCGCTATGGACGGCCAATCGAACCGGCTTGCCGGTCCTTCCTCGCCGCGGCCGCCGAGCCAGACAAAGGCGAGCACGGCAAGCGTGACGGCATCGATGAACAGGATGGTGGAGAGGTTCGCGCCGGGCGCGTCGGTCATGTAGAGGATGGTCCAGATGCCGGTGCCGGCGAAGGCCGCCGCCATCAGCGCCTTCCAGTCGCGCATGCGGGCGATAACACCGGTAGCGGCGAGCACGATCGCCAGATAGCCGAACAGCGCCCAGGGATTGGGTGCCTCGGCGGCGATCAGCATCGGCGTCAGCATGGCGCCGACTAGGCCGATGCCGGCCAGTGCCTGGCCGTGGACCAGTGCGGCAACAATCGTCGCCACGCCGATGACGCCAAGCAAGGTGAAGGCGAGCGTTGGGCCGATGAAGCCGTAAATTCCATGCGCGGCATAGACGGTGCCGAACAGGATGAAGGCGCCGGCCGCCGTCAGGATTGCCGGGATGTAGGCGCCGGCAGCGCCCTGCACCGGCACCCTGAAGCCGGTGCGGCGGATGAACTCACCGCCGGCGATCAGTACCAGGCCGAGGAGTGCTGCCATGGTGAGCCGCACGCCGGGGCCGAAAATGCCGGCCTCGATGGTGTAGCGGATCAGGAACAGCCCACCCAACGCCAGCGCAATGCCGCCGACCCAGACCGCCCAACGGGTGCCGAGCGCCGTCTCGACGTCGGACTGGCGCGCGGCCTTCGCCGCTGGCTTGGCCGACTCGGCGGGTTCGGCCGTGACCGGCCCTGCCGTTTCCGATGGCGCCTCGCCCGTGGCCCACGGGCCGGACACCGCTTCGCTGCCGGCAGCGCCGGCTTGCGCGGCTGGTGCTTCGGCATTGGCCGTCGAAGGTGGAATCATGTCCGCGAAAGCAGCCGCCTCGACCGGCTTGTCGTCGGCGGCGTTCTGTTCGACGGGCCTGGCCGCTGATGGCACCGCGCTGGAAAGCACCAGGCTGCGCAGCGCCCCAAGCTCGCGCTCGATCAGGCCGATGCGGCTCTGCTGGCGCGAGATGATGACGAAGAGTGCTATAATCGCTGCAAGGCCGATCAGGCTCTCAAACATGGCGGTTCCCCCAAACCAGGCCAGTTGTCACTGGCAAATGCGGCGGCCAGACGGCCGGCTCCTAGGCTCAACGCACTGCCAGACGGGCGGCAGGAAAGATCGAGCATGTTTCGTTGGCAAATGCCAGCGGCTTACAGCCGTTATCCCTCACCGTCGCGTCGAAAAGGCCGGGATGGAGCTGATAACGAAGTTGCCTGCCGCCAGCTGCCAAATGCTCGTGGTATCCTCGGCTGCTTGCGGCAAATGCGATGGGGATTGTCGATGCCGAATCGAAGTGCAGGGCTGCTGATCTACAGGAGAAACGTCGGCATTCTTGAGTTTCTGCTGGTCCATCCCGGTGGACCGTTCTGGGCAAAAAAGGATGAAGGGGCGTGGTCGATCCCAAAGGGCCTTGTCAACGACAACGAAAATGAACTGGCAGCAGCCAGGCGCGAGGCCGAAGAGGAACTTGGCGTCGCGATCGACGGACATTTCGAGCCTGTCGGCAGCTATCGTCAACCGGGCGGCAAGATCGTGATCGCATGGAGCGTCGAATCAGACGTCGATACGGACGCCGTTAGAAGCAACACATTCACCATGGAGTGGCCGCCAAGGTCGGGCTCGATGAAGGAATTTCCCGAAGTGGACAGGGCCGGCTGGTTTTCATTACACGACGCCGGTCTCAAGATCCTCAAAGGTCAGCGCGCCATCCTGGACGATTTCGTGGAACGGCGGAAAGCGGGATAGGTGCCTCGCTACTGTCCGGTGGTTTCTGCAGCGGGCACCTTGCCCGGCGCATGATGCCTGCGCAGCGCGGCGAGGAAACCGGCGCGGGCGTCCGGGGGTTCGAGGCCGCGCGGCTCGTAGACATGGCGGGTGAAGAAGAAGCCGGTCAGCCGGAAGGCGTCCTCCAGCGCCGCCGGATCGGCGCGCAAACCCGAGCCGCGCTGCAGGAAGGCCGGCAGCGCCAGCATCTTGTCGTGCCAGGGCGCGCCGGCCTGGCGCGAGACGGCTCGGCCGGATTTCGGCGAGACATAGGCGAGATCCTGCCTCACTCCAGTCGCCGCGCACTGGCTGAGATCGAGGCCGAAGCCAAGCTCGTCGAGGATGAGCAGCTCGAAGCGCGCCACCAGTTCGCCGGCGGCGTCGGCATCGTCGAGATGGGCGATCATCACGGCAAGCGTCTCGTAGAGGCCGCCATGGGCGTCGCGTTCGGGCAGCAGGCGCAGATGCGCTGCCATGGTCTGCAGGCCGTAGACGGCGACAGCGCTGTCCATCAGCCGGGCGGCGTTCATCTCGATCGCCTCGGCCTGGAAGGTGCCGAGATGCTCGTCGAGCCGCGCCCGCCACAGCAGGTCGACGCGGTTGCCGGGCTGCAGCACCGGCTGCTGCTTGCGCGAGCGGCCGCCGCGCACCAGGCCGAGGTGGCGGCCATGGGCGCGCGTCATCACCTCGAGGATGGCGCTGGTTTCGCCATGCTTGCGGGTGCCGAGAATGATTCCCTCGTCGCGCCATTCCATGCCGGAGCATTTCACCTATTGGAGGGCGAAATCAAGATTGGGATGGGCCGGCCTCGGGGAATGCTGCCAATAGCAAATATCGGAAATCCATCAGAAAGCGCTCGGGATTTTTTGCCGCGCTGGCGGCAATAGAGACGGGTTGACCGACGCGGTCGACGCAGCCTGCCGAACAATTCGCCGGGCTCGCTCCCAGATGCATGTCGACCGATCGGGCAGCCCGGCGACCTCTCGCGATCAAACCTGCCCGCTGAGAGGACCCGACATGACTTCCTTCCTGGACCTGGTGCGGAGGCACCAGCTGATATCCTTCTTTTCGCTGGCGCTCGGCCTGACCTGGCTGGCCTTCATCCCGTTCTGGCTGTCGAATGGCGACAGCATTCCCTGGTTCACCTTCGGCCCGATCGTTTCCGGTTTCATCGTCGCGGCCCTGTCCGGTGGCTGGGGTTCGGTCAAGGTCATCCTCGCCTCGATGGTGAAGTGGCGGGTGCATCCGGTCTGGTACCTGGTGGCGTTCGGCCTGCCGTTCGGGGCCCAGTTGGTCTCGATCCTGATCAATCCGTTGTTTGGAGCCGCGACACCCGCCTGGGGCAACATTCCCGCCATGGCCGAGATGCTGCCGATCATCGCGCTCTATGCCGTCTTCAGCGGCCCGCTCGGCGAAGAACCCGGATGGCGCGGCTTTGCCACGCCTCGCCTGCTTGCCGGTCATTCGGCGCTCACCGGTAGCCTGATCCTCGGCGCGATCTGGGCCATCTGGCACGTCCCGCTCGGCCTGGTCGGTGACCTCAGCCTCTACGGCACGATCAACGTCGTACTGGCAGCCGTGGTGTTCACCTGGCTCTACCAGAACACCGGCAGCGTGTTTCTCGCCTTCATCATGCACGTCGCGCATCAGAACAGCGTGCGCTTCCTCGGCAAGGTGTTCACCGGCGGCGACTCTGTGCAGCAGCAATGGATCGGTGTTGCAATCTGGGCAGCGATCGCAGCGGCAATCGTCGCCTGGTACGGCACCGAGAGTTTCGTGCGCCGGCAAAAGACGCAGCTTGCCGTCGCCGGCGCCTGAACCAATCCCGCAAAATGAGCGCGGCGCCATACCCGGTGCCGTGCCTTTCTCCGGTTCAGTGCGGAAACTCGAGCCCCATCTCGCGGTAGCGCTCGGGGTCGTCGCCCCAATTCTCGCGTACCTTGACGAACAGGAAGAGATGCACCTTCTGCTCGAGGATGCCTGCGATTTCCATGCGCGCCGCCTGGCCAATGGCGCGGATGGTCTCGCCCTTGTGACCGAGCACGATCTTCTTCTGACTGTCGCGCTCGACATAGATCGTCTGGTCGATGCGCACCGAGCCGTCCTTCTTCTCTTCCCATTTCTCGGTCTCGATATGGGAGGAGTAAGGCAGTTCCTGATGCAGCCGCAGATACAGCTTTTCGCGGGTGATCTCGGCCGCCAGTTGGCGCATCGGCAGGTCGGAGATCTGGTCCTCCGGATAATACCAAGGACCGGCCGGCAGCGTCTCCGCCAGGTAGTCGAGCAGGTCCTTGCAGCCGGAGCCGGTCAGTGCCGAGACCATGAAGGTGCGCTTGAACGGCACGCGTTCGTTGGCGGTTGCAGCGAGCGCCAGCAGCGCCTCGTGCTTGACGCGGTCGACCTTGTTGAGGATCAGCACCATCGGCTGGCGCACATCCTTCAGCCGCTCGAGGATGGCGTCGGCATCGCCGCGAATGCCGCGCTCGGCGTCGATCAAGAGCAGCACGACATCGGCATCCTTGGCGCCGCCCCAGGCGGTGGTCACCATGGCCGTGTCCAGCCGCCGCTTCGGCTTGAAGATGCCGGGCGTGTCGACGAAGACGATCTGCGCGTTCTCATGCGTGGCGATGCCGCGCACGATGGCGCGGGTGGTCTGCACCTTGTGGGTGACGATCGACACCTTGGCGCCGACCAGTTGGTTGACCAGCGTCGATTTGCCGGCATTGGGCGCGCCGATCAGCGCGACGAAGCCGGAGCGCGTGGCGGGAACTTCTGTTGCCGGAACGAGGTCTTCGGTGGCGGTCATGCCGCGCTCCCTTCACAAGAGCGCCGCGCGTCCTTTTGGATGCGCAAAGGACGCTCTAGAACTTTGAAATTACGCATCGTGCTTTCCAAAAATCGAGTCCGATTTTTGGGCCGATGCGGTGATCCAGACGCCTTCGCGCATAAGCAGCGCGGCGGCCGCGGCCTGCTCGGCTTCGCGCTTGGAGCGGCCGTTGCCGGTTGCCGGCGCAAAGGCGCCGACCTTGACGCTGACGGTGAACAAGGGATCGTGGTCGGGTCCCTCGCGGCTGTCGATACGATAGGCCGGCATGGCGCCTGCCGCCGCCTGATGCGCCCATTCCTGCAATTCGGTCTTGGCATCGCGACGAGCGGCCCCGATGGCCTGCGAGCGTGGCTGCCAGTATTTATGGATGAAGGCACGGGCGGCTTCCAGGCCGCCGTCGAGATAGAGCACGGCGATCAGCGATTCCAGCGCATCGGCGCGCAAATTGACGCGCTTGCGCCCATCGAGACCGCGCACGTCGGAACCGGCGCGGATCAGTTCCGGCAGCCCGATCTCCTCGGCGATCTCGGACAGCGCCTCGGCATTGACCAGGGCGTTCAGCCGAAGCGACAGTTCGCCCTCGGCGGCGTCCGGAAATGCCGCGAGCAGCATATCGGCCACGACAAGGCCGAGAACGCGGTCGCCGAGGAACTCGAAGCGCTCATAGTCGACGCCGGCATGGCTGGAGCGGGCGCTGGCATGGGTGAGCGCGCGCTGCAGACGCTGGCGGTCGGCAAAGGCATGGCCGGTGCGCTGCATAAGCGCTTCGGCGAGCGCATCGGCGGTCAACCGCTTTGTCGCCGCCATGCCTAGTCGACGAAGTTGAACAGGCGCGACACGCGCATGAGCGACGGCCACTTCCAGATCTCGAGCGGGCTGGCGCCGTCGGCGATCGAGAAGAAGATGATGTTGGCGCGGCCGACCAGATTCTCCTCCGGTACGAAGCCGACGGTGAAGCGGCTGTCGGAGGAATTGTCGCGGTTGTCGCCCATCATGAAATAATGGCCGGGCGGCACGTCGAATTCGCGCGTGTTGTCGCCGATCGAATTGGGCGTCAGGTCGAGCGTGTCATAGGAAACGCCGTTGGGCAGCGTCTCGCGATAGACGTCGACCGGCCCCTGGGCCTCGGTGATGTCGGGGTTGTCGATCTGTCCCGTCTTCACGCGCGGCACGCCGACGCCATTGATGAAGAGTTGACCGTCCTTGACCTGGATCTTGTCGCCCGGCAGGCCGACGACTCGCTTGATGTAGTCGACGGACGGGTCCGGCGGGAACTTGAACACCGCGACATCGCCGCGCTTTGGCGCGGCGCCCCAGATGCGGCCCGAAAAGATGTCGGGGCCGAACGGCAGCGAATAGTGCGAATAGCCGTAGGACCATTTGGTGACGAACAGATAGTCGCCTTCGAGCAGGGTCGGCCGCATCGACCCGGACGGGATCGAAAACGGCTGGAACAGGAGCGTGCGGATGACCAGCGCAAGCACCAACGCCTGAATGATGACGCTGACGGTTTCGCCAAGCCCGCCGGATTTCTTCTCGGATTTTTCAGCCACGCTCATGTCGTCCTCGATTGTGCGTTGGATGGTATAGAGTCTCGGCGCGCGCTGGGCAACGTCATGCCGGTCGTCAGATGCAATCAATGTGGCGCTTGTTCGACGGGCAACGCCTCAATGATCACAAAGGCTTGAGCAAGCGGAAAATCATCGGTGATGGTGAGGTGGATTGCCGCGCGGTGTCCTTCCGGCAGGATCTTGTCCAGCCTGGCGGCAGCACCCCCGGTCAGTGCCATGGTCGGCTTGCCACTGGCAAGGTTGACGACGCCCATGTCGCGCCAGAACACGCCTTGCGCCAGACCGGTGCCCAGCGCCTTGGCGCAGGCCTCCTTGGCGGCGAAGCGCTTGGCATAGGAGGCGGCGCGCCCGTGGCGAGCTTCGGAACGCGCCTGCTCGACCTCGGTGTAGATGCGCTGGATGAAGCGCGGGCCATGCCGCTCCAGCGACTTCTCTATGCGTCTGATATCGATCAGGTCGCTGCCGATGCCGATGATCATGCCGCGGGAACTTCCCGTCCGCCGTGCCTGGCCTTCTGCGCCCGCTCGTCCATGCGCCTCTTCCGCTGCTCGCGAAAGACTGTCATGCCCCAGCGGGTGATGCCGTAGAACACAAACCCGAAGACCAGGCCGAGCGGTACGGCGCCGATCAGCATCGGCTCCAGCACCGGGTGCCACAACCTCGCAAATGAAAGCGTGTGCATCATTTCGCCTAGATGCTCAGGCGGCCCGTGCTTCGGCAAGTGTTCGTGCAGGATCAGCTTGCCGGTTTCCCAGGATGCGCCCCACAGCAGTGGGAAGGTCAGCGGATTGCCGAAGAACACCGCGCCAAGCGCGGCCGCCACCAGATTGCCGGCGATCACCCAGCAAAGCACGGCGGCGATGACGAAGTGGAAGCCGAGCGGGAAGAACGAGGCGAAGACACCGGCTGAGACACCGGCGGCAACCGCGTGCGGCGTGGCCTTAAGCCGGAGAATCCGCTTGGAGAAATACCGCAGCGAACGAGAGAACGAGCGGCGCGGCCACAGATAGGTACGCACCCGCTCTACAAGGCGATCAGGCTCTCGGCGTCGAAAAAGCACTCTCTTCCAGTCCCTGATCCACTAACCACGCCGGCCCCGGCCATCCCATAAACGGTCGCGACTTTACATCTTGCGCTTCAAGCACGCCGGAAGGCAATAACGCTTTGATATAGCGACGCCCAAGCCCCAAGACAACGAAACGCTGCCGCGATGCTCTGACACAGGAGACGACTTCAGGGCACCTGTATGGAAGGCGCCGCCCGAGCCACCGGGATGCGGCGGTTCGCCTTGGTGGCACCCGAAGTAGCAAGTGCCTTTGAAGGTCAGCTTGCGAGCAGCCAAGCTTCAGCCGCAATCCTATAGCGCACGGCCGGCGCTGCCGGTCTCGAAAACCCAGCCGTCGGGGTAATCTTGAGCAAAGCCAGCCTCGGGAATGAGCAGCGTGGCACTATAGGGCACTGCGGGAGCCTCGTAGATGTACTCGGTCTCACTCACACGATGGTAGGTTTGCGGCAGAACAACCAAACTCGAGGCGCCGGCAACCAGCCAAGCCACCGGAAAATCCGCCTTGTCGCCGACCTTCAGGTTCATTCTGCGAATTTGTTGCAGGTTCGTCGCCGGCGTAAAACCGTAGTCCAGGTCGACCATCGACTGAACCGCCGACTGCCGCTGCCCATCGACAGTCCAGCCGATCTCGTCGCGGATGATTGTGAGATCAACTGACTGGGAACCGATGAACCCGCGAACGCTGCCGGAATTGGTCATCCAATCTTCGGCCAGTTGCACAGTGTAGTCCAACCGTGCCGGTCCCGCATCCGACAGGTACACGGCGGCTCCATTCAAGAGCCAGCCGAGGTCAGTCTGCTTTGGCTCCACGACATCGTGACCTGGTTCGTCCGTCCTGCGCCAGATAGCGAGCAGAGTCATGATCTCCACCCCTTGCTTGGTTGTTCGTCGCTACGATCGACTTCCCGGTAGAGGTCGGATACGAGTTGCTGAAGGCTGCTCCCCAATATGACCAAGCTAACTCCGAGCAAGGCAACATCTTTGATAAGAAAGGCACCTAACCCGTTGAGGAAGGGAAACCCTCCAGATCCCGTTTCCCAAATCGGCAGGGTGAGCATTGTCGAGGATGTCAGCGCAAAGGTGACTGAACCGATGGCACCCCCCACGAGGCCAGCCCAGACGCTACGGACAGATGCCATCAGCAGAAGCGCGGTGGCCAGTTCGACCACCCCCAAGAAGTAGGAGGCCCCCGCAGATCCGAATGCGGGATAGAGCCATGCCAGCCAAGGCGTATTCTCGACGAATGGCCTAAGCGCCTCGATCTCGATTGCGGTGAATTTTAAAATGCCAATTAGCAGCAGAGGGAGCACCACCCCCAAAAGGGTTACCGCGCGACCGACGGCGGTGAGGCGATTGCCAGCTTTGTTGATACGCGCCACGAACGGCGCGTTGGCGGTTGCAGAGGTAAACATAGCCTTCCTCCTTCGATTTGTATGCTCCAAGCATATAATAATTTGACCTTGATGTATATGCTCGGAGCATATATTTTTTGCCGATGGCCGATTCCAAGATTGAAAATGTGATTGGCGCCCTGGCGCTCGCCTTTGCGGACACCTTGCAGCGGGACGCTCAAGCCAAAGCACCGGAGCCCGGCCCTGCGGCTTCGGCGATCACCCTGATTGGCCACGTACCGGGCCTGTCGATCGAGAGGCTGCGCCGCGCATTGTCACTGTCCCATTCGGGCACCGTTAGACTGGTCGATCGACTGGTCGCGGAAGGATTGGCGGCTCGGTTCTCGGTGCCTGACGACCATCGCGCGGTAGCGCTAAGGCTCACGCCTTTGGGAGAGACGACCTGCAGTGCTATCCTTGCTGCTCGTCAGACGGGGCTCGCGTCGGCGCTCGCCGTTCTAAGCTCGGAGGAGTTGCAGGAATTCGGCAAACTTGCCGCTAAACTGCTGCGTGGGCTCGTTGGCACCGAGGACCATGCATACCGTATTTGCCGGCTCTGCAACTATACCGCTTGCCTCGACTGCCCTGTGGAAGCGGAACTTGCCTGAGCTGTGGCTATGGCAAAACCAAGCTTTCGCCATACCTGGACGATGGCCTAACCGCTGCGGCGGGCGTGAACAGGGTTGGCCGCAACCCGCGGAAAATACCGGTTACCTATTGTAATCGCTGACCTCGACGAGGTTGTCGTCCGGATCGCGGAAATAGACCGACATCATCGGGCCGCGAGCGCCGGTGCGTTCGACGGGCCCGACTTCGACGGCAACGTTGTTGGCGGCGAGCCTGGCGCAGATTTCGGCAAGCGGCCTAGCGGCGACCAAGCAGAAATCGCCTGAGCCCGGCGTCGGCACCTTGGCCTTCGGCTCGAAGGTCCGCGCGACCTCGTGCAGATTGATCTTCTGCGATCCAGTCGGCCGGTTCGGCTCGTCGTGCCGCGTCATGCCAAGCACACGCTGGTAGAAGTCACAGGTGTCGTCCACCGAGCGAACTGTCAGTACGAAATGATCGATACCGGCGATCATCACGGCGCCACGGTCAGCGCGCGCCGCGCCCGAAGCGATTCAAGCGACGCGCTCAAGTGCTTGTTTCCATGCATGGCGGCATCAGATATTGCGGCTGCCGGGCTTGACGGCCGGTATGGCGGCGAGTTCGGGCGGCAGCCTGTCGGCCGGATAGGCCGGAACCTCATATTCGGCGAGCGCGATCAGCGGCACGCCGACATCGGTCTTGCCGGCCGAGCGATCGATGATGCAGGCGGCCGCCACCACCTCGGCGCCAAGCTCGCGCAGGCAGTCGATGGTCTCGCGGATCGACAGGCCGGTGGTGACGATGTCCTCGACGATGACGACGCGCGATCCCCTGGCGATCTCGAAGCGGCGCAGCCTGAACTCGCCCCCTTCCCGCTCGACCCAGATCGCAGGTGCGCCGAGATGGCGCGAGGTCTCATAGGCCGGGATCAGCCCGCCGATCGCCGGGCCGACGACATAGTCAATGCGGCCGGGCACGGCGTTGCGGATCTTTTCGGCCAGCGCACTGCACAGGCGCTCGGTCTTGTCGGCATGCATGAAGACGCGGGCCTTCTGCAGGAAGATCGGGCTGCGCAGCCCCGACGTCAGGATGAAATGGCCTTCGAGAACGGCGCCGGCCTCGCGGAAAATGCCCAGCACTTCGTCGGTATTCATCCTGCCTTGTCCTCGAAAATTTGTGGTTAGCCGTTCACGCGCCGCGCATCGCTGACGCTCGAATTGTCCTTGAGCTGCGACAGCAGCCGGTTGAGGTGCTTCAGATCCCAGACTTCGAGATCGATCAGCATTTCGGTGAAATCGGGCGCGGTGCGCACCATCGACAATGTATGGATGTTGGCGTCGTTGGAGGCAACGACCTGGGCGATGTCGGCCAGCGAGCCAGGCGCGTTGATCGCTGTGACCGAGACGCGCGCCGGGAACCGTTCCTTGGTGCGCTCGTCAATGTCCCAGCGCACGTCGATCCAGCGCTCGGGCTGGTCGTCAAAGGCCTGCAGCGCCGGCGACTGGATCGGATAGATGGTGATGCCGGTTCCAGGCTGTACGATGCCGACGATGCGGTCGCCGGGCACCGCGCCTTCCGGCGCGAAGCGCACCGGCAGATCGCCGCGCACGCCGCGGATGGGAACCGCTCCGTCGCGAGGCTGGTCCTTGTCCTTGCGTACCGCACGGCCCGGGATCTGGAACAGCATGCCGGCGGCATTGCGGATCTTCGACCAGCCCTCCTCGCGTTGCTTGGGCGCGGCAACGGTGACGCGTTCGTCCTTGTAGTCGGGGAACACTGCCTTCATGACGTCGGAGGAGGCGAGTTCGCCGCGGCCAACCGAGGCCAGCACATCCTCGATGTCCTTGCGCGCCAGCCGGTGCAGCACCGGTTTGAGGCCTTCCTTGGTGAAGCTCTTGCCGGCGCGCTCGAAGGCGCGCTCGAGGATGCGGGCGCCGAGACCCGAATATTGCTTGCGGATGGCGTTCTTGGTGGCACGGCGGATGGCGGAGCGCGCTTTGCCGGTGACGACCACTGATTCCCACGCCGCCGGCGGCACCTGCGCCTTGGAACGGATGATCTCAACCTCGTCGCCATTCTTCAATTCAGTCATCAGCGGCATGATGCGGCCGTTGACCTTGGCGCCGACGCAGGTGTCGCCGACATCGGTGTGCACGGCATAGGCGAAGTCGATGGGCGTGGCGCCGCGCGGCAGCGCGATCAGCATGCCCTTGGGCGTGAAGCAGAACACCTGGTCCTGGAACAGTTCCAGTTTGGTGTTCTCGAGGAAATCCTCGGGATTGTCGCCTTCGGCCAGCTGCTCGATGGTGCGCCGCAGCCAGGCATAGGCGTTGGTCTCCTTCGAGATCGCGTGGGCGGCACCGTTCGTCTTGCCGCCGGTGTCCTTGTAGATCGAATGCGCGGCAACGCCATATTCGGCGATCTTGTTCATCTCGCGGGTGCGGATCTGCAGTTCGACACGCTGGCGAGAGGGCCCTACGATGGTGGTGTGGATCGAGCGGTAGTCGTTCTGCTTTGGCGTCGAGATGTAGTCCTTGAAGCGGCCGGGCACCATCGACCAGGCGGTGTGGATGGCGCCGAGCGCGCGGTAACAGTCCTCGACCGTATCGACCACGACGCGAAAGCCGAAAATGTCGGACAGTTGCTCAAAGGACAGCGCCTTGGCTTCCATCTTGCGGAACACCGACCACGGCTTCTTCTGGCGGCTTTTCACGCCGGCCTTGATCGCGTGCTTTTCGAACAGCGTGGACAGCGACTTTTCGATCTCAGACAGCACGCCCTTGTTACGCTCGAATATCTCGGCGAGCCTGGCGGTGACGGCGCGGTAGGCTTCCGGATTGATGTAGCGGAAGGCGATCTCCTCCAGCTCCTCGCGCATGCCTTGCATGCCCATGCGGCCGGCAAGCGGCGCATAGATCTCCATCGTCTCCTCGGCAATGCGCAAGCGCTTGGCTTCCGGCACATGGTCGAGGGTGCGCATGTTGTGCAGGCGGTCGGCGAGCTTGACCAGAAGCACGCGCACATCTTCCGAGATCGCCAGCAGGAGCTTGCGTAAATTCTCCGCCTGCTCGGCCTTCTTGGAGACGAGGTCGAGCTTCTTCAGCTTGGTCAGGCCCTCGACTAGCTTGCCCATTTCCGGGCCGAAGAGCTCGTCGATCTCGGCCCTGGTCGCTGTCGTATCCTCGATCGTGTCGTGCAGCAGTGCGACGGCGATCGTAGCCTCGTCCATGTGCATTTCGGTGAGGATGGCGGCGACTTCGAGCGGATGCGAGAAATAGGGGTCGCCGGAGGCGCGCTTCTGGTGGCCATGCTTCTGCATGGCATAGACGTAGGCCTTGTTGAGCAACGCCTCGTTGACGTCAGGCTTGTAGCGCTGGACGCGCTCGACAAGCTCATACTGACGCATCATGGGCGGGATCTCGCGGTGCTGAAATGAATCATGCGCCGAATATGCATCCGGCGCATGTCATAGATAGCCACGAAACTGCCGACGCGAAAGTGTCGGCAGCGTCGGCGAAGATCAATAGTCGTCGCTTTTTTCCGGCGGGACTAGGCCTTCGATGCCGGCAAGCAGGTCTTCCTCGGTCATGCGATCAAAAGCGATGTTGTCCTCGGCGTCGTCGGCATCGGTCGCCGCAACGGCGGTGCCGGTCTGGTCGGCGATCACCTCGCCGTCGGCTTCCGGCTCGTCGACCTCGACATGCTTCTGCAGGGAATGGATCAGGTCTTCCTTGAGGTCGTCGGGCGACAGCGTCTCGTCGGCGATCTCGCGCAGCGCGATGACCGGGTTCTTGTCGTTGTCGCGCGGCACGGTGATCTGCGCGCCCTGGCTGATCTGGCGGGCGCGGTGGCCGGCCAAGAGCACGAGCTCGAAGCGGTTGTCGACCTTGTCGATGCAATCTTCAACGGTTACGCGGGCCATGAATTGCCCCTTTCAGCCTGGATTTGATGGAAAACAGGCGCGGTCCATAACCCGAACGCCGCCGAAATACAAGCTTCTTGGCAATACCCGCCCCTGGCCCGCGCGGAGGGCGGATCGGTACCAGATCTGGCGACACGCCTGGCTGCGACGATTGCGCACCGATCACAATTGCTTGCAATGCGGCAAGGCAGCTTGGATTGCCGTAAAACTGGCGCTATCTCGGATAAGGAAGGCCATAAGGTCCATTTTCAGAGACCGGCCGATAGTCACGCACGCATTTAGACGACCGCCTATTTTCGAAAAGGAAATTTTTCCATGTTCGACCCTCGTGAGAAAATCGCCCTTTTCATCGACGGCGCCAATCTCTACGCCACCTCGCGGGCGCTGGGTTTCGACATCGACTATCGCAAGCTTCTGTCGAGCTTTCAGAAGCGCGGCTATCTCCTGCGCGCCTACTATTACACGGCCCTGGTCGAGGATCAGGAATATTCCTCGATCCGGCCGCTGATCGACTGGCTCGATTATAACGGCTTCAAGGTGGTGACCAAGCCGGCCAAGGAGTTCACCGACTCGACCGGACGCCGCAAGATCAAGGGCAATATGGACATAGAGCTGACCGTCGATGCGCTGGAGCTCGCCGATGTCGTCGACCACTACGTCATCTTCTCCGGCGACGGCGACTTCCGCACCCTGGTCGAGGCTCTGCAGCGGCGCGGCCGCAAGGTCTCGATCGTCTCGACCATGGCCTCGCAGCCGCCAATGATCTCCGACGATCTGCGCCGCCAGGCCGATCATTTCATGGACCTGATGACGCTGAAGAACGAAGTCGGCCGCGATCCGTCCGAGCGGCCGGTGCGCCGGCCCGAGCCGGCCGAAGTCGACGAGGATGATTTTTGACGGCGGCGGCCTTGGTCGCCGCTTCCTCACCCGAACCCGGCCGCGACTGCCCGCTCTGCCCGCGGCTGCATGATTTCATCGCCGACTGGCGGCAACGCGAACCGTCCTGGTTCAACGCGCCGGTGCCGACCTTCCTGCCGCCCGAAGGCGATAAGGCCGTCAAGCTGCTGATCGTCGGGCTGGCGCCCGGCCTGCGCGGGGCGAACCGGACGGGGCGACCCTTCACCGGCGACTATGCCGGCGACCTGCTCTACTCGACGCTGATCGCGCATGGTTTTGCGCGCGGCGAGTTCAAGGCAAGACCCGACGATGGGCTGGAGCTCGTCGGCACGGCGATCACCAATGCGGTGCGCTGCGTGCCGCCGGAAAACAAGCCGGTGGGTGCGGAGATCACCACCTGCCGGACATTCCTGGTGCCGACCATCGCCCGCTTTCCCAATTTGCGCGTCGTGCTGGCGCTCGGCTCGATCGCGCATCAGTCGACGGTACGGGCGCTGGGTGGGCGCGTCGCCGCCTACCCGTTCCGGCATGGCGGACAGCAGCTGGTCAGCGCCGTCACGTTGTTTTCCAGCTATCACTGCTCGCGCTACAACACCAATACCGGTGTTTTGACCGAAGCGATGTTCGTCAACGTGTTCAGGGAGATCGCGGCGTTTCTGCAGAGATAGAGTCGGGCTTGGCAAACAGCTCGGCCAGCTTTTCCTGCCCGCCCTGCAGGACGTTCATGTCGACATCGCCGCTGATGCCATCGACGCGACCCCTGTTGTGGTATTGCCAGTAAATCCAGTCGTCATGGCCTGGCCACAGCGCCAGTGAACGGACCCAGCGCTGGCGGCTGGCGATCTGTCCGGAATAGGCATCCGCCGCCTCGTCGATCAGATAGATGATCGCCGGCTTACCGAAGGCTGCCTCCACTGGACCTAGGAAAGCTTGGAGTTCGGCGTTCAAATGTTCGGGCGACGGCCGTTTCGGGCAATTGCCTCCAAATTCGATATCCACAACCGGCGGCAGCAGCGGGCCGTCGCGCGGCACTACCGAAATGAAGTTCTTCGCCTGGTCGGCGCCCGGCCGACAGAAGGTGAAGAAGTGATAGGCGCCGACCGCGAGCCCGGCGGCGCGCGCCTCGCGCAAATTGGCGGCAAAGGCATCGTCGACATGATCACCGCCTTCGGTCGCCTTAATGACGGCAAAGGCGACATCGTCGGCGGCTACGCGCCGCCAATCGATCTGGTGCTGATGATGGGAAACGTCGATGCCCCTGACCGGATATCTGTCGCGGTCCGGCGAGAAGGTGCGGAAGTAGAGAAAACCACCCGCTGCGACGAGACCCGCAAGGACCAAGCCAGCCGCGCCCCAGAGGATGATCCGGTTCTTCAAGACTATCCCCTGTTGTACTCCGCTGTTCGAAACTTGAAAGCCAAACGCTTTGGCTTTTTTCAGGCTATCGCCTGGTGCTTCTCACCCACGTTCCTTCAGCAACCGGCCCTTCTCGCGCGACCAGTCGCGCTGCTTTTCGGTCTCGCGCTTGTCGTGCAGCTTCTTGCCGCGGCCGACGGCGAGCAAGAGCTTGGCGCGGCCTTGGTCGTTGAAATAGATCTTCAGCGGCACCAGCGTCATGCCTTCGCGGTCGACGCTCTGCGACAGCTTCGCCATCTCGCGCTTGTTGAGCAGCAGCTTGCGGCGCCGGCGCGGCTCGTGGTTGAAGCGGTTGGCCTGCAGATATTCCGGCAGATAGGAATTGATCAGCCAGATCTCGCCGCCCTCGACCGAGGCATAGCTGTCCTGGATGTTGGCCTGGCCCTGGCGCAACGATTTGACCTCGGTGCCGGTCAGCACAAGACCGGCCTCGATCGTGTCGAGCACCTCATAGGAAAACCGCGCCTTGCGGTTTTCCGCAACGGTCTTGTTGTTGGGATCGGCTTTTCTGACTTGATTCATGATGTGGAGAGGTGGCGCCTCATCCCTAATTTATCAAGCCGGCATGCTTCATCGCCTGATCGATCTTCTCGGCGGTCGATGCCTCGATCGTCACCAGCGGCGAGCGCACGACGTTTTCGACCTTGCCCAGCTTCGACAGCGCATATTTGGCGCCGCACAGGCCAGGCTCGATGAAGATCGCCTTGTGCAGCGGCAACAACCGATCCTGCAGGTCGAGCGCCCTGGCGCTGTCGCCGGAAAGGGTGGCTTCCTGGAATTCGGCGCACAACCTCGGCGCGACATTCGACGTCACCGAGATGCAGCCGACGCCGCCATGGGCGTTGAAGCCGAGTGCGGAGGCGTCCTCGCCGGAAAGCTGGATGAAATCCTTGCCGCATGTGGCGCGCTGCTCGGAAACGCGCTCGACCTTGCCGGTGGCATCCTTGACGCCGACGATGTTCTTGAAGTCGTGTGCCAGCTGGCCCATCGTCTCCGGGCTCATGTCGATCACCGAGCGCGGCGGGATGTTGTAGATGATGATCGGCAGCTTGGTTGCCTTGGCGACGGCGGCGAAATGCGCATAAAGACCGCGCTGCGTCGGCTTGTTGTAATAGGGCGTGACGACGAGAGCCGCGTCGGCGCCCGCCTTCTCGGCATATTGCACCAGCCCGACCGCCTCTTCGGTGTTGTTGGAGCCGGCGCCGGCGACGACCGGAACGCGCCCGTTGGCGACCTCGATGCACACTTTGACGACCTGGCGATGCTCGTCATGCGACAGCGTCGGCGACTCGCCGGTGGTGCCGACGGGCACCAGCCCGGTTGTGCCTTCGGCGAGCTGCCATTCGACGAACGCGCGAAAGGCTTTCTCGTCGAAACGCCCGCTCTTTTCGAACGGTGTCACGAGCGCGGTCAGCGAGCCTCTCAGCATGTCGTCCAACTCCTTAGGACTTATCGAGTTTTGTCGGTCGGTCTATCGTGCGCGCCTTCTAGCCGAAAGCGAAGCCGCGCACCATAGTCTCGACATTGTTGCGCGGCAAGCATTGCCATGGTGCCAGCGGGCGCAATTCGAACGACCTCGATAGACTTTTGTTCACGGGCTTTTCACCACCTAAGTCTAGGCTGCAACGCTTCTGTGCCTGCTGGTAGTGTGCACGAACGGGAAATGACGAAACCCATGCCGACCAGGCGGTCCCATCGTTTTGCGCTTCTGGGCGCCACGCTTGCGCTGATCCCGGTTGCAGCGATCGGCGGTGGCGTCGATGTGCAACTGACGTCGGCGATCCCGATGCCCGACTTGCAGAGCCAGTCAGATCCGGGCCAGCCGGATGCGCGCCCCAGCATTGCCCTGCTGAAGAGCGGCCTCGACAGGCTGGCGGCCAACGACATTGGCGGTGCGCGCCAGGTGCGCGAGGCACTGCCGGCCGATTCGCTCGACCGCCATATACTGGCTTGGGCGATCGCGCTCTATGGCGGCGACCAGGTGCCGAGCGGTGACATCGCCGACGCCGCGAAGATGCTGCCGAACTGGCCGGGCACGATCGCGCTGCGCAAGAACAGCGAGCGCGCGCTCTATCGCGAGAACCCCTCGCCGCAAATCGTGGCGAAGGCATTCGACGGCAGCCAACCGCTGACACCGGAAGGCGTGATCATCCTTGCCCGCTCCTATGTCGCGCTGGGCAATGCCAAGGCAGCGCGTTCGGTGCTGTCGCCATTCTGGCGCATGGAAAAACTCGAGGCGAAGGACGAGACTGCGGTCATCAAGGAGTTCGGCGCGCTGATCCCGGCCGCCGACCACCGCTTCCGCATGGAGCGCATGTTCTATGCCGACAGGGTCATCTCGGCGCTGCGCGTTGCCGGCCTCGCCGACGCCCAGCCGCTGGCCGATGCCTGGGCGGCCGTGTCCAGAGGCGACAAGAATGCGGCCAAGCTACTTAAGGCGGTGCCAATCGCGCAGCGTTCAGCCGGCTATTTCTTTGCGCAGGCCGAATATCTGCGCAAGCTTTCCGACGCGGCGGCCGTCGTGACGGGGGCGCCGAGCGACCGCGAGGCTCTGGTCGATCCCGATGCCTGGTGGGTGGAGCGCCGGGTGCTGGCGCGCGAGTTGGTCGACCAGGGCGACATGAAGACCGCCTACAGAATTGTCGCCGCACATGCCGCCGAAAGTGCCGCCAACGCCGCCGAGGCCGAGTTCCATGCCGGGTGGTACGCGCTGCGCGGCCTCAACGATCCCGCCACCGCCGCCACGCATTTCGCGCGCATTGCCGACCTGGCGCAGGGGCCGATGTCGCTGTCGCGCGCCTATTACTGGCTCGGCCGCGCGGCGGAAGTCGGCGGCCCCGGCAACGCCAAGGACTATTTCTCTCGTGCCGCCGCCTACGGCACCACCTTCTATGGCCAACTTGCCGGCGAGCGCGTCGGCTTGAGAAGCCTCAACATCGCCTATCCCTCGCCGAGCGCCGTCGACCACCAGAACTTCGCAGCCCGAGAGGCCGTCAGCGCCATCAAGCGGCTGCAGGAGGCAGGCTACGACCGCTATGCCGAAACGCTGTACCGCGACCTCGCCGGGCAATTGACCAGCCCGGGGGAACTGGCTCTGCTTGCCGTGCTGGCGGAAAAGCAGGGCAACCATTTCATGGCGCTGAAGATCGGCAAGATCGCCGGCGCGCGCGGCATCGATGTCGGGGCACTGTCGCATCCGCTGGGCGTCATTCCCGACACCGCCAACATTTCAGGTTCGGGCAAGGCGCTGGCCTATGCGATTGCGCGCCAGGAAAGCGAGTTCAATGTCGGCGCCATCTCCAGCGCCGGCGCGCGCGGGCTGCTGCAATTGATGCCGGGCACCGCCAGGCAATTGGCGAAGAAAGCCGGATTGACCTTCTCGCAGACGCGGCTGACCAGCGATGCCGGCTACAATGCGACGCTGGGCGCAGCCTTCCTTGGCGAGCAACTCGACCGCTTCGACGGCTCCTACGTGTTGACCTTCGCGGGCTACAATGCCGGCCCCAGCCGCGCCGCCCAATGGTTGGCCAAATATGGCGACCCGCGCGGCAAGGACGTGGACGCCGTCGTCGACTGGATCGAGCGGATTCCCTACACGGAAACAAGAAGTTATGTACAGCGCGTGATGGAGAACTACGAAGTCTACAAGATGCGTATTTCGGGAAAGTACGACATCGTGGGAGATCTGGTGAACGGGCGGAGTTGACGCTCTTCCCCATTTGACCGCCCCTGCCCTCGGCTGTAGCACTCGGCAACGATCCGACAATGGCGGGGAATCGAGTGCATATGCAAAATGACCAAGGTTTTGCCGATTTCTTCTACACCGCGCCGGACGGGCTCAGGCTGCATGCCCGCGTCTACGGCGAGGCGAATTCGGGCCATTGGCCGGTCGTCTGCCTGCCCGGCCTGACCCGCAATGCGCGCGACTTTCATGAACTGGCGCTGCATCTGTCGAGGCAGGAGAAGAACCCACGAAAGGTCATCGCCTTCGACTATCGCGGGCGCGGGCAGTCCGCCTACGACCCCGATGTGAGTCACTATAATGTCGGTGTCGAGGCCGGTGACATCCTCGCCGGCCTGGCGGGCCTCGGCATCGAGCAAGCGGCCTTCATCGGTACGTCGCGCGGCGGGCTGATCATCCATGTGCTTGGCGCGCTGCGGCCAACCGTGCTGAAAGCCGTTGTGCTGAACGACATCGGCCCAGTGATCGAAGCCGCGGGCCTCGCCCATATCAGCTCCTATCTCGAGCGCACACCGAAGCCGAAGACATTCGCCGGGGCGGTCGACGCCCAGCGCGGCGCACACGGCGCAGACTTTCCGGCCCTGACCGAGGCTGACTGGGAACGGATGGTGTCGGCGCTCTATCGCGGGGTCGATGCGGGGCTTGTGCCGGATTTCGACCCGAATCTGGTCGACACGATGGCCGGTCTCGATTTCAGCAATCCATTGCCGGATCTATGGCCGCAGTTCGAAGCGCTCGCCGCCGTGCCGCTGCTCGCCATACGCGGCGGCAACTCGAAGCTGCTGTCGGCCGGGACGCTGGAGGAGATGCGAAAACGCCATCCTGGCATGGAGACGATCACGGTCGATGGCCAGGGCCACGCGCCTTTCCTGGAGACCGGCAGCCTGCCGGACGCCATCGCCGCATTCCTGGATCGGGCCGAACAGCAGTTTCGGACAAAGTAAAACCCCAAGACCAAGTCGGTCTCGGGGTCGTTGTTGCAGTATAGGAAAGTTTGGCGGAGCTATTTGGCCTTGGAGCTTTTCCCGGCCGGCTTGGTCGCCTTCGCTGTGCCCGCTTCACTCTTTTGCCTGGGCCCTGCCGATGTCGGCGTGGTCAGCGGAGACGAGAACGCCGAGTTCTCCGTGCCGCCACCCATGCCCTCGCTACGGGGCGTTTCCAGCACGACGACGCAGCCGTCGAGGTCGTTGGTGGCAAGATGCGCGTAGCGCATGGTCATCGACAACGTCTGGTGGCCGAGCCACATCTGGACGCGCCTGATGTCGATGCCGCCCTGGACGAGTCGCGAGGCGCAGGTATGGCGCAGTATATGCGGCACCACCTGTTCGTCGGCGCCGAGGCCGACCTCGGCCTTCGCATCGTTCCAGATGGCGCGGTACTGCGCCTGGCTGAGCTTGGTGAAAGGACCCTTCGGCCGGCGGCCTTCGGTGACCGGAAGCTTGATCACCTCCTTGACACGAGCGGTCATCGGAATGGTGCGACTGCTGCCGGACTTGGTGATCCAGAACGAGACGCGGTGTTCCTGGATGTCGTTCCAGATCAGACCGAGCGCTTCGCCGAGGCGGCAGCCGGTGTCGACGAGGAATACGGAAAGGCGGTAAGCGTCCTCGCTGCGGCTCCTGATGGCCGCGAACAGCCTTGTCTCTTCGTCCTTTTCGAGGAAACGAATCCGTCCCGCCCGCTCCTTCTGGCGGCGGAACTCAGGCAGGCTGTGGATATCTCCCATCTTATGAGCCTTGCGCAACAGTTTGCTAAGGGCAGCCATCTTCCGGTTGATGGTTGCGTTGCTGTTGCCGCGCTGGCGCAAGGTACCGATAAGGTTGTCCAGGGTGCTTTGGTCAAAGGCGCTGAAACGCTCCCCGAGGAGGATCTCGTCTATTTCGCCAATGAAAGAGCTGACATTGTATTTATGCCGCCCGTCATCCCAAAGTATGTCTCGATAGGCTGAAAAAAGCTCTCCGACCCTATACGACTTTACTTCTCTTATCTTGTTAAAGCTGTATTTGATCTTTGCGCTTTGAGAAGAAAACATCGAAAAATGATCAGAGGGTGTTTCCTCTTGAATCGCTTCGGTCGTCATCATTCGCTGCACCCCCGAATAGATAGGTCAGCCCTACCCGCTTGGAAGCGCCCTTTCAAGAGTTTTGAATCACGCAGTTGTGATTTCATCCGCCCATCAACGGACCCCACGAAATCGTCCCACGGACCCTATTCAGCTACCGTTACCCCCATCCTTTCGTTTGCGTTGACCCAGTCACGAAAACAAAACAGCCCGGGCGTTGACGCGCCCGGGCTGGATTTTACCTGTGTAGTACCAGCCCTTAGAACGAGCGCTGGAAGCGGAGCATGCCGCCGATGGCGTCCTCCTGGCGTGCATCGGTCCAATCGGACGCGGTGTCGTCGCCAACGTTGATGTAGTCGACTTCAGCCGTGACCGTCAGGCCGGGAACGACGTCGTAGGCGATGTTCGCCGCGGCGCCAAAGTTCTTGCCTTCGTCATAAGACAGCTGGACATTGAACGAGGTCTTCTCGTTGATGGTGTAGGTACCACCACCCCAGACTGCCCAGTTGCCGGACCACTGCTTGTAGAAGCCGCGGCCACCGGCCGGGATTGCCCAGGTCGGATCCGACAGATTGTCGTCGGTGCCGTAGCCGCCAATGATGAACAGCGACAGGTTCTGCATCGGGGTGACGTCCAAGCGGACCTTGCCGGCCACTTCTTCGTAGTTGCTGTCGTAAGCAACGACGCCGGTGATGGCGCCCCAGCCCTGCGTGTATTTCAGGCCGCCGACGACATGCGGAACGTAGCTGTCGATGGTGCCGACGATGCCTGCGCCTTCTTCGAGCGAGAGCACGGCGGAGAAGCCGTTGCCGGCGTCGAAATAGTACTGGACGACGTTGGTGTCGAAGCCGCCGTAGGGAACCAGCGTATCCTGGATGACGTTGCCGGCGTAGCCGATGAACGTATTGAAGGCCGATTCGTCCTTACCGACGCGCAGGCCACCGAGCTGGATCCAGGCGAAGTTCAGCGAGACGCTCTTCATGCCGGCCGGATTGCTATCGAAGCTGTCCGTCGAGTTGAAGAAGGCGTGCCGATTGTTGTTGCCGAAGTTGAAGCGGGTCTCGGTGTAGGTCTTCAAGGTGCCGAGTTCGGTTTCCTGGCCGGTCCAGGTCTTGAAGGTGGCGCGGGCATTCTTGTACCAGGTGTCCTGCACGTCACCATCTTCGTGGTCGACCGACTCCGCACCCGTGAATGCGCCGACGTCGCCCATACCGATGTCGTAGCGGACATAGCCGCCGATGCGCAGGCAGGTTTCGGTGCCGGGGATGTAGAAGTAGCCCGAGCCGTAGACGTCGCAGATCTTGACGTATTCAGCCGGTTCCGGCTCGGCGACGACGACGGCGTCGGCGGCGCGCGCACCGGAAACTGCGATCAGGGCCGCAGCGGAGCCAAGGAGAAGGCTCTTGATGTTCATTTTCTGACCTCCAGTCAAAAGTTAAAAAACGGGTCTGGGTATTCTTTGCTGAAGGACAGCGTTCCCTGCCCCATCCCCACTAACCGAAAAAGATGCGCACCGCGCCGCTCCTTCGAATTCGACATTACCCATGAGCCGGCGGCGTTCAACCACGATCGTACCGGCAAAAGGGCAGTTCGGGCGCTATCCCCGGGCGTTGTTGCACAAATGACACGATTTGGCCTCACTCCGAAAGCTCTCGTTAACCATCTGGGCTCCCGCGGCCCTTGCAATGCGGCCGAATCCGGCGACGGCGCCGCCGCAATTGCGGTCATGTCACCCGAGTCGACGGCCAGGGAATTGCCGCAGAATCGCCTTATGGCGCATGCGGCCGGCAGCCGATGCCGGATTTTTCCGCGATAATGGCGCCAGCTGTTGATTGTGCCGACGCTTTTCTTTATCCAGCGGCGCAACGGAGAGGTGGCCGAGTGGTCGAAGGCGCTCCCCTGCTAAGGGAGTAGAGGTCAAAAGCTTCTCGTGGGTTCGAATCCCATCCTCTCCGCCACCCTACGCCCTTGCGGGCTTCGGGTGGCAGGCGACCCGAAGCCGCATTTGGGCGTAGGAGTGTCGCCCGAAGCTACGAAGTAGGGTAGGGGGACCATGTGGTACGTCTACTTTCTGCAACTCCATAGCGGCGATATTTATTTCGGATCGACCAACGATCTTCGGCGCCGTTTCGAATCGCATCGATCAGGCCATGTCACTTCGACCTAGGCTCATCTGCCTGTCACTCTGAAGGCTTACATTGCGGTCGAAACCGAGGCCAATGCACGGCAACTCGAGCGATATTTCAAGACCGGCTCGGGCAAGGCGTTCGCGGGCAAACGTTTTTGGCTTCCCTGATGGTTCAAAGGTTATCCATTTGAAATAAAAAGAGAAATAGCGCAACGAGTAGCTTTTCGTCGACCTCCGCGTTCGATTCTGACTGGAGGTCAGAAAATGAACATCAAGAGCCTTCTCCTTGGCTCCGCTGCGGCCCTGATCGCAGTTTCCGGTGCGCGCGCCGCCGACGCCGTCGTCGTCGCCGAGCCGGAACCGGCTGAATACGTCAAGATCTGCGACGTCTACGGCTCGGGCTACTTCTACATCCCCGGCACCGAAACCTGCCTGCGCATCGGCGGCTATGTCCGCTACGACATCGGTATGGGCGACGTCGGCGCATTCACGGGTGCGGAGTCGGTCGACCACGAAGATGGTGACGTGCAGGACACCTGGTACAAGAACACCCGCTTCACGTTGAAGACCTGGACCGGCCAGGAAACCGAACTCGGCACCTTGAAGACCTATACGGAGACCCGCTTCAACTTCGGCAACAACAATCGGCACGCCTTCTTCAACTCGACGGACAGCTTCGATAGCAATCCGGCCGGCATGAAGAGCGTCTCGCTGAACTTCGCCTGGATCCAGCTCGGTGGCCTGCGCGTCGGTAAGGACGAATCGGCCTTCAATACGTTCATCGGCTACGCCGGCAACGTCATCCAGGATACGCTGGTTCCCTACGGCGGCTTCGACACCAATGTCGTCCAGTACTACTTCGACGCCGGCAACGGCCTCTCCGCCGTGGTTTCGCTCGAAGAAGGCTCCGGCGATGCTGGTGCTGCTGTCCTCGATGGGGCTGGCAATTATGTCTTCAATGCCACTTCCGGCAATGACACGATCGACAGCTACGTGCCGCATGTCGTCGGCGGCGTGAAGTACACGCAGGGCTGGGGTGATATCATTGCTGTCGGCGCCTATGACAGCACCTGGGAAGAGTGGGCCGGCAAGGTTCGCCTCGACGTGAACGCCACCAGCGAACTGTCGCTGTTCCTCATGGCCGGCTACGGAACGGACGACAACATCGACCGCAACTTCTACAAGCAGTGGGGCGGCAACTGGGCGGTGTGGGGCGGCGGCACCTACAAGTTCAACGAGAAGACCTCGTTCAACCTCCAGGCCTCTTCTGACGACGACAAGAACTATGGCGTCGCGGCGAACGTCGCCTACGACATCGTTCCCGGCCTGACGGTCACGGCCGAAGTCGACTACGACCACGACGGCAAGTTTGGCGACGTTGACAATCGCAACTGGACCAATGGGGACAAGAAGAACAGCGTCGGCGGCCTCCTCCGCTTCCAGCGCTCGTTCTAATAGTCACAGCCTGGCTGAAAACCGAACCCGGCGGGCGACCGCCGGGTTTTTTCACGTCTCGGTACCCCATCAGATCGCGCGATGCTTCGGCGCGCTCAAATTGGCATCCGGCTGATCTGCACCGCCAGAGCCAACAACGGCTCGGTCCACAATCGCTGCAGATTTTCCAATTCGGATCAGATATCGGCTAGGTCGCCCAGGGCCTCGATCAAAGGCTGGATCTTGCCTTCATAATTTTTCCAGCGCTTTACCGACGACGTATAAATCGGTTGGCGAACCTGCCAGCGGCTGATCGTTCTGACGGAGCCTTCCTTTTCGAAGAAGCGCAGGCAAGCGTCATCCCATGGCAACCCGAGGTGGTCAATCAGACGATGCGATTGCGCCTCCTGATCCGAAATAAGTTCCTCATAGCGATTCTCAAATATTCGTCCAGGCAGGAGGGTCTTCCAGTGCTCCATTAGACGATCATATTCACGATAATACAGGCCCAATCCGTGAAGATCTGACGTATAACCGTGTGTCTCGTTAAGGTTCGAAGTGAAACAAGACAGACAATTGTCTATTGCGTCACGTCTGCAGTGAATTATGCGAGCATTCGGGAACAGGATCGCAATCAGCCCAACAATCTCAAAATTATGAGGCATCTTGTCGACAACACGCAAGTCAGGAAGAGAGTATTGTCTCAAATATTCGAGGTATTCCTGCGCCATTGCCTGCGATTGTTTATTTGTCATCGACTTGACTAGCGACCCGAAACTCCGATCCGCTTTGTTGCCCCGCAGCCCAATGGCAGACCCCATTCGCCCGAGCTTGGTGAGTTCGCCCGCGCCATAAACGTCTGGGTGGCTCGAGCAGATCTGTTCCGTCAGCGTCGTTCCAGAACGCGGCATTCCAACAACGAATACCGGAATGTTGGAGGGGTCGCCAAAGCCCGCCTTGGCTGCCAATAGTTCTGCGTCGAAAATCTCGATCAGGGAATCCACCCGCTTGCGATAGGACGCAATGTCGAAATTTCGCGCGGCGGATGTTTTGGCTTTGAGGTAGTGATCCATAGCGTCGTCGAAACGCTTGAGATCGCTTAGAACCTTGCCGGCCGCCATATGAAGGTCGTGCGAGAGCGGACCGACAACAGCAGCATCGTCAAGTTCATCGATAATTGACCTGAGTTCGGGGGGCTCTGTCGAGAATTTTCTTGTATTAACAAGCGTTTGGTAGGCTGCCGGTACACTTTGACGTTTGGCGATGGCTTCTCTTAGACAGGCTGCAGCGTCGTCCATTCGTCCCAAACTGGTTAACGCTCTTGCCAGACCCACTCGAACACTGGGGTGATCGTCGTTGAGTTTGAGCACCCGTTCATAGGCCGCCAAAGCCATCTCGGCCTTGTCGAACTTGTGGTAGGCTTGCCCCAGCCCATAAAGCGCCTCTACCAGATCCGGCTTCAGTTCATACGCGCGTTGAAGATGCTTGATTGCCGGCGAATAGTCAGCAACCTTCAACCAGGCTTCGCCGAGACTTAGTTGGTAGTAGGGATTGCCTGGCTCTCGGGCTGCGGCCCGCTCGAAATACTTTATGGCCAGCTCAGTGTCGAAATCCAGCCCCAGCGTTCCCAGTATGTACAGCGCAAGCGGATGTTCGGGAGTTCTTGCCAGAACGCGGTGACAGAGTTCCTCGGCCTCCGGCAAACGCTCGGCTTTCTGAAGCTCCAGCGCCTGCCTCAACAGAATGTTATCAGCTTGCGCGCGAGACGGACCGGCCTTCGAGGGCTGGGGCTTTGGCAATCCAGCTTTCGGTGGCGGCGCGGCCTTGGGCGGCGCAGGTTGGGCTTTGAGGTGCTTGGCCCAGGCGGGCGGCAATCGGCTGTTCATTTTGTCTCGCTAGCAAAAGCGGCCAGGAGAATCCAGCCTTTGGCGAACGGCGGCGGCTGTGGCCTGGGGCTGTCGCAAGTCACAGTCTGCCCTAGAGTGCCAGACGCAGTTTGCCGGTGTCCAGCCGAGACTGACGAACGGAAGGCTCTGGAGGGAGGCAGCATCGATTCGCAGTACACACCTCGCCCTCTCCACATCGAACTTGCACCCGCCCACTGGCCACGCTAGCAAGAAAGCCCTTCTCGCGAGCTTTTGCCATGCGTCAGCGCCCTCCCCTTACGCAGCTCATCGCCGCACTTCCCTCGACGGTGCCGTTTGTCGGGCCGGAGGCGCAGGAGCGTGAGCGTGGCCGTGCTTTTCGTGCCCGCATCGGCGCCAATGAGAGCAGCTTTGGCCCCTCGCCGCGGGTCATCGAGCGCATGGCCGGGATTGCCGGCGACATGTGGATGTATTGTGACCCCGACAATTTCGACCTGAAGGTCGCCATTGCCGCCCATCTTGGCGTCGGTGCGGAGAATGTGGTCGTCGGCGAAGGCATAGATGGTCTGCTCAGCCTGGTGGCGCGCATGTATGTGGCTCCGGGCGATGCGGTGGTGACCTCGCTCGGCGCCTATCCGACCTTCAATTTCCACATTGCCGGCGTCGGCGGCCATCTGGTTGCGGTGCCTTACGAGGACGACAAAGAAAGCCTGGACGGGCTGCTCGCGGCGGCCGTCAGGGACAAGGCGCCGCTGGTCTATCTCTCCAATCCCGACAATCCGATGGGCAGTTGGTGGGAGGCAGTCGAGATCATCCGCTTCATCGAGGCGCTGCCCGAAACCACCGTGCTGGTGCTCGACGAGGCCTATGGCGAATTGGGGCCTGCCTCGGCGCTGCCGCCGATCGATGTCTCGCGGCCGAACGTCATCCGCATGCGCACCCTTTCGAAGGCGTATGGGCTGGCGGGCATACGCTGCGGCTACGCGGTGGCGGAGGCCCAGGTGATCCGCGATTTCGAGAAGATCCGCAACCATTATGGCGTCAGCCGCATGGCGCAGATCGCCGGCGTCGAGGCGCTCGCCGACCAGGCCTATCTCGAGAGCGTGGTGGCGCGGGTCGAAGCTGGGCGGCGGCGAATCGCCGGGATCGCTGAAGCAAACGGGCTGAAGCCGCTGCCTTCGGCGACCAATTTCGTCACCATCGACTGCGGCAGCGATGGGGCCTTCGCGTTGAAAGTGCTGCAGGGGCTCTTGGCGCGCGACGTGTTCATCCGCAAGCCGATGGTGCCGGTGCTCGACCGCTGCATAAGAGTCAGCGTCGGGCTCGACCACGAGCTCGACATTTTCGCCGAGGAACTGCCGGGCGCACTTGCGGCAGCGCGGGGGAACTAGTCGGTTCCCCGTCGCGCAGCCGACGCGCACTCATTTCGCATTGCATCGAATCGGTCGTCCGTCGGCACGCCGGCCTTCCTTGATCGATGCTGGGCTCGGAATTTTAGTTCACGCCAAGCGAACCGTGTGAAATCCAACATCCGCTTCGAAACCGTCTCGCCGGTGCAGAAGCGGGCCTTGCCAGGTCGAGATATATATCCTCTTTGAACGACCTGTTCGTGTCGAGGCTCACCTCTCGATCGAGTACCGAAACTCCATCCGCTCCGAACATTCGCGCATCTCTCGTACGGAAGATACATTAGCGAATTCCGGCTCTTAGGGTCCTCGGAATAACTGCGCCGGGAAAATATAGAGTTCTCGAAATGGCGCCATGGCCTGAGCAGATTCATCACTTGTTCACAGCGTCAGAAGAACTTGAGAGCTCAGCCGAAAACTGATCCTGCACCCTGATTTCAGCCTTGTTAAGCGATCCGGGCAATAGCGCACACGATATATGTGCATATGTTCTAATTTGTTTACTTTAGCGCCGAATCATAAACACATATGCTGTCCAAGGACGGATGACGGGAAGCACAGGGGGCTCAATACCGTCAGAACCAACGGGGATACCAAATGCCGCAGCACAGTGCCAACGAGCAGTATTTGCTCGAACTCATCAATGCCGAGCGTGCCAAGACAGGTGCCCAGCCTCTGGCCTTCGACAACGACCTCAGCGAAGCCGCCGAAGGTCATGACCGGTGGATGCTGGCAACCGACATTTTTTCGCATACCGGTTCCGGCGGCTCGTCGCCGACGACGCGCATGAAAGCTGCAGGCTATGTCCTGACCGGATCGTGGGCCACCGGTGAGAATATCGCCTGGGCAACGACCCGCGCCCCGACCGGCTATGTCGACGAGGTCAAACTCCTCCACACCAATCTGATGAATTCCTCGGGACACCGGGCCAACATCCTCAATCCCAACTTCCGCGAAGTCGGCCTTGGCTTCGAGGTCGGCGACTACAAGGGCCGCAGCAGCGCCTTCGTCACCGAGGACTTCGCCAAGACCGCCACCGACCTGTTCCTGACCGGCGTCACCTTCGACGACAAGGATGGCGACCGTTTCTACGATCCGGGCGAAGGGCTCGGCGCCATCACGGTGACGGCCAAGAATTCCGCCGGCCAGACCTTCAAGACCACGACATCGGCTGCCGGCGGCTACGATCTGGTGCTGAAGCCTGGCACCTACACGGTGACATTCTCGGGCGCCAACATCGCCACCTCGACGCAGACCGCGACGATCGGCACCAAGAACGTCAAACGCGACCTGGTCGATCCGACGATGAAGTCGGGCACGCTTGCCGCGACCGCCTCGGCCGACGATGCCAGTTCCGACACGAGCGACACGCAGCCGGTGGCATCGGCGGCTCCCACCGCCGTGGCGGATGCGGGGAGCAACGGCAACACCACCAAAAGCTGGCTCGCCGACTTCTTCAAGACCCATTCGCCGGCGAAGCAAGCCACCCTCAGCGCCAATGAGGCTGCAGGCGGCGCGAGCGGCCAAGATACGTCGCATACGGCTCCGCTTGCCGGCGACCATTTGCAGTTCCGTCAGGCCGTCGCGCACAACAATGCAGACGATGTCTCCGATCTGCTCGATGGCAGCGGCCAGTTCCACCAGGCGATAGACCGCGCGGTGGCGGCGTTGCAGGCGCATGTTTCGGCTGACGGCCACATCGTTGCCGATGCGGGCGACGCGGCGCACGCCGCGGTGGCCAAGATCCTGGCTCAGATAGCCCAATCGGACCATCAGAGCGCAGACCTCGTGGGCTGACAGCGAACTGCAAGATTGCCTGGCGGTCCGTGCTTCAGGCGCGGGCCGCCGCGAATTTGAAGGAGGTTTGACGCCCCAGCCATTCTGACGGCGTCAGCGTTCGGATTCGGAACCGCCAGATGACGATGGCCGGGCATAGTTGAGGGAAAGATACTGCTTCATCCGTTTTCGCCAGACCCGAACCGCAAGGCTCGCTCCGAGCTGCGGGAGGCTCTTGCCTCCTTCCGCCGTGCCTATGTTGCCGTTGCCGGCTTCAGCGGCCTGATCAACGTGCTGATGCTTTCCGGCTCGCTGTTCATGCTGCAGGTCTATGACCGCGTGCTGCCCAGCCGCAGCGTGCCCACGCTGGTGGCGCTGATCATCCTGGTGGCCGTGCTCTACGTCTTTCAGGGCATTCTCGAAGCGGTGCGGGCACGGGTGCTGACGCGCATAGGCGCCGGCATCGAGGAGACTATCTCCAGCCGCGTCTTCGGCTGCGTGGTGCGCCTGCCGCTGCGCACGCGCGACCGTGGCGAAGGGCTGCAGGCGCTGCGCGATCTCGACCAGGTGAGCGGCTTCCTCTCCGGCCCCGGCCCCGCCGCCCTGTTCGACCTGCCATGGATGCCGCTCTATGTGGTGATCTGTTTTCTCTTCCACCCGTGGATCGGTGTCGCAGCGCTCATCGGCGCCCTTCTTCTGGTGTCGCTGACGGTGCTGACCGACCGTCTGGTTCGCGGGCCGACCAAGGCGATGTCGAGGTTCAGCACCAGCCGCAGCGCGATCGCGCAGTCGAGCACCCGCAACGCCGAGGTGCTGGCCGCAATGGGCATGGGCGAGAGGCTGGCTAGCCGCTGGAGCCGGGCCAATGCCGGCTTTCGCGAGGCGCAGGAGCGCGCCAGCGACCTGACAAGCGGGCTGGGCGCGGTGTCACGCGTCCTGCGCATGATGCTGCAGTCGATGGTGCTGGCGCTCGGCGCCTATCTGGTCATCCACCAGCAGGCGACGCCCGGGATCATCATCGCCAGTTCAATCCTCACGTCACGCGCGCTGGCGCCTATCGAGCTTGTCATTGCGCATTGGAAGGGCTTCCTCAACGCCCGCCAGAGCTGGCGGCGCCTGGACGATTTGTTTGCGGCGCTCCCGGCATTGGAGAGCGGGATGGAGCTGCCTGCCCCGGCCGGCGAGCTCTCGGTCGAGAGCATCAGCGTCGTGGCCCCCGGCGACCGGCGCCTGGTAGTGCAGGACGTCGAATTCTCGCTGCGCGCCGGATCGGGCGTTGGCGTGATCGGCCCCAGCGGCTCCGGGAAATCCTCGCTGGCGCGCGCGCTGGTCGGCGTGTGGCCGGTGATGCGCGGCAAGGTCCGGCTCGACGGTGCGGCCCTCGAGCAATGGCCGGCGCGCTCGCTCGGCCGCCATATCGGCTACCTGCCGCAGGACGTCGAACTGTTCGCCGGCACGGTCGGCCAGAACATTGCGCGTTTCGACGACGATGCCGTGCCGGAGACGATCATCGCGGCGGCGCGGGCCGCCGGCGTCCATGAAATGATCTTGCGCCTGCCCGAAGGCTATCGGACGGAAATCGGCGAAAGCGGAGCGGCACTTTCGGCCGGCCAGCGCCAGCGTGTGGCATTGGCGCGCGCGCTGTTCGGCGATCCGTTCCTGGTCGTGCTCGACGAACCGAATTCCAACCTCGACGCCGCCGGCGACCAGGCCCTGACGCAAGCCATCGAAGGCATCAAGGCGCGCGGCGGCATCGCCATCGTGGTGGCGCACCGGCCGAGCGCGCTTGCCGCACTGGACCATCTGCTGGTGCTCGGCGGCGGCAGGCAGCAGGCCTTTGGCCCGAAGAGCGAGATAGCGCGGCAGGCGCTGCAGCCCGCAGCCGTGCCGCTTCATGCGGTGGGAACGGCGGGATGAAGATGGCGCTTGCAATGCCCGGCTTTGCAACGGAGGGCCTGCATACGGCCAGGGACGTGGCGTTGCGCGCAAGGTCGCTGACTCTTGCCTTTCTCGACAAGGGAGCAAAGCCGGTCGAGGCCGCGTCGCCGCAACAACAGCGGTTGCGGCGCGCCATTGACCGCAACGTGAGGCTGGGCGGCATCGCTGCCTTCGTTCTGGTCGGCGGGCTCGGCCTTTGGGCAGTGACGAGCAATCTTTCCGGCGCCGTGGTCGCGGCCGGCCATCTGGTCGTCGATTCCAACGTCAAATCAGTCCAGCATCCGCAAGGCGGCGTGGTCGGCGCGCTGAATGTGAAGAATGGCAGCATGGTCGCGGCCGGCGACGTGCTGGTGCGGCTCGACGACACGGTGGCACGTGCCAATCTGGCCATCGTTGACAACGGTCTGGACGAGCTGTCTGCCCGCCGTGCCAGGCTGATAGCCGAACGCGACGGCGCCATAGTGGTCGCCTATCCCGACCAGTTCGCGGCACGCGCGGCCGACCCCAAGATCGCCGAACTGATCGACGGCGAGAACAAGCTGTTTGCCTTGCGGCGCCAGGCACGCGACGGCCAGGTCTCGCAATTGCGCGAGCGCGTCGTGCAATTCCGGCAGGAGATCGCCGGTATCGAAGCCCAGCAGAAGAGCAAGCAGCAGGAAATCGCGCTCACCAAGGTCGAACTGCAGGGCATGCGGGACCTGTGGAAGAAGAAGCTGGTGCCGATTTCGCGGCTGGCCGAACGCGAGCGCGCCCAGGCGCGGCTCGACGGCGAGGATGGCCAGCTGACCGCCGCGGCCGCGCAGACGCGCGGACGCATCAGCGAGACGGAACTGGCGATCATCCAGATCGACCAGGACATGCGCAGCGAGGTGGCAAGCGAGCTGCGCGAGATCGACGCCAAGGCGAGCGAGCTGCGCGAGCGCCAGATCGCGGCCCAGCAATCGCTGAAGCAGATCGACATCCGCGCACCGCAATCCGGCCGGGTGCACCAGTTGGCAATCCATACGGTCGGCGGCGTCATCTCGCCCGGCGAAGCGATCATGCAGATCGTGCCGACGGCGGACGCGCTAGTGGTCGAGGCGCGTGTCGCCCCTCAGGACATCGACCAACTGCGCATCGGACAGCCGGCGACGCTTCGCCTTTCGGCATTCAGCCAGCAGACGACGCCGGAGGTCGAAGGCGAGGTGGACCGCATCTCGCCCGATCTCATCGAAGACCAGAAGGCCGGCATCTCCTACTATGCCGTGCGCATCGTGCTGTCGGCCAGGAGCCTCCAAGAGGCAGGCCCGCTGGAGCTGAAGCCAGGCATGCCGACCGAGGTTTTTCTCAGGACCACCGACCGCACGGTGCTTTCCTATCTGCTCAAGCCGTTGACCGACCAGGCCAGCCGCGCGTTTCGCGGCGACTAGGCTGAATCGACATTCATCGCATCCAGATCATTGCAGCGGCGAGGTGAATGAAGGCGAGGAAGTGGCTGGCGCGTCGATCGTAGCGAGTTGCGAAGCGTCGGAAGTGCTTGAGCTTGTTGAAGCATCGCTCGATGCGGTTGCGGCATCGGTAGATGAGCGGATCATGGGGGATCGGTTCTGATCTGGAGCGGGTGGAGGGGATGACCGCCTTGGCGCCGATGTCCGCGATGAAGCTGCGCAAGGCATTGGAATCATATGCTCGGTCGGCAAGAACGGCCTCAGCGGTGTAGCCTTGCAGCAGTATAGGCGCTGCCAGGATGTCGTGGCTCTGGCCGGCAGCGAGCAGGAACCTCAGCGGCCGGCCGAAGCTATCGGCGAGCATGTGGATCTTGGTGGTCAGTCCACCTCGGGAACGCCCCAGAGCCTGATTCTGGTCCCCCCTTTTCCGGTCGCTGCCTGCTGGTGGGCGCGGACCAGGGTGCTGTCGAGCATCAGATATTGGTTGTCCCGGTCCTTGGTGAGGTCGTCGAAGACCCGCTCCCACACCTTCGCCTTGGACCAGCGCGAGAAGCGCTTGTGCAGCGTCTTCCACTTGCCGTAGCGCTCCGGCAGGTCATGCCAATGTGCGCCCGACCGAAGCACCCACAGCACGCCATTGACGAAAAGCCGGTTGTCCGAGCCAGTCCGTCCCGGATCACCTGCCTTGCCCGGCAGCAGCGCCGCGATCCGACGCCACTGCGCGTCGCTCAGTTCATACCGTTTCGCTGCCATCCATCGGTCTCCGCCAAATCGCGGATACCTATGAATCACGCATCCCTGCCAATGGGAATCTGGAGAAGGCTTCTGTGAGGTCCGCATGCTCGACGGAGCCACATGGCGGGACGTCGGACCTCATTGCAAGCCGGATTGAACGGAGGCGCGGGTAGGTTTGGCGCTATGGGGATTGTAGCCTGGAGGAGCGGT
>NZ_QZWZ01000001.1 GCF_003601975.1 Mesorhizobium waimense
GTCGGTTCCGCCGGGTCGTGAGAACCTCCAATGTAGTGTCCATGGAGAAACTCCTTGTCGCTCGTCCATGGAAACTCGATCACAGATCAGGCGACAGCGGGCAATGTGGGGGCAGAACACCGGTTACGTAGATGTTCCGGCCCGCCAGCGATTGACGCGCAGTTTCCGTGCAAGGGAGTTCATGCCGCCCGACGCGATGGCGATGGCGTTTGACAGGGAGCTGGTGATAGCTACTGACGGCTTTTGGGCCGAACTCAATTCCGGCGATCAAGCCCTGTTCCTCAACGGCAGCGAAGTCCTGATGGAGGCCAAAGGAGATGACAGAAGCATTCTCCGCCTGCGGCCTCTGGAAAGTGCCAGAAACGGTGATGTCCAATCTGTGAGAGAGACTGACAATCTCTATGCAAGAATAATCGCATGAACGTCGGAGCCTTGGCGCAGAAAGTTGGACCGGCCAGCGGTGTTAGCGTTCGCGACCGTCAGAATCGCTCCTCGTGCGGGACCCCGAACGGCTTATCCTAATTTCCTGCTTTTCTTCCTGCGGGAAGCAATCACGCCAATGCCCGATGTTCCGGTCGCTGAAACTCTCTTTAATTTCATTGACCACCTCAGCAGCGTGAGAGTCTACAGATGCGTATCTGAGCATTCCATTCTCATAGCGCGCTATAGGCGCGTCGAAGCTGTTGTCACCCCACTTGGTGATATTCAGGTACTGGATGCGGCCGCCGTCAAGCCCTTGTTCCGAAGGCTCCCGGGATACTTGCGCGATCCAGGCATAGGCGGTGTCTGGGCCGGAGAACCCTTCGATGAAGGCCGTATCGTTGCCTTTGCCTTCTGACAATTGTCTTCTCCTGATCTGCACGTTGTCTCAAGGCAAATCTAGAGAGCGCCTAGCGCCTTTTTCCTCGCTTGATCCTCGCGGGGGGCACGATTTTCGCTTGTATGAGCGTGGTTGACACCTATCCAGAGGAAAGGCAGACTTTTCCCGTGCATGTGAGCATAAGGCTGCGCCTGGCACCTTCGAATACCTGCGGCCACTAAGAATCCAGCACCAGTATGTACTGGCAAGGCTGATGAGTCCCACAACCTACATACGGCGGCGTGCCATGCACGACACGGGTGCGTTTGCGCGGATGCCGGCACTGGATTTGACTGCCGAGCAGCCGCCGCTTGCTGACATTCTTTCTATTTTCGAGAAGGTCCTTGAAGTCGCTTTCAAGGACGAAATCTTCCTTGTGCGAGATAACGGCGCGGTGTCCCGATGCGTGCGCCCGAACGCCCGGCGCAGACTGCTGGACGAAGTCTGGACGTTCGGGACCTTCAACCGGCATTCCGGCTACTTCGAGATCGCCGGGCATGTCGTGCATAGGATCGTCGCGAGGGCCTTTCACGGGCCGGGGCCATCACCAGATCATGTCGTCGATCACATCGACACGAACAGGCTGAACAACCGCCCCGAAAACCTGCGCTGGGTTACACGGCTGGAAAACATCCTTCTCAATCCTATCACCCGCGCGCGCATCATTATCGCCTATGGCTCGCTCGAAGCGTTCTTTGAGAATCCGGGTGCGTCCTTCGTTCCGAAGTGGGAGTGGATGAAGGTCGTCACGAAGGAGGAGGCGCAGGAGTGCCGCAAGCGGCTGCTAGCCTGGGCCGAGACCGGACAGGTTGGGACCGGCGGGGCGCTCGGCGATTGGCTCTATGAGCCCGGTAGAATATCCACGCCGCCGGAGCCGGAAAACTTCGATGTTTCGGCGTTGAGCGCCATTCAGCGCGAGGCCTTCGAAGTGCCGACATTCACGTCAGGCGTTATGGGCGCTGCACCTCGGCGTCAGGGCTATGTTCGGGTCATGGCTCCCGAGCCGAAACTTCTCGATACGCCCTCGCTGACGGCGCAGGCTGTTCAGCGGAAATGGAGGACACCGACAGAGTTTCCAAACTGTCCCGGGGCGGTATCGCCGGGGGCTCTTCAGGACTATTTGGCGCGCCTTGTGCCGGGCGCGGTTTTCGGACGCAACCAGTATGGCGAGAACACGGTCTTGGAGGCGGCAATCGGACCTGACGGCGCGCTGTCAGTCGTGTGCAGCACTCCTTCCGGGATCAAGGGCTGGAGCCGTGCGCGCGTGTTTTTGGAGGGTGAGATGATCTGCCATGAGTCAGGCGGCATGTTCTTCTCATTGGAAGGCGCGATGAAGGCTCACTGCCTTGCGATCGGCGCGCCGACGGATGGGTATGAGGATTCGATCGACGACTATTGTTAGGTAGTGTGGCGCACCCTGGCGGGCCGGGCTCTAGGCGCACGCCGCGAGCCGCTCTGCGTCTCGGCCCGGTGGGTGACGATCCCTTGCGCAAGAAGAGGCTCTGGAACACACCACCAAAGCAGGCTTCTCGTCTGTATCGCCGTCGCCCGCATCGGGTGAGGCGACGGGCGGCTCCAGACGAAGCAGCTAGAGTTAAGCGCGAAGGCGCAAACGGGCATGGCGATTAAGACGATCGATGAAATCACACGAGAATACCTTGATGAAGCGGCGCAGGCCGCGCTTGCCAAATTCCGGGACGCGGTAAGGCCAATCTATGGTGTGACCGACAAGGGCACTCCCGATCAAATCGGGACAGCATTGCTTCTTGAGCTTCCGGAAGGACGATTCCTGCTGACCGCTGCCCATGTGATCGACGCTAACAGCGAAACGTCTCTCTACCTGGGAGCCGACCAGTTCAAGCTCTTGCAGTTTGAGGCGCTTGTGACCACCGCGCCTGACGGGCAAGCGTGCAAGGGACCATGCTGATTTTGCCATCGCACCGGTCGATGCCGATCTGTTGGCAGCCCTGTCAGTTGCAAAATTTATCACGGAGGCGGACATCAGCCGGTCGGTGGCTTCGACCGAAGGCCGGACCTACACCTGCCTTGGTTATCCCAACTCGAAAAACAGAGTGAAGCCGCACAAGGGTCCCAGAGTGACGCCCATGCTTCTGCCCTACACAAGCACCGGGAAGCCTGCCGCCCAACTGTCGAAAATCGCTAAGGACGAGTTTCACATCCTGGTCGATTACAGTGCCAAGTACGTCCGGTTTTGATCGATATCGTTGTAGACCGCACGTCCCCGTTCGACTTTTTCAACGCTATCGATCCATTCCAGACCTTCCGGTGCATGCACAGCAAAGGGCCTTGCGGCGATACAATGCGTCCGACTTCTGCTACGGTGCATTCCTCGGGCATAAGTGGTCTTAAAAAACGCCGTCGTGGATCGCGAGCTTACTGCCATTCTTGCTGCCGATGTGGTGGGCTACTCCGCGCTGGGAGAGTCGGATTGTCAATCGAGCATGTTGAGCGGCGACTTACGGCCATTCTAGCGGCCGACATCGCCGGCTACAGCCGGCTGATGGGCAACGACGAGGAAGGTACGCTCGCTCAGCTGAAAGCGCATCGGGGTGCTCTGGTCGACCGAAAGATCAACGAACACCGCGGGCGGATTGTCAAGACCACCGGCGATGGGATGCTGGTCGAGTTCGCGAGTGTGGTCGAGGCCGTGCGCTGCGCCGTCGAGATCCAGCGCGGCATGGCGGAACGCAATGTCGCGGCGCCGGCAGGACAACGCATCGAGTTCCGCGTCGGCATCAATGTCGGCGACATCATCATCGAGGGTGATGACATTTTTGGGGATGGCGTCAACGTGGCGGCTCGCTTGGAGGGGCTCGCGGAGCCTGGCGGCATCTGCGTCTCGGCCCGCGTGCAGGAAGACGCGCAAGGCAAGCTCGACATTGCCTTTGAGGATATCGGCGAACAGAAGCTCAAGAACATCGCTCGGCCGGTGCGCGCCTTTCGCGTGCGGCTCGACGCCACAGCCGCTCCGGCGCTCGCCGGCTGGCGCCGCGGATTGTTCGCCGCTCTGGCTCTGATGATTTTGCTTATTGTAGGCGCTCTGTGGACCGGTCTTGGCTTTGAGTGGAAATTTCTCAGCAGTCTGCGCTCTGGCGATCAATTCACAAAAAGTGCTGAAGTTGGCACGAAACCCGCAATCGCCATTCTCCCGTTCCTGAACCACAGCGACGATTCGGCTCGTGAGCATTTCGCGGATGGATTGACGCAGGATATCATCAACGCACTGGGTCGGTTCTCCGGGCTGACCGTGATGTCGTGGAACGCTGTCTTCCCTTACAAAGGAACGCCCGCAAGCCCGGAGGAGATCGGCCGCGGTCTCGCCGTCACCTATCTGGTTGAAGGCAGCGTTCGCCAGACCGGCGACCGTGTGCGGGTCATCGCGCAACTCGTCGACACAAGGCAGGGACGAGTGCTTTGGTCTGCACGCTTCGAGGAGGTGCTGGCGGACGTGTTTGCGCTGCAGGACAACATTGTCAGTCACATTGTCAGAGTCCTGGCGATTCGCGTGACGCAGATCGAACAAAATCGGGTGTTCGCAAAGCCAACCGAAAATCTCGCAGCCTATGATTACGTGCTGCGCGCCAGGCCGGCATTGCAGCGCCCGACGCACGCAAACAATGTGGAGGCGCGCGCCCTGCTCAAACGCGCCATCGATCTTGACCCGAACTACGCTGCTGCCTATGCGGCACTTGCCGAAACCTATCATCTTGCCAGCTCGATGGGCTGGGCGGAATCGCCAACCGCCTTCCTGAGCCGTGCCGAGGAACTGGCAATCAAGGCGCTGAGACTTGATGATTCCGAAGTGCGCGCGCGCATCACTCTCGGCCACATCCACCTCTTTCGTCAGAGATACAACGAGGCAGAGGCGGAGATCGAGCGCGCCATTGCGATCAATCCAAACGATGCCCACGGCCTCGCCGGGCGCGGCACCATCCTGTTGTGGCTGGGACAGACGGATGCGGCGATCGAGGCCTTGGAGCAGGCGCAGCGTATCGACCCCGATCTCAATGCGATCGATCGCTTTGCGCTGAGCCTGGCCTACTATCTGAAACGGCGTTACGACGCGGCGATCGAACAGGCGGAACTTAGTCTTCGAACAACCGCCGGCGCGAACTTCAGCCGTATCCTGTTGGCGGCCGCCTATGCACAACACAACCGAGCGGAGGACGCTGCGCGTGTCGTGACGATGATACGCCGCATCGACCCAACCTTCGACCCGCAGGAGTTCGGAACCAAGTTTCTAAACTCCGGCGATCTCGAACATCTGCGCGACGGATTCCGCAAGGCCCGCCTCTACCCCGTCACAGGCGACCTGCGACCGGCCGAGAGAATGAACCGCTAATGTCCTTCAAGTAGCGCGCGGTTCTGGTTGGCCTTCGCGATGTTCGCAGCAAGGTCCTGCTGGAAGAGCGCGGGTCCCATCGGGGCCGGTTTGCCGAAAATATAAAGCTTGCCGTCGCTGATCAGCCAGTTCTCCGGGTTGGCCTCGTCGACCTCGCCCAGGGCCAGCGCCATTGCACAAAAATTTCCGAACTGCGGCGCGTAGCGAACAGGATCGGCCTTGAAAAGCTCGCGATGCTCGGCGCTCGCGAAGAGGTAGCGGTGCTCGTCCCATTCGTACTCGATCTCCGGCAGCCCGCGCGTGGGGCTTCCGGTGGTGAAATAGGCGACCGGGTCATAACCCTTGATCGCCAGCGGAACCGCTTCCGTGGCAAAAGAGGGCATCGAGCTCGCAGACAGGGCGGCTGCGACCGCCATAACGAGGTGAATGGCATTTCGCCGAGAGACATTGTGCATGGCGAACTCCCTGATTTGCCCTTCTCGGGCCGCTACCAGCCCCGCGGCAAACGAAGCCGTCTGCGTCATTCCGTTCGGGCACTGATTATCGCTCTTGTAGCGCTCGGCCGCAACACGTTTCGGGGATTTTCGGAGTTCGAGTGTGGTGAGGCCGGCGCCCATTGCAGGGGTGCCGGGCTCCATTCTTCGTCTGCTTATGGCGCGCAAGGCGAACCTTCCATTCCGAGCGACGATTTCAGAAATCAATAGGCGCGGCAATGACATAGTGGTGCCCATATTCATCTCGTCCGGCGCGCCAAATTTCCGCCATTCCAGAACAAAACTGGGTACTGGGGGCCGGCTTTCCGACTCCAAGCAGAAACTCGCCCGTCCTCAGCTGAACTTGCGACAGTGACCCGAAGGCGACATTTGTCTGGACCGTCGATCTCGTCAGGGTGGAAACCGGAACCTTCGACGCGAACCCAACAGAGAGCTCGCCGGCTGTTCACAGCTGCTCTACGCGCTCAGTCCTCGGACAAGCCGGCCAGAGAACTATCCTTCCAGAAGCGACGCGGGATCAAGGGACGTCGCCTGGCCGGACGTGACGCGCGGCATCTTTGCAAACGCGACGATCACTCCGGCACGCCGGCAATACCCAGCGCCTCGACGTAGCGCTCGGCGAACACCTTGTCCCGCCACGGGTTGATCTGCCTCTGCAGGCCGAGCGTGTAGGTCGGGAACGCCTCCATCAGCCGCCGCGCCGCCGCCTGCGCTTCGTCCGGCTGATTGAGTTTGACCAGCGCCATGATCACCACCCGGTGCGAGGAGCCGTAATTCGGCATCTCGCGCAGCGCTCGTTCTCCCCAAGCCAGCGCTTCCTCGTAGCGTTCGAGCATCAGGTAGCTCATCCCGATGCCGGAGAGCGCGATGCCCTTCTCGGGGTCGACCGGGCTCAGCCGCATTGCCCTGTGGAAGTGCTCGATCGCGACGAGGGAGTGGCCGGAATGGGCGTTCACCCAGCCGCTGCCCGTATAGCCCTGCGCCGAATTGGGGTTGAGGAGCAGGGACCGTTCGATCGTGTCCAGCGCCGTCTCGTAATCCTTGGCGCTGTAAGCGATCACCTGCGCGGCGAAACGCAAGCTTGTCGGGTCGTCTCGCGCGTCCGCCAGCACCTCGCGGGCCATGCGCACGGCGACGCGGATATCGTCGGGCTCGTGCCAGCACTGACTCACGGACAGGCTGCGGATATAGGCACCGAGTGCCTTCGCCAGGGTGAAGCCTGGGTCGATGCTGAGCGCCTCGTTGGTGAGCCGGCGCACGTCGGCGAAGCCTTCGCGCGTCATGCTGTAGAAGCGCGGCAGCGCACGAAGGTAGAGGTCGTAGGCACCGATGTAGTCGGTCGGCTTCATGCGCGCTTGCTTGATTTCCTCCAGCCGGATGCTCGGCTCGACCGCACCGACGACGCTCTCGGTCACCTTGTCCTGCAGGTCGAAGATATCGCTCACGTCGCCCTCGAAGCGGTCGGTCCAGACATGGTGCCCACTGATCGCGTCCACCAGCTGCCCGCTGATACGCACCCGCGATCCTGCTCTGCGGATGCTACCTTCGAGCACGTAGCGGACGCCCAGCTCGCGCCCGACCTGGCGCAGGTCCACCGACCGGCCCTTGTAGGTGAAGGACGAGTTGCGGGCGATCACGAAGAAGGAGTTCACCCGGCTCAATCCCGTGATGATGTCCTCCACCAGTCCGTCGGCGAAGTATTCCTGGTCGGGGTCGCCGCTCATGTTGGTGAAAGGCAGAACCGCGATCGAGGGTTTCGCGGGCAGGGGAGGCGGTGCAGCCACCGAGGCGCTGGCGTCGGTCTCGACGCGATAGGCGCGCACAGGCCGCTCGATATTCTTGAGGCGCAGGTCGCCGAGCGGCGTGAAGCCACCGTCGAGCTTGCCCTGAAGGTGGTCGTAGGCGGTGCCCGAGACGACCACGGCCCCGGGATCGGCGATGCTTTCGAGGCGGGCGGCGATGTTGACACCGTCGCCGTAGAGGTCGCCGTCCTCCTCGCAGACCACGTCGCCGAGATTGACGCCGATGCGGAAGCGAATCCGCTCTTCCTCGGGCGTCTCCGCCTCGTGTTCTGCCAAAGCCTGCTGGATCGCCATCGCCGAGGTCACCGCGTTGACGACGCTCGCGAACTCGCACAGCATGCCGTCGCCGGCGAGCTTGACGATCCGGCCCTGATGCTCGGAGACCAGCGGTTCGAGGAGGTTCTTGCGGTATGTCTTGAGCCGCTCGAGCGTGCCGCGCTCGTCGCGCTCCATCAGGCGCGAATAGCCGACCACGTCGCAAGCCAGGATCGCCGCGAGGCGGCGCTGCGCGGTCATTGCACCGCCCGGCCAGGCGCGTGCACGCGGGCTGCCTCGCGCCCATGCCCCGCCAACTTCCAGACGCCCAACGTGCATGGCATCCACCTCTCCCAGCCGCCGCCCGTCGCCGATTCAGAACGGAGAACGCAGCTTGACCTTGCCTTCACGAGATTTCGCTATCCCGCTTGCGAGGCGTGGAGCGATCCAGTCGTCGCGCTAACAGCCAACCGGCGACACGCCCACGCAGCCTCTGGGGACGCTGACACGCCACTCCCAGAAGGCCGGAGATAATTGCTGCCGTTGGTAACCGGTTGACGCCACCGTGGCGGTGCTTTTGTCACCGCGATGTAACAGCGAGATGCCCTACGAACGCGCGCATCGGGCATCACACCAGACGTTCGCGCTTAGAGGTTCTGAGGTCGGAAAGTGGCGCTCCTTGCCCCTTGAGATTGACGAAGGAAATGGCAAGTTTCCATCCAAAGCGGACCGCTGCTACAGAAATTAGATAGCGCAAACAATGACATATGAGTGCCCAGTTTCATCCTGTCGGGCGCGCCATTTGTAATGCACATCCCAAAATCGTGTGGCGCGACGTCCGGTTCTGACCCCGTTCCAGAAGTTCGGGTGCGAGCGCACTATGGCGCAAGCCGGGCTGCATTGCCGACTTTCCCGCACCCAACATCGAGGGCAGCCAGCGCTCGTAACAGATAGGCTTCAACGGTTTTTTGCGGCCAATTGGCTTCTGCCGGGCCGCAGACGGTCAGCCGTCACTCCGGCAGCCCAGCGAACCGCATGTGTTCGAGCCATCGGTCGAGGGCTCCGGGGGCGAGGTAGGTCTTCTCCCACTGCTTGCGTTGTTTGCTGATGGAGTCGCCGGGCGAGTCCTGGAGGAAAACCGCAAGCGCTTTCTTTGCCTCCGGCTGGTTTCCCAGGCAGGCGTGGATCCCGGCAAGCATTCGGTGTGCGCCGCTCGGGATTCTGGACATTTTCCGCATCGCCGTCAGCGCAGCCCCGCAATCGTTCTTTTCGTAGAGCGCCCAGCCCATCTGCCAGTTGAACCAGTCAGGGTAGAAAGGATCGATGCCCTTGGCCTGCTCGATCCGACCGATCGCTTCGTCGGTGCGGCCAACATCGAGCAGCACGCCCGCACTGTGGACGAGGATATTCGGGTCGCTGGGGTTCAGGGCTATCGCCACGTCGAACCGTGCAAGGGCCAGCTCCATCTCGCCGGCTTCGCTATGGATTTGGGCGCGGATATGATGCGAGTCGGCATCGTACGGACCGAGCAGGATTGCCTTGTCAGCGTACTCGGCGGCGCGCTTCAACGCCTCGTCGGGGTTATTTTCCTGCTTGTGCCAGAATACCGCGTCATTGCGATAGGTCCAGGCCATCCCGATATAGCCGAATTGGGAGTTCGGATCCGCTTCGATGGCCTTGAGGCTGAACTGCTGCAGCAACTCGTTCCCCGCGGCTGAGAAGTCCTCGACGATCTCGGCCCTCCCCATCAGGTAATAGCTGAGCGCGCTGACCTGCGCGGCGTCGCTCTTTGGCAGGGGGCGCTCGATGCTCGACCCGACCCGATCCGCAAGCGTGCGGATGATCTCCTCCTGGACGACGAAAAAATCGCCAATCTCCCGGTTGTAGGTGTTGGCCCAGACATGCGATCCGTCATGCGCATTCAGCAACTGGGCGGTCACTTTCAGCCGGCCTCCGATCTTCTGCTGACTGCCCTCGAGCAGGTAGTCGACGCCGAGTTCATCTCCGATCTGCCTGATGTCGATCGGCTGGTCGCGGTACCTGAAGCTCGAGTTCCGCGCGATCACGGCATAAGTCTTGCTCCGCGCAAGCTCGGTGATGATCCCCTCAGCGACGGCATCACTGAGATATCCCTTGTCCGCGCCGGCACTCATGTCGTCGAAGGCAAGGATCGCAATCCTCGGCATGTCGCTCGAACGAACCGGAGTGGCTCGCCATATTTGTGCGCCGTAATATGTGCCGATCGCTGCCGCAACGAGAACGATTGCAGCCAGAATGAAGCCGCGTCGCGAGAAACGCGTCTTGGCACGTTCCGTGCCGGCTGCGGCGTTTGGGTCCGCTGCGTCCGATGGATCGGCATTCAGCCGGTAGCCTCGCTTGGGGAGGGTTTCCACGATCACGTGCTCGTGGTCCCCCAAAGCGCGGCGAATATCGGCAATACATTGCGTGAGGCTGTCGTCGGTCACGAAGGTATCGGGCCAAACCGCCTGCATCAGCGCGTCCTTGGACACGATCTCGCCCGGTCGCGCCGCGAGCACGGATGAGCACCTCGGCAGACTGGCTGCGAAGGTCAACCGCTTTACCTTCGACTGGTTGAAGCTGTTTGTGGTTCGTCAGAAAGACAAAACCGCCGAACGTGATCGTTTCAGCAGATTTCGGCTCAATTTCAGGAGCCGTTCGGGACATTTCACCCTCCCGGCGCGCTTCCTAACTCTAGCCAATTCGGCCTTCGCGCCTTCGCTTCCAAGCGATCCCGGCAGCACCGGATTGGAAAGGAGGATAACATGAAACGCACCAAGCTCATCATCGCTCTCGCTCTTCTTTTGGCAGCGCAAACGGCTGCGGAAGCGGATTCCCGCATCGCGAAACTCTGCGGCTCGGACCATGTCAACGAGGCCGCCTCAAGGGACGATGCCCGTCCAAACCCCGGCGGTTTCTATGTTACCAGCCTCAGGGAGCAGGTCAGTGAGGGTGACCCTCGCATCATCCTGAGCACCAGCGACGATTTCTATCTCTGCACCCGACCGGCCGCGACCCCCGATATGGACACGACGAAGGCGCTGTTGCTGATGAAAGAACGCGTCGTGAAGTATCTCTTTGTGCCGGTCATTCGGCGGGACACCCGCGAACCGTCCTAAACTGCTGCCCAACCCGCGATCCGGGACACGTTGCATCGAGAGGAGGACTCACCCAAGGGCGGCTACGGCTTCGCGCCAACTCCGCCGTTGGGCCGCTTGCGCCGAACGGCAGCTCATGGCGGATATTGTTGAAAAAGTCCGCCGCACCGCAATGTCGCCACCGATAATAGAATCCCTTTCCACCCCAGCGTATTGCATGGAATCAGGATTCAATTTTGGGTCTTTGCGGAAACACCATTCTACGCAAATGCCATTTGCAGCCGCGACCCGGACTTTTTCAACGGTATCGGCGCAAAGCCGACCTTGCCTCCGAGGAGATCTCAAAAATCAATGGGCGCAGCAATGACATAGCGGTGCCCAGTTTCATCCTGACCGGTGCGCCATTCCATCCAATTGAAATTGCTTGCTTTTTAGACTCTCCAACGTTGGTCGCGGTAGGCTCCCCTCGCGAGACTCGCCAAACTTCGGAATGATAGGGAGGCTGCCAAGTGCTCGAAACGGCCTTGTGCAGTCAGCTTGGCTCTGCCTGCCCACCGATCCGACCAATATCCTCCAGGACCGAGCGGATTTGCGGCCAAGGAAACTCGGCATCGTCCTTCGACGGCTGCCCTTCCCTGAGTATGGCATCAAGCTTCGCTGCGACACCGGCAAGGGAGATAGCTGGCGTTTCTGACAATACCCCAAGCAAAGTCTCCGCCCGACCAGCTGCCTCGCTTTCAGCACGCAATGTGGCAGAATAGCCAATCGCCCGGTCATAGGCATCCCAGCGCGCCTTATGAGTCGCCAAATCGGCCTCGGCCTTCGCACCTCCCTCCGTCTCCATAGATCCGACGCCGAGCACATCGCGAAGCGCCTCGGGTGAACGCAGCGTAGCGGGCCCATCATCGGACAACTGGATCATCACATTGGGAAAGCCGACTTCTTCTGCGAGCTTGCGCTCCAAACGCTGCTGCTCGCGGCTCAACCGATCGGTCTCTTCATGAGCAGCTTGCCATTCGCGCCACACTGCGACGGCAGGATCGGCTGATTGGTCTCTTTCTAGATCGTTACTGGCAACGGCTCCTGGCTGCGATCCAGCGATTGGAGCCGGTGTTGCGCGAAATAGTCCCCCGCGGGTGACGGAAGGCAAAGTCGTGCTATTGTCGGAATCAGCCATGATCCGAGCTCCAAACAGCTTGGGTTGTGGTCAGGCCGAGCGACGTGTTCGAGCACGTCGTTCGGCTGCAAAGCGCGAACCACAAGTTACGTACATACCGTACATTACGGACACGCCCATTGTCAAATACGCCTGATCCTGTTGACACCAAAACTGAGCGCTTCGAATTGCGACTCTCGAGTGACTTGCTTGCTCGCGTTGACGAATGGCGTCGCAATTAGCCCGATCTTCCCACTAGATCAGAAGCTTTCCGCCGACTGGTGGAGACTGGCCTAGGCTCTAAATAGCTGGCGGCCCAGCGCAATCCTTGTGGCTTAGCAGTCAATAAAGGCGTGCTGTTCGCTTGATTTTTATCGAATGATCTGTCGCAGCCACTCCGCATACCCACTTAAATCGTCTGGCATCCGCCCTACTTCTGCCAGGGTGCTACCGGCCGAGAGCTGACAGACGGCTTTTCGACATCAGAAAGCGGCAGCTGGAGTTTCAAGTCATTGTGGGTCGGTGAGGAAGGGCATGATATCCACGCCGTCTCCCGGGAAGACGGTGAAATGCGGGTGGTTCTCAAACAGGCGGGCGGCAGCCTCGATGGTATCGGCCTCGATGACAATGTAGCCGCAGAAAGGGTTCACGGCGTCGGCGATGCCGTCTTTTGTAACGCGCGTCGTTCTGCCGACCATACCGCCGCGATCAGGGAAGAATGCGGCGTTTCTCTCCTCCCAGTCCACCCACTGCTGCAAGCCGACGGTATCAATCGCATCTTGCTCGGGCTTGGGCAGGCTGCGAAAGCGGGCAAGGTCTTCGGGCTTCATCGTGTAGACGGCAAGAAAGCGGGGCATACGGCGAACTTCGGGCTGGCGGAAGCCTTGTCAGGCTACACTCCTGTGCGGCCGAAGTCACTGCGCATGACCACCCTCCAGGTGCCCGTTTGCGTCAGTTCGGACGTCTGCTCCGTGCCGGAGCGGCCTCCAAGGGCGGCAATGAACAATGGCGAAGAATGGATCGACGAGGCCATCGAACGGCAGTCGCTTCCCTTGCTCGGGCGCGTCGACATCGCACTCCGACTAATTGCGGCAAGAGGCAGCACCGAGGCGGCGCATTGGGCGGATGCAATTCGCAAGACGAGGGTACAGCCTGCGTTCAAGGGGTTCCCGCAGCTTCACTAGAGGTTTTCGCAAAGAGGCTCGGGAACACGCCACCAAAGCAGCCCGGCAGCCTGTTCGCTGTCGCGCCGTCGCCCGCCTCTTGTGAGGCGACGGACGGCTCCAGGCGAAGCAGGCTGAATTGCAGCGGTGCGCAGCAGCGCCCATTGCAAGAAGGCGGCCGCCGGCGGCCGGCAGCTAACGCTCCCGGCCGGTGTCATCGGCATTGCAGCTGCGGCCGGCGGCGGCCATTGCAGGTGCACCCGGATCGTGTCGGGGTTTTGGGTCTATTCACGCTCCTGGAATGAGCTTTTGATGATCTCGACTGCGCGCTTGTCGTCTTGTGTCTGGGGCGGGTTGTCCAGTCGCGATCGTAAGAGGCGACTTCGTGGCCGCCGTGGTAGAGGCTGAGCTTTGAAATCTGGCCGCCGTCCAGCCCATACCTGCTTCCGACGTCAAAGACTTTGGCGGTGAAGCTGTAGGCGGGGTTTTCGTTGACTGAGCCGCTCACCCAGAGATCATTTCTAACATCGCCTTGGTGATGGTGATGCGGTCGGTATCCACAATCGGTCCGCTTTCCATGGCGGTGACTCCTTCCTGGTCTGCTGGAGGAGTCTCGCGTTGTTTTCGGCCGCTATTCCTCGGGGAATCCGCGTGGGGGGTAGTTTCGAACGTCTCCGACGCCGCGCAGGCCGTCAGGCCTTCACATCAGCGAGGAGGCGGGCCCTGTCGGCAATCGCGGTCATGACCGATTGGACGAGCGGTTCCGGGAAGCCTTTGGGGAGTTTGTCGATGACCGCCGCGGCCCCGCGTTCCGCGCTGGCCGCCAGATCATCGCACAGCGATAACATCGCCGGTTTGCCGACGCCGGCAAGATCGGCCGTCTGCAGGAAGTGGCGCGGCACAATCTCGTGCAGCGAGTAGTGGTTGCTCTTGCCAACGGACATTGCGAGCTTGAATTTCTTGCGGGGGATTTGGTCGGTATCGAGGCTCGGCTGCGCGCTCAGCACGTCATAGAGCGGCGTCATGCGGTAGCCGCCGCCTGGTGACAGAAAGATGCTGAAGTTTTTGGCGTGCCCGTCTGTCGCGCCCAGTAGCCAGAAAATGATGCTGGCCCTCATGAATGTCAGGATGTCGGCGTCGGGCGTGTCGCTGCCTTTGAGCAGGTTGATGATGTCGCGCATGCCGGGGCCGCCCTCCGACTGGTATTTTCTGGTCGGCGGTACGGACAGGGCCTGGCAGCAATCCTCCTGCGGCTGGCGCAGCAGGCGGCCGTCTCTTGTCCAGAGACGGTCAAAGCGCTCGACAACCAGCGTGCGCCGCTCCCCGAAATCAGCGATCTCCACAGAGGCGACCGGAACGCCCATGCCTTCCAGCAGCTTCAGGCACAGATATTCGTTCTCGACGCTGGTCGACAGGTCGATACCGTTCGGCAGGCGGCCGATCTGCGGCTTCAAGATGTGGGTGGTTGCCGTCGTGCCGATCGGCTTGAACCATTGGCCGTCGTTTCGCAGCAGCGCTGTTTTCTCCTGGGCGCCAGCAATCGAGATGCGGAAATCTTCGTCTTCGCCCATACCGAGCGGAGCGGAGGCGAGGTTGTTGATGATGTCGCCGATCTCGGCGCCGGTGACCGGCTTACCGTTGACGTCACCGGCGGTGCCGGGATCGGCGCCGTCGGGCAGGAACTGCAGCGCGCCGACGCAGTCATGGCCGAGCGCGGTCAGCATGCTGTAGGCATCGGTCCCGGCCGCGCCTACCCTTTCGGCGACGCGCTTGCGGATGTCGCTGCTGTCGGGGAGCAGGTTGTCGAAGACATTGATGACCGGCTCGCCGATATAGCGGTCCTCCCGCAGCGGCAGCGACAAAGATACAGGGAAGGTGCCGCGGAATGACAGCCAGTCGTCTGCGTATTTGAAATCGACCGCGCCGGTGGACTCGCGCCGCAGCACGCCGACAAGGCGGCCGTTCAGGAAGACGTTGAGGGGCGCATGGGCGCGCGGTCGTCCCATCAGAACAGGTCCTCAATGTCGGCGGCGCTGCCCTTCGTGCGGGAGCGAATGACGAGTTCGAGGTCGAGCGCCGAGAGCGCAGCCATCAGCGTCCGCAGCTGGATCGCGGGCTCTCCGGCTTCAAGGCGGGAGACGGTCCCCTGGCGCAGGTGAATGCGATCACCCAGTCCGCCTTGGGTAAGGCCTGACCGTTTGCGGGCGCGGCGCACAATGGCGCCGAGTTGTTTTTCTGTGCGGGCGATCTGATCGGTCATGGAAGCCTCCAATGACCAATATACGCGAAGCCGTATAAATTGTCAATATACGCGTAGCCGTATAATATGGCTTTAATCGCGATCGCGTATAAAATGTAAATATACGTGAATCCGTATAAAGTCAGTGGCTCCATCCAGCTGGCGCTGCCGGCATAGAACGCGCTGACTCTGGTTTCTGGATCGGTTTGCGAGTTGGCGACCGGTCCCTTCGTCCGCCGCAAGCCGGCCCTGCTGCCGGCCGCGATCCAAGTGCCTTGGTCCGGCGAGGCCGGCGGTCCGGTAGGTCTGCTGTCGCCGGAAACCGGGGCGCTGACGCTCGCCTTTGACCACGCCGATATCCTGGCGATGGCGGTGCTGCGGCTGCGCGGCAAGCTCGACTACTCGGATGTCGGCTTCGCGTTCCTGCCCGAGCTCTTCACGCTGCGCCAGTTGCAGGATGTGCACGAGGCCATTCTCGGCACGTCGCTCAACAAGCCGGCCTTCCGCCGCGGTCAGCTCGACAAGGGCTGGCTTACTGCCACGGGCGCCCATGAGGCGGGCACGGCCTATCGCCCGGCGGAGCTTTATCGTTTTCAACGTCCGTAACCGACTGAGGGAGAACCATCATGGCCACCATCCGCAACTTTGGTTTCATCGCCCAGCTTCGCAGCGAGGCAAGCAGCCACGTCATTCGCTATCGCAATGGTAAGGTGATGCAGAGCGGCCGGGGCCTGGTCTTCTGGTTCGCGCCTGAGACCGCCAGCATTGCCGAAGTGCCGATGGACGACCGCGAGATGACGCTGTTCGTCAAGGGCCGCAGCCAGGACTTCCAGACCGTCACCGTGCAGGGCACGGTCGGCTGGCACGTCGTCGATCCGAAACGGCTGGCCGAACGCGTCGATTTCAGCATCGACCTGAGAACCGGCAGAACGCATGGCGAGCCGATCGAGACGATACAGGCGCGTATTGCCGGCATCGCCAATCAGGCCGTGCAGCAATATCTGGGGCAGGCGCCGGTGCGGGGCCTGCTCGATGCCGGCCCCGCGCCCTTGCGCGAGCGGCTGCAGGCGGTGGTTGCCGCCGATCCGGCGCTGACGGATATCGGCGTCGCCGCCGTCACGGTACGGCTCACCAACCTCATTCCGACGAGCGAGCTCGATCGCGCCTTGCAGACGCCGACCTTCGAGGCGCTGCAGCAGAAGGCCGACCAGGCGACCTTCGAGCGGCGGGCGCTCGCCGTCGAGAAGGAGCGCGCCATTGCCGAGAACGAACTGGCCACCAGGACGGAACTGGCGCGGCGCGAGAAGCTCTTGATCGCCGAAGAGGCTGAGAATGCCCGCAACCGCGCCGCCGGCGTGGCGGAAGCGCAGCAGGTGGAGACAGCGGCCGAGGCCGAGCGTATCCGCACGGTGGAAGGCGCCAGGGCCGAAGCGGAGCGGCAGCGCATCGCGATCTATCGCGACCTGCCGCCGGCCATCCTGCTCGGCCTCGCCGCCCAGCAGCTCGCCGGCAAGCTGGACAGGATAGAGCATCTCAATGTAACGCCGGACCTGCTCGCCACCGTTCTTGGCGAATTCCGCAAGGGCCCGGCACTCGTCGATGCCCGCTGAAAGGGGCGAAAATGACGGTGAAGCGTCCCCGCGCCCGTCTTCGTGACGCGTGAGACCGACTACGAGCTTCTGGTCGCGCGCCACGCCACGCGCGATCAGGCTCGCTTCTTCCTGCAGACGCGCGGCCAGCGCATCGAGGATATCGAGGCCCGCCACCACGCCTTCCACGCGGTGCTGGCGGCGGCTCGGGGCTCGGTGCCCGCGGACTGGCGGCAGGCTTTGGTCCGACGTGCCGACCTCGACCGGTTTCTCTTCGCCTCTGACGACGTCGTGGTGCCGGTGGGGCAGGATGGGCTGGTTGCCAATGTCGCCAAATATCTCGATGGGCAGCCGGTCCTTGGCGTCAATCCGGCACCGGATCTCTATGACGGGGTCCTGGTGCGAATCGGCGTCGGCAGGCTGGCCAGGCTGCTGGCCGCCAGCATCGCGGGGGATGCAGGCATGGAATCGCGAACGATGGTCGAGGCTGAACTCGACGGCGGCGAAACGCTTCTCGCACTCAATGAAATTTTCGTCGGCCATCGCAGCCACCAGTCGGCCCGTTACCGCATCGAGGCCGAAGGCGAAGCGGAGGATCATTCCTCTAGCGGTCTCATCGTCGCCTCCGGCACCGGCGCGACCGGTTGGGCCCGCTCGATCATGGACGCAACGCATCTCGATCTGGAGCTTGGCCGTGAGGAGCACGCGGTCGGCTTCTGGGTGCGCGAGCCCTTTCCAAGCGTGGCCACGGCCACAAGGCTGCGCGCCGGAAAGGTCACCGAAAGGCCTCTTCTGATCACCTCCCGGATGAATGAAGGCGGCGTGATTTTCGCCGATGGCATCGAGCAGGACTTCATTGCCTTTGACTGGGGCAGGCGTGTGCGACTTTTGCCAGCCGCCCGAGTGCTGCGTCTTGTCGTCGGCCAGTGAGCAGTTCGACATAGCGGCGCAAAGCCCCTCTCGTCGTCGGTACCAAGCCTCGGCGCGACCATTTCTTCCGGCGCGCCGCCAGCGAGAGGGTCGGCGCCTATCACAGGCCGGAATGCCTCACCATTTCCAGCCTCCCGCCTCAATGCACGTCACGGCATCCCAGAGTATCCGACGTGCTCTCGGTCTCTACCTGTATGATACTGATCGGCACCACACCTTGCGGTCGCCGCTATCGCCTGGGAACGCTTTGCGCAACGCTTGCGCGGATTGCCGCGGCGGCCTCGGCGGCAATCCGCGACATGAATTTGCGCGAAAACTGGCCCAGAGGCTTGGCGTCTTCGAGCGCCATGACGTTGCGAGATCATCGGTGTTGAACTCGTCGACGATAACCCAGGCCGGAGTGTAGAGCTTTGCTCGGCGGGCTTCGGTCTCCGGAATCTCCACGCAGCGCGCACCAGAAAGTGGCGGCTGGCTGGTGATGGGAAAGAGCAGGGTCTTCCGGCGATCGTTCTTGCCCACGACAATCAGCATCACGCAGGTCGGCCGAGCCTTGCGCCCGCTTTCCTCGCCCCGCTCATATTCCCGTGCCCACAAATAGGAATAGAAGAATGACCTGGCCGTGGTCGGGCTCAGTCATCCAAGTCATCGTCTCGCGCGACGGCGTCGAGGCCGGCGAGGAGTTCTTCACGATCCTTGGCCGACAGATCCTCGACACGGTGCGCCCGCTGGGGGCTGCGACCGGTAAGGCGGTCGAATTGTTCGGCTGTCAGAAGCACGAATTTGCGTTTGCCGCGCTTGGTGATGTCGACAGGACCGCGGAACGCGGCCTCCAATTGCGAGCCTGTGTTTTCCACCCGGCACTTCGGTCAGTCCTCAACGAAACGGATGTCCGCATCGGCGATGCAATAGGGCGCGTAGCGGAAATCGCGGATCGCGATGACTTGCTCGTCCAGCCACTCGACCAGCATGAAGCCGCGCACCGCGCCGTCAGGCGACTGCGGGTCGCGGATCAGGATCGCCGGCTGACCTTCGACAAAGCCCAGCGACAGTGCCCAGTCGCTGGCGCGGTCGTAATTGCCGAAATAGGTCGAGGCCTGCGCCTTGCCGCTGAGGCGAGCGCGGTTGACGACCTCGAGCTGGATATCCTCGGCGATCAGCGCCCTGACCGCATCGAAGTCGCGCGCGTTGAACAGGTCGACATAGCGGCGCAGGCGGCGCTCGTCGTCGCCATCGAGTCTCGGCAGGGCTGTCTCTTCCGGCGCCGAAGCCAGGGCTTTCAACTCGCCCCGGCCGCGATGCAACGTCGCCTTGGTGGCAGCCAGCGTCGCGCCCGTCACCTCGCAGGTCTCGGCAAGGCTGAGGCCCAGCACATCGACGAGGATCACGGCGCTGCGCTGCGCCACCGAAAGCTGCATGAAGCTGCGCAGGCTGGCAGCAGCGGCGAGCCGCGCATCGGCACTCTCGGACGGATCCTCGATCTTGGTCATGTCGGCCTCGGTCATACGCGACCGCTCCCGCTGGCGCCGGCGCAGATGATCCTGCGCCGCATTGTGGGCGATGCGAAACAGCCATTGCTCGGGACGTTCGACCAAGACGTTGCCGTCGAGCGCCTGCAGCGCTTTCAGCATCGTCTCCTGCACGATGTCCTCACCGTCGATCACCGAGCCGGCCATGCGGGCGCAGTAGCGATGCAGTTTCGGGCGCAGACCAGCAAGCATCGTCTCCAGCGCCGCGCGGTCGAGTTTTGGTGAGCTCATGGTCCTCGTTCTCCGCGTAGCTGGTCCAGACGCCATACCGGCACCCGTGGTCAGGCTGGCATGACCTCATCGGCATCCGTCAGCATACGATAGTTGCCGACGATTTTTGCCGTCGATCTGGTGAGTGGCCCGGAGCGCCGCGCTGCGTGATCGGCGCTGAACGCCTTGAAGGCGTCGAGCCCGGTAAGAGCGGAACTGTCCTTGTCCTGGCCGACGAGATGGACGAATTCGCCAGTCTCCAGCTCCAGCACCAGATAGCGCACGGATTGCGGCTTCGTTTCGGTGAGCGCCTCGAACACCTTTGCCACCAGCGCCCGGTTGTCGGCGATGCTGGCGTCCTTCACGCCGTAGCGGATGAGATTGTAGCCCATTGTTGTCTCCTGATTGGTGGGTCTGCACGAGAAAGACGTTGCGTATCGCCAAAAAGATTCTTGGCATCCTGCAAATCTTTTCGATCGTCTCCGTCGTCTTTCATCCGTCGAGGCCGCGCCGCGGTCTCTGTGATGAGGAGAGACATCATGCATATCCAGTTTGCCGAACTTCCCGTGTTCGACCAGGACCGCGCAAAGGCCTTCTACACCGATCAACTTGCCTGCCAGCTCATAGCCGACGAGCCGATGGGCGACAGTGGCTGGCGTTGGATCGAGCTGGCATTTCCCCATGCGGTCACCAACCTGCATTTCGTCAGGCGGGCCGACGCAGCGCCAAGCGCGGAGCCGGTGCTGGTGCTGGTCGACGAAAATGTCGAGGCAACGACCGCGGCCCTGAAGGCGCGGGGCGTCGAGATTGTCACCGAGCCGCAGGAAGCACCCTGGCAGCCAGGCCGCACCGTCGCCGAATTCCGCGACAGCGAAGGCAACCGCATGGTCCTCGCCAGCAGATAGGCAAAACCGTCGCTGCCGAGCATCCATTTTTCGAACCCAGAGGAGATATTGCCATGAATTATCAGGACACGACCCGCAACGGTATCACCGCTTCGACGCTGAAAGTACCGGGCGCCAGCCTCTACTACGAGACGCGCGGTTCCGGCCCGGTGCTGCTGATCATCGCCGGCGGGCCGCAGGACGCCGGCGTCTTCGCCGATGTCGCGCGCCACCTCGCCGACCGCTACACGGTGGTCGCCTACGACCCGCGCGGCAATTCGCGCAGCACGTTCGACGGGCAGGCCGAGGCGCAGAGTCTCGATGTCCACGGTGACGATGCCGCACGGTTAATCGAGGCGCTCGGCGTCGGACCGGCCTATGTGTTCGGCACCAGCGGCGGCGCCCAGATCGGCCTCAATCTCGCCGCCCGCCATCCTCAGCGTGTGCGTGTACTGGTGGCACATGAGCCACCCAGCATGATGATGCTCGATGACCCGTCGCAGGCCGTGGCCGGCATGCGCGACCTCCACGACACCTATCGCAGCCACGGCGTCGAGGCGGCGATGCAGAAGTTCTTCAGCGACAATGGCCTGTCAGAGGGACCGGACCACGACGAGGCCGGGCAGGAAGACACCGAACAGCCGGCGGCGCCGCAGTTTGCCTCGACGCCGGAGGAGGTCGAAACCTTTGCCCGGGTGAGCGGCAATTTCGAATACTGGCTGGCGCACGGCATCATGCCGCTGTCGCTCTACCGACCCGACGTCGAGGCGCTGCGCGGCGCCCCTGTCGTGGTCGGTATCGGCGAAGACTCCGTCGGCCAACCGATCGATGACATGGGCAAGGCATTGGCCGACAAGCTCGGCACCAAGCGGGTCGCCTTTCCCGGCGACCATATGGGCTTTGCCCCTTACCCCGATAGGTTCGCGGAGACCTTGCACTCGGCGCTCAGCGGCGCGGGAGCCAAGGCATAGCCTCGCTCGTAATTCGAGAGAGACAACGGCGTCCGCGTGCGGGCGCCGTTTGCGTTCACCCAACCGCAGCCGCCGCCCGCCCGGCGCTCCGGCCCGAGAAGATACAACCGCCGAGGAAGGTGCCTTCCAGCGCCGCATAACCATGCACGCCGCCGCCGCCGAAGCCGGCGGCTTCACCGACCGCATAGAGCCCCGGGACCGGCTGGCCTTCGGCGTCGAGAACACGGCTGTCGAGGTCGGTCTGCAGGCCGCCCAGCGTCTTGCGGGTGAGGATGTTGAGGCGCACCGCAATCAGCGGCCCGTTCGCCGGATCGAGCATCTTGTGCGGCTTGGCGGTGCGGATCAGTCTGTCGCCGAGATAGGCGCGTGCACCGCGCAAGGCGGTGATCTGCATATCCTTCGAGAACGGATTGTCGAGCTGCAGGTCACGGGCGCGGATCTCGCGCTCGACCTGCCCGAGTTCGAGCAAAGGCTCTCCGCCGGCCAGCGCATTCATCCGCGCGACCAGCGCCGGCAGCTCGGCCTCGACGATGAAGTCCTCGCCCTTTTCCATGAACGCCTTGACCGGGCCCGGAATGCCCGATGTGGCGCGTTGCAGCACCTGGCGCCAGCTTTTGTTCGTCAGGTCCGGGTTCTGCTCGGAGCCCGACAGCGCGAACTCCTTCTGGATGATCTTCTTGGTCAGGATGAACCAGGAATAGTCGAAGCCGGTGCTCATGATATGGCTGAGCGTGCCCAGCGTGTCGAAGCCCGGATAGAGCGGCACCGGCAGCCGTTTGCCGCGCGCGTCGAGCCACAACGAGGACGGGCCGGGCAGGATGCGGATGGCATGGTCGGTCCAGATCGGCGCCCAGTTCTTGATGCCCTCGACATAGTGCCACATGCGGTCGCGGTTGATGATCGAACCGCCGGCCTGTTCGGTGATCGCCAGCATGCGGCCGTCGACATGGTCGGGCACGCCGGTGATCATGCGCTTCGGCGGCGCGCCCAGCCGCTGCGGCCAGTTCTTGCGCACAAGCTCGGGATTGGCACCGATGCCGCCGGAGGCGACGATCACCGCCTGCGCATGAAGCTCGAAATCGCCTGACGTCTGGCGCGAACTCTTGCGGCCGCGTTCGATAGTGCTTGGTTCCAGGATATCGCCGCGCACGCCGGTCACCGTCTTGCCCGTCCGCGTCAGCTCGTTGACCCGGTGGCGGAACCTGAAGCTTATCAATCCGCGCTTCTCAGCCTCGCGCACGCGCTGGACAAAAGGTTCGAGCACGCCGGGGCCGGTGCCCCAGGTGATGTGAAAGCGCGGCACCGAATTGCCGTGGCCGATCGCGTTGCCGCCGCCGCGCTCGGCCCAGCCGACGACCGGAAAAAACTTGATGCCACGCTCGACCAGCCAGGAGCGCTTTTCGCCAGCGGCAAAGCCGACATAGGCCTCGGCCCATTTGCGCGGCCAGAAATCCTCAGGCCGGTCGAAGGCGGCGGTGCCCATCCAATCCTCGAGCGCCAGATCATGCGAATCGCGGATGCGCATGCGCCGCTGTTCCGGCGAATCGACGAGGAAGAGCCCGCCAAACGACCAGAACGCCTGGCCGCCCAACGACTGCTCCGGCTCCTGATCGACGATGATGGTCTTCTTGCCGGTCTCCGCCAGTTCCGCCGCCGCGACGAGGCCGGCCAGCCCCGCCCCGACAATGATCACATCAGCGTCGTCAGCCAACTTTTTCTCCCCCCAGGCTTTGGAAAAGTATCAGACGTTCTCCCAGCCGTCCTTGCCGCCGGCGCGGAAGATGGCGTCGATGACCTTCTGGTTGAGCACCGATTCCTCCAGCGTGAAGACCCGCTCCTTGCCGCCCTGTGCCGCGCGCGCGAAAGTCTCGACCTCCAGCCGGTATTGCTGCGTGCCGGGGAAGCGGAACACCTGCGCCTCGGTGTGGTTCTGGTTGTGCAGCTCGATGCGGTGGTGGTCGTAGAGCCCGGCATTGAACGGTGAGAACACCTCGATGAAACCCTTCTCGCCGTGGAACACCATCACCTGCCGGGCCGCCATCTGCGTCGACAGATAGAAGGACAGTTCGAAGTCGCCGAAATCGGCGCGGATCGAGGAGTAGATGTCGGTGCCGAAATTCTTGTCGCGCTCGATCGTCGCCTGCACGCGCAGCGGCTCCTTGCCTGTCGAAAACCGCGTCGACACGGTCGGATAGACGCCGATATCGGGCAGCGCCCCGCCGCCGAGATCGAGTTGGTTGCGCATGTTCTTGGGGTCGACATTGTAATAGGAGAACGCGCCCTGCACATGCCGCAGCCGGCCGATGGCGCCGCTGGCGATAAGGTCGCGCACCTTGATCCATTGCGGGTGGTAGGTGACCATGAAGGCTTCGCAGACCAGGACCTTTTTGGCGTCGCGCAGCTCGATCAGCGGCGCGATGTCCTTGGCGTCGAGCGCCAGCGGCTTTTCGACCAGCACATGCTTGCCGGCCTCGATTGCCTTCGCCGTCCATTCGACATGCTGCGAGGTCGGCAGCGGGATATAGACGCCGTCGATGTCGTTGGAGGCCAGCAGCTCTTCATAAGAGCCGAAGGCATGCGGCGCGCCGAAACGGTCGGCCAGCGCGCGGGCTTTCGATAGGTCGCGGCTTGCGATCGCCGACAGCACGCCGTTCTCCGCCTCGACGATCGCTGGCAACAATTGCTCGCGGCCGATCTTGGCCGTCGACAAAACACCCCATCGGAACATCCGGCTTCTCCATCTCTAGATTGCAGGCGTCGAGGTTTGCCCGAAATCGATGGAAAAGCCAATGACCGGTCTGCCGCGGACTCAGCCGCGTTTGCCGGTCAGCGTCATGTCGAAGTTGACGACGTTGGAATAGATCGGCGTGCCGACATCCATGCCGTAGCGCGACCTCAGCACCTTGCCGGTGACATGGAACTTGATCGTGCCACCCTTGAGGCCGCCGAGTTCGGCAGTGAATTTTTCGGCAAACGTCTTGCCGCGCGCCGTCAGTTGGCCGGTGACCAGGGCCGTCGTGTCGCTGGTGCGCTTGACGCTGGTCGAGCGGAACTTGATTTCCGGGCTGTTGGCCGCGTCGAACACTGCGTCGGAGCGCAGGAAGGCATCGATGCGGCCCTGCCCGGTGCCGACGCTTTCCGGGTAGATGGTGAGATTGACCGCGGAGCGCCCGACATCGCTGTTGTCGATGCGGATCGTGCCCTTGAAACGGGCGAAGGCGCCGTCGAACCCGCCGCCGCCGGCCTTGCCGATGGTGAAGCGGATGCTGGAACCCGCCGGGCTGATCGTATAGCTGCCGGCGGCATCGCTCAGCGCCACCGCGGCGAAAACAGGCATGGCAAGGCAAGCGGCAAAAGCCGCCAATCCGAGGATGCGCGCATACATGGGTTTTTTCCTTCTGGAGACACGCACTGTCTGCGTCCTCGTCCCATGAACGTATCAGCCGCTCGTCCTATTCCACATCCTGTGCTGACGAAGGCGTGATCATGCGAACGAGCACGCTGTCGCGCAGCCAGTAATGATGACGCAGCGCAGCCAGCGCATGCAGGACGACAAGCGCGATGCCGGCATAGGCAAGATACCAGTGCGCTTCCGTCCAGAAGCTCTCCGCTGCGTCCGACATGGCAAGCGGCAAATTCGGAATGACGAACAGGCTGAACGGCATGCTGGGGATTTCCAGCATCGACACCGACACCAGCGCCCAGCCGGAAAACGGCAAGGCAAGCTGGAACGCGTAGAGTGCAAAATGCGCGACCGGCGCCGTTCGCCGCTCCAAGGCTCCGACCGAGCTTGGCAACGCCGGCGTCGCATTGCCAAGGCGCCAGGCGATGCGCAGGATCACCAGGCCGAGCAGCAGGAAGCCGAAGGATTTGTGCAGCTGGATCAGCTCGAAGGCCGCGCGCTGGCTCTCGATCCGCACCATGATGAAGCCAAGCACGAACTGGCCGATGAAGATCAGCGCGATCAGCCAATGGAGGATGATCGACGCCCAGCCATAGCGGGTCGGGCTGTTGGTGATCATTGTCGTCATGGTCACTCAACGATGGCCGGGCCATCTTTCGTCCGGTCAGCCACTCACCTTGAAGAAGTCGACGAAGGCGCGCAATGCCGGCCGCATCTGCCGCCGGCTTGGATAATAGACGAAGAAACCGTCGAAGGTCGGGCACCAGTCCTCCAGCACGCGGATCAGCCTGCCATCGGCAAGCGGCTTGCGGATATAGTCCTCGAACACGAAGGCAAGTCCGGCGCCGTCGACCGCCGCCCTGGCGACGAGGTGATCCTCGTCGAGGATCAGCGGGCCTTGCGCGGCAAACTCGATCTCTTCGCCGCCCTTCTCGAATTCCCAGCGATAGAGGATGCCGCTGGAGAAGCGGAAGCGGATGCAACGATGGTCGGCCAGCTCGCGCGGATGGCGCGGCTTGGGGCTCGTCGCGAAATAGGATGGCGCGCCGACCACCGCGCCGCGAATATCGGGCCCGATGCGCACCGCGATCATGTCGCGCTGCAGGCTCTCGCCGAGGCGCACGCCGGCGTCGAAGCCGCCTTCGACGACGTCGGTGAAGCGGTCCTCGATGACGATCTCCAGCACGATGTCGGGATAGGCGGCCGCAAAAGCGCCGAGCCGCGGCGTCAGCGCCAGATGCGCGGCGGTGCGTGGCACGGTCAGCCTGAGATTGCCGGCCGGCCGCTCGCGCGACTCTACGGCCGATTCCAGCGCAAGGTCGATCTCCGACAGCGCCGGCCGCAGGCGCTCCAGCAGCTGAGCACCCTCTTCGGTGGGCGCGACGCTGCGCGTGCTGCGCGCCAGCAGCCGCACGCCGAGCCGCGCCTCCAGGCTGGACACCGCGTGGCTGACCGCCGATGGCGCAATGGCCAGCTCCCTGGCCGCGCCGCGAAAACTGCCGCATTGGGCGACGGTTGCCAGCACCGCCAGTTGGGAAAGATGCGCTCGGTTCATTGATCTATCTTTTAGAACAGCCCGTGCAAATGAGAGCCGATTATCGAACAGGAAGCAAGCCGCTATCTCCTAATGCATGTCGCCCAAAAGTGCGTAGCGGTTTTGGGGCAATGACATGCACAAACAAAGACCTAAAGCGCGTTGTCGACGCGCTCTAGGCATCACAACAAGGAGATGCGCGATGCAAACCCGCAAACTAGGCACTGAATTGAACGTCTACCCGGTCGGCCTTGGCTGCATGGGCATGAGTTTTGTTTACGGCGGCCAGGAAGAGAAGGACGCGATCGCAACGCTGCACCGCGCCGTCGAACTCGGCGTCAACTTCTTCGACACGGCCGAAGTCTACGGTCCCTACGAGAACGAGATCCTGCTCGGCAAGGCGCTAAAACCTTTCCGCGACAAGCTGACGATCGCCACCAAATTCGGCTTCAAGATCCTGGACGAAGGCACCGGCACCGAGCGCATGGCCGGCCTCGACAGCCGTCCCGAACACGTCAAGGCGGTGGCCGAAGCGTCGCTCAAGCGGCTGGGCACCGACGTCATCGACCTCTACTACCAGCATCGCGTCGACCCGACCGTGCCGATCGAGGACACGGTCGGCGCCATGGCCGAGCTGGTGCGAGAGGGCAAGGTGCGGGTGCTGGGTCTCTCGGAAGCGAGTGCGGCGACCATCCGCCGGGCGCATGCCGTGCATCCGATATCGGCTGTGCAGAGCGAATATTCGCTGTGGAGCCGCGATCCCGAGGACGAGGTGTTCGCCGTCTGTCGCGAGCTCGGCATCGGTTTTGTTCCGTACAGCCCACTCGGCCGTGGCCTTTTGACCGGCACCATCGCCAAGCCGGAGGTTCTCGGCGCCGACGACTGGCGCCGCAGCCTGCCACGTTTCCAGGCAGATGCGATGGCGGCTAACGCAGCCGTTATCGCCGTGCTGGAAAAGATGGCGGTGGAGAAAGGCGTGACCTCGGCGCAGCTGGCGCTGGCCTGGGTGCTGCACCAGGGCGATTTCATCGTGCCGATCCCCGGCGCCCGAAAAATCCGCCATCTGGAGCAGAACACGGCGGCGGCGGGGATTGATCTTAGCGCTGCCGAGGTGGCGGCCATTGGCGATGCGCTGTCGCCGGACAAGGTGGTCGGCGAGCGCTACACCGAGGAGTTGCTGGCGCTGGTGAATGGCTAGGCCTTCACCCTGCCCCTTGTGGGGAGGGTCGGCTCGCTGTCGCAGCGAAGCGGAGCAAGACGGGGTGGGGTAGCGCCCCTACGAGAACCCCCACCCCGCTTCGCAAAACCCGCCTTGCGGCATTGCTTCGCGACTCTCCCCACAAGGGGCAGGGTGAGGTCACCACGGCACGACCGAAATCTCCGGCCAGTTCTCCTTGGCTCGCACCCCCTTGGCCTCATGCGTTCGCTGATTATCCATTGCCCGGTTCGGCGTGATGCGAAACGAAAAAATGTCGTCGAGCCCGAACGGCGCCACCAATTCGAGCTGCCCATCCCCGTCGAAGCGGACGCCCGCCGCATGGGTCTTCGAAGCGAAATAACGAACTGACTCACTGGAACTCGTGTACCGCGGACACGGTTGCCCGAATTTCTGCGGGTACCACAGATGCACCCGCGCCTGGTTGCGCACTTCGATCGGCAGTCTCAGCCCCCCGAAATGCTGCGCCGCCCGGCGGATGACGGCGTCCTCGGCCTCGTAGGACAGGTTGCTGTCGTCGAAATAGAACAGGTCGACATCCTTGATGCCATAGCCCAGCGGCTTGCCGGTCAGGTGGTTCCAGATGCTGTTGTAGAGCGCGCCGGACACCACCAGCCAGTCCGGCAGATCAAGCTGGCGCACCCGCGCCAGTGTCTCGGCAAGCAGCGGATCAGCCACGACGATCTTAATGAACGCCGCGCGCTGCTCTTCGAAAGCGAGGCCGGAATAGCGCAGATGATCCATCGCCCTTTGGACGGCGATTCGCCATGCCTCCGCAATCCCTCTACGCCCTCAGCACACCGCCCGTCTGCTTGCCGACATTCTCGACGATGCGCTTGGCCAGCGCCTCGAAATCTTCGTCGGTCAAGGTCTTTTCGACCGGCTGGATCGCCACCTCGATGGCGATCGACTTCTTGGCCGCTCCCAGCGACGCGCCTTCGAAGACATCGAACACCGAGACGCCGGTGATCAGCTTCTTGTCAGCGGCCAAAGCTGCGCGCACCAGCGTGCCGGCTTCGACTCCCCTGTCGACGACGAAGGCGAAATCGCGCTTCACCGCCTGGAAGGCGGACAGCTCCAGCTTCGGCTTAGTCCGCGTCGGCTTGGCCTTCGGCTCCGGCACGGCGTCGACGAAGACCTCGAAGCCGCACAGCGGTCCGGAAACATCCAGCGCCTCCAGCGTCTTCGGGTGGAATTCGCCGAACGTACCCAAAACGACTTTTGGTCCGAGCTTGATCGTGCCGGAGCGGCCGGGATGATACCAGTCGGGTCCACCGGGTTCGATCTGCAGCCGGTCGACCGGCGCGCCGCAGGCTTCGAGTGCTGCGACCGCATCGGCCTTGGCGTCGAACACGCCGACTGGGCCTGAATTGCCGGCCCAGTTGCGGCCGGAGCCGTCGAGCTTGGCTGTGCCGCGGCGCACGCCGGCGGCCACGCGCCGCTGCTGGTCGGCGCCGTCACCCTCATAGGTGCCCGAGACCTCGAATAGCGCCACGTCGCCGATGCCCTTGTCGGCATTACGCTGCGCAGCGGCGATCAGGCCGGGCAGCAGCGATGGCCGCATGTCCGACATGTCGGCTGCGATCGGGTTGGCGAGCTTCAGCGCCGTCTGGCCGCCGCCGAACAGTTCGGCGTGTTTGGCCGGAATGAACGACCAGGTGACGGCCTCCATCATGCCGCGCACGGCAAGCGCACGCTTGGCCGTGCGGGTGCGGATCTGCAGCGTGGTCAGGATTTTGGAATTGACCGCGTCGTGCGACCCGAGCGGCTGTGGCACGATGTTGTCGACGCCGTGGATGCGCATGACTTCCTCGACCAGATCAGCCTTGCCGTCGACATCCGGCCGCCAGGAGGGGACCTTTACGTCGACGATGTCGCCCGTGCCCTGCGGCTCGAAGCCGAGGCGCGACAGGATGTCGAGGGTTTCCGCCCTGGGTACCTCGATGCCAGTCAGCCGCTTCACTTCCGACAGCGGGAAGGCAACGATCTTCGGCGTATGGCCGGCATAGCCGGTCACTTCCATCTCCGTCGGCGTGCCGCCGCAGAAATCGAGCACAAGCTTGGTCGCCAGCTCGACGCCCGGTACCATGAATTCCGGGTCGACGCCGCGCTCGAAGCGGTAGCGCGCATCGCTGATGATGCCGAGTATACGGCCGGTGCGCGCGGTGGTGATCGGATCCCAAAGCGCCGATTCGATCAGCACGTCGGTGGTGCTCTCATCGCAGCCCGAATGCTCGCCGCCCATGATGCCGGCGATCGATTCCACGCCATCCTCGTCGGCGATGACGCACATTTCCGGCGTCAATGCGTATTCGCGATCGTCGAGCGCCTGCACCTTCTCGCCGTCGCGTGCGCGCCGCACGGTCAGATTGCCGGCGACCTTCTTGGCGTCGAACACATGCAGCGGCCGGCCGCGGTCGAAGGTGACGTAGTTGGTGATGTCGACCAGGGCGCTGATCGGCCTGAGACCAATGGCGATCAGCCTTTGCTGCAACCATTTCGGCGACGGGCCGTTCTTCACGCCCTTGACCAGCCGCAGCGCGAAGCCGGGGCAGAGCTCCGGCGCTTCGATCGTGACCTTGACCGGGCACATGCCGCTGCCGGCATGCGGCATGATCGCACCGCCGACGAGGCGGCCAAGGCCGCTCGCGGCCAGATCGCGCGCGATGCCGTACACGCTAGTCGCGTCCGGCCGGTTCGGCGTCAAATTGATCTCGATCACCGGATCGTCGAGATGCGCATAGGCGGCGAAACTGGTGCCGACAGGCGCATCGGCGGGCAGATCGATGATGCCGTGATGCTCGTCCGACAGGTCCAACTCGCGCTCCGAGCACATCATGCCGTGGCTCTCCACGCCGCGGATCTTGCCGACCGTCAGCGTCACGTCGATGCCGGGAACATAGGTGCCGGGCGCGGCAAAGGCACCGATCAGGCCGGCGCGGGCGTTCGGCGCTCCGCAGACGACCTGGATGGGAGCCTTGCCGTCACCGGTATCGACGGTCAACACGCGCAGCCGGTCGGCGTCGGGATGCTGCACCGCCGTCAGCACCTTGGCGATGACGAAGGGTTTCAGGCCGGCCTTGTCGTCGACATGCTCGACTTCGAGGCCGATCGAGGTCAGCCGCTCGACGATTTCCGTCAGTGATGCGTCGGTCTCGAGGTGATCCTTGAGCCAGGAGAGGGTCAATTTCATGACTGTGTTCCGTCCGGGTTAGACGACGATGGTCTTGGCACGCTGGTCTTGAGATGACGCGGCAAGTCGTCCGGCATGTGCAGGAAGGGCAACTGCTCACGCACATGGGCATGATGCGTCGGCCGGAAATAGGCCGGCATGTCCATGGCGCCGAGCGTGAAATAGATGTGGTCTTCGAGCCGCTCGTCGACATAGGCGATCGGCGAGCCGCAGATGCCGCAGAACGAGCGCGTCACCGGCCCGTTCTCGTACATCTTCAGCGCCTTGCCGGTGAAGGCGACCTGGTCGGTCAGGAAGCCGACAAAGGCCGACACCGGCGCGCCGCTCGCCCGCCGGCAATCGCCGCAATGGCAATAGCTGACATGGTGCGGTTCGGCCGAAGCCTCGAACCGCACGGCGCCGCAACGGCAGCCACCAGTGTGCGGCGCTGTCATGCGCTTAAGCCGCCGAACAAGGTCGGCATGTCGAGCGGCCTGAAGCCGTAATGCGACAGCCAGCGTACGTCTGCGTCGAAGAAGGCGCGCAGGTCCGGCATGCCGTATTTCAGCATGGCGATGCGGTCGATTCCCATGCCCCAGGCGAAGCCCTGGTATTCGTCCGGGTCGAGCCCGCCATGGCGCAGCACATTGGGATGCACCATGCCGCAGCCGAGGATCTCCATCCAGTCGGAGCCTTCGCCGAAGCGCACTTCGCCAGGCCGCGAGCGGTCGCACTGGATGTCGACCTCGAGGCTCGGCTCGGTGAACGGGAAGAAGGACGGGCGAAAGCGCATCTTGACGCTCGGCACCTCGAAGAAGGCCTTGCAGAACTCCTCCAGCACCCACTTCATGTTGGCGACGTTGGCCGACTTGTCGATCACCAGCCCCTCGACCTGATGGAACATCGGCGAGTGGGTGGCGTCGGAATCCTGCCGGTAGGTCTTGCCGGGGATGACGATGCGGATCGGCGGCTTCTGCCGCTCCATGGTGCGGATCTGCACCGGCGAAGTATGGGTGCGCAACAGCTTGCGTTCGCCCTTCTCGTCCGGCTGGAAGAAGAAGGTGTCGTGCATCTCGCGCGCCGGATGCCCCTCGGGGAAATTCAGCGCGGTGAAATTGTAGTAGTCGCTCTCGATATCCGGGCCTTCGGCGATGGCGAAGCCGAGATCGCCGAAGATCGCGGCGATCTCGTCGATGACCTGGCTGATCGGGTGGATGCGGCCGCGCTCGGCCGGCGACTGGCGCACCGGCAGCGTCACGTCGACTGTCTCGGCGGCAAGCCTGGCAGCGATCGCCACATCCTTCAGCTCGGCCTTGCGCTGGGTGAGCGCCTCGGTGACGCGGTTCTTCAGGCCGTTGATCGCCGGGCCCTTGACCTGACGCTCCTCGGCGCTCATCGCGCCAAGCGTCTTCAGCATTTCGGAGACCGAGCCCTTCTTGCCGAGTGCCGAAACGCGCACGGCTTCGATCGACGCCTCGTCGGCGGCCGAGGCAATGTCGGCCATCAGGGAATTTTCGAGAGTTTCCATGTCGCTCATGTTCCAGACCCGATTGAGCCAAAGAAAAACCCGCGCCAGCCGTGCCAGCGCGGGTTCCCCAAATCAGAATTGCGAATGCTTGGGAAGCGCTGGTCTTAAGCGACAGCGCTTTCAAAAGCGTTCGGCGTGGTGTTCTTCAGGTATTCGAGCGCGACCTTGGCCTTGGCCACGAGAGCGGCGAACGCCTGCGGCTCGTGGATGGCCATGTCCGACAGGATCTTGCGGTCGATCTCGATGCCGGCCTTGTTGAGGCCGTCGATGAAGCGGCCATAGGTCAGGCCGTGTTCGTGCGTCGCGGCGTTGATGCGCTGGATCCACAGCGCGCGGAACGAGCGCTTGCGGTTCTTGCGGTCGCGATAAGCGTACTGCAGCGACTTTTCCACCGCCTGCTTGGCGATGCGGATGGTGTTCTTGCGACGGCCGTAGAAGCCCTTGGCGGCTTTCAGGACCTTCTTGTGCTTGGCGTGCGAGGTGACGCCTCTTTTTACGCGTGCCATGTCATGATCTCCTTAAAGCAATTCCAGGAAAAGTGCCTAGCGGTTTTCCGTTCGGAATTGCGTAAAACAAATGCGTCCGGACCGAATGCCTTAGAGGCCGTTCGGCAGAAAATTCTTGATGACCTTCTTGCCATCCGGTTCAGCCAGAACCATCGTGCCGCGGGCATTTCGAATGAACTTGTTGGAACGCTTGATCATGCCGTGACGCTTGCCGGCCGCAGCCGACAGGACTTTACCCGTACCTGTGATCTTGAACCGCTTCTTGGCGGCCGATTTGGTCTTCATCTTGGGCATTTTGCTACTCCGTTTCTACGAGGTCCCTGTCGTGCCTTCGGCACTCCGCGCCTCTTGTTTTGTTCGCTTCGGGCCGACCAAAGCCCGAAAAGCAAATGAAACCGCCACGGCATGCCCTGCCGGGCGGTTTTCTTGGAACGGCGGTCCTATACGTCAAAGCAGGCCGGTGCGCAACACCCGCCGGGATGCGACGTTATGGCAGCCGGAACAGCACCGGCAATATGCCCGACTGCTGCGCACCGTCGATGGTCTCGAAGACCGGCAGCGCCACCAGGAACACCAGGCCGTCCAGCAGCGTGGTCAGAAGCAGACGCGGCTTGAAGCTGCCGGTATCGCCTTCCTCATAAAGCGAAAGCTTCGGGAAGAAGCGCGGCACCTTCACCAAATAGGCCTGGTATGGCACGCCGAGAGCCTCCTTGAGGAATTTCTCCTCGCGCAGGATGACAATATAGAAGGCGCCCGCGCAGAGCAGCCCAAAGCCGATCGTTGCCGTGATCGAGCCGATCTGCGCGCCGACGCCGGCGGCGGCTATGCTCGAGAAGACATAGAGCGGGTTTCGGGTGATCGAGTAAGGTCCGCCGGTCACCACCTCGGAGGATTTGCGCCCGCCAATATAGAGCGTCGACCACAGACGTCCGACGACGCCGAGGAAGATCAAAAGCACGCCGAACATCTCGATCGTTTCGTGCACCGGGGTGTCTGGCGGAAAGGTCGACTGCCCGAACAGCAGCGCCGCGAACAGGACGACAACGAGCACCGCAAGCACCATCCGGCGCGTGTGCTGGTAGTTGCCCAGCCCATATTTGACGTCCTTGACGTCGGCAGGCTTCACTTCATTGACCATGTCGGGATCCGATCGTCGAGGAATCCAGAGCAAAATTGCTCCGGCGGCGATCGCAGCGTCTGGACAAGAAACAGGCGTCCCGCCGATCGCCGGGACGCCCTGGGCCATGATTCAGGCGGATTTAGAGCGCGATGAGCACGCTGAACTGATCGTGATCAGCGGGGCGCCAGAACCATCATCATCTGGCGGCCTTCGAGCTTCGGTTCCGCTTCGACCTTGGCAATCGGCGCCACTTCCTCGCGCACCTTGTTCAGAAGCTGCATGCCGAGTTCCATATGCGCCATCTCGCGGCCGCGGAAGCGCAGCGTCAGCTTGACCTTGTCGCCTTCCTCGAAGAAGCGTCGCACGGCCTTCATCTTGGTCTCGTAGTCGTGGCTGTCGATGTTCGGGCGCATCTTGATCTCCTTGATCTCGATGACCTTCTGGTTCTTGCGCGCCTCGGCCGCCTTCTTCTGGTTGGCGTATTTCAACTTGCCGAGATCGAGGATTTTTACGACGGGCGGTACCGCATTGGGCGATATCTCGACCAGATCGAGCCCGGCCTCTTCGGCGAGCAGCAATGCGTCGTTGATGGAAACGTCGCCGCGGTTCTGGCCTTCTGCGTCGATAAGCTGGACCCGGGGAACCCGGATGTCGCGGTTGGAGCGCGGCCCATCCTTGGTGGGCGCCGCTGCTTTGAAAGGTCTGCGAATGGTCGTGGTCTCCTTGAGCCGTTTCGTTCAGGGTTGTTGCAGTTCGGATGTTCAGGACGCGCCAATGTGGTGAGCGCGCGGCGCAAGTCAATAGCACAGCCTTCTCAGGAAATCACCTGATCGCGAGCCTGCACCAAGCAAAGAAAGTTGCAGACCGCTTTTCGTTGAACGCCCGGCTGTGCCAAAAGACCCGGCGTGAGGGAAAAGCCATGACCGCCACTGCGCCTGAGTTTCTGGAAGTCGAGGGAACCGACATCGCCGTCAGGCGCGCGCCGGGGGCAGCGCCCGGCATCGTCTGGCTCGGTGGCTATAAATCCGACATGCTGGGCACGAAGGCGCAGACGCTGGCTGAATGGACGGCAAAGGAAGGCCGCGCCTTCCTGCGCCACGATTACTCCGGCCACGGCGAATCGGGAGGCGCCTTTGCCGACGGCACCATCTCGAAATGGCTTGGGCAAAGCCTCGCCGTCTTCCGTCGCTTCACCAAGGGCAAGCAGATCCTGGTCGGCTCGTCCATGGGCGCCTGGATCACCCTGCGCATGAGCCAGGAATTGCGCAAGGCGGGCGACGACCGCATCGCCGGCCTGGTGCTGCTGGCCCCGGCGCCGGATTTCACCGCCGAGCTGGTCGAGCCGGTGCTGACCGAGGCGCAGAAGCGAGATCTCCAGGAAAAGGGGTTTTTCGAAGAGCCGTCCGACTATTCGGCCGAGCCCTATATCTACACGCGCGCGCTGATCGAGGATGGCAGGAAGAACCTTGTCATGACCGGGCCGATCGACACCCATTGTCCGGTCCACATCCTGCAGGGCCTGGCCGACGCCGACGTGCCGTCGAGCCATGCGCTGAAGCTCGCTGCCCTGATGCCGGCCGATGACGTCACGCTGTCGCTCATCCCTGACGGCGACCACCGCCTGTCCCGTCCCCAGGATCTCGACATGCTACTGCGGGCAGTGGGTGAGATGGTGCGGCGAGCAGGGTAGGTCATGCGCATTTCCATCCCGATATCCGCCTTCGTCGCGGCAATCGTCGGCTTTGGCGGCACGCTGGCCGTAGTCATCGCCGCCGCCAAGGCGGTCGGCGCCACCCAGGTCGAGACCGCGAGTTGGGTGACGGCGCTGTGTCTGGCGATGGCGATCGAATGCCTGTGGCTGTCCTGGCGCACGAAAATGCCCGTCATCACCGCCTGGTCGACGCCGGGCCTGGCGTTGATCGCGGCATCTAGCGGCTTTACGATAAATGATGCGGTGGGCGCCTTCATCGTCACCGCCATCCTGTTGATCGCCACGGGCATGTTCAAGCCGCTGACCCAGCTGATCGCCAGGATCCCGGCCTCGGTCGCTTCCGGCATGCTGGCCGGCATCCTCGTCAGCTTCGCCACCGGCGCGGTCAAGACCATACCCGCCGACCCCTGGCTGATCTTGCCGCTGATCGCGGCCTTTTTTGTCATCCGCCTGTTCAATCCGGCGCTGTCGGTTCTGGCGGTGCTGATCGGCGGCGGCCTCGCCGCCTTCCTCACCGGCCGCGTCGGCGGCCTGCCGACGCCGGAACTATCGACGCTCACACTGATTGCGCCACATTTCAGCGCCGCGTCGATCATCGGCCTGGCCTTGCCGCTCTACCTCGTCACCATGGCCTCGCAGAACCTGTCCGGCCTCGCTGTGTTGAGGGCCGCCGGCTACCATCCCGAGCCCGGCCCTCTGATTGGCGTTACCGGCCTGTTTTCGCTGCTGTCGGCGCCATTCGGCGCCTCGACCACCAATCTGGCGGCGATGTCGGCGGCGATCTGCACCGGCCCGGACGTGCATCCTGATCCCGCCGAGCGCTGGAAAACCGGTCCCTTCTATGCGCTCGCCTATCTTGTCTTCGCCATCTTCGGCGCCTCGCTGGTGGCGATCTTCGCCGTGCTGCCGCAGAGCCTGATCGTGCTGGTTGCAGGCCTGGCGCTGATGGCGCCTTTGGCCAACGCGCTGTCGATCGCGCTCAAGGAAGAGGGCGAGCGCATGGCCGCCACCGTCACCTTCGCCGTCACCGCCTCGGGGCTGACGCTGTCCGGCGTCGGCGCAGCATTCTGGGGCCTGGTTGCCGGCATGGCCGTGCTTTTCCTCGAAGTGCTCAAAAAGAAATAATCATTTCAGCCCCTTGTCCGGTTTTGGCCGGATCTGTCTTGAATCGCCGTTTTCCCCATCCCATTTCGATTCCACGCAGCCGATCTGGCTGTCTCCAACGGAAGGACTGGGAGAAAATGAACACGACTGCATTGATCCGTCCGGCCTGGACGCCGGCGACCATCGCGTTGATGGTGATCGGCTTCATGGTGTTCTGGCCGCTCGGCTTCGCCATGCTCGCCTACATCATCTGGGGCGACCGGCTCGACGGCTTCAAGCGTGACGTCAACCGCGCCACCGACGGCATCTTCGCCGGCTGCCGCCGCGGCTCCGACAAGGCCGCGCGCTGGGGCCACGGCTCCGCCCGCACCGGCAACGTCGCTTTCGACGACTGGCGCGAAAAGGAGCTTGAGCGCCTCGCCGAAGAGCGCCGCAAGCTCGACGAGATGCTGACCGAGTTCGACGACTACGCTCGCGAACTGCGCCGCGCCAAGGACCAGGACGAGTTCGACCGCTTCATGGCGAACCGCAACAAGTCGACTGCTCCGACGACGACCAAGCCGACCACACCCAAGCGCAAAGGTTCGAACCTGCTTGACGACTGAGCCCCTGCGACAGGTCTCGGCATGACTAACGGCGTCGCGCAAGCGGCGCCGTTTCTTTTTTGTTCTCTTTTCGGCTTCGCTCCACTGGTCGTTTTCCTCGAATCGCGTATCGTCCAGCCATGTCCTTCGGCTTCTTCCGCAACCTGACCAAGCCCAAGCCGTCGCCCGTCGTCGAGCGCGAGCATTGCGTCGCCGGCCGCACCCTGCCGCTCAAGATCGTCGAGAGCGCCAGGGCCCGCCGGCTGACGCTGCGCATCGATTCCGGCGGCCAGGGCCTGCGCATCACCGTGCCGCCGGGCCTGCGCCGCGGCGAGGTCGAAAAATTCCTCGACCGTCACCAGGACTGGCTGGAGCAGCGGCTGGCCAAGGTGCCGACACGGCCGCAGGTGCGGCCCGGCATCAAGATCCCGGTGCGCGGCGTGGCCCACCGCATCGTCCATGAATCGGCCAAGCGCGGCACCGTCACCGTCTCGCGCGACGAGCGTGGTCCGCTGCTGATCGTGCATGGCGAGCGCGTGCATCTGCCGCGCCGCATCGCCGATTTCCTCAAGCGCGAGGCCAAGCGCGAGATCGAGCGCCTGGTGGCCAAGCACAGCGCGGCGATCGGCAAGCGCGCCAAGGCGATCCGCTTCAAGGACACGTCGAGCCGCTGGGGCTCCTGCACCTCCGACGGCAATCTGTCCTTCTCCTGGCGTATCATGATGGCGCCCGCACCGGTCATAAACTACCTCGTCGCGCATGAGGTGGCGCATCTCAAGGAGATGAACCACGGCCCGAAGTTCTGGAAATTGTGCGAACAGCTCTGCCCCGACACCGATCGCTGCAAGGACTGGCTGAAACGCAATGGCGGTGCGCTACAGGCGATCGTGTTCGATTGAGCCGTTAGCGCAGGCGCTTGAGATTCGCGAAGCCATCCCAACTTCGTCATCCTAGGGTCTGCGTTCCGCTTCGCGTCACTTCGCCTTAGGATGACGAAATCACAAGAGCTCAATCATCATTCGCCGCATTGAGTTCCTCCGGCCTCAAGCCCTCATCGCCCTGGCGCGGCCACGGCAGAAAATTTCGCTCGAAGGCGTCGCCGCCGAAATAGTCGAGCGCGCGGTGCGCCTCGGCGCCGTTGAAGGCGGCCTTGTCCATCAGATGCGCGATGACCTCGCGCGCCTGCGCGATCTTTTGCCTGAGTTGGGCAACGCTCTGGTCTGTCATGGTCGTTTGCTCCCGCCTATATCCCTAAGAAGAAGGTAGTGCGTTCGGCCCCGCCGGCAAACAGGACGCTTTTTCTCGACTCGTGCCACTTTTCGTGCCAATCCCCGCGCTATGGCGCTCGACATCAAGATATGCGGGTTGAAGACCGATGAAGCACTGACCGCGGCGCTCGCCGGCGGCGCCAGCCATGTCGGCTTCATCTTCTTCGCCAAGAGCCCGCGCTATGTCGACCCGGCGGAAGCAGGCCGCCTGCGCCAGGCGGCCATCGGCAAGGCCAGGGCGGTCGCCGTGACGGTCGACGCCAGTGACGCATTCCTGGATGAAATCGTCGGCAAGATGCACCCCGACATGCTGCAGCTTCACGGCTCGGAAACGCCGGAGCGGGTGGCTGAGGTGAAAGCCCGTTACGGCCTGCCGGTCATGAAGGCGCTGTCGGTCAGCGCGCCCGCCGATCTCGAGCGGATAAAGCCCATCGTCGGCATCGCCGACCGCTTCCTGTTCGATGCCAAGCCGCCGAAAGGTTCGGAATTGCCGGGTGGCAACGGCGTCGCCTTCGACTGGCGCATTCTGGCCGGCCTTGACGCCGGCGTCGATTACATGCTTTCCGGTGGGCTCAACGCCGCCAATATCGGCGATGCCCTTCAGCTTGCCAATCCGCCCGGAATAGACATTTCGTCGGGCGTGGAAAGCGCACCGGGCGTCAAGGATCCGGCGCTGATCGAGCAGTTTTTCCGGGCCGTCAGGGCCGCGCGCGACGACCGCGCCGCCTGAGTGCTCTAAACCAAAGCATGTCCTGGAAAAGTGGGAACCGGTTTTCCGACAAGGACATGTTCAGACATCGAGACTAGGAGATCGGCGATGGACAAGCCGGCGACACCCAATTCCTTCCGCACCGGACCCGACGAGCAGGGCATGTTCGGCATCTTTGGCGGCCGCTTCGTCGCCGAGACGCTGATGCCGCTGATCCTCGACCTGGAACGGCATTGGAACGAGGTCAAGAACGATCCGGATTTCAAGGCCGAGCTGCAGAACCTGTCGACCCATTATGCCGGGCGGCCGTCGAAACTCTATTTCGCCGAAGGCCTGACCAGGCATCTTCGTGAGGTTTCCTCGGCGAAGGGCCTGGGGGGCGGCGCCAAGGTCTACTTCAAGCGCGAGGATCTGAACCACACCGGTTCGCACAAGATCAACAACTGCCTCGGCCAGATCCTTTTGGCCAAGCGCATGGGCAAAAAGCGCATCATCGCCGAGACCGGCGCTGGCCAGCATGGCGTCGCCTCGGCAACGGTGGCGGCGCGTTTCGGCTTTCCCTGCGTCGTCTATATGGGCGCCACCGACGTGGCCCGCCAGAGCCCGAATGTCTTCCGCATGAAGCTGCTCGGTGCCGAAGTCAGGCCAGTGACCGCTGGCCACGGCACGCTGAAGGACGCCATGAACGAAGCCCTTCGCGATTGGGTCACCAATGTCGAGGACACCTACTACCTGATCGGCACCGCCGCAGGCCCGCACCCCTATCCGGAACTGGTGCGTGACTTCCAGTCGGTCATCGGGTCCGAGGCGCGCGCCCAGATCCTCGAGCAGGAAGGCCGGCTGCCCGACACCATCATCGCCTGCGTCGGCGGCGGTTCGAACGCCATCGGCATGTTCCATCCCTTCCTCGACGACAGGCAGGTCCGCATCATTGGCATCGAGGCCGGTGGTCGTGGCCTCGACGGCATCGAGCATTGCGCCTCGATGAATGCCGGCGCGCCCGGCGTGCTGCACGGCAACCGCACCTACCTGCTGCAGAATGCCGACGGCCAGATCATGGACGGTCATTCGATCTCGGCCGGCCTCGACTATCCCGGCGTCGGGCCGGAGCATTCCTGGCTGCGCGACAGCGGCCGCGTCGAATATGTGCCGATCCTCGATGATGAGGCACTGGAAGCGTTCCAGCTGACGACGCGCGTCGAAGGCATCATCCCGGCGCTGGAATCGGCCCATGCCATCGCGCATGCGGTCAAGATCGTGCCGGCCATGGACAAGGACCAGATCGTGATCGTCAACCTGTCCGGCCGCGGCGACAAGGACGTGCACACGGTGGCCTCGATGCTGGGCATGGAGATCTGATCATGACCACCCGCATCGACCGCCGCATGGCAAAACTGAAAGCCGAAGGCCGCCCGGCTTTAGTCACCTATTTCATGAGCGGCGACCCGGACTACGACACCGCTTTGTCGATCATGAAGGCGCTGCCGAAGGCAGGCGCCGACATCATCGAAATGGGCATGCCGTTTTCCGATCCGATGGCCGATGGCCCGGCGATCCAGGCGGCGGGCCTGCGTGCGCTGAAGGGCGGCCAGACGCTGGTCAAGACGCTTAAGATGGCGGCGGACTTCCGCACCGGCGACAACGAGACGCCGATCGTGCTGATGGGCTACTACAACCCGATCTACATTTACGGCGTCGACCGCTTCCTCAAGGACGCCATCGCCAGCGGCATCGACGGGCTGATCGTCGTCGACCTGCCGCCGGAAATGGACGAGGAACTTTGCATCCCGGCGCTCAAGGCCGGCATCAATTTTATCCGCCTGGCGACGCCGACCACCGACGACAAGCGCCTGCCCAAGGTGCTGCAGAACACCTCCGGCTTCGTCTACTACGTCTCGATGACCGGCATCACCGGCTCTGCCCTGGCTGATACTGGCAAGGTCGCGGCGGCGGTCAAGCGCATCAAGGGCCACACCGACTTGCCGGTCTGCGTCGGCTTCGGCGTCAAGACCGCCGAGCAGGCGCGCACCATCGGCGCCAATGCCGATGGTGTCGTTGTCGGCACCGCGATCGTCAATGCGGTGGCCAATGTACTCGGCCCCAAGGGCGAAAAGACCGCGGACCCTGCCGAAGCAGTCGCCACGCTGGTCAGTGGCCTGTCGCAAGGCGTGCGTTCGGCCCGCCTTGCTGCCGCCGAATAATCTTCCTACCTCTTCGTCAGGACAGGAGCCGAAGCGATGAACTGGATCACCAATTACGTCCGCCCGAAGATCAATTCGATGCTCGGCCGCCGTACCGACATGCCCGAAAACCTCTGGATCAAGGATCCCGAGACCGGCGAGATGGTGTTCCACAAGGACCTGGAGCAGAACCAGTTCGTCATCCCGTCCTCCGGCCATCACATGAAGATCTCGGCCAAGGAGCGGCTGAAATTCTTCCTCGACGACGGCAAATACGAGACGCTCGAAAACCCCAAGGTGGTGCAGGATCCGCTGAAATTCCGCGACGAGAAGCGCTACACCGACCGGCTGAAGGACGCTAAGGCCAAGACCGGCCTGGAGGATGCCATCGTCAATGCGCTGGGCAGCATCGACGGCCTGCCGGTGGTGGTCACGGTGCAGGACTTCGCCTTCATGGGCGGCTCGCTCGGCATGGCCGCGGGCGACGCCATCGTGCACGCCTTCGAGGTCGCCCTGCAGCGTAGGCGGCCGCTGATCCTGTTCGCTGCCTCCGGCGGCGCCCGCATGCAGGAAGGCATTCTCTCGCTGATGCAATTGCCGCGCACCACGGTCGGCGTCGACCGGCTGAAGGAGGCCGGCCTGCCCTACATCGTCGTGCTGACCAACCCGACCACCGGCGGCGTTACCGCCTCCTACGCCATGCTGGGCGATGTCCACATCGCCGAGCCCGGCGCACTGATCGGCTTTGCCGGCCCGCGTGTCATCGAGCAGACCATCCGCGAAAAACTGCCCGACGGCTTCCAGCGCGCCGAATATTTGATGGAGCACGGCATGGTCGACATGGTGGTGTCGAGGCTCGAATTGCGCCAGACGATTTCGCGGCTGTTGAAGATGCTGCTCAAGATGCCGGAAGAGCAGAAGCCGCTGGAGCCGGAAATCCTGCCGCCGGCGCTTACACAGCCGGAAGCACGGCCGCAGGCCTGACGCGACATTCTTAGCCGCGAACCGCGATTGCGCGAGACTCCGCGCACGCTTAGGATTCTTTTATGACCACGCTTGCCGCCGACCGCGAAATCGAAGCTCTGATGGCGCTTCACCCGAAGGGCTTCGACCTTTCGCTCGACCGGATTTCGCGGCTGCTCGAGCGGCTGGGCAATCCGCAGGACCGGCTACCGCCGGTCATCCACATCGCCGGCACCAACGGCAAGGGCTCGTGCGCGGCCTTCTCGCGGGCGCTGCTCGAAGCCGCTGGCCATCTCGTCCACGTGCATACCTCGCCGCATCTGGTGAACTGGCATGAGCGCTACCGTCTTGCGGCCGATGGCGGGGGCAGGCTGGTCGACGACGAGGTTTTCGCCGAGGCCATCGCCCGCGTCGCCAAGGCCAATGCAGGCCAGAAGATAACCGTCTTCGAGATCCTCACCGCCGTCACCTTCATCCTGTTTTCCGAACATCCGGCCGCCGCCGCCATCATCGAGGTTGGCCTCGGTGGCCGCTTCGACGCCACCAATGTCGTGGCTAGGCCCGCAGTGTCGGTCATCATGCCGGTCTCGCTCGACCACGAGGCCTATCTCGGCGACCGTGTCGAGCTGATCGCCGCCGAAAAGGCCGGCATCATCAAGCCAGGCTGTCCGGTGATCATCGGCGCGCAGGAAACCGAAACGGCGCTCCAGGTGCTGATCGAAACCGCCGAGCGGCTCGACTGTCCGACCTTCGTCTACGGCCAGGATTTCCTCGCCTACGAGGAGAACGGACGCATGGTCTACCAGGACGAGGACGGCTTGATGGACCTGCCACCGCCGCGCCTGCCGGGGCGTCATCAGTTCGCCAATGCCGCTGCCGCGATCGCCGCGGTCAAGGCGGCGGGCTTCGAGATCAGCCACCGCGCCGCCGAGAAGGCGATGACCAGTGTCGCCTGGCCGGGTCGCATGCAAAAGCTGGCGCAGGGCCGGCTGGCGGAGCTGGCGCCGAAGGGCGCCGACATCTGGCTCGACGGCGGCCACAATCCAGGCGCCGGCATCGTCGTCGCCGAGGCACTGGCCGAGCAGGAGGACAAGAACCCGCGTCCGTTGTTTCTGATCTCCGGCATGATCAACACCAAGGATCAGAGCGGTTATTTCCGCGCCTTCAAGGGCCTGGCCCGGCATGTCTATACGGTCCCGGTGAGCATGAGCGATGCCGGCGTGCCGAATGACGAACTGGCCATCCGTGCCGTCGAGGCAGGCCTGTCGGCCGAGCCGGTGAGCTCGGTCGCCAGCGCCCTGATGCTGCTGCGCGACACATGGGACGGCCCGCCGCCGCGCATCCTGATCGGCGGTTCATTGTACCTGGCCGGCGCCGTATTGGCCGAGAACGGCACGCCGCCAGCCTGAGCGCGCGACGATCACCGCAAGGAGCCAGTGATGATCAAGGTAAAGCAACTCGCTCACGTCTGCATTTTCGCGCATGACCTGGAAGCGACGCGAAGCTTCTACCGGGACGCGCTTGGCATGGACACCCAGTTCAATTTCCTGCGCGACGGCACGGTTTTCGGCTTCTACCTCAATTGCGGCGGCCGCAGCCATGTCGAGGTGTTCCAGAAAGACGAGGCCCGCTACGGCGACCTGAACCAGATCAACCATTTCTGCCTCGAAGTGGAAAACATCGACGCGGCGATCGCCCACATAAGGGCAAATGGCATCGACGTCACGGCAAAGAAACACGCCTGCGACGACACCTGGCAGGCCTGGATCCGCGACCCCAACGGCGTGAAGATCGAGCTGTTCGAATACACCGAAAAAAGTGCGCAATTCGCCGGCGGCGATCGCATCGCCGACTGGTGATCGCTGGGCGCTGGCCCTTGGCGGGTTATTTCAGCTCGATCTCGATGAAGGCGTATTCGCCCTCATTGGCGTTGATGACATCGTGCTCGACGCCTTGCTTCCGGAAATAGGGCGCCCCCTTCTTCATCTCGGCGAAGGAGTCGCCGTCCTTGGTCAACAGCTTCACCTTGCCGTCCATCAGCGGCACGACGACATAGTCGTGGCCATGCCGGTGCCAGCCGGTGTTGTCGCCCGGTTGGAAGCGGTATTCGGTGACGATGACGCGCTCATTGTCGATGAAGACGGTGGCCTTGGCGGATCCGGTCATGGGGTTCTCCTGTCTCTTTCAAGCAGAAGGCATGGGAGACCGGTGCGCGAGGGCCAGCGTGGCCGAGCGATGACGCCAAAGAAAAAGCCCGGCACGATGACCGGGCTTGTCCTTCAAACAGTTTGATTGGGCTCAGCCGAGGTTGCCGTTGATCCAGTGCGACAGCGCGGTCTTCGGCGCAGCACCCACTTTGATATCGGCCCGTTCGCCACCCTTGAAGATCATCAGCGTCGGGATCGAGCGCACGCCGAACTGCGCCGCCAATTCCGGGTTCTCGTCGATGTTCAGCTTGGCGATCTTGACCTTGCTGCCGAGTTCGGTGGCGATCTCTTCGAGCGCCGGCGCGATCATCTTGCACGGGCCGCACCATTCGGCCCAGAAATCAACCACGACCGGCTCCTTGGCGTTGAGCACATCGGCCTCGAAATTGCTCTTGTCGACCTTCACGGTGGCCATGCGGAAATCCTTTCGAAAATTCAGTTGCACCAAATGTGGTGGCTGTCGCGCCCTTCTTCAAGCAGTTCTTGTGTCACGCTCCCGTGAGTCGGGCAAGGGCATCGTCCATGACCGCCGCCGGCAGCTCGATCAGCCGGGGCGCCTCGGTAAACAGCAGTGCAGCCGACAGCTCGTAGCCGGGATAAAGCGGATGAAGCAGCGCCCGATAGAGCGCGAGCTGCAGCACATAAGCCGGCGGCACCTCTGCAATCGTCGCAGGCGCCGGCCGGTTGGTCTTGTAGTCGACGATCGACACGCGGCCCAAGGCCACTGCCAGGCGGTCGATCTTGCCGGAGATGGAGCGTTTCTTGCCCTTCACCTCGAGGCTGCCCATGATCGAAACCTCGGCGCGCGACGTGGAGCCGAACAGCGGCGCGAAGCGCGGGTCTGCGAGGATTGCGAACACTGAGGCCAGCGCCTTGTCGCGCTCGGCCTCGGGCCACTCGGCGCCGGCACGCGCCAGATAGCGCTCGGCCGCATCCCGGCGTTCGTCCTCGGCGATCCCAGGCAGCATCTGCAGCAGTTTGTGCAGGGCCAGCCCGCGCATAACAGCGAAACCGGGCTCCGCCTCCGCATCCAGCACCGGTGAGCGCGTGTCGGCCACCGTTTCCTTGCCCTCGTCGATCAGTGCCGAAGCGCCGGACGGCGACAGCGGCCGCGGCAGGTCCTCGTAAGGCGGCAAGGGCCGGAATAGGCTCGCCGGCAATGGCGCGAACGGGTGCGCCGGCCTGTTCTCCCCGGTTGCCGCGATTGGTACCGGCGGCAGCTTGGTCATGTGGAAGCAGTGTACGGGCTCGCCGGTGGCGGGATGCCGGCGCTCGGCGCTTTCCGGAGCGCCGATCAGCGCGCGGCTGACGATCGAGTGCCAGGTACCTGTGCTTGGCGCCCGCTTGCCATGATAGCCGCAGACGATCAGCCGGTCCTCGGCGCGCGTCATGCCGACATAGAGCAGCCGGCGGTATTCGTCGTCGGCGAGTTCGCGAGCGCGAGTTGCGGCGGCCTTGGAAAAGCCGTTGGCGACGTCGCTGGCCGAGCGCCAGAGATAGCCCTTGCCGCGAAAATGCTCGCCCGAGCCTTGGAACGGCATCAGCCGCGGCAGATGCTGGTCGCTAAACGGCGCCGAGCCGCCATCGACCAGGAAGACGACAGGCGCCTCCAGGCCCTTGGCGGCGTGCACCGTCATGACGCGCACCTCGTCGCGGGTCTGGTCCATCTCGCGCTTGATCTCGGGGCTGGTGCTTTCCAACGTCGCCAGGAAGGCTTCCAGCCCCGGCAGGCCGGTCCGCTCCTCGGCCAAGCAGAAGCTCAGGAACTCGTCGATGATATCACCGGCCTCCGGTCCGAGCCGCGCGATCATCTTCTTGCGCAGCCCGTCGCGGGCCAGTGCCGCGGCATAAAATTCGAACACCGGCTTGAACGCCGCCTCATCCGCCCAGGCATCGAGCTGGCTAACGATGGCGGCCAGCGCGGCGTCTTCGCCAGCATGCAGTCTCAGTGAGCCGATCAGCGACAGGCCAGGCGCCCGCCCGCTTGCCAGCGCAAAAAGCCGCTCCTCCGAAACATCGAAGATCGGACTGCGCAGCACGGCGGCCAGCGACAGGTCGTCCTGTGGCTGGATGAGGAAATGGCCGAGCGCGATCAGGTCCTTGACCGCGATATGGCCGGGCAGGCTGAGCCGGTCGGCTCCGGCCACCGGGATCTGCCGGTTCTTCAAGCTGCGCGACAGCGCATGGACGAAGCGGTCGCGCTTGCGCACCAGCACAAGTATGTCGCCCGCCGTCAGCTTCCGGCCCTTGCCTTCGATGGTCTCGCCGTCCCGGAGCCAGCTCTGGATGGTCGCGGCGACATGCTCGGCAACGCGCACCGCCGGCGCGCTGGCATGGTTGACGGGCAAGGTCCAGTCGTCGGGTTCCTCGACCGCATCGGCGCCGATCGACGGCCAGACCTCGACATAGCCGGGCGCATCGGTGCGGATCGCCTTGTGGTTCAGCGGGTCGGGATCATGGCTGATGCCGCGCCGCACGCCCGGTTCGGCAAAGACGCGGTCGACGGCAGCCAGCACGTCGTCGGTCGAGCGGAACGACCAGGTCAGCTTGAGGTCGGCAAACGAGGCGTCCGCGTCGCGCACGCGTCCGGCAAACAAAAGCCTGCTGTCGGCAAAGGAGTCCGGGGCGGCACCCTGGAAGGAATAGATCGACTGCTTTTCGTCGCCGACGGCAAACACGGTGCGCTGCACGGTCTCGCGCTGGCCGAGCCCGGCAAAGAATTCCTCCGTCAGCCGTTTCACCACCTCCCACTGGTCGGGGCTGGTGTCCTGCGCCTCGTCGAGCAGGACATGGTCAATGCCCTGGTCGAGCTTGTATTGCACCCAGGGTCCGGCGTCGGGTCGCGCCAGCAGGCCGACCGTGCGGGTGATGAGATCGTTGAAATCGAGGAAGCCGCGGCCGCGCTTCAGCTGTTCGTAGCGCGCGATCAGCCAGCCGGCGACGGTCAACGCGGCACAGGTGCCCTCCAGCATCCGGAACAGCGCCAACCTGTCCGAGGCGTCGAGAATGGCATGGACCGCCGCCAGATAGCGCTCTGGAAGGTCGGGCAACCGGTCGAGCAGCGCCTTCTTGAACGCCTTTTGCGGATCATAGGGGTCGCCGTCCGCTTTGAGGAAGGCCTTGCCGAGCATCTGCAACCGGCGGATCGGGTCGTTCTCGGCGAAGGCGGCACGGGCATAGGGCAGCAGATTGTTCAGCACGGTGCGGGCGTCGGTGGCTTCGGCGGCATGGGCGAAGCCGGCAAAATAGTCGGGCAGGAAGCCCGGCAGAGGCCAAGCCGAGGCGGCTATGCCTTCGGCCGTTTCTCCGGCGCGGAACCGAAATTCGTCGAACAGCGGCTGGAAGCCGCGCCCGTCACGGCCAAGCGCGCCGATGAAGGCGCGCAAGCCGTCGCGCTTGTGCACGATCTCGGCAAGCAGTGCGTCGAGCCCGGCTTCACCGCCGCGCTCCAACACGGTGGCGAAGGCCTCCGCCAGTCCGGCGTCGCCGGCGGTCGTGCCCGAGATCATGTCGCGGCGGGCGGTGGCGAAAAGCGACGCCTCCATCTGCGGGTCGAGCATTTCGAAATGCGCGGCGATGTTGGCCTCCAGCGGGAACTGGTGCAGCACCGATTCGCAAAAGGCGTGGATGGTCTGGATCTTCAACCCGCCCGGCGTCTCCAGCGCCTCGGCGAACAGCCGCCGTGCCCGGCGCATGGTGTCGCGATCGGCTCGCCGGCCGTCCAGCGCTTCGATCCGTGCGGCCAATTCCGTGTCGCCGAGCAACGTCCATTCGGAAAGCGTCGAAAACACCCGGTTCGACATGTTGGCGGCGGCGGCGCGCGTGTAGGTCAGGCACAGGATCTTCGACGGATCGGTGCCGCACAACAAAAGCCGGATGACACGCTGCGCCAGCACATGCGTCTTGCCGGAGCCGGCATTGGCCGACACCCAGGCCGAATTCAGCGGGTCGGAGGCGCGCGCCTGGCTGGCGGCGGTGTCGCTCGGGATCGGGTAGGCCTTCTTCATGCCTCCCCCGCCTCGTCGCCGCTGTCGCCGCCGGCCGACCATTCGAGCACGCGGGCGAGATGGTCGTAGTCGCCGTCGGCCTCGCCCTCGCGGAAGGGCAGAGCGCGCGACAGATAGCCGGTCATCGGGTCGGCATAATGGAAGAGCAGGTTCTCCAGCCGCGCCCAGGCTTCTTCGGCGAGATCGGCGGCGGTCCTCGGCTTGCGGTTGTATTCAAGGATCGATTCCTCGAACACATCGCCATTCGGCTTCAGCCTGACGAAAGCGAGCTGCGACGGCTCGCGGGCGCCAAGATCCCTGAAAGCGCCACGCCTGAGCAGCGCGCCTTCCAGCGCCAGCTGCGGCGCCAGCAGCGTGTGCGCCTGCGCCTTCGATGGCGAGGAGCCGGTCTTGTAGTCGAGTATGTCGGCCATGCCGCCAGCCAGCAGGTCGACGCGATCGGCATAGCCGGACAGCGTCACGCCGGTGCGGCCGACAGCGGTCTTCTCCGCCCGCTCCTCGGCATGGCGCCGTGTCACGGCTTCGGCGCGGCCGTGCTCCCATTCGATGATGTTGGCGGCGAGCTTTTCGAAGCGCGGCCACCACACCGCCTCGACATCGGGCGGCAGCGCGGCCTCGGCAAAGCAGCTGCGGCCGGCCTCGATGAGGCCGTTCAAGGCGCCGGGTTCGCGCGGGTCCAGCACGCGGCGCGAGAACAGATGCAGGGTGGCGTGAAACAGCGTGCCGCGCTCGGCAGCACCCGGATCGCGGATCACCGGATCGAGCGGCACCAGGCCGAGGATTTTCCTGGCATAGATCGCATAGGGGTCGCGGCGCAGCGTCTCGATCTCGGTGACCGAGAAATTCTGCGGCCGGACGCTGAGCGGCGGCCTCGGCTGCGGCCTTGGCGCAAAATCCTGCTTTTCGCCGGCGTCAAGCGCGCGCGCCCAGGCCAGCAACTCGTCGCCGCGCCGCAACGGTGCTGCCGCATGCTCCTTGCCGATGAAGGTGACCAGGCGCTGCAGCCAGCGCGACGGCACCGCTGGTGCGTCGCCGGAACGGGCCGAGCGCGTCAGCACGACCTGTCTCGCCCCCATCGCCATCTGGAAGTCGTGCGCGGCAAGGCCGATACGCCGTTCCGGCGGCTCCAGGTCGATACCGGTCTTCATCAGCCGCGACATGAAGCGGTCGCTCTCCGGCTTGCGCGGCCACACGCCTTCGTTGAGCCCGCCGATGACCAGCGTGCCGACGTTCTGCAGTCGTGCTTCCAGCGCGCCCCAGATGGCGATGTTGCGGTCGGTGCCCTGTGCCGGCTTGACCGTTTCCGCCGCCATCAGCGCCTCCATCACGTCGGGCCATTCGGCCGCCGCAAACGAGAACGGCGCTGACGCTGCGACCAGACCGCGCAGCAGTTCGGCGAGTTTTTCGCCGGCGTCGCCGGCATAGAGCTCGGCAAGGCTGCCATCCACCGTGCGTCCAAGGTTTTCCAGCGCAACGATGCTCGCCCGCGTCAGCGCGGCGAGATCGGCGTCGGCTTCGCCGCGAAAGGCGAGGAGTGGAGTGAGTGCGGCCACCAGACGGGCAAGCACATCTCGCGCATTCTCGACGCCGCGCACCGTCAGGCGCGAAAACCAGAAGGGCGGCCGGCTATCGCCAAGGCCCGAGAGCCGGGCTTCGAAGAGTTCCGCGAGTAAAGCGGCGTCGGGACGGCCGGTGCCGCCGCGCAGCGCCACCAGTTCGATGATTTCCGCCGCATGGCGGACGTCAGCGCGCTCCAGGCCGAGGCCGAGCAGCGGGTGCTTGAGCAGCGACAGCAGGCCGACCGGGTCACCCGGCCGGAACATGGCCTGCAGCGCCAGCCTCAGCAGGCTGGCCGCCGGCGTGTTGGCTAAAGGCGTGCCGCCGGAATCGTCGGCGATGACGCCGAAGCGCTTGAGCTCCGCCGAAACGCGCCGCGCCAGCGCGCGGTCGCCGGTGACGAGCGCGGCTCGCTGGCCGGGCTGTTCGACGGCGCGTTTGAGCGCCACCGCGATCGCCACCGCCTCGTCGCGTTCGCTGGCGGCCTCCACCAAAGTCACATCGGCCAGGGCTTCGGCGATATCGCCGGATTGGAAAGCAAGCCGCGTCTCGGTCCACAGCTCGGTGGTCTCGGCCGGCCGCAGCGCCTCGCCGACCAGGGCCGCGCGCAGCGCCAGCGGCCGGTCCGCGGCGGCGATCTCCTCGACATCCGCCCGCAGCACGCCGATGCCGTTGATCAGTTTGGCCAGGCCGAATTGCGGGTGGCCAAGCAGGGCCGGACGCGCGCCGGGTGCCGAAAGTGCGGCGAAGGACGCCTCGTCCAGCCTGGTGTCCAGGCCGGGCAGCACGACGGCACCATTGGGCAGGCCGGCGATGGCGGCCAGCAATTCGGCGGTCGCCGGGATCGAGCCGGTGGAGCCGGCGGCGATCACCGGGCCGGCCGGTGGATTGCGCTTCAGCCGCGCCGCCTCCAGCCGGATCAGCGCGCTGCGATGCGCGGCCGGGTTCGAGCGGTGGCGCTCTTCCAGCAGCTGCGGCCAGCTGTCGGTGACGATGCCGAGAAAATCCAGCGTCACCTGCCACCAGCCGGCGAGATTGCCGGTCACCAGCGTGGCGAGCTTGGCCCAGTCCGTGCCCTCGGTCTCGATCTCGTCCATCAGCCGGGCAAGGTCGCGCGCCAGCCAGATCGCATCGGCGGCCGAGGCCGGAATGACGATCTCCTCGTTGAAACGGGCAGCGACCGCTGCCGGCAGACGGCTCTTCCACAGCCGCACCAGCGGCGCCAGCAGGAGCAGGCGTTCCTGCGCCGCGATCGGCGGCGCCAGATCGATGGCTAAAGCGCCCTCGGCATCGAAGCCGGCCTCGTCCTCGTCGAACTCGCCGAGCGGGCGCACCACCGGGAGGATCGCCGATCGGCCGCCCAGATGGTCGACAAAGGCGCCGCGCAGCGCCCGCGCGGCGCGGCGGGTCGGCACATAGATGGTGACGTCGGCGAGCGCCAGCGGGTCGCCGTCGAAGCGGAAACCCGGAACCAGCCGGCCAGCCAGCAGGGCCTCCGCCAGCGTCGGCAGGAACGGCGCTCCAGATGGTATCGAGAAGACGCGGCGCGAGCCGCTCATATGACTTTCGCGAGGGCGCCGGCCACCGCCGCTTCCGCCAGCGGAATGGCGTCGGGCGTGCCGACGGTGATCCAGCGGCCCTGCATCTTCATGCCGAACAGGCGGCCAGCGGCAATGGCCGTATCGAAATAGGCGTTGAGCGAGTGCGGCTTTGCCGGTGCGTCCTTGAAGATGCCCGGATGAATGATCGCCGCCCCGGCATAGATCACGCCGGCCGGGTCGCCCTTCGATCGGCGCAGGGCGCCATCCGGCGCCATCAGGAAATCCGTGCCGACGCAGTGTCCGGTCGCTGAGTCGAGATCCGTAAGCATCAGCAGAATATCCATTCTCGAGCCGTCCCATGCAAGGGAAAGGCGCTCGAGGCTGGGCTGGCCGCTGTCGATCCAGAATGTGTCGGCGTTGATGATGTAAAAGGCATCTTTGCCCAACTCCGGCAGCGCCTTGACGATGCCACCGGCCGAATCGAGCAAGGCCTCACTCTCGTCGGAGATGACGATCTTCGGCGCCCGCCGTGCAGCGACATGGGCAACGATCTGCTCGGGAAGATAATGAACGTTGACGATAGCCGTCTCGACGCCTGCCATGGCCAGGCTGTCCAGCCCCCAGTCGAGCAGCGTCTTGCCGGCGATTTTCACCAGCGGCTTCGGCATCGTGTCGGTGATCGGACGCATGCGCCTGCCAAGCCCCGCGGCAAGCACCATCGCAGTCGTGGGGTTAGCGGTCACAGCGGTCGTTCTTCCAGCAAGCCATGGGCGACATAGAAGGCGTGTAACCCGGCGAGCGCCGGATGCGCCAGTGCCCGCCGCAGATAGTCGCGAATGCGCGGCAGGTGCCTGAGGTAATAGGGCTTGCCGTCGCGCTTTTCGAGCCGCACGAAAATGCCGAGGATCTTCGAATTGCGCTGCGCCGCCATGATTGCATAGGCTTCCTTGAAGGCCGCCTCGTCGAAGCCGCCGGCGGCGTGGCGCGCCGCGATATAGGCGTGGAGCGTCCGCTTCTCGATGTCGGGCGAGACTGTGACGCGGGCATCCATCGCCAGCGAGGCGATGTCATAGGCGGCGGGGCCGATCAGCGCGTCCTGGATGTCGACGATGCCGAGGCGGTCGTGCCCAGAGCGCTCGCCGCGCCAGATGATATTAGGCGAATGGAAGTCGCGCAGCATCAGCGTGTATTCGCTAGCCGCGAGCCGGTCGAGAACCGCGTTCCATTCCCTGGCGTAGCCGGCCCGCAAGGCTTCGCTGGCCGGGCCGCCGGTGACCATCGGCACATACCAGTCGACCAGCAGCTCGGCCTCGATCATCATGGCGTCGCGGTCGAAGGGCGGCACGTCGTGGAAGATGCCGGGCGCTGCCTGCATGCGCTCGGGCCAGGCCTTGCCGTGCATCATGGCCAGCAGTTCGGCCGCTGCCGCATAGCGCTCGGCCACCGGCTGTCCGTCGCTGCCCAGGAACCCATCCGAGCCGAGATGCTCAAGCAGCAAAAAGCCCTGGTCGAGATCCTCGGCATGGATCTCCGGCACGCTGACGCCGGCGGCCAGCAACGCCTTGTCGATGGCAACGAAGGCCGTGACGGATTGCGCGGAGTGGGCGATCACGGCGTAGGGCTTGCCGTCACGCACCGGCGGCCCCAGCACCAGCCGCGGCGAATTCATCAGCACGCGCGGCGCAAAGCCGGCGTGCGAGACGATCTCGTAGGAGCGGGCCGAAGCGTCGCCGACGAAATGGCGGCGGCTCGCCCCACCACATCCGGCCGAGTCGAGAAAATCGCGCATCGCCAGCGACCGTGCCGCGCGCTCGAACGTGGCACCTTGCCCCGACAGGCTTGCCCGGCGGGCCTCGCCCTGATGGTCGAGTTCGATCCACAGCGCGCTTGCCGGCATCCGGGTTTCGGCCCGTTGCGGCCACTCGACCAGTGCTGCCCCTTGCGTCAGCGCATCGTCGAAGCCGAGTTCGTCGAGTTCGGACGCCGAAGACAGCCGATAGAGATCGAAATGATGGACGGGAACGCGCGTGTCGTAGCTCTGCACCAGCGTGAAGGTCGGGCTCGGCACGTCGAGGGCCGTATCGTCGGCCAGCGCCCGGATCAGCGCGCGTGCCAGCGTCGACTTGCCGGCGCCGAGATCGCCTTTCAGCGCCAGCACATCGCCGGGGCGCAGCGCCATGGCGAGATCCTCGCCGAGCCTTGCGGTCGCGGCCTCGTCGGCGAGAAAACGCTCCAGCCCTGCCATGAAGCGCGCTACTCGGCCGCGGCGCGAATGCCCGAAGGCGCGTCGGGGAAGGTGCAGATGACCGTGGTGCCGCTGTCCCTGCCGGTCTGGATGCGGACGCTGCCGCCATGCAATTCGACGAAGCTCTTGACGATCGACAGGCCAAGCCCGGCGCCGCGCCGGCGCCCGCCATTGGTCCTCGGCTCGAAGCGGCGGAACACCGAATCGAGCACGTCCGGCGGCATGCCGGGTCCGTCGTCATGGACGGAGAATTCCACGCCCTCGGCCAACTGTCGGCAGGCAAGCGTGACCGTGCTTGCCTCCGGCGCGTAGTTCGCGGCGTTGCTCAAGAGGTTGTAGAGGATCTGGCGGATGCGGGTCTCGTCGCCGTGGAAGCTTTTCGGCGCCGCCGCCGCATCGACCTTGAGCCTGATCGAATGCTCCTCCAGCCGCTCGGCGACCAACTCGGACGCAGCCGCGATGGTCCGCTCGACGCTGACCTCGGAGATGTCCAGCTGCATGATGCCGGCGTCGACCGTCGCCAGGTCAAGTATGTCATTGACGATGGTGAGCAGCACCGAGGAGGATGAGCCGACATGCTCGACATATTCGCGCTGCTTCGGCGTCAGCGGCCCGGTCGCCGGCAGCGACAGAAGCTCGGTGAAGCCGATGATGTTGGTCAGCGGCGAGCGCAACTCGTAGGAAACGTGCTGGACGAAATCGTTCTTCAGCTGGTCGGATTTCTCCAGCGCCTCGTTCTTGTCCTTCAGCGCCCGCTCGACATTGACGCTGTCGGTGACATCGACGAACGTCATCATCACCTGGCCGTTGGGCAGGTGGATGACGGCGTAGCGCAACACCGTGCCGTTGGTGAGCTCGGTCTGGCCGTGGCGGTCGCGGCGCTCGTCGTCGAAGCCGGTGATGGCGGCGACGAACCCTCCCCACGGGCTGTCCGCAGCACGCTGGTCGCACAGGTCGCGGATCGCCTGGACATGGACGTTGGGCTTGACCACGTCCTGGCTCAGCCCCCACAGCGCGACGAAGGCCGGGTTGGAGAGGCGAAGCCGCCCGTCGGGTCCGAACACCGCCACGCCCTCGGCCAGATTGTCCAGCGTCTCGCCCTGGACCCGCACCGCCGTCTGGTAGCGGCTTTCGAGGTCCATCTTCTCGGTCAGGTTCTCGAACACCCAGGTCACGCCGCCCTTGGGCTGTGGGTTGGCGACAACACGGATCGTCTTGCCGTCGGGCAGATGCCACCAGTGCTCCTGCGATTCGACGGCGCGGTAGGCGCTGAGCAGGCCTTCTTTCCAGCGCCGCCACTCGGGCTGCTCGGCGATCTTGCCTTCGCTGCGCAGCCGGTCGAGCAACAGGGCGTTGTCCGGGGCGCTGTGCAGGAAGCCGCTGTCGAGGTTCCACAGCTTCTGGAACGCCTGGTTGAAGAAGCGCAGCTTTTCGTCGGTGTCGAAGATCGCGACCGCCGTGTTGAGCTGGTCTAGCGTGTCGGCGTGGCTTCGGACGGTACGCTCATATTCGCCGCGGATGGTCTCGGTGGCGCTGGTGTCGCAGGCAAGCCCGGCCGAGCCGTCCGTGCCGGCGAAGTCGGTCACCGCGAAAACGCGACGATCGCCCTCGATCACCGTCGAAAGCGTCTGTTCGAACACCGGGCGCATCTTGTGCTGTTCGGCGATCGTCTCGCGCGCCTGGCCGCCGAGGAATTCCTTGGCCTCGCGAACCGCGGTTTCGGCGTTCGGCGCCTCGACCGCCTCGCTATAGGCGCGGTTGACCCATTTCAGCCGCCCGTCGGCCGTGCGCAGCCATGTCGGCATCTTCAGCGCGTCGAGCAGGCCGAGCATGGTGTCGTAGTCGGCGCTGAGCCGCTGGTTCTCGATCTTGAGCCTTGCCTGGCTGCGCAGCGTTTCCGACAGCGAGACGAAACGCACCAGCACATGCGCCGCGCTTTTGCGGCCATAGACTTCGAGCGGCACCCCGGCCTGGGTTTCGATGACGAGGTCGAAAGTCTTGGCCTGCTCGCGCAAGGCGGCCACGGCATGTTCCAGCGCCGCCGCCGAACGCGGCATCAGCCAGCGGCCGAAGGCGAGGAACGCCGCCCGGTCCTCGGGCGCGCCGCTCTCCACCGGCAAGGTTCCGAGAAGTTCAGGCTTCTTGTTCTCCGAGGCCCAGACGACAACGCGCTGGTCGCGCAGGTTGAGCAACGCCTCGGAGCGCTGCAGCGCCGCGTTGACGTCGGCTATGCGGGTCCTGAGTTCGGCATTCTGCGCCGAGGTGCGCGCCCTCTCACGGATCAGGAAAATGGCCGACACGAGTGCCGCACCCATTACGCCGGCGAACATGGCCATTTGCATGACCTCGACCGCGCTGACCCCCAGTCCGGCCTTTTGCGTTGGTTCGGCATGCGCGGCAAATACAAGCAGCGGACCGGAAAGCGCCGAGGTGGCAAGAAATGTCCCGATGCGGGCTCCGGCACGCCATAAAAGGCGCCCGCCCGCAACGGCGGGGCCGGTCTTTGTCGAATCACAATGGCCGCCGGAAACGGCCTGTCCCGCCTGACGCGGGTTTTCCCCCGGCATGTCTTGGTCCTCTTCGCCGCCTGAATGCAAGACCGCCCTGACGCGTGCGCCGTCCCTCGTCCCCGGACCGCGAATCACAACATAGCGCTTGCTGGAATCCGCGTGAAGAATCAATCGGCGCAAAAATAAAGCCGGGCGAAAAGTCAATCGCCCGGCTTCAATATGTGGTAGCAAATTTCGCTTTGGTTAATAGCGGTAGTGTTCCGGCTTGAACGGCCCCTGCGGCGTGACGCCGATATAGGCGGCCTGTTCGCCGGACAGTTCGGTTAGCCGGGCACCGAGCTTGCCCAGATGCAGGCGCGCGACCTTTTCGTCGAGATGCTTCGGCAGCACGTAGACCTGGTTCTGGTACTGGCCAGGCTTGCTGTAGAGCTCGATCTGGGCCAGCACCTGGTTGGTGAACGAGGCCGACATGACGAAGCTCGGATGGCCGGTGGCGTTGCCGAGATTGAGCAGCCGGCCTTCCGACAAAAGGATCATCCGCTTGCCGTCCGGAAAGGTGATCATGTCGACCTGCGGCTTGACGTTGGTCCATTTGAGGTTGCGCAGCGACGCCACCTGGATCTCGTTGTCGAAGTGGCCGATGTTGCCGACGATCACCATGTCCTTCATCGAGCGCATGTGGTCGAGGGTGACGACGTCCTTGTTGCCGGTGGTGGTGATGACGATGTCGGCGGTGGGAGCGGCGTCTTCCAGCGTGACGACCTCAAAACCGTCCATCGCCGCCTGCAGCGCGCAGATCGGATCGACCTCGGTGACCTTGACGCGGGCGCCGGCGCCCTTCAGCGACGCCGACGAGCCCTTGCCGACATCGCCATAGCCGCACACCACGGCGACCTTGCCGGCCATCATGGTGTCGGTGCCGCGGCGGATGCCGTCGACCAGCGATTCCTTGCAGCCATATTTGTTGTCGAATTTCGACTTGGTCACGGAATCGTTGACATTGATCGCCGGGAACGGCAGCAGGCCCTTCTTCTGCAGCTGATAGAGCCGGTTGACGCCCGTCGTCGTCTCTTCGGTGACGCCGCGGATCGCTTCCTTCTGCTTGGTGAAGAAGCCGGGCGAGGCCTTCAGCCGCTTCTTGATCTGGGCGAACAGGATCTCTTCCTCTTCGCTGCCCGGGTTGGACAGCACGTCCTCACCGGCTTCGGCGCGGGCGCCGATCAGAATGTACATGGTGGCGTCGCCGCCATCGTCGAGGATCATGTTGGAGGTGCCGCCATCGGTCCACTGGAAGATCCGGTCGGTGTAGTCCCAGTAATCCTCGAGCGTCTCGCCCTTGACGGCGAACACCGGGATGCCGGCCTCGGCGATCGCCGCCGCCGCGTGGTCCTGGGTCGAGAAGATGTTGCAAGAGGCCCAGCGGATGTCGGCGCCCAGCGCCTTCAGCGTTTCGATCAGCACCGCCGTCTGGATCGTCATGTGCAGCGAGCCGGTGATACGCGCGCCCTTGAGCGGCTTCTTGTCGCCGAACTCCTCGCGGCAGGCCATCAGGCCCGGCATTTCCGTTTCGGCGATCTCGATCTCCTTGCGGCCCCAGCCGGCAAGCGAGATGTCGGCGACCACATAGTCCTTGCTACCCGTCATGGCAGTGCTCCGATGTGAAATGTCTGTGGCACGCGCCCGCGCCGGAAGGCGCATGGAGGGGCGCGAATTGCCGGCCCTGACTAGCAGATCGGCCGCCAAACGACAATGGGATATAAAGAAATCTTTATTCGTGCATGTCTCTGCCGGACGCCGTCAGCATTTCAGGCAAGCCGCGGTCAGCTTTCCTCGCCGAAACGCGAGGCGACCAGTTGCTCCAGCGCGTCCATAGCCTGCAAGGCTTGCGGCCCGCTGGCGGTGACGCGGATAGAATAGCCGGGGCTCGCCGCCAGCATCATCAGCCCCATGATCGACGTGCCGCCGACCTTGACGCCGTCCTTCTCGACATCGACCGTGGCGTCGAAACCGCTGGCGACCTGGACGAACTTGGCTGAGGCGCGCGCATGCAGGCCGCGCTGGTTGACGATCGGAAACTCGCGCACGACCTGGTCTTTCTCCGGCCACAGCGCGTTCATTTGCTGCTCAGGAGCTGGCTGGCCACATTGATGTATTTGCGCCCCGCCGCCTGAGCCTCGTCGAGCGCAGCGGCCATGTTGTCGCCCTTGCGGATCGACGACAGCTTGATCAGCATCGGCAGGTTCATGCCGGCAATCACCTCGGTGCGGCCGGATTCCATCACCGAAATAGCGAGGTTTGAAGGCGTGCCGCCGAACATGTCGGTCAGGACAATGACGCCGGCCCCGGTGTCGACGCGCGCCACGGCGTCGACGATGTCGCGGCGACGCTGCTCCATATCGTCATCGGCACCGATCGCCACGGTTTCGAAATTGTCTTGTGGCCCGACGACATGTTCCACGGCATGTCGGAACTCGGTGGCCAGTTGACCGTGCGTTACAAGCACGAGTCCGATCATTCGTTGGTGGCTCCCGTCATCGCCGCTTCACACGCGCATTTTATGCTCGCCAGCCATTCCAGGCGGCGGGAGCGCTATCTTGTCGACGCGAGGCGCGTTGACAAGCCCAAAATTGCGCCGGCCCGGGCCATTTTGACGCATTGCAACAAATAATCCGAACCGGATCATAAAAAAGGCGCGATGGACAACCGCGCCATCACCGCCGGCAAGGCCGTGGCGGCGTTGCGCTCGGCAAGGTCGATACGCTGCACCGGGCAGCCTGCGACCGGCTCGCTGATTTCCTCCTGAAAACGGGCCATCTCTGCTTTCGGCACCAGCCGCACATGCAGGTCGATCACGCCGCCCGCTTCGAACGGCAGCGGACGCGGAATGAGCCCAGGCACTTCGGCGAGGCCGGCGATGGTTGCCGGCACGCGGCAGACCAGCCGCCCCGCATGACTTGAGGCAAGCAGCCTGTCGTCGCCGATCATGCGTGAAAACAGCCCCCGTGTGCGGCAATGGTCCAGGAGTATAAGGGCCAGCGTCGTCTTGCCGGCGCCCGACGGCCCGGTGATGAGGACGCCGCGCTCGCCGATCAGGATCGCGGTTCCGTGGATGTTTTCAGGCTTCGTGGCGGCATCGGGCATGATCGTGTTCGGCCGGGTCAGCCTTCGGCGGGCAAGGTGACGACGAAGCGCGCGCCCTTGATCTCGCCGGGCTTGGTGCCCGGGATGTTCTCGGCCGTCAGCGTGCCGCCATGGGCCTCGACGATCTGTCGGCTGATCGACAGGCCGAGGCCGGAATTCTGGCCGAAGGCTTCGCCGGCTGGACGGTCGGTGTAGAAGCGCTCGAAGATGCGGTCGATATTGTCGGCCCGGATGCCGGGGCCATTGTCGTCGACCGTGACGATGTTGACCTTGCCGGCGCGCGCCAGCGAAATGGCGATGTGGCCATGGTCTTCCGGCACGAAGGAGCGGGCATTCTCGATCAGATTGGTGACGACCTGGCCGATCCTGAGATCGTGGCCGGTGACGAAATAGCCTTTGACGCCCTGCGGCAGCTTGGCAACCTTGAACTCGATCTCGACCGCCTTCTTGTTGCGCGTCGCCTCACGCGACACCGCGACGAGATCGGTGATGAACTTCTTCAGGTCCACTGTCCCGGCGTCTTCCCGCGCGAGTTCGGCGTCGAGCCGGGAGGCGTCGGAAATGTCGGTGATCAGCCGGTCAAGCCGGCGGACATCGTGCTGGATGATCTCCATCAGCCGGCCGCGCGAATTGTCGTTCTTGGCCAGCGGCAAGGTCTCCACGGCGCTGCGCAGCGACGTCAGCGGGTTCTTCAATTCATGCGAGACGTCAGCCGCGAAACTCTCGATCGCCTCGATGCGGGCATAGAGCGCATTGGTCATGTCGCGCACGGCAATCGAAAGATTGCCGATCTCGTCCTGGCGATCGGAAAAGTCGGGGATTTCCTCGCGGTTCTTGACGCCGCGCCGCACCCTGACGGCAGCGGCCGACAGCCGCCGGAGCGGATTGGCGATGGTCGAGGCAAGCAGCATCGACAGGATGGCGGTGACAAGTGCGGCGATGCCGAAGACGCGCAGGATCGCCTTGCGTTCGGCGGCAACGATCTTGTCGATGTCGCCGCCCTCGGTCGACAGCATCAGCACGCCAAGCACGGCGCGGAAGCGCTGGATCGGCACGGCCACCGAAACGATCTGTTCGCCCTGCTCGCTGATGCGCACGATGGTCGACGGGCTGCCGGTCAGCGCCTTGACCACTTCGGGGAAGGCAGCACCATTGCCGCCCGGCTGTTCGTGGTAGACCGGCAGGTCGGTGTTGCGGAAGAAGTCGAAAACGAATTTCTGCACCCGCTCCAAAAGGTCTGGCTCCTCCTCGTCGACCGGCGGCAGGTCGTAGCGCAGGATCTGGCCGCGCGAATAGAGATGGCGCGAATCGAGCAGAAGGTTCGCGTCGCGGTCATAGATGCGGGCGCGCGTGCGCGTCGGCGAGATCAGGCGCCTGAGCACCGGCGCGACGCGCTCCGGATTGATCGGGAAATCCAGATTGTCGAGCTGGTCGGAGCCGGGTCCGAGGCTTTCGCCGGCTTGCAGCTCAAGCAGCTTTTCCGGATCGATGCTGATCGAATCGGTTTCGACAGTCGCCGACGCCGCGATCGCGCCGGCGATGATCTCGCCCTGCGTCATCAGGCTTTCGACACGGGCATCGATCAGCCCGTCGCGGAAGGTGTTGAGGTAGAGAATGCCGGTGACCAGGACGGCGAGGCCGGCAAGGTTGAGGAACAGGATGCGCCGTGTCAGGCTGGAAAAGATGTGATGGCCTAGGAAACGGCGCATCGGCACGGTGATCTTCGACAGGAATGCGGGCAGAATCCTCGACGGGCGCCTGGCAGCGCCCGCCCTTCTGCTCCGCTCTACGTCCACTGCCATCGAATAGCAGCTCCCGCTGAAATTAAGCCTCGCGGAACCGGTATCCGACTCCGTAAAGGGTTTCGATCATCTCGAAGTCATCGTCGACGGCCTTGAACTTCTTGCGCAGCCGCTTGATGTGGCTGTCGATGGTGCGGTCGTCGACATAGACCTGTTCATCATAGGCCGAATCCATCAGCGCATCACGGCTTTTTACCACGCCGGGGCGCTGCGCCAGCGAATGCAGGATCAGGAACTCGGTCACCGTAAGCGTCACCGGCTCGCCCTTCCAGGTGCAGGTGTGGCGCTCCTGGTCCATGACCAGCTGGCCGCGTTCCAGCGAGCGGGCCTGCTGGCTAGGCGCCTTGGCCGCCGCCTCGCGGGCGCTGGTGCGGCGAAGCACCGCGCGGACCCGCTCGACCAGAAGACGCTGCGAAAATGGTTTGCGGATGAAGTCGTCGGCGCCCATCTTGAGGCCGAACAGCTCATCGATCTCGTCGTCTTTCGAGGTCAGGAAGATCACCGGCAGGTCGGATTTCTGGCGCATCCGGCGCAACAGCTCCATGCCGTCCATGCGCGGCATCTTGATGTCGAGGATGGCGAGATTCGGCGGCCGCGCCGCCAGGCCTTCCAGCGCTGACGCCCCATCCGTATAGGTCTCGACGCGGTAGCCCTCCGATTCGAGGGCAATCGACACAGACGTCAGAATGTTGCGGTCGTCATCGACAAGCGCGATTGTTGCCATTTCAAGCGGCTCCCTCATGAGCTGTCCCTTCTTTCGTAGAGAAGGGGCTTTTGCAGGACAAATTAGGTACAAAATGTGGCATAGGCTCCGCCCGCTGTCACGGACGGCATGCCGGCGGCCACTATCGCACCCTATGCGGATTGGACGATCAACGATTGCCAATCCTTTGGGCAACCATCGGACTTTTTTGCACATATAAACGATTTAAACAACTTTCAAAATTTTTAAATCGATTAATGATTTGATATCATTCGGGTTTTCTGGTTCTGACCGTCTCAGCCTCCTTCGTGAGGTGCCGGTAATTCACCGGCCAGGAACGGCAAATCACAGAAGGGACACTTGATGTCGGAAGCCGGCAAACGCAATCCCGCATGCAAGATCGATCTCGAGACCACCGGCATGGTGCGCTATAATTTTAGTGCCGCCGCGCTTTACGAGGAGGCGATCGGCCGCGGCGAGGCCCGGCTCACCGCCCATGGCGCGCTTGTCGCCGAGACCGGCCAGCACACCGGCCGTTCGCCCAAAGACAAATTCGTCGTCCGCGACGCAGCAACCGCGCCGCACGTCTGGTGGGACAACAACAAGGCAATTTCGCCGGCTGAGTTCGACACGCTGCTGGCCGATTTCCGCGCCCATGCGGCAGACAAGGATCTCTATGTCCAGGATCTGGTCGGCGGCGCCGACGCGGAGTTGAAACTGCCGACCAGGGTTATCACCGAATTCGCCTGGCATTCGCTGTTCATCCGCAACCTGCTGATCCGCCCGCAAGCCGCCGAACTCGAGCATTTCGTGCCCGAAATGACGATCATCGACCTGCCGTCCTTCCGCGCCGATCCGGCCCGCCACGGCACCCGCACCGAGACGGTGATCGCGGTCGATCTCACGCGCAGGATCGTGCTGATCGGCGGCACCTCCTATGCCGGCGAGATGAAGAAGTCGGTCTTCACCATGCTCAACTATCTGCTGCCGGCGAAGGGCGTGATGCCGATGCATTGCTCGGCCAATGAAGGACCGGCCGGCGACGCGGCCGTGTTCTTCGGCCTGTCGGGTACCGGCAAGACGACGCTGTCGGCCGATCCGTCGCGTACGCTGATCGGTGACGACGAGCATGGCTGGGGCCCGCAAGGCATCTTCAATTTCGAGGGTGGCTGCTACGCCAAGACGATCAGGCTTTCGGCCGAAGCCGAGCCGGAGATCTTCGCGACCACGCAGCGCTTCGGCACCGTGCTGGAAAATGTCGTGCTCGGCGCCGACCGCGTGCCGGACTTCGACGACGGCCAGCTCACCGAAAACACGCGCTGCGCCTACCCGCTCGACTTTATTCCCAACGCCAGCAAGACGGGACGCGCCAGCCATCCCAAAAACATCATCATGCTGACCGCCGACGCCTTCGGCGTGATGCCGCCGATCGCCAGGCTGACGCCGGCGCAGGCGATGTACCATTTCCTCTCCGGCTACACGGCCAAGGTGGCCGGCACCGAAAAGGGCGTCACCGAACCGGAAGCGACGTTCTCGACCTGCTTCGGCGCGCCGTTCATGCCGCGCCATCCGTCGGAATACGGCAATCTGCTGCGCGAACTGATCGCCCACCACGACGCCGATTGCTGGCTGGTCAACACCGGCTGGACCGGTGGCGCCCATGGCACCGGCCGCCGCATGCCGATCAAGGTGACGCGGGCGCTGCTCGCAGCCGCACTCGACGGCTCGCTGAAATCAGCCGATTTCCGCACCGACGCCAATTTCGGCTTCGCGGTGCCGGTGGCGGTTGCCGGCGTCGACAGCGCCATTCTCGATCCCCGTTCGACCTGGGCCGACAAGCCGGCCTATGACCGGCAGGCAGCCAGGCTGGTCGGCATGTTCGCCACCAATTTCGAGAAGTTCGAGCCCCATGTCGATGCAACGATCAGGGGCGCTGCACCGCGCTTGCAGGAAGCCGCGGAATAGCCTTTTCGGCATCCGCTTGCGTATCGAGACCCGGCTCCGGTCGGGTCTTTTCTTTTTTCCTCCGCCGCGCCATGACTGCGGCATGACCAACGACGACAAGATCACCATTGCCGACGACGCCGTGATCCACCCGGGCGACCTGCACGAGGATTTCATCCGCTCGTCCGGTCCTGGAGGCCAGAACGTCAACAAGGTGGCGACCGCGGTGCAGCTGCGCTTCGACGCCGCCAACGCGCAGGGCCTGTCGGATCGCGTGCGCGAAAGGGCGCTGAAGTTCGCCGGCCAGCGCGCCACCAAGGACGGCGTCATCGTGATCGAGGCCGGGCGCTTTCGCACGCAGGAGCAGAACCGGGCGGACGCACGCGCCAGGCTGACGGCTCTGGTCGCCAAGGCGGCCGAGCCGCCACCGCCGCCGCGCAAGAAGACCCGGCCGTCGAAGGGCGCCGTCGAGCGCCGTCTCAAGACCAAGGCCGGGCGATCCACCGTGAAGAAACTGCGCGGCCGGGTCGGTGACGACTGAAATTGCCTTGCCCGGCGAAAGCGGCTTTCGGGTCGCCGGTTTCTTCTGATGATGGCATTCTGTGCCAGACAAACCGGATGAGGCGGAAACTCTGATGCTCGTTCTGCCCAAAGGCGTGCGCCATATGCCCGGCTACCTGCCGCGTCCCGCGCAAGAGGCGCTGGTCGAGGACATCAGGAAGGTGGTGCAGGCCGCACCTTTGTTCGTGCCGGCGATGCCGCGCACCGGCAAGGAGATGAGCGTGCGCATGACCAATTGTGGCGCGCTCGGCTGGGTCACCGACAAGGAGCAAGGCTATCGCTATCAGCCGACCCACCCGGTGACAGGAACGGCCTGGCCGCCCATCCCGGACCCGCTGCTGGAATTATGGCAAAAGGTGGCGGCTTATCCGCATCCGCCTGAGGCCTGCCTGGTCAATTTCTATGCCGAGGACGCCAAGATGAGCCTGCATCAGGACCGCGACGAGGCGGATTTTTCCGCCCCCGTCGTCTCCGTGTCATTGGGCGACGACTGCCTTTTCAGGGTCGGCCAGACGACGCGCGACGGGGCGACCCGATCGTTCAGGCTGAAGAGCGGCGATGTCGTCGTGCTTGGCGGCGAGGGCCGCCTCTGCTTCCACGGCGTCGATCGGATCTACCCGTCGACCTCGGCGCTGCTCAAGAATGGCGGCCGGATCAATCTGACACTGCGGCGGGTGACGAAAGCAGTGTAACGAGATCATCCGTCAGCGGTTGAGGGCGGATATAGTCGTCGCGCAGATAGATGCGCACGATATCGTCCTCGGCAAGTACGCGGTAGTGAGCCAGGATGGCGTCAAAGCCAAATCGTTTCCTCAGCCGGTTCGTCCAGTACATATCGTCCTTCTGGAAGACGATGACGTCTGGGCGCCGACGTTCGAATTCTTCACGCTTGCCTTCGGCATAGCGCACCATGATCGTATTGTAGTGCGTTGCTTCGGCGGCATTGCCTGAAAGTTCCGCCAGTTTGGACAGATAGAGCGAGTATGCCCCCAGCCAATCGCTGACATGGGTCGAGACGAAACGCCCGCCGATCATGCGATTGAGGGGATGGCCAGCAGCAATGTCGGAACCGATCAGTGCGACCGTCGGCTGGTCTGTCGCGGTGTGAATGGTCGCAACCAGCGTTGAGTCCGGCTTCTGGCTGCTCCAATATGGGCAGAAGGCGACCACCACCCCTGCCAGCATCAGGGCACGCGTTGTACCGGGCACAAGGGACAACAAGTTTTCCGAGTGTCGCTCGCTCCTCAAATATGCCAGCAGGCAAAAAATGGCTGCGATGGCACAGAAAATGGTGGGGTAGGCGTGATAGGCCCAACCTTTCGCCTGGTAAAAAAGTGGAAACATGCCCGCAACCGATGCGGCCAGCCCCACTGCCGTCAACTCAGGAAACCGCCCTGCCGGCCACAGCCGAAAGGCGGAGAACAGCAGAAAACACCACGCAAAACCGTAACGGGCGAGGATGGGTTGGAAAACGCCGATTTGCGCATAGACATCCGCCAGAAGCGGATAAACGTTGTGCAGGAATTCCGGATAGATCAGTTTGACCGCTCCAAGATAAGCGATGCAAACCCCTCCGATGACCCAGTGTTCGGGAGCGAAGATCGGCTTCAAGCTGCGTCGACGCACTGCCACGAGCAGCGCTGGCACCAACACCATGATCGCATAGTAGGGTTTGACCAGCAGCAGCATGCTGCCCGACAGGCCGGCTAGCGCGGCAAGGCCGAGGCTCGGCGGTGTCGCATTTTCGCGCGCGCGCCAGGCATGAAGCACCAACAGCGGGATGAAAAACGCAACGCCGATATGCTCCCGCTCGCTGAAGGCGTTGCCGGGAAAGATGACCAGCATCGCGTAGAAGGCGGGGGCAAGCTTAAACAATGATGCCGTTTCAGGAAAACCTGCGCGCTTGATGATGGCGCCCGAGAACAAAAGTCCGGCAAGCGCGGCCAGGTAGGTCCAGGCCTGGACCAGGATTTCAGGAGCGATTCCCAGCATCCGAGCCGCCGCCACCGGCGGCCAGTACAGCCATACGCTGAACGGAGGATTGGTCTCGTAGATTTGGGAGTACAGCCGCTCACCGGAGAGCATGCGCTCGCACGCCGTGATCAGCCAGCTCGTGTCCGGAATGGTCCCCCAGCGCATCTGCCAGACGATCGAGAAGATCGTGATGGCCGCGAAGGCAAGGGCATTGCGACTGGAAAATAGCGACGTCGCCAGATCCTGGCTGCGCCAGCGCTCCAGGGTGCTGACATCATTCGAAATACTCATGAAACCGCCCGCATCTTGGTGCCCGGCGCGAACACCCACCGGTCGAGGACGAAGTAGTTGAAAGCTGGCACGGCGGCGCAGATGATAGCGATCGACAGCACTGGTTTCGCACCAAGACCATCGACCAGAATCAGTGGCAACAGCCAGGAAAAACCGAGCCCAAGCGCCGTTAGCAGGAAGAACCGGGGCGCCTCGAACGCATGCGACCCCGGCGACACAAAGGTCACATATTTGTGGCCGGCATAGGAAAAGATCGCAGCAATGACGTAGGCGGCAACCGAAGCCCGCGTCGCCGGCAGCGCGAAACCCGGAAGCGAGGACAGCAAGAAGGCGCACACCGCATAGACCAGCGTGGATGCAATCCCGATCAGGGCAAAGCGCGACAGGCGACGATACGAACCAGTACTCACCATGGTGCGCTCAGGCTGCCAGCTTGTCGCCGAAGTGACGGCTATCGAGCGCGGTGTTTTCGCGAAACACCGCCAGCAATGAAACGCCGAACGGCAAAGTTGCATTTGGCACGATGCGGCCCTCTGCCGAAAACACCGCCTTCATCGCCGCGTTGATCGGTTTCGGCGGCGTTGCATGACCTGCCGGCCGGGCCGGTTTGCGTACCCTGTCCATCAATCGTGCCAGCGCCGCGACGGGAAACAGCGTCGCATTGGTGTAGCTTAGCCGGTCGATCGTGAACCCGGCCTTGTCGATTCGTTCGCGCAGCAGGTTGCGTGAATAGCGCCGCATGTGGTGCAGCCCCACATCATGCGTGCTCCAAAGCCATTGATGTGCCGGCACGGTAAGGATGACGCGGCCACCTGGTTTCAGCATTTGGCGGATTGCCGTCAGCGAAGCTTCATCCTCGGCGACGTGTTCCAGCACATCGAACAGGCAGACGAGGTCGCAGCTTTGCGGCGCGACAGGAATGTTGTTCGGCAGATGGCCGGCAAGAAAGTCGCGGCCGGTCTTTTCCCGGGCGATCTGGCGCGCCAGATCGCTCATTTCCACCGCCGTTACTGCGCCGAACTGCTCCAGCATCCGGATGTTGCCCCCCGTACCGGCGCCGATCTCGACAATGTGCGCCTTCTCGGGCAGCTTGAGACCGCGGATGACTGCTTCGGCGATGGCGCGCCGCCCGCAAAACCACCAATGCTCGTCCTCGGTGGCTGCCATCTGGCGGTAAGCGTCGAGCTCCATCAGTCCGTCCCCTCATATGTGCGGCGCACGATGTAGATCGGGCGCTGTTTGATCTCGGCATAGACGCGACCGAGGTACTGACCGATGATGCCGATGCCGAGCAACTGGATGCCGCCGAGGAAGAGGACGCTGACCAGCAGCGAGGCATAGCCGGGCACGTCGATGCCGAACACCAGTGTCTTGGCGATGATCAGCAGGCCGTAGAGGAACGACAAAGCCGAGATCGTCGCGCCGACATAGGTCCAGATCTCGAGCGGCGCGGTCGAAAAGCTGGTGATGCCTTCGAGCGCAAAGTTCCACAGCCTCCAGCCCGAGAATTTCGATCGTCCGGCGATGCGTTGGTCACGTTTGTATTCGACGGTCGCGGTGCGAAAGCCGACCCAGGCGAACAGGCCTTTCATGAAGCGGCGCCGTTCGGGCAACGAGCGCAGCGCTTCGATCACCTGCCGGTCGATCAGTCGGAAGTCACCGACATCATGCGGGATCTTCTGCTGCGCGATCCAGTTGTGGACGCGGTAGAACATCGACGCCGAGCGCTGCTTGAGAAAGCTGTCGCTCGATCGGTTGGCACGTTTGGCGAGCACGACCTCGAAACCCTCGCGCCATTTTTCGACGAGCAGCGGAATGACATGCGGCGGATCCTGCAGGTCGACATCCATGGGGATCGCGGCATCGGCATCGCAGCAGTCGAGACCGGCGGTGAGCGCGGCTTCCTTGCCGAAATTGCGCGACAGGTCGATCACCTGGATACGCCGATCGGTTCGCTGTGCCTCGATCAGCCGTTCGAGCGTCGCGTCGTTGCTGCCGTCATTGATGAAGATGAATTCGAAGGCGACGCCGTCATCCTTAAGCGGGTCGGTATTTTCACGCACAGCTGCCAGAAACGGAGCGATCGCGCCTTCCTCATTGTGTACTGGCACGATCAGGGCAACCGTGGCCGTCCCGTTCTCCGGCAGCGCCGCGCGGCCAGTTGCCGGCCCAGCAATATGAAGGAATGGCGCGTTCATTTACTTGTCGAAGCCCCCAGATCGGGGCCGACAATAGAAAAGCTGGGTTAAGATGACTTTAAGGAATGCTTCGAAATTTCACAGTTTTCTAAGGGCTACTTCCTCGACCAGATGATTGGCGCCCTTGCGCAGGATGAGATCGGCCCGTGCGCGCGTCGGCAGGATGTTTTCGCGCAGGTTCTTCAGGTTGATGTTGGCCCACAACCCCTCGGCAATGGCGCGCGCCGCGTCTTCCGAAAGCTGCGAATAGCGGTGGAAGAAGGAGTCCGGATTGCGGAAGGCGGTTTCGCGCAGCCGCATGAAGCGCTGGATATACCATTGGTGGATCAGCGCCTCCTCGGCATCGATATAGATGGCGAAGTCGAAGAAGTCGGACAGGAACGGCACGATCTTGCCGTCCCTCGGCAATTTACCCGGCTGCAGCACATTGATGCCTTCGAAGATCAGTATGTCCGGCCGGTCGATCGTGACGAACTCGCCGGGAATGACGTCGTAGGTCAAATGTGAATAGACAGGCGCGCGAACATTGCGCTGCGCCGATTTGATGCCCGACAGGAACCTAAGCAGGGCGCCGACGTCGTAGCTGTCGGGAAAGCCCTTGCGCTCCATCAAATTGTCGCGGCGCAGGATCTCATTCGGCAACAGGAAGCCGTCGGTGGTGATCAGATCGACCTTGGGGCTCGAGGGCCAGCGCGCCAAAAGCTCCTTGAGCACGCGCGCCGTAGTCGATTTGCCTACCGCGACAGAGCCGGCAATGCCGATGATGAAGGGCGTCTTGACCACATCCTGGGCGTTGAAAAAGGCCTGCCGCTGCCTGAACAGCAATTGGCTCGCCTCGACATGCGCCGACAGCAGCCGCGACAGCGACAGATAGATCCGCTTGACCTCTTCGAGGTTGACCGGGTCGTTCAGCGAGCGCAGCCGGTTGATCTCGTCTTCGGTCAGCGTCAGCGGCGTGTCGGCGCGGAACTGCGACCATTGCTCGGCCGAGAAGAAACGATAGGGCGAATATTTCTCGGTAGGAGCAAGCTGGTCCATCGAGTTTCCTGCCCTCCTCGCGGTCAGCCCTTCGACCGGGATGCCTTTTCGGCGACGCCCGAGCGGCCGGTGCGGCCCTCGAGTTCCCTCAGCACGTCGTCCAGCGGAACCCCAGCGATGCCGAGAACGACAAGCCAATGATATATAAGATCAGCACTTTCCGAAACGAGGGCCTGCTTGTCGCCCTTTACGGCGGCGATCACCGTCTCGACCGCCTCTTCGCCGAGCTTCTGTGTCGCTTTGTCGATGCCCTTCGCGAACAGTTTTGCCGTCCACGAGTCCGGGTCACCGGACCGGGCGCGTTCGCCGATGATTTTTTCCAGATCGAGCAGCGAAAAGTCAGCCATGGCGCCGTTTAGAGCCGATTATCCAGGGAGTCCAGCCGCATGGACAGTCCGGCGGCAGCCATATGCGCCTTGGCCTCGGCGATGGTGTAGGTGCCGAAATGGAAGATCGAGGCCGCGAGCACAGCGCCGGCATGGCCGTCGCGTATGCCTTCCACCAGATGGTCGAGCGTGCCGACGCCCCCCGACGCGATGACCGGCGCGCGCACCGCGTCCGCAATGGCGCGGGTCAGCGCAAGGTCGTAGCCGGCCTTGGTGCCGTCGCGGTCCATCGAGGTCAAAAGGATCTCGCCGGCGCCGCGATCGACCATCTGTCTTGCGAAGTCGACGGCGTCGATACCGGTCTTCTCGCGCCCGCCATGGGTGAAGATCTCCCAGCGGTCGGCCTCGCCGGCTGCCGACACTTTCTTGGCGTCGATGGCGACGACGATGCACTGGTTGCCGAACTTGTCGGCGGCTTCCGCGACGAAATCCGGGTTCTTCACCGCCGCCGTGTTGATCGACACCTTGTCGGCGCCGGCCAGAAGCAGCTTGCGGATGTCGGCCACCTGGCGCACGCCGCCACCGACGGTCAAAGGCATGAAGCATTGTTCGGCGGTGCGGGCGACGACGTCGAAGATGGTCTCGCGGTTGTCCGACGACGCGGTGATGTCGAGAAAGCAGAGCTCGTCGGCGCCGGCCGCATCATAGGCCTTGGCTGCCTCGACCGGATCGCCGGCATCGACCAGGTCGACGAAATTGACGCCCTTGACGACGCGGCCGTTCTTGACATCGAGACAGGGGATGACGCGGGCCTTCAGCATCAGCTCTTCTCCAAGGTCGCGAGCAGGTCGACCAGCAGCTGACCGACCAGCGGCGGCACATCGCCCTTGGCGTCGAATGCCGGATCGTAGGCGGAGATGGTGAGGCCGGAGATTGGCAACGAGCCAGCCATGCCGCACATCGCCTGGCGCAACTGCTCCGGCGCCGGGCCGCCAGGGCTGGCGTAGCGGTTGGCCTGCAGATCCTCGGGGTCGTGAACGTCGAGATCGAGATGCATATGGACGCGCTCGGCGCCGGTGCTCTTCAGCCTTTGCGCCGCGACGACCCAGTCGGGGCATTCCGTGCGGATGACCGGCAATGTCTCCAGCAATTGCCTTTCCGTGGTGTCGAGGTCGCGCGCGTTGACCAGCACGCAGCGGGCGGGATCGATTGCCTTGAATCCGGGGATCTGCGCCGCCATCGGTCGCCAGCAACGCCCGAGCACGGTCGCCAGCGCCATGCCGTCGAGAAACCCCGATGTCGAGGAATCGGGCGTGTTGAGGTCGCCATGCTGGTCGGCCCAGATCATGGCATCGGCGCCTTCGCCGGCCACCGCGCCGGCGCTGGTCAGGCAATTGCCGGCAAGCACAATGGGAAACCGGCTACGGTCACGGGCAATGCGGACTTCACCCGACACGGCGTTGCAGACGGCGAAGCCGGTTGCGATCTCACGCTCCTGCTCGTCGCTCATCCTGCCTATGTCGTGAACGTCAATGTCGTGCCCAGCAAGCTTGAGCGCCTCGGTCAGCCCGCCGGCAATCAACGCGTCCGGCCCCTGGCCGCAGCCGCCGTGATAGTGACCGCTGTCATAGGACGCCAGGATGATCGTGACGTTCACGGCGTTGCCTCCAAGATCGCCAGCGCCTCGGCCGGATCGATGCGCCCGTCATAGAGCGCGCGGCCGGAGATCGCGCCCTCTAGCTTCTGCGCATCCGGCATGGTCATGCGCACGATGTCGGCGATCGAGGCGAGCCCGCCCGAAGCGATCACCGGGATCGACACCGCCTCGGCAAGGTCGATGGTGGCGTCCCAGTTGATGCCGGTCAACACGCCGTCGCGGTCGATGTCGGTGTAGATGATGGCGGCGACGCCGGCGCCTTCGAATTTCTTCGCCAGTTCGATGACGCCCAGGCTCGACGCCTCGGCCCAGCCTTCGACCGCCACCTTGCCGCCCTTGGCGTCTATGCCGACGGCGATCTTGCCCGGGAAGGCCCTGCAGGCCTGCCTGACCAGGTCGGGGTCGCGTACCGCAACCGTGCCGAGGATGACGCGGGCAAGCCCGCGGTCGAGCCAGTCCTCGATCTGCGCCAGCGTGCGGATGCCGCCGCCGAGCTGAACCGGGTTCTTCGTTGCCTTGAGAATGGCGCCGACCGCCGCGCTGTTGACGCTCTGGCCCTTGAAAGCACCGTTGAGGTCGACGACGTGCAGCCACTCGAAGCCTTGCTCCTCGAAGGCTCTAGCTTGCGCGGCCGGATCGTCATTGTAGATCGTCGCGGTCGCCATATCGCCGTGCTTCAGGCGCACGCACTTGCCGTCCTTGAGGTCAATCGCGGGAAACAGGATCACGGTCAGGCACCCTCGACGATGACGAAGTGGCCGGTCGATGCCGCCAGCCGGAACTTCGAGGCTTGCTTGTATTCAGGCGATTCGTAGCAGGCGACCGCCGTCTCGTAGGACTCGAACTCGACCAGCACGTGGCGGTTGCCGGTCGGTCCTTCCGGGCTCACGTAACGTCCGGCACGCACGGGGAACTTCGCGCCATATTTGGCGAAGGCTTTTGCGTTGGCCTCTATGTACTGCTTGTAGATTTCGGGGTCGCGGACATCGATCATCGCCATCCAATAGCCCTTCTTGCTCATCAAGGCCTCCAGCGCAGGAAATTGGTGATCAGGGCAAGGCCGAGCGCCTGGCTCTTTTCGGGGTGGAACTGCGTGCCGACGAGATTGTCGCGCGCGACCGTTGCCGTCACCGGGCCACCATAGTCGGCAACCGCCAGCACCTCCTCCGGCTTCCTAGCATCGAGATGGTAGGAATGGACGAAATAGGCGTGCAATCCCTTGGTTCCTGTAGCGATGCCGGAAAACAGCGGATGCTTGCGCGTCATCTCGATCGTGTTCCAGCCGATCTGCGGAATCTTCAGTGCCGGATCGGTGGGCGTGATCTCCTTGACGTCGCCGGCGATCCAGCCAAAACCCTTGGTGATCGTCTTTTCCAGGCCGCGTTCCGACATCAGCTGCATGCCGACGCAGATGCCGAGGAAGGGCCGGCCCTTGACGATCGCCACCTCTTCCACCGCGTCCCACATGCCGGCGACGGCCTTGAGGCCGGCCGCGCAGTCGGCATAGGCGCCGACGCCGGGCAGCACGATGCGGTCCGCGGTGCGGACGCGTTCGGCATCCGCCGTCAGTTCGATCGCCGCCGCGATGCCCGCCTCATGCGCCGCGCGCTCGAAGGCCTTGGTGGCCGAGCGCAGATTGCCCGACCCGTAATCGATGATCGCAACCCTCATGTCAGGGCTTTCCGGGCGTGTGGGTCAGGCCCAATGCAATGCCGGTCTGAGGCGGCCGCGCCATCGCGGCGTCCGGAACGATGCGCTGCATCGTCGCCTGCTCTTGCGCCATCGCTTCGGCCTCCAGCGCATCGCGCGTCTCGGCGTCATAAAGCCTGTCGGCCGCGATAACGCCCCTTTCATGCCAGCCGCGGCGGTGCAGTGCTGCGATCCGCAACGCCTGCCCCTCCAGACCGATGTAAAGCGAGACCAGCAGCGACAGCAGCGAGCCGGCCCATTCGAGCCCCAGCTTCTGGCCGAGCATCGACAGGATGGCCATGACGACAAAGGCCAATGCCGCCTCCACCCACAGCCGGTGCCAGGCGAGCCAGAGCGGCGAGAACAGGAAACCGAGCCAAGTGAAGCCGTCGCGCACGAAGGTCGTGTCGGCCTTGTTACTGCCCGCGGGCGGTTCCATCACGACATAGATGGCCATCGCCTATCCTTTCAGGGATCCCTTGGTGGAGGGCACTGCGTCCGGCTGGCGCGGGTCGCGTTCGAGCGCCGCGCGCAGCGCGCGCGCCACTGCCTTGAAGCAGGTTTCGGCGATGTGATGGTTGTTGGCGCCGTAATGATTGGTCACGTGCAGTGTGATCCCGGCATTCTGGGCCAGCGCCTGGAAGAATTCGCGCACCAGCTCGGTGTCGAAAGTGCCGATCTTGGGTGACGAGAAGGAGACGTTCCAGACCAGGAACGGACGGCCGGAGACATCGATCGCCGCCCTGGTCAGCGTTTCGTCCATGGCGAGGTCGATTGAGGCGTAGCGCATGATGCCGCGCCGCTCGCCGAGCGCCTTGGCCAGCGCCTGTCCGAGCGCGATGCCGGTGTCCTCGACCGTGTGGTGGTCGTCTATGTGCAAATCGCCCTTGGCCTTGACCGTCATGTCGATCAGCGAATGGCGCGACAGCTGGTCGAGCATATGGTCGAAGAAGCCGACGCCCGTCGCAATGTCGGACTTGCCCGAGCCGTCGACATGGACCGATACGGAGATATCGGTTTCCTTGGTCTTGCGGCTTGCTTCGGCGGAACGGGGCGACATGACCTCATCCTTGTCCAGGGTTTCACGCCTTCCAAGCCGTCAAACGCTTGAAAGCGAGAGCCTTCTAGCAGCATGATCCGGCGATTGCCAGTTGCCTTGCGCGGCGCTATCGAGGCTTGCCTAAGGCCGGTTTGCAATCGCTTGACCCATGCATACATATGGCCGATCAAGTCACTCGTAACGCGCCGGATCGCCTTATCGGGATCGGTGCTAATCGGAGCAGAAAATGTCGAATGAACTGACCATGCACGCCACGACCATCGTGACGGTGCGCAAGGGCAGCAAGGTGGTGATTGCCGGCGACGGCCAGGTCAGCCTTGGCCAGACCATCATGAAGGGCAACGCCAAGAAGGTGCGCCGCATCGGCAAGGGCGGCAATGTCATTGCCGGTTTCGCCGGTGCCACCGCCGATGCCTTCACCCTCCTGGAGCGGCTTGAGGCCAAACTCGAACAATATCCGGAGCAGCTGACGCGAGCCTGCGTCGAGCTCGCCAAGGACTGGCGCACCGACCGCTATCTGCGCCGGCTGGAAGCGATGATGCTGGTGGCCGACAAGTCGGTCTCGCTGGCGCTGACCGGCACCGGCGACGTGCTCGAACCCGAACATGGCGTCATGGCCATCGGCTCCGGCGGCAATTATGCGCTGGCTGCCGCCCGCGCGCTGATGGATTCCGACAAGGACGCTGAGGAAATCGCCCGCAAGGCGATGCAGATCGCGTCCGACATCTGCGTCTACACCAACAACAACTTCGTCATCGAAACGCTCGATGCCGCCTGAGCGGGCCAAACAGAGCGATGCATACGAATTTCGGCCGGTGACCGAAAAAGACCTGCCGATGATCGCCGGCTGGCTGGCCGAGCCGCATGTCGCCGAATGGTGGGACGATTCTAAGAAGGAAATCGCCGAGATCCGCGAGCACATCGGTTCGATCTCGGTCGAGCCGCTGATCGTCGAGCTCGACGGCCAGCCGATCGCCTATCTGCAGAGCTACGATCCGCATCTGGAGGACGATCATCCCTATGCCGACCAGCCGTTCGGCACGCTGGGCATCGACCTGTCCATCGGCAGGCCGGAGCTGGTTGGCGTCGGCCATGGCTCGGCCATCGTGCGGCAGTTCGTCGAACAGCTTTTCGAGGAAGGGGTGCCGCGCGTCATCATCGATCCGCACCCGGAGAACGCGCGCGCCATCCGCGCCTATGAAAAGGCCGGCTTCAAGGCGATCGGGCGCAGGAAATCGGAATATGGGGACGCCGTGCTGATGGCCGTTGATGCGGCGGATGGCGACGCGCAAGAGGGGCATTGAATGAACACGACCGGCGAAGACAAGACGCTCTCGGCCTATGAAGACAGCTGGCGGATGGGGCTTCTGCTCGTGCTGGCGCTGGTCATCTTCCAGGCCGGTGTCCTCTACGGCATGGGCCATCCGCCGATCTGCACCTGCGGCTACGTGAAGCTCTGGCACGGTGTGGTGAACAGCTCCGAGAATTCCCAGCATATTTCCGACTGGTACACATTCTCGCACATCATCCACGGCTTTCTATTCTATGCGCTGGCGTGGTTTCTGTTTCCGCGCTCGCCGGTCGGGCTGCGGCTGGCTTTCGCCGTCCTCATCGAAGGCGGCTGGGAGCTCTTGGAAAACAGCCCCTTCATCATCGACCGCTATCGGGCCGGCACCATCTCACTCAACTATTACGGCGACAGCATCATCAATTCTGTGGCGGATACGTTCGCCATGGTGCTGGGATTTGTGATGGCGCGAAAGCTTCCTATATGGGTGATCGTCAGCCTTGCCGTGATCTTCGAACTGGGCACCGGCTACATCATCCGGGACAATTTGACGCTCAACGTGATCATGCTGCTGCATCCGTTCGAGTCCATCCGGCAGTGGCAAAGTGGAATTTGAGTGATATGAGCACATTCTCCCCGCGCGAAATCGTTTCGGAACTTGACCGCTTCATCATCGGCCAGAAGGACGCAAAGCGCGCCGTGGCCATCGCCTTGCGCAACCGCTGGCGCCGCCAACAGCTCGAAGGCCAGATGCGCGAAGAGGTGATGCCGAAGAACATCCTGATGATCGGGCCGACCGGCGTCGGCAAGACCGAGATCTCGCGCCGCCTGGCGCGGCTTGCCGGTGCGCCCTTCGTCAAGGTCGAGGCCACCAAGTTCACCGAGGTCGGCTATGTCGGCCGTGACGTCGAGCAGATCATCCGCGACCTGGTCGAGATCGCCATCGGCCTGGTGCGCGAGAAGATGCGCGAGGACGTCAAGGCGCGCGCCCACATCAATGCCGAGGAACGGGTGCTTGAGGCGCTCGTCGGCAAGACGGCAAGCCCGGCCACACGCGACAGTTTCCGCAAGAAGCTGCGCGACGGCGAGCTCGACGACAAGGAGATCGAGGTCGAAGTGGCCGACACCGGCACCGGTGGCATGCCCGGCTTCGAGATTCCCGGCATGCCGGGCGGCAATATCGGCGTGCTCAACATCAACGACATGTTGTCGAAGGCGATGGGCGGCCAGAGGACCAAGACACGCAAGACGACGGTGAAGGAATCCTACGCGCTGCTGATCAGCGACGAGTCCGACAAACTGCTCGACCAGGACGAGGTGGTGCGCAGGGCGCTGGAATCGACCGAAAACGACGGCATCGTCTTCCTCGACGAGATCGACAAGATCGCCTCGCGAGAAGGCGGCATCGGCGCCGGCGTCTCCCGCGAAGGCGTGCAGCGCGATCTGCTGCCGCTGGTCGAGGGCACCACTGTGGCGACCAAATACGGACCGGTGAAGACCGACCACATCCTGTTCATCGCCTCGGGCGCGTTCCACGTCGCCAAGCCGTCGGACCTGCTGCCGGAACTGCAGGGCCGCCTGCCGATCCGCGTCGAACTGCGGGCGCTCGAGAAGGACGATTTCGTCCGCATCCTGACCGAGACCGAGGCCAGCCTGATCAAGCAGTACATCGCGCTGATGAAGACCGAAGGCGTCGAGCTCAGCTTCACCGACGACGCCATCGATTCGCTGGCCGGCATCGCCGTCGATCTCAACGCCAGCGTCGAGAACATCGGCGCCAGGCGCCTGCAGACGGTGATGGAGCGGGTGCTGGACGAGATTTCCTACGATGCGCCGGACCGCAACGGCACGACGGTCACCATCGATGCCGCCTATGTGCAAAAGCATGTCGGCGACCTTTCCAGGAACACGGATTTGTCCAGATTCATCCTATAGAAGCGGCGCCGGGCAGGTTCCCGGCGCGGGTGTGGCCAAATGGAAGCATCTGGCCGCTTTCGTCCGGGCGACGAGGCGGTTCTCTCGACTCTCCATTGAGCTTTACCTAGTTTGCCCGGCGACTCACAGGCGGCGGCGCATGAAAAAACGCATACTTCTCTTTCTCGGCTTGGCGCTGGCGGCAGCGGTGCCCGTTGCCGATGCGGCGACGCTGGTGCCGCCGGGAAACCGTAATGCCGAGCAGCCCGACATACCGGGCGCCTCGAGCCGCCGCACCCAGGCCACCAGCACCACCTTCCAGGCCAAGTACCGCAAGGTCTACGCGCTGCTGCAGAACGACGCCGACCTTCGCGGCAAGATCAAACAGCAGGCGGCGGCCTATGGCATCGATCCCATTCACATCGTCGGGGCCATCGTCGGCGAGCATACCTACAATGTCGACGCCTACGACCGGCTGCAGACCTACTACGTCAAGGCGATCTCCTATTTGTCGAGCAAGCTCTCCTTCGCGTATGACGGTGAGGACATCACGGATTTCGTGCAGCGGCCGGAATTCAAGAAATGCGCCGGCCTGTCGGACAGCTACGATCTGTGGGAGTGCCGCGAGCAGGTGTGGAACCATGCCTTCCGCGGCAAGAGTGTGGGCGGCGAGAGCTTTCCCAACGACCGTTTCGGCGCCACCTTCTTCCAGCCCTATTATGCCGGCCAGACCTTCGGCCTTGGCCAGCTCAATCCGCTGACCGCGCTGCAGATGAGCGATTTCGTGCACAAGGTGTCCGGCCTGCCCAAGCTCGACGTCACCGATCCGAACGGGGTCTACAAGACCATCATGGATCCGGACCTGACGCTTCCTTACGTCGCGGCGACGATCAGGAAATCGATCGACGCCTACAAGGGCATCGCCGGCTTCGACATTTCGGGCAATCCCGGCCTCACCGCGACGCTCTACAATGTCGGCAATCCCGAGCAGCGCGCCGATGCGCTGAAGGCCGAGAACGACAAGCGCCGAGCCGCCGGCGAGCCCGAAAAGCTGCCCGAGGAAAATTATTATGGCTGGCTGGTCAACGACAAATTGTCGGAGCTGAAGGCGCTCTTTTAGAGCTGAGGGATAAGCCGCTCAGGTCTGGGATTCGAGGAACGCCTCGAATTTGCGCAGTTCCTCGGCATCCACCCCGACCACGTGCTGCAGCGCCGGATAGGCGCCGGACTGGATGTCGGCGGCATATTCGCTGAACGCGGCAATGCGCTCGGTCTGGATACGATCGAATTCCGCCGCCAGGTCGCGGTATCGTTTGGCATGGCGCGGATAGTGTCCGCGATGGGTGCCTAGCACATCTTCCGAGAACAGATACTGGGCATCGCAGCCGGCGCCGGCCCCCATCGAGATCATGATCAGCGGCGTGCGCCTGGAGATCGCGCTCGCCATTTCGGCCGGCACCACCTCGATTTCGGCGGCAAACGCGCCCGCCGCTTCCAGGTCCCTGACCTGTTTCCAGACGAAGGTAGCACTTTCGGCGGTCTTGCCGACCGCCTTGAAGCCACCCGTCCAGGTCGCGTGCGCCGGGATCAGCCCAACATGGCCGCAAACCGGAATGTGTTCGTCGCGCAACCTCCGGATCGTCTGCAGGCTGGCCGAACAGTACATGGCGTCGGCGCTTGCCGCGCGCAGCTTCACCGCCATGCGCAAGATCTCGTCCGTGGTAGCGCCCATTTTTGACTGCTCGTCGCCGGGAATGGCAAAGCACGTCGGTGCCGCATCGCGAAAACGCGGATCGAAGATCAGGTCATAGGGGACGGAGATGATGTCGATGCCGGCCCGTTCCGCGGCCTCGGCCTCTTCCATAGAAAAGACCCTGAGCTTGGAAAGCTGCCGCTCGCCCTTCAGCGATTGCAGGTCGGCGACCGTCGGTCTGGTGCGCGGCATTTTCTTCCCTCTATGTCCTTGATTCCGGATGGCGCGGCTCACGCCGCCAACAGAGACTTCAGCTTGACTGTCTGCGAGCCGAGCGCCTCCGGCGCCGGCGTTGCCCGTTTGGCAATCAGCATTTCGGCCAGCCTGATGTCGCGGGCGACCGCATTGCCCGGCCCGATGCCGCTTGCAGCGACCAGACGGCCGTCCCCCGCCAGATGGAACAGGATGAAGGCACCGTCTTCGAGGTCGCGGCGCACAACGCTATGCCCCTCGTCCGAAAGCCCGGCGATCTGCAAGGTCAGGCCATATTGATCCGACCAGAACCAGGGCACGGCGGCATGGGCCTCGCCGGCGCCCAGCATGTTCCTGGCCGCCAGCGCGCCCTGCTCCTGCGCGTTGCGCCAGGCTTCCAGCCGCACCCGCCGTCCGCCATAGACGGCAAGCGGAAACGAGCAGCAGTCGCCGGCGGCAAAGATGTCTGGATCGCCGGTGCGAAGTTCGGCATCGACGGCGATGCCGTTATCGATGGACAATCCAGCTTCCGCGGCCAGCGTTGTCACCGGCACGGCACCGATGCCGATGATAGCGAGGTCGGCAACGACCTCCAGCCCGCCGGCAAGCGTGATGCGCACCTCGGCGCCGTCATCGGCGATGGCCGAGATGCCCTGGCCGGCGAGGATCGTCACGCCTTCGGCCTCGTGCTGCTTGTGGATGATCTCGGCGATTTCGGCGGGCACGCCGCGCATCAGGATGCGCGGCTGCGCCTCGACGACGGTGACATCAGCGCCGAGTTTGCGCGCCGAGGCGGCGAGTTCGAGACCGATGAAGCCGCCGCCGACGATTGCCACGCGGTTTCCGGCCCTGAGATGGGCGCGGATGGCCTGCGCGTCATTGTAGGTTCTGAGATACACGCAGCGCGCTCCGAGGCCCGGCATCGGCAGCTTGCGCGGCAGCGAGCCGGTCGCCAGCAGGAGCTTGTCGTACGGCAGCGCCGAGCCATCCGACAGGCGCACGGCATGGGCGGCGCGGTCGATCGCCACGGCCTGAACCGAATGGATATGCCGGATCGACCGCTCGGCCAGGATTTCATCGCTGGTGATCGCCTTGATCACGGGCGCCTCGCCGGTCATGGCTTCCTTTGACAGCGGCGGCCGCTCATAGGGCAGATGCGGCTCGTCGCCGACCAGCGTCACCGGGCCCTCGAAGCCGAGATCGCGCAGCGCAAGTGCTGCGCGTCCGCCGCATTCTCCGGCGCCGATGATGATCATTGCCTTTGTCATCACCGTCATCCGATCTGAATAAGGACTTTGCCGGCGTCGAGCTTGACCGGATAGGTCCTGAGGTTGACGCAGACCGGCGCGCCTCTCGCCGCCCCGGTCTTGTAGTTGAAGCGGCCATTGTGCTTCGGGCATTCGATGATGTCGTCCATCACCAGCCCGTCGGCCAGATGCACCTTTTCGTGCGAGCAAAGCCCGTCCGTCGCAAAATACTCGTCGTCGGGACTGCGGTAGATGGCGAAGGTGCGGCCGCCATGGTCGAACCGCATCACGTCCTCTTCATCGATATCTTCGGCGTCACAGGCCTCGACCCAGTCGCTCATTGGTTCCTCCGGAAAATTGGATTTGCTCTGCGCCAGCCGGTCATTCAGCCGCCGCGACGGAGTTGTCGTTGTGCAATTCCTCGCGATACGGCCTGGCGGTCGGCGGCAGCTCGCGCTTGAGGAAATAGTCTTCGTTGCGCAACTGGCGCAGGAAGGCCGGGATCACTTCGCGGTAGCCGGCCAGGATCGACGGCGTCGGCGCCGGCAGATCATGCTTGATCAGTTCGTGCAGCCTGGGCAGCGCGTGATAGGGCACCATCGGGAACATGTGGTGTTCCACGTGGTAGTTCATGTTCCAGTAGATGAAGCGGCTGATGGGATTGATGTAGACGGTACGGCTGTTGAGCCGGTGATCGATGACGTTGTCGGCCAGCCCGCCATGCTGCAGGATGCCCGTCAGCACATGGTGCCAGGCGCCGTAGAGCCTAGGCAGCCCGACCAGCATGAAGGGCAGGAACGAGCCCATATAGAGCGCCAGCGCGATCGTCGCGGCATAGATCGCCAGCCAGATGCGGGCGTAGAAGATCGCCCTCGGCTGTTCCTGTTCGGGGACATAGGCCTTTTCCTCGGCGCTGATGATGCCGGCCGCGTGGCGGACCATGTCCTTCATCGCGTGCCAGGCATCGAGGACGCCGACGAAGGCGAGGATGGTGCGGACGAGGTCGGGCGGACGCATGACCGAGATCTCCGGATCGCGGCCGACGATGATGGTGTCGGTATGATGGCGCGTATGGCTCCAGCGCCATGTCACCGGGTTGCGCATAATCATGAAACAGGCGATCTGATAGATCACATCGTTCATCCACTGCGTGCGGAAGGCGGTGCCGTGGCCGCATTCGTGCCAGCGTGAATCGGTCGATGAGCCGTAAAGCGTGCCGTAGACGAAGAAGAACGGCACGCACCACCAGGTTCCCCAGAACCAGGCGCCGCCGGCTCCGCTCAGGATAAGCGCGCCGAGCCAGATGATGGTGTCGCGGATCGCCGGCTGGTCCGAGCGCTGCATCAGCTCCTTCATCTGCTTGCGCGGAACGTCGGTATGGTACCACTCGGCCGCCGCCAGCCCGTTCTCGACGGCCAGCTGCGTATCGCGGCCCACCAGGCTGTAGTCGCGCCGGGATGGCGTTGCAGACATTGTTGCCGCCATTGCAAACCTCCACCAGCGCCTCGCGATCCCTTCCCGGCGAATGCCAAGGGTATGATCGCAGGCGTCGGAATTCAAAATAGCGCTACTGGATGATAGGATCAATCTCACAAAGATAGTTTCTATCATTTCCCATCAGGATGATGTAAAAGGGTTCGACAACTCAGAGGGCAGTCATGGCAAAACGGCCGACCATCACCGATCTGGCGCGCATCTCCGGCGTCAGCGTTGCCACTGTCGACCGGGTGCTGAACAATCGCCTGCCGGTGCGCGAGGAAACAGCGCGTCGTGTCTATGAGGCCGCGACCGGCATCGGCTATCACGCCGCCGGGCTGATCAAGCAGCGCATGCGTCAGGAATTGCCGGAATACCGCCTCGGCTTTCTGCTGCTGAGGGGCAATGATGTTTTCTACAGCGATTTCGCGCGGGAGCTCGAACTGGCGGTGTCGCAATCGCAGCGCTTCCGTGGCGTCGCAACCATCGACTTCGCCAGTTCGCTGGCCCCCGACGAGATCGCCGCCCAGATGCGCAAGCTGGCGGCGAAATCCAGGGCCGTCGCCGTCGTCGGCCCGGACCATCCGACGTTGACGGCGGCCGTCGAGGCGCTGAAGTCGAGGGGGCAACCGGTGTTTTCTCTGTTGTCCGACTTTGCCGCCGGCATCCGCGAGGGCTATGTCGGCCTCGACAACCGCAAGGTCGGTCGCAGCGCGGCCTGGATGATTGCCAAGGCGGCGAGGAAGCCTGGCAAGGTCGCCCTTTTCGTCGGCAGCCATCGCTTCCATGGCCATGAGTTGCGCGAGATCGGCTTCAGGTCATTCTTCCGCGAGCATGCGCCGGATTTCACGGTGATGGAGACGCTGGTCAACCTGGAAGCCAACCAGGTGACCCATGATGCGATGATAGATCTTCTGGCGCGCTATCCGGATCTTGCCGGCTGCTACGTCGCCGGCGGCGGCATGGAAGGCGCGGTCTCGGCGCTGCGGGCGGCGAGGCCCGAAAACATGCCGGTGGTCGTGTGCAACGAGATCAACGCCGAATCGCGCGCGGCGCTCGCCGACAACATCCTCACCATGGTGATTTCCACGCCGCTGCCGGCCCTCTGCCGCGAGCTTGTCGGCCTGATGGCGCATGCCATCGAAACCGGCGCCGCCAATGCGCCGGGCCAGACCTTCCTGCCGTTCGACATCTATCTGCCGGAAAACATCTAGGCCATGGACCCGGTGCCCCGGCACGACGGGCCTGTTCGGAATGATGGAATCCATCACTCTGATAGAATATTGCAAGGCCCTGCCGCGAAAATCCGGCATCGGTTTTTGGAATCGCCCTTGACGGCCTCCCCCAAAATGGAATAAATATTTCACTGCCTAGGCATTTTGGTCCTTTCGTTCCGGAATATCTGTTTCAAACAGAGGGCTTGGCGTTCCAATCGCTGGGAAAACGCCATCCGGATCAGGGGAGCAGGCGGGAGAGATTCCTCGGGAGATCGGGGATTCCGGGCGAGATCGGTGCAGCCGGACACCAATGTGTGGAGGAGAAATACAATGAAGAAACTGATTTTGGGCGTCGCCTTTGCGGCGCTGATGAGTTCGTCGGCATTCGCGGCCAAGGTCGGCGTGTCGATGGCCAAATTCGACGATAACTTCCTGACCGTGCTACGCAACGGCATGATCGAGCAGGCCAAGGCCATGGACGGCGTTGAGCTGCAGGTCGAGGACGCGCAGAACGACGTCGCCAAGCAGCTTGATCAGATCAAGAACTTCGTCGCCTCGGGCGTCGACGCCATCATCGTCAACCCGGTCGACACCTCGGCCACCCAGGCTATGTCGGATGCCGCGGCCGCGGCCAAGGTTCCGCTGGTCTACGTCAACCGCGAGCCGGTCAACGTCGACACGCTGCCGGAAACCCAGGCTTTCGTCGCCTCGAACGAGGCCGAATCCGGCACGCTCGAGACCAAGGAAGCCTGCCGCCTGTTCACTGAAGCCGGCAAGAAGGAAGCCAATGTCTATGTGATCATGGGCGAGCTTTCCAACCAGGCCGCCGTGCAGCGCACCAAGGACATTGACGACGTGATCGCCACGCCGGAATGCAGCTTCATCAAGATCATCGACAAGCAGACCTCGAACTGGGACCGTGATCAGGCCCAGAACCTGATGACCAACTGGCTGTCGACCGGCAAGCCGTTCGACGGCGTCATCGCCAACAACGACGAAAGCGCCATCGGCGCGATCCAGGCGATGAAGGCCGCCAACATCGACATGAAGTCGGTCGTCGTCGGCGGCGTCGACGCCACCCAGGACGCATTGGCCGCCATGCAGGCCGGCGATCTCGATGTAACGGTCTTCCAGGACGCGGCAGGCCAGGGCGCCGGCGCTCTCGACGCGGCGCTCAAGCTGTCCAAGGGCGAGAAGGTGGAGCGCAAGGTCTATATCCCCTTCCAGCTCGTCACGCCGGCCAACATCGACAAGTTCCTGAAGAAGAACTGAGGCAGGCGCTTCGACAAAAGGGGCGGCGCATCAAAGCAGAAAAACAGCGCCGCTCCTCACTTTCCTCCCGCCCCAGCGGGCGGGAGGATGAATGCGGCCGACGGAGGAAAAAGACGTGGCACAGACATCTCATGGCGTCGGCGGACTGACTTACGATGCCAAGAAGCGCGCATGGCCTGCCGAGTTCAACGTTCTCCTGGCGCTCGTCATCCTCGTCGGGGCTTTTGAACTGATCGGCCGGGTCTTTCTCGGTGACAGTTTCCTGTTCAACACCCGCGACAATGTCGATGCGATCTTCAACGAGCAGCGCCTGCAAATCATCATCCTGCAGGTGTCGATCGTCGGCATCATCGCCATCGGTGTGACGCAGGTGATCATCTGCGGCGGCATTGACCTGTCCTCGGGCTCGGTCGTCGGCGCCACGGCGATGATAGCCATGAGCTTCGCCCAGGTGGCGACGGTCAATGGCAACCCGAACCCCAAGGCGATGTTCATCGACTATGGCTTGACCGACCTGCCGGTGATCGTGCCGCTGCTGGTCGCCATCGGCTGCGGCCTGATTGCCGGCCTGGTCAACGGCGCCTTGATCGCCTACACGCGCATCCCGCCCTTCATCGCCACGCTCGGCATGATGGTCACCGCGCGCGGCATCGCCAAATGGTGGTCGAAGGGACAGCCGATCTCTTTCCCGACCGAGAGTTTCGCGGCAATGGGCAAGGGCCTGATGCCGGTCGTCATCTTCATCTCGCTGGCGATATTGTTCCAGCTGATCCTGAGCTACACCAAATACGGCAAGCACTGTTATGCCATCGGTTCCAATGAGGACGCCGCGCGCATGTCGGGCATCAAGATCGCCAACCACAAGGTGCTGGTCTATGTCATCGCCAGCATCCTGGCCTCGCTCGCCGCCGTGGTGCTGTGCTCCAAGAACCTCACCGCCCAGGCCGGCATGGGCGTCATGTACGAACTCGACGCCATCGCCATGGCGGTCATCGGCGGTGTCTCGCTATCGGGTGGCCGCGGCTCGATCATAGGCACGGTGATCGGCGCGCTGATCTTCGGCGTCATCATCTCCGGCTTCACCTTCCTGCGCCTCGACGCCTACTACCAGGAGATGGTCAAGGGCGTGATCATCGTCGGCGCGGTCGTTCTCGATCAATGGCGCCAGCGCAGACGAGCGATAGGAGCTTGACCATGTCGGACATCGTTCTCAAGACCGAAAACCTGACCAAGCGCTATGGTGGCGTGCATGCGCTCGAAGGCGCCAACTTCGAGCTGCGCAAGGGCGAGCATGTCGCCATCATGGGCGACAACGGCGCCGGCAAATCGACCTTCGTGCGCCAGATCACCGGCGTCGAGCAGCGCACCGACGGCAAGGTGTGGTTCGACGGCAAGGAAGTGAACTTCGCCGGCCCGATCGAAGCGCGTGAGGCGGGCATCGAAACGGTGTTCCAGAACCTGGCGCTCGCCGACGATCTCGACGTGCCGTCGAACCTGTTCCTCGGCCGTGAAAAGGTGCTGTTCAATCTCGGCCCCTTCTCGATCCTCGATCGCAAATACATGCGCAAGGCGACCGAGGCCGCACTGGTCCGCACGGCGGTGAAGATCCCCAACCTGTCCAGCACAATCCGCCACATGTCGGGTGGCCAGCGCCAGTGCGTGGCGATCGCCAGGACCGCGACCTTTGCCTCCAAGCTGATCATCATGGACGAGCCGACGGCGGCACTTGGCGTGCAGGAGACGGCACAGGTCGAAAACATCATCCGCACGCTGAAGGCAAACGGCGAGCCGCTGATCCTGATCAGCCACAATATGCGTCAGGTGTTCGACCTGGTCGACCGTATCGTCGTCTTCCGCCGCGGCAAGATCGTCGCCAATCTGCGCAAGCAGGACACCGACGGCAACGATATCGTCGCCTACATCACCGGTTCCAAGACCGGGGAGGCAGCGCTTGCGGCGGCCTAGTATATCTTGCGGGCGGTAGCCTCTGGCTGACCCGCTGCAACCACAAGATCGTCCGCGCCCGAGAGGCGCGGACTTAGCTTTCGAACCATCTTCAAGGGAAATTCCATGACACTTCGCTTCGCTCTTCTCGGTGCCGGCCGCATCGGCAAGGTCCATGCTCGCGCCGTCGGCTCCAACCCCGAGGCAAAACTGGTTGCCGTGGCCGACGCCTTCGAGAAGGCAGCGACGGATCTGGCATCGGCCTACGGCGCCGAAGTGCGCAGCATCGAAGCCATCGAGAAGGCCAAGGACATCGATGCCGTCATCATCTGCACGCCGACCGACACCCATGCCGACCTCATCGAGCGTTTCGCCAAGGCCGGCAAGGCGATCTTCTGCGAAAAGCCGATCGACTTGAATGTGAAGCGCGTCGAAAAATGCCTGGCCGTGGTCGACAAGGCCAAGGCCACGCTGATGGTCGGCTTCAACCGCCGCTTCGACCCGCATTTCGCCGCCGTGCGCAAGGCGATCGACGACGGCGCCATCGGCACGGTCGAGATGGTCACGATCACGTCGCGCGATCCCGGCGCGCCGCCGCTCGACTATATCGCCCGTTCGGGCGGCATCTTCCGCGACATGACCATCCATGATTTCGACATGGCGCGCTTCCTGCTCGGCGAGGAGCCGGTGGCGGTCAGCGCCCATGCCTCGGTGCTGGTCGACAAGAAGATCGGCGAGGCCGGCGATTTCGACAGCGTCAGCGTCATCCTCGAAACCGCCTCCGGCAAGCAGGCCGTCATCTCCAACTCGCGCCGCGCCACCTATGGCTACGACCAGCGCATCGAGGTGCATGGTTCGAAAGGCATGGTCGCGGCCGAGAACCAGCGGCCGGTGTCGATCGAACTGGCCAATGAGAAGGGCTATACGCGCCCGCCGCTCCACGACTTCTTCATGACCCGCTACCTCGACGCCTATGCCAACGAGATCGCGTCCTTCATTGCCGCGGCAACAAACGGCAAGAAGGCGGCACCAAGCGGAGCGGATGGCCTCGTGGCACTGAAGCTGGCCGATGCGGCACTGAAATCGGCGAAGTCGGGCAAGACCGTCCGCCTCGACTAAGCCTGTTGAATTTCGAAAAGGAGCAGAGCGATGAACGGTTCAACCGGTCGCAATTCCGAGACCCGCGCCATCGTCACCGGCGGCGCGCAAGGCATCGGCTTCGCCGTCGCCGAGGCGCTGGCCGATGAAGGCTGCCGCGCACTGGCGCTGATCGGCCGCTCGCAGGAGAAGGGCGACAAGGCGGTCGCCACGCTCAAGAAGGCCGGCGTCGACGCCATCTTCATCAGCGCCGATGTCGCCAAGGTCGCCGACTGCAAGCGCGCCGTCGACACCGCGATCGCCCATTTCGGCACCATCAACGCGCTGGTCAACGCCGCCGCCACCTCGGCGCGCGGCTCGCTGGTCGAGACGAGCGAGGAGCTGTTCGACACGATCTTTGCGACCAATGTGCGCGGCCCGTTCTTCCTGATGCAGGGCCTGGTGGCGCATCTGCTCGGCCGCAAGGCGCCCGGCTCGATCGTCAACGTTCTGTCGATGTCTGCACATTGCGGCCAGTCGTTCCTGACGCCCTATTCGACCAGCAAGGGCGCGCTGATGACGCTGACCAAGAATGTCGCCAGCGCCTATCGCACCAATCGCATCCGTTGCAACGCGGTGCTGCCGGGCTGGATGGACACCGAGGGTGAAGCGATCGTGCAAAAGAAGTGGCACGACGCGCCGGATGACTGGCTGGAAAAGGCCGAGGCCGCGCAGCCGATGGGTCAATTGGTGAAGCCCGCGCAGCTCGCCCGCCTGATCAGCTACATGGTCAGCCCGCAATCCGGCGTCATGACCGGATCGCTGGTCGACTACGACCAGAACATCGCAGGGTCGTCGCCAGAGTAGCATCAGACGCGTGACAAATGCTTCGGCTTCGACTATATGAGCCGCATGATCCACCTGACCGCCACGTTCTGGTACTTTAGCTACGGTAGCTCGCTGGCGGCGGGAGGATTGCGCTCGATCTGAAGATTGCAGCATCAAAATCCGAACAGCCGCCAGACCTGGCGGCTTTTTTGTTTCAGCCGGCAGGTCTCCCAATCAGGAGCAGAAAGCCGTGTTGACCACCACAGATGATCTTCGGGTCACCGAAATCAAGGAACTGAGTACGCCGCAAGAGGTGATGCGGGAGATACCGCGCACGCTGACCGCGACGCGCACCGTTGCCACATCGCGCAACGCCATCCACTCGATACTGACCGGGGCCGATGATCGGCTGGTGGTCGTCGTCGGCCCCTGTTCGATCCACGACCCTGTCGCCGCCATGGACTACGCCAGCCGTCTGGCGGCGCTGCGCGAGAGTCTTTCGGACCGGCTGGAGATCGTCATGCGCGTCTATTTCGAGAAGCCGCGCACCACGGTCGGCTGGAAGGGCCTGATCAACGATCCCGACCTCGACGGCAGCTTCAACATCGACAAGGGGCTGCGTATGGCCCGCAACGTGCTTTCGGCCGTCAACAATCTCGGCCTGCCAGCGGCGACCGAATTCCTCGACATGACCACGCCGCAATACATTGCCGACCTCGTCGCCTGGGGCGCGATCGGCGCGCGCACGACCGAGAGCCAGATCCATCGCGAACTGGCATCGGGTCTCTCCTGCCCGGTCGGCTTCAAGAACGGCACCGACGGCAATTTGCGCATCGCCGCCGAGGCGGTCAAATCCGCCGCCCAGCCGCATCATTTCATGGCGGTGACCAAGGGCGGACGCAGCGCCATCGCGACGACCACCGGCAACGAGGACTGCCACGTCATCCTGCGCGGCGGCATTCAGCCCAACTATGACGCGGCGAGCGTCGCCGCCGCCTCTGCCGAACTCGGCCGCATCGGCATCGCGCCCCGGCTGATGATCGATGTCAGCCACGCCAACAGCTCCAAGAAGCCGGAGAACCAGCCGAAGGTGGCCGCCGACGTGGCGGGCCAGGTCGCTGCGGGCGACGAGCGCATCATCGGCGTCATGATCGAGAGCAATCTCGTCGCCGGCCGGCAGGACGTCGTGCCCGGCAAGCCGCTCGTCTATGGCCAGAGCATCACCGACGGCTGCATCGACTGGGCGACCACCGAGACGGTGCTGCACGGCCTTGCCGGCGCCGTCGAGTGGCGCCGCTCGGCCCGCCGCGCCATGATCGACAGCCGCCAGGGAGCCGCCTGACGCTTTTGAAACAGCCGCGTCGGAACCGGCGCGGCTGCCCTTACCGCACATCCACCCACCGCTGTTCCTCGAACGAGCGCGCCATCGCATGCACTGTGCGCTCGATCTCCAGGCCTTCGTCGAAGTCGATGATCCGCGCCGGCTTGCCGGCCAGCCGGGTCAGGAGTTCGCGGCATTCGATGATCTTGAGATCGTTGAAGCCGAGGCCGTGGCCGGGCGCCGGCAGGAAGGCGTCGTAGGGCTTGTGGTGTGGCGCCACCAAAATGGTGCGGTAGCCCTGCTCGGTCGGCCTGTCGGCGGTGACGTAAAGCTGGAACTCGTTGAACCGCTCCTGATCATAGAGGATCGAGCCTTTGGAGCCGAAGATCTGGATGGCGATGCGGCCCTTGCGGCCCCAGGCCGAACGGTTGACCAGCAGCGTGCCGGCGATGCCGTTTTCGAGATGCATGAGCACGCTGGCGATGTCGTAGGTCTCGACCGCGCGGCGTCCGCCCGATGCCAGTTTGCGGTCGGCATAGGGTTTGGCCATGTCGCACATGACGCGGGCGACGCGGCCGAACAGCACGTTGACCAGGGACAGTGGATGCACCGCGAAATCGTCGAGCGCGCCGTAGCCGGAGGCTGCCTCATGCTTCCAGAAGAACGGCGCTTCGGGGTCGGCCATGAAATCCTCGTCCATCTCGATGCGCAGATGGTTGACCTCGCCGATGATCTTTTCCTCGAGCAATTGGCCGATATGGCGGATGGCGGGGTTCTGGATGTAGTTGTAGCCGAGCGCCGCCACCTTGCCGGACTTCCTCGCGGCAGCGGCCATCGCTTGCGCCTCGGCGAAGCCCGGCGCCATCGGCTTTTCGCACCACAGATGCTTGCCGGCCTCGAGGATGGCGATGGCCATTTCCGGGTGGAACTGGTTGGGCGTGGTCAGCGAGACGACATCGACCTCCGGGTCGTTGACGACGGCACGCCAGTCGCCAGAACCCTTGGCGAAGCCGAACTCGCCCGCTTTGCGTTTGGCAAGCTCGTCATTGACCTCGCCGAGATGGACCAGTCTCGGTTTGGCCACATCGGGAAAGACGGTTCCGACCGCGCTCCAGGCGATCGCATGGCACTTGCCCATGAAGCCCGTACCGATAAGACCGACTCCGACCATCTCTGCAATCTCCACTTGGGGAAAAATAGTGTGGATGAATTAATCCATTTTATTTGGAAATGGAACGTGTGACTCATTTTTTATGGCCTTCTTGCACACTCTCGCTATGATGTGCACACAGGGGGCGTCGACAGATGGGCTTGGGCGGAGCGACGATGGACGAACGGGTGCCCCGCGATTTCGAGACGCTGCGCGCGACGATCCTTGAGCGGCGCCAGAGCCTGCCCAAGCGTATCGCCCAGATCGCCGCCTATGCGCTCGACAATCCCGACGATATCGCCTTCGGCACCGCCGCCAGCATCGCCGCTTCCGCCGGCGTTCAGCCTTCGACCCTGATCCGCTTCGCCCAGCAGCTCGGCTTCGACGGCTTCACCAGCCTGCAGCAGGTGTTTCGCGAGCGCCTGCGCGAGCGCAATTCCTCCTATGACGAAAGGCTGGCCGCGCTGCGGGCCAAGGCCGAGGAGGGTGCCGGCCACCGGGCGATTTTCGACGGCTTCGTCGCCGCCGCCAGCACCTCGCTGAGCGACATTTCGCGCACGCTCAACGAACCGCATTTCGAAGAGGCGATCGCCCTGCTGGCCAAGGCCGAGACCATCTATGTGCTGGCCAAGCGCCGCTCATACCCGGTCGCGTCCTACATCGCCTATGCGCTGGGCAAGCTGAAGATCCGCAACCAGCTGATCGAATCGGCCGCCGGCTTGAACGCCGAGATGGTTGCCTTTGCCACGCCGAGCGATGCGGTCATCGCCATCAGTTTTTCGCCCTATGCGCCGGCGACCATCGAGGAGACGCGCGCCATCTCGGAGCAGGGCGTGCCGATCGTGGCCATAACCGACAGTTCGTTTTCGCCGCTCGCCCAGTTCGCCAAGGTTTGGTTCGAGGTCGCCGAGGCCGATTTCGGCGGCTTCCGCTCATTGTCGGCAACAATGGCGCTGGCCATGGCGCTGACCGTCGCCGTCGGCGAGAAGCGGCGCGATACGGGCCGCAAGCGCAAGGCTTAGATTCCAGGAAAAGTGCGTAGCGGCTTTCCGTCCGAAATTGCGTAAAAACAAATACTTAGATGACCTCTACGGCCATTTCGCCTGCCGCCAACAGCCGTGCTGCGTCGCGGCCAGGCGGCGACCCGAACTGACGGGCATATTCCCGGCTGAACTGGGATGCACTCTCGTAGCCGACGGCGAAGGCGACCTGTGCGACGTTGCCTGGCTTGGCGACCAGCAGATGGCGGGCCTCCAGCAGCCGGATTTGTTTTTGATACTGGATCGGGCTCATAGCCGTCGCCGCCTTGAAGTGGCGGTAGAATGCAGCGTTGCTCATATGCGCAATTTCGGCCAGATCTGCGACCCGGATTGTCTGATGGCAATGCGTCCGGATCCAGGCGATCGCCTGGCCGATCCTGAACAGATGGCCATCGGCGCGCGCAAGCTGGCGAAGCTTGCCACCCTGGGGACCTTGCAGGAGCCGAAACAACATCTCGCGTTCGAGCATGGCCGCCAGCACGGGGATCTCCGCCGGCCGGTCAAGAAGCCGCATCATCCGACGCAACGCGTCGAGCAGGTCGTCATTGACGGGAGATGTGGAGAAACTATCGCCGCCTAGCGCGGGCTCGTGCTCGACCAGGAGCGCGGCAACGGCCTGGAGGTCAAGGGTCAAGCCGATGGCCAGGTAGGGACGCGCGGCGTTCGCTTCGACGATCTGGCTGATAGTCGGCGTCTCGACAGTGTAGATGAAATAGCTGGCGGGGTTGTAACGAAGGGCCTGGTCGCCGATCAGAACGGTCTTCGCGCCCTGCAGCACGAACAAGATACCCGATCCCCACACGCCCGGCAGTGGTGCGCTAGTGACTTCGCTGCGACCGATCGAAACGCGCGGGATCGCCGTTCTTGTTCGTCGGCCGCGCGCATGGCGGCCGGCGATACCGATCAGCTCCTGCAATGCCTCGCTCATTGCGCCAGCATCGCGCATCCACGCGAGCCGGGCAACCCGCGTGAGAGGATCAGGCAAGAGCGGGAGAATTTTCGGCGCGCGGCGTTCCTTGCGGCGCGCCATCTTCGTGCCTTTCGACATGGATAGATGGAGCACCTAAATGACGACTACGAAAAGCGCTGTGGTGACAGGCGCCAACAAGGGCATCGGCCGCGAAATCGCCCAGCGGTTGGCGACGATGGGCTTCAAGGTGTGGCTCGGCGCCAGGGATGCCGAACGTGGCATGGCAGCGGCGCAGGAATTGCGCGCCGAAGGCCTGGACGTTCGATGGCTTGAGCTGGACGTTACGCAGGATGAAAGCGTAGCTGCCGCCGCCAAAGCAGTCAGTGCGGAAAGCCCCAGCCTTGACGTGCTGGTCAACAATGCCGGTGTCGCCATCAACTACGAGTTGCCGCCAAGCGAGCAGCTTCTTGCCGATATTCAGGCCACCTATGACGTCAACGTCTTCGGACCGATCCGCGTGACACAGGCCTTCCTGCCGCTGCTGCTTGCAGCGCCGGCCGCCCGCGTCGTCATGGTGAGCAGTTCTACCGGTTCCATCGGCCGCGCGCTCGACTCCAGCAGCCCGAACCAGTCGGTCAACCTGATGGGCTATGGTAGCTCTAAGACGGCCCTCAACGCCATCACCGTGGCCTTCGCGCGGGAGCTCGCGCCGCAAGGCGTCAAGGTCAATGCAGCGGCGCCCGGCTACACCGCCACCGACCTGAATGGGCATAGAGGCCACCGCACCGTGCAGCAGGCGGCTGAGATAATCATACGCCTGGCGACCCTGGATGCCGATGGCCCGAACGCCGGGTACTTCAACGACGATGGTCCGCTTCCCTGGTGATGGAGCCAAATCCGCCTCGCACCCATTTGGTGGCACTTTGCAGCAAAGGAATGCTCATTCCATCTTGACTACTGATTGGAATTATTATTTCATATTGACGGCGCCACGCTGCCGCTCGCACGTGTACCCCAAAATGAAGTTACTCAAGACAACAAGGCCGATGGGAGGTTCCAATGGGCGAAGCCGTGGAAGCGAGACATACACCGCTCGACGTCATCACCATCGGCCGTGCGTCGGTCGATCTCTATGGCCAGCAGATCGGCTCTCGGCTGGAGGACATCACCTCCTTCGCCAAGTCGGTCGGCGGCTGCCCGGCCAACATCTCGGTCGGCACGGCCAGGCTCGGGCTGCGCTCGGCCCTGCTTACCCGCGTCGGCGACGAGCAGATGGGCCGCTTTATCCGCGAACAGCTCCGGCGTGAAGGCGTCTCGGTCGACGGCCTCAAGACCGACAAGGACCGGCTGACCGCCCTGGTGCTCCTGTCGGTCGAGGAAGAGGGCGTCTCGCCGATGATCTTCTATCGCTCCGATTGCGCTGACATGGCGCTGGCGGAGGAGGACATCGATGAGTCTTTCATCGCCTCGGCGCGCTCCATCGTCGTCACCGGCACGCATTTTTCGCGACCCAACAGCGATGCCGCGCAGCGCAAGGCGATCCGCATCATGAAGGCCAAGGGCGGCAAGGTGGTGTTCGACATCGACTACCGCCCCAACCTCTGGGGCCTCGCCGGCCATGCAGAAGGTTTTGAGCGCTATGTCAAATCCGACCGCGTCTCGGCGCAGCTGAAGACGGTGCTGCCCGATTGCGATCTCATCGTCGGCACCGAAGAGGAGATCATGATCGCGTCGGGCGCCGACGATTGCCTGAGCGCGCTGAAGACCATCCGCGCGCTGTCCAAGGCCACCATCGTGCTCAAGCGCGGCGCCATGGGCTGCATCGTCTATGACGGCCCAATCAGCGACGATCTCGAGGACGGCGTCGTCGGCAAGGGCTTTCCGATCGAGGTCTATAACGTGCTCGGCGCCGGCGATGCCTTCATGTCCGGCTTCCTGCGCGGCTGGCTCGGCGGCGAAAATCTTGCCACGGCGGCGACCTGGGCCAATGCCTGCGGCGCCTTTGCCGTGTCTAGGCTGCTTTGCGCACCGGAATATCCGACCTTCGAGGAGCTGCAATTCTTCCTCAAGCACGGCAGCAAGCATCTGGCGCTGCGCAAGGACGAGGCGATCAACCACATCCATTGGGCGACGACGCGCCGGCATGACATTCCTTCGCTGATGGCGCTGGCCTGCGACCATCGCGTCCAGCTCGAGGACGTCGCCGCCAAGGTCGGTGCCGACCCGGCCCGCATCGAGGATTTCAAGGTGCTGACCGTCAAGGCAGCGGCCAGGGTTGCCGCCGGCCGCGCCGGCTATGGCATGCTGCTCGACGAGAAATTCGGCCGCAACGCCATGTTCGAATACGCCCGCCATCCCTTCGCCTGGCTCGGCCGCCCGGTCGAGTTGCCGGGCTCACGGCCGCTTCGCTTCGAATTCTCGCAGGACATAGGCTCACAACTGGTCGAATGGCCGGTCGAGCACTGCATCAAGTGCCTGTGCTTCTATCATCCCGACGATCCGGCGGCGCTGAAGGAAGAGCAGCAGCAGAAGCTCAGAAGCCTGTTCGAGGCCGCGCGGAAAGTAGGCAGAGAACTTCTCATCGAGATCATCGCCGGCAAGCACGGCAAGCTCGACGACACCACGATCCCGCGCGCGCTGGAGGAACTCTATGCGCTCGGCATCAAACCCGACTGGTGGAAGCTCGAACCGCAGGCTTCGGCGAACGCCTGGGCGAAGATCGAGGCGGTGATCGTCAGGAACGATCCATGGTGCCGCGGCGTCGTGCTGCTCGGGCTGGAAGCGCCGCAGGACGAGTTGGAGGCGGCCTTTGCCGCCACCGCCAAGGCGCCCATCGTCAAAGGCTTTGCCGTCGGTCGCACCATCTTCATCAACGCCGCCGAACAATGGCTTGCCGGCAGGATGTCGGATGACGAAGCGGTAGCCGACATGGCATCGCGCTTCGAGCAATTGACCGAGGCATGGCTTGCCGCGCGCGGCCGCAAGGCCGCATAAGAAGACGGAAAGCCGGAGGAAACGACATGACAAAGACCGTTCGCCTGACGATGGCGCAGGCTGTGACCCGCTTTCTGTCCCGCCAGATGACCGAGATCGACGGCAAGAAGGTTCAGATCTTCGGCGGCGTCTGGGCGATCTTCGGCCACGGCAATGTCGCCGGCATCGGCGAGGCGCTCTACCAGGTGCGCGACGACCTGCCGACCTTCCGCGCCCACAACGAGCAGGCCATGGCGCATGCGGCGATCGCCTATGCCAAGGCCAATTTCCGCCGCCGCTTCATGGCGGCGACCTCTTCGATCGGCCCCGGCGCGCTCAACATGGTGACGGCGGCAGCGCTTGCGCATGTAAACAGACTGCCCGTCCTGTTTTTGCCCGGCGATGTCTTCGCCAACCGCTTGCCCGATCCGGTGCTGCAGCAGGCCGAGGATTTTTCCGACGGCACGGCGACCGTCAACGACTGCTTCCGCGCCGTGTCGCGCTATTTCGACCGCATCACAAGGCCGGAACAGATTATCCCGGCGCTCAACCGCGCCATGCAGGTGCTGACCGATCCGGCTGAATGCGGCCCGGTGACGCTGTCGCTGTGCCAGGACGTGCAGGCCGAGGCCTATGATTATCCCGAAAACTTCTTTGCCGAGCGGGTGTGGACGCCGCGCAGGGTGCGCCCGGACCGCCAGGAACTGGCCGCCGCCGTCGCGGCGCTCAAGGGCGCGAAAAAGCCGTTGGTGATCGCCGGCGGCGGCGTGCTCTATTCGCAGGCTTCTGGAGAACTGGCGAAGCTGGTCCAGGGCGCCGGCATCCCGGTCTGCGAGACGCAAGGCGGCAAATCCTCGCTGCCGGACGATCATCCGCTCAACATGGCTGCGGTCGGCGTCACCGGCACGTCGGCCGCCAACCGGCTGGCGGAAGAGGCCGACGTTGTGCTCGCCGTCGGCACCAGACTGCAGGATTTCACCACCGGCTCCTGGGCCCTGTTCAAGAACTCCGGCAGGACCATCATCGGGCTGAACAGCCAGCCTTTCGATGCCGGCAAGCACTGGGCGCTGCCGCTGGTCGCCGACGCGACCGAAGGGCTCGCCGAACTCGGCGCGGCGCTGAAGGGCTGGAAAGCGCCTGCCGCCTGGACCGACAATGCGATCAAGGGCAAGACCAACTGGCAGGCCGATGCCGCCAAGGTGACCGCCTCGACCAATGCCGCCTATCCGTCCGACGCGCAGGTGATTGGCGCCGTGCAGCGTACAATGGGCTCAGGCGTGACCTTGCTGCATGCCGCCGGCGGTCTGCCCGGCGAGTTGCACAAGCTCTGGCAGGCCGGCGCGCCCGGCTCCTACCATGCCGAATACGGCTTCTCGACCATGGGCTACGAGATCGCCGGCGGGCTCGGCGTCAAGATGGCCAAGCCCGACGAGGAAGTCGTCGTCATGATCGGCGACGGCTCCTATCTGATGCTCAATTCCGAGATCGCCACCTCGGTCATGCTCGGCCTCAAGCTGGTAATCGTGCTGCTCGACAACCGCGGCTATGGCTGCATCAACCGGCTGCAGATGGCGACCGGTGGCGCCAACTTCAACAATCTGCTGAAAGACTCGCGCCACGAGATCTTGCCCGACATCGACTTCGCCGCGCACGCTGCAAGCCTCGGCGCGATCGCCGAGAAGGTGTCGTCGATCGCCGGGTTGGAGACGGCGCTGGAGCAGGCGAAGAAGAACGCCCGCACCACCGTGCTGGTCATCGACACCGACCCGCTGGTCTCGACAGATGCGGGTGGCTACTGGTGGGATGTCGCGGTGCCGGAAGTCTCGTCGCGGCCGCAGGTGAACGCCGCGCGCAAGAAATACGAGGAAGCCGTGGGCAGCCGGCAGGGCTGAGCCCGGCATCCGCCTCGCAACGAACTGAACCTGGAGCGACGACTTGAAAGCCAAACTGGGCATGTCCCCCATCGCGTGGTGGAACGACGATCTTGCGGAACTGAGCGATGACGTGTCGCTGGAGGAATGTCTGCGCCAGTCCCGCTCGGCCGGCTTCACCGGCATGGAGATGGGCCGCCGCTTTCCCAGCGACCCTGATGTCATGCTGCCGATCCTGAGAGAGGCCGACGTGACGCTGTGCGGCGGCTGGTTCTCCGGCACGCTGGTCGATGAGGAGATGGCCAGGAACAAGGATCGCATCCAGCCGATGATCGATCTGTTCAAGGCGGTGAATGCGCCTTGCATCGTCTATGGCGAGGTCGGACGTTCCATCCAGGGCGACCGCTCGAAGCCTTTAGCCACCAAGCCTAAACTTTCCGGCGACGAGATGAAGGCCTACGCCAGGCGGCTGACCGAATTCGGCGAATGGTGCGCCGAGCAAGGCATGCCGCTGTCCTATCATCACCACATGGCGGCGGTCGTCGAGACCGAGCCGGAGCTCGACGCCTTCATGCGCCATTCGGGCGAGGGCATTCCGCTGCTGCTCGACGCCGGTCATCTGGCCTTTGCCGGCGGCGACGTGCTGCGCGCCATCGACAACCACCACAAGCGCATCAACCATGTCCATGTGAAGGATGTGCGCATGGGTGTGATCGACAGTCTCGACCGCACCAGGCAGTCCTTCCTCGATGCCGTGGCGCTCGGCGCCTTCACCGTGCCGGGCGACGGCTCGCTGGATTTCGGCGCCATCGTGCAGAGGCTGGCCGATAATGGCTATGAGGGCTGGTTCGTCGTCGAGGCCGAGCAGGATCCGAAGAAGAACCCACCGCTTAAAATGGCTCAGGTCGGCTACAAGGAGCTGATGCGGGTGATGACGGCGTCGGGCTACACGGTCGAGACGCAAGGCTTCCCCAACGCATGAACGCTGGATTTGCCGTGACCGGCGGCCTATCTGATGTCCGGTTGGTGAAACCCGGATTGGCCCGATGAAAGATTCTGAGCACCCGTTCTTCCGGCCGCTGTGGCGGCGCGTTGCCGTCGTCGCGGTCTGCCTGATCTGGTCGGCGATCGAGTTCGCCTCCGGCACGCCGTTCTGGGGCGTGATCGCGCTCGGTTTCGCCGGCTACGCCGTCTGGCAGTTCTTCTATCTCTACAAGCCGGCCGACGAGGGCAAGGCGCCGACCGAGCCCGAACCGAAGGAGTAACCCAGATGTCGAAGCTGCTCGTCAAAGCCAACAAGGGTCACGGCCGCGTCGCCCACGTCACGCCGGAAAATGCCGGCTGGACCTATGTCGGTTTCGATCTGCATCGGCTCAAGCCCGGCGAACGCGCTTCCGGGCAAACGAGCGATCGCGAGGTCTGCCTGGTCTTCGTCACCGGCAAGGGCACGACAAAGGCCGACGGCAAGGAACTTGGCCTGCTCGGCGAACGCATGTCGCCTTTCGAAGGCAAGCCCTGGTCGGTCTACGTGCCCGAGGACTCCGACTGGTCGGTGACGGCCGACACCGAACTGGAACTTGCCGTGTGCTCGGCGCCCGGCCTCGGCGGTGGCCTGCCGGTGCGGGTCATCGCGCCGGACGATCTCGGCCAGGAAACCCGCGGCAAGGGCACCAACACCCGCTACGTCACCAACATCCTGCCGGAGGGCAAGCCGGCCGATTCGCTGCTGGTGGTCGAGGTGATCACGCCGGGCGGCCACACATCCAGCTACCCGCCGCACAAGCACGACCAGGACAATCTGCCGGCGGAGTCCTATCTGGAGGAGACCTACTATCACCGCCTCAACCCGCCGCAGGGTTTTGCCTTCCAGCGCGTCTACACCGATGGCGACAAGAATGGCGCCCGCGATCTCGACGAGGCGATGGCGATCGAGGACGGTGATGTCGTGCTGGTGCCCAAGGGTTATCATCCTTGCGCAGCCTGTCATGGCTACGACCTCTATTATCTCAACGTCATGGCCGGACCGAAGCGCACCTGGAAGTTCCACAATGCGCCCGAGCACGAATGGTTGATGAAGGCCTGATCGATCGGCCTTTCCGCTGAAGCTATTGGTCCAGCACGGAAAAAACGTCGGCTAAGGACTTGCCGTGTCGATTTGCCATCGAAAACCCTTCAAAGCTTCGTCAATCCGTCATGCAAATCGCCTATGGCAGCGGGTCTGACGAGGACTTTCTATGCGCTACGCCATCTATTTCACCCCAAGCCAGGACGAGCCGCTGGCGCGCATCGCCGCCAACTGGCTGGGCCGCGATCCGTTCGGCGCCGCGACACGGCCGGTCGAGGCCGTTGGTGACCTGTCGGCGGCGGAAGTTGCCTTCCACACTGCCTCGGCGCGGCGTTACGGCTTCCATGCGACGCTGAAGGCGCCCTTCCGGCTGGCCCCGAACGAGACGGAAGCCTCGCTTCGCGCGGCACTTGATGCTTTTGCCGAAGCGACGCCGGCAGTCACAATCCCGCGCCTGGTCGTCAGCCAGATCGACGGCTTCTTCGCGCTGGTTCCCGAGGCGCCGCTGCCGGCGCTCAACCGCTTTGCCGACGACGTCGTGCTCGGATTCGACCGCTTCCGCGCGCCGTTGACCGAGGCTGAGATCGAACGACGCAGCCCGGATTCGCTGAAGCCTGCCGAATTCCGCAACCTCTGCCAGTGGGGCTACCCTTACGTCTTCGAGACGTTTCGTTTCCACATGACGCTGTCCGGCCGCGCCGCGTCACAGGAAAGCCCTCGTCTGCGCGCAGCAATCGACAGCCTGTTTGCGGGGGTGCTGCTGCGGCCGGTGTCGGTGGATGCGCTGACGCTGTTTGTCGAAACCGAACCGGGCGCCCCGTTCATGGTGCTTTCCCATCACGCGCTCGGGCGCCGCCCGGCCAGAAAAACTGCTTGAGATCAAGGACTGCCTGAAATGACCGCCGAGACCGTTCTCACCAACGCCCGCATCGTGCTTGCCGACGAGATCGTCGAGGGCTCGCTCGTGCTGCGCGACGGCTTGATCGCCGCCATCGACACCGGCGCCGGCCGCAACGGCGAGGACATGGGCGGCGACTACGTCATCCCCGGCCTGGTCGAACTCCACACCGACCATCTCGAGGGCCATTATGCGCCGCGTCCGAAAGTGCGCTGGAACCCCATCGCCGCCGTGCTTGCCCATGACGCGCAGGTGGCGACTGCCGGCATCACCACCGTGCTCGATGCCTTGCGCGTCGGCATGGACGAGGACGCCGACCTGACTTCCACCGACATCCGCAAGCTCGCCGATGCGATCGAGGACAGCGTGCGCGAAGATCGGCTGCGGGCCGATCACTTCATCCATCTGCGCTGCGAGGTTTCGGCGCCCGATTGCCTCAGAGCCTTCGCCAATTTCGAAACCGATGAAAGGGTGAAGCTGGCTTCGCTGATGGATCATGCGCCGGGACAGCGCCAGTTCGTCAATCTTGAAACCTATGCCTATTATTACCAGCGCAAGCTGAAGCTGACCGATCGCGCCTTTCAGAAGTTCTGCGAAAAGCGCATGGCGGAATCGGCCATGAACTCCGGCCCGAACCGGGTCTTCATCGCCGCCGCCTGCCATGAGCGCGGCATCGTGCTGGCGAGCCACGACGACGCCACCTCGGGCCATGTCGAGGAGGCGATCGAGCAAGGCGTGCGTGTCGCCGAATTCCCGACCACCGAGGAAGCGGCACGGGCCTCGAAAGCGGCCGGGCTCGGCGTGCTGATGGGCGCGCCCAACGTCATGCGCGGCGCTTCGCATTCGGGCAATGTCTCGGCCCGCACACTCGCCGGCGACGGCCTGCTCGACATCCTGTCGTCGGATTACATTCCTTTCAGCCTGATCCAGTCGGCTTTCTTCCTCGGCGATGTCGTAGAGGGCATTTCGCTGCCGCAGGCGGTGGCCATGGTGTCGAAGAACCCCGCCGAGGCGGTCGGCCTCAGCGATCGCGGCGTCATCGAACAGGGACGGCGCGCCGATCTGGTGCGTGTGCGCGTCGACGACCATGTGCCGGTCGTCCGCACCGTCTGGCGCCAGGGGCGCCGGGTCGCATGATGGTCTCGGCGTTGATCGAACGAGAACTGTCCACCGACACCTTTCCGATCCGCCACGGCGTCTTCGTCGCCGTGGTCGGGCCGAGCGGCGCCGGCAAGGACACGATGATCGGCTATGCCAAGGCGTGTTTCGCCGACGAGAGCCGGCTTGAGTTCGTACGCCGGGTCATCACAAGGCCGAGCGATGCGGCGAGCGAGGACCACGACACGCTGGCCGACGCCGCCTTTGCCGAGGCCGAGGCCGACGGCGCCTTTGCCATAGCCTGGGAAGCGCATGGCCTGCGCTACGGCATTCCGGCCGATGTCGACTGGTCGGTCGCCAACGGTCAGGTCGCCGTCGCCAACGTCTCGCGCGCCATCATCCCGACGCTGCGCGACCGCTACGCCAATCTGGCCGTTGTCGAGATCACCGCGACGCCGGAAATCCTCGCCGAGCGGCTGGCCATGCGCGGCCGCGAATCGCGCGGCGAGGTGCTGGCGCGCCTGGCGCGCAGCACGTCCGTCGCGCTGTCCGGCCCCGATGTCACCTCGATCGACAACAGCGGCGCCCGCGAAGTGGCAGGCGAGCGCTTTGCAGAAGTGCTGCGCAAGGCGATGGCGTTCTCCGACCTGTCGAGCATGATCTAGCGCTACTCCGCCGGCGCGCCGGCGACGCCCTTGCGTGTTGCTTCCAGCATCTGCCGCCGCGCGCGGAACACGCCCCATTGCTGATCGACCAGCACGCCGATCAGGATCACCCCGCCCATGACCGCGAAGTTGAGCGAGGAGGGGATGCCGAGCAAATTGACGAGGTTCTGCAGTTCCTGCAGCAGCACCGTGCCGAGGATGACACCGACCAGCGAGCCTTCGCCGCCGCGCAGCGAAAAGCCGCCGAGCACGGCGGCGGCAATGGCGTAAAGCTCGTAGAACTGGCCGTGGCTGGCCGGCGAGATCGAGCGTGTGTACATGGCGAAATAGATCGCCGACAGCGCCGTCAGCACGCCGCAGATGACGTAAGCGGCCATCACCACGCGGCCTGTTCGGATGCCGGAATATTTCGCCGCTTCCTCGTTCTTGCCGATGGCATAGAGATAGCGCCCGAACACCGAACGGTGCAGCACCACCCACATCACAATGGAGATGACGATCAGCGCGATGAAGCTGTTCGGCACGCCATAGCTGCGGCCGGCGGTCAGGAATTCGAGGTCCGGGAAATTCTGGCCGAAGCCGAAACCCGCCGTGCCGTCGGCGGTGTAGAAGCGCGCCACGCCACGATAGATAAGCAGGCCGCAGAGCGTCACCACAAAGGGCTGCAACTTCAGTCGCGTGATCAGCCAGCCATGCACCAGCCCGATAACGGCGCCGAGCGCGATGATCAGCACGAAGGCCAGCGGCCAATCCATCCCGCGCACGGCGATGAAGTCGATGAACAGAGTACCGAGCAGCGCAACCACCGAGCCGACCGACAGTTCGATGCCGCCGGTGATGATGACGAAGGCCTGGCCGATGGACAGGATGCCAAACAGGCCGATCAGGTTCGAGGTGTTGGCAAGGTTGATCGGCAGCAGGAAGCGCGGATTGATGATCGCCACCACCGTTCCCACCACCAGGATGAGGATCAGCAGGCCGAGATCTTTCTTGCTCATCGTCTTCTCCCCAAAGCAGGTTCCGCAAAAGTGTTCCGCGGTTTTGCGACCAGAACCTGCGGCGAAACAAAATCTAGTTCGGCTTCTTGCCGACCGCGAGCAGCAGCACGTTTTCCTGGCTGAAATCGTCCTTGTCGAGAATGCCCGAGATCTGGCCCTCATGCATGACGGCGATCCGGTCCGAGACGCCGATCACCTCTTCCATGTCGCTGGAGATCATCAGCACGGCGACGCCGGCATCGGCCAGCGCCCGCATCAGCCCGTAGATTTCCGCCTTGGCGCCGATGTCGATGCCGCGTGTCGGCTCGTCGAGGATCATCACCTTGGGATTCATCGCCAGCCACTTACCCAGCACCACCTTTTGCTGGTTGCCGCCCGACAGCGTGCCGGTGCGCGTCGCCACCGACGGCGCCTTGATGCCGAGATTTGCCTTCTGCTTCTCGGCAGTGGCGACTTCGGCACTGGCTGAGACCAGCGAGCGCTTCGCATGCGCTGGCAGATTGGGCAGCGAGATGTTCTGCGCAATCGAGAGGTCGAGCAGGATGCCGGTCAGCTTGCGGTCCTCGGGCACCAAGAAGATGCCGCTGGCCACCGCATCCGCGGCCGAGCCGAGCGCGAGTTGCTTGCCGTCCAGGAGCACGCTGCCTCCGAACCGCTCGTCGATGCCGAACAGCACCCGCGCCAGCTCGGTGCGGCCGGAGCCGACCAGGCCGGCAAGGCCGAGGATCTCGCCATGCCTGACGTCGAGATCGACGGGACGGTCGGGATAGGCGCTGGTACGCACGGCCTTGGCCGAAAGTGCTACGCCGCCCGGCGCGCGTGCTGACTCGGCGGCCTTCTCGCGTTCCTTCAGCATGCGGCCGATCATCAGCTTGACCATCTGGTCGTGGTTGATGGCGCTCTTCGGCAACGTGCCGGCCAGCATGCCGTCCCTCAGCACCACGACGCGGTCGGCGACCCGCTCGACCTCGTGCAGCCGGTGCGAGATGAAGATGACGCTGATGCCTTCCGCCTTCAGCGCCTTGATGACGTCGAGCAATTTGTCGGTTTCGGCGAGCGGCAGGCTAGAGGTCGGCTCGTCGAGGATCACCAGCCGCGCCTTGATCGACAGCGCTTTGGCGATCTCGACCATCTGCTGCTGGGCGAGCGAAAGCGAGGCCACCGGCGCGGCGGCCGAGAAATTGGCGCCGACCCGCTTCAGCAGTGGCGCCACCATGATGCGCAGTTTGGCGCGATCGACCAGCTTCAGCGGCCCGCCACGCAGCGGCTCGCGGCCGAAGAAGATGTTGGCGGCAACGTCGAGGTTTTCGAACAGGTTGAGTTCCTGGTGGACGAAAGCGATGCCGGAGCCAAGGCTGGCTTCGACCGTCAGCCCGTCATGGGTGACGCCGTCGACGGTGATGGTGCCGGTGTCCGGCCTCGTCACGCCGCCCAGGATCTTCATCAGCGTCGATTTGCCGGCGCCGTTCTCGCCGACCAGGCCGATCACTTCGCCCGGCCTCACCTCCATCGAGAACCCGTCCAGCGCCACCACGCCGGGATAGGTCTTGCGCACGCTCTCCAGGCTCAGGAACGGAGCGGCAGTCGAAGCAACGATGGATGTGTCGGAATAATTCATCACGCCTGGCAGCAGCCGTTAGGTCCCAAAACGACCCCTTCAGCAGACTGACGGGCCTTGCCAGGCCCGTCAATACGAACGCCGGCTCAAGGCGAACCTTGAGCCGGCGCAGCTGTTTTCGCCTCAGTTGCCGGACATCGCCTTCAGACTGGCGGCGTAAGCGTCGACATCGTCTTTACCGATGATCTTGGTCGGGATGATGATCAGGCCGTCGGCCGGAACGCCCGACTTGTCGCCCTTGAGATAGGCGGCCATCAGCTTCATGCCCTGATAGGCCCATTCGAAGGGCTGCTGCACGACGGTTGCCGCCACGGTGCCTTCCTTGACGCCGCCCAGCGTGATCGGATCGTCGTCGAAGCCGACGACGGTGATCTGGCCGAGCTTGCCGGCGTCGCGCAGCGCTTCATAGATGCGCGGCGTGTTGTAGGAGTAGAAGCCGACCATGCAGGTCACGTCGGGGCTGGCAACGAGCGCGTCCTCGACATTCTTCTTGGCGCGGGCCTGGTCGATGTCGTCGCCGCGCACGTCGACCAGCTCGATCTTGGTGCCGGCGAGCCCGTCCTTCATGCCCTGGATGCGCTCCTTGGCATTGTCGGCGCCGAGCAGGCCGACGAAGCCGAGGCATTTGCCGCCGTCCGGCATCGCCTTCTTGGCGATCTCGGCCGCCTGCTTGCCGGCATCGACATTGGACGAGCCGATATAAGCAACACGCTTGGTCTGCGGGGCGTCGCTGTCGGTGGTGAACAGCGCCGTTTCCGACGCGATCTTGTTGAGCCCGTCGGTGGAGGTCTTGGGGTCGACGGCCGACACCATGATCGCCTTCACACCGGCGGTCACAAGGTCGTCCATCAGCCGCTGCTGGATGGCGACCGACGACTGCTCGGGATATTTCAGCTCAAGATTGTAGTCGGGCAGTTCGCCCTGCGCCTTCTTCACGCCGGCTTCCGCCGCCTTCCAGAAGTCCGACGCGCCGTTGACGACGAAGGCCAGCGTCGGCTTGTCGTCGGCGCGCGCGATTGCGCTCGCCGACAGGCCGAGAGCCAAGGCCGCGGCGGCGATGGATGCATTACGGATCACAAATTTCATGTTCAACCTCCCTTTTGAAACTCATCGCTGATGTCTCGGCTGCGGCCCGCACGCCCTCCTCCTCAAGGGGCTGGCCCAATGGTCTGGCAACTTAGGAACGGCGCCAATCCAGCCGCGACCGAAACACTAGACACTCATTCGCTGTTCGTAAATAGTCCGATTTGTCTGACATTTTCGTGAGTGTGCGGCAGGCCTCCTCCGGTAGCTCACCGGACCGGTGGCGCGCCACACGCCGCTTCTCGCCGCCACCGGTCCGAGCCCGGATCGGTGACGGCGAATTGACAGTAGAGCGCTTACCGCTATTAGTAAATAGTATTAGTTATGGCGCTGGAAGGGCGCATCCCGCGTTGGCGAAGAACCATAGCCGCGGGTATTCGAGGGAGCAAGGAGAGCGGCTGCAGGCAAGGCCGCTACTTACAAGGAGAGCCCAGTAAATAGTCGCTTTTCGGGTTGTGGCCAGTTGTTTTCGTCGCCGTGCGGCGCTACTGGTGCTGAATGCGATGCGCTTGATAATAGTTATAAGTGACGTGCGTTTCCGACCAACGCACCCAAACGACAACCGCCTTGCCGTTAATGCCGGCTTTTTCGTAAGACAGGCCGGGTTTGGGGAACGATGCCGATATGAGCGAACCGACGGAATTGCGCGACCCCCCGGAGTCTTCCAAGCGCCGTAAGCCGTCCGCCAGGGGCCTAAAAGGTCGCGTCACCATGACCGACATCGCCCGAGCCGCCGGCTGCTCGCAGGCAACCGTCTCCTTCGTTCTCAACAATTCACCGGGCATCCGGCTGTCGCAGCAGACCCGCGATCGGGTGATCGAAGCGGCGCGGGCGCTCGGTTACTCACCGCCCATGTTTTCCGCCCTGCGGCCGCTTGTCACGCCGTTCGAGGGACTGGATGGCGTCATCGGCTTTGCCGTGGACCAACTGGCGACCAGCCCCGAGGCGGTGGTCGCCATCGAAGGCGCGCGCCAGGCCTCGTGGAACGCCGGCAACGTGCTCCTGGTGGCGCAGACCATGGGCGATGCCGTCATGGAGCCGCGCGCCATCCAGGCCCTCACCAGGCGAGGCATCTCGGCGCTGATCTACATGACCATCTTCACCCGCGAGATCACGGCGCCGGATTTCCTCTACGGCCTCGACATCCCGGTCATCCTGCTCAACTGCTACACGGCCGACTATGCCTTCCCAGCCGTGGTGCCATCCGAGATCGCCGGCGGCCAGAGTTCGACCCGGCATTTGATCGGCCACGGCCATCGCCGCATCGCCACCATCACCGGCGAGCCCTGGATGCAGGCCGCTCAGGACAGGCTGAAGGGCTACCGCCGCGCGCTGGCGACGGCCGATATCCCCTTCGACCCGGAACTGGTGGTCGAGGGCGACTGGTCGGCAAGTGCGGGTTATGCAGCGACCGTGAAGCTGCTGGCGCTCAAGGACCGCCCGACCGCCATCTTCTGCCAGAACGACCGCACGGCTATCGGCTGCTACGAGGCGCTGAAGGAGGCCGGCCTGCACATCCCGCAGGACATCTCCGTCGTCGGCTATGACGACGAGGAGATCGCCCGTCATCTCTTCCCGCCGCTGACCACATCGATCCTGCCGCACATGGCGATGGGGCAATGGGCGATCGAGCAGCTGGAAGCGCCCCCAACCCCGGGCCGCGGCCGCTATCCCATCACCAAGCTTGAATGCCCGTTAGTGGAGCGGGAGTCGGTCGGTGTCGTGGCGCCCGCATAATTCCGGTGACCCGACCCCATCGCAAGGCCTATGCTGGGATCGCGTGCGATCCCCCCTTGGGTACTGGAAAGACGCTCATGTGGCCGAACCGTCGTTTATGCGATCTGCTGAAGATCGAGCATCCGATCATTCAGGCCCCAATGGCTGGTTCGGCGACGCCGGAGCTCGCCGCGGCAGCGAGCAATGCCGGCGGGTTGGGATCGCTCGGCTGCGCATCGATGCTGCCGGATGGTCTGCGTGAAGCGGTTCGCAAGGTCAGAGCGGGGACTAATCATCCGTTCAACCTCAATTTCTTCGCTCATCCGCAACCCCACACGAGCGATGCGGTCCTGGCGCAGACCATTGACAGGTTGCGGCCCTACTACGCGGAGCTGTCCCTCGGCGCGCCGCCGGCAAGGCTGCCATCGCTGGGACCGGGCTTCGACGACGCCAGGCTCGATTTCGTGCTGGAGGTTCACCCGCCCGTCGTCAGTTTCCACTTTGGCATTCCGGAGGCTGCCGCGATTGCCAGACTGAAGCAGGCCGGGATCGTGATCATCAGCACCGCGACGAACGTCGCCGAGGCGCGCAAGCTCGGCGAAGCCGGCATCGACGCCGTCATCGCCCAGGGATGGGAGGCGGGCGGGCATCGCGGCTCTCACGTCCCGACCCATCCCGGAGACGGTGTAGGGACGATGGCGCTGGTTCCCCAAATCGTGGATGCCATCGATCTCCCGGTCATTGCCGCGGGAGGCATAGCCGACGGCCGAGGCATAGCGGCCGCCTTTGCCCTTGGCGCCAGCGGCGTGCAGATCGGCACCGGTTTTCTGTCCTGCGACGAGGCCGGCACGGATGCGCCGCGCCGCGCCCTGATCCGCTCCGCGACCGACATGGATACAATCGTCAGCGATGCCTTTTCCGGCCGTGCGGCACGGGCGAAGCGCTCGCGCTACGCCCTGGAGATGGAAGAGAGCCGAACGCGCCTGCCGGATTTCCCGCAAATGTATGCGCTCAGCGCGCCGCTCGGCGATGCCGGGCACGCAAAGGGGAATGGAGATTTCGATCTTCACCTTTACGGGCAAGCAGCCGCGCTGAACAAAGAGCTTCCGGCTGGGCAGTTGATGCGCACGCTTGTCGCCGAAACGAAGGCGGTATTCGACGCCCTCTCGGCATAATGCGGTGGCAGGACCGCGAGGCGGCCCGGTTCGAAACCAGCCCTTCGCCTACCCACCAACCATCAGCTTGACGACTTCGTCGTGGTTGGTCTCCGAGATCTTGCGCTCGCCGGCCTGGATACCGCGCCTGAGCACGACGATGCGGTCGGATACGGCGAAGATGTCTTGCAGATTGTGCGAGATGAAGATCACGCCACGGCCTTGCGCCTTGAGCTGGTGGATCAGCGAAATGACCTTGCGCTGCTCGGGCACGCCGAGGGCCGCGGTCGGCTCGTCCATGATCAGGATCTGCGCGTCCCAATAGACGGCGCGGCCGATGGCGACGGCCTGCCTTTGGCCGCCGGAGAAATTGCTGACCGGGGCATCGAGCCGGCTGACATGGAAATCCAGCCGTCCCATGGTCTGCTTGGCGGCAACCGCCATCGCCTTGCGGTCGAGCACCGGCAGGAAGCCGAAGGCCTTTCGCATTGGTTCGCGGCCAAGGAAGATGTTGGCGCCGATCGACAGATTGTCGGCCAGCGCCAGGTCCTGGTAGATGGTCTCGATACCCTTCTCGCGCGCCTCCTGCGGCGTCGAAAAGCTCACCGGCTGACCCCTGAGCAGGATCTCGCCGCCGGTCGGCTGGAAGACGCCCGATATCGCCTTGATCAGCGTCGTTTTGCCGGCGCCGTTGTCGCCGGCCAGCGCCACCACTTCACCCGGCCGCACGACCATGGAGAAATCGTTCAAGGCGCGGACGGCTCCAAAATGCTTGGAAAGGTTGCGGACCTCCAGCAGCGGGGTCTGTTCCTGGTTATTCATCCTGGCGGGCTCCACTGAACCGGCGTTGCGCCTGGTCGATAAGGACGGAAATGATGATGACGAGGCCGACGGCGATGAACTGCCAGAACGGCTCGACATTGACGAAGACCAGCCCGTACTGGATGACCGCGATCACCAGGGCGCCGGCGACCGTGCCGAATATGGTGCCGGAGCCGCCGAACAGGCTGGCGCCGCCGATGACGACGGCCGCGACACTGTCGAGCAGCAATGGCTCGCCGGCCTGCGCCGCGCCCGCGGTGAAGCGCGCGGCATAGAGCGCGCCGCCGAGGCCGGCGCACATCGCCGACAGCACGTAGAGGCGAAGGATGTGATCCTTGATGTCGATGCCGGCGCGCCGCGCCGCCTGCACATTGGCGCCGATGGCGTAATTGTGCTGGCCGAACCGGGTCTGGCTCAGGATGTAATGCATCACCACGACAAAGACGGCGGTGATCATGACAAGGTAGGGCACGCCGTGGAACTTGCCGTTGCCGAGCAGCGCGAACCAGGAATTCTGCACCGGCACAGTCGTGCCGCCGGCAAGGAGATAGGCAGCACCGCGCGCCACGCCGAACATGCCGAGCGTGCCGATGAAGGGCGGAATTCTCAGCCGCGAGATCAGCAGGCCGTTGATGATACCCGGCACGCCGGCGACAAGCACGGCAGCCAGAATACCTGCCAGCATTGCCAGGGGCAGCGGGATTGCGGCTCCCGCCATGTTCGTGGCATGGGCGGCGACGACGGCTGCAAGGCCCATGATGAAGCCGAGCGAGAGGTCGATGCCTCCCGAAATGATGACGAATGTCTGGCCGGTCGCCAAGAGCAGCGGTGCCACGGCAAAGATCGCGATGGACTGCAGGTTGAACGGGTTGAGCACGAAGGTGGCGCCGAAGGCGAGCCGCGACCAGACCTCGAAACAGATGATCAGGCCGGCAAGGAACAGCCAGGCACGTCCATCGGCGATACGTGCGATCAGGCTTCTTGCGGGATCACCGTGGTCCGCCTGGGGGGCAACATGCGTTTCGCCGGTTGATGATGTTGTGGTCATGAATGGTTCCGATCCGCGGCGCGGCCTTCTTCAAACAGTCCCAGGACCCAGTCCCCTCCGGCAAGCCGGAAGGAGACCGGGCAGGTCAGGACTCACTCGGAGTAGAGATACTTCGAGATGTTCGGGTCGGCGATATTCGACTTGTCCATGATCGTGAAGCCGGTGCCGATCGCAACCGGGATCGAATGGCCGGTCAGATGGGCATAGGCTGAAACGACGCCAAAATAGCCGATCTCGGCGGGATGCTGGGCTATAGCCACGTCGACCAGGCCGGTATTGATGTTGTCGACGATGCTGGTCGGTGCGTCGAACGCCACGACCTTGACGGTGCCAGTCTGCCCAGCTTGCTGGACGCCATTCGCCGCGCCGAGCGCGGAGAAAAGGTTGGCGCCGAACACGCCAACGAGATCGGGATTGCGCGCGAACACAGCCTGCAGCTGCGAGGCGGCCTTATTGGCGTCATTGTCGTTGAACTGCGTTTCGAGAACGGTGATGCCGGGATGGTTGGCCGCCATCTCTTTCTTGAAGCCCTCTTCACGCTGGTCAGTGGTCGAAATGCCAGGCTTCACGTTTGAAACGTAGACCTTGCCCTTGTCGCCTATGGCAGTGGCCAGTGCCCGCGCGGCAATCTCGCCGCCGAGGATGTTGTCCGACGCGATGTAGGAAAGCGGGAAATCAGCGTCGCCGGCGCCGGTCTGGTAGACGCCGCTGCCGATGAAAGTGTCGACGGTGATCACTGGGATGCCGGCATCGCTGGCCTTGCGCAGCGGCTCGACCAGCTGGACCTTGTCGGTCGGCGCGATCAGGATCGCGTCCGGCTTCTTGGCGATGACCGCGTCAAGCACGGGCACCTGCGTCACGGGATTAAAATCCGGGGCGCCCTGGAAAACCAGGTTGACGCCGAGCGCATCGGCAGCTGCCTGGGCGCCCTTGCGCATGGTGATGTAGAAGCCGTCGGTGGTCAGGCCAGGAATGAGTGCAATGGTGTACTTCTTGTCCTGCGCCGACGCAGGCGCGACCAGCGCCGATGCCGAGATGGCGAGCGCCGCGAGCGCGGCAACGATCTTCTTCATGAATTCCTCCTCATGGTGTTGGCAGATATGCTGTGGACATTGGAATGGCCGTCGATCTCGGATCGCGACCATGGCGTCGGCCGAAAAACGGATTTCGCATGCCTGGCTGTTGCGGGCGGCTTTCCTCCCAAGCGCCCCTGTCGTCAGTTCAGCCAGTCGAAACCGGCCATTGTAATGTCAGCGGTCTTGTCCCGCGCCTCCGCAAGGTCGACAAAACCGCGCCGCCCGGCACGCATTCGCACCGGGTTCGCAGAGTTGTAACACTTTGCTGAAATAAATTGCAAGCGGCTCTTTGGCGGGCCGAACCGCAGCGATTTCCAGATCGTACACCATCTGTCTGCTCCGCAGAGTCCCCGCACGGGGACTATCGCCCCAACCCGGCGACGGCACAACGGCTGTTTTCGATGGCCGGCCTAGAGCGGTTCATCGTTTTCACGGAAACGCAGAACCGCTCTATCTTTTGTTTTGACGCAATTCCGGACGGAAACCGTTTCACACTTTTCCTGGAATTGCTCTAGCGGGCAGGAGCGCCTCGAGGATGGCCTGCGCCGTCTTGGTGTCGGTGATCAGGGCATTGATCAGCTTGGCGCGCGCCGCGCCGATGATGGCCGTCGCCTTCTCCGGCCCGGCGGCGACGCCGATCACCAGCGGAACGGCGCGAAGCTGGGCCGGCGTCATGGCGATCATCCGGCTTTCCCCTTCCCAGGCGATCAGCGTGCCTTCGGCATCGAAATAGTGGCGAAGGACGTCTCCGGCCGCCTGGAACAGCGCCTGCTCGCTGAGCGTCGCCGCGCTTGCCTCGGGCGGGTTGATGGCATGCGGCAGGCCGACGCCGACGATCGCGACATCGGTCCGGTCCCAGAGGGCGACGCTGTCGCTGATCGCCGCATCGCCGAGGAAGACATCGCGCAATTCGGTCGACGGCAGATAGGGCGCATGGATGAAATGCGGTGTCCCGCCGAACTCCTCGGCGGCGAGCCGCACGAATTCGTTGATCTGGAAATGCGCCGCCTGCTGCTGCATGCCGCCGGTGGCGGCAACGGTGAGCACGCCTGGAATGCGCGGCAGGCCGGCGCGGATCACCTCACGGATCGCGCGCCCCCAGCCGATGGCCACAACAGAGCCGGCCGAAAGTTCCGCTTGCCTGAGCAGGCCGCCCAGGGGTGCTGCCAGCGCCGTCAGCACGCCAGCTGCCGGCGTCTCTACGACGGCCGCGTCGCGCAGCCCAAGCCCCTCGATCAACTGCGCGGTGGCAGCTTCGGGCGTCACGATATCGAGCACCTCGATGCGCACGATTCCTTCCGCCCGCGCCCGCTGCAGCAGGCGCGAAATGGTGGCGGTCGAGACTCCCAGCCGCCGCGCGATATCGACCTGCGACATCTCCGCCTCGTAGTGCAGCTTGGCGACCGTATGCAGCATCGTGCGCGAGGCGGTCGCATCCTGGATGGGAGGAACAGACAGCTTGCAATTCCTTTCAGCAATGTGTTACAGACCTGCCGACCACGGGAGTTATCGCTCAAATTTGGCAAAGCCGCAACTTGGGCTCGCTTCCATATCGCGTCCCGAGGGCGCCAGGATCGGATAAAAGACCATGACCAGGATGACCACCGCGGAGCTGCGCGGCTACCAGCAGATATGCGGCAAGGACGGGGCGATGATGGCCATCGCCTGCGACCAGCGCGGCGGCATGCGCACCTTGCTGGCGTCGGATCCGGATGAGCAGGCCAAGATCACCAACGACATGCTTGGCGACACCAAGGCCGACATCACGCGCTACCTCGCCAGCGAGGCCTCCTGCGTGCTGCTCGACCCGCTCTGCGCGGTGCCGCGGGTGGTCGACGAAGGCGTGCTGAACCGCGACACGGCTTTGCTTATCGGCCTCGACGCTTCGGGCTTCGATGTCTCGCCCGACGGCTATCGGCTGTCGCGCCTCGTTCCCGGCATCAACGCGCGCCGCGTGCGTGAGCTCGGCGGCACCGGCGGCAAGATCATGGTCTATCTGAGGGCCGACAAGCCCGAAGCGAACGAGCACAACATCGCCATCCTGAACCAGTGCATCGCCGACTTCGCCAGTGAGGACCTGCTGCTGGTCGTCGAGTTCCTGACCTACCAGCTCGAGGGCGAAAGCGTCGAAGACTACACCGCCAAAATCCCCTCGCTGATCGAAGAGGGCACGCGCATTTCGCTGCAGTGCGGGGCAAAGGTGCTCAAGCTTCCCTATCCCGGCACACCCGATGCCTGCGCCAGGATCACCAGGCTGGCCGGCGACGTGCCATGGGCGGTGCTGTCGGCCGGCGTCAACCATTCGACCTTCCTCGGCCAGGTCGAGATCGCCATGCGCAATGGCGCCTCGGGTGTTATTGCCGGCCGCTCGCTGTGGAAGGACTGCATCTCACTCGACCGCGACATCCAGCGTGAAAAGCTGAGGACCATCGCGGTCTCGAGACTGCGCGAGATCCAAGCGGTGATAGGTAACTACCGGCGCAAGGCCGCTTAGGCATGATGATATTCAGGTGAGGCCGGCCTGCAAGCGATGGCTTCCTGCGCTTCCGGTGCTTACGTACTTGAAGTACTCTCCGTCCCGGTTCTCCACCATTCTCGGCTCGGCCTGACCTGAATCTCAACACACCTTGGAGCAGAGTCGGACGAACAAGCACGAGACGTCATGCGACAAAAATCGATGGCCATAGGGATCGATATCGGCGGCACCAATCTGCGTGCCGCCCGCATCTCCGCCACGGGTGAAATCCTCAAGCGCATTTCCGAGAAAAGCGCGCCCGACCCGGAGCTGGTGCTCGGCCGCATCGCCGACATGGTGCACCAGCTCGATACTCCGGAAGTGGCAGCGATCGGCATCGGCGTTCCCGGCCGCGTCGATGCGCGGCGCGGCACGGTGCTGTCGGGAGGCTATGTCGACCTCGCCTCGGTCGCGCTGGCGCAGCGGCTGGAAAGCATGACCGGCAAGCCCGTCACCATCGACAATGACTGCAACATGGCTCTAACAGCCGAAGTGGCCAGGGGTGCGGCCGCCGGCCATGACAGCATCGTCATGTTCACCATCGGCACCGGCATCGGCGGCGCCGTGGCTGAAGGTCGGCGCATCGTGCGTGGCAAGGCGACGGCGGGCCAGCTTGGCCATATCGCCGTCGACCTCAACGGCGAAACCTGCAAATGTGGCCGGCGCGGCTGCGTCGAAACCACCAGCTCCGGCACCGCGCTTGGCCGCCACATCGCCCGCGCCGGTCTCGGCCCGGAGATCACGATCGACCAGCTCTTTGCCCGCGACGCCGCCGGCGACGGGACGGCGCGCGGCATACTGAATGCCTGGGCGCGGCCGCTACGCGCCGCGATCGATACGGCGGTCGCCATGTTCAACCCGGATCTGGTGCTGCTCGGTGGCGGACTGGGCGGAGCGGCGCACAGGGCGCTCGCCAATGCTCCCGCTCTCGCGCCCTGGTACCAGGCGCCGGTGCGGCCGGCACTGCTCGGCGACGACGCCGGCGTGATCGGCGCCGGCCTGCAGGCACTCGCGGCCGAGACGAGAGCTCCCCACGCGTCGCCCTTACCTCAGCCACCCGCCCTGCCGGGCCGTGTCCGGCCCGCCGTGCCCGCCCGGCGCGCCGTGCTGGTCAACGGCATTCCCGCTTCGGGCAAAAGCACGATCTCCCGTGGCATTTCGGAGCGCATGGGCTGGCCGTTGCTGGCGCTGGACACCATCAAGAACCCGTTCCTCGAATTGCTGGGCGGCGCCGACCGCGAGTTCAACCGCACGCTCGGCCGCGCCAGCTACGCAGCCATCTGGTCGCTCGTCGGCGAGGCCCCGGCGGGATCGATTTTCGTCGTCGATGCCTGGTTCGGCTTCCAGCCGCGCCAGGTGCTCGAGGATCACCTGAAGCGGGCTGGCGTCGTTGAGACCGCCGAAATCTGGTGCCATGCGCCCGGCGAAATCCTAGCCGAGCGCTATCGCACCCGGCTCGACCAGCGCCTCCCCGGCCATCCGGGCGCTGCCTACATCCCCGAGCTGAGCGAACTCGCCAAACGCGCTGAGCCGCTGCGCCGCGGCCCGCTCTTCGACGTCGACACCACGCAACCCATCGCCTTCGACACCATCACGGCGTGGCTACGCACGACGCTGGCGTCGTAGGCCGCACTAGTGTCCTGATCGACAAATTTATGAGATCATGTTTTTCCATCTTGGAGGACATGATTGATGGGCAAGGCAGCGGTAGAGATCGTTTTGACGGTGCAGGAGCGGAGTGAACTGGAGGGTCTGGTTCGTCGCCGTGGCACGGCGCAAGGGCTGGCGCGACGAGCGCACATAGTACTGCTGGCGAGTGACGGGATCGAGAACAAGGAGATTGCCGCGCGTCTTGGCGCGATGCCCAACACAGTGGGCAAATGGCGCCGGCGCTTTGCTGAACAGCGGCTCGATGGCCTTTACGATGAGCCACGTCCCGGCGCGCCGCGGCAGATCGGCGATGAGGAGATTGCCGAGACGATCCGGTTGACGCTGGAGACGACGCCGCGGGACGCAACCCATTGGAGTTTGCGGTCTATGGCGCAGGCCGTTGGCCATGCACCCTCGACGATCCACCGCATCTGGACGGCCTTTGGCCTTCAGCCGCATCGCGCCGAAAGCTTCAAACTGTCGTCCGATGCGCTGTTTGTGGAGAAGGTGCGCGACATTGTCGGTCTCTACCTCGCGCCGCCCGAGCGGGCGCTGGTCCTGTGCGTGGACGAGAAGAGCCAAATCCAGGCACTGGACCGCACCCAGCCCTGTCTGCCGATGCGCCCCGGCCAGATCGAGCGGCGCAGCCACGATTATACGCGGCATGGGACCCTTTCGCTCTTCGCCGCGCTTGATGCCGCCACCGGCAAGATCATCGGTCGCTGCTTCAAGCGCCATCGCGCGCGAGAGTTTCTGACGTTCCTGCGCGAGATCGAAGCCAACGTGCCGGCTGACCTCGATATCCATATCGTCATGGACAACTATGCCACCCACAAGACCAGCGCCATCCGCAACTTCTTTCTCAAGCGTCCCCGCTGGCATATCCATTTCACGCCGACAGCAGCGTCATGGCTCAACCAGGTCGAACGCTTCTTTGCCAACCTGACCGAAAAGCAGATCAGGCGCGGCGTCCACAGGTCGACACAGGAGCTGGAGACGGCAATCACAACTTACATCGAAGCCGTCAATGCCGATCCAAAACCCTTCAAATGGACCAAGTCGGCCGACGATATCCTCAGCACCATCAAACACTAGGGTCCGTTGAGATTTAAGGTCAGGCCGGCATCACCTGAATACCGACAGACCCTAGAACCAGCGCTCCCTGCGCGGCTCGCTGGCGCTAAGCGCAAGACCCAGCAACAGGCCCGCCGCACCACCCAGGATGAAGGCGGACGACACCGTGCCCGGATTGTCGTGAACGACACCCGTCACCGACTGTGCCCTGCTGCGCAGCGCCTGCGCGGTGCGGGAGGCGCGGTCGGTGGCACTGTCATACCAGCCATTGGCCTCTTCGACCGCCTCTTCGGCCCGCTCGGCCAGCGTCCGGTTGATCTTGTTGATCTCGCGCTTCAGCTGCGCGACCTGCTTTTCCAGGGCTTCCTGAGCCTCGCGCTGCGTCATTCTCGGTGCCGTGGTTTCGTTCGGGTCGTCGGCCATTGTTGTCTCTCCTTTGCTGAAGGGCTCCGGGGGGTCAACGGCGAGCCGCGGCGCATGGTTCCCAACTGACAGCAACCACCCTCTCGGGCCTTGGCCCCAGCCTCGACTCCCGGAGGTTTCAACACAGCCGGTTGCTGAGCATGATCCCGAAAAGATCAAGCTCCAGCACTGGGATAAAGTCCCATCCTGATCAAATCGGGATGGGACAAGGATCTAGAACCGGTAGAAGCCCCAGACACGCCGGCGATAACACCGCCTGCGCCGGTAGCCATAGCGCCAATAGCTGCGGCAGTACCGTCTCCAGACGCGGCGCCTGCGGCGGCGATATTGGCGGCGGTGCCAGTGGCGATGATAGACAGGCTCCAGATCCGCCTGCGTGCCATCGTCGTCGAAAGGCTCCGTATCCGGCGCGTCGAGCTCATCGAGAATGCCGTTTCCGACATTTGGAACCCCGGCCACCGCATTGACAGGCCGAACCGCGCTGGCAAGGACCGCGGCTCCCGCAACACCAAACATTGCCGTCAAGAATGATCGCCGATCCATCAAAACCTCCCGATCTCTAACCAGCGAAAACAAGGCTAGCAAAGGGGAGATAGCGCGCTGGAGGAGAAAGCCTAGAGGGCGGGCTTGGAGGCGGGATTGGAGGCGGGATTGGCGGCCTGAAAGGAGCCTAGGCGCGCCGCGCAGTGACGCGATTGTAGAGCCACTGAAGAAAGGCATAGCTGTGCGGGCTGAGGTCCAGCATGCGTAGCCTGCGGCGGATCCGGCGTTCAGCACGCAGAAGCGCCTCTTCCTGCTGAGGAAAGTAGGGGCGTAACATCTCGAATGCGGCGAGGTTGTCGGCGAGCATGCGTCTGGTTCCGTAGAGAAGCGTCACGCTGTCGCGATGGATTCGATGTGCCGCCATGACGTCGTCAATGAATCCGACTTTGCCGCGGCGCGCCGTCAGGACATTCAAAAGCCAGGCAGCAGAGGCGATAGTCGTCGTTCGATACCATCCCGGCAACGCATCGAGCGCGGCTTTGCGAACCATTGTGGCGCTCTTGGGCGGCGGGCTCAACCGATCGCTGCAACACACTCAGCGAACTTCTCCGCAGGGGTCGGATAGAGCAAGGCAGCATTGGGTCGAGGTCGGATGGCCAGTTCAGTGCTAAATCTGGCGCGCCGGACGAGTTCAAGCAAAGGAGGTTCATCCCATCGACATGGACCCGTGGCCTGCTCGTGTGCATGAATTTTAAACGAAAATCATTGCAAAATGGAGCGCAGCGTCCTAAGTGGAGGACGAAGGATTTGACGATGTCCGCATTGAACGAACTGAAGAAGCGGTTGCGACCTGGACAGGTCTATCGGCGCAAGGACCTCGAGAAGTGGTCCACGGCTGTGGATCGCCACCTGCGTCAGCTTGTCGAGGAAGGTCGGCTCGAGAAGGTTTCGGGCGGACTGTACATGGCTCCGCGCAGCACGCGTTTCGGCAAGGCTCCGGCTGCTGCGGAGAAACTGGTCGAGACGTTCCTCAAGGACGATCGCTTTCTGATGGTCTCCCCCAGCGCCTATAACAGCCTGGGGGTGGGCACGACCCAGCTCTACAACGAACCGGTGGTCTATAACCTCAAGCGTCATGGACGCTTTCAGCTCGGCGGCCGTTTCTACGACTTCCGCAAGAAGCCCTCGGTGCCTGCGAAACTGACCCAGGAAGTGTTGCTGGTCGACCTTCTCCAGAACCTTGATCGTCTTGCCGAGAACAAGGCCGAGGTGTTGCCTCGCGCCCTCAAGCGCGCCCGCGACATGAACCCCGCTTATCTGGCCAAGGCGGCGCGGGATTTCGGTTCGGTTCGCGCCGGGCGGCTGGTGAGCCAGGCGCTGGAAGCGGCCTGATCCGTATGCCGCTTCTACACGACCTCGGGGACTTCAGCGATCTGATCACGGTCGTCGCCGCGGACATGAAGATCGATTCCGGCCTGGTCGAGAAGGACTACTGGATCATGCACGCCCTGTGGGGCCTGCAGCAGTTCGGTTTCCGCTTCGAGCTCAAGGGCGGCACGTCGCTGTCCAAGGGATATCGCCTGATCCACCGGTTCTCCGAAGACATCGACATCCTCATCCATCCGCAAGGCGATCTGCCGATCGGTAGAAATCACGACAAGCCGGTCCACATCGAACAGCGCCGGGAATTCTTCGACGGCCCCGACTGGACATACCCGGCTTTTTGCGCGCCGAGCGTGATCAGGCCTTTGACGACCCCACCGGCCGGATGCGCGGCGCTGGAATTCGTCTGATCTATCCGGCGCTCAATCCCTTGCCCGCCGGGCTGAAGGCCGGCATTCTGCTGGAGGCGGGATTCGATCGGGTCGCGCCCAATCGGGCCTGCCTCATCTCCTCTTGGGCCTACGACCGCGCGGTCGCATCTGGCGTGCCGGACCTGATCGACAACCGCGCCGTCGATGTTCTCTGCTATGAGCCCGGCTACACTTTCGTCGAAAAGCTGCAGACCCTCTCCACCAAGTTCCGGCAGCAGCAGGCTTCCGGAGAGATGCCCGTCAACTTCATGCGCCACTACTACGACGTCTCCTGTCTTCTGGAAGACGAGGGTGTCAAAGCCTTTATCGGCAGGTTCCGAGGCGGGGATGAGCCGAACCTGCGGCGGAACGAGGCCTTTCGCCTCAGCGACCCTGCGACCCGACAGATCTACGCCGACGCCTATGAGCGAACCCGCGCCCTCTACTACAGGGACCGGCCTTCACTCGACGCAATCCTCGCTCAGCTGGACGCGCATCTCGATCGATTGTGATTCCTTGAGGGTCACCGCGCTGCCGCTTGGTCGACAAGGGCGAAATGGCAGGCCGTGGTCCTGCCAGCAGGTCAGCGAAGGGGAACTAGACCAAGCCTCCGTCAGTCTGAAATTGCCTTTTTTGCAGTGACACTTTGGTGACACTGGCAATTTCTACGAGATGGCACTTTCACCTAAGTCTTTGATTTTATTGGCGCACCCGACAGGATTCGAACCTGTGACCTCTGCCTTCGGAGGGCAGCGCTCTATCCAGCTGAGCTACGGGTGCCTTCAGGATCGGCGATCTTGAAAACGAACCAGCCGGTGAACCGGCCAGCCACGGCTTCTTAGCGGAAGGAGCGGCGGGCTTCAACGGGCAATTGGAGGTGCGCTGCCTCCTCGCGCAGAGGTCACAGGTTCGAATCCAGCCAGGTGCGCCATTTATGTGCCGAAGGAGAGCCAGATCGAACGGGAAAACAGCCGTCCAACGCGAAGCCAAGCCCGAAGGCCCGCTAGCCTGAAACGAAAAACCCGCCTCGGCGGCGGGTCGCTGGCGCAAATCAGCACCATGCACAAATTTATGGCATAATTGCCGTCATCGGGCAACCGATCGCGAGCGCCCGGTTCCGCCCGCAACGGAGCAGCGGCCCCTCACGGCAGCTCCGCAAACATCAGCCTCGTCTTCGCATCCGCCATCGGCGTAAGGCTGCAGTCACCTCGACATGGTCGCTGCGCTGGGCGGCCTGTCGGCGCCTACAAACATGAAAGCTGGCTCGCGCCGCCCTCACTCCCCCGCCTCACTCTTCACAGTCCGCCTCCGGCGCGGCGCCCGCTTCGGCTTCTTAGCGCCGGTCAGCTCGTGCATGGCGTCCAGCTGCATCTGCTGCATTTCGGCCAGCCGCGTCCACTGGCGCGAGATCAGATAGTCGAGCTTCTCGTGCAGGTGCCGCACTTCGAGCTCGGCCTTCAGGTTGACCCGATAGTCGTTGAAGGAGCGCAGCCGGTCCTTGGTCTCCTGCCGCTTCTGGCTCATCATGATGATCGGCGCCTGGATGGCCGCAATGCAGGAGAGCAAAAGGTTCAAGAGGATGAAGGGGTAGGGATCGAAGGCGCCCACCGTGCCCTCGAGCAGGTTGATGCCGATCCACACCAAAAGCACGCTGCCGAACGAGATCAGGAACCACCAGCTGCCGCCGAAGGCCGCCATATTGTCGGAGACGCGGTCGGCAAACGTCCGGTGCTCCTCGAACTCCTCTTCGCTGTTTTCGGAAATCGTGTCCTGCCTGGCGATGCTCTCCACCACCTGCCGGTCCAGCTCGGAGAATTCGCCGTGCTCCTGCTGCAGAAGCTCCTCCATGTAGCGCATCCGGTAGCGGCCAAGCTCCTCGCGGCTGATGCGGGCGCCGGTCGGCAGATCCGGGTGATCGGAGCGGATCCGGTCGGCCAAGCTCGGGCGCAAATCGTCGATGCGCACGAGGTCGCGCTTGCGGAATTTCCGACCTGAGATCGCCGACGGTTTCTTCTTCGGCTTTACCCGGGATGCTCCGGGCAAGGCCGGCTCGGAGTCCGGCACATCAGGTGTTTCGAGGTGCTCGTCCGAACCCTGACCGGTGTCCCCGATAGTCGGCGCCTCGAAATATTCGCCGCCGCTGTCGTTCTCTGGCTTCTTTTCGGGCGTCTTGGGGGCGGTGCTCATGGGTGCGGGCTCCTGCTGTCGCGCTGCGCCAGACGGTACGCCAGGGCGGCGGAGCATATCCACCGTTCGGGCGGATTCCGCATCCCATGTCCGCCTTTTCCGGTCGAGTGGGAGAAGCGGCCGAGCAGCAGCGGTGCGTTCACGATCGCGCGAGAAGGGCGCCCTTTGCCGCCCTGCGTGCCGAATGTGCCGGCAGGCACGAAGAGCGCGCCCTACTGCTGCACGAACATCAGCCGCGTCTTCGCATCGGCGATTGTTGGCGACAAGCTGCGCTGGATAAGCGCCTCGACATGGTCATTGCGCTGGCGGGCGCTGTCGGCGCCCATCACCACGATGATCAGCTGGCGGCCATCGGCGCTGTAGGAGGTCACGATGTTGAAGCCGGAGGCCCTGATATAGCCGGTCTTGATGCCGTCGACGCCGCGCACCCGGCCGAGCATGTCGTTGTGGCCGCGCACCAGCCGCCCGCGGAACATGAAGTCGCTTTCGGAGAAATAGTGGAAATGCTGCGGGAAGCGATTGCGCAGCGCCATGCCCAGCACCGCCATGTCACGCGCCGTCGTCACCTGGCCGCCGTCGGGCAGGCCCGACGCGTTGCGGAAATTGGTGCTGGTCATGCCGAGCTGGCGCGCCCTGGCCGTCATCATGGCGGCGAACTGCTCCTCGCTGCCGCCCAGATATTCGCCGACCGCCACCGCCACGTCATTGGCCGATTTGACAACGATGGCGCGGATCGCAGAATCGACGTCGATGGTCTCGCCGCGCCGGAACCGCAGTTTGGTCGGCGGCTGCCTGGCGGCATTGTCCGAGACCGGGATCTGCATCTGTTTGCTGACGCGGCCGCTCTCCAGCGCCTCGAACAGCAGATAGAGCGTCATCATCTTGGTCAGCGAGGCCGGATAGCGCTGCGCCGTCGAGTTGACCTCGAAGAGCTGCTTGCCGGTCCTGGCATCGACGACGATCGCCGCATATTTTTGCGGCGCCGCCGGCACCGCCAGCACGGTGTCGGGCGGCGCGGTGGTGCAGCCGGCGACAAGCACCAGCAGGGCAAACACGGCCACCAATTTCTGGATGAGCGGGAAGGGACGCTGGTTGGACAAGGGCTGGACTGTTCTGAACGCGGCTGTTGCTGAGATGCGGCGAAGCTAACGTAACGCGTCTGCCGCGTCCATTTGGTTAATACCTGTGATGACGCATTTGCCCAGGTTTCAGAGGCTGGCGCTGCCCCTCACCTGCCTGCCGGCATCCTCTCCCCGTAAACGGGGCGAGGGACGCTGCGGCAGCGGGTTTCGCCAATTGCCAGCGTTGCAAAGACAGCGCTAGTGCGGCGGCCAGCCCTTTCTCCCCGTCACTATACGGGGAGAAATGCCCGGCAGGGCAATAAGGGGCAGCGCCGGCCCCTGTAGTTGGCGGTTTCCCTCTGCCGCCCACTGCCTCTCACACCCGCCCGCCCCGAAATCGCCCGCTTCCTGTCCTGTTTTGCTCACGGGGTCGCGCTGCTATTATGCGCGCGGCATTGGCTTGGGGAACGACATGACGAGTGGAATGGAACTCGGCGCCAAAGCGCCGTCTCTTATCAGGGCATCGCTGGGCCGCACCGGCAAGTGGGCCGGCAGCGTCGCCTTCGTCAGTGGCGCCGTTTCCGACGTGCTCAATCCGTTGGCGCCGTTTGCCGCCTATATCGCTTTGATCGCCGCGGTCGCGGCGGTCATCATCGCGATTGCCGTCGTGCTCAAGCTGGTGCTCGCGGCCAAGGCCGTGCCCGCGCTGATTTTCGCCACCAGTGCGGCGGCGGTCGCCGGAGGCGTCTACGGCCTGCAACAGCAGACCAATTCGCAAAATGGGGTGATTGCCAGCCTGGTGCCGGCGGTGGCCGAGCTGCAGCAGTCGATGGGCATCGTCGCCGAGAAGGTGGCCAAGATCGAGCAGACCGTCACGCAGACGCAGAAGACGGTCGAAGCCGTCAAGCAGTCGACGGACACCGTGGCGAAAAAGACCGAGGAGATCGCGGCCGCTGGGAAGCAGCAGACCGCGCAGGGCGCCGAGACGCAAAAGACCGTCGAAGCGGTCAAGCAAACCACCGACACGCTGGCCGCCGGCCAGCAGCAGCAGGCGGCGCAGGCCGAAAAGCTGCAGGCAACGACCGAGCAAATCGCCGCCTCGACCGACACCATCGCCAAGGGGTTTGCCGCCCTTGCCGCGCAAGGCGGCGCGATCGCCGATCCCAAGCGTCCCGACGAGTATTACCACAATGCCCGCGTCTACGAGCTGTCGGGCGACATGCTCAATGCAAGGCGCTCCTACCTCGCCTTCGCCGGCTTCGATGTCGACGCCGTCGATCCCTACACCCGGTTTGCGACGCTGCTTCGGGTACAGGACGGCAAGGCCGGCGCCCGTGAGGTGTTCGGCGCGCTTGCCGACAAGGGCAAGGCGCTGTCGATCAAGCTGGTCCATCTCATGCAGTTCGACGACGTCCAGCGCCTCGACAAGCTCAACGCCTTCATAGCTGTCCATGCCGACTTCGCCCCGGCCTATTTCCTGCTGGCGCAGGAGTTTTCCGAAGATCGCCTCGGGTCCCAGTCGCTGTCCGACAAGCGCAGCGAAGCCCAGGCGCTGACCAAATTCGTCGCCTACGAGAAGGATGGCGGGCTGCTCAAATATTTCGTCGACCAGAGAGAGCTTGCCGATTGGCTGGATCGCAGCCGCAGCCGGCTGGCCGCCCTTGGCGACGTGCTCGATCCTGCGCTGTTCGCCCCGACGCTGACGCCGATGCGGTCGAACCAGGGCTGGTCGATGACCATCTCGCTGCCCGAGCCGGCGACCGCCATTTCCTGGCGCCTGGGCAGCAGCAGCCCGTTCACCGACACCGGCTTCATGGCGATGAACGACCAGCGGACCGGCAAGCCAATGCCCAATCCGAGCTTCGAACTGCCCGACAGCACCGCCGCCACCACCATCGGGATAAAGTATCTCGATCTCCGCGGACGCGAGACCGGCCCGTTCGACATAAGCTTCGATCCCGACGCCGCCCTTCAGCAAGGCTCGAAGCAGATCCTCGACCAATTCTGGACGTCGTGGATCGCCTTCGATGCCAGCGGCAATCATGGCCTGGTCTATTTCTCGCAGATGCTGTCGTTCCGCTGCGCCATCAAACAGGTGCACTATGGCCTGAATGGTGCCGCGCTCGACAAGGAGATCAAGATGCCGCCTTGCGACAAGAAGGACCCTTACGCCATCCCCTACGACTACCAGCCCTATTTCAAAGTCGCCGACAGCGTGAAGTCAATGTCGGTGCAGGTCACCTACACCGACGGCACCAAGTCGCCAGTCAGGGAGTACAAGCGGCAGTAGGGCGCCTTACCCTCCCCACAAGCGGGAGGGTAGTGATGCAAAATGCCTGCCGCCACGCTTGCGCAATCAACCCGAGCGGGCTTTGCTGGCGCCGGTAGAATCGGCAGGTGGACATGGATACGCTCACAATCGGCGCAAAGGGCATTTCGGTCTCGGTCGATCTCGCGGTCGGCCACCTCGCCGACATGGCGATCGACATCGACGGCCGCCGGCTGCAGCCGCTGCATCGCGCGCCCTGGGTCGGCGCGCCGCGCGAAACGCTGCCTGAAAACCTGCCCGAAGGCACGGTGCGGCTGTCAGGCGATTTCCTCTGCGCGCCGTTTTCGCGCAGCGATGTCGAGGAGGCGCCGCTGCATGGCTGGCCGGCCAATAGCGCCTGGGATGTCGTCGAAAACAGCGCCATCGCCGATGGTTGGCGCGCCACCTTCCGGCTGCGCCGCAAGGTCATGGGTGCCAACGTCGACAAGGTCCTGACCCTGCGCGACGGCAACCCCTTCCTCTACCAGGAACATGTCTTCTCGGGCGGCGCGGGCGCCATTTCCGTCGCCCATCATCCGATGACGGCGATGAAGGACGGCGGCAGGCTGGCCTTCTCGCCCAAGCGCTTCGCCGCCACACCCGCTGATCCGCTGGAGCCCGATCCGGCGCGCGGCCGCTTCATGCTCGCCTATCCGGCGCGTTCAGCCGACCTGTCGCGGTTTCCGACCGCCGGCGGCGGCACGGCGGACCTCGGCGACTATCGCAGCGATCGGCTGCGCGAGGATTTCCTCACTCTGGTCGAGGCCGATCACGGCGGGCCAGGCTGGACGGCGCTGGCGCGGCGTGCCGAGCAGGACCTGGTGCTGGTACTGAAGAACCCGGCCGAACTGCCCATCACCATGCTGTGGTTCAGCAATGGCGGGCGCGACTACGCACCGTGGAACGGCCGCCACCGCGGCGTGCTCGGCATCGAGGACGGCCGCGCCGCCGTCGGCCATGCCGCCTCGCTCGGCGACAACTGGCTGAAGCGTGAAGGCGTGGCGACGGCCTTTGCGCTTGCCGAAGGGCGCTCGGTGTCGTTCCGCCATGTCATCGGCGCCGTCCCCCTGGCTGGCGGCGAGCCGCCGCGCGACATCGAAACCGCGCGCGACCGGATGCGCATCGTCGCGGCCGACGGCAAGGCGAAGGAGATCGCCTTCGACGGCGACTTCCTGCGCATCGGCCGGTCCGTCCCGGCCTGAGGCGCGAGCGCCGCGTTTGAAATTTCCGCCGACTGCCGCCAAGATGCGTCGATTACCCCGCGGAACATCCAGCCAGGAATGCCACATGTCCGAAATCGCCCATCTCGCCGCCACCATCTTCAAGCGTGCCGGCAAGGCGCCGCGCTTCGTCGTCGCCATCGCCGGCCCTCCCGGCGCCGGCAAGTCGACGCTGTCGGCCTCCCTGCATGACCTGCTGCCGGAAGGGTCTTCGGAAGTCGTGCCGATGGACGGTTTCCACTATGACGACATCGTGCTCAACCAGCGCGGCCTTCGGCCAAGAAAAGGCGCGCCGGAAACCTTCGACTTTGCCGGCTTCGAAACGCTATTGAAGCGCATCCGCTCAGGCGAGCCCGACATCGCCATCCCGGTGTTCGACCGCAGCATGGAACTGTCGCGGGCCGCCGCGGCAATCGTCGGTGCCGGCACCAAGTTCATCCTGGTCGAGGGCAACTATCTCTTGCTCGACGAAGAGCCGTGGTCGCGGCTGGCGCCGCTGTTCGATTTCACTATCTTCGTCGACGTGCCGCGCGCCGAACTCGAACGCCGCCTGCTGGTGCGCTGGCACGAGCATGGCCGCTCCGATGAAGACGCCCGCGCCTGGATCGCCTCCAACGACATGCCCAACATCGACCGCGTGCTTGCGCGGCGGCAGCCCGCCGATCTTGTCATCGGCGATCATGCTGGATTTTAGCATTGTTGGTCGGGGAACCTTAAGACTTTCCGGTCGTTATGCCCGACACGGCATTTAGCTGGATCAGGGAAAATACGATGGCAACCAGGACCAAAAAACCCGCCAAGGGCAGGTCAGTTCAACCCAGGGCAACGCAGGCAAAAGCGGGTGCCGGCCCGGCAATCGCCGAGCGCTCGAAGGACGCCAAGCCTGCCTTCGGCAAGGCGCCGCCGAAGAAGGTGGTGCCCGGCGTGGCAGCGAAGGTGACGGCCAAGACCTCGACGGCCAAGACCTCTAAGCCGAAAAAGCCCGCCGCCGGCAGCGGATCGGCAGCCGGCAGGGCTATGCGCACGGCAGCCGGGGCAGTTGTCGCTACGGCCAGGGGTGCTGCATCGCTCGCTGCTTCCGTCATCGGCAGAGGCGGCTCGAAAGCCAAGGCGAAATAGGGCCGGCCTTTTCCTTATCGGCCGCGCTCAGCGCCTCGCTGGGATGGTCAGGCCTTTTTGCACCGCGGGCCGCGCAAGGCCGCGCTCCAGCCAAGCGCCGACGATCGGGAAATCGTCGAAGCCGACCAGTTCGCGCGCCTCGTAAAAACCGATCAGGTTGCGCACCCAGCCGAGCATTGAGATGTCGGCGATGGTGTAGTCGTCGTCCATGATCCATGTCCGACCCTTCAGCCTGGTTTCGAGCACGCCGATCAGCCGCCGCGATTCGTCGCGGTAGCGCTCCAGCGGCCGCTTGTCGGCGATCTCGCGCCCGGCGAATTTGTTGAAAAAGCCGACCTGTCCGAAGATCGGTCCGATCGAGGCCATCTGGAAGAATACCCACTGGATCGTCTCGTAGCGCCGGATCGGATCGGCAGGCATCAGCTTGCCGGTCTTGTCGGCGAGATAGAGCAGGATGGCGCCGGATTCGAACAGGCCGATCGCCTGGCCGCCGGGGCCATTGGGATCGATCATCGCCGGAATCTTGCCATTCGGGTTCAGCGACAGGAATTCCGGCGTCCAGCTCTCGTTCTTGCCGATGTTGACCGCATGCGCCTCGTAGGGCAGGCCGAGCTCCTCCAAAGCAATCGAGATTTTCACGCCGTTGGGGGTTGTCGCGGAATAGAGCTGGAGGCGGTCTGGATGCTTGGCCGGCCAGCGCTTGGTGATCGGAAAGGCGGACAGGTCGGTCATGGAAGGCTCCGGGATCGGGCGCGGAACAGGCGCGCAAGGGGCGAGTCGCAAAGAATTAGGAGGAGGCCCGGGCCCGATCAATATGGCCGGCGAAAGTTCCGGCCAAATGGTGCAGAACGGCCTCAGATCGCCTTGAAGGCCAACACCGCATTGGTGCCGCCAAAGGCGAAACCGTTGCTGATCGCGACACGCACCTTGCGCTCGCGCGCCACGTTCGGCGTCACGTCGAGATCGCAATCGGGGTCTGGCTCGCGGAAATTCGCCGTCGGCGGCACGATGCCTTCGCGGATCGCCATGACGCAGGCGATCATCTCCAGCCCGCCCGACGCGCCGAGGCAATGTGCGTGCATCGACTTGGTCGAGGAGATGGAGAGGCTACGCGCGTGCTCGCCGAAGACGCGCTTGATCGCCGCCGTCTCGATCTGGTCGTTGGCCTTGGTGCCGGTGCCGTGCGCGTTGAGATAATCGACGTCTTCCGGATTGAACCCGGCGTCAGCCAGGCAAAAGCGCATCGCCGCTTCCGGCCCTTCGATGGTCGGCGCGACGATGTCGGAGGCGTCGGCGGACAGGCCGGTGCCGGCGATCTCGGCCAAGATGGTGGCGCCGCGCGCCATGGCGTGGTCGTAGCTTTCCAGCACCGCCATGCCGGCGCCTTCGCCGAGGATCAGGCCCTGGCGATCGGCCGAGAACGGTCGGCATGTGTCAGGCGACAGAACGCGCAGCGCCTCCCAGCCCTTCAGCACGCCCCAGACCAGCGGCGCGTCGGTGCCGCCGGCGACCATGACGTCGGCGCGGCCGAGCCGGATCTGGTCGACCGCCGAGGCAATCGCATGGTTGGCCGACGAGCAGGCCGAGGTGACGCCAAACACCGGCCCGCGCAGGCCAAGATGCATGCTGACCTGGCCGGAGGCCGCGCCCGGCATCACTTTCGGCACCGTGAAGATGCCGGCGCGGTTCTTCTTCTCGATCAGGATCGCGCGATAGTTTTCCTCGACCGCCTCAAACCCGCAGACCCCGACGCCGACGATGGTGCCCATGCGGTAGGTGTTGTCGGCATGCGCGGTCAATCCGGAGTGCTGCATGGCTTCGCGCGCGGCGATCACCGCCAGCAGGCTGAACCGGTCCATCGATACCAGCTGCTTGCGGTCGATGCCGTGCTCGGGCAGCGCCTTGATCTCGCAGCCGATCTTGACCTTCAAATCATGCAGCAGCGGATTGTCGATCGGGCCGATCGCCGAGCGGCCGGCGCGCATTTCGTTCCAGATAGCTGGCGCATCGGTGCCGAGCCCGCAGATCCCGCCGATGCCGGTGATGACGACGCGCTTCAGCATTCGGTCAGGCTTTTTTCGCGATCAGCGCGCGAACTGCCTCGACCATGTCGCCGACATTCTTCAAATTGCTCCAGGCATCGACCGTGTTCATCTCGATCTCGATGCCATACTGTTCTTCGAGATCGAAGATGATCTCCGTCAGTTCCAGCGAATGGATGCCCAGCGACGTCAATTCGGTATTGGTGGTGATCTCTTCGCCGCCAGGCTCGGCATGAGCCTTGATCTTTTCGATGATGTCCGTTGCCAGCTGGTCAGCCATTCGGTTTCTTCCCCAACTTTATCGTTTCCCGACGCCGACTGATCAGCGCCCCTTTGTCCCCGGATTCACATCGTCGTCGTCGCCCTATACCCCGCCAGGCGCTGCGTGACCGTTCCAAGGTGGCTCCCTCTATAGAAACCGAAACGTTGTGAGGCAACAAGCTATATATCGACAAAGCCACGGGAGTGCTTAACGTTGGTCGTGTGGACATGATGGAAACTATCTCGACTTCAGCGCCCGCGGCCCAGCGTGTTGCGGGGCGAGCCAGGCTTTTCTGCGGCAAGGCCGATGGTCGCACACGCCTTCGGCGTCTCTATCAGGACGGCTCGGCCAAAATCCGCATGCCGGCCGTCGCCGCCGATCCGCTTGAAGCCGTGCTGATCAACACCGCCGGCGGCCTGACCGGCGGCGACCGTCTCGACTGGGAGGTGGATGTCGGCGCCGGCGCCTCGGCATCGATCACCACCCAGGCCTGCGAAAAAATCTATCGCGCGGCATCGGATCGCGCCGAGGTGCGGGTGAGGCTGACCGTTGGCGCCGGGGGCCGCATCGCCTGGCTGCCGCAGGAAACCATCGTCTTCGATCGGGCGGCCTTCGCCCGCACGCTCGACGTAGAGCTTGCCGCCGATGCCGAAGCGCTGCTGCTCGAGGCGACCGTCTTCGGTCGCCTGGCCATGGGCGAGCGTACGACGCATGGCGACTTTCACGACCGCTGGCGCGTGCGCCAGGACGGTGCGCTCGTCCACGCCGAGGATTTCCGCATCGGACCGGACATTGCCGCCAGCCTTGGCCGTCCGGCCGTCGCCGGCGGCGCCGCTGCGATAACGACGGTGCTGATGGTCTCGCCGCGCGCCGAGGCGTTTCTTGATCCGGTGCGCGCAATCATCGGCAGTGAGGGCGACGCCAGTGCCTGGGGCGTGAAAAAATCTGGCAAGCTTCTTGCGAGGCTGTTTGCCGAGGACGGCTACCAGCTCCGCAAGCGGCTGGTTCCGCTTGTCGAATTGCTCAACGGGCGGGCGGGTCTGCCCAAATTATGGTCACTTTGATTCTGCCGCCTTGATTCTACCTGTTTGGGAAAACGCATGAACCTGACGCCGAGGGAAAAGGACAAGCTGCTCATCGCCATGGCGGCGATCGTGGCACGCAAGCGGCTCGAACGCGGCGTCAAGCTCAACCATCCGGAGGCGATTGCACTGATCACCGATTTCGTCGTCGAGGGTGCCCGCGACGGCCGTTCGGTCGCCGAACTGATGGAGGCCGGCGCCCATGTCGTCACCCGCGCGCAGGTGATGGATGGCATTGCCGAGATGATCCACGACGTCCAGGTCGAGGCAACGTTTCCCGACGGCACCAAACTGGTGACCGTGCACGAACCGATACGGTGAGGAGAAAAGATGCTCGAACTGCGGCCGAACTGCGAATGCTGCGACAAGGACCTGCCGCCAGAGGCGACGGATGCGCTGATCTGCACCTTCGAATGTACCTTCTGCGCTGATTGCGCGGAAAACCTGCTTGGCGGTGTCTGCCCGAACTGCGGCGGCAATTTTTCGGCACGGCCGATCCGCCCGGCCGCGATGCTGCAAAAATATCCCGCTTCGACCAAACGCGTGCTCAAAGCCGAGGGCTGCGGTCCCCGCAAGGCCGCGTGACCGGCACGACCAGAGAGAAGGCATTTCGATGATATCAGTATCAGCTCCGATGAAACGCACCACGCTCGCGGCGATCCTGCTCCTCGCCGCCGCCATGCCCGCCTACGCTCATGTCGGTGTCGGCACCACCTCGTCCTTCACCGCCGGCTTCATGCACCCGCTGTCCGGCCTCGACCACATGACGGTGATGATCGCGGTCGGGCTGTGGGCGGCGCGCAAGGGCGGTAAGGCAATCTGGGCATGGCCGGCGGCGTTTGTCGGCGTCATGCTGGTGGGCGGCGCGCTCGGCATGCTGCACATGCCGCTGCCCTTCGTCGAACCGGGCGTCCTCGCCTCCGTCGTGGTGTTGGGCCTGCTGGTGGCGCTGGCGGTTGATCTGCCTGTCTCGGCAGGCGTCGGCATTCTCGGCCTGTTCGCGCTGTTCCATGGCCACGCCCATGGCACTGAGGTGCCTGAGAACGCTGGCGGGCTGGAATACATGGCCGGCTTTGCCGTCGCCACCGCGCTGCTCCACGCAACGGGCATTGCGGCTGGTTTGGGCCTCGGTACGCGTTTCCGCGGCCTAGCTCGCGCGGCCGGCGCCGCCTGCACGGCCGTTGGTGTCGGTCTCGTCTTCGGCGTGCTGTGAGGCGCGCCAGATGATCCCGGGCGAAATCATCACCGCGAGCGGCGAGATCGAACTGAACAAGGGCCTGCCGACCGTGACGCTGAAAGTGGCCAATAGCGGCGACCGGCCAATCCAGGTTGGCAGCCACTACCATTTCTTCGAGACCAATGAAGGGTTGAAATTCGATCGCGCCAAGGCGCGCGGCATGCGCCTCGACATCGCCTCCGGCACGGCGATGCGCTTCGAGCCGGGGCAGGAACGCGACGTCACGCTGGTGCCGCTCGGCGGCAAGCGCGAGGTCTACGGCTTCCAGCAGAAGGTGATGGGCAAGCTGTGAGATCGATTGAGTCGACAGCTTTTGGCTCAGCCCGACGGCTTGGCCGCCGCATAGATGACGACTCGTCCCGGATCGTCGAACTCGACGGCGAGAACGTCCTCGGCGAGCACGCGCCTGGAATCGATGGCGTTGAACAGCAGCGCGTTCGCCTCGATTTCCTTGCGCAGTTCCGCGATATCGTCCTGATGTTGTTTGATCTTGGTCTCGATCGCCGGCGGCGGCCCGCCTTCGCTGCGCGCCGCGTCGGTGAGGAACACGATATCGACCTTGTCGAGCTTGGATGTCTTGCGCACGGTGCCGATGTTTTCGCGCGTCCGGTCGATCGCGACGCTGACCTTCCCTGCTTCAGTGCTTGTCCTGGCCTCTTCCTGCTTGACGTCCGAGCCGACGATCCGGTCGACGGTCTCCGTGTTTTGGAGGCCTTGTGCGTTCAGTTCGGCAGCGGTCGCCGCGAGAAAAGCTATAGCCGCAACCGTGCGCAGCCATTTTTTGGTCAAGTAGGGGGTGATCGCCATCGCTCGCTCCAGACGGAACTCTTTTCGGGACGCGGTTCAGCGCGAAAAGATAGAAACGAATCCCGCCCGGCGAAGGTTCCCTTTCTGATGTGGCGGACGGGCCGGGTGTCGGCCCGCCGCAACCACGCGTCAGCTCGCTTTCTCGGATCAACTCGCCTTCTTTGTGATCAGCGTCAGCGCGCCGTCGGTGTTCATGCTGGCGGCGATCACCTGCGCCGAGCTCAGCCCCTTGGCTTCGAGCGCCGATTTGACCTTGGGCGTCGCGTCGATCGAACTGCGCAGCTTCTGCAGGCCGGCCTCGCCGCGCTGGGCGATCACCTGGTTGACCTGCGTCTGGGTGTCCTTGGGCAGCTCCGTGATGTCGACGATGTTAACGCTCTGGATCGTCGGCACGGCGGGCTGCGCGCCGGGCGCGGCGGGTGCCGCCGGCGGCTGAGTGGGTTGTTGCTGGGCAGGCTGCTGCTGGGCGCTGGCTGCACTCGCCAGCGCCAGGGTGGCGGCGGCCGCAATAAGTATCGCTTTGCGCATGGATCTTCCTTCCATCGATTTGGCAAACGGTCGTTTTGGGGTGACTCGCCCACCTCAACCGCCAAATGGGAACACAAGGTGTCGCTTAGCAGGTCATTGCGTGACCATAGGATGGCGGCAATGTGGAGCACGGCTTCGCAGCCGCATTTCGGGAGCAGTTTCTGATGGCTAGAATTACCCGCGCCGCCTACGCCCAGATGTACGGCCCGACCGTCGGTGACAAGGTGCGGCTGGCCGACACCGAATTGTTCATCGAGGTGGAAAAGGACCTCACCGTTCACGGCGAGGAAGTGAAATTCGGTGGCGGCAAGGTCATCCGCGACGGCATGGGCCAGAGCCAGGTTTCGCGGGCGCTAGGTGCTGTCGACACCGTCATCACCAACGCGCTGGTAATCGATGCGTCGGCCGGCATCCTCAAGGCCGATATCGGCCTCAAGGATGGCCGCATCGCCGCCATTGGCAAGGCCGGCAATCCGGACACGCAAGACGGCGTTACCATCATCATCGGCCCCGGCACCGAGATCATCGCTGGCGAGGGCAAGATCCTGACCGCGGGCGGCTTCGACGCGCATATCCACTTCATCTGCCCGCAGCAGATCGAGGAAGCGCTGATGAGCGGCATCACAACAATGCTCGGCGGCGGCACCGGTCCGGCGCACGGCACTCTGGCCACCACCTGCACGCCGGGGCCGTGGCACATGGCACGCATGATCCAGTCCTTCGACGCCTTCCCGATGAACATCGGCCTGTCGGGCAAGGGCAACGCCTCGCTGCCGGCCGCCCTTGAAGAAATGGTGCTCGCTGGCGCCTGCTCGCTGAAGCTGCACGAGGACTGGGGCACGACGCCCGCGGCCATCGACTGCTGCCTGTCGGTCGCCGACGAGTACGACGTGCAGGTGATGATCCACACCGACACGCTGAACGAGTCGGGGTTTGTCGAAAACACCGTCGCGGCGATCAAGGGCCGCACCATCCACGCTTTCCACACCGAGGGTGCCGGCGGCGGCCATGCCCCCGATATCATCAAGGTCTGCGGCCTGCCCAACGTCATCCCGTCTTCGACCAATCCGACCCGTCCCTACACCGTCAACACGCTGGCCGAGCATCTGGACATGCTGATGGTCTGCCATCACCTGTCGCCGTCGATCCCCGAAGACATCGCCTTCGCAGAAAGCCGCATCCGCAAGGAGACCATCGCCGCCGAAGACATCCTGCACGACATCGGCGCCTTCTCGATTATCTCCTCGGACTCGCAGGCCATGGGCCGCGTCGGCGAGGTGGCGATCCGCTGCTGGCAGACCGCCGACAAGATGAAACGCCAGCGCGGCTCGCTGCCGCAGGAGACCGGCGACAACGACAATTTCCGCGTCCGCCGCTACATCGCCAAATACACCATCAACCCGGCCGTCGCGCATGGCCTGTCGAAGGAGATCGGCTCTGTCGCGGTCGGCAAACGCGCCGACCTCGTGCTGTGGAACCCGGCCTTCTTCGGCGTCAAGCCGGAGATGGTGCTGGTCGGCGGCTCGATTGCAGCCGCGCCTATGGGCGACCCCAACGCTTCGATCCCGACGCCGCAACCGATGCACTACCGGCCGATGTTCGGCGCCTATGGCAAGGCCTTGACCAACTCGTCGGTGACCTTTGTTTCCAAGGCAGCATTCGACTCAGGACTGCAGGCCAGGCTCGGCGTCGACAAGGCCATGGTCGCGGTCGAAAACACGCGCGGCGGCATCGGCAAGCACTCGATGGTGCTCAACGACGCCACGCCGCATGTCGAGGTCGACCCCGAAACCTACGAGGTCCGCGCCGACGGTGAGCTCTTGACCTGCGAGCCGGCCACCGTGCTGCCGATGGCGCAAAGGTATTTTCTGTTTTGACGCCGGCATTGCCCGGGCAAAATGCGTTGCGACTGAAATCCGGACCCCGCAATATGCCGTCGAGCAGAACCCGCATTGTGATCAGGCATGGCCACCGAAATAGCTTCTCCCCACGACGTCTTCCCGCATATCCGCATCGTCATGGGCATGGTGATCGGCCTCGGCGTCACCCGGCTGCTGTCGGGGCTCGCCCGCATCGTCCAGCATCCCGGCCAGTACAAGCTCTATCCCGTGCATCTGGCCTGGGTCGGGTCCATGCTTTTGTTGCTGGTGCATTTCTGGTGGTGGGAATTCGGCCTCTACGCCATCGAGACCTGGACCTTCGGCACGTACCTGTTCCTCATCTTCTATGCCGTGACGCTGTTCTTGCTCTGCGCGCTGCTGTTCCCGGACTCCATGCTCGACTACACCGGCTACGAGGATTTCTTCTACTCGCGTCGCGCCTGGTTCTTCGGCCTGCTGGCGATGACCTATCTGCTCGATGTCGTCGACACGCTGCTGAAAGGGCCGGAGCATTTCGCCCACTACGGCAATGAATATCTCATCCGCACCCCGGTTTTCGTTGCGCTGTGTATCGCAGCCATCCTGGTCCGCGATCGCCGCTTTCACATCGTCTTCGTCGCCGGCACGCTGATCTATCAGGTATCGTTCATCCTGCGGCTCTTCGACACGATCGTATGACGGCAGCGGATGGATTAGGCTTCTCGGAAAAGGCAGGTTTCAACCATGTACAAGGCCGTTGGATCGCGCGGATCCCGGGTCAGCCGTGTTCTCTGGATGCTCGAGGAACTCGGGCAGCCCTATGAATTCGTTGAGGTCAAATTGCGCTCGCCGGAAGCCTATGCGCTGAACCCGTCCGGCAAGGTGCCGATCCTGATCGACGGCGAGCTCACGGTGACGGATTCGGCGGCGATCTGCGTCTATCTCGGCGAAAAGCACGCGGATAAGGGCATGGGCGCCAATCCCGGTCTCGCCGGCCGCGCCGAGATGGATTCCTGGATGCATTTTGCCCAGTCGGAATTCGAGGCGCCGCTGTGGAACAAAGTGCGCCACCGCTTTTTGCTGCCGAAGGAGGTCCGGGTCGATGTCGGCCCCGCCGCGGCTTATGACTTCGCCACGGAGGTCAAAGCGCTGGACCGCCGGCTTGGCGACCGGCCCTTTGCACTTGGCGACCGCTTTTCCGCTATCGACGTGCTTTTAGGCGATATGGGTAGCTGGGCTCGCGCCGGCCGGTTTCCGATAGGGTCCGACAGCGTCAACGCCTATTTCGACCGCGTGCTGGCCCGGCCGGCCCGCGCCCGCGCGCAGGCCAATGGAGGATCTTCCAGATGAAGCTCGATATCCGCACGGACTTCACCAAGTTTCCGCGTGCCGTCTCCGTGCTTGCCGCCGGCCAGGCGGGAACGACCGTGCCTTACGCCAAGGCTGTGCTTGCTCATGACGAGCGGCACTTGCGCCGCCGCGCCATCGAGACGTCAGGCGGCGAGAAGGTGCTGGTCGATCTGCCGGAGGCGGTCGCCTTGAACGACGGCGACCGGCTGGTGCTGGAGGACGGTCGCCATGTCGAGATCGTCGCGGCGCATGAAGAGGTCTATGACATCCGCGCCCGCAATGCCGTGCATCTGGCCGAACTCGCCTGGCATATCGGCAATCGCCACCTCGCAGCAAGCATCGAGGCCGACCGCATCCTCATCCTGCGCGACCATGTCATCAAGACGATGCTGGAAGGGCTCGGCGCCACTGTCAGCGACGTCTCCGAGCCGTTCAAGCCGGTGCGCGGTGCCTATTCCGGTCATGGCGGCCATGGCCATGATCACGGTCATGCACATGCGCACAGCCATGCCGAAGCGCATTCGCATAGCCACAGCGAGTCGCATTCCCATTCGCATGGTCATACCCATTCGCATGATGACGACCATCACCACCATGACTGACCAGCCTTCCGGCATCGCCTTGCTGCGGCTGATGGCATGGCTGTCGCCGGCCTTTCCGGTCGGCGGCTTCTCCTACAGCCATGGTCTCGAACGCGCCGTGCATGACGGGCTGGTAACCGACAGGCAAAGCCTCGCTGCCTGGCTGGAGACGCTGGTCGAGATGGGCTCGGGCTGGAACGATGCCGTGCTGTTCGCCGAAGCCTGGCGACGCGCCCGCGAAACCGGCGACCTTGATGAGATTGCCGCCTTCGCCGAGGCGCTGGCGGGCTCGCGAGAGCGTCATGCCGAGACCATGCTGCAGGGCGCCGCCTTCCTGAAAGCGGCTTCGGCCTGGTCGTGTCAGGTGCTGGACCGTTTGCCGGAGGACTGCGCCTATTGCGTCGCTGTCGGTGCCGTGGCCGGCGGCAATGGCATCGCCTTGCACGACGCACTGTCCGCCTTCCTGCAGGCCTTCTTCTCAAACCTCGTCCAGGCGGCGATCCGGCTCGGCGTCGTCGGCCAGCGCGACGCCACCGTGCTGCTCGCCGGCTTCGAGCCATTGGCCTTGGCGACGGCGGCCCGTGCCGCCGGCTCGACAACAGACGATCTCGGCGGCTGCGCCTTCGTCTCCGACGTCATGGCGATGAAGCACGAAACTCAATATTCGCGACTGTTTCGCTCATGATCCTCCTCGCCTTTGCGCTGTCACTCGTCCTGCTCGTGATCACCGCTCTGCATGTCTATTGGGGCATTGGCGGTGTCTGGCCGGGCAGGGACGCTGCGTCCTGCGCCCATGCCGTCGTCGGCTTTCGCGGCGTCAGTGAGATGCCCTCGCCCTTTGCCAGCTTTGCCGTCGCCGCCTGCCTTGGCCTGGCGACATTGTGGCCGCTGGCGCTCGAGGGCGTGTTCGCGTCGCCCTTTCCCAATGTCGGGCTCGCCGCCACATCGATGCTGATTGCGCTTGTTTTTCTCGGGCGCGGCATTGCCGGCTTCACGCCCTGGTGGCGGCGGCTCACGCCCGAGCAGCCTTTCGCGCGGCTCGACGTCAGTTACTATTCGCCGCTCTGCCTGCTGATCGGGCTCGGCTTTGCAGTCCTTGCCATCACGGAGTTCTCGACATGACCCAAGCCAACGGTCCCCTTCGCATCGGCATCGGCGGCCCTGTCGGTTCCGGCAAGACGACGCTGACCGAAAAGCTCTGCAAGGCGCTGCGCGACGAGTTCTCCATCGCCGTCGTCACCAACGACATCTACACCAGGGAAGACGCCATGATGCTGGCCAGGCTGCAGGCGCTGCCCGAAGACCGCATCGTCGGCGTCGAGACCGGAGGCTGCCCGCACACCGCCATCCGCGAGGATGCCTCGATCAACCTGCAGGCGATCGCCGAGCTGAACAAGAAATTTCCGGATCTCGACGTCATCTTCATCGAGTCCGGCGGCGACAACCTTGCCGCCACCTTCTCTCCCGATCTCGCGGATCTCACACTCTATGTCATCTCGGTCTGCCAGGGCGAGGAGATCCCGCGCAAGGGTGGACCGGCGATCACCCGCTCCGATTTCCTTGTCATCAACAAGAGCGATCTGGCGCCCTATGTGAACGTCAATCTCGATGTCATGGAAAGCGACGCCGCCCGCATGCGTGGCAAGCGGCCCTTCGGTTTCACCGACCTGTCGCGCGGCAAAGGCCTGCAGGAGGTGATCGATTTCATCGTCGAGCATGGTGGGCTCAGCGTCGGTGCCGCCACAAGCACGGCGGCGTAGGGCGCAGCCTCATCCTACTGGGTCTGCACCAAACGAAACCGGTTGCGCGCTTGTCAGTCGCGCGGCATCTTCGCGTCTTTCACGGAGTACTGTCGATGAGCATTGCCCGCCTGCAGAAAGAGCCGCTGACCAATTTGCCCTTCTACGAGGAGCGCGTCGATCTCGCTTGCGCCTTCCGCTGGACGGCGCGGCTCAACATGCATGAGGCAGTGGCCAATCATTTCTCGCTGGCCGTCAACGAGGACGGCACCAGGTTCCTGATGAATCCCAACCAGGTGCATTTCTCCCGCATCAAGGCCAGCGACCTGCTGCTCATCGACGCCAACGATCCCGAGACGCTCTCCGGCCCCAATGCGCCCGACCCGACGGCCTGGGGCCTGCACGGCGCCATCCACCGCAATGTGCCGCATGCGCGCTGCGTCATGCATGTGCACTCGGTCCACGCCACCGTGCTGGCATCGCTCGCCGACTCCACCCTGCCGCCAATCGACCAGAACTCGGCCATGTTCTTCAACCGTCATGTCGTCGACGCCAATTATGGCGGGCTGGCCTTCGAGGAGGAGGGCGAGCGCTGCTCGCAGCTTCTGACCGATCCGAAGGTCAAGGTCATGGTCATGGGCAATCACGGCGTGCTGGTCATCGGCGACAACGTCGCCGATGCCTTCAACCGCATGTTCTACTTCGAGCGCGCCGCCGAAACCTACATCAAGGCGCTGTGGACTGGCCGTCCGCTGCGCACGCTGTCCGACGCCATTGCCGAGAAGACGGCGAGCGAGATGGACGACTATCCCGGCCAGGCCGAGCGCCATCTCGGCGAATTGAAGGCGATCCTCGACGAGCAGGAGCCGGTCTACCGGAACTGAAAGCTATTTCTAAAGCCCGAATTCCCGGCGCAGATCTTCGGCGCTGTTGATGACGACAGCACCTGGCGGCCCTTCCATCGGCGCCTCCGGCCAGAACATCGTGCGCATTCCCGCCGCCAGCCCGGCCATGGCGCCGGTGCGGCTGTCGTCGACTGCCGCAGCGTCAGCCGGCTCGACGCCGGCGAGGAAGGCGGCGCGCAGGAAGGGTTCTGGATGCGGCTTGCCTTCGTGCACATCGTTGCGGCTGATCGTCTTCATGCCGGGATAGATCAGTCCGACCGCGCGCAGATTGGCATCGACGATCAGCCGGTCGGAGTTGGACACCACTGCCTGCTGCACGCCGCGTTCGCGCAACTCGTTAAAGATCTCAATCGCACCGGGACGCGGCTTCAGCGTCTCGGCCAGCGGCAGATAATGATCGTATTTGCGCACGATCCAGTCGTCGAAGGGCAGGTCGAGGCCGAACTCGCCACGCAGCATCTCGTAGACCGGCCATGCGGCGACGCCCAGCACCCGCTCGTGCAAATTGGTCGGCGGCGCGATGCCGACGCTGCGCAGCGCTGCCACCAGGGCTGCCTCGTGCAGCGGCTCGCTGTCGACCAGCGTGCCGTCCATATCCCAGAAAACCGCTTTCGGCGTCATGCAAGGCTCCTTTTGTGACCCCCATAAAGCGTTTGTGTCCGGAGATAAACCGTCGAACCCGCGATCCCCGATATTGATGAGGCTGCAGCCGCTTCGCGGAGGTCCTGACCTGCAATGCCAGTTTCCCGCCCAAGGGTGCCAAAGGGCTTAAGCAATTGCCCTTTTCGATAGACAATTGCGCACAGCGCCATTCCTTGTAAGCTAAAGCGCCCGCTTGCATACTAGGCGGGGCTTGGGAGGCAAGACGTGAATTCGCGGCAAGATGGCGGCAGCAACCGGTTGGACGACGCGGCGCGCGCCGGCTGGCTTTACTATGTTGCCGGCAACACCCAGGACCAGATCGCCGCCACGCTCGGCATCTCCAGGCAGACGGCGCAGCGGCTGGTGTCGCTGGCCGTGTCGGAAGGGCTGATCAAGGTGCGCGTCGACCACCCGATCGCCAATTGCCTCGATCTGGCGGCGCGGCTGAAATCGCGCTTCGCGCTCGATCTGGTCGAGGTCGTGCCGAGCGACCCGACCTCCTCTTCCACCATCGTCGGCGTTGCCGAGGCGGCTGCGGCGGAGATCGAGAGGCGGCTGAGATCGCCGGCGCCGATCGTCATGGCAATCGGCACCGGGCGCACGCTGAAGGCGGCGATCGAGCAGCTGCCGCCGATGGAGTGTCCGCAGCACAAGGTGGTGTCGCTGACCGGCAACATTTCGCCTGACGGCTCGGCCGCCTTCTACAACGTCATCTTCACCATGGCCGACAGGGTCAAGGCACGCTCGTTCCCGATGCCGCTGCCGGTCATCGCCTCTTCGCCGGAGGAGCGCGAGATGCTGCTCGCCCAGCCGATGATCCAGCCGACCTTGGCGCTCGCGGCAGAGGCCGATGTGACCTTCGTCGGCATCGGCGATCTCGGCCCGAAGGCGCCGCTCTACGAGGACGGCTTCATTTCGGAGAGTGAGCTAAAGGCATTGCAGAAGGCCGGCGGCATCGCCGAGATCGTCGGCTGGGTGTTCGACCGCGAAGGCCGCATGATCGAGGGCATCACCAACGACCGCGTGTCGTCGGCCGCACTGCCGTCGCGCGAAAGGTCGCTGGTCATTGCGCTGGCCATGGGCGAGCGCAAGCTTCCGGGCATACTTGCGGCAGTAAACCGGCGGCTGGTGAACGGCCTTATCACCGATGAGCGAACCGCTGCCGCGCTGCTGGCGGCCAGTTGACTTTCCATAAGATCGGCAAGCCTATTTGTACGGCTTACGGGGGTCGTTGCCGTCGAGAAATCCCATGTCGCGCTGCAGATGCGGCGACAACTCCCTTATGTCGATGTAGGTCCGCCGCCTTGCCGTGTGCCGAGCAAATCCGCGCGCCAGCAACGAAAACCAGCTGTAGCCTGGCGTGAAGGACAGTTTTTCCTGTACCGTGGTCATAATCGTCAGCCTCCGCTATGTCTGGACGAGAGTGATCGTCGACCCCAGATATCGGCTTGATCGGCCCCCTCTTCCAATCAAACGTCGATCATGGCCCATAAGGAGGCCTTATGCCCGAACTCAACCCACGGCAGTTCTCCCAGCTCCCGCCACTCGCGGCGATCCGGGTGTTCGAAGCCGTGGCCCGGCATCTATCCTTCACCAAGGCGGCCAAGGAGCTCGGCATGACGCAGGCGGCGGCGAGCTATCAGATCAAGCTTCTCGAAGAGCGCGTCGGCGCGCCTCTGTTCCTGCGCCGTCCCAAGCAGATCGTGCTGACCGAGGCCGGGCAGCGCATGGCGCCTGCCGTCAGCGAGGCGTTCGCCCTGTTGAGCGGAGCCTATTCCGCCGCGCGCACCGGCGCCGACGGAGTGCTGTGTGTCTCGACGCTGCTGACTTTCGCCTCCAACTGGCTGGCGCAGCACCTCGGCTCCTTCCAGGTCGCGCATCCGTCACTGGCGGTGCGTGTCGACACTTCGAACCGGGTGGTCGATTTCGCCCGCGAGGATATGGACATCGCCATCCGCTCCGGCGGCGGCAACTGGCCGGGGGTGGAAACCCACATGCTGTTCAGGGCCGATTTCACGCCGGTGCTGAGCCCCAGGCTCGCTGCCAGCATCGGTGGCGTCAACGAACCGGCCGACCTGCTCAAGCTGCCCATTCTCGATCCTTGCGATATCTGGTGGAAGGAATGGTTCGCGCTTGCCGGCGTGCCGGCGGAAGAACTTGCCAGCCGCCCCGGCACCAGCATGGGGGCACAGGCCTATGAGGCGAATGCCGCCATTGCCGGTCATGGCGTTGCGATCCTAACTAGGGCGCTGTTCAAGGCCGAGCTCGCCGACGGCCGGCTGATCCAGCCCTTCGATCTGGTCGGCGATGACGGTCATGCCTATTGGCTGGTCTATCCGACGGCGCGGCGCAATGTGCCGAAGATCCGGGCCTTTCGCGACTGGATCCTGGCCGAGATCGCCTGCCAATAGGCAGGCCAGCCTTTCCCCGCAGCGCGCCGAAAAATCCGGCGACATCCATCTCCAACGCCCACAAAGCGCTTGGCGCACGACGCCGTGCGCTTCGCCGTGCTGCGCTGCAGCAACGAATCCGGCTTGACTTAATTGATGCCAAGTGAGTAATTGCTCACAGCCAAGGCAAATGCTCATCTTGGTTTATGGGAGGAATTTGATGAAACTTCGCACGCTCACCCTAGGCCTGTTGTCGGCCAGCGCTCTTGCGTTCGCCGCGCACGCCGAATCCATCACCATCGCCACCGTCAACAATGCCGACATGATCCGCATGCAGACGCTGACGGACGACTTCACCAAGGCGAACCCCGACATCACGCTCAACTGGGTCACGCTCGAAGAGAACGTGCTGCGCGAGCGCGTCACCACCGACATCGCCACCAAGGGCGGCCAGTACGACGTGATGACCATCGGCACCTATGAAGTTCCGATCTGGGCCAAGCAGAGCTGGCTGTTGCCGCTCGACAAGCTCGGCGACGACTACGACGCCAAGGACATCCTGCCGGCCATCGCCGGCGGCCTGTCGGTCGACGGCAAGCTCTATGCCGCGCCCTTCTACGGCGAGAGCTCCTTCGTCATGTACCGCAAGGACCTGATGGAGAAGGCAGGGCTCACCATGCCCGACGCGCCGACCTGGGACTTCATCAAGCAGGCCGCCGACAAGATGACCGACCGCGCCAATGGCGTGAACGGCGTCTGCCTGCGCGGCAAGGCCGGCTGGGGCGAAAACATGGCCTTCCTCACCGCCATGTCGAACTCCTTCGGCGCACGCTGGTTCGACGAGAACTGGAAGCCGCAGTTTGACCAGCCCGAATGGAAGAACACGCTGCAGTTCTACGTCGACCTGATGAAGGCCAACGGCCCCGAGGGCGCCTCGTCCAACGGCTTCAACGAAAACCTGGCGCTGTTCCAGCAGGGCAAGTGCGGCATGTGGATCGATGCCACGGTCGCCGCATCCATGGTCTCCGACCCGAAGAGCTCGAAGGTCGCCGACAAGGTTGGCTATGCGCTGGCGCCTGACAACGGTCTCGGCAAGCGCGGCAACTGGCTGTGGGCCTGGTCGCTGGCCATTCCGGCCGGCACGCAGAAGGCGGACGCGGCACAGAAGTTCGTGTCCTGGGCAACCAGCAAGCATTACTCCGAGCTCGTCGCTTCCAAGCTAGGCTGGGCCAGCGCTCCTCCGGGCACGCGCTCCTCGCTCTACGCCAATGCCGAGTACCAGAAGGCGGCTCCGTTCGCCAAGATGACGCTGGACTCCATCAACGCGGCCGACCCGACGCATCCGACCGTCAAGCCGGTGCCCTATGTCGGCGTCCAGTTCGTCGCCATCCCCGAGTTCCAGGGTCTCGGTACCACGGTCGGCCAGCTCTTCTCGGCCGCACTCGCCGGCCAGTCGAGTGTCGACGATGCCCTCAAGCAGGCCCAGGACGCCGCCACCGCAGCGATGACCGAGGGCGGTTATATCAAGTAAGGCTCCTCCCGGTGCCGAATGTCGGCTGCCCATCGTAGCCGGCAAAGGGGCCGCCCGAATCCCAGTTCGGGCGGCCACCTTCAAAATCCTGGAAATTCTGGCACGACTCTAAAAATCTGGCTGACCTTTGGAGGGTGACCGTCATGGCTACTCAGCAGACCCGCTCGCTTGCCCGCTTCATGATGGCGCCATCCGTGGTGCTGCTGTTCGTCTGGATGATCGTGCCGCTGGTCATCACCATTTGGTTCTCCTTCCAGCAGTACAATCCGCTCAACCCGATCCGCGACGGGTTCGTCGGCTTCTCGAACTACGCGCTTTTCTATTCCAACCCGGCCTTCCTGCAGTCGATCCTCAACACGCTTGTCCTCGTCGGCAGCGTTCTGTTGATCACGGTGATCGGCGGCATCATGCTGGCGCTGCTGATCGATCAGCCGATGTGGGGACAAGGCATCGTCCGCATCCTCGTCATCTCGCCGTTCTTCGTCATGCCGCCGGTGGCCGCACTGGTCTGGAAGAACATGATCATGCATCCCCAATACGGCGTCTTTGCCGACATTGCGCGCTTCTTCGGCATGCAGCCGATCGACTGGTTCGGGCAGCATCCGATGCTGGCGATCATCATCATTGTCGCCTGGCAGTGGTTGCCATTCGCGACGCTGATCCTGTTGACCTCCCTGCAGTCGCTTGATGGCGAACAGAAGGAAGCCGCCGAGATGGACGGCGCCGGCTTCGTCAGCCGCTTCATCTATCTGACGCTGCCGCACATGTCGCGGGCGATCACCGTCGTCATCCTGATCCAGACCATCTTCCTGCTGTCGATCTATGCCGAAATCCTGGTCACCACCAATGGCGGCCCGGGCTACGCCTCCACCAACCTGCCCTTCCTCGTCTACCAGAAGGCATTGCTGGAGTTCAAAATCGGCCAGGCATCCGCCGGCGGTGTGATCGCCGTCATTCTCGCCAACATCGTCGCCTTCTTCGCCATGCGCGCCGTCGGCAAGAACCTGGACAAGTAAGGGAGGCTAAGATGGCACGTGCAGTCACCACCCAGCACAAGACGATCGCGACCGCTGCCGCCTGGATCGTCGCGCTGCTGATCTTCTTCCCGATCCTCTATACGATCATCACCTCGTTCAAGTCCGAACAGGAGGCCATCCAGGGCTTTGCCCTGATCCCGTCCGGGACCATTGAGAGCTATTCCGAGGTCCAGGCACAGAGCGGTTACTTCAAGTTCTTCCTGAACTCGGTGCTGCTGTCGGTCGGCTCGACCATCCTGGCCCTGCTCGTCGCCATACCGGCGGCATGGTCGATGGCCTTTTCACCGACCAAGCGGACCAAGGACATCCTGATGTGGATGCTCTCGACCAAGATGATGCCGGCGGTCGCCGTGCTGTTCCCGATCTACCTGATCTTCCGCGACTCGGGCCTGCTCGACAGCCGCGCCGGCCTGATGGTCATGCTGATGCTGATCAACCTGCCGATCGTGGTCTGGATGCTCTACACCTACTTCCGCGAGATCCCCGGCGAGATCCTCGAAGCGGCGCGCATGGACGGCGCTTCGCTGTGGAACGAAATCGTCTATGTGCTGACGCCGATGGCGGTGCCGGGCATCGCCTCGACCATGCTGCTCAACATCATCCTGGCCTGGAACGAGGCGTTCTGGACGATCCGGCTGACCACCACCGAAGCAGCACCGCTGACCGCCTTCATCAGCTCCTTCTCCAGCCCGCAAGGCCTGTTCTGGGCCAAGCTGTCGGCAGCCTCGACGCTGGCGATCGCGCCGATCCTGATCATGGGCTGGTTCAGCCAGAAGCAGCTGGTGCGCGGCCTGACATTTGGCGCGGTGAAATAACAACGCCGCAGGCGGACGACGGACACCAATCCCCGGGAGGAAACCATGGGAAACATCACGCTCAAGAACGTCTCCAAATCCTTCGGATCGACGTCCATCATCCCCGGCCTCGACCTGGTCATCGAGAATGGCGAGTTCGTCGTCTTTGTCGGCCCGTCCGGCTGCGGCAAGTCCACGCTGCTGCGGCTGATCGCCGGGCTGGAGGACACCAGCGGCGGCACCATCAACATCGATGGCCGCGACGTGACCGGCGAAGCGCCGGCCAAGCGCAAGCTGGCCATGGTGTTCCAGTCCTACGCGCTCTACCCGCACATGACGGTGGCCAAGAACATCGCCTTCCCGCTGAAGATGGCGGGCGAGGACCAGGCGACCATCGACAAGAAGGTCAAGGACGCGGCGCGCGTCTTGAACCTCACCAACTATCTCGAGCGTCGCCCCGGCCAGCTCTCCGGCGGCCAGCGCCAGCGCGTCGCTATCGGCCGCGCCATCGTGCGCCAGCCTTCGGCCTTTCTGTTCGACGAACCGCTGTCCAACCTCGACGCAGCGCTGCGCGGCACCATGCGCCTCGAGATCAGCGAACTGCACCATCAGCTCAAGACGACGATGATCTACGTCACCCACGACCAGGTCGAAGCCATGACCATGGCCGACAAGATCGTCGTACTCAATGCCGGCAACATCGAACAGGTCGGCTCGCCGATGGAACTCTACAAGACGCCGAAGAACCTGTTTGTCGCCGGCTTCATCGGCTCGCCGAAGATGAACCTGATCGAAGGCGCGCCGGCCGCCAAATACGGCGCCAAGACGATCGGCATCCGTCCCGAGCATTTGGAGATTTCGACCACCGCTGGCGAGTGGAAAGCGACCGTCGGCGTTGCCGAGCATCTCGGCTCCGACACCTTCCTGCACGTCCAGGCCGACGGCGTCGGGCCGCTGACGGTGCGCGCTGACGGCGAGCTCGCCGTCCATCACGGCGACACCATCCATTTGACCCCGGACAAGGCCAAGCTGCATCGCTTCGGCCCCGACGGCAAGGCGATGTGAGCATGCGCCTGGCCGGCAAATCGGCGCTGATCACTGGGTCGGCGCGCGGCATCGGCAGGGCCTTCGCCGAAGCCTATGCGCGCGAAGGCGCGACGGTGGCGATTGCCGACATCAACCTCGAAGCTGCCGAGAAGACAGCCTCGGAGATCGGCGGGAAGGCCTATGCGGTCAAGCTTGACGTCAGCGACCTGGCTTCTATCGAAGCGGCAGTGAAAGCGGTCGAGACCAGGACGGGTGGGCTCGACATACTGATCAACAACGCCGCCCTGTTCGATCTCGCCCCGATCGTCGAGATCACCAAGGCAAGTTACGACAAACTGTTTTCGGTCAATGTCGCCGGCACGCTGTTCATGCTGCAGGCAGCAGCCCGTTCGATGATCGCACGCGGCAAGGGCGGCAAGATCATCAACATAGCGAGCCAGGCCGGACGGCGCGGCGAACCTTTGGTCGCTGTTTACTGCGCCAGCAAGGCTGCCGTCATCTCGCTCACCCAGTCGGCGGGGCTCGATCTGATCAAGCACCGCATCAACGTCAATGGCATCGCGCCGGGCGTCGTCGACAGCGACATGTGGGATGATGTCGATGCGCTGTTCGCCAAATACGAGAACCGGCCGAAGGGCGAGAAGAAGAGACTGGTCGGCGAGAGCGTGCCTTACGGCCGCATGGGCAAGGCGGAAGACCTGACCGGCATGGCCGTATTCCTGGCCAGCGAGGACGCCGAATACATCGTCGCTCAGACCTACAATGTCGATGGCGGTCAGTGGATGAGTTGAGGGGGAAGGTGCCTCTCCCTTCCTCCGGGGAGAAGGCGCCACCGGGGCAGGTGAGGGGCAGCATGGATGTTGGAAAGCAAATGCCGCCCCTCACCGCCGCTCAGCCCTGACGGACTGGGAACAGCGGAATTGTCGGGCCAAGTGCCGGCCAAAGGGTAAAAGCAGATGACCGTGAAACTCTCGTCTTCCATCCTCGCCAAGCTTCCCTCGGAGGTCGCCGGCCCGAAATACGATCGCTCGGCACTCAAGGCCGGCATCGTGCATTTCGGCGTCGGCAATTTCCACCGGTCGCACCAGGCCGTCTACCTCGATGATCTTTTCAATGCGGGCCTTGGCCACGACTGGGCGCTGGTTGGCGCCGGCGTCTTCGAGGGCGAGAAGGTCGGCCGCAGCAAGCTGCAGGAGCAGGATTGGCTGACCACCGTGGTCGAGCAGGACTCGGGCCATATGAGCGCTCGCGTCACCGGCGTGATGATCGACTTCCTGACGCCCGGCGATGCGTCGGCGATCATCGAGCAGCTTGCCGATCCGGCAATCAGGATCGTTTCGCTGACCATTACCGAAGGCGGCTATTTCATCGACCCGGCCTCCGGCGTGTTCAACCCGGCCCATCCTGATATCGTTGCCGATGCGCAGTCAGGGGCGACGCCGAAGACCGTCTTTGGCCTGATCCTCGCCGGCCTGATGCGCCGCCGCGGCGACGGTGTCGTGCCTTTCACCGTCATGTCCTGCGACAACATCCCCCACAACGGCCATGTCACCTCAGATGGCGTAATCGGTCTTGCCCGGCTGATCGACGAGGATCTCGCCAATTGGGTGAGTGACAACGTCGCCTTTCCGAACGGCATGGTCGACCGCATCACGCCCGCCACCACCGACCGCGAGCGCGGCATCCTGGCCAGCGACTTCGGCCTCGAGGACAACTGGCCGGTGTTCTGCGAGCCGTTCAAGCAATGGGTGCTGGAGGATCATTTCACCGACGGCCGCCCGCCTCTGGAAAAGGTCGGCGTGCAGTTCGTCAAAGATGTCGCGCCCTATGAGCTGATGAAGATCCGCATCCTCAATGGCGGCCATGCGACGATCGCCTATCCGGCCGGGCTGATGGACATCCATTTCGTCCACGAGGCAATGCAGGAGCCGCTGGTGCGCGGCTTTCTCGCCAAGCTGGAGCGCGACGAGATCATCCCGACCGTGCCGCCGGTGCCGGACACCGTGCTGGAGGACTATTACCAGCTCATCGAACGCCGCTTCTCCAACCCGAAGATCGGCGACACCATCAGGCGTCTTTGCCTCGACGGCTCCAACCGCCAGCCGAAATTCATCATCCCGACCATCGGGGACCGGCTGAAGGCGGGAAAGAGCGTGGCTGGGTTGGCGCTGGAATCGGCGCTCTGGTGCCGCTACTGCTTCGGCACGACGGACTCGGGCGCCGTCATCGAGCCCAACGATCCGAGTTGGGACCGGCTGCAGGCGACCGCGAAGGCGGCGAAGGATGCGCCCAGCACCTGGCTTGCCATGGAGGACATCTATGGCGATGTCGGCCGCTCGCCGGTCTTCGGCGAGGCGTTCGCGCATGCGCTCAACGTTTTGTGGGCGAACGGTGCGCGCGCGACGCTGACGCGCTATCTCGCCGGCCAGCTCTGACGACTGGACGCATCGAATGACGCCCGAACTGGTCATCTTCGACTGTGACGGCGTTCTGGTCGACAGCGAGGCGCTCTCCGTCTCGGCCCTGCTCGGCATGATCACGCTTGCCGGCGGCGCCGTCAGCGAGGATCAGGCCTACGAGCATTTCCTCGGCAAGAGCATGAAGAGCGTCCGCGAGATCCTCGGCCGCGACTTCGGGCTTGACATCACCGACCAGCAACTGACTGCGATGCGCGTCGAATTGATGCGCAAATTCCGCGAGGAGCTGAAACCCATCCCAGGCATCAAGGACGTGCTACCGAGGCTCGGCGTGCCGTTCTGCGTTGCCTCCTCCGGCACGCTCGAGCGCATCAGCTATGCGCTCGACGTCACCGGATTGCTCGGCCTTCTGGAGCCGCATCTGTTCAGCGCCACCATGGTGGCTAAAGGTAAGCCGTCGCCGGACCTTTTTCTCCACGCGGCCGCCAGCATGCGCGCCCATCCGCGCAAATGCCTGGTCATCGAGGACAGCCCGGCCGGCATTGCGGCGGCGCGGGCGGCGGGCATGCGCGTCTTTGCCTTCACCGGCGGCTCGCATGCCGGCAACCCCGCATTGAAAGCGCGGCTTGCGTCGAGTGAACCGGACTTTATATTCGCTGACATGCTGCAATTGCCCGATCTGATTGCAGGCCTGGGAGCGAGAGTAAAAGCATCTTGACCAACAGTTTTGTTTGCGCGGTCGATGTCGGCACCGGGAGCGCCCGCGCCGGCATTCTCGACACCAAGGGTACCTTGCTTGGCCGCGCCGATCACCCGATCGCCATGCACCAGCCCAAGGCCGATCACGCCGAGCATGATTCGCAGGATATCTGGTCGGCCGTGTGCATCGCCGTGCGTGCCGCTCGCGAGAAGGCCGGCGTGGCGGCAGGCGACATTGTCGGCATCTCCTTCGATGCCACCTGCTCGCTGGTGGTGCGCGACAGGCAAGGCGGCCAGCTCAGCGTTTCGGTAACTGGGGAGCGGCGCTGGGACACCATCGTCTGGCTCGACCACCGCGCCATCGCCGAGGCCGACGAATGCACGGAAAGCGGCCATGCCGTGCTCGACTATATCGGCGGCGTCATGTCTCCGGAAATGGCGACGCCGAAGCTGATGTGGCTAAAGCGCAATTTGCCCGGGACATGGAATGAAGCCGGCTACCTATTCGACCTCACCGATTTCCTGACCTGGAAGGCGACCGGCTCGCTCGCCCGCTCGCAATGCACGCTGACCGCCAAATGGACCTATCTGGCGCATGAAGAGACCGGTTGGCGGCGCGATTTCTTCGAGACGGTCGGTCTTGGTGATCTTTTCGAGCATGGCAATCTGCCCGAGAGGGCAAGTCCGGTGGGCGCCGACATCGGCCCGCTCAGCGCCGAAGCGGCGGCAGAGCTTGGCCTGACGGAAAAATGCCGGGTCGGCGCCGGCGTCATCGATGCCTATGCCGGCGCGCTCGGCGTGCTTGGCGGTTTTGCCGGCGATGACAGCAATATCAGCCGCCATCTGGCGCTGATCGCCGGCACCTCCTCCTGCGTCATGGCGATGTCGCCCGATCCGCAGCCCTTCGCCGGCGTCTGGGGACCATATTACGGCGCGGCACTGCCAAAACTCTGGCTGTCGGAAGGCGGCCAGTCGGCAACCGGTGCGCTGCTCGACCATATCATCCGCTGGCACGGTGCCGGTGGCGAGCCTGATGCCGCCATGCACGCAAAGATCGCCCGGCGCGTCGCCGAACTGCGCGCCGCCGAGGGCGAGGGCCTCGCGGCAAGGCTGCATGTGCTGCCGGATTTCCACGGCAACCGCTCACCATTGGCCGACCCGCATGCGGTCGGCGTCGTCAGCGGGCTTACACTCGATTCCTCCTTCGACAGCCTGTGCAAGCTCTACTGGCGCACCGCCGTCGGCATCGCACTCGGCGTGCGCCATGTGCTGGAGGCGCTGAACGAGAACGGCTATTTGATCGACACGCTGCACGTCACCGGCGGCCACACCAAGAACCCGCTTTTGATGGAGCTTTATGCCGACGCCACCGGCTGCGCGGTGGTCGAACCGCTGGCCGACGAGGCAGTGCTGCTCGGCACCGGCATGGTCGCGGCCACTGCCGCCGGGCTTTTCCCCGACCTGAACGCGGCTTGTGTCGCCATGCAGCAGGGCGGCAGGAAGCGCGCCGCCAACCCGGCCGCCGGCACCCGCTTCGACCGCGACTACCGCATCTTTTTGGAGATGCACCGCCAGCGGCAGGCGCTCGACGAGATCCGCTAGACCCAATTCCAGGAAAAGTGTGAAACGGTTTTCCGTCCGGAATTGCGTCAAAACAAACAGATAGAGCGGTTCTGCGATTCCGTGAGACGGAAAACCGCTCTAGACAAGCTCTGGCTCAATAGCTGCCCGCTCCTCCTCCCTTGCCTTCATGTCGCATTTCGTTCAATAGACGGCGCAAACGCCGCGAAACCGAAGGTTTTGCCGTTTGCAATGCGGCTTCCGGGCAGGGTCCCGACGCGCCGCAATCGGAAAGAGCAGGACAATGTCTGCGATCGAAGCCGGCGCTCGCGCGCCGGAAAATCTTTGGCGTCAGGAAATCAGGGCGACACTGGCGCTTGCCTGGCCGATGGTGCTGACCAATCTCGGCCAGACGGCCATGACCGCCACCGACGTCATGATGATGGGCAGGCTCGGACCGGACACACTGGCCAGCGGCGCGCTCGGCGCCAACCTCTATTTCATGCCGCTGATCTTCGGCCTCGGCCTGATGCTGGCGACCTCGCCGATGATGGCGACCGAACTCGGCCGCCGCCGTCATTCGGTGCGCGACCTGCGCCGCACCGTACGCCAGGGTCTGTGGCTGGCGATCCTGATCTCAATTCCGATCTGGATTGCGCTTTGGCACGGCGAGGCAATTCTGTTGGCCATGGGCCAGGAGCCGAGACTGGCGCATCAGGCCGGCATCTATCTGCGTTGGCTGGAATGGGCGGTGCTGCCCTTCTATGGCTACATCGTGCTGCGCTCGTTCATCTCGGCGCTGGAGCGGCCGGGCTGGGCGCTGATCATCGTCTTCGTCGCCGTCGCCTGCAACGCCTTCTTCAACTGGGTGTTCATGTTCGGCAATCTCGGCGTCACCTCGATGGGCATTGCCGGCTCCGGTCTCGCCACCACGCTCTCCAGCACCCTGATGTTTTGCGGCATGGTGGCGGTGGTGATGCTGGAGAAGAAGTTCCGCCGCTACCGTCTGTTCGGTCGTTTCTGGCGCGCCGACTGGCCGCGCTTCAAGGGCCTGCTTCGGCTCGGCATGCCGATCGCCGGCCTCCTCGCCTTCGAGGTGACGATTTTCAACGCGGCAGCGCTTCTGATGGGCCTGATCGATGCGGATTCGCTGGCCGCTCATGCCATCGCCATCCAGATCGCCTCGATCTCCTTCATGGTGCCCCTCGGCCTCAATCAGGCGGTGACGGTGCGGGTCGGCCTTGCCCATGGTGCGGGCAATCCGGAGGGGGTTTCCCGCGCCGGCTGGACCGCCTTCGTCATCGGCGTCTCCTTCATGGCGCTGATGGGGCTGGTGATGATCCTGTGGCCGCATCTGTTGATCAGCGCCTTCATAGATCTTACCAATCCGGCCAATGCCAGGGTGATCGCGCTTGCCGTGTCTTTCCTGGCGTTTGCGGCGCTGTTCCAGATCTTCGACGGCGCGCAGGCGGTGGCCGCCGGCATGCTGCGCGGCCTGCACGACACCAAGGTGCCGATGATCTATGCCGCGATCGGCTATTGGGGCATCGGCCTGCCGCTCGGCGTGCTGCTCGCCTTCCATTTCGGCTTCAACGGCGTCGGCATCTGGATCGGCCTGTCGTCGGGGCTGGCCGTCGTGGCGGCAATGCTTCTGGCGCGCTGGTTGCGGCGCGACCGGATCGCGCCGTCGCTTGCCTTCGGGCATTGAAGACAAAGCGGCCGCCGGACAGGTTCCGGCGGCCGCTTTCGTTTGGGTGAGCTCGCTCAGTTGCCGTCGGACGACATCGCGCCGAGCAGCCTGCGGATATCGCCGAACCTAGCGATCGCACCGAACACAAGTGCCGCCACGGCGACGAAGAACACCGACACCGAGGCCATGGTCGGCGTATAGCCGTAGCGCAGCGCGTTGAAGATCTTGATCGGCAGCGTCTCGGTGGTAAAGCCGATTGTCATGTAGGCAACGATATACTCGTTGAGCGACAGCACGAAGGCGAAGGCGTAGCCCGAGACCAGGTAGGGCAGGATCAGCGGCAGCACCACGGTCTTCAAGACGGTGCGGTCGTCGGCGCCCATGGTGGCGGCGGCCTCGACCAGCGAGCGGTCGATCGAGGCAAAGCCCAGCGACAGCGTCACCAGCGGCAGCGTCACGAAGAAGATGGCGTGGCTGATGATGGCGGTGAAGAACTGGCCGAACAGCCCGACCGTCGCCCAGAAGCTGAGGAAGCCGAGCGCCGTGATGACAGGCGGCAGGATGAAGGGTGCCAGCCCCAGCACCTGGAAGATATTCGCCCATGGCGCGATGCGCCGCCACAAGAACCAGGCGAGCGGCAGGGCTACGGCGACAGCAATTGCAGCCGAACAGACGGCGAGCGTCACCGAATGGATCAGCGCCAGCCGCCATTCCGGGTCGGTGAAGATCTGTCCGTACCACGCCAGCGAGAAGCCGACCGGCGGGAAAGCCAGGTCCTGCTTCTCGTTGACCGAGACGCCGGCGACAACGATGAGCGGCGCCGCCAGGAACAGCGCGACGAGGCCGAAATAGAAGCGGCGAAGCCAGGTCTCGGTCATAGCGCGTTCTCCTTGCGTCCGACGAGCAGCGTCATTCCGACAAGCGCCAGCGAGATCAGCACCAGGAACACCGCCATCGCCGCGGCGAAAGGCATGTTGGACTGGTAGATCGCCTGGTCGGTGATCAGCACCGACAGTGTCCAGTGCTGCGGTCGCCCAAGAATCTGCGGCAACAAATAGGAACCGAGCGCAAAGACGAAGACCATGATCAATGTCGCCACGATGGTGTTTCTGAGCGCCGGCGCCACGACGTTGAAGAAGGCCCGAACCGGCGAGGCGCCGAGCGTGCGCGCCGCCTCGAGCAGTGTCGGGTCGAGGCGCACAAGGGCTGGGTAGAGCACCAGGATGGTGTAGGGCAGCGCCTGATAGACCATGCCGGTCAGCACCGCGCCGAAGGTCGGTAGCAGCGCCACCGGCTTGTCCATCAACCCGATCGCCACGAACAGATTGGTGATGCCCGCGGTGCGCGAAAACAGCGTCGACCAGGCAAAGCCGATGATGACTTCCGACAGCGACAGCACCGACAAGAGCCCGACCAGCCACAGCGTTTGCACGCGGCGCGGCCGCCTGGTCAAAAGATAGGTGAAGGGGAAGGCGATGGCGACGCAGCAGACGGCGACCAGCACCGCCAGCATCAGCGAAAAGCCGAGCACGCCGCCGAAGAAGACCGACAGGAAACGTGCGTAATTGTCGAACACGAAATCCGGTGTGTAGAATCCGGCGGGATTGCGCTTGAAGAAGCTCACCGCGATCATCGTCGAGAACGGCACGACGAAGAAGACGATCAGCATCAGCGCCGGAAAGAACAGCGGCGTGTAGTCGGCTACCGACTTTGGTGCTTCGCGTCTCATGAGCCGAGCACCACGCAGCTTTCGGGCGGCAGCGTGACGCCGACCTTGGCGCCGACCGGCACGTCATGCCGCTCGCGCGGCGTCGTCACGGCGATGATGCTGGTGCCGCGAACCTCGACGAAGGTCTCGATGGTGCCGCCGAGATCGCGCACGAAACTCACCTCGCCGGTGATAGCCGATCCTCCGGGAGCACCCAGATGCACATCCTCGGGACGGATCGACACCGAGGCCTTGGTTTGCCCCGCCGGCATGGCAAGACCGGGAATGGCGGTGCCGAGGATGGTGGTGCGCCCGGCGCCGTCGATTTCCGCCGGCAACAGATTGGTGATGCCGATGAAGTCGGCGACGAAGGCGTCGGCCGGCTTGCGGTAGATCTCGATCGGCGGCGCCGCCTGCAGGATCTTGCCGTGGCCCATGACGACGACGAGGTCGGCCATGGTCATGGCTTCGCGCTGGTCGTGGGTGACGACGATGGTGGTGATGCCGAGCCGCTGCTGCAGTTGGCGCAGTTCCACCTGCATGGCCTCGCGCAGTTTGGCGTCGAGCGCCGACAGCGGCTCGTCGAGCAAGAACAGTTTCGGCGACAGCGCCAGCGCCCGGGCGATCGCCACGCGCTGGCGCTGGCCGCCCGACAGTTTCGCCACCGGACGGTCGGCAAAGCCGGGCAGGTGGATCAGGCTCAGCAATTCGTCGACGCGTTTTTTCTGGTCTCCTTGGGAGGCGCCGCGAATGCGCAGCGCATAGGCGATGTTGTCGCCGACGGAAAGATGCGGAAACAGCGCCAGCGACTGGAACACCATGCCGAGATTACGCTTGTGCGTCGGCAGCGGCGTGATGTCCTCGCCATCGAGCACGATGGCGCCGCTGGTCGGCTCCTCCAGCCCGGCAATCATGCGCAGCAGCGTGGTCTTGCCGCAGCCCGATGGCCCGAGCAGGCACACGAAGGTGCCGTGCGGCACGTTCAGCTGGACATTGTCGACGGCGGCGAAGCTGCCGAATTTCTTGGTGATGGCGTTGATGTTCAATCCGGACATGGCTCACCCTTCTCAGGCATTGCTCTGCAAGGGCCGCCGGAGGCTATCCGGCGGCCGGTCAGGTTGATGCAGGTCGGCTGCTTAGCCGACGATCAGCTCGGTCCACTTCTGGTTGATCCAGTCGGCCTTCGACGTATAGAGGTCGTAGCGCGGGATGATCGGCTCGATGTCCGACGACACCGCGGCGAACTCTTCCGGCTTGAGGTCGAGCACCTCTTTCTTGAGCGTCGGCGTCGTGCCGACCTTGCGCGACATGAGGCCCTGCATCGAGGGTTGGCTCATATAGTCGATGAAGGTGTGCGCCTCGTCGACCTTGGTCGAGGCGCGCGACAGCACCCAATTGCCGGAATCCTGGATGCCACCTTCCTTCGGGAAGGTCGAGCGGACATGGAAGCCGTCGGCGGCCGCGAGCCCGGTGACGTCGTGATAATACTGGCCCATCGGAATCTCGCCCGACTTCAAGGCCTGCTCGAACTGTGCTTCGTCGCGATACCAGAGGCGGACGTTCGGCTTGACCTCGGCGAGCTTTTCGAACGCCTTGTTCAGCCCGTCCTCGCTGTCGAGCGCATTGGTGCCGCCCATGAAGGTCTTGGCCGTCACTTCGAGCAGGAACGAGTTGGAGGCGAGTGCCAGCAGCCCGAGCTTGTCCTCGTTGCCCTTGTCCCACAGTGCCGCCCACGATGTCGGCGCCTCCTTGTAGACGTCGGTGTTGGTGACCAGCGTGATCCACCAGGCAACGGCGCCGATGCCGGCCACCCGGCCATCCGGATACTTGCTGACGAAGCGGGGCAGCAGGTCGTTATAGTGCTTGAACTTCGACGTATCGAGCGGCGTCCACAATTCGGTCGACTGGCCCTTTATCGTTGAGGTCTGAGACATCATCGAAAGGTCGGCCGGGGCCTGCCCGGCCTTGGCCGCCTGCTCCAGCTGCACCAGCCAAGCCTCGCCGGTCGGCTCGGCGACCGACTCCACCGCGATGCCGGTTGCCTTGGTGAAATCCGGGAAGACGTGCTCGTCGAAGGATTTCTTGAAGTAGCCGCCATAGACGCCGACCTTCAGCGACTTGTCCTGCGCCCGCAGGATCGACGGCATGGCGAGCATGCCTGCCGTTGCGAGGCCGGCGCCAAGCACGCGGCGTCGTGTCAGGGATTTTCCGATCAGTCTGTTCATCTCGTTTCTCCTCAGTTGATGCCGGCTAACCGGCGGGTTCCCTTCACACACTGTTTCGCCGCCTGGCGTCAGTGAGCCGCCGCTCGTTGTTCGAGCGTGCGGGCGTATTGCGTCAGTGGAAAGCACATGACGAAAAAGATCAGCGCCACCAGCCCGTAGACCTTGAACGGTTCGAAGGTGGCGTTGTTGATCGCGTTGGATGCCCTGACCAATTCCTCGAAGCCGATGATCGAGGTCAGCGCCGTCGATTTGATTAGCTGCACCAGAAAGCCGACAGTCGGCGCACGGGTGATCGAGAAGGCCTGCGGCAGGATGATCAGCCTGAGTTCCTGCAGATAATGGAGGCCGAGGCTGGCGCCGGCATCCCACTGTCCCTGCGGCAACGCAGCGACGCCGCTGCGCCAGATCTCGGCCAGATAGGCGCTGGCGAAGAAGGTCAGGCCAAGTGCCGCCGCCGTCCACGGTTCGATGCGCAGGCCGAGCATCGGCAGGCCGAAGAACATCAGGAACAGCTGCATCAGCAGTGGCGTACCCTGAAACAGCGCGATGTAGCCGGAGGCAATGCGCCGGCTCCATTTGTTCTTGGCGATCCTGAAGAACAGCACGACGAGGCCGACCAGCGCGCCGCCGACGAAAGCGGCCAGCGACAAAAGCACCGTCCAGCGGGCGGCGAGCAACAGGTTGCGCAGAATATCCCAGAAGGTGAATTCGATCATGACACGCCGGCTCCCAGAACCTGGCGTCCGCCTGACACCAGCAACCGTCGCAGCCCCATCGACAGCGCCAGATAGACCATCGTCACCACGAAATAGGTTTCGAAGGCGCGAAAGGTGCGTGCCTGCAGCATGTCGGCCTCATAGGTCAGTTCCCGCACGGCGATCTGCGACACCACGGCGGATTCCAGCATCATGATGACGACCTGGCTGGTCAGCGCCGGGTAGATCACCTTCAGCGCCTGCGGCAGCACGATCTTGACGAACACCTGGCGCGGCCTGAGTCCGAGCGCCAGCGCGGCTTCCGTCTGTCCGCGCGGCACGGCGTCGAGCCCGGCGCCAACGATCTCGATCGTGTAGGCCGCCATGTTGAGCGTCATCGCCAGCATGGCGGCCAGGATCGGATCGAGCCTGATGCCGAGGCTGGGCAGGCCGAAGAAGATGAAGAAGAGTTGCACCAGGAACGGTGTGTTGCGCATCACCTCGACATAGACGCCGATCGCCCGCTTCAGCAGCAGCGGGCCGTTTCGCCGGCCGGCCGCGCCGAGGACGCTGAGCAGCGTTCCCACGAACGTGGTCACGACGATCAACAGGATCGTCGTAGCCGCGCCGCGCGCGATCGCGCCCACAGCACCCGCAAGCCAGCCGAAGTCGAGGCTGTAGCCCATGAGGAAAGGTCCCGTCCGGAATTGCGTAAAAACAAATACTTAGAGCGGGTCGGCGATTCATTAGAGGCTGAACCGCTCCAAGTATCAATGGCTCTGGATATCAATCCTTGAGGTTGTCGGGATTGAGCGGCGTCTTCAGCCAGGCCTTCGAGCTCTCATCCAGCTTGCCGTCGGCCAGCATCTTGGCGACCGCGTCGTTGACCGCCTGCTTCAGCCGGTCCTCGTTCTTGTTGAGGCCGATATGCGAAGGCGAGGTGAGCAACTGGAATTTCTGCTCCGGCTGCAGCGCGTCCTGCTTGGCCAGCACCTGGGCGCCGACATCGTTGCCGACCACCATCAGCTGGGTCTGGCCGGAGATGAAGGCCTGGATGACGGAATTGTAGTTGTCGAAGCGGCGGATGTCGGCCGAAGCGGGCGCCGCTTCGGTCAGCGAAGTATCCTCCAGCGTGCCGCGGTTGACCGCGATCGACTTGTCGGCGAGATCTTCCTTGCCTTTGACGGCGAGTGCGGTCGGACCGATCACGGCGATGTAGTAAGGCGCATAGGCGGCGGCGAAATCGATCACCTGCTCGCGTTCCTTGGAATAGCCGACGCTCATCAATATATCGACACGCTTGTCGGTCAGATAGGGGATGCGGTTCTGGCCGGTGACGCTGACCAGGTTGAGCTTGACCTTCAGGGAATCGGCGATCGCCTGCGCCACGTCGATGTCATAGCCCTTGATGCTCATGTCGGCGCTGGCTGAGGAGAAGGGCGGGAAGTCGGAGAAGATGCCGACATTGATCGCGCCGGCCTTGGCGATATCGTCGACCGCGTCGGCATTGGCCTGCGTGGTGAAACCAAAGCCGGTCGCGCCGAGCATCAGCGCGGCGGCGATGGATGATTTGAGCTTCATGTGAAAAGTCATTGTCGTTCCCCTGCTGGAAGCTTGTTTGTTTGAGGCCGGCCGCCGGCTCCAGCGCGGCGGCCGCCTTAGATTGTTTAGTGTCAGGATCCCTTGCTCGTGATCGCCGGGCTGAACACCATCAGGCTCAGGATCTCGAACAGGATTTGCGCACCGACATGCGCGGTGTTGGTGGTCGCGTCATATTGCGGCGCCACCTCGACGACGTCGCCGCCGACGATGTTGAGACCCTTGAGGCCGCGCAGCAGTTCGAGCACCTCGCGCGTCGTCAGACCGCCGATCTCCGGTGTGCCGGTGCCCGGCGCGAAGGCCGGATCGACGCTGTCGACGTCGAAGGAGATGTAGGTCGGGCCGTCGCCGACAATCTTGCGCGCCTTCTCGATGATGGCGGGCATGCCGAGGCCGGTCACCTCCTCGGCATGCACCACGGTCATGCCGGATTCGTAGCTGAATTCCCACAGATACTCGGCTGCGCCGCGAATGCCGATCTGGATGGTGCGCGACGGGTCGAGCACGCCGTCCAGCACCGCATTGCGGAACGGGCCGCCGTGGTGGAACTTGGTCAGGTCGAAGAGGCCGCTGGTGTCGCAATGGGCGTCGATATGGATCATGCCGACCGGCGCCTTCTTGCCGACCGCCTTCAGGATCGGATGGCTGATCGAATGGTCGCCGCCGACCGAAAGCGGGATCACGCCGGCGTCGACGATCTGGTTGGTGCGGCGCTCAATGTCGTCATGGCTGGTCTCCAGCCGGTAGCGGCTCTGGAACGGCACGTCGCCGATGTCAGCCACCCGCAGCTCGTGCGTCGGCGCGCATTCCAGCACATGGTTGTAGGGGCCGATGCGTTCGATGGAGCGCAGCGCCCTTGGCCCGAAGCGCGAGCCCGGCCGGTTGGTGACGCCGAGATCCATCGGCACGCCGATGATTGCCACCTGCAGGTCGCCGAAGTCTGGATTTTCGGCGGCAATCTCGCGATAGGGTGCTGCAAGGAAGGTCGGGATGCCGGAATAGGGCGCCAGCCTTGTGCCGCTCTTGGAGAAGATCTTGTCGGCGACCTTGCGGAATTTCGGGTCGAACATCTCGCCGCCATGGCCCTCGCCATATTTGCGACGCAACGCTTCGAGCTTGCCGCGATCATAACCCATGTCGGTCTCCTCCTGTCTGAATGATGACTCGAAAGGCCTCGGCGACGCTTGGCGAACTGACCACCATCCGGCCGGACCGCTGTCCCGCTCTGGCTGCCTTCGAATTTCACGTCTTGATGCTGCTCTGGTTCAAAGTGTCCGGCAGCTGGATTGAAAAATCAATTGATATTGTTAGTGTAATTACTGTGAGAAAATCTCACAATCAATTTGGCGAGCGATCTTGTCCGAAAACCGGCCTCACGATCGTGCTTAGCGAGTGCCGATGGCCAAGCGTCTGCCCCCGTTGAATCCGCTGCGTGCCTTCGAGGCGACGGCGCGCCACGCCTCGCTGACCAAGGCGGCGACCGAGCTCAACGTCACGCACGGCGCCATCAGCCACCAGATCAAGGCGCTCGAGCAATCGCTCGGCGTCAAGCTGTTCGAGCGCGCCGGGCAACGGGTGAAGCTCACGCCGCACGGCGCCGAACTTCTGCCGGCGGTGTCGACCGCCTTCGACGGCATCGCCGCCGCCACCCAGCGCATGACGAGGCCGGCCAGCGCCGGCACGCTCTCGGTCTCCTGCGTGCCGGCGCTGCTGCTTTTATGGATGGCGCCCCGGCTCGGCAGCTTCATGTCGCAATATCCCGACATCAGGCTGACGCTCGTCCCGTCCAACGACGCCAGGGACATCCGCGCGCCGCATATCGATGTCTGCGTGCATTATGGCGACGGCAGCTGGAGCGACTGCTGGATGCGCAAATGGTCGGGCCTGGAACTGTTCCCGGTGGTCAGCCCGACGCTGATCAACAACCGTCCAATCCGCACCGTCCGCGATCTCGCCGACCATGTCTTCCTGCATGGCGATGACGGCCGCGAATGGCACACCTGGCTGGCCGCCGCCGACGGGCTCGATCTGGAGCGCGGTCGCCGCCACCATCTCGGCGATGCCCGCACGGCCACCGAAGCCGCGGTTCATGGCCATGGCGTGGCGCTTGGCGATTCCGTCACGGCGAGCACGCTGCTCGCTAGGGGCCTGCTGGTCGCGCCGTTCAGCCTGTCGGTGCCGGCGGTCGACGATTTCTACGTCGTCTGCCGCAACGAGATGCGCTCGACGCCGATCGTGCAGCTGTTCGTCGACTGGCTGTTTGCCGAGAAGCAGCAGGCCGACGGCCGCGCCGACGCGCCGGTGGCCGGCCGCATCGGCATCCGCAGGAAACGTCCGGCATTGCGGGTGATCGGCGCCAAGAGCGCTTCCTGAGGCCGTTTCAAGTAAACCCGGCGCTTGCGCAGGGGGCGCTTTTTGTCGGGCCAGACCGCAAACCGGGCAGCGCTTTCAAAAATTCAATGCTATGAGGCATTTCGCGGGAAGCGAGCAGCGAAGGCGGCATCGAGATATGGCAAAGACCGATATTGCGCGGCGTGTCTACAACCACACCTGGAAGCTCGACCCGATCGTCCGCAGCCTGCTCGACACCGATTTCTACAAGCTTTTGATGCTGCAGATGATCTGGGGCATGTACCCCAAGGTCGACGCCACCTTCTCGCTGATCAACCGCACCACCTCGGTGCGTCTCGCCGAGGAGATCGACGAGGCGGAGCTGCGCGACCAGCTAGACCACGCCCGCACCTTGCGCTTCTCCAAGAAGGAGATGATCTGGCTGGGCGGCAACAATTTCTATGGCCGCAAGCAGATCTTCGAACCGGAATTCCTCGCCTGGCTGGAAGACTTCCAGCTGCCCGAATACGAGCTTTCCAAGCGCGACGGCCAGTACGAGCTGAGCTTCAGCGGCCCATGGATGTACACCACGCTGTGGGAGATCCCGGCGCTCGCCATCATCAACGAATTGCGCTCGCGCGCCGCCATGCGCGCCTTCGGCCCCTTTGCGCTCGATGTGCTTTATGCCCGCGCCAAGGCCAAGATGTGGGCCAAGACCGAGCGGTTGAAGGCGCTGCCCGGCATCCGCATCTCCGACTTCGGCACGCGCCGCCGCCATTCCTTCCTGTGGCAGCGCTGGTGCGTCGAGGCGCTGAAGGAAGGCATCGGCGAGGCCTTCACCGGCACCTCAAACGTGCTTTTAGCCATGGACAACGACCTGGAAGCGCTCGGCACCAACGCGCATGAACTGCCGATGGTGTTTGCCGCCCTTGCCAATTCGGAAAAGGAATTGAAGCAGTCGCCCTACAAGGTGCTGCAGGACTGGCAGCGCTACTATGGCGGCAATCTCTTGATCGTGCTGCCCGATGCCTTCGGCACCGCCTCCTTCCTGCGCGACGCGCCCGACTGGGTCGCCGACTGGACCGGCTTCCGCCCCGACAGCGCACCGCCGATCGAAGGCGGCGAGAAGATCATTTCCTGGTGGCGCGAGAAGGGCAGGGACCCGAAGCAGAAGCTGCTGATCTTCTCCGACGGGCTCGAGGTCGAGACCATCGAGGAGACCTACCGCCACTTCAAGGGCAAGGTGCGCATGTCCTTCGGCTGGGGCACCAACCTGACCAATGATTTCGAGGGCTGCGCGCCCACGGAGACCAACAGCCTCGATGCGATATCGCTGGTCTGCAAGGTCACCGAGGCCAATGGCAGGCCGGCAGTAAAGCTGTCGGACAATCCGGCCAAGGCGACGGGCGACCTCAGGGAGATCGAGAGGTATCTGAGGATATTCGGTGCGAAGGACCGCGTGGAGCAGCTGGTCAAGGTGTGAGGGAGGGATCGCCGGCTACGGGCATCGCCACTCAAGGCAATAAATTTGGATAGGTTGAGTTCCTTCGCGCCCCCCTCTGTCCTGCCGGACATCTCCCCCACGAAGGGGGAGATTGCGCTCGCATCTCCGCCTTCGCCAATCTCCAACGCTGCAAGGGAAGAGCCGACGGCGAAACCGCCAATCTCCCGCCAAGTGGGGGACATGTCCGGCAGGACAGAGGGGGGCGCCGTCGAGTGCTGTCGTCACCGGTTAGCCCTTCTCCCGCCTGCCCTCGCAATGCTTCCCACCCCCGCCTTCGCGCACGCCTCCGACCGCGGCCATGTGCTTCTGCTCCCCACCGGCTACTACGTCACCGGCGGCGCACTTGCTGTCGCCATCAGCTTCCTGGTCCTGGCCCTGCTGCCGCCGGACGCGCTCGGCCGCTTCTGGCGACGCCACCTGCCGCTCATCGCCTTCGGTGACCGCCTCCGCACAATCGTCAGCCTGGTCTCCTTCGCCGGCTTTGTATTTCTCATCGCCGCCGGACTGTTCGGCAGTCGCGACCCACTCTCCAACCCGCTGCCCCTCGTCATATGGACGCTGCTGTGGGTAGGCTTGGCCATGTTGCAGGGGCTACTCGGCGATCTCTGGTCGTGGCTCAATCCCTGGTATGGACCATGGCGCATCATCAGTCGCCTGATCGGGCGCGAAGACGAGGCGCAGGAAACACGCCCGCCCGCCTGGCTCGGCTGCTGGCCGGCGGTCTTCCTCTTCTTCGCCTTCGCCTGGTTCGAGCTGATCGATCCGGCGCCAGACGATCCAGCGCGCCTGGCCTTTGCCGCCGGCCTCTACTGGTTGGCGACCTTCATCGCCATGCTGGTCTTCGGCTATCGCGGTTGGAGCCGCAGCTGTGAGTTCCTGACGGTCTTCTTCGCCATGGTGGCGCGTTTCGCCCTCCTTGAGCGCAATGAAGTCGAGCGCGATGAAGACGGCCGGCTCAATCTCTGCTGGCCAGGCGCGAAGCTGCTGGCCGCCGAGCCGCTGCCGGCAAGCGGCATCGCCTTCCTGCTGCTCAGCCTGTCATCGGTGTCTTTCGACGGTCTGTCCAAAACCTTCTTCTGGCTCGGCCTTTTCAGTATCAATCCGCTCGAATATCCGGGCCGCACGGCGCTGATCGGCATTGGCAGTTTTGGCCTCGTGCTGACATTCGTACTGCTGGCGGCGGCATTCTTTCTGACCGTTGTGCTCGGCCAGCATCTTGCCGCCAGCCGGCACTCCTTCGGTCAGGCGACAGGTCTGCTGGTCTGGTCGATCGTGCCGATCGCGCTCGCCTATCACGTCGCGCATTATCTGAAGGCGTTGCTGGTCGACGGCCAGTATGCGATTGCTGCCCTTTCCGACCCGTTTGCGCTGGGCTGGAACCTGTTCGGCACCGCCGACATGCAGATCGAAGCTGGCGTCGTTGCTGGTGCCGACTCGGCCTGGTGGCTGTGGAATCTGCAGGCCGGAATCATCATCGCCGGCCATATGCTGGCAGTGCTTGTTGCCCACGGTCTCGCCTGGCGGCTGCACCCGGTTCCGTCGCGTGCAGCGCTCAGCCAATTGCCGCTCACCGTGCTGATGATCGCCTATACCGTCTTCGGCCTCTGGCTGCTTGCCACACCGACCGCGGGATGAGACAAGGCGACCAACATCCCCTTTGGGGAAAGCTCGCTTGCCACGTCGAGGCTTTGGTGATTTAGTTTGTACACATGCAATTTTTTCATCCTCTGCCCGAGGATGGATGAGCCGCCTTATCGCTGGTCAAGACTGAAAAACAGGGGAACGGACATGGCTGACAAGAACGGATTTTTCGACCTCTCCAAGACCACTCTTTCTCGCCGCACCGCGCTGAAGGGCCTCGCCGCCGGCGCCGGCCTTGCCGTAGCGCCAGGCTTCGTCCGCTACAGCCAGGCGCAGAGCTCGGCGCCGATCAAGATCGGCTTCCAGTCGCACCGCACCGGCATCGGCGCCGCCTATGGCCGCTGGTATGAGAAGACCACCGCAGCCGCCGTCAAGGCCATCAACGATGCCGGCGGCATCAATGGACGCCCCGTCGAGGTGATCATCGAGGATGACGGCACCGATCCCGCCCGCGGCGCCGAAGTTGTCGGCAAGTTCGCTTCTCAGCACAAGACCGACATCGTCTTCGGCACGCTGTTCTCGCATGTCGTCATCGGCTCGGCGCCCGCCGCCGGCGAGGCCAAAATCCCCTATTTCGTCGTCAGCGAAGGCCACCACGTCGCTTCGACCAAGCTCAACCGCTACGTCTTCCAGCCCGGCATCACCGACGTGAAGAGCCAGATCCAGTCGATGGCGCCGTGGATCGCCGCCAATGCCGGCAAGAAGGTGACGCAGATATTCCCGGATTTCGCCTTCGGCTACGACCACCGTGACTACCTGCCGCCGGCACTGAAGGCGCAAGGGGCGGACGTCATCGCCCAGATCGCCATCCCGCCGACGGAATCCTCCTTCACCAAATATTTTCCGCAGATCCCGGCCGAAACCGAGGTGATCTACCACGTCATGGTCGGTCCGGCGGTGCTCACCTTCGTCAAGGAACTCGGCGAGTTCTACGGCTCCAATCGGCCGCAGCTGTTCGGCTTCATGGATTCGCTCGAGGCCACCGACATCAACAGCCCCGGGCTGGAATTCCTCGACGGCAGCCATTTCTGGGAAGGCTCGCCGCGCTATGCGCAGCCCGATGATTCCGCCGCGCAGAAGGCCTACCGCGCCGCCGTCGGCATCGACGACAATGGTGCGGCCGTCGGCGATCCCAAGGATGTCTCCACCGCCTCGCACATGTTCGGCTGCTGGGAAACGCTCTACGTCGTCAAGAAGGCGATGGAAGATGCCGGGTACAAAGGGCCGGAAGACCGCGCCAAGCTGGTCGAGGCAACCGAGGCCCTGACCGAATTCGCCGAGGGGCCGGAGCACCCGCAGGGGCCAAAAACCTTCAACGGCAAGATCCACCAGTGCTTCGGCATCCAGAACATCTCCAAAGTCGAGGGCGGCAAGCTGAAGGTCGTCCACAAGACCAAGATCGAGGACGGCCTCTACGAGCCGGAAGGGGACTATACGACGCAGGCGCTGTGAGGCGCCTCACCCTCCCCCTTGTGGGGAGGGTCGGCACGCAAGCTTCGCGAACGCGAAGCTTGTGAGACGGGGTGGGGTCGCGACGATCCATGCCCCACTCCCCCACCCGACCGCTGCGCGGTCACCCTCCCCAAGGGGGAGGGTAAAGGGCGCCCTGAATGCACTTCGGACCCCACCTCCTCCTCGCTGCCCTCGAAGGCCTCGTCACCTCCGCCGTGCTGGCGCTGACGGCGCTGGGCCTGTCGCTGGTGTTCGGCGTCATGCGCGTCGTCAATGTCGCCCATGGCGAGTTCTTCATGCTTGGCGCGGTGCTCGCCTGGGCGATCTCGACGGCAATTTCGGGCCACCCGGCGGTCGGCTTCCTGGCAGCGCTGGTGCTGGCGCCATTGATCGTTGGCGCCATTGCGCTCGTCGCCGAGCGGCTGGTGCTGCGCCGGCTCCATTACAATCCGGAAGCCACCATCGTCGCCACCATCGGCATGCTCTACATCATCCAGCAGCTGGCACTGACTTTCTACGGTCCGGAGGCGCGCCCCGTGGAGCCGCCTTTCACCTACCGCATCCTTTTGCCGTGGTTCGGCTATTCCGGCTACAAGCTGTCCGTCATCGCCGCCTCGGCACTTCTGCTCGTCGCGACATGGCTGGTGCTGACGCGCACGAAGATCGGCCTCGTCATGCGCGCTACCCAGTATGATAGTGAGACGGCGCAGGCCTTCGGCATCCCCGTCGACCGCGTCTATGCCGGCGTCTTCGCGCTCGGCGCCATGCTGGCGGCCATCGCCGCGGTGCTGATCGTGCCGATCAGCCAGGCGCATTACCTGATGGGGCAGGACCCGCTGCTCTTGTCCTTCATCGTCGTCATCATCGGCGGGCTCGGCTCGCTGCGCGGCACCGTCGTCGCCGCCGTGCTGATCGGCCTGTCGGACGGCATCATCTCGGTGTTCTTCTCGCCGACCCTGGCCAAGATCATCGCCACTTTCCTGGTGGCCATGGTGCTGGTGTTCCGGCCGCACGGCCTGTTTGGGACGGCGTCGCGATGACCGAAGCTTCGCCGACAAAGCCCTATGCTCTGCATCTCGGCGTCATCGCCCTGCTCTTTGCGCTCAGCTTCGTCCTCCCGGGCTATCATCACGGCCTGCTCGCCCGCATCATGGTGCTGGCGGTCTTCGCCATGGGCTACAACATGCTGTTCGGCTATGTCGGGCTGCTCAGCCTCGGCCACGCCATGTTCTTTTCCGCCGGGCTCTATGGCGCCGGCCTAACCGTCTATCATCTGGGATGGAACGTGCCGGCCGCCTTTGCCGCCGGCCTTGCCTGCGGCGCGCTGCTGGCACTGGTGATCGGCCTGCTGGCGCTGCGCACCACGGGTGTGGCGTTCATGATCGTCACCATGATGTTCGCGCAGGTGTTTTATCTCGTCATCCTCTATTTCGCGTCATGGACCGGCGGCGACCAGGGTCTGGTCGTTCAGCAAGCGGCGCGTGTCCTTGTCCTCGGCTCAGCGTCGTTCGACCTGACCAACCCGACCGTGCGCTACATGAGCGCGCTGGCATTGTTTTCGATCGTGCTGCTCGTCACGCTTGCCATCGTTCGCTCCAGATATGGCCGCGTGCTGGTCGCCATCCGCGAGAACGAGGAGCGGACGAAGATGCTGGGCTACGACACCTTCTCCAACAAGCTCATCGCCGTCGTCGTCTCCGGCACCATCTGCGCGGCTTCGGGTGCGGCCTATGCGTTGCTGTTCGGCTATGTTGGCTCGAGCTTCGCCTCGGTGCAGTACTCCATCCTGCCGCTGCTCTGGGTGCTGCTCGGCGGTGCCGCCACCACGCTCGGTCCACTGATCGGCACGCTGTTCATGTACTATGTCATCGACATCACCAGCGGCTTCACCTCAGCCTACCTGCTGATCGTCGGCATCGCGCTCATCCTCTTGGTGCTGTTCTTCCCGAAAGGCATTCTGGGAACCATCCGCCAACGCTGGCTTGGGTGGCTGCCATGATGCCGCTGCTGACGACCAAAGGCCTGTCGCGCAGTTTCGGCGGCCTGCGTGCCGTCGATGGCGTCGACTTCGCGCTGATGCCCGGCGAGATCCGTGCCGTCATCGGTCCCAACGGCGCCGGCAAGACCACCTTCGTCAGCCTGGTCAGCGGCCGCATCCAGCCCTCGTCGGGCATGATCGTCTTCGACGGCGCCGACATCACCAGCCTGCCGGCCTACGCCAGGGTTCGGCTCGGCGTCGCCTACACCTTTCAGATCACCAGCGTCTTCGCCAACCTGACCGCCTACGACAATGTCGCGCTGCCGGTGCAGCGCACGCTGACCGATGGCCGCTCGAAGGGCGCTGTCCGCACCGGCGTCATGGCGGCGCTCGAACGCACCGGCCTTGCCGACCGCGCCCACATGCCGGCCGGGCAATTGTCCTATGGCCACCAGCGCCTGCTCGAAGTTGCGATGGGGCTGGCGCTGAAGCCGCGCCTGCTGATCCTCGATGAACCGACGCAAGGCCTGGCCGACAGCGAGATCGACAATTTCATCACCCTGGTACGCGAGATCGCCAAAGGCGCCACCGTGCTCTTGATCGAGCACAACATGCCGGTCGTCATGCAGCTTGCCGACCGCATCACAGTCTTCAACGCCGGCAGGATTCTCGCCGAGGGCACGCCCGATGCGATCCGCGAAAACGCCGAGGTGCAGGAAGCCTATCTGGGGACGACCCCATGATCGAAACACCGCCTGAGGCGCTGACAATCTCCGGGCTCGACTGCTTCTACAGTGAGGTCCAGGTGCTCTACGGCCTCGATCTCGTGCTGAACAAGGGCGAGGTGCTGTGTCTGTTCGGCCGCAACGGCGCCGGCAAGACGACGACGCTGAAGGCGATCATGGGCCTGGTGCCGGCAAGCGCCGGTTCGATCAGGCTCGACGGCAAGGAATTGACCGGCCTGCCGGCGCATGAGGTGCCGAAGGCCGGCATCGCCTATGTGCCGCAGGGCAGGCGGTTGTTTGCCGAGATGACGGTGGCCGAAAACATCGAGATCGGCCTGATGGCACGCGCCAAGGGCAAGGCGACGCGCGAGAACGTGCTCGATCTCTTCCCGCTGCTGCGCCAGCGGTTGAGACAACGCTCCGGTACTTTGTCGGGCGGCGAGCAGCAGATGCTGGCCATGGCCCGCGCGCTTTGTCTCGAACCGCAGGTGCTGCTGCTCGACGAGCCGACCGAAGGGCTGATGCCGTCGATGATCGCCAAGATCCGCGAGACGGTGGCCAAGCTGCGCGAGCTCGGAGTGTCGACCATCCTCGTCGAGCAACGGGTCGACGCCGTGCTGTCGGTCGCCGACCGCGTCTGCTTCATCGAGAACGGGCATAACCGCGAAACGGTCGATGTCGAGGAGCTGCGCGCGGACCCTTCCGCGGTGCGCCGCTATGTCGGCGTCGGCTGATCAGCCAAAGAACAGAAAGCCGGCGATCAAAAATGTCGGGATCAGCACCAGGCCCGACCACGCCATGTAGCCGAAGAAGCCCGGCATCTTGACGCCGCGATGCCTGGCGATGGCAAAGACCATGAAGTTCGGCGCGTTGCCGATATAGGTGTTGGCGCCCATGAACACCGCGCCGGCCGAGATCGCGGCAAGCGTCAACGCGGCCTCCGTCATCAGATGCTGCGGATCGCCGCCGGCGAGTTCGAAGAACACCAGATAGGTCGGCGCATTGTCGAGGAAGGACGACAGCGCCCCGGTCAGCCAGAAATAGGCGAGGTCGTTGGGCTGGCCCGTGGGCGAGGTGACGAGCGCGACCAATGGCGCAAGCGACCCCTCATGGCCGGCCCTCAGGATGGCGATGACCGGCACGATGCAGATGAAGATGCCGGCAAACAATTTTGCTACCTCGGCGATCGGCCCCCAGGTGAAGCCGTTCGCCTCGCGATGGCTCTTGTATGAGACGCGGAGCGACAGGAAGGCCAGTGCCAGGATGATGGCGTCGCGAACCAGATTCTGCAGCTCGAGGCTGACGCCAAGGATGGAAAGGCTGATACCCGGCTTCCAGCCGGCGGAAAGCAGGATCGCGCCGATCACGCCGGCCAGCAGCGGCAGATTGGCCAGGCCGCGAAGCCGCACTGTCGTATCCGGTGTCGGATCCTTGATCTTTGGTGCGCCGCCTTCGCGGCGGTGCAGGACGATGTCGATGGCCAGGAAGACGATCAGCACCAGGCCGCCGACAAACAGCGTCTCGCGCCAGAGATTCGTCGTCGTCCAGAAGAAATCGACGCCGCGCAGAAAGCCGACGAACAATGGCGGATCGCCAAGCGGCGTCAGCGAGCCGCCGATGTTCGACACCAGGAAGATGAAGAAGATGACGACATGGGCGTTGAACGGCCGGTTGTCGTTGGCGCGCAGGATCGGCCGGATCAGGATCATCGAGGCGCCGGTGGTGCCGATGACCGAGGCGAGGATGGCGCCGATCAGCAGCAGCATGGCATTGACCTGGGGCGTGCCATGGATGTTGCCGGCAAGCAGGATGCCGCCGGAGATCGTGTAGAGCGCAAACAAAAGGATGATGAAGGACATGTATTCGGTGAGCAGCGTGTGCAGCACCGCTTCGCTCGCCGGGGGGATACCGAATACGATCGCTAGCGGCACCACGACCAGCGCCGCCCACAGCGCGGTGATCTTGCCGTAGTGGTGCTCCCAGACATGGTGGAAGAGCAGCGGCCCGGTGGCGATAGACAGAAGCAGGCCGGCAAAGGGCAGCGTCCACCACAGCGACATGGTCGCGCCGGGCAATTCGTGGGCTTCCGCCGCGACGGCCAGTCCCGGAAACAGGAGAATGGCGACGGCCAAGGTGCCTGCCGCCAAAACCGTAGACAATTGTTTGAAGCCCCCCCAGTGCCTCACGGTCTAGTCCGATGCCTGGTCTTCGAGCCTCACGCCGGCCTCGCGCATCCGCTTCAGCATCGACTCGACGGAGCCGTTGAGGTCGATGCCGCGGCAGGCGTCGAGCCGAACCGTCGTGTTGAAGCCTTGCTTGACCGCATCTAGCGCTGAAAACGCGACGCAGAAGTCGGTCGCCAAGCCGACCAAGGTCACGGATTCGACACCGCGCTCCTTGAGATAGCCGGCGAGTCCGGTGGGCGTCGCATGGTCGTTCTCGAAAAAGGCCGAATAGCTGTCGATCGCCGATCGGAACCCTTTGCGGATCACCAGTTCGGCCTTCGTCCAGGCCAGTCCCGAGTGGAAGTCCGAACCCAGGCTGCCCTGGATGCAATGATCCGGCCACAGTGTCTGCGGTCCATAGGGCATATCGATCGCCTCGAAAGGCTGTTTTCCCGGATGGCTGGAGGCAAAGCTCGAATGGCCGGCGGGGTGCCAGTCCTGCGTCAGCACGACATGCTCGGTTCGCCGGATCAGATCGTTGACCAAAGGCACGATTTCGTCGCCGCCGTTGACCGCCAGCGCGCCGCCCGGGCAGAAGTCGTTTTGCAGGTCGATGACAACAAGCGCTTCGTCGGCCATGGGGCCTCCTTCTTATCTGTCTCGGCTCAGGCTTCACCGCCGACGCGACCGGACGCAGAAACTTGACCAGATGGCCGGCGGCGTCAACCTCCAACGCCATAACAATTGCGTGCCGGCCCGCACGACGCGGGCAGCAGTGCAAACTCTGGCTTTGACAATTCCTGTCGGCTTGATATCATTTGCATACGAATGAATTTGACCGGTCCGGACGCCGGCAGGATCTGTCGGGAGGCCCTTTCGAGGCGGCCTGTTTCTGGGAAGGTCCCTTTTGTTTTGGAAGGTAGGGCGTGATCCGTTACGCGAAACCCACCACGGTCGACGAGGCGCTCGCTTTGCTTGGTGAGGATAGCTGGCGCATTCTTGCCGGCGGCACCGATTTCTATCCGGCACAAGGCAGCAAGCCTTTTCGCGACAATGTCCTCGAAATCAACGGTCTCGCCGCGTTGCGCGGCATTGTCGAGACCGACAGCCACTGGCTGGTCGGCGCGCGCACCACCTGGACCGATCTCATCCGCCATCCGCTACCGTCCGCATTCAATGCTTTGAAGCAGGCTGCGCGCGAAGTGGGGTCTGTCCAGATCCAGAACGTCGCCTCCATTGCCGGCAATCTCTGCAATGCATCGCCGGCTGCCGACGGCGTGCCGGGATTGCTGGTGCTCGATGCCGAGGTCGAACTGCGCTCGGCACAAGCGACACGTCATCTGCCACTGCAGGAATTTATCCTCGGCAATCGCCGCACGGCCTTGCTGCCGGGCGAGTTGGTCACCGCCATTCGCATCCCGAAACCCGCTGCTACCGGCACATCCGCCTTCGTAAAGCTTGGCGCGCGGCGATATCTCGTCATCTCCATCGCCATGGTGGCAGCGCGCGTCGTTGTCGAGAATGGCGTCGTCAGCGAAGCCGCCATCGCCGTCGGTTCCTGCTCGGCGGTTGCCAAACGTCTCGCCGGCGTCGAAGCCGCCTTGCGTGCCCAGCCCGCGAACCATGCCCTCGCGGCTGCGGTGCAGTCCGCCCCGATGGATGAATTGTCGCCAATTGGCGATGTCCGCGGCAGCGCCGAATACCGGCAGGACGCGGCGCGCGAGATCGTCGCCCGCGCCGTGCTTGGCACCATCGACCATTCAGCCGGCGGCAAGGTGGCGGCATGAGTATCGAACGCGCCGACATCGCCTTCGAGGTCAACGGCGCCGCTATTTCGGTCAATGTGCCGCCGCTGCGCCGGCTGTCTTCGGTGCTGCGCGACGAGTTGCGGCTGACCGGCACCAAGGTCGGCTGCGACGCCGGTGACTGCGGCGCCTGCACGGTGCTGGTCGACGGCGAACCTGTCTGCGCCTGCCTGATGTCGGCGGCCTCGGCGGCCGGTGCAGCGATAACCACCGTCGAAGGCCTGGCCAACGGAAAACTGTCGGCGCTGCAGGCCTCGTTCCTCGAGCATGGCGCGGCGCAATGCGGCATCTGCACGCCCGGCCTGCTGGTCGCGGCAACGGCGTTGTTGGAGAAAAATCCCTTTCCGACGGAGGTGGAAACGCAGGATGCACTGGGCGGCGTGCTTTGCCGCTGCACCGGCTACAGGAAGATCGTTGCCGCAGTGATGGACGCCTCGCGTCACGTTGAAAGCCTCAACCGCCGCATGCCGCAGTCCGGCCATGCCGTCGGCGCCTCGCCGATCCGCCTCGATGGCTTGCCCAAAGTCACTGGCGGCGAAAAGTTTGGCGGCGATTCCTTCCCGGCCGATGCGCTGGCCGTGCTGGTGGTACGCTCGCCGCACTATCATGCCCGTTTCGCTTTCGGCGACCTGGATTCGTGGGCGAGGGCTCGTCCCGGTGTTGCCGGCGTCTTCACTGCCGCCGATATTCCGGGAAAAAACTGCTTCGGCGTCATCGGGCCCTTCGCTGATCAGCCGGCCTTGGCCGAAGGCTTTGCCCGTTTTCGCGGTGAGGCGGTTGCGCTGGTCGCCGGCGAGCGCGAGACTATCCTCGATCTCGACCTTTCAGACTTCCCTGTTTCCTGGACCGAACTGCCGCATGTCCTAGAGCCCCGTGAGGCGCAGGCCGACGGCGTCGAACTGGTCCACCAGCACCGACCGGCAAACCTGCTGACCTCCGGCTTTGTCGAACGCGGCGATCCGGACGCGGCGCTCTCCGGCGCCGTCGTCACCGTGTCGGGCGCCATCGACACCTCCTATGTCGAGCACGCCTATATCGAGCCGGAAGCCGGCTATGCCTATATGGACGGCGATACGTTGGTCGTCGTCGCCTGCACGCAGGCGCCCTACATGGACCGCGACGACACGGCAAAGGTGCTGGGTCTCGCCGTCGACAAGGTGCGCATCGTGCCGACTGCCACCGGCGGCGGTTTTGGCTCAAAGCTCGACGTCTCGCTGCAGCCTCTCATCGGTCTGGTGGCGATGAAGACGGGACGGCCGGCAGCACTTGCCTATACGCGCAACGAATCGATGATCTCGACCACCAAGCGCCATCCGGCCGAGATGCAGGCGACCATCGGCGCCGACGCCGACGGCTATGTCACCGGAATGGTCTTTGCCGGCGATTTCAACACCGGCGCCTATGCAAGCTGGGGGCCGACCGTCGCCAACCGCGTCCCGGTGCATGCGTCCGGTCCCTATGCCACGCCGAACTATCGTGCCGAAGGCCGCGCCATCCACACCAACGGCCCGATCTCCGGCGCCTTTCGCGGCTTCGGCGTGCCGCAGGCGACGATCATGCAGGAGACGCTCTACGACGAATTGGCCGGCAAGCTAGGTATCGACAGACTCGATTTTCGCTTGAAGAATTGCCTTCGGAACGGCTCCGAAACGGTTACCGGGCAAAAACTGGACTCCGGCGTCGGCATTGCCGAATGCCTTGAGGCGCTGCAGCCGCATTGGACGCGGGCCCTGGCCGACACGGAGCTGTTCAACGCCGGCAGCAGCACAAAAAAGCGCGGCGTCGGCGTCGCCTCCTGCTGGTATGGCTGCGGCAACACCTCGCTGCCCAATCCGTCGACGATCAAGGTCGGCATCTCGTCCCAAGGCGAGATCGTCCTACATCAGGGCGCTGTCGATATCGGACAGGGATCGAACACCGTCATCACCCAGATCTGCGCCGACGCGCTAGGCCTGCCGCTCGAAAAGTTCCGGCTGAAAAGCGCCGATACCGCCATCACCCCCGATGCCGGCAAGACCTCCGCCTCGCGCCAGACCTTCGTCACCGGCAAGGCCGCCGAGAGGGCCGGCCGCGCCTTGCGCGAAGCGATCCTGCGCTTTGCCAATGTCTCGGAGAGGGCGGCGATTGCGCTGGATGGAGCAAACTTGACCATCCGCGAGGGCGAGGCGACGCGACGGGTCGAGCTCTCGACGCTGCAAGCCGACGCCGACGGCCTGGTCTTCGTCGCCGAAGAAACCTACGACCCACCGACATTGCCGCTCGACGCCAAGGGCCAAGGCAAGCCCTACGCGGTCTATGGCTATGGCGCGCAGATCGCCGAACTCGAAGTCGACCTCAAGCTCGGCACGGTCAAGCTGATCAAGATCACTGCGGCACACGATGTCGGCAAGGCGATCAATCCTTTGCTCGTCGAGGGCCAGATCGAGGGCGGCATCGCACAAGGCATCGGCATGGCGCTGATGGAGGAATACATCCCCGGCCGCACCGAGAATCTGCACGACTATTTGATCCCGACCATCGGCGACGTGCCGTCGATCGAGACCATTCTCATAGAAGTTCCGGACCCGGAAGGACCGTTCGGCGCCAAGGGCCTGGGCGAGCATGTGCTGATCCCGACCGCGCCAGCGATCCTCAATGCCATCCGCCACGCCGCCGGCGTGCTGGTTACCAAGGTTCCGGCGACGCCAAGCCGTATCCGCGCGGCAATCCGCGACAAGGAGGCACGCCAATGAGCGAGCTTGCCGAACGTTTCGAAACCCACGACCCCGGCGAGAAGCAGGTAGCGGAAAAGATCCGCTGCGATGCCTGTCCGGTCATGTGCTACATCGCCGACGGCCGCACTGGCGCCTGCGACCGCTACGGCAATGTCGGTGGCCGCATCGTGCGCATGGATCCACTGACCATCCTCGACCACGCGGCAGAGACCGGCGGTGCGGTGGTGCCTTTCGTTGCCGAGGGCGAGCAATGGGACGGCGAACTGGTCAACACCGGGCGCCGCTTCGTCACCGCGATCGGCGCCGGCACCACCTATCCCGACTACAAGCCCGCTCCCTTCATCGTCAGCCAGGAGGTCGAAGGCGTCGATCTCGTCACCGTGGTGACGGAGGGCATCTTCTCCTATTGCGGCGTCAAGGTGAAGATCGACACCGACCGCCATATCGGCCCGGAAACCGCGACAGTGCGCGCCGAAGGTGAGGCGATCGGTCATGTCACGACCGGCGAGTACGGCTCGCAGATGCTGTCGCTGGGCGGCGTGCATCACCTGACCGGCGGCTCCAAGTCGGAGGGGCGCGCCACCTGCGATGCAATGCTCAATCTTTGCAACCGCAAGCCAGTCGAACTGACCATCGACGGCGGTGCCACGGTCATCGTCGAAGCCGGCAAACCACCCGTCATCGACGGCAAGATCGAACACCGCATGCGCGTCGGCTGCGGCTCGGCCACCATCGGCATGTTCGCCACCCAATGGCGTGGCCTGGTCGACGAAGTGGTGGTGGTCGACGACCACATCACCGGCGTCGTCTCCGAGCATCAGGCCGGCAAGGTGCTGGGCTGGCAGGATACCGGCATAAAGATCATCGGCCGCCGCTCGACACCTGGCCGCTATTTCAAAGTATCGGAGCCTGGTCTCGGCTGGGGCGGCACCAGCATTTCCGACCCGCTGTCGATCCTTGGCGAGTGGAACGTCAAGAAGGGCGCGCGTCCCGGCCTGTCGCTGCTGATGGTATCGACCACCGGCGAGCAGTTCGCCTATTACGAGCTCGACGACGATCTGAAACCGGTCGAAAAGCCGTTCCCGGAGCGGCTGCAGAAATCCGTCGGCCTGATTGAGGAGAATTGCGAGCCGGCTTTGTGCACCGTGCTGTTCGTCGGCGGCGCCGGCGGCTCGCTGCGCGCCGGCGTCACCGAGAACCCGGTCAACCTCACCCGCTCTGTGCAGGGCCTGAAGACCTATGTGACCGTCGGCGGCGCGCCGGTCTATGTCTGGCCGGGCGGCGGCATCACGCTGATGGTCGATGTCACCCGCGTGCCGGAAGGCGCCTTCGGCTATGTGCCGACCCCGGCGCTGGTGGCGCCGATCGAGTTCACCTTGCGCCGCGACGACTATGTCAGGCTGGGCGGCTACGAAGGCGAGATACGCAGCGTCGAGGACATTCTTGCCAAGGGCGGTGAATACCTCAATCCGCGTCGCGGCACCGGCGCGCCGGTCAGCAACCCCTGGCCGCCGCTGGCGCAGTTGCGGCGCGCGGCGAACGGGGCCGGCTGATGAACGGCCCGCAGGCGCATTGGCTTGATGACGGAAGGCGGCTGCATCTCAACCACGGCCCGATCGACCTCATCGTCGAGGTCTTTGGCCCGGCCGAAGAATGTCGAGCCGCCTGTGGTCAGGCGGTCGCACGCTTCCAGACGATCCTGACCGAGTTGGTCGATGAACTGCCGGAACTGCGTAAACCAGCGAGCTTTCATCCGCGCCTGTTCGCCGGACCAGTGGCGCGCCGGATGGAAGCGGCGGTCGCGCCGCTGTCAAAAAACTTCATCACGCCTATGGCCGCCGTCGCCGGCTCGGTAGCCGACCAAATGCTTAGCTCGCTGCTTGCCGGGCGAAGGCTCGATCGTGCATATGTCAACAATGGCGGCGACAGTGCCATCCATCTCGGCCCGGGCCAGTCGATGACACTTGCCATCGCTGGGACCGGCCACGGACTGGCAGACCGCATCGCCATCCGCGCCGAGGACGGAATTCGCGGTGTCGCCACCAGCGGCTGGCGTGGCCGCTCCTTTTCTCTGGGCATCGCCGATGCCGTCACCGTGCTGGCGCGGACAGGCGCCGAGGCCGATGCCGCCGCGACGTTGATTGCCAACGCCGTCGATCTTCCCGATCACCCTGCCGTCAAGCGCGAGCCTGCACGCGATCTGGCGCCCGACAACGATTTGGGCGACCGCTTGGTGACGACGGCTGTCGGTCCGCTTTCACCGGTAGAAATCGCCACCGCACTGGACAGCGGGCTCGCTGTCGCCGATGATTTTCGCCGAAATGGCCTGATATCAGCTTCGGCGCTTTTCCTTGCCGGCCAAACCCGCATCAGTGGTTCCATGGCGCTTGCCGCGCCCACAAAAATCCCAGGGAAGGAAGTTGCCCATGCCTGAGTTTCCGATCCGCAAGATCGCGGTTCTGACGGAAGAAATCTTTCACGACGGCGGGCCGGCGCCAAAAGAGCCGCGCCGCCGCGCCGCGGCCCTGGCGCTGGTGAAGAACCCCTTCGCCGGCCGCTATGTCGAGGATCTGCAGAGCGCCATGGACGATCTGAAGCCGCTCGGGCTGATGCTCGCCGACCGGCTGATCGCAGCACTTGGCGGCGACGTGAGGCAAATCGACGGTTACGGCAAGGGCGCCATCGTCGGCTCCGCCGGTGAACTCGAGCACGGTGCTCTCTGGCACGTACCGGGCGGTTACGCGATGCGCGAGCGGCTCGGCGACGCCAAGGCGATCGTACCGTCGGCAAAGAAGGTCGGCGCCTTCGGTGCGAAGCTCGACGTGCCGCTCGGCCACATCAACGCGGCCTATGTGCGCAGCCATTTCGACGCAATGGAAGTCGGCGTCAGCGACGGGCCGCGTCCCGACGAGATACTGTTCTGTCTGGCGATGACCTGCGGCCCGCGCATTCACGACCGCATGGGCGGTCTCGCAGCCAAGGACATCAAGGCATGGGATGGGCTGCGGTGAGCGCCGGCGAGGACGTCAGACTCAAGCTGGTCGAGGCCGACGAGCCCGAGGAAAACGACTACCATCTGCAGGAGCAGGTCGGCTTCATCCTGCGTAAGGCGCACCAGCGCCATGTCGCGATCTTCGCCGCCCACATCGCCGATCTGACGCCGCCGCAATTCGCAGCTTTGGCCAAATTGCACGATGTCGGCGAGACCTCGCAGAACCAGCTCGGCACCCTCATCGCCATGGACGCGGCGACGGTGAAGGGGGTCATCGACCGGCTGAAGGCGCGCGGCCTGGTCGAACTCTCCAAGCACGAGGTCGACAAACGGCGCCTGCTGGTTAATCTGACCGCCGAGGGCCGCGAGGCAATCGAGCGGCTGATCCCGCTTGCCCGCGACATCACGGCGGAAACGCTGGCGCCGCTGTCGGCCAAGGAAGCCGCGACCTTCATGCGGCTGCTGTCCAAGCTGGCGTAGGACGCACTTCCTGAAGGACCACGAAAAAGCCAGGCGCGAAGCCGGGCCTTTTCGTTTCAGCGAGACGTCTGGCTGGATCAGTGATCCATGGCCTTGACGATCTCTTCGGTCATCTTCTTGGCGTCGCCGAGCAGCATCATGGTGCCGTCCTTGTAGAACAGCGTGTTGTCGATGCCGGCATAGCCGGAGCCGAGCGAGCGCTTGACGAACAGGCAGGTGCGGGCCTTGTCGACGTCGAGGATCGGCATGCCATAGATCGGCGAGGACTTGTCGTCGCGGGCGGACGGGTTGGTGACGTCGTTGGCGCCGATGACATAGGCGACGTCGGCCTGCGCGAATTCCGAGTTGATGTCCTCGAGTTCGAACACCTCGTCATAGAGCACATTGGCTTCGGCCAAGAGCACGTTCATGTGACCGGGCATGCGGCCGGCGACCGGGTGGATGGCGTACTTCACGTCGACGCCATTGGCCTTGAGCTTGTCGGCCATCTCGCGCAGCGCGTGCTGTGCCTGGGCGACCGCCATGCCGTAGCCGGGCACGATGATGACCTTCTGCGCGTTCATCATCAGATAGGCGGCGTCATCGGCCGAGCCCTGCTTGACGGTGCGCTCGATACCGTCATCGGTGGCAGCCGCCGTCTCGCCGCCGAAGCCGCCGAGAATGACCGAGATGAAGGAGCGGTTCATGCCCTTGCACATGATGTAGGACAGGATGGCACCGGACGAGCCGACCAGCGCGCCGGTGATGATCAGCGCCAGATTGCCGAGCGTGAAGCCCAGTGCCGCTGCCGCCCAGCCGGAATAGGAATTCAGCATCGACACGACGACCGGCATGTCGGCGCCGCCGATCGGGATGATCAGCAGCACGCCCAGCACCAGCGAAGCCGCCACGATCAGCCAGAACACAAGCTTGGATTCGGTCGTGACCAAAAGCACGATCAGCACGACCAAAGCGACGCCCAGCGCGATGTTGATGAAGTGGCGGCCGCCGATCATGATCGGCTTGCCCGACATGCGCCCATCGAGCTTGAGGAAGGCGATGACCGAGCCGGTGAAGGTGATGGCGCCGATGGCAACGCCAAGACTCATCTCGATCAGCGCCTGGGCGTGGATATCGGCGACCGTGCCGATGCCGAAACTTTCCGGCGCATAGATCGCGGCGGCCGCCACCATGACGGCGGCAAGGCCGACGAGCGAGTGAAAGGCGGCGACCAGCTGCGGCATCGAGGTCATGGCGATGCGCCGCGCCGTGACGGCGCCGACCGAACCGCCGATCAGCAGCCCGAGCACGATCAGGCCGAAGCCACCGGCCGACGGAACCGCCAGCGCCAGCGTCGTGGCAATGGCGATGCCCATGCCGATCATGCCGTAGAGATTGCCCTGGCGGCTGGTGGTCGGGTGCGACAGGCCGCGCAGCGCCAGGATGAACAGGATACCGGAGACCAGATAGAGGAAGGAAGCGAAGTTGGCGTTCACGTCACTTGTCCTTCTTCTTGTACATGGCCAGCATGCGCTGGGTGACGAGGAAGCCGCCGAAGATGTTGACCGAGACCAGCATCAGCGCAACGAAGCCGAAGCCGGTGGCGATGCCGGACGCCGAGATGCCGACGGCAAGCAGCGCGCCGACGACGATGACCGAGGAGATGGCGTTGGTGACGGCCATCAGCGGCGTGTGCAGTGCCGGCGTGACAGACCACACGACGTAGTAGCCGACGAAGATCGCCAGGACAAAGATGGCGAAGCGAAAGACGAAGGGATCGATGGCGCCGCCGGACAGCGCGTGCGCGGCGTCACCCGCCGCCTCGGTACCGGGCGCGGTGGCGAGGTTCTGGACCGCGAGGCGCACTGCGGCGCTCGCCTGGTCGAGCTGGTCGAGGGCTTTCTGCAAGGTCTGATCCATCACGCGATCCCCTTCGGCTTGGCAGCGGACTTGCCCGTGGCGACTTTCTTGTCAGCGGCCCTTTTCGGCGCGGCTTTCTTCACCGATGCGGCGGCGACCATGGTCTTCGCCGGGATCGCGGCCGGTTCGACATGCTGGCCCTTTGGCGGCTCTGCCGCCTTGGCGAAGGCCGGGTGCACGACCTTGCCGGCATCGGTCAGCATGGTTGCCTTGACCAGCTCGTCATCGCGCTTGATGGCAAGCGTCTTCGTCGTCTTGTCGACCAGCGTCTCCAGGAAGGCAAAGAGGTTCCTGGCGTAGAGCAGCGAGGCCGACGCCGCGACGCGGCCCGGCACGTTGAGATGGCCGACGATCTTGACGTTGTTGGCTGTGGTGACGACCTTGCCGGCTACTGCGCCCTCGACATTGCCGCCGCGCTCGACGGCGAGGTCGACGATCACCGAACCCGGCTTCATCGAGGCGACCATCGCCGCCGAGACCAGCTTCGGCGCCGGCCGGCCGGGGATCAGCGCCGTGGTGATGACGATGTCCTGCTTGGCGATGTGCTCGGCGGTCAGTGCCGCCTGCTTGGCCTGATACTCCTTGGACATCTCCTTGGCATAGCCGCCAGCCGTCTCGGCCGCCTTGAATTCCTCGTCCTCGACGGCCAGGAATTTGGCGCCGAGCGACTGCACCTGTTCCTTCACCGCCGGGCGCACATCGGTGGCGGTGACGACGGCGCCAAGCCGGCGCGCCGTGGCGATCGCCTGCAGGCCGGCGACGCCGACGCCCATGATGAAGGCCTTCGCCGCCGGCACCGTGCCGGCCGCCGTCATCATCATCGGCAAAGCCCGGTCATATTCGGCGGCCGCGTCGATCACCGCCTGGTAGCCGGCGAGATTGGCCTGCGAGGACAAGACGTCCATCGACTGCGCGCGGGTGATGCGCGGCATGAATTCCATCGAGAAGGCGGTGACGCCTGCCTTGGCCAAAGCCGCGACGGCGGCATCGTTGCCATAAGGGTCCATGATGGCGATGACAGCCGCACCGGATCTGTAGCCCTTCATCTCGGCTTCCGTTGGCCGTCGCACTTTCAGCACCACATCGGCTTTGGCGGCATCGCCGGCCTTGCCGATCGCGGCGCCCGCCTTGGCGAACTCCTCGTCCGGAATGCGCGAGGCCGTGCCGGCGCCGGTCTCGACGGTCACGTCGAACCCCAGCCCCGCCAACCGTTTCACCGTGTCGGGCGAGGCCGCAACGCGCGGCTCGTTCGCATCGAGTTCACGAGGGATGAAAACCGTCTGTCCCACCGCATGATCCTTTCGGCTGGAACCTGTTGCGCAAGACGCCAGCCGGACCTCCGGCAGCGTCCCTGGCGAAGGATTTCGGAAATTCTATCGGAGAATGAAGGCGCCGGCAGCCAGGATCAGGGCGCAGAGGATGGTCGCCGAGAAGAAACCGCCAACGAAGAAGCCGAACGCCATCGCGATAACTATGGCAAGACAAAAGAGCGAACCGTATTTGGCCAGCGCCAGGAAGCCCGCATAGGTGCGGTCGTGCTCGGCATAGTCCATCTTCGCGCCCAGTTCGACAGGACCGGACGGCGTGTGCTCAGCCATAGGAATACCCCTTCGAAGACATCTTTGAGGCACATAGCGAAAAGCCGGGCGGAGAGCAATGGCGCTATTGCCGCATCACCGGAGACAACTGCCTCAAAGGAAAGTTGAAAGCCGTCCCGTCGGGGGCCCCTGGCTTTCGTGGCGGAGTGACGGGGTCCGGGATATCAGCCCGCCAGGTGCGGGAACAGTCCGAGCAGGCCGGCAATGATCAGATAGATCGCGACGATGTAGTTCAAAAGCCGCGGCATCACCAGGATCAGCACGCCGGCGATCAGCGAGATCAGCGGGGTGAGCGTGATCGCGGAAATGGTCATGTTGGGTGTCCTTTCTCGAGTTGATGTCCGCCGTCCTCAGCCGATGCAGCGACGGTATCTGTCGCCACGACAACGCCGGCACGGCCGGAAAGCTCCTTGCCGGCACCATCACAAAACCCGTGAAGGCTCAGGCGGCTTCGGGGAAATATTTGGCCGTCGGCAGGATGGTCAGCGGCGCAAGCTCGCCGGTCGGCGCTTTCGCGAACAGCATGCGCCGCTCGAGCGCCGTCGAGTGGAAGAACGGAAAACGCTGCAGCGTCGGCGCCATGTTCTGCTCGCAAAGCGATTCATAGAAGAAGATCGGCATGGTGAAAGGCGGATAGATGCGCGGCTCGCCGACCTGCACCGAGCTGAAGATGCGATGATAGAAGGCCGTGTGCTCCTCCCGGATCATCGAAATGCAACTCGTCGCGTTGAAGAACGTGTTGGCGATGACCGCAAGCCGCAGCGTGACATACGGCAGGGCCCGGTAGGTCGACGACAATTGCGGGTCGACCGCCAGTCGGCTGGGATCGATGAAGGTTTCGCCTCGCGCCAGGCGCAGGAGCAGCCTGTCACCGAACACCGTCATGATTGGCGCTTCGGGAGTCTCGCGGGTCAGGTGATGAAGCCTGACCGTGCTGACGAGCTCGCCTTCCATGAAGACACCGAAACAATAGCAGTTCGGGACTTCGTCGAGATGATCGGAAAGCTTCTGTTCGACAATGGTGTCAAGCAGGCCGTGCGAATGGAACGCCTTGTAGCGCAGCCGCGAGATCGCTTCGAAATCCTCGCCGCTTTCGCAGCGCCGATACTCGACGCGCTCCAGAAGTTGGAGCACGTTGCGCGCGAACAGCGAAGGAGGCTGAGGCCTGGCCGCCGAAGTCGCCGCAGGCAGACCTGACTCACGCATGTCCATATTCTTCCCTCGTACCACCGCAGGAGAACAATATCGGACGACATAATGAACAAGAAGATAAAACTACGATCGTCTGCGTTTACCGAAGGTTAACCTTAACAATTGGTTAACGCCATTGACGATTCAACTCCTCTTGAGCCGGCTTTTCAAGCGTGATTGTGGATCAGGTGGTGGCGCGCTTTGCGACCGGGCGCAATTCCGCGGCAAAGGGCCAGGTCACGTTGGACATGGTCTCGATGCCCGACGCGCTGAGCGCGGCGCCGAAGAGGAAGCCCTGGACCAGGTCCGGCTTCACCGAATGCAGCAGGATCTTGAGCTGTTCGAAGGTCTCCACGCCTTCGACGGTGACGGTCAGGCCGAGAATCCGGGTCAGGTCGACGACGCCCTTCAACAGGTCGAGCGAGCGCGGGTTCTGGGTTACGTCCATCAGGAACGAACGGTCGATCTTGATCTTGTCGAGCGGCAGCTTGTGGAGATAGCTCAGGCTCGAATAGCCGGTGCCGAAATCGTCGAGCGCGATACGCACGCCAAGCTGTTTCAGCTCCTCGATGTACTGCCGGGTCAGCGACTTGTCGTCGAGCAGCGCGGTTTCGGTGACTTCGATCTCCAGGCGGGCGGCCGCGAGCCCGGACGTGGCCAGCGCGTCGCGGACTTTCTGGATGACGTCGCTGTTGCGGAAGTCCTTGGCGGAAAGGTTGACCGAAACGCTGGTCTGGTCGGGCCATTTGGCGCATTCCCCGCAGGCCGCCTGAAGCACGAAGGTGCTGATCTCGGAAATGATGCCCATTTCCTCGGCCAGTGGAATAAAGATGCTTGGCGAAACAGGCCCGAGATCGGGATGGTCCCAGCGGCACAATGCCTCGCAGCTGGCAATGCGCATCGTGCTCATCGAGACGATCGGCTGATAGACGACGCGCAGGCCCTTGCTCTCGATCGCGCTGCGCAGGTCCGCCTTCATCAGCTGGCGGTTGCGGAAGGCGGCGTCCATCGCGGCCTCGAACAGCCGCCAGTTGTTCTTGCCGAGCTCCTTGGCCTTGTAGAGCGCCAGGTCCGCCTTGACGATCATGGCGTCGACATCGGTGTCCTCGACTTTGGACAGCACCGCGCCGGCGCTGGCCTGGATGCGCAGCCCATGTCCGGCGACGTCGACTTCGCCCTGCAGGTCGCCGAAAATCTGGTCGAGCAGGCTGGTCAGGTGGCTTTCATCCTCGATGCGGTCGAAGAAGACCATGAACTCGTCGCCGCCGAAGCGGCTGACGGTGATGCCTTGCCCGGCAACGGCCGCCAGCCGCTCCGCGACGGCGTAAATCAGGCCGTCGCCGACCGGGTGGCCCAGCGTGTCGTTGACGCTTTTGAAATCGTCGAGGTCGAGTACCGCAAGGCCGCAGAGACGGTCGCGGTCGCCGGAGGCCATCGATTCGCCGACCAGTTCGTGGAAATAGGCGCGGTTCGGCAGGCCGGTGAGGCTGTCATAGCGCGCCATAAAGCGGATTTTTTCCTCGGCTTCGACGCGCGCCGTGACATCCTCGAAGGTGATGACGCCCAGGTCCTGGCTGCCTTCGCGTGCCGAAAACTCGTAGTGCTGGCCGGTGGAGAAGGAAACCAGCACCTTGCGGTCGCGGCCCTCGCGCAGCGCCCGCGTCAGCTGCGCCTCGACATAGCGGCAGTCCTTTGGCGACAGCATGCCGCCGGCAACGCCGCGCAGGAGCAGCGAGTGGATCGATCGGCCGAGCAATTGGTCAGGCGATTTCAGCGACATCAGATGCGCGGCTTCGGCGTTGCCGACCACCACCTTGCCGTCGGGACCAAGCATCACCAGGCCATGCGACATGGTGTTCAGCGCCCGGTTGAAGCGCTCTGCCAGCCTGGCCGCGGTCTTGCGCTCCGAAATGGCATCGAAAAGCACGGTGCGGACGTGTGCGGCCATTCGGGTGATGATGAAGATGAACGGCACGATATAGAGGCCGAGGATGAAGGTGGGCACGTCGCCCTTGAGCATCAGCCCGATCGCGATCGGCAGCACGACCGTGAAGGCCTGCACCGCAACCATGGTCTTGGAGCCGTAATTGCGGCCGACGATCGTCACCGTCGAGCCCATTATGACGGCGATCGCGGCACTTTCTCCGAACATGTCCGGGATGAGGTAGATGGTCGTGAGGCAGAAAAGCCCCATGAAGAAAGCCTGGATGGTGCCGCCGACCAGGTAGTAGCGTTCCCAGGTCTTGGCCGCTTCATAGCTGTCGAAATTGCCTTCGCGCTGGCCTTTGCGGATGCCGTAATAGCGGTAAAGGCCGGCGCCGAGCATGATTGCCGCCAGGGCGAGGTAGGCCGGATGCTTTGAGGTCAGATAGACAAGAACACCGATGAGTCCGTGGCAAAAAGCGCCGATCAGCAGGATTCCGGGATCGTTGAACAACGATCGCACGAACCCAGCATAGACGTCCTCACCTATCTCTCCGGTTTTGTGTTCTTGCATGGCCCGCGGTGTCGCACGAACCGCAGTCATTTCACATTCGCCTTAAGAAAGGTTTAGAGACGCCGTTTCAGGCCCTGCCGTCAAGTATTTTCCCGGGGGCAAGCCCGGGAAACTGGTCTTCAGGTAAACAAGGCGTATCGGCCTACTCGGCGGCTTGAAGTTCGGGCCTTGCCGGCACTTTTGCCAGGCGCTCGAGCAGCCGCGAGCGTTCTCCGGCGGCCTTTTCGGCGCTCGCCTGCCTGACATGGCCGTAACCGCGAATGAGCGCCGGCACCGAGGCCAGCGCGGCGGCGGCCTCGATCCGGCCCGGCGCCAGCGCCGCGGCGACAAGCTCCAGATCGGCCTCGTATTGGGCAAGAAGCTGCCGCTCCATGCGCCTTTCCGCGCTGTAGCCGAACGGGTCGAAAGCGGTGCCGCGCAGGCCTTTCATCGCCGCCAGCAGGCGGAACCCCTTCATCATCCACGGGCCGAAGCTCGATTTGCGCGGCTTTCCGTCATTGCCGCGCCGGCCCATGATCGGCGGCGCCAGGTGGAATTCGAGTTTTTCGTAGCTCTGGAACTGTTTTGACAGTTCGGCGGCGAAGGAGCCGTCGGTGTAGAGCCGCGCCACCTCATACTCGTCCTTGATCGCCATCAGCTTGAACAGGTTTTTTGCGGCGGCCTCGGTCACCGCGGTCGAACCCGGCACTGCCCTGGCTTCGGCAGCGCGCAGCGGAGCGATCTTGTCGGCAAAGCGCCTGCCATAGGCGGCGTTCTGATAGGCGCTCAGGAAGGCGACGCGGCGGGCAATGATGTCGTCCAGCGTCTCGGCGACCGCGCTGGACGCCTTGCCCGGCTGGGCGATGAGACCGCGCACCAAATCCGGCTGGTGGGCGGCGCGGCGGCCCCAGCGGAAGGCGGCAATGTTCATCGCCACCGCTTGGCCGTTGAGTTCGATCGCCTTCTCGACTGCCTCGGCCGACAGCGGCAGCCCGCCATGCTGGAAGGCAAAGCCGAGCATGAACATGTTGGCGCCGAGCGAATTGCCGAACAAAGCGGTTGCGGTGCTGGTGGCATCGAAGAAGTGCGCCCTGTCGTCACCGGCGGCGGAGCGAATGGCCTTTTTCAGCCGTTCGACGGGCAGCGAGAAGTCGGCCGAGCGTGCGAATTCGCCTGGCATGATCTCGGCGGTGTTGGCGAGGAAGATGGTGTGTCCCTCGCGCACCGCCGCCAGCACTTTCTGGGCGCCGGACACGACGAGATCGCAGCCCAGCACGAGATCGGCCTTGCCGGCCGAAACCCGGATGGCGTGGATATCGTCGGGCGTGCGCGCGATGCGCACATGGGTGAACACCGAGCCGCCCTTCTGGGCCAGCCCGGCCATGTCGATCATGCCGCAGCCCTTGTCCTCGAGATGGGCCGCCATGCCGAGCACCGCGCCGATGGTGACGACGCCGGTGCCGCCGACACCGTCGATGATCGCCGCCCAGCCTTGCTCGCCGAGCGGGAATTCGGCCGGCGCCGGCACGCCGTCCAGCGGATCGGACTTGCCGGCGGTGCCCTCGGCCTTCCGGATTTTGGCGCCGTGCACGGTGACGAAGGACGGACAGAAGCCGTTGACGCAGGAGAAATCCTTGTTGCAGCTCGACTGGTCGATCCTGCGCTTGCGGCCGAATTCGGTCTCGACCGGCTGGATCGAGACGCAGTTCGACTGCACGCCGCAATCGCCGCAGCCCTCGCAGACCAGTTCGTTGATGAAGACGCGCTTGTCGGGATCGGGGAAGGTGCCGCGCTTGCGGCGGCGGCGCTTTTCGGCGGCGCAGGTCTGGTCGTAGAGCAGCACGGAGATGCCCTTGACCGCGCGCAATTCGCGCTGGACGAGGTCGAGGTCGTCGCGGTGATGGATGGTGACGCCGGCCGGGAACTCGGCTTTGCCGGCATATTTGCCCGGCTCATCGGTAACGACCGCGATGCGCTCGACGCCCTCGGCGCGCACCTGCCTGGCGATCATGTCGACGGTCAGGCCGCCCTCATGCGGCTGGCCGCCGGTCATGGCGACGGCGTCGTTGTAGAGGATCTTGTAGGTGATGTTGGCGCCTGTCGACAGCGCGAAGCGGATCGCCAGCGCGCCGGAGTGGTTGTAGGTGCCGTCGCCGAGGTTCTGGAAGATATGGTTGCGCTTCGAGAACGGCGCCTGGCCGACCCATTGCGCGCCCTCGCCACCCATGGCGGTGAAGCCGACGGTGTTGCGGTCCATCCACAGCGCCATGAAGTGGCAGCCGATGCCGGCGGCGGCCAGCGAGCCGTCGGGCACCTTGGTCGAGGAATTGTGCGGGCAGCCGGAACAGAAGAACGGCGTGCGCGAGGCGATGTCCGACGTGTCGGCGAGCATCGCCTGGAACTGGCGCAATTTCGCCACCCGCTTGGCGATCTCTTCCGACGGCCCGATGGTGCGCAAGATGCGCTCGCCGAGCGCGATCGCGATCTCGTTGGGATCGAGCGCACCCTTGGCCGGGAACAGCCAGTCGCCGCGTTCGTCCTTCTTGCCGACGATGACCGGCTGCGTCGCGGTGCCGTAGAGGTTTTCGCGCAGCTGCACCTCGATCAGCGAGCGCTTCTCCTCGACGACGACGATAGTATCGAGGCCGCGGGCAAACTCGGCGATATGCTGGAGGTCGATCGGCCATGGGCAGCCGACCTTGAACAGCCTGATGCCGATGCGGTTGGCTGCCGCCTCGTCGATGCCGATATCCTCTAGAGCCTGGCGGACGTCGAGATAGCTCTTGCCGATGGTAATGACGCCAAGCTTCGGCTTGCGGCCGCCTGAATAGACAATCCGGTTCAGCCCGTTGGCGTGGATGAAGGCGGATGCGGCGGCGCGCTTGTATTCATGCAGCCGCTCTTCCTGGCCGAGCATGTCGATCTCATGGCGGATGTTGAGGCCGCCGGGCGGCATCTCGAACTCCGGCACGACGATGTTCAGCCGTTCGAGCGAGGCATCGACCGAGGCCGTCGATTCGATGTTGTCCTTGACGCATTTGATCGCCGCCCAGGTGCCGGCGAAGCGCGACATGGCAAAGCCGTAGAGCCCATAATCGATGATTTCCTGGACGCCGGCCGGATTGAGGATCGGCACCATGGTGTCGACGAACAGGAATTCGGTGGCATGCGCGTTGGTCGAGGATTCGGCCATGTGGTCGTCGCCCATCAGGGCAAGCACGCCGCCATGCTTCGAGGAGCCTGCGAGATTGGCGTGGCGGAACACGTCGCCGGAACGGTCGACGCCCGGCCCCTTGCCGTACCAGACCGAAAAGACACCGTCATGCGTGCCTTCACCCAGCAATTCCGCCTGCTGCGTGCCCCAGCAGGCGGTGGCGGCAAGCTCCTCGTTGAGACCGGGCTGGAAGACGATGTCGGATTGGGCGAGCTGCTTCTTGGCCTTCCACAACTGCATGTCCAGGCCGCCGAGCGGCGAGCCGCGATAGCCGGAGACGAAGCCGGCTGTGTTGAGGCCGGCGCGGCGGTCGCGCTCGCGCTGCATCAACAGCATGCGGATGACGGCCTGCGCGCCGGAGAGGAAGATGCGCTCCTTTCCAAGATCGAACTTGTCGTCGAGCGCGACGTCGTGCAGCGTCATAAGGCATTTCCTCTGCGGAGGCCGCGCTGGAGCGCGCAGCCAACGTAGGAGTCGGATGCCGCAGTCTTTCCCCCCTTTGCAGGGGAGGTCAAACAAAATCGAAGGTGCCAGGCAGTGCGCAACGAACGATCCGGCGCGCATCCATAGGCGTATGAAAATTGCGCCGCAGCGGTCCGCAAGGAAAGTTCCGGCGGCGGCTCCGCTGCAGGCGTGTCAGGCCTTCGAGCAATCCGGCTTCGGCTCGCCCGGCAGCTTGCCGTCGACATGGCCGGCCATATCCTTGTTGAGCTCGTAGACCGGGCCGACCACCAGGGGACGATCGGGCAGGATCGACTGATCCAGCGACGAGGTCAGCGTCGTCTCGAAGCTCTGCAGAAGCGTGCCGCTGGAATCTTCGATGCGGATCGACACCGCATAGGGCTTGTCCTTGACCACGCAGGTCAGCGGCGGGCTGGTCAGCGTTATATGCGGCAGCTTCGGCCAGATCTTCTGGTTGACGATGATTGGATCGCCACCGGCCGGGTTCTGGAAACTGACCACGGCAACCTGTCCTTCGCCCATCGGCCGCAGCGGCTTGAGCGTGATGACATAGGTGGCGATGCCCAGCCGATAGTTGAACTCAAAGAGCTTGCCGGAAATGGCGAACAGCTGCTCCTTGCCGGAGTCGCGGCAGGCGCCAAGTGCCGCCGCCGCCAGCAGGGCGGCGCCGAGAACCATCGAACGCGAATATGTCCTAGACATTGGTGACCTCCCTGGCCGCCGTACGGCGGCGATAGTAGCGGTTTGCCTTCTGGCGGTTGCCGCAGACCGCCATGTCGCACCAGAGGCGGCTGGAGTTGCGGCTGCGGTCGACGAACAGCCAGCTGCAGTTGGGACAGATCCTTAGCCTGGCGACCGTATCGTCGCGCAACAGCGACAGCGCCGAGACGGCAAGTGCTGCCTCGAAGGCGATCGGCGTCGCCGGGTCTCCGAACGGCTGCCCCGGCGCGCCGATTTCGGTCCGGCTGCCGGCCAGACCCTTGGCACAGGCTTGCAGGAAACCCGGCAGATCGCCGGTGGCGAGAGCGCCTTTCGACACTGCGTGGCGAAACAGGCGGTCGGTCGTCTCGCGGATCGACAGCACGATCGCGGCAATCTCCGCCGGAGACTGCGCCTCCAGCCGCCGCCCGCCAAGCTCCGTCGCGCGAAATCCGCTCGCCGCGTCGGCAAAGCGCGCGATCTCGGCCGGATTGTCAAAACGGTCGAAGGTCTTTTCCGGATCGAACCGCAAAACGACCGTGTTCGCCGCGTCGAGCGCGAGGATGCCGCCAGTGAAACGATGCGGGGTCCAGGAGACTGTCATATCCGAAATCTAACCGATAAATCGCATTTGACAAGTTAGATTTCGAATGCAAACCTCATCCTCACGACCCGAAGGGTTTCTTATGCTCTACTTCTTCCAGCAGGTTCTGAACGGGCTGCATTCGGGCGCGCTCTATGCCTTGCTCGCCTTCGGCTATGTGCTGACCAACGGCCTGCTGCACCGGACCAACCTTGCCTATGGCGCCATGTTCGCCTTTTGCGGGCACGCGATGATCCTCACGGCTGCCTTCGGCTACCAGGCGCTGTGGCTGACCCTCTACGCCGCGGTCGCGCTCGGCATTGTTGCGGCGCTGCTCTATGCGGCGCTGATCAGCCATGTCTTGTCGCGCAGCGTCTTCGAACCCCTTGCCGACCGCTCGCCGAACGCGATCGTAGTGACGACCCTAGGCATCTTGCTGGTGCTGTCGGAGGCCAGCCGCATCGCCGCCGACACCCATGATCTTTGGCTGCCGCCGATGCTGGCCCGGCCGGTGATCTTTGCTGAGAGTGCCGGCTTCAAGGCGACGCTGACGCTGATCCAGTTGCTCGACTGCGCTGCCGTGATAGGTGTGCTGGCGCTCGCCGCCTGGGCATTCGCCCGCTCAAGCTTCGGCCGCTCCTGGCGGGCGGTGTCGGACGATCCGCGGGCGGCGGCGATGTGCGGCGTCAACGTGCGCGCGGTGTTTCGGCTGGCGGTGCTGTTCGGTGGCCTGTGCGCTGCGCTGGCCGGCATTCTTGCCGGCATTTACTACGGCAATATCAGCTTCGGCACCGGCCTGGTCTACGGGCTGAAGATCCTGTTCGTGACGGCGGTCGGCGGCTATCTCTCGCCGCTCAAGGCCGCACTTGGCGCGGCCGCCTTCGGCATGGCCGAATCGCTCTGGGCCGGCTATTTTCCACTCGAATGGCGCGATGCCTGGATGTACCTCTTCCTCGTCGCCATGCTGGTGCTGATCGGCGCCGGCCGCGACCAGCAGAAGATCGCCTGAACCGCGTCTGCGACTTTGGTTGGATGCCGCGTGGTGAGTTGGCGGTTTTGCACCGTTCACCACCCCACAACAGCGTTTAGCCTGCCTCTGCCGTGTTGACCCGCCGAGCCACGCACGGCATACCGTTGGGCCACAGTGGCGCGACGGAAAATAAGGGGAACCGGCGCGCCTCCGACATCAGGGAGGAATGCATGGCAGGGCTTCTCGCTCTATCCAGAACGATTGACCGTGTGAACGAGTTCATCGGCAAATGGGTGTCGTGGCTGATCCTGCTGGCAATCCTGGTGAGCGCCGGCAATGCCGTCATCCGTAAGGCGTTCGACATTTCGTCCAACGCCTGGCTGGAACTGCAATGGTACCTGTTCGGCGCCGCCTTCATGCTGGCCGCCGCCTACACGCTGAAGCAGAACGACCATATCCGCATCGACATCGTCTACGGCATGTTCTCGCGTCGTGTGCAGCACTGGATCGACCTGCTCGGCCACCTCTTCTTCCTGATGCCGTTCGTGACGCTGATGGTGATCTATTTCGTCCCCTATGTGTCGCTGTCGTTCCGCAGCGGCGAAATGTCGAACAATTCCGGCGGGCTGATCATCTGGCCGGCAAAAGCCATCCTGCTGGTCGGCTTCTTCCTGCTGGCGCTGCAGGGCATCTCCGAGATCATCAAGAAGATCGCCATCATGCGCGGCGACATGGACGATCCCAATCCCTTCATATCGGCGCATGAACAGGCGGAGCTCGAGGCCAAGGCACTCGCCGAAGAAGCCAAGGCGCTCGCCCAGGAGGTGCGCCCATGATCGAGTTCATCGCCCAGAACATGGCGCCGATCATGTTCGCCTCGCTGATCATCTTCCTTTTGATCGGCTATCCAGTTGCTTTCTCGCTCGCCGCCAACGGCCTCATGTTCTTCTTCATCGGTGTCGTGCTGTCGCCCTATTCGGGCGGGTCGATCAACCTGGCCTGGCCGCTGCTGCACGCGCTGCCCGACAATTTCTACGGCAGCCGGGTGATGTCCAACGACACGCTGCTGGCCATCCCCTTCTTCACCTTCATGGGCATCGTGCTCGAACGCTCCGGCATGGCCGAGGACCTGCTCGACACCATCGGCCAGCTGTTCGGGCCGATCCGTGGCGGCCTGGCCTATGCGGTGATCTTCGTCGGCGCGCTGCTGGCAGCCACGACGGGCGTGGTGGCGGCGTCCGTCATCGCCATGGGCCTGATCTCGCTGCCGATCATGCTGCGCTACGGCTATGACCGGCGCCTGGCATCCGGCGTCATCGCTGCTTCCGGCACGCTGGCCCAGATCATCCCGCCCTCGCTGGTGCTGATCGTGCTGGCCGACCAGCTCGGCCGCTCCGTCGGCGACATGTATGCCGGCGCGCTGATCCCCGGCCTGGTGTTGACCGGCATCTACATGGCCTACATCCTGATCATGTCGATCGTCCGGCCGAGTTCCATGCCGGCGCTGCCGCTGGAGGCCCGCACGCTCGGCCATGGCGTGCTGTCGCTGATCGCGGCGCTGCTGGTGACAATAGCGGTTTCCTATGCGGCCTATCGCTATCTAGCGCCGGCGCATGGCGACAATGCCGACATCCTCGGCGCCACGATCGGCGTGGTCCTGATCTACATCGTGGCGATCGCCGACCAGCGGCTGAACTTCAACATGATGTCCAGGCTGGCGCAGCAGGTGATTATCGTGCTGATCCCGCCGTTGGCGCTGATCTTCCTGGTGCTGGGCACCATCTTCCTCGGCATCGCCACGCCGACCGAAGGCGGCGCCATGGGCGCCGTCGGCGCGCTATTGATGGCGGCGATGAAGGGGCGGCTGTCGCTTGACGTGATCAAGCAGGCGCTGGCCTCGACGACCAGGCTGTCGTCCTTCGTGCTGTTCATCCTGATCGGCGCGCGCGTGTTCTCGCTGACCTTCTACGGCGTCAACGGTCACATCTGGGTCGAGCATCTGCTGACGTCGCTGCCGGGCGGCGAGGTCGGCTTCCTCATCGGCGTCAACATTCTGGTCTTCCTGCTCGCCTTCTTCCTCGATTTCTTCGAACTCGCCTTCATCATCGTGCCACTTTTGGCGCCGGCCGCCGACAAGCTCGGCATCGACCTGATCTGGTTCGGCGTGCTGCTCGGCGTAAACATGCAGACCTCCTTCATGCACCCGCCCTTCGGCTTCGCGCTGTTCTACCTGCGCTCGGTCGCCGCGCGCGTGCCCTATCTCGACCGCCTCACCGGTAAGCAGATCGCGCCGGTGACCACCGGCCAGATCTACTGGGGCGCGGTACCCTTCGTCTGCATCCAGGTGATCATGATCGGGCTGACCATCGCCTTCCCGCAAATGGTGATGCACTACAAGGGCGCGGCGGTCGATCCCGGCACGATCGACATTCAGCTGCCGGACATGCCTGGTCTGTCACCGCTGGGCGCGCCGCCGGCGGATGGCGGCGCACCGGCCAATGGCGGCGCTGCACCGGCGGCACCTGCCAACGACCTGTCGCAACCACCGAACTTCGGCGATGCTCCGCCCGCCAAGCCGTCGCCGCCGGCAACTGACCTCTCGCAGCCGCCGAATTTCAACTGATGCTGGAGGCTCGACAGAAATGAAAGCGGTCCGCCTGGAGGCAGTGGGCCATATCGCGCTGCGTGAGGTCGGCAAGCCGTCCGCCGGGCCGGACGACTTGCTGGTGCGTATCGAGGCCTGCGGCGTCTGTGGCACCGACCGGCATCTGTTCCACGGCGAGTTCCCTTGCAAACCGCCGGTGACGCCCGGGCATGAATTTTCCGGCATAGTCGAAGCGGTCGGGGCTGCTGTCTCCGGCTTCTCCGTCGGCGACCGGGTCACCGGCGATCCCAACATCGCCTGTGGCCGCTGCAAGCATTGTCACGCCGGCCGGGTCAATCTCTGCAGCAATCTGAATGCCATCGGCATCCACCGTGACGGTGGCTTTGCCGACTATGTCGTGCTGCCGCAAAAGCAGGCGTTTCTTCTGCCGGCTGATCTCAGGCCGACGCATGGCGCCTTCTGCGAACCGCTTGCCTGCTGCCTGCACGGCGTCGATCTCGCCGCGATCAAGCCGGGCGCTTCGGTGGCCGTGCTCGGCGGCGGCGTGATCGGCCTGCTCACCGTGCAGTTGGCGAAGCTCGCGGGGGCAACGACCATCATCCTGTCGACGCGACAGGCCTCGCGGCGCTCCCTTGCCGAGGATATCGGCGCGACGGCAACGGTCGATCCAGCTGCGGTCGACGTCATCGATGCCGTCGCCGGATCGGCGGGGCTGGTTCCCGGCGGCGTCGACGTGGTGTTCGAATGCGCCGGCGTCCGCGACACCGTCGAGCAATCGATGCGGCTGGCCAGGGCCGGCGGCACGGTCATCATCGTCGGCGTGGTGCCGCAAGGCATGAAGGTGGCGTTCGAGCCCTTCGACCTGTTGTTTCGGGAGTTGAAGGTTTTGGGCTCCTTCCTCAATCCTTACACCCATGGCCGCGCTGCCCAACTCATCGCCTCGGGTGCGATCGAGATCGATAGGCTGATCTCCAGGCAGGTGACGCTCGAAGAGGCACCGTCGGTGATCGCCAACCCGCCGGCTCCGGGCGAGGTCAAGGTGCTGGTGATGCCACGCAGCAGTTGAAGTGCCCGGCCAGGAGGATACCAGTCGAGGCCAACATTGCGTTGGCTAAAAGAAGAACCCCGGGCGAAGGAGCCCGGGGTCTTTTTGAGCAGGAAAGTCGAAGTGTCTACAGCTTGCCGTTGCGCTGCTGGACCATCATGAAGGTGTCGTAATTGTATTCGGCCACCTGAGCCCAGAGATAGTGCTCCTTGCGGAACGCCTTGATCGAATCCCAGATCTTCTTGAACGGCGCGTTCGAGGCTTCCATTTCGGCATAGACCTCGTTCGCCTTTTCGAAGCAGGCGGCCATGATCTCCTGGCTGAAGGGCTTCAGCTTGGCGCCGCCGGCCACCAGCCGCTTCACCGCCGCAGGATTGAGATGGTCGTATTTCTGCAGCATGTTGGCGTCGGCCGCCTGGGCGGCGGTGTGCACCAGCGACTTGTAGGCGGGCGAAAGCTCTTCATATTTCGCCTTGTTGAACATCAGGTGGACCGTCGGTCCGCCTTCCCACCAGCCGGGGTAGTAGTAATAGGGCGCGACCTTGTAGAAGCCGAGCTTCTCGTCGTCATAGGGGCCGACCCATTCGGCGGCGTCGATGGTGCCCTTTTCCAGCGCCGGATAGATGTCGCCGCCGGCTATCTGCTGTGGCACGACGCCAAGCTTGGCGACCACCTTGCCAGCAAAGCCGCCGATGCGCATCTTCAGGCCGGAAAGGTCGGCGACCGTGTTGATCTCCTTGCGGAACCAGCCGCCCATCTGCACACCAGTGTTTCCGCCCGGCAGGCCGAACAGCCCCTGCGTGGCGAGGAACTCGTTGAACAGGTCGATGCCGCCGCCATGATAGTGCCAGGCATTGATACCGCGCGCGTTGAGCGAGAACGGCACCGCCGCGCCCAGCGCCCAGGTCGGATCCTTACCCCAGTAATAATATGCCACCGTGTGGCAGGCCTCGACGGTACCGGCGGTGGTGGCGTCGGCCGCCTGCAGACCGGGGACGAGCTCGCCGGCTGCAAAAACCTGGACCTGGAAGTTGCCGTCGGTCGCTTCCGACAGCATCTTGGAGAAGACCTCGGCGCCGCCATAGATCGTATCGAGCGACTTCGGGAAGGACGAAGCCAGCCGCCACGTCACTTTCGGATTGGACTGGGCGATAGCGGGCGCGGCAAGCGTTGCGGCCGCCGCCGCGGCCCCTACACCGGTTACGCCTGCCTTGCGAATGAATGAACGACGATCCATGCAGTTCCTCCCTTTTGGATCAGCAGACCAATTTTCGGGAACATCCTCGATTTCCCGGCTCGGCCTGGGGCGAAACAATACACAGGCAAAAGGTCGAGTCCAGCGCGGCAGCCGGATTTGACGACGGCGCATTCGCGGAATTCGCAGCGCCGGCGCACGGCCTGCAACTATAGTCTAATGCTAAATCCCGACCCGATTCCGTGGCCCATAAGGCGCGATGAAACTTGTCATGGAAAAGTGCCTTCGGATCGCCTATTTTGTAGGCAGAATAATTCCTTAGCTCCCAATGGATACCGGACCCAAAATGCAGCAGCCGCTCGTCGCCATCTCGACCGACGTCCGCCAATTCGACAACTACACCTGGCATGCCGCCCCGCAGCAATATCTGGAGGCGGCGATTTCGGGCGCCGGCGTCTTCCCGGTGCTGGTACCTTCCTTCGGCGATCGGCTCGATTTCGATGAACTCTTGTCGTCGGTCGACGGCGTCATGGTCACCGGTTCGAAATCGAACGTGCATCCCTCGCTCTATGGCGGCGATGCCAGCGAAAAGAACGGTCCTTACGATCCGGCGCGCGACGCCACGACGCTGCCGCTGATCCGTCGGGCGGTAGAGCGCGGCGTGCCGCTGCTCGCCATCTGCCGCGGCATCCAGGAAATGAACGTGGCGCTGGGCGGCACTTTAGCCACCGAGATCCAGGAACGCGAAGGCACGCTCGACCACCGCGCGCCGGTGAGCGACAATCAGGACGAACGCTTCGCCATCCACCAGAAAGTGTCGATCAAGCCCGGCAGTTGCCTGGCAGGCGTGTTCGGCGCGGGCGAGATCACAGTCAACTCCGTGCACCGCCAGGCGGTCGACCAGATCGGTCCGAAGCTGCAGATCGAGGCAGTCGCCGACGACGGCACGGTCGAGGCGGTCTCCGTGCGAGACGCGCGCGCCTTCGCAGTCGGCGTGCAATGGCACCCTGAATATTGGGTCAAGTCGGACGGTAACTCGGCCAAGATATTCCGCGCCTTCGGCGACGCCGTGCGCCTGCATGCGGCGGCGAAGTCCGGCGCGCGCGCCGCGGCGGAATAATCCCGATTATCAGTTGCCGGCAGCCGAATAATCTCTGTCGGCTGCCGCCAGCGACAGCAGCGGCAACGCGGGTGCGTAGGATTCGTAGCCGTCGCCATCGGCAACGGCAAAGGTGACGATCGGATCGGTACCGTTGACGCTGAAGGCAACCGTGCCGTCGTCCTGCTCGCGCCAGAATTTCGCGCGCTCGATGCCAGGCAAAAGCCGGCGGCAGGTCGAGGCGATCGTCAACAGCGACAGACCGTCCGAGACTTCAGCGCCGCGATGGACAGTGCAGGCGGCTTCATCGCCATTGGCCGTCAGCCGGTAGGTGCTTGCCGGTGCGGCTTCGCTGGCGACACTTGCGCCACTGCCGCCGTGGAAAAGCTGGACGCCGCCGGCCAGCGCGGCAACCGCAATCAGTGCTGAAAGCGTCTTCACTCTGTTTCTCCGCGCATTCGAAGGCGCGGCAGCGCGCTTCAAAATCTTGCCCTGATGCATGAACCCAAAACCCCTGCGGGTTTTTGAGAATATGCATAACGAAGTATGCAGGATGATTTCAAAGCGTTAAGCCGACGTTAATAAGTGTGGCGGGCCATCGCTCAGCCGCCCGCTTTCACATGCATCGTCTCCGGCACCGGGGTCAGCGGCCGGCGCTCGGCAAACCACGACACCAGATTGTCGACGCAGAGGTCCGCCATGCCCCGGCGGGTATGCTCCGATGCCGAGCCGACATGCGGCAGCAGCGAGGTGTTGGGCGCTGCCAGCAGCGCCTCCGGCACGCTGGGTTCGTCGGCAAAGACATCGAGCCCGGCAGCGGCGATGGTGCCGTTGGCAAGGGCCGCGGCAAGCGCAGCCTCATCCACCGTGCTGCCGCGACCGATGTTGATGAAGACGCCGTTCGCTCCGAGCGCCGACAGGATCTCCGCATTGACGGCCTTTTCCGTCGAAGCGCCGCCCGGCGCCACCGAGATCAGCGTGTCGACCGCTTCGGCAAGCCCCTTCAGCGTCGGATGATACTGATAGGCCAGGCCCTCGACCTGGCGGCGGTTGTGATAGGCGACCGGCAGGCCGAAGGCTTCCAGCCGCCGGGCAATGGCCAGCCCGATGCGACCCATGCCGAAGATGCCGACGCTGCGGCCGCGCAAGGTAAGCCGACTCAGGCGATAGGCGCCGTTCTTCACCCAGCTGCCGTCGCGCAGCCATTTCTCGGCGGCATACATTTCGCGCACGGTGTTGATCAAGAGGCCGATCGCCGTGTCGGCGACCTCCTCAGTCAGCACGTCGGGCGTATTGGTGACCATGATGCCGCTTTGCGCGGCGTGGCTGGCGTCGACCGAATCATAGCCGACGCCGAAATTGGCGATGATCTCGAGGTTGGGCAGCGCATCCATCAAGGCGGCATTTATCCCGCCGAACGAAGCGATGCCGCGCACCGTGCGCCGCATCTCCTCGGTGACAAGAGCCGGGTCGGCCTGTTCGATCGTCACCCGCTGGAATGCCTGGTCGATGCGGCCGATGGCGTGCTCGTTGAAATGGCCGGGCACCAGAATGGCGACCGGCTCTCCAAGTTCAGGCTTTGTCATGCACGCTCCACCGGCTTGCCGGTCGACTGACGCACATGCAGTTCCGGCTTGATCAGTTCCTGCGACGGCCGCACCGTCTGTCCGTTCAGCTTGTCCAGCAAGGCGCTCGCGGCGCGACGGCCGACCTCGCGCTGGCCGTTCCAGACCGTGGTCAGTGCCGGCGTTGCGATCGCAGCCTCCTCGAGATCGTCATAGCCGGTGACGGAAATGTCGACGCCCGGCACCAGGCCAGCGCGCGCGATGCCGTTCATCAGCCCGATGGCGACGAGATCATTCCAACAGCAGGCGGCAGTTGGCTTGTCTTTGAGCGCCAAAAACTGTCCAGCGGCCTCGAAACCGGCCTGCTTGGTGCGCGGCCCGGCGATGCGCCAGGACGGCCTGACCTCGAGCCCCGCCGCTTCCATGGCGTTGACATAGCCCTGATAGCGGTCGCGGCCGGTCGAGGTCTGGTCGGTGCCGCCGATCATGGCGATGCGCTTGTGGCCAAGCGAGATCAGGTGGTTGGTGGCAAGCCCAGTGCCATAGGCATCGTCGCCGCGGAAGACCGGCACGTCGGCCCCGGCGACAGAGCGCGCGATCAGCACCGCCGGCAGGCCGTTTTCCTCGGCCATGATGATGTCTTCGGCAGGTGTGCCGATGGCCGGCGACATGATGACGCCGTCGGCGCCAAGCTGCAGCAGCGTGTCGATGAAGGTGCGCTGCTTTTCGAGCTGGTCGTAATGGTTCGACAGGATGAAGGTCTGCCGGCTGCGGTCGAGCTCGCTTTCGATCGAGCGCAGGATCTCGGCGAAGAAGGGGTTCATGATGTCGTGCACGACGACGCCGACGATGCCCGAGCGCGAGGTGCGCAGGCTGGCGGCGCGGCGGTTGTAGATATAACCGATGGCGCGGGCATGTTCCTTGATGCGGTCGCGGGTGCTGCCGGCGACCAGCGGACTGTCGCGCAGCGCAAGCGATACCGTGGCCGTGGACACGCCAAGGGCATCCGCGATCGTCGAAAGCTTGATCTTCTGTGCCAGCGCCTTGCGCTCCCCGAAGCGATTTAAACTGTTTAAAGGCGGCTCTTATGCCATCGATCGGGAGCAAATCAAAGTTTTTTTGCCAGCGTTTCCGCCTCCGCGTCCAGCGCCGCGTGATTGCGCAGGCGAAGCCGGTGTTCGCGATGAATGATGTAAAGGCCGCTGGCGACGATGATGGCCGCACCCACCAGCGTCCAGCGGTCGGGAAACTGGTGGAAGATGATCCAGCCGGACAGGATCATCCACACCATCTGCGAATAGGGGTAGGGGGCGAGTGCCGTGGTCGTTGCCAGGCGATAGGCCTGGACCAGGAGCCAATGGCCGGTGGCGCCGAACACGCCGAGCATCAAGAGGACCGACCAGTGCCAGGCGTCCTGCGGCAGCGACAGCGAAAACGGCAGTGTGGGCAGGAGCAGCACCGCCGGCGCCAGCGCCGAAAACAGGATGAGGCTCTCCGAAGTCTCCGTGGCCGACATGCGGCGGGTCATGATGACATAGAAGGAGTTCGACAGCATCGAGCCGAGCGCAAGGAGATGCCCGATGCCGAAAACGCCGACGCCCGGTCGGGTGATGACGAGCACGCCGACAAAGCCTGTCAGGATCGCCAGCCAGCGGCGCCAGCCTGCCCATTCGCCGAGCAGCGGGCCGGCAAGTGCGGTGATCACCATCGGGCCGAAGAAGTAGATCGAGGTGGTCTCGGCCAGTTGCAGGGTTCGCAGCGCCATGATGTTGCACATGGTCGATCCGAACAGGAAGGCGCCGCGCAGAATGTGGGCCCACAGATTGTTGGCGCGAAAACGCGACGGCTCGCGCCATCCGCGCAGAAAGACGCCGACCAGCAACACATGGACGGTGAAGCGGGCCCAGGCGACGATCAGCGCCGAGACGCCGGCCAGCACGAGATACTTGCTGCTGGTGTCGAGAAAGGTGAAGCAGACATAGGTGGAAAGCATCAACAGCATCGCCGCCGGCGGCGTCGCGCTTTCGTCTGGTTTTCTGGGAACGCTCAATTTCGGGCCGGAAGGAAAGGTAGATAGGTCACCTTTGCGGCAATCGCCGCCTGCCGGCAAGCCAAAAGCGACTGGCACAACAAGCGCCGGCGACAGGCTCAGAGCGAGACGGCATCACCGGCAGAACGCTGCGATCCAACCCGATTCTGCTTCAGGCGTGCATGCGGGCGCCCTTGGTGATCTTGTCGACCAGTTTCTTCTCGGCGCGCAGCGCGATCCCGACAACCTTGGCGTCATCTGGGGCGAATTCGGCGAAGACGGCGCGGTTGGCGGCGTCAAAGCCGGTCGAGAACATCTCCTCGACATAGAGCGACGTCGTCACGCCGCGCTCCAGAGCGCGCCGGTGGATCGCGCCAAGTGTCGCGCCGTCGGCCGAGAGCACGATGACCGGCTGGATCGACAGCGGGTTGTAGATGTTGCTGGCACGGTCGCGATAGGGCTCGCCGATGATATCGGCAAATTGCGCGACGACGCCGCTGGTCAGGAAGGCGGTGACGTTGAGTTTCTGCCAGACGGGAAGATCTTGCCTGAGCACGATTGCAAATTTCGTATCGAACATGAGACAGTCGCCAGTTCCAAGGTGTTGTTGAAGCGATGACGCACGATCTAGGCCGGGAGGCCCTCCAGGGTCTTGAACGTTTGTGCTGGGATGCGGCCGAAGATGGCATCGTCTCGGCGCCCGACACGGTCGGCATCGAGCGCATCGAGGCGCGTTTCCATGGCAACGCCTTCGATCTCCACCGCCACGATACCTACGCGATCGGGGTGACGCTGCACGGCGTACAGAGCTTCCGCTATCGCGGCGCGGCGCATCACAGCCTGCCCGGCCAGATCATCGTTCTGCATCCCGATGAACTGCACGACGGCGGCGCAGGCACCGAGGATGGCTTGCACTACCGGATACTCTATCTGGAGCCGTCGCTGCTGCTCGACTGCCTGGGCGGCGCCCCATTGCCTTTCGTCGAGGATGCCGTGGTGAGCGATCCGGCTTTACGTGGCACGCTGCTTTCCGCACTGGCGTCGCTCGATGAGGAACTGGACGAGTTGTTTGTCGCCGATTTCATTGCGCAGCTGGCACAGAATCTGGAGCGCCATGCCGGACAGCCGGCAAAGCCGATGGAAAAGACGGCTTGGCGCGCCGCAGCACTGGCGCGCGACTATTTGGAAGAGAATGCCGAGCGGGCGGTGCGGTCCGATGAACTGGTAGCCGTCACCGGTCTGGACCGCTATGCGCTTTCGCGCCATTTCCGCGCGACCTATTCCACGAGCCCGCACCGTTTCCTTTTGATGCGCCGGCTGCAGCGGGCACGGCGCATGATCGAGGCGGGAGAGGCGCTGGCCGAGATCGCCATTGCCGCCGGCTTCAGCGACCAGAGCCATTTCAACCGTCATTTCAAGAAGGCATTCGGCCTGACGCCGGGACGCTGGTCGGCGCTTGTGCGCGGCCCATCGGCGGCGGCAGCGTAGACCCCCGCTCACGAAGGTGAACAATGCACGCCGGACGACGCAAGATGCATCGCCGGTAGAGGACGACGCAAGATGCGTCGCCGGTAGAGGACGACGCAAGATGCGTCGCCGGTAGAGGACGACGCTTTCGCATCGCGCAGGCGAGACGACGCTGACGCGTCGCTCGTCAGTCATCGAGATCGGCGTCGTCGTCGATCAGCACCAATTCCTCGTTCGAGAGATTGGCTTCGATGCGGGCGAGCAGCTTGAACAGCGCCTTCTGGTCTTTCTTGTCGAGGCCCTTCAGCGCCTGCTTCTCGGTCTTCTTCACCGATTTCTCGATGGCGTGGATGATCTCGCGGCCGGTCCCGGTGAGGAAGATGTGAGCCTGACGGGCATCGTTCACCGAAGCGCGCTTTTCCAGGAAACCCTGCGCCTGCAGCCGGTTGATGGTCTTGGTGATGGTCGGCGGGCGCACGCCGAGGCGGCCGGCGAGGTTGCCCGGTGTCTGGCCGTCCTCGCGGTCGAGCGACAGCATGATCTGGTCCTGTCCGGCATAGAAACCGTGCGCCAGAAGCCGCGCGGCAAGTGCCGTACGCGCCAGCCGCGCCGCCGAATGCAGCCGGCTCATTGTTGCAGTTTTGTCCGCCTTGGCCATGGTCATCCCTCTTCGGCCGAACCGGTGCCGGCAGCATAGAGCCTGCCTGCCAGTTGGCAATCGACGATCACAAAGAATCCGGCTTGCGAAAACAGCTTTGCCGGCAAGCATTGCGATGTCCGCCGTGGTGAATGCCAGATGTTTATTTCAGTTAGATGACAAACGACTTTTTGGGCCGGAGGACTTTTCCCGTGGGCACGGCCGGGGGCCCAAACGGAGTTCAGCCAGCCTTTACAGCAACGACCAGCAACGCCTGAAAGGCATCCGCCGCTTCGCGCAAGGCGGCCTGCGACAAGGGTCCGGCCCGTCTCGCTATGCCGTCTCGCGCATTCGAGGTGTCGCGTTTGCCAGGACGGTCGTTGTAGGGCTCGACCGTTGCAAAGATCTGGTCGCTCAAGCCGTCGGGGAAGAACAATTGGCCGGTCATCACCGATCGTTCGTCGGGGAAGACCTTGAAGTGGATGTGCGTGGTGCGGCCGCGATACCAGCCGGGATAGATGGTGGCGAAGGAGACGATGCCGCTTGCGTCCGTCTTCTGCCAGCCGCGCAGGAATGTCTGGCCGGAGGTATCGACATCCTGGCCGTCGCCCTGTCCCGGGTAGCCGGAATAGTGCCCTTGCGCATCGCAATGCCAGATATCGACGCGGGCACCGGCAAGCGGTTGGCAGGTGGCATCGACGACCTGCAGTCGCACATTGAGACCGACGCCCTTCTTGCCTTCGGTGACATCGGCACGCTCGAGCTCAGGGTCGAAATAAAATGGCCCTTCCGTCACCTCAGGCGTGATGGTGCAGACGCCGGCGCCGGCATCGAACAGGGCAAGCCCGGCATAGGGCGCAGCCTGCGCGGCCCTTGCGGCAGCCGGCAGGAAGGCGCCGCCGCCGGCTGTCACGGCGATGAGGCCGAGCGCCTGACGCCTGTTCAATGGCATTATGGGCGGTTTGTTGGACATCTGGCCCCTCTCGCGCCGGCCTGTTTGGCCCAGTGGTTTGCCTCGTGCAAAAACATAGCGCACATCCTATATGGAACCGACAATATCCCTTTCGAGGCCCGGACTTTTCGAGATCCCGATTTTCGGGGCGCAGATCATTCGAGGCCCTAACTTTTTGAGGCAAGACATGAGCGAAGCGCAGACGCAGATCCCCGTAACCGTCCTCACCGGCTATCTCGGTGCCGGCAAGACGACGCTGCTCAACCGCATCCTCTCGGAAAGCCACGGCAAGCGCTATGCCGTCATCGTCAACGAATTCGGCGAGATCGGCATCGACAATGATTTGATCGTGGAATCCGACGAGGAAATCTACGAAATGAACAATGGCTGCGTCTGCTGCACGGTGCGCGGCGACCTGATCCGCGTCGTCGAGGGCCTGATGCGCCGCCCTGGCCGCTTCGACGCCATCGTCGTCGAGACCACCGGCCTTGCCGACCCGGTGCCGGTGGCGCAGACCTTCTTCATGGATGACGACGTGCGCTCCAAGACGAGGCTCGACGCCGTGGTGGCGCTGGTCGACGCCAAGCACCTGCCGCTCAGGCTGAAGGATTCCAAGGAAGCCGAGGACCAGATCGCCTTCGCCGACGTCGTCGTGCTCAACAAGACCGATCTCGTGACACCCGACGAACTCGCCAAGGTCGAGGCGACGATCCGCGCCATCAACCCGGCGGCTAGGATCCATCGCACCACGCGCGCCGGCGTGGCGCTGGCCGAGGTGCTCGATCGCGGTGCTTTCGACCTTTCCCGGGCACTTGAGAACGATCCGCATTTCCTCGAGGCGCAAGATCATGATCACGACCATCATGACCACGACCAGGATCATCATCACCATGACCATGACGGACACGACCATCACCATCACGCGCATCCGTCCGACATCCATGATGTGACTGTGCAGTCGGTGTCGCTGCGCGGCGGCGAGATGGACCCGAAGAAATTCTTCCCCTGGATCGAAAAGATCACCCAGATGGAAGGCCCGAACATCCTGCGGCTGAAGGGCATCATCGCGCTCAAGGGCGACGATGAGCGCTATGTCATCCAGGGCGTCCACATGATCATCGAAGGTGACCACCAGCGCGCCTGGAAGGACGGCGAAAAGCACGAGAGCCGGCTGGTCTTCATCGGCCGCGAACTCGATGCCGAACGGCTGAAGAAGAGCTTCGAGGCCTGCCAGGCCGCTTGATTTCCAGGCCAGTTTAGGGTTAGCGCTGCCCCTTCTTCCTTCTCCCCTTGTGGGAGAAGGTGGCCGAGCGAAGCTCGGTCGGATGAGGGGTGTTCCAGCTTGGCACCGACGGTGATCCGCCCAACACCCCTCATCCGTCTTGGCGCTGCGCGCCAATCCACCTTCTCCCACAAGGCGAGAAGGTGGAGCCGAACCTAGCCGCGCTGGCGTAGACGGCCGCCAACAATCTCGAATGGACCAGCTCGTATGCCCACCGTCGCCCCGCTTGACCTCGAAGGCCACTGCGTCGCCGCCGTCTTCCTCGGCGACGTGCCGCATTTCGCGCTGGCCGATGGCGCTGTCCACCGGCTCGACCATGGCCACAAGACCGTGCAGGTCCATGATGGGCTGCTCGCCGCCTTCCATGACGCGGCCAACGACCGGCTGATCACCGGTGGCGAGGACGGCAAGGTGTTTGCCGTCAACGCCGGCGGCAATGCCGCGGAGTTGGCGAGCGCCGGCAAGAAATGGATCACCAGCGTCGCCGCCGGACCGCAGGGCGCCGTCGCCTTCGCCTCCGGCAAGACCGCCTATGTGCGCTTCGCCGACGGCAAGACAAAGCAATTCGCGCATCCGCGCTCGGTCGAGGGGCTGGCCTTTTCGCCAAAGGGCATGCGCTTCGGTGTCGCCCGCTACAATGGCGCGACGCTGCATTTCCCGGCAGCTGAGGGCAAGCCGGTCGAGCTCGAATGGGCCGGCGCCCACACCGGCGTCACCTTTTCGCCGGACGCCGCCTTCCTCGTCACCACCATGCAGGAAAATGCACTGCATGGCTGGAAGCTGGCCGACGGCAAGCACATGCGCATGAGCGGCTATCCCGGAAAGGTCAAAAGCCTGTCGTGGAGCGCCAAGGGCAAATGGCTGGCGAGTTCCGGCGCGCCGGCGGCGATCGTCTGGCCGTTTTCGGGCAAGGACGGGCCGATGGGCAAGGCGCCGCTGGAGCTCGGCACGCGCGGCAATGCCATGGTGACCACGGTCACCTGCCATCCGAGCCAGGATGTCGTCGCCGTCGGCTATGACGACGGAATGGTGATGGCGGTGCGCTTTGCCGATGCCAAGGAGGTGCTTCTGCGCCGCCCGGGCAAGGGCGCCATCACCTCGATGATGTGGGACAAGGAAGAGCGCCGCATCGCCTTCGGCAGCGCGGCCGGCGACTGCGGCGTCATCGACATCACGGCGTAGTCTTCCCTACTCAGCCCCGCAGGATACCTTGCCGGTGACTTCAACCGGCTTGCCGTCCTGGTCCGCATCCGCCGCGGCGTCGTAGATGGCGAGCGTGTAGCCCCCGTCATAGACGCCTTCGTCACTGGTTTTGGTCAGGATCGTCAGTTCGACCGAGTTGATGCGTTGCGCGACTTCGTGCTCGCGATAGACGTTCAGCCGCAGTTCCTTGCCATCGAGCCAGTACTGCGTCAGGTTGGAATCCTCGAAGACGGTCTTGCGCAGGCTGTCACCGGCAGGCCTGTTGAGAATTTCGAGATCGCCGCGAAAGTTGAAGGTCGGCCCGCCCATGCCCCTGGTAACCCCGGCTTCGACCTGGAATATTGCCGCCGCATCTTCAGCCGAACACCAGATACCGCCGCTCGCAAAGGCCGCGCCAGCCGACATAAGCAACGTCGTAGTGCAGATGATCGCCCGCATTTTTCCCCCCCAAACCACAAGCCGCCCGTATTGGCGCCGGATTTCGCCTCGCGGTCAAGCGCCAGCCGGGTGGCGCTGAGCCAATGCAGGGCAGCCAGGCGGCCAATTGCGGGTTGAGACTGCGATTGTCTACAGTGCCAGGCGAGAGGGCCCTCATGCATTCAATCGACCATTCAAGGACTTCGATCGGTGGTATCGGCCGCGACCGCATCGCCAGGCTGCGCGAGACGGAGGCGGAGGTTTTCCGCAAGGCGCGGCCGAAATCGGCGGCGAAGGCCGGCAACGGCCTGCCCGGTTTCTTCGGCGGCGTGCCGATGCATTGGATGAACGACTGGCCGACACCGTTCCAGATACTGGTCGACAGCGCCAAAGGCGCAACTATTACCGATATCGATGGCAACCGGCTCGACGATTTCTGCCTCGGTGACACCGGCTCGATGTTCGGACATTCGCCGCCGCCGGTCGCGCGTGCCATCCGCCGCCAGGCCGGGCGCGGCCTGACCTACATGCTGCCTTCCGAGGACGCGCTCGCCATCGGCCCGCTGTTGCAGCGGCATTTCGGCCTGCCGTTCTGGCAGATTGCGACGACGGCGACCGACGCCAACCGCTTTGCGCTGCGCGTTGCCCGCGCCGTCACCGGTCGGGAAAAGATCCTGGTCTTCAACGGCTGCTATCACGGCTCGGTCGACGAGACGATGGTGCGGCTGGTTGAAGGCAGGCCGGTCAACCGGCCGGGGCTGGCTGGCGAATTCCGCGACCTCACCCAGAAGACCGGGGTTATCGAGTTCAATGATTTGCCGGCGCTGGAAGCCGCGTTGCGCGGCAAGGATATCGCCTGCGTTATCACCGAACCGGTGCTGACCAACTCCTGCATGGTGCTGCCCGACCCCGGCTTTCACGACGCGCTGCGCAAACTGACCCGCGCGGCCGGCACACTGCTCTTGATCGACGAAACCCACACCATCTCGACCGGTCCCGGCGGCTACACCAGGACATACGGACTGGAGCCGGATCTGTTCGTGCTCGGCAAGCCGATCGCCGGCGGCGTGCCGGCGAGCGTCTGGGGCATGAGCGAGGATGTCGCCACGCGCTATGCTGCCTATAACCTGACCAAGGAGCCGGGTTATTCCGGCATGGGCACGACGCTGTCGGGCAACCCGCTGCAGTTCGCGACGATGCGAGCCACGCTGGAGGAGGTGATGACCGACGAGAACTATCTCCATATGGGCCGTTTGGCGCTGCGGCTCCACGCCGGACTGACCGGGGTCATCGACCGCTATCGCCTGCCCTGGCATGCTGCCCGTGTCGGCGCCCGCGTCGAGTTCATCTGCGCGCCCGGCCCCTTGCGGAATGGCGCCGAGGCCGAAGCAGCGCATGCGCCGGAACTCGAGGCCGCGATCCATGTCGCACTGGTCAATCAGGGCATGCTGATCGCGCCGTTCCACAACATGATGCTGATCTCGCCGGCAACCACCGCGGCCCAAGTGAACCGGCTGATCACCGCCTTTGGCGCAGTTGCGGCAAGGCTTGCGGCATGAGACAAGCGCGCATGCCAACCTCAAATGCGACAGTGACCTCGCCTTCGGGCTCGACGCCCAGCGAAGCGAAAGCTTTCCTCGACGCCCATCCCGAGATCGAAGCCTTCGACATCGTCTTGACCGATGCCAACGGCGTCGGCCGCGGCAAGATCGTGCGCCGGCACGAATTGATGAGCATTTTCGAGGGCGGCCGGCACATGCCGATCTCGATTCTCGGCCTCGACATCACCGGCGAGGATGTGCACGAGACCGGGCTGATCTGGACGACCGGTGACGGCGACCTCAGGGCATGGCCGATCCCCGGCACGCTGGTGCCGCTGTTCGGTACAAACCCGCCGCGCGGCCAGGTGCTAATGGCGATGTATCACCTCGACGGCCAGCCAATGTCGTCCGACCCGAGGCTGGCTCTGGCCAGGCAAGTCGACATATTGGCGGCCAAGGGCCTGCACCCGGCCGGCGCCTTCGAGCTCGAATTCTTCCTGCTTGCCAACGAGCGCGATGCCGAGGGTAAGGTGCAGCCGGCCCGCGCTGTACTCGATGGCCGCAGTTCGGGCAAGACCGAGGTCTACTCCGTTGACCATCTGCACGGCATGGAGCCGCTGTTTTCCGACATCTATGCCGCAGCCAAGGCGCAAGGCATTCCGGCCGAAACGGTCATTTCCGAATATGCGCCCGGCCAGTACGAATTGACGCTGAATTACCGCATGGATGTGATGCGGGCGGCTGACGACCTCGTCATGCTGAAGCGGCTGGTGCGGGCACAGGCCCGTCGTCATGGTGTCACCGCCTGCTTCATGGCCAAACCGATCGAGAAATATGCCGGCTCGGGTATGCATTTCCATGTCTCGCTGCAGGACGATACCGGCAGGAACGTCTTTGCCGAAGCCGGCGGAGAAAGCTGGTCGCTGCCGTTGCTGCAGGGGCTCGGCGGCCTGATCCAGACGATGGCCGAATCGATGCTGGTGTTTGCGCCGCATGCAAATTCCTGGCGGCGCTTCGTCTCGCAGTCCTATGCACCGGTGGCGCCGACCTGGGGTGTAAACAACCGTTCGGTGGCGTTGCGTGTGCCGGCGGGCGACGCCAAAAACCGGCGCATCGAGCACCGGCCGTCCGGCGTTGATGCCAACCCCTATCTGGTGGCGGCGACGGTGCTCGCCGGCATCGTCATAGGACTGGACGACGGCCTCGACCCTGGCCCGGAAACCACCGGCAACGGCTATGAATCGGCTGTCACGCGAACGACGATGCCGGTGGACTGGCGCGCCGCGATCGAGGCCGCGCGGGCTTCAACGTTCCTGAAAGGTGCGCTCGGCGAAGATCTGCACCGGACCTTCGTGGCGATCAAGCAATCTGAATATCTGCGCGTTGCCCGCACCGTCAGCGAACTGGACTATCATCTCTATCTGCACGAGGTGTGAGCAGCTGGCCGGAACCATCGTCCGCCCCGCTCTTTTTCCTATCGAAGTGGATGAGGCGGATGACGGCGACCACAGGCCTGTCGCACAAGGCGAAGACACCCGCCGGACATAGGCCGCGTGCCGAACTTGGCGAGGACAATGCCGGCTCCATCGGAGGGCTCCGTGAAGCAGCTGAGAGCTGCCGCCGCTGTCCGTTGTGGCGCGACGCCACCCAGACGGTGTTCGGCGAGGGACCGCAGAGTGCCGAAGTTATCTTCGTCGGCGAACAGCCGGGCGACCAGGAGGATCTGGCCGGCAAACCTTTCGTCGGGCCGGCGGGCAAGATCTTCGATGTCATCCTGAACGATGCCGGCGTCGATCGCCAGAAAACCTATGTCACCAACGCGGTCAAGCATTTCAAGTTCGAGCCGCGCGGCAAGCGCCGCATTCATTCCAAGCCGAATGCCGGCGAGGTCCAGGCTTGCCGCTGGTGGCTGGACAGGGAGATCGGGCTAATCAAACCGGATGTCGTCGTAGCGCTGGGCGCGACGGCGGCGCAGTCGCTGCTCGGCAAGGCGGTGCCTGTAACCAAGATGCGCGGCCAGGTGATAGAGCGTGACGACGGCCTGCGCGTGTTCATCACCATCCATCCGTCCTTCATCCTGCGCATCCGCGAAGCGGCGGACAAGGACGCCGAACGCGGGCGATTCCTGCAGGACATGAAAGCGGTAAAGTCGCTGATGGCCGCCTGATCCAGCAGAGCAATTCCAAGAAAAGTGCGTAGCGGTTTTCCGTCCAGAATTGCCTCAAGACAAAGGGATAGAGCGGATCAGGATTGCCCGCAGATCATTGACATTCGTGCCAGTCGGACCGGGGACGAACAGATCGCCGACGGCATTGAAGGCCGTCCAGGCATTGTTGGCGGCTAGCATCGCCTTGGCGTCGACGCCCGCCGTGCGCATGCACGAGACCGTCGAGCCATCGGCAAAGGCGCCGGCATTGTCTTCCGAACCATCGATGCCGTCGGTGTCGGCGGCGAGCGCGTGAACGCCCTCCATGCCGCTGATGCCAATGGCGAAGGCGAGCAGGAATTCCGAGTTGCGGCCGCCCTTGCCTTTGGCACGGAGTGTCACCGTGGTCTCGCCACCGGAGAGGATTAGCACCGGCTTTTGGAAAGGCCGGTTGCGGGTCGCCACCTCGCGCGCGATCGCCGCATGGACGCCGCCGACTTCGCGCGCCTCGCCTTCGATCGAGTCGGAAAGGATGACGGCCTTTATGCCTTGCCGCCTGGCCTCGGCGGCTGCCGCTTCCAGTGATACGCCGGCCGAGGCGATCAGGTGCACTTCATTGGCTGCAAAGCGCGGATCGTCCGGGCGCGGCGCGTCGGCGGCGGGCGAATTGATATGCGCCATCACCGAAGCCGGCAATTTCATGCCATAGGCGGCGATCGAGGCCAGCGCGTCCTCGCGGCTGCCGGTGTCGGGAACGGTCGGGCCGGAGGCGACCAGCGCCGGATTGTCGCCGGGAATGTCCGAGACGACCAGCGACACCACCTTGGCCGGATGGGCGGCTGCGGCCAGCCGGCCGCCCTTGATCGTCGAGAGATGCTTGCGGATCGTGTTCATCGCCGCGATCGGCGCGCCGGAGGCAAGCAGCGCCTCGTTGACGGCGATCTCGTCGGCCAGCGTCAGGCCGTCGGCCGGCGAAGGCAATAGCGCCGAACCGCCGCCCGAAATCAACGCCACCACCAGGTCGTCCGCGCTCAGTCCCTGGACCTTCTCCAGCAATCGCCGTGAGGCTTCGAGCCCGGCCGCATCCGGCACCGGATGCGCCGCTTCGATGATCTCGATGCGCTCGCATTTGGCGCCATAGCCGTAACGGGTGACGACCAGTCCTTCGATCGGACCGTCCCACACCTTCTCGAACGCAGCCGCCATCTGCGCCGAGCCCTTGCCGGCGCCGATGACTATGGTGCGGCCCATTGGCTTCGCCGGCAAATGATCCCGGATGGTCCGTTCGGGATCGGCGGCGGCGACGGCGGCGTTGAAGACGGAGGTGAGGAAGGTCTTCGGATCGAATTCTGTCATTTTGCTTCCGGCGGCAATGCCAGTTCGGCTGCGTCAACGCGCAGATATTTGCACAGCGCATCGACCACGACGCCGTGGTCTTCGCGCTCCGGCAGGCCCGAGACGGCGATGACACCGATGACGCCGGCGCCCTTGACCGTTACCGGAAAGCCGCCGCCGGCCAGCACGTAATCGGCAATATCCAGCCCTTCGCCCACCTTGAAGGTGCGGTCCGGGCGCTGCTGCTCCAGCACCATGCGGTAGGTACTCTTCAGGAACCGCTTCACCACATTGATCTTGCGCCGCGCCCAGTCCGGATTGGAGGCGTTCGAGCCCGGCATCGCAGCGTAGAAGAGCGGCCGGTCGAAAGTCCTGATGTCGACGATGATCGGCATGGTCTCGGCCAGCGCCCGATCGCGGATCGCCGAACCGATCTTGAAGGCGACGGCCTCGTCAAAGGAAGGAAAGACGAGCGAGGCTTCCTGTTTCTTGATCAGAGCGATGTCGTCGGCAACGGCCATTTCGTTCCCCTGTCAATGTCGCCGCACGCTTTGACCGATGGCTGCCGCCGGGTCAAGCGGGGAACGCACCGGATCAGGCCGCCATGTCGCGCTTGGCCGGGCGCCCCGCCACATAGACCTCGCGGACAGTGCGGTCGTCTCCCAGCGTCTGCAGCAGGAACAGCTCCTCGGCCAACGATCCCACCGTCTCCATCCTCAGCCGCATCGCCGGCGTGGCATTTGCGTCGAGCACGACGATGTCGGCGTCCGTTCCCTCATCCAGCGTTCCGACTTTTTCCGCAACCGACAGCGCCTCGGCATTGCCGCGTGTTAATTGCCAGAAAGACTGGAACGGGTTGAGCTTCTCGCCGTTCAGCGCGATCACCTTGTAACCCTCGTCCATGGTGCGCAGCATCGAATAGTTGGTGCCGCCGCCGACGTCGGTGGCAGCGGCGATGCGCAGGGCTTTGTCACGCGTGCGGTAGCGCTGATAGTCGAACAGGCCAGAGCCGAGGAACAGGTTCGAGGTCGGACAGAACACCGCCACCGATCCGGAACCCGACAGCGCGTCCGCCTCGCGTTCCGACAGATGGATGCAGTGACCGAACAGGCTCCTTTTTCCCAAAAGCCCATAGTGCTCGTAGACGTCGGTGTAGTCGCGCGACCACGGATAGAGCTCCTGGGTGAAGGCGATTTCGGCGTGGTTTTCCGACAGATGCGTCTGCATGTGGAGATCGGGGTGTTCGCGGCAGAGCGCGCCGGCCATCTCCAACTGCTCCGGCGACGAGGTGATGGCGAAGCGTGGCGTGATGGCATAATGCTGCCGCCCTTTGCCGTGCCATTCCGCGATCAGCGCCTTGCTGTCGTCATAGCCCGATTGCGGCGTGTCGAGCACGCCGTCCGGCGCGTTGCGGTCCATCATCACCTTGCCGGCGATGTTGAGCATGTTGCGGTCATGCGACTCGGCGAAGAAGGCCTCGGCGGAAGCCTTGTGCACCGAGCAATAGGCAGCGACGGTCGTCGTGCCGTGCCGCACCATTTCGTTCAAAAACAGCCTGGCGATGCGGCGGCCGTGCTGGGCGTTGGCGAACTTCGTCTCCTCCGGAAAGGTGTATTTGTTCAGCCAGTCGAGCAGTTCGGCGCCATAGGAGGCGATGACCTGCATCTGCGGAAAATGCCCATGCGCGTCGATGAAACCGGGCAGCAGCAGATGCGGCCGATGGTCGATTTTTTCGACGCCTTCGCCAGCCTGTTTCTCGACTTGCGCATAGGCGCCGGCCGCAATGATCCGGCCATCGCGGATCAGGAGGCCGCCATCCTCCTCGTAGCGCCAGGCGGCATGGTCGTCGATGCTTTCAGGCCAGCGCAGGAAGGACAGCGTGCGGCCGCGCAGAAGGATGATGGAGCTCATGCTTATTTCCCTGCGCCTTCGAACCAGGCGACCAGCAGCGCCCGCTCCTTGTCGCTGATCTGGGTGACGTTGGCGGGTGGCATGGCGTGGCTGCGTCCTGCCTGCAGGTAAATCTCGCGGGCATGCTCGGCGATGGCCGCATCGGTGTCCAGCATCACGCCATTTGGCGCATGGTAGATGCCCTCATAGGCCGGCTCTTGCGTGTGGCACATCGAGCAGCGGCCAAGCACGGTATCGCGCACGGCCGGGAAATGCGCCGAGGCGATGTAGACCTCGGCCGCGGCGGAGGCCTTGGGCTCGCCGGTCAGCACTTTCGGCGCCGTCGACAGCCAGATGATGATGACGAACAGCACGGCGGCGCCGAGCCAGGTCCAGGTCGGGTTGCCCTTGCGTGCATGGACGCTGTTGAAATAGTGCCGGATCAGCACGCCGATGATGAACACCAGCGAGGCGATGACCCAGTTGAACTGGGTAGCAAACGCCAGCGGATAGTGGTTCGACAGCATCAGGAACAGCACGGGCAGTGTCAGGTAGTTGTTGTGCAGCGAGCGCTGCTTGGCGATCTTGCCGTATTTCGGATCGGGCTTGCGGCCGGCGATCAGGTCGGCAACGACGATCTTCTGGTTGGGGATGATGACCATGAAGACGTTGGCCGACATGATCGTCGCGGTGATGGCGCCGAGATGCAGGAAGGCGGCGCGGCCGGTGAACAGATGGGTGAGCCCCCAGGCGATAAACACCAGCACGCCATAGAGCACCAGCATAAGGCCGGTGTCGCTTTTGCCGAGCGGCGAGCGGCAGAGCAGATCATAGACCACCCAGCCGACGCCGATGGTCGCCAGCGACAGCAGGATGCCTGTAGGCACCGACATGGGCAGCACGTTCGGATCGATCAGGAACAGGTCGGCGCCGGCATAATAGACGACGCACAGCATGGCGAAGCCGGAAAGCCAGGTGGCGTAGGACTCCCATTTGAACCAGGTCAGGTGCTCCGGCATTTCGGCCGGCGCCACCAGATATTTCTGGATGTGGTAGAAGCCGCCGCCATGCACCTGCCATTCCTCGCCGAAGGCGCCGGCGGGCAGTTCTGGGCGCTGGCGCAGGCCGAGGTCGAGGGCGACGAAATAGAAGGACGAGCCAATCCAGGCGATGCCGGTGATGACATGCAGCCAGCGCACGGCGAAACTCAGCCAGTCCCAGAAAATCGCGAAATCCATCATTGCAATCGTCCCTGCCGATCAGCTGACTTTACGGCGTGGCGCGCAAACGAAAAGAGGCGAGGTGCACGATGACTTTCAAAAAAAAATGGAAAATACTAGGTTGGTTCCACGCAGCCGCTTGAGAGCCACGAAACCCGCATGGCCTATCTCGACAACATCGCCGTTTTCGTCCGCGTCGTCGAACTCGGCAATCTGTCGGCGGCGGGCCGCGACATGCGCATTTCGCCGGCGGTCGCCTCCAACCGCATCAAGGAACTGGAAAAACATCTCGGCGTCCGCCTGTTCAACCGCACGACCAGGCAGTTGATGCCGACCGAGCATGGCACCGTGTTCTACACCGGCGCCAAGCAGGTGCTGGAAGCGATCACCGAGGCGGAAGCTGCCGTCTCGGCACTGTCCGGCCAGCCGCGTGGCACCATCAGGGTCACTGCACCGCTTGGCCTCGGCCGGCGGCTGGTGGCGTCGGGCATTCCCGATTTCCACGACAAATACCCCGATATCGAAGTCAGGCTCCGCCTTTCCGACCACAATGTCGACATCATGAAGGAAGGCATCGACGTCGCCTTCCGTCTCGGCATCATCGAGGATTCCAGCCTCAGGATGCGCGGCATCATGGAATGCGAGCGCGTGCTGGTGGCGGCGCCGAAATATCTGGAGGCGCGCGGCGAACCGGCCGAGCCGCACGAACTGATCGGCATGAAGCACGACTGCCTGATGCTGCGCTATTCCGGTGCGCGCGAATATGTGTGGACGCTACAGATGTCGGGCGGCCCGCAGAAATTCGAGGTGCACGGCCCCTATGACACCGATGATGGCGATGTGCTGACCGGCTGGGCGCTGTCGGGACGCGGCATCATCAACAAGCCGCGCTTCGAGGTCGAGCCGTTCATCCGCGACCGGCGCCTGAAAGTGATCCTTGCCGACACGCCGCCGACGCCGGTGCAGTTCGCTGCCGTCTACCCGCACAAGAAGCTGCAGGACCCCAAGGTGCGGCTGCTGCTCGACTTCATGGCCGAGCGCTGTCAGCGGCTGATCAAGGATATACTTGCTGGCAAATAAGGGCTGGCCGGCAAGTGATGGCGCGCTGGCCGGCAAGTGATGGCGCGCTGGCCCACTCGACGGGCTTGCCTTACGCGAAGGCGAACTTAGGTTCGCGTCATGCATCTCGCTGTATCGCTCAATATCGCTTCCGCTGCAGGGCAGGCCGCCGAACTGGATTTCAGCGGCATAGCTGGCTTCGTGCGGAAGGCGGAGGCGGCCGGGCTGGATATGGTCATCATTTCCGACTCCGCGGCAGGCAGCCGGCAAGCAGGCAGCCCGTTCGAGGCGACCACCCTTCTGGCCGCACTTGCGACAGTGACCGAAAGGATCGGGCTCGTTGCGGGTGCTTCGACGCTTGCCCACCAGCCCTACAATCTGGCGCGCCGTTTTGCTTCCCTCGACATCATCAGCCACGGCCGAGTGGGCTGGAACGCGGCCATGGTCCAGGATCCGCGCGAGGCGGCCAACTTCAGCCGGCCGGATGGGTTTTCGGAGAGCGATTTCCACCGTCGCGCCGAAGAATTCATCGGTATCGTGCAGGGCTTGTGGAAAGGCTGGGATACGGATGCGCTGCTGTTCGACAAGGCCGGCGGCCGCTTCCACGACCCGGAAAAGATGCACCTGCTCGACCACAAGGGCGAGTTCTTCACGGTGCGCGGCCCGCTCAACGTCGCGCGCTCGCCGCAGGATACGCCAGTGCTCGTCATGTCGGGCCTGGCGGATCGCGATTTCGCTGTCCGCGTGGCCGATGTCATCCTGCTAGAGGAAACACCGCCGGAGGCCACGAAAGCCGCCTATGACGATCTGAAACGCCGGACGCTTGGCGCCGGACGCAACCCGGACGCCGTGAAGGTGCTGATATCAGTCGCCGCAGGCCGCGAGCTTGCCGCCGACAAGCTCGAAGCAAGGTTAGGCTCGAAAGGCTGCGACGGATTCAGCCTGGTCTTGCCGGCAGAACTTTTGGCGGGCGAGGATTTCGTCGATCGTGTCCTGCCGGAACTGAGCCGTCGCGGCCTGCTGCGGCCTGACTACACCGGCACGACGCTGCGCGCGCATCTCGGACTTGGCGGGAGCAACAGGCCATGACCGCGCGCAGGAAACAGATGAAGCTCGGCGCCTTCCTGTGGGCGACAGGCCACCACATCGCTGCCTGGCGCCATGCTGAGGCGCATGTGACGGCGGGTATCGACATCGATCATTACATCCAGCTGGCGCGGACGGCCGAGGCGGCCAAGCTTGACATGATCTTCTGCGAGGATGCGGCCGGCCTGCGCGAGGCCAATGTCGGCATCGCCAGTCAGACCTCGCGCTCGATCGGCTTCGAGCCGATCAGCCTGCTGGCGGCGCTCGCCGTCCAGACCGAGCGCATCGGCCTCGTCTCAACCGCTTCGACCAGCTACAACGAGCCCTACGGGCTGGCACGGACCTTTGCGTCGCTCGATCAACTGAGCGGCGGCCGCGCCGGCTGGAACCTGGTCACCTCGGCGAGCCACATCGAGGCCGCCAATTTCGGCTCGACCGGCCTGCGCCCGCATGCCGACCGCTACGAGCGGGCACGTGAATTCGCCGCCGTGGTCGCCGGCCTCTGGCGCGGCGCCGACACTGGCGGCCTCAGCCATGATGGCCAAAGCTTCTCGGTCAAGGATGCGCTCGACCTGCCGCGCTCGCTGCAGGGCGCGCCGGTCATGGTGCAGGCGGGAGCATCGGAGGACGGCAAGGACCTCGCCGCCAGGACCGCCGATGTCGTGTTCAGCGCGGCGCAGACATTCGAGGAAGCAAAAGCCTTTTACGACGATCTCAAGGGGCGGCTTGCGGCCTACGGACGCGAGCCGGACGATATCAAGATCATGCCCGGCGTAGCACCCGTGGTGGCCGAAACGGAAGCAGAAGCTCGCGAGAAATACGAGCAATTGCAGGAGCTGATCCCCGACGACGTCGGCGTCGCGCTGCTCTCCAGCTATCTCAGCATCTCCGATCTCTGGCGCTATCCGATCGACGGACCGCTGCCGGAACTGCCGCCCAGCGAAGGCATGAAGAGCCGACAGGCGCTGGTCATCGAGCAGTCGCGCCGCGACAACCTTTCCATCCGCGACCTTGCCCGGCACTTCGCCGGCGCGCGCGGCCACTGGCGCGTCGTCGGCACGCCGGCGCAGATCGCCGACGAATTGCAGGCGCGCTTCGAAGGCGGTGCGGCCGACGGCTTCAACGTTATGCCGTCCTGGTTCCCCGGCGAGCTGGATGCCTTTGCCACGCTCGTTGTGCCGGAACTGCAGCGGCGCGGCCTGTTCCGCACGGAGTACGAAGGCCGCACCTTGCGCGAGCATCTCGGCTTGAAGCGGCCGGCGTAAAGTTAGCCGCCGTTCATCATCCGGGCGGTTCCGGTCACCCTGATCGAACTGCCGGGTGTGGATGGGATGTCGGCATGCAGGCGCGAGCGCATGCCCATATCCTCGCCCTGGACGATGTCGATGCCGCCACCATGCGGCCAGCCAATGTCGCGCAGATAGCCGGCGAAGGCGGCGGTCGAGGCCCCCGTTGCCGGATCCTCATAGACGCCGCCGGAGGCGAACGGGTTGCGGCTGTGGAAGAGGCGCGGCGTCTCGGCGTAGGCGAGCAGGATCGTCACCAGCCCTTCGCGGCGCATCAGCGCCTGTCCGGTTTTCAGGTCGTAGGCCATCGCTGCGAGCGCTTTGCGCGACTTCAGCGCAAGCACGAGGTGGTCGGCGCCGCCATGGATCAGCGCCGGTGGAATGGCCGGATCGAGATCCTCAGCCGAGTAGCCGAACAGCGCCAGCGTCTGTGCAAGAAGCTCCGGCGGAGCGGCCTTGCTGCGCGTCGGTGGCGACTGCAGCGCGGCGGCAATGTTCGTGCCTTCGCGAAACCCTTCGACGGAGATGCTGGCCTGGTTGAGGGTCAGTGCAAAAGTCCCGTCCCCGAATTGCCGGACGAGGCCCGCACCGAGCGCAATCGTGGCATGGCCGCAAAAGGGAACTTCGGTTTCAGGCGAAAAGTAGCGGACCCGCCAGCCGTCCCCCTCGGGTGCGGCAAAGGCGGTTTCCGAAAATCCGACCTCGGCTGCGACGCGCTGCATTGTGGCGGCATCCGGCAAGGCATCGTCTATCATCACGCCCGCAGGATTGCCGCCGGCGTCGCCGTCCGAAAAGGCCGCGATTCTCAGTATGTCCATGTGAAGTCCGCCCTGTTGAAAGGCGCGCAGGAAACACTGTCCTTGGCCATTTGTGAAACGAAGAAAGCGAGGAGCAGCTGTGAGCGGGGGTCATACCCCGAGTTCCGATCCTGGCGGCTCCGCGGAACGAAAGCCACGCAATGCCGTTTTTGGCTCTGCCGGCCGCGCGATGGCAAGCCCAGCCTGCGGCCGCCATTCGAGATCATTTCGCCCAGCCTTCCCCAACTTTCCCCACAGGAGCCAGTCATGGACGCCATCGTCACAAAAAACGATCTGAAATCCGATGCCAAAAAGGAGTCGATCGATCTGCTCAATGCCCGCCTCGCCGACGCCATCGACCTGGCGCTGATCACCAAGCAGGCGCACTGGAACGTCAAGGGGCCGCAATTCATCGCCATCCATGAAATGCTGGACACGTTCCGCGAGGAGATCGATGGCCATGTCGACATCATCGCCGAGCGTGCCGCGCAGCTTGGCGGCACCGCGCATGGCACCTCGCAGGAAGTGGCAAAAGCGACCAAGCTGAAGCCCTATCCGACCGACATCCACAAGACCAATGATCATCTGGCCGCGCTGATCGACCGCTATGCGGCGGCGGCCAAGCTGACCCGCGCGGCAATCGACGAGGCAGCCGATGCTGGCGACGCCGACACCGCCGACATCTTCACCGCCTATTCGCGCTCGCTCGACAAATTGCTGTGGTTCCTGGAAGCCCATACACAGGAAAAGGAATAGGCCGCCTGGAGGCCGGCTGGCATCAGCCGGCCATGGCTTTCTCCGGAGAGCTTGAACTCGACGCCAAGGCGGCATGGGAGACCAATGCCGTCATGATCTCGGCGGCGGCGAGCGCTGCAATCACCGGCGGGCGCTTGTCCCTGACGGCGTCGCCGCCGATCGGCGAGACGAGGCGGGCGAATTCCGCCTCACTGCCGTCCGCCGATTTCAGGAACCAGTTTTTGAAGGTCGCCTTCTTGGTCTTCGAACCGATCATGCCGACATAGGCGGCATCGTCGCGCTTCAGTGCCTCGGTGACGATCAGGAAATCCAGTGCATGGTCGTGCGTGAGGATGGCGAAGGCGGCTCCCGCCGGCGCTTCGCGCACCACGGCCTCGGGCATCGGCGTCAGCCTCGTCTCGACCGTTTCCGGCATGCCTTCCAGCGCCTCGGCCCGCGTCTCGACGACGACGGCATGGATGGGCAAAAGCGCCAGCGCCGAGGCTAGCGCCTGGCCGACATGACCGCCGCCAAAGAGATAGACATGCGGCAGATCCGCCTCCTCGGCCTCGGCATTGCGGATGAGTTCCGCCTCGAGCGCAGCGTCGAGCAGTCGTATCGATACTTTGACCCTGCCGCCGCAACACTGGCCGATTTCTGGCCCCAGCGGAACATCGAGCGTGGCGCAGACCTCGTCGACCTCGATGCGGGCTTCCTTGGCTGGCGCCCGCGGCGACGAGCGTGTCCCCAGCATCTGCCGCGCCTTGTCGATTGCCATGTATTCGAGCTGGCCGCCGCCGATGGTGCCGAAAATCGATGCCTGCGAGACGAGCATGAAGGCGCCCTTCTCGCGTGGCGTCGAGCCTTTTGTGCCTGCCACTTCTACCAGGGCAACCCGGCTAGCGTCGGCTAAAAAGGCTTTCAGGCTTTGCACTTTCGAGTTCATTTTCGCGTTCCCAATTGGGAAATATAGGCGGTTTCGGCCGGATTTGCACGGCTTGGCCGTTTCACACTCTCGTCTTGGCCTTCAGCCGCTCGATCGCCATCAGCACCTGCTCGGGCGTTGCCGGAGCGTCGAGGCGCGGACAGACCTTGTGATCGGCAACGCTCGCCACCGCATCCGACAGCGCGTGGAGCACCGACATGCCGAGCGGGAAGGGCGGCTCGCCGACCGCCTTGGATCTGTGCACCGTCGGCTCGCTGGCCTCCGGCCAGTCGGCCAGCGTGACGTTGAAGATCTTCGGCCGGTCGGAAGCCAAGGGGATCTTGTAGGTCGACGGCGCATGCGTGCGCAGCCGGCCCTTGCCGTCCCACCAAAGTTCCTCGGTCGTCAGCCAGCCCATGCCCTGGATGAAGCCACCCTCGATCTGGCCGAGGTCGATGGCACGGTTCAGCGAGCGGCCGGTCTCGTGCAATATGTCGGTGCGCTCGACCACATATTCGCCGGTCAGCGTGTCGATCGAGACTTCCGAGCACGACGCGCCATAGGCGAAGTAATAGAAGGGGCGGCCTTGGCCCTTGTCGCGGTTCCAGTGGATTTTCGGCGTCTTGTAGAAGCCCGCCGCCGAAAGCTGGATGCGGGCCATATAGGCCTGCTTGATCAGGTCGGCGAAGGCGATCTCCTGGTTGCCGATCCGCACCCGGTTGGGCAGGAACACCACCTGGTCGCGCGGCACCTGGTATTTTTCGGCGGCGAAATCGGTCAGCCGGTCCTTGATCTGCCTGGCGCCGTTCTGCGCCGCCTTGCCGTTTAGGTCGGAGCCGGACGACGCTGCCGTGGCCGAGGTGTTCGGCACCTTGCCGGTGGTCGTTGCGGTGATCTTGACCTGGTCGAGGTCGATCTGGAATTCTTCCGCCACCACCTGTGCCACCTTGAGGTAGAGGCCTTGCCCCATCTCGGTGCCGCCATGGTTCAGATGCACCGAACCATCGGTGTAGACATGCACCAGCGCGCCGGCTTGGTTGTAATGCGTGGCGGTGAACGAGATGCCGAACTTCACCGGCGTCAGCGCCAGGCCGCGCTTGATGAAGCGGCTGTTGACGTTGAACGCCTCGATGACGCGACGGCGCCTTGCGTAGTCCGAACTCGCCTCCAGCTCGGCGACGATGCGATGGATGATGTTGTCCTCGACCGTCTGGTGATAGGGCGTGATGTTGCGATCCGAGGTGCCATAAAAGTTCTGCTTGCGGATCTCGAGCGGATCCTTGCCGACCGCAAAGGCAACCTCGTCGATGACGCGCTCCGCACCCACCATGCCTTGCGGGCCGCCGAAGCCCCGGAAGGCGGTGTTCGAGACGGTGTTGGTGTAGAGCGGCGCCGACTGCGCATGCACCGCTGGCCAGAAATAGGTGTTGTCGCAGTGGAACAGCGCACGGTCGGTGACCGGGCCGGACAGGTCCGACGAAAAGCCGCAGCGCGCCGCGAACATGAAGTCGACGCCTAAAATGTTGCCCTCGTCATCGAAGCCGACTTGGTAGTCGACGAGGAAATCGTGGCGCTTGCCGGTGGCGATCATGTCGTCGTCGCGGTCGGGCCGGATTTTCACGGCACGATGGTGGCGCTTGGCGGCGATCGCGGCCAATGCGGCAAACTGGTTGCCTTGCGTCTCCTTGCCACCAAAACCGCCGCCCATGCGGCGGATTTCCACCGTGATGGCGTTGCTCGGCACGCCAAGCGCGTGGCTGACCATATGCTGGACTTCGCTCGGATGCTGGGTCGACGAATAGATGGTGACGTCCTCATCCTCACCGGGAATAGCCATGGCGATATGGCCTTCGAGATAGAAATGCTCCTGCCCGCCGACGCGCATCTGCCCTTTGAGCCGGCGCGGCGCCGCCTTGATCGCAGCGGCTGCATCGCCGCGCTTCAGCGTCAGCGGCGGCGTGACCAGTCTGTCCTTCCGTGGATCGAGGTCGCCAATGTCGGTGACAAAAGACAGTTCCTTGTATTCGACCTTGGCCAGCCTGGTGGCGCGGCGCGCCTGCTCGCGCGTCTCGGCGATGACGCAGAAGATCGGCTGGCCGTAGAACTGCACCTTGCCGTCGGCCAGCACCGGCTCGTCATGGCGGCCGGTCGGCGAAATGTCGTTTTCGCCGGGCACGTCCTTCGCCGTCAGCACGTCGACGACACCGGGAGCGCTGCGCACCGCCGACAGGTCCATTTTGGTGATCGTGGCATGGGTGGCCGTGCAAAGCCCGAGGCAGCCATGCAGCGTGCCAGCCGGTTCCGGCATATCATCGATGTAGACCGCCGTGCCGCTGACATGCTTGTGCGCGGAATCATGGCGCTGGTCGGTGGCAACGCCACCGGAGATCTTTTGGGCCTTGAGGTTGGGGGTGTGCTTGGTCATCACGCCGCCTCGTACCGGGAAACCTGGAACGGCGCCTTGGTGCCGGTGGTTTCGACAAAGAAACGCAGCAGCAGGTTCTTCGCCGCCAGCGCGCGATATTCAGCACTTGCCCGCATGTCGGTCAGCGGCGTGAAGTCTTTTGCGTACTCGGCCATCGCCGCTTCCACTGTCGCTTCCGTCCAGGGTTTGCCGAGCAACGCCTTCTCGACTCCAAAAGCCCGCTGCGGCGTCGCCGCCATGCCGCCATAAGCGATACAGATATCGGCCACGGTGCCGTCCTTGGCCAATGTCAGGTGGAATGCACCCAGCGCAGCCGTGATGTCTTCGTCGCGGCGCTTGGTGATCTTGTAGACGGCAAACTTTGTTGCCTTGGCCGGCACCGGCACATGCACAGCTTCGACGAACTCGCCGGGCTGCCGGTCCTGCTTGCCATAGGCGATGAAGAAATTTTCCAGCGGGATCGTGCGCCGCTTCTTGCTGCGGCGCAGCGTCAGCTGCGCACCCAGCGCGATCAGCGGCGGCGGCGTGTCGCCGATCGGCGAGCCGTTGGCGATGTTGCCGCCGATCGTGCCCATATTGCGCACCTGCTCGCCGCCGATGCGGTCGAACAGCGGCCCGAGCGCCGGGATGCGCTTCGCCAATATCGAGAACGCCTCGCTGTAGGTGACGCCGGCGCCGATCGAGATCACGCCCTTGTCCTCGGAAATGGTGCTGAGACCGTCGAGATTGCCGATGAAGACCACCGGCGAGATGTCGCGCATGTGCTTGGTCACCCACAAGCCGACATCGGTCGAGCCGGCAACGACGGTGGCGCCGGGCTCCTTGTCGAGCACGCTGGCCAGGTCATCGGCATTGGCCGGCACGACCAGCCGCTGCTTGCCCGAGCCGATCTCGACGCGCGAACCGTCCTTCATCGCCTTAAGCTTCGCCGTGATCGCCTTGCGCTCCGCCGCCAGCGGGTCCTTCGCCGCCTTGCCGTAGCTGGAGATGGCGCGGGCTGCGCGCACGATCGCCTCGTAGCCGGTGCAGCGGCAGAGATTGCCCTGCAGCGCCTTTTCGATCGCCGCGTCCGACGGCTCGGGCGAGCGCATCCACAGCGCATAGAGAGACATGACGAAGCCCGGCGTGCAGAAACCGCATTGCGAACCGTGGAAATCGACCATCGCCTGCTGCACAGGGTGCAGCTTTTCGCCGTCGCCGCGCAGATGCTCGACCGTGACGACATGGGTTCCGTCGAGAGAGCCGAGGAAGCGGATACAGGCATTGACGCATTCATAGACCAGTCTGCCGGCGGAAAGCCTGCCGACCAGCACGGTACAGGCGCCGCAATCGCCTTCGGCGCAACCTTCCTTGGTACCGCGCAGCGTGCGGTTGAGCCGCAGCCAGTCGAGCAAGGTCTCGTCGGGCGCGACCGCCGTGAGCGCGACATCCTCGCCGTTGAGGATGAAGCGGATCTCGTTGCGTATCTTGATCTTGGCCATGTCTCAGCTCCCCCGATAGGTCGAATAGCCGTAGGGCGAAATCAGCAGCGGCACATGATAGTGCACCAACTCGGCCATGCCGAAGCGGATTGGCACGCTGTCTAAAAAGGCCGGTTCGGGCAGCGCGCCTTGCCGGCGCAGATAGTCGCCGGCGGCAAAGACCAGCTCGTACTCACCGGTGCGGAAGTCCGCGCCGGCAAGCAGCGGCGCATCACAGCGGCCGTCATCGTTGGTGACCACCGTTTTCAGATGCGTGCGGGCCTGGCGTTCGATGCGGTAAAGCTCGATCGACAGGCCATTGGCCGGCCTGCCGGTCGCGGTGTCGAGGACATGGGTCGTCAGACGCCCGCCATCGGCTTTCGACGTTTCTGCCACTGGCCGTCTCCCATTCCGGTACAGTCGAACGTTTCTGGTGAATTGTGCGCCCATTAAAGGCGATGCATAAGTCCCGGTCGAGCGGAGCGCGACAAAAAGCTCTTTCAAAAATTTTCGGGGGAATGCGCAAGCACTCCTTTCGATATCTTCATCTCAATATCCGGCAGGAGTGACAATGCGTTACGAACGGGACATGCGCGGCTACGGGGCCAATCCGCCGGATCCGAAATGGCCGCGTGGCGCGCATGTGGCGGTGCAGTTCGTCGTCAACTACGAAGAAGGCGGCGAGAACTGCGTGCTGCACGGCGACAAGGCCTCGGAAGCCTTCCTGTCCGAGATCGTCGGTGCGGCCCCCTGGGTCGGCCAGCGCCACTGGAACATGGAATCGATCTACGAATATGGCGCCCGCGCCGGTTTCTGGCGGCTCCACCGCCTGTTCACCGAGGCGCAGGTGCCGGTCACCTGCTATGGTGTCGCCACGGCGCTGGCGCGTTCGCCCGACCAGGTGGCGGCGATGCAGGAGGCGGGGTGGGAGATCGCCTCGCACGGGCTGAAATGGATCGACTACCGCGACCATGCGCCGGAAGACGAGCGCCGCGACCTCGAAGCGGCGATCAAGCTGCACTACGAAGTGACCGGCGCCCGTCCGACCGGCTGGTACACCGGCCGCACCTCGGTCAACACCGTGCGGCTGGTGGCGGAGGAGGCTGGCTTTGACTACGTCTCCGATACCTATGACGACGAGTTGCCCTACTGGTTCGAGCACGACGGTGCTGAGAAGCCGCAGCTCATCATTCCCTATACGCTCGACGCCAACGACATGCGCTTCGCCACGCCGCAAGGCTTCAACTCCGGCGACCAGTTCTTTGCCTATCTGAAGGACAGTTTCGACACGCTCTATGCCGAGGGCAGGCAAGGGCGGCCGCGCATGATGAACATCGGCCTGCACTGCCGTCTGGTCGGCCGTCCCGGCCGGGTCGCGGCGCTGAAGCGCTTCGTCGACTACGTCAAGTCGCACGACAAGGTCTGGCTGGCGCGGCGCATCGACATCGCCAGGCACTGGCACGAAAACCATCCGTTCCGGCAGCCCTCGCTGCGCCCATCGAAAATGGAATTCGAGGCCTTCGTCCATGCCTTCGGCGGCGTCTTCGAACATTCGCCATGGATCGCCGAACGCGCCTACGAGCTGGAGCTCGGCGCGGCGCATGACAGCGCCGGCGGCCTGCACAACGCACTCTGCCGCGTCTTTCGCGCCGCCAGCGAGGCCGAGCGTCTCTCCGTGCTCAACGCCCATCCGGACCTTGCCGGCAAATTGGCAAAGGCCAAGCGGCTGACGGCTGAGTCGACGAAGGAGCAGGCCTCGGCCGGGCTCGACGCGCTGACCGACAAGGAGCGCGAGCTGTTCTCCAAGCTCAACGCCGCTTATGTCACCACTTTCGGCTTCCCTTTCATCATCGCGGTGAAGGGCAAGACCAAGGAAGAAATCCTGGCGGAGTTCGAGGCGCGCATCGGCAACAGCCGCGGCGCCGAATTCGACACCGCCTGCAAACAGGTCGAGCGCATTGCGCTGCTTCGGCTGAGAGACATGCTGCCACTCTAAATGTTTGGTTTTACACAATTCCAGACGGAAAACCGTCACACAGTTTCCTGGAATTGCTCTGAGGATCAGGACACATGGATATGATAAAGACACCCGAGCGAACCTACTACGCGCCGCATGGCGGCCATCCCGGGCAGAGCGAGCTGTTGACCGGCCGCGCCGTCTTCACCGAGGCCTATGCCGTCATCCCCAGGGGCGTGATGCAGGACATCGTCACCAGCGCGCTGCCGTTCTGGGACAAAACCAGAGTCTGGATCATCGCGCGGCCGCTGTCGGGCTTTGCCGAGACGTTTTCGCAATACATCGTCGAGGTTGAGCCGGGTGGCGGCAGCGACCGGCCGGAGCCGGATGCCGGCGCCGAGGGCGTGCTGTTCGTGGTCGAGGGCGAGCTCAGCGTGTCGCTTGCGGGCAAGACGCATATGCTGAAGCCGGGCGGCTTTGCCTTCCTGCCGCCGGCCAGCGGCTGGACTGTTCGCAACGAAAGCGGCGCCGCGGTCCGCTTCCACTGGGTGCGCAAGGCCTATGAAGCGGTTGACGGCCTCAACGTGCCGGAGGCCTTCTTCACCAGCGATCGAGATGTTGCGCCGAGCCCGATGCCCGGCACCGAGGGCCGCTGGGCAACGACGCGCTTCGTCGACCCCGCCGACATGCGCCACGACATGCATGTCACCATCGTCACGCTGGAGCCGGGCGCGGTCATCCCCTTCGCCGAGACCCATGTCATGGAGCACGGCCTCTACGTGCTCGAAGGCAAGGCGGTCTACCGCCTTAATCAGGACTGGGTCGAGGTCGAGGCCGGCGACTTTATGTGGCTGCGCGCCTTCTGTCCGCAAGCCTGCTATGCCGGCGGTCCCGGCAAGTTCCGCTATTTGCTCTACAAGGACGTCAACCGCCACGCCAGGCTCGGCGGAGCGGGCCTCGGGGATCGCGCGCGGTGAGCCGCATCGTCGCCCGGCCGCTGACCCGCGAAAGCTTCGCCCAATTCGGCGACGTCATCGATATGGGCGGCGACAACCACTACCCGATCAATGGCGGCAAGGCCGAGCGCTACCACGATCTCGCCACCGCCGAAGCGCAGGGGCCGAACGCGCGTGTGCTTATCTCCATGGTGCGCGGCACGCCTTACGAATTGCCGCTGAAGCTGAGCATGGTCGAGCGCCACCCGTTCGGCAGCCAGGCCTTCATCCCGCTGTCGCCGCGCCCGTTCCTGGTCGTCGTCTGCCATGACGGCAAGGACGGTCCCGGCGAGCCGCACGCCTTCATCACCACGCCCGGCCAAGGCATCAACTATCCGCGCAACCTCTGGCACGGCGTGCTGACGCCGATCGGCGAGGCCCAGGATTTTGTCATCGTCGATCGTGGCGGCGACGGTTCCAACCTCGAAGAGTGCCATTTCTCGCACCCCTACGAAATCCACCTTCCCGACGGAAAGCAATAATGACCGACATTTCGCTGATCGACCGCCTGCTCGACGTAATCGAGCACGACATCGTGCCGAAGACGGCCGACGGTGTCGCCCATGGCAACAAGCTGTTCGGCGCCGCGATCCTCAGGAAGGACGACCGTTCTCTGGTGCTGGCCGAAACCAACAACGAGACGGAAAACCCGCTCTGGCATGGCGAGGTGCACTGCCTGAAACGCTTCTATGAAATGCCCAGGGCCGAGCGTGTCGACACAAAAGACGCCATCTTCCTCGCCACGCACGAGCCCTGCTCGCTCTGCCTGTCGGCGATCACCTGGACCGGCTTCGACAATTTCTACTATCTGTTCAGCCACGAGGATTCGCGCGACTCTTTCGCCATCCCGCACGACCTGAAGATACTGAAGGAGGTTTTCACCCTCGATCCCGGCGGCTACAATGCCGAGAACGCCTATTGGAAGAGCTTTTCGATCCGCAGATTGGCGCGCTCGCTGCCGGAGGTCGAACGCCAGCGCCTGGAAGAGCGGATCGGCAAGATTTCCGCTCGCTACGATGAGTTGTCGAGCGCCTATCAGGCGAGCAAGGCCGAAAACGACATTCCGCTGAACTGACGCGGATTGACCAGCCGAATTCGTTGGCTGGCCCACGACGCGACCCAGCGGGCTCCATCATCTGGCGTTCCTGGAGTCCTAGCATGAAAACCGTCACCGAATTCCCGCGCAAAGTCGTCGAATTCCCTGATATGGGCATCGTCATGCCGGACGGCTGCCGGCTTTCGGCGCGGGTATGGATGCCGGAAGATGCCGGCGACGATCCGGTGCCGGCGATCCTCGAGCATTTGCCCTACCGCAAGCGTGACGGCACCGTCTTTCGCGATCAGCTGACGCATCCCTATTTCGCTGGCCACGGTTACGCCTCGATCCGCGTCGACATGCGCGGCAACGGCGATTCCGAAGGGCTGATGGACGACGAATATTCCGAACAGGAATTGCAGGATGCCTGCGACGTCATCGCCTGGGTGGCCGCGCAGCCCTGGTGCAACGGCAAGGTCGGCATGATGGGCATTTCCTGGGGCGGCTTCAATTGCCTGCAGGTGGCGGCGATGCAACCGCCGGCGCTGAAGGCGGTGATCAGCCTATGCTCGACCGTCGACCGCTATGCCGACGACATCCACTACAAGGGCGGCTGCCTGCTGATCGAGAATTTCGGCTGGGCCTCGACCATGCTGTCCTATTCGTCGCGGCCGCCGGATCCGCTGATCGCCGGCGACAACCGCTGGCGCGATCTGTGGCTGACCCGGCTGGAGAACCAGCCATTCCTGGCGCCGCTATGGCTGAAACACCAGCACCGCGACGCCTATTGGAAACGCGGCTCGATCTGCGAGGACTATTCCGCCATCCATGCCGCCGTGCTGTCGATCGGCGGCTGGCACGACGGCTACCGCAACACGATTTCCCACCTCGCCAGCAACATAGAGGCGCCGGTCAAGGGCATCGTCGGCCCGTGGATCCACAAATACCCGCACTACGCGGCACCCCAGCCCGCCATCGGCTTCCTGCAGGAAGCCTTGCGCTGGTGGGACCGCTGGCTGAAGGGCCTCGACACCGGCCTCGATGCCGATCCCGCCTATCGCGCCTATGTCATGGACAGCGTTCGCCCGGCGCGGTGGCATCCCGAACGTCCCGGACGCTGGATCGCCGAACAGAATTGGCCGTCGCCCGACATCAAGGCGCACACGATCGAACTCATCGCCGAGGGCGACAGGCCGGTCATCATCGCCTCGCCGCAATCCTGCGGCCTTGCCGGCGGCGAATACTTTCCCTTCACCTTCGGTCCGGAACTGCCAGGCGACCAGCGTCCGGACGATGCGCTGTCGGTCTGTTTCGATCAGCCGCCGCTTAGCGAAGCGATCGATATCGTCGGCGCGCCGGAGGTGCTGGTCTGGGTCTCGTCGGATCGGCCTCAGGCGAACATCGCCGTGCGGCTCTGCGATGTACATCCCGACGGCGCCTCGGAGCTGATCTCCTATGGCCTGCTCAACCTGACGCATCGCAACTCGCATGAATTCCCCGAGCCGCTGGTGCCCGGCGAGCCCGCCACCGCCAGGGTCGTGCTCGACCAATGCGCCTACCGCGTGCCGGCCGGCCACCGTTTGCGCATTGCCATGTCGAACGCCTATTGGCCAATGATCTGGCCGTCGCCCGAACCGGTCCGCCTCGAGCTCAAGGCCGCGACGCTGACGTTGCCGCTGCGCCCTCTGGCGCAAGGCGACGAGATCACTTTCGCCGCTCCGGAAGGGGCCACGCCCTGGGCGACGGAGACGGTCCGGCCCGCCAATTCCGAACGCCATATCGACCGCGATGAGAAGACCGGCATGGTCACGCTGTCCATAACGGACGATTTCGGCGAGGTGCGCGATCTCCAGCATGGTCTGGCCAATGGCAGCGTCGCGCGCGAGACGTGGTCGATCCATCCCGACGATCCGCTGTCGGCGTCTGGAAAGACCCACTGGACACAGACCTTGTCGCGAAATGGATGGTCGGTGCGTACCGAAACATCGGCTGCAATGCGATCCGATGCCCAAAGCTTCACGGTTAGCGCCAGAATCGAAGCCTATGAAGGCGGAAAGCTGGTTTTCGAGCGCAACTTCGAGGAGAAAATCCCCCGCGCTCTGCTGTGAGTGCTCACCCGATTGGTCCAATTGCGACGTACGATTTACGCCACGGCATGTCGCATTCGGTCTTGCTTACTGCTTTCCCTTGCGGTCATTATTCTCCTCACAAGAAACAAGAAAAAGACCATTCAGGTCAAACCAACAGAGTGAGGAACTCATCATGTCCAACGAACTGGAATTTCTGAGCCGCCGCGTTGCATCCGGCAAACTCAGCCGCCGTGATTTTCTCGGCCGCGCCGCCGCTCTCGGCATCACCGCGACCTTCGCCAACGCGCTGCTTTCGAGTGCGGCGCGCGCCGCAGGTCCGGTCAAGGGCGGCACGCTGAAGGCCGGCCTGGTCGGCGGCGAGTCCACCAACAGCCTCGATCCTGCCCTGTTCATGACCCAGGTACCGACCATCTTCGGCAAGTGCTGGGGCGAAATGATCGTCGAGCTCTCCCCCGACGGCAAGCTCGAGAACCGCATCGCCGAGGAGATCGGCGCATCGGACGACGCCAAGACCTGGACGCTGAAGATCCGCGACGGCGTCGAATTCCACAATGGCAAGACGGTGACGGCCGAGGACGTGGCCGCCACCCTGGAACGCCATTCGGACGAAAAGTCGAAGTCCGGCGCGCTCGGCTATATGAAGGGCATCGAGAGCATCAAGGCCAGCGGCAAGGAAGTGGTGCTGACGCTGAAGGAGGCCAATGCCGACCTGCCCTACCTGCTCAGCGACTACCACCTGATCGTCCAGCCCAACGGCGGCAAGGACAAGGCCGACGCCGGCATCGGCGCCGGCCCGTACAAGATCACCACCAATGAGCCTGGCGTGCGCCATGGCGGCGAGCGTTTCGCCAATTACTGGCAGGGCGACAAGATGGGCCATGCCGACCAGGTCGAGGTCATCGTCATCAACGATGCTACGGCGCGTACGTCGGCCCTGCAGGGCGGCCAGGTCAACATGATCAACCGCGTCGAGCCGAAGATCGTCGACCTGATCAAGCGCCTGCCGGGCGTCACCATCCGCAACCATGCCGGCCCCGGCCACTACGTTTTCATCATGCATTGCAACACGGCGCCGTTCGACAACAACGACCTGCGCATGGCGCTGAAGCTGGCGATCGACCGCGAGGAGATGCTGGACAAGATCCTCAGAGGCTACGGCTCGCTTGGCAACGACTTCCCGATCAATGCTTCCTACCCGCTGTTCACCGAGATCGAGCAGCGCAAATACGACCCCGACAAGGCCAAATTCCACTACAAGAAGTCGGGTCACGACGGCACTGTCCTGCTGCGGACATCGGACGTTGCCTTCCCCGGCGCCGTCGACGCGGCCCAGCTCTTCCAGCAAAGCGCCGCCAAGGCCGGCATCAAGCTCGAGCTCAAGCGCGAGCCCGGCGATGGCTACTGGAACGAGGTCTGGAACAAGCAGCCCTTCTCCGCCTCCTACTGGGGTGGGCGCTCGACCCAGGACCAGATGTACTCGACCGCCTATCTGTCGACCGCGGACTGGAACGATACGCGTTTCCTGCGCCCGGATTTCGACAAGATGGTGCTGGCGGCACGTGCCGAGCTCGACGAGGCCAAGCGCAAGCAGATGTACCACGACATGGCCGTCATGGTGCGTGACGAGGGCGGCCTGATCCTGCCGATGTTCAATCAGTTCATCGATGCGACGGGCGCCAAGGTCGCCGGCTGGGTCGACGATCCGCATCAGGAACTGATGAACGGCTACGCTCTGGCCAAGTGCTGGCTCGAAGCCTGAGCCTGGCCTTGTCGAGATGTCCTCACCCATCGTGAAACTGGTGGCCCAGCGCGTTGCGCTGGGCGTCGTCCTGCTGTTGGCCATTTCGGTCCTGATCTTCGCCGGCACCCAGATATTGCCCGGCGACGTTGCGCAAGCCATCCTCGGACAGTCGGCGACGCCGGAGTCGCTCGCCAATCTGCGCGAGCAGCTCGGCCTGAACGACCCGGCCTATGTCAGATATTTCCATTGGCTCGGCGGCGTGGTCACCGGCGACCTCGGCACGGCGATGTCGAGCGGGCAGGATATCGCGACCTCGATCAAGGGGCGGCTGTGGAACACGCTGTTCCTCGCCTTCTGGGCGGCGGTCGTCGCCGTGCCGTTGGCGATCATTCTCGGTCTGATCGCGGTGCGTTACCGCAATGGCTGGGTCGACAAGCTGATCTCCGGACTGGCGCTCGCCTCGACCTCGTTTCCCGAATTCTTCATCGGCTATGTGCTGGTCTATTTCTTCGCCGTGAAATGGCAGATATTCCCCGGCATCTCCACCGTCTATGACGGCATGCCGTTCGGCGAGCGCATGCAGGCGATCGCGCTGCCGGCCGCCGCGCTGACGCTGGTGGTGCTTGCCCACATGATGCGCATGACACGCGCCGCGATCCTCAACGTCATGCAGTCGGCCTATGTGGAGACGGCGGAGTTAAAGGGCCTGTCGGCCTTTAATGTCATTCGCAGGCATGCCTTCCCCAATGCGATCGCGCCGATCATCAACGTCGTCATGCTCAACCTCGCCTACCTGATCGTCGGCGTCGTCGTGGTCGAAGTGATCTTCGTCTACCCCGGCATGGGGCAGTATCTCGTCGACCACGTCACCAAGCGCGACGTGCCTGTCGTGCAGGCGGTCGGCCTGATCTTCGCCGCCGTCTACATCAGCCTCAACATCATTGCGGACATAGCGGCGATCGTCGCCAATCCGCGTCTCAGACATCCGAAGTAAGGGGGCGGGTATGCTCGATATCAAACGCATCCCGATCCCGGCACTGATCGGCATCGTGCTGACGACGCTGTTCGTGCTGGCGGCGATCTTCGCGCCCTTGATCGCGCCGCACGGCAATGGCGAGATCGTCGGCGACGTCTGGGAGCCGATGTCGGCGGCGCATTTGCTAGGCACCGACAATCTCGGCCGCGATCTCTTGTCGCGCATGATCTATGGCGCCCGCATCACGCTGTTCATCGCGGTGCTGGCCACCGCGCTGTCCTTCTCGCTCGGCGCCATCCTCGGTTTTTCGGCGGCGGTTTTCGGCGGCTGGTTCGACACGCTCTTGTCGCGCCTCGTCGACCTGCTGATGTCGATTCCCACGCTGATCATGGCTCTGGTCGTGCTGTCCGTGCTGCCCACTAACCTGGTGACGCTGATCCTGGTCATGGGCATTCTCGATTCGACCCGCGTCTACCGCCTGTCGCGCGCCGTCGCTGTCGACATCAACGTCATGGACTATGTCGAAGCGGCAAAGCTGCGCGGCGAAGGTGAGGCCTGGATCATTTTCCGCGAGATCCTGCCCAACGCGCTGTCGCCGTTGGTCTCCGAACTCGGCCTGCGCTTCATCTATGCGGTGCTGTTCCTGTCGACGCTCTCCTTCCTCGGCCTTGGCGTGCAGCCGCCGGATGCCGACTGGGGTGGCATGGTGAAGGAAAACAAGGACGGCATCGTCTTCGGCATTGCGGCGGCGCTTATTCCCGCCGCGGCGATCGCGGCACTGGCGATCTCGGTCAACCTCGTCGCCGACTGGGTGCTCAACCGCACGACAAGCCTGAAGGGAGGGCGCGGGTGATGGCTGACAGCAAAGCGAAATCCGGCCTGCTGCTCGATATCCGCAATTTGCGCATCGAGGCCACGGTCTATCCGCCCGGCGAGGCGCCGAAGAACATCGTGCTTGTCCACGATGTCTCGCTGACGCTGGAGAAGGGCAAGGTGCTCGGCCTGATCGGCGAGTCCGGCGCCGGCAAGTCGACCATCGGCCTGTCGTCGATGGGCTATGGTCGCGGCGGCGTGCGCATCACCGGCGGCGAGGTCATCCTCAATGGCCGCGACATCCTCAAGGGCGGCAAGGAAGGCTTCCGCAAGCTGCGCGGCCGCGAGGTCTGCTATGTCGCGCAGTCGGCGGCGGCGGCCTTCAACCCGGCGCACCGGCTGATGGACCAGGTGGTGGAAGCCACGCTGCTGCATGGCACGGCGACGCGCGCCGAGGCCGAGAAGCGCGCCGTCGCACTGTTCAAGAAGCTCAGCCTGCCGAACCCCGAAACCATCGGCGAACGCTTTCCGCACCAGGTATCGGGCGGCCAGTTGCAGCGCGTGATGACGGCGATGGCGCTGTGTTCCGAGCCGGATCTGATCGTCTTCGACGAGCCGACCACGGCGCTCGACGTGACGACGCAGATCGACGTGCTGGCGGCGATCAAGGACGCCATCCGCGACACCCATGTGGCGGCTTTGTACATCACCCACGATCTTGCCGTCGTCGCGCAAGTCTCGGACGAGATCATGGTGCTGCGCCACGGAAGGCTGGTCGAATGGGGCGGCACCCGCCAGATCATCAAGGAGCCGCGCCAGGAATACACCAACGCGCTGGTCTCGGTGCACGAGATCGAGCACCATGAGCAGCAGCCCGGCACGACGCCGTTCCTGTCGGTCAAGAACGTCACCGCCGCCTATGGCCGCAGCCATATCAAGGTGCTGAAGAATGTCTCGGTCGATATCTATCCGGGCCAGACGCTGGCCGTGGTCGGCGAGTCCGGCTCCGGCAAGTCGACGCTGGCGCGCGCCATCACCGGGCTTTTGCCGCCTGAAGAGGGCACCGTCACCTTCGACGGCAGGCCGCTTGCCAACAAGCTCGCCGACCGGCCGAAGGAGGATCTGCGCCAGCTGCAGATGATCTACCAGATGGCCGACGTGGCGATGAACCCGCGCCAGACAGTCGGCACCATCATCGGTCGGCCGCTGGAATTCTATTTCGGCATACGCGGCCGCGAGCGCGACAAGCGTGTCGCCGAACTGCTCGACAAGATCGAGATGGGCAAGGGCTTTTCCGACCGCTACCCGGCCGAGCTTTCCGGCGGCCAGAAGCAGCGCGTCTGCATTGCCCGCTCGCTCGCCGCCAAGCCGAAACTGATCATCTGCGACGAGGTGACCTCGGCGCTCGACCCGCTGGTGGCCAACGGCATCCTGAAGCTGCTGCTCGAGTTGCAGAAGGAGGAGAGCGTCGCCTATCTGTTCATCACCCATGACCTCGCCACGGTGAAGTCGATCGCCGATTCGATCGCGGTGATGTATCGCGGCGAGGTGGTTCGCTATGGGCCGAAGAGCAAGGTGCTGACGCCGCCTTTCGACGCCTACACTGACCTGTTGCTGTCGTCGGTTCCCGAAATGGAGATCGGCTGGCTGGAAAAGGCGATCAAGGGCCGGCGCATGGCGAGCGCGGGCAACTAGGGGCGAAATCCGGAAAACACTGTTTCACAGTAACGCGCCGCGAGTCCCAGAGACCCGCGGCGTTTTGATTTCAAATGACACATCGCATGGAGCCGCCCGTGGCGCTCGAGACCAAACTTCTGCTCATCGTCCTCGACGGCGTGCCTTACCGGAACTGGCGCCGGCTGATGGGCAATCTCGAAGGCTGGGTGCAATCGGGCGAGGCGCGCGTCTGGAAGATGCGCTCGGTGCTGCCTTCGACCTCGGCCTGCTGCTATGCCTCGATCCACACCGGGGTGTCGCCACAAGTGCACGGCATCCTCTCCAACGAGAACCGCTTCCGGGTCAAGCAGCCGGATATCTTCTCCGAGGTCAGCAAGGCCGGCGGCAAGACCGGCGCGGTTACCCATTCCTACTGGTCCGAATTCTTCCGGTCCTACCCGTTCGATCTGGTCGAGGATATGGAGTTCGACGAACCGGCCGGGCCGATCACGCATGGCCGCTTCCACACCATGACCGGCTACAATCTCAAGAACCAGATGACACCGAGCGACGTCGACCTGTTCGCGACGCTGACCATGCTGACCAGGCGCCACGGCATCGACTACGGCATCCTGCACAGCTGCACGCTGGATTCGATGGGCCATCGCTTCGGTCACGACTGCCACGAGATGGATCATGCCGTCTACGCAATGGACGCCATGCTGGCCGCCTTCCTGCCGGGCTGGCGCGCCGCCGGCTATGAGGTGATCGTCACCGCCGACCATGGCCAGACCGACCGCGGCCACCATGGCGGCCATGACGACGAGATGCAGGATTTCGCGCTTTACTATTTCGGCGACGGCAAGGGCCCCGAGGCCGGAACCTTGCTCGACCAGCTGCAGCTCGCGCCGACTGTGTTGAAGCGGCTTGGCGTGCCGGTGCCGGCGACGATGAAGGCGAAGCCGTTTTTGAGTTGACGGAGGAGGCGACCACCAACGTTCGCGCCCCCTCTCCCCGTATAGTGACGGGGAGAAGGGAGACACTCTGGCAACCCTCACCTTCTTCGGTTAGCCTCGCAAAATTCCTTGGCGGAGGATGAACCTTTTTGGACCGATCGGCGACAGAGCAGACAGGAGCCAGGCGGCTCGACCGGCCATGACGGCAGCGACGGAGACCGATCGCGCGCTTGTCGACCGGGTCGCGAAGGGCGACAGGGCCGCCGTGCGGCTCCTGTTCATGCGCCACCACGCGCGGGTCTACCGCTTCGTGGTGCGCCAGACGGGATCGGAAATGATGGCCGACGATATCGCGAACGAGGTCTTTCTCGAGCTCTGGCGCCAGGCGCCGGGCTTCGAAGGGCGTTCGGAAGTCTCGACATGGCTGCTCGGCATTGCCCGTTTCAAGGCGCTGTCCTTGCTGCGCAAGAAAAAGGAAGACTGGATCGACGACGATGACGCGGCGCAGGTCCCCGACAGCGCCGACACGCCGGAAGTCGTCACCATGAAGGACGACAAGGCTGCTGCCCTGCGGCGGTTCATCGATGCGCTGCCGGAAGAGCACCGCACCGTGATCGACCTTGCCTACTACCACGGACAGTCGGTGACCGAGATCGGCGAGGTGCTCGGCATTCCGGTCGCCACCGTCAAAACCAGGATGTTCTATGCCCGCAAGAAACTCGGCCAAGCCTTGAAGGCCGCCGGTTACGACAAGGGGTGGCCATGAGCGCCGCTGAAAAAATGTCGCGCCGCGACGAGATGGAAACGCTGCTGCCGTTCTACCTGAACGGCTCGCTGGAAGGCGCCGAGCTGGAAGCGGTCGAGGAATGGCTGGCGACCGACCCGTCAGCGCTTGCCGCACTCGGCGAGGCGGAGGCCGAATTCTCCGGCACGGCCGCCGCCAACGAAGCGATCCGCCCGCCGGCCGATGCGCTCAGCCGCTTTGCCAAGGCGCTCGATGCCGAGGCCGGTCCGGCGCGGGCGCCGGCAGGCCGGTCATGGCTGGTGCAGGCGCTCGACCGCTTCATGGCGGTTCCGGTCGGCGTCGCCTGGGCGGCGGCCGCGGTGTTGCTGGCGCTCGTCATGGTGCAGTCCTTCGTGCAGCCCGGCGGCAAGGGCAGTGATTTCGAAATCGCCGGCACGGAGGACGATCTGGCGAAAATGCCGTTCGCGCTGGTGAAGTTCAAACCGGAGGCGAAGATGTCGGACATCGCCGTCTTCCTCGGCGAGAACGGCCTTAAGATCGCTGGCGGACCGACCGCCGACGGCGTCTTCCGCATCGCCATCGCGGCCGAGACCGTTGCCAACTACGAGAAGCTGGTCAGCCTTATTGCCGCCCAGCCTTTCGCGGAAGCTGTGATAGAGGGAAGGAAACCGGCGAGTGGCGGCTAGGGCGGCGTTTGGATTTGCTGGATTTCTGCTGGCGGCGACGACAATCGCCGCCACGCCAGTTTTTGCGCAGAGCAAGGATCCCAACCAGCCGCAGACCAAAACCGACTGTCTCGACCGGACGAACGCGGCCGGCGCCGACTGCCCCGAGGATGGCGGTGACGGAACGCCCGGTGCTGGGCCTGGCGCGGCGGGCGCCGTCTTCCTGCCGGCGCTCATCGTCGACCTGTTCCCCAATCCTGCCGGAGGCGGCGGGACGCCGCTGCCGACGCCCGATCCGCGCCGCGACCCGGCCAGCGCTTTGCCTTCGCCGAGCGCGCCCGCCGATGCACCGGTGGTCCCGGCCGCCCTGCCCGGCGGTCCGATCATTTCGCCCACCGATCTCGTCGCCACCGAGCCGCAGCGCGCCATCGTCGGTGAACACGTGCCCGACGAGGTGCTGGTGACGGTCGACGGTGATGCCGGCGTCGTGCAGCAGATCGCCGCTTCCTTCGGCCTCGAAGTCCGCTCGCAGCGCCAGTCGCGGCTGCTCGGCACCACGCTGGCGCGCTTCGGTATTCTTGACGGCCGCCCGGTCGGCGTCGTGCTGGCGCAGTTGGCCGCCGACGGCCGCACAAGGCGGCGCGAGCCCAACCATGTCTATTCGCTGCAGCAGGCCGCCGGCATCGTCAACTATGCCTTCGACCGCATCGAACTCGACGAGAAACAGGCCAGCGGCGAGAATGTACGCATCGCCGTCATCGACACCGGTATCGACGACACCAATCCGGCGCTCTCCGGCGTCATCGCCGGCCAGTTCGACGCCATGCCCGAGGTGCCGATCGAAAAGCGCGACCACGGCACCTCGATCGACGGCCTGATCGCCGGGGTCGGCGCGCTGAAGGGCATGGCGCCGGGAGCGAAGATCTACCACGCTCGCGCCTTCGAGGGCGGCAAGTCGACCATGGACGTCATCCTTTCGGCGCTCGACTGGGCGGCCGAGCAGGATGTGCGCATCATCAATATGAGTTTCGTCGGCCCCAAGAACGACCTGCTCGGCATCGCCTGCCGCAATGCCCGCGCGCTCGGCATCGTGCTGGTCGCCGCTGCCGGCAACAACGGGCCGAAGGCGCCCTACGGCTATCCGGCCGCCTTCGATGACGTCATCGCGGTCACCGCCACCGATGCCAAGGACGGGCTGATGCCGCAGGCCAATCGCGGCGCCTATGTCTTCATCTCCGCCCCCGGCGTCGAGATGGTGGCGCCGAGTGGTGCCGGTTCGGAAGTGGTCACCGGCACCTCGTTCGCGGCGGCGATCGTGAGCGGGGCAATCGCCAATCTGATCCACGCCGCGCCCGACCGCTCAGCCGACGAGATTGAGAAGGCGCTGGCTGACACCGCCAGGGATCTCGGCCCGAAAGGCCGCGACAATGATTTCGGCTACGGTCTTTTGGACACCAAGGCAGCCGAGGCGGCGAAGGAATAGTTCGAATTTTGAATTGATTTGTCTACGACAAGGTAGATGGATGAGTAGCTCTCAAATGGCAAAATACGTCTGGTCCTCGGTCTTATATTACACAGTGGTCGCAGTCGCATTTGTTTGAAATTTCTAGAACGGTTTTATGAACGAGGGTGGCAGACGTCCGCAAGGGGATCGAACGCGGTCATTCTGGACCTCTACGCCGGCGCGCCGGCGACCGACCCCCGCACCACCAAGTCGACTGGCCAGACCTCGCCGCGCGCGCCTTCTTCCACTCCCGATATCCGCGCCGCTAGCCGCTCGGCGACGCGCGCGCCGGCGAGGCGGATCGACGATCGCGTCGTCGACAGCGGCACGGAAAAATTCTCAGGCTTCAGCCAAGGAAAAACGTCGTCATGGGCGATCAGCGACAGGTCGCCGGGGATGGTCAGGCCGAGATCGCGCACCGCGCGCACCACGCCCAGTGCCATGATCAGGCTGGAACAGGCGATCGCCGTCGGCGGCTCGCTCTGCTCGAGCAACCGCCGGGCGGCGCGATAGCCGTTCTCCTCGGTCATCGTCAAGGAGCAGATATGACGCTCGCCAAGCGTCAGGCCGCTGGCAGTGAGTGCCCGGCGCATGCCGCGCTCGCGATGGATGGCGAAGGTCTCGCGGTCGTCGCCATTGATCAGCGCCAGCCGCCGGTGGCCGAGCTGGATCAGCAGCCGCGCCGCCTCGTGGAAGGCGCCCTCATTGTCGATGTCGGTGAAGGGGTAGTCGAAGCCGAAGCCTTCGCTGCGGCCATGGACGATGAAGGGGATGCCGAGCGTATTGAGCAACGCCACTCGCCGGTCAACTGGCCGCGGCGAGGAAATGTAGACGGCGTCGACCTGGCGGTTGGCGACGATGCGGCGGTAGGTGGTCTCCTGGTCGTCGGCGTCGGCCGGGGACAGCACCAGGTCGAGCTCGTGCGAGCGGGCATAGTCGCCGAGGCCGGAGAGGAACTCGACGAAGTGCGGGTCGATCTCGACGGCCGCGCCGGTCGGTAGCACATAGCCGATCATCCCGGTCTTGCCGGTCGCCAGCCGGCGCGCGCTCGGATTGGGGCGGTAGCCGTGGCGCTTGGCTGCGTCCATCACGCGGCGCCGCGTTTCCTCGTTGACTTCCGGATAGCCGTTCAGCGCGCGGCTTACCGTCGTCTGTGAAAGCGCCAGCATGTGCGAGAGCTGCTTCAGGTTCACCGGAGGCCTCCAAGCCTCAAAGCGCTTTTAATTTGGAATCCAAGCAGGCGCCAAGCTTGGCGCTGCCGAACAGAGTGAGCATACGCACTGGTCTGGCCAGTTTGAAGCAGAATTGCTGTTGCGCCGCCATAAAACTGTGCTGCAGTGCAGTTTAGCTGCCGCTTATTTGCCGAAACTAAATCGATTAGTCAGTGGCCCTCTTGACTCCCGAGCGATTCAATGGCGAGATCAAAAAGACCAAAGCGCTTTGGAAGACTCTTCGAAAGGTTGCGGTTCCTTTCTGACTGAGTCACAGTCCTGCGGCGTCGGCGGGCGGAATGGAGGTTCCGTCCGGGTGTTCATGACCACTGGGAGGAATAGCGATGAAGAAAATGCTTCTGCTGGGCGCTGCGTTCGCAACGCTCGCCCTGAGCCTGCCGGCGCAAGCCGAACTGAAGTTCAAGCCGGGCGAGGATCCCCGCTTCAACTGGGCAAATTACGAAGAGCTGAAGAAAGTCGATCTCAAGGGTGAGACGCTGACCATCTTCGGGCCGTGGCGCGGCGAGGACGAGGGCCTAATCCGCACCGTTCTCGAGTATTTCCAGGACGCCACCGGCGTCGAGATCAAGTACTCCTCGTCCGAGAATTACGAACAGCAGATCGTCATCGATACCCAGGCCGGCAGCCCGCCCAACATCGCCGTGCTGCCGCAGCCCGGCCTGATCCAGGACCTGGCATCCAAGGGTCTTCTGACGCCGCTCGGCGACGACACCGCCAAATGGGTCAAGGACAATTACGGCGCCGGTCAGTCCTGGGTCGACCTCGGCACCTTCAAGGACAAGGACGGCAAGCCGGGCTTCTTCGCCTTCCCCTACAAGGCCGACGTGAAATCGCTGGTCTGGTACTCGCCCGACAATTTCGAGGAAGCCGGCTACAAGGTGCCGAAGACTCAGGAAGAGCTGGCCGAACTCGAGAAGAAGATCATCGCCGACGGCGGCACGCCATGGTGCATCGGGCTCGGCTCCGGCGGCGCCACCGGCTGGCCGGCGACCGACTGGGTCGAAGACATCATGCTGCGCACCCAGCCGCCGGAAACCTACGACAAGTGGGTGAAGAACGAGATCCCGTTCAACGATCCGGCGGTCGTCAACGCCATCGACATCTTCGGCAAGATCGCCACCGACGACAAAATGGTCGACGGCGGCGCCAAGGCGGTTGCCGCGACCGACTTCCGCGACAGCCCGAAAGGTCTCTTCGCGGTGCCGCCGAAATGCTATTTGCACCACCAGGCATCGTTCATCCCGACCTTCTTCCCGGAAGGCACGAAGCTCGGCCAGGACGCCGACTTCTTCTACTTCCCGCCCTACGCCTCCAAGCCTGAGCTTGGCACCCCGGTGCTCGGCGCCGGCACGCTCGCCATGATCACCAAGGATAGCAAGGCCGCGCGTGCCTTCATCGAATACCTGAAGATGCCGCTCGCCCATGAGATCTGGATGGCTCAGGGCGGCTTCGTGACGCCGTTCAAGGGCGTCAACAAGGATGCCTATGCCAGCGATGCGCTGAAGAAGCAGGGCGAGATCCTGGCCAATGCCTCGACCTTCCGCTTCGACGGCTCCGACCTGATGCCGGGCAAGATCGGCGCCGGTTCCTTCTGGACCGGCATGATCGACCTGGTCGGCGGCAAGTCGGCCCAGGATGTCGCCACCGACATCCAGAAGAGCTGGGACGCCATCAAGTAAGCCGCCGATGGCAGGCTTACCCGTCCTGACAGGATCCGGGCCGCGTTGGCCCGGGTCCCACCGTCAGCCCGACTGTAGCGTTTTTCGTGAAGCATAGAGTTCCGGCATGAAGCGTGGCCTGCCGCGGCGAGTACCCGCCTGGCACCGGCTCGCGCTTCACAACTGAATCGGCTCGTGATCCAGGCTTTTTTCTCGATTGGCGGATCATGCGCAGGGGAGAGGGACCCATGGCGGCTCAGATTTTTTCGGCCATATTCGTCATCATCGTCGGCGTTGGCGGCTGCGTCGCCTATTTCTGGGGCGCCAACAAGCTTGTGGACATCATTTTCCCGTCGCGCGGCGTCCAGGGTGCCGCAGCCATCGACAATCTGCGCCGGCAGGGAATGATCCGCCCCTGGCTGTTCGTCGGCCCGGCCATGATCATCCTCACCATCTATCTGATCTACCCGGTGGTCGAGACGCTAAGGCTGTCCTTCCTCGATCGCGGCGGCGGCAATTTCGTCGGCTTCGCCAACTACGAATGGGCTTTCGGCGACCGCGAGTTCCGCAACTCGATCCTCAACAACATCGTCTGGCTGGCGGTGGTGCCGGCTGCCTGTACCTTCCTCGGGCTGATCATCGCCGTGCTCACCGACAAGATCTGGTGGGGCACGATCGCCAAGAGCCTGATCTTCCTGCCGCTGGCGATCTCCTTCGTCGGCGCCAGCGTCATCTGGAAATTCATCTACGAATATCGCGGCGAGGGCCAGACGCAGATCGGCCTGCTCAACGCCATCATCCAGTATTTCGGCGGCCAGCCGCAGGTCTGGATATCGCTGCCGTTCTGGAACAATTTCTTCCTGATGATCATCCTGATCTGGATCCAGACCGGCTTTGCCATGGTCATCCTGTCTTCCGCGCTGCGCGGCATTCCCGAGGAGACGCTGGAAGCCGCCGTCATCGATGGCGCCAACCCGTTCCAGATCTTCTGGAAGATAATGGTGCCGCAGATCTGGGGCACCATTGCGGTGGTGTGGACCACGATCACCATCCTGGTGCTGAAGGTGTTCGACATCGTGCTGACCATGACCAACGGCCAGTGGAACAGCCAGGTGCTGGCCAATCTGATGTTCGACTGGATGTTCCGCGGCGGCGGCGATTTCGGCCGCGGCGCCACCATCGCCATCATCATCATGATCGCAGTCATTCCGATCATGGTCTGGAACATCCGCCAGGCCAACAAAGAGACGGGAGGGCACTGAGATGGCCGTCGCAACCGGAAAGTCGTTTGCCAGTCGCTTCGGCGTCCACATCGCGGTGCTCATCTTCGTGGCGATCTGGACCGTGCCGACGCTCGGCATCCTCGTCTCGTCGCTGCGCGACAAGGACCAGATCATCGCTTCCGGCTGGTGGAATTCATTCGCCAGTTCCAGTCAGACCGAAGCTGGCCGATTGCCGCCGGCCTCGGCGCAGGTCGAAAAGGACGGCAAGTTCGTGCTTGCCGGCAACATCTTCGGCGATGGCGCTGCCCGCAACATCAGCGCCTTTGGCGTCAAGTCGGCCGCGCCGACGCAATATCCGGCCGGCACGACCGCCGATCTCGGCGACGGCGTGACCTTGCAGCTCAACGCCGACGGTACTTTCGTCATGCAGTCGCCTAAAGCCTTCGAGGGCGACCGCGGCCAGCGCGTCTACTATGCTTCGTCGGCGCCGCCGAAATTCACCACCGACAATTACAAGACGGTGCTGTTTTCGGAAGGCATCGGCCGTTCCTTCATGAACTCGCTGACCGTCACCATTCCGGCGACCGTCATCCCGATCCTGATCGCGGCCTTCGCCGCCTACGCACTGGCCTGGATGCGCTTTCCCGGCCGCGCGCTGCTCATCGCGGTCATCATCGGCCTGCTGGTCGTGCCGCTGCAGATGTCGCTGATCCCGCTGCTGAAACTCTACAACGGCGTCGGTACCTTCTTCGGCGTGCCGTCGAAGACCTATCTCGGCATATGGCTGGCGCATACCGGCTTCGGCCTGCCCTTCGCCATCTACCTGCTCAGGAGCTACATTGCCGGCCTGCCGCGCGAGATCATGGAATCGGCGCGCATCGACGGCGCCAGCGATTTCGAGATCTTCGTCAAGATCGTGCTGCCGCTGTCGTTCCCGGTGCTCGCCTCCTTCGCCATCTTCCAATTCCTGTGGGTATGGAACGATCTGCTGGTGGCGATGGTTTTCCTCGGTACCGAGGGGGATCAGATCGTGCTGACCGCCAAGCTCAATGCGCTGCTCGGCTCGCGCGGCGGCGACTGGGAGATCCTGACGACATCGGCGTTCGTGACCATTATCGTGCCGCTGATCGTGTTCTTCTCGCTGCAGCGCTATTTCGTACGCGGGCTGCTTGCCGGCTCGGTGAAAGGAGGTTGAAAGTAATGCAATCGGCTTTGAAGGTGACATCGAGACCGGACCCCGCCATCGATCGCGATTGGTGGCGAGGCGCGGTGATCTACCAGATCTATCCGCGTTCCTATCAGGACTCCAACGGCGACGGCATCGGCGACTTGAAGGGCATTGTCCAACGGCTGCCCTACATCGCCTCGCTCGGTGTCGATGCGATCTGGATCTCGCCCTTCTTCAAGTCGCCGATGAAGGATTTCGGCTACGACGTGTCGGACTATTGCGACGTCGACCCGATGTTCGGCACGCTGGCCGATTTCGACGCCTTGACGGCGGAAGCGCACCGGCTGGGCCTCAAGGTGATGATCGACGAGGTTCTGTCGCACACCGCCGACATCCATCCGTGGTTCAAGGAAAGCCGCTCGAGCCGCACCAATGCGAAGGCCGACTGGTATGTCTGGGCCGATGCAAAACCCGACGGCACACCGCCCAACAACTGGCTGTCGATCTTCGGCGGTTCGGCCTGGCAATGGGACACCAGCCGCCAGCAATACTACCTGCACAATTTCCTGGCCGAGCAGCCGGATCTCAACTTCCACAACACGGAAGTCCAGGACGCGCTGCTCGACGTCACCCGCTTCTGGCTGGAGCGCGGCGTCGACGGTTTCCGCCTCGACACCATCAATTTCTACTTCCACAGCCAGGGGCTGGAAAACAACCCGCCGCTGCCGCCGGAAGAGCGCAACGACCAGACGGCGCCGGCAGTCAATCCCTACAACTACCAGGACCATCTCTACGACAAGAGCCGTCCCGAAAACCTCGGTTTCCTCGAACGTTTCCGCGCGCTGCTCGACGAGTATCCGGCACAGGCCGCGGTCGGCGAGGTCGGCGATTCGCAGCGCGGGCTGGAAGTGGTGGCGGCCTATACCGCCGGCGGCAAGCGCGTGCATATGTGCTATTCGTTCGACTTCCTGGCGCCGGAGAAGATCAGCGCCGCCAAGGTGCGCTCGGTACTGGAAGCCTTCGGCAAGGTCGCCAGCGATGGCTGGTCATGCTGGGCCTTCTCCAATCACGACGTGATGCGGCCGGCCTCGCGCTGGGCCGCCGGCGAAGCCGATCCGGCCGCCTATCTCAAGGTCATCTCGGCGCTGCTGATGTCGCTGCGCGGCTCGGTCTGCATCTATCAGGGCGAAGAGCTCGGGCTGGGCGAAGCCGAACTGCAATTCGAGGATCTGCAGGACCCCTACGGCATCCGCTTCTGGCCGGAGTTCAAGGGCCGCGACGGCTGCCGCACGCCGATGGTATGGGATGCCGCCGCCAGGAATGGCGGCTTCTCGACGGCAAAGCCGTGGCTGCCGGTACCGGGAAAGCATCTCTCGCAAGCCGTCAACGTGCAGCAGGGCGACACCAACTCGCTGCTCGAGCACTACCGGCGCTTCCTCGCCTTCCGCCGCCAGCATCCGGCGCTGGCCAAGGGCGACATCGACTTCATCGAAAGTGAAGGCGACACTGTCGCCTTCACCCGCCGCGAGGGCAACGAACAGGTCGTCTGCGTCTTCAACCTGGGCAGCAAACCGGCCGAGGTCGCCCTCGGCAGCCAGGCGCTGCAGCCCTTGCCCGGGCACGGCTTTTCAGGACAGTCTGGCGCCGGTTCTATTCGTCTCGGCGCTTACGGCGCCTGGTTCGGGCGTATCGACTGAGTTGCAAATGAGATTCACTGGGAGGAAATCATGGCTGATGTCACGCTGAGACAAGTGAAGAAATCATACGGCAATCTGCACATTCTCCATGGCATCGACCTCGACATAAAGTCGGGCGAGTTCATCGTCTTCGTCGGCCCTTCGGGCTGCGGCAAGTCGACCTTGCTGAGGTCCATCGCCGGGCTGGAGGAGATCACCTCGGGTGAGCTCAAGATCGCCGGCGAAGTGGTGAACGACGTGCCGCCTTCGAAGCGCGGCATTGCCATGGTGTTCCAGTCCTATGCGCTCTACCCGCACATGACGGTCTACGACAACATGGCGTTCTCGATGAAGATCGGCAAGGAAAGCAAGGCCGAGATCGACAAGCGCGTGCGGCAGGCGGCCGAGATCCTGCAGCTGACCAAATATCTCGACCGGCTGCCCAAGGCGATGTCGGGCGGCCAGCGTCAGCGCGTCGCCATCGGCCGAGCCATCGTGCGCAATCCGAAAGTGTTCCTATTCGACGAACCGCTTTCGAACCTCGACGCGGCACTGCGCGTCGCCACCCGCATCGAGATCGCCAAGCTGAAGGAATCGATGCCGAATACGACGATGATCTACGTCACCCACGACCAGGTCGAGGCGATGACGCTGGCGGACCGCATCGTCGTGCTGAAGGAAGGCCATATCGAGCAGGTCGGCACGCCGATGGAACTCTACAAGCGGCCAGGCAATCTGTTCGTCGCCCAGTTCATTGGCTCACCGGCCATGAACATCCTGCCGGCGACGATCGACAAGACCGGCAACCCGACCGTCGTCAGCCATGTCGGCGGCCGCAAGGCGACGGTGCCGATCGCCACGCCGGCGTCGGCGAAAGGTGCTGCGGTCAGCTTCGGCGTCAGGCCGGAGGATCTGGTGATCGCCACCGGTGCGGATTATCTGTTCGAGGGAACGGTGGATTATGTCGAGCAGCTCGGCGAGGTCCAACTCGTCTATGTCGATATCGGCCGCGCCGACCTGCCGCTGGTGACCAAGATGCCGGGCAATGTCGAGGTCAAGCGCGGGACGACGCTGCGGCTGAGCGCGGACGCCGGCGACCTGCATATATTCGACGCTGACGGGCACTCTTTTTCGTTGCTCGCGGCGGACGCAAAGGCGGCCTGAGACTGGCTGCCCGGACATAGATCCTCCGGGTTATGAGCAAGACAAAAACAAGAGCGGCGGGCTACAAGCCCGCCGCTCTTGTTTTGGGTAACGATTTCGGCGGTTAGTGGTTGCCGAAGAGGTTGCGGTCGCTGCCCTGAGGGGCGGACTTCTGCACGTCGCCCGACGAATTCAGCAGCTTGTAGACCGGCGACTCGGTGTTGCGCACCGACGAGGTCTGCGTGGTGTCGATGTTGGCCGTCGTCTGCTTGTTGACGGCACTCGAACCAACACTGTCGTTGTGGGCATAGGCGCTGCCGGCGGCAATCAAAAGCGCGGCGGCGGCAAGAGCGATCTTCTTCATTTTGGGTACTCCTGGATTTCGTATCCACAAGCATGGCGGGCATGCCCGCCTTGCTGATGGGATCGGCTGTTAGTTGTTGCCGAACCGGTTACGGTCACTGCCTTGGTTGGCAGGCTTCTCGGCAGCCGGTTCCGACTTCTTGATCGAAGCGGTGTACGAGCTGTCGACTGCAGCGGCCGGCTGGTTGGCGCCATTGGAGCCATAGTTGTCGCTGCCGGCGAAAGCGCTGCCGGAGATGGCCAGAATGGCGGCGGTGGCAAGGATGAACTTTTTCATGTCAAATATTCCTGAATTTTGATGTCCCGGGCGGCAGGCCCTGCCTGCCGCTTTCTTAGCCGGGGACAGGCTTAGTTGTTGCCGAAGAGGTTACGGTCGCTGCCCTGAACGACGGGCTGCTTGTCGGCATGAGCCGGCTGCTGGATCGAAGCGGTGTGCGCGCTGTCGACTGCGGCGGCTGGCTGGCTCGCACCGTTGGAACCATAGTTGTCGCTACCTGCGAAGGCGCTGCCGGAAATGGCCAGAAGGGCGGCGGCAGTGAGAACAATCTTTTTCATTTTTAATACTCCAGTATTTTAGTTTTTCCGTCCGTCTAGCGGCGTGTCTTGGGCAGGAAATCGCGTCGTTCGGACAGCTCCGATGTGGGAAAGCCAGGTGGCGGTTTCCAATCACGAAGTTGTTCCGCTTGGACCATGACTCTGCATCTTGAAATTGTACCAGAGCCTACTACTACCGAGCCTTTTATCAACTTTATCAATTGGTTATCAAAAAGCCGCCTACACATCACCAACTGTGTCGGAGTGCCAGTGTTCACACCGTCCTGCACGCACCGTCAACAGAAACGAACCGTTCGGTTCGATTTTAGAATGCTCTAATAGTCACTTTTCGATACCGTTAATCATTTTGACGCGGTCAAAAGCTCGATCGGCGGGCGATTCGTGACCGGCGCCAGGTGCGGCAGAAGCGCCAAATCGGCGTCCCTGGAGTTCGCTGCGCTATTCACCTTCCCGTGTCGCGCCCGCATGGATGCGATGTCGCTTTCATGCCGACACCGAACCGGCCGCCGTGATTAGATCTTGGCATCTCGGGTGCCGCCTCGTCGCCGACGAAGCGGAGAATTGGGAAGCCGGTCGAAACCCGGCGCTGCCCCCGCAACGGTGGTGGAGTTCAAGTCGCAACGGGAGACCACTGGGCCACAAGCCTGGGAAGGTGTCGCGACCGTCCGCAAGGACACTCCAGAGCCCGGAAACCAGCCGGAGATTTCTAGACTCGACTGATCGCGGTGGGCGGTCAAGAGGTGGATGGTGCATGTCCGGCCTGGCGCCGGATTGCGCCGGTCTTTCCTCCATCACCACCAGTTCAGTCCTTGAACACGAGGACAGGACATGGATGCGCGCAACGACATGCTGAGGCTGCTGCACGGCCGCAAGCAGGGCTATTCACTCGAGCAGCCCTTCTATACCGACGCCGAATTTTTCAAGCTCGACATGGAGCTGATCTGGTATCGCGACTGGCTGTTCATCGGCCATGACTGCGAACTGCCGAAGCCCGGCAGCTTCATCACCGCCCAGATCGGCGACTATCCGGTCGTGCTGGTGCGCGACCAGCAAGGCAAGATCAACGCCTTCCACAATTCCTGCCGCCATCGCGGCAGCCGCGTCTGCAACACCGAGAAAGGCACGGCGGCAAAGCTCGTCTGTCCCTATCACCAGTGGACCTACGAACTCGACGGCCGGCTGTTGTTCGCCCGCCAGATGGCCGATGGTTTCGACAAGAGCCAGTTCAGCCTGAAGCCGGTCGCTTGCGAAAGCGTCGGCGGCTACATCTTCATCTGCCTGGCCAGGGAGCCGGCCGACTTCGCGCCGATGCGCGCCATGATCGAGCCCTATTTGCTGCCGCACCGGCTGCGTGAGGCAAAGGTCGCTTTCGAATCGACCATCGTCGAGAAGGGCAACTGGAAGCTCGTCTGGGAAAACAACCGCGAGTGCTATCACTGCGCCGGCAACCATCCGGAACTCTGCAAGACTTTTCCGGAAGCACCGACGGTCACCGGCGTGCAAGGCGCCGACAGCGACCCTGAAATGCTGGCCCACTGGGCGAAATGCGAGGCGGCGGGCCTGCCGAGCAAGTTCCGCATCGACCCGGCCGGACAATATCGTGCCACCCGCGCGCCGCTGCTGCGCGACGCCGTCAGCTATACGATGAAAGGCAAGCGCGCGGTGAAGAAGAACCTGTCCGACACGGTCTCTGCCGATCGGATCGGCACCTTGATGCACTATCACTACCCAACGACATGGAACCACATCCTCATCGACCACGCGGTGACCTTCCGCGTTCTGCCGATCAGCGCCACGGAAACCGCGGTCACGACCAAGTGGCTGGTCCACAAGGATGCGGTCGAGGGCGTCGACTATGATCTCGCCGAACTCACCCATGTCTGGGCCGAGACCAACGACCAGGATCGCCGCATCGTCGAGGAAAACGCCTTCGGCATCCTGTCGCCAGCCTACGAGCCCGGCCCCTATTCGGAGCTGCATGAGGGCGGCGTCATCCAGTTCGTCGAATGGTACGCGTCCTTCATCGGCCCGCGCCTTGCCGAAGGCGGCCGTCCGGCGCTGCGCAGCGTCGCCTGAGGGGTGAATGCGATGACCGACCTCGGGCTCTACCGGCACCTCGACGAGATGGCGCCCTGGAACGACAGGCTGCAGGTGCTGGAGGTGATCGGCGTTGCCGACGAGGCGCCCGACGTCAGGACTTTCACCTTCCGCTCCGACAACCAGACCTGGTTTCGCTACAAGCCGGGCCAGTTCGTGACCCTGGAGCTGCCGACCGCCGACGGTCCGCTGATGCGCACCTACACGCTGTCGTCGTCGCCGTCGCGGCCGTTCTCGATCGCGGTGACGGTTAAGGCACAGGCAGGCAGCCTCGGCACGCGCTGGATGTTCGATCATCTGAAGCCCGGTGCTCATGTGAAAGCCTACGGGCCGGCGGGCGACTTCTCGCTGCACAGCCATCCCGCGGCGAAATACCTGTTCATATCGGCCGGCTCCGGCGTCACGCCGATGATGTCGATGCTGCGCTGGCTGAACGACTGCGCGCCATGGACCGATGTCGGCTTCGTAAACTGCGCGCGGCGGGCGGAAGAGATCATCTTCCGCAAGGAACTGGAATTGCTGGGTAGCCGGATGCCTGGCCTGTCGCTCGGCTTCATGATCGAGGAACGGTCGAGCCGTGAAGGCTGGTTCGGCCATATGGGCCGTATCGACGCCATCCGGCTGCCGCTCTTGGCGCCCGATTTCCGCGAGCGCGAAATCTTCTGCTGCGGTCCCGATCCGTTCATGCGCGCGGTGCGCGGCATGCTTGAAGCCTCGGGCTTCGACATGGCCGGATACCACCAGGAGAGCTTCGCCGCTCCCGCGGTGGAGGAAATACCGGCGCCGTTTGCCGTGCCTGCGGACGGCGGCACCGGAGTGCCTGCCGAGGCGGCAACCCCGATCCGCTTTGCGCTTTCGGATATCGATGCCGAATGCGTTGCCGGGCAGACCGTGCTGCAGACGGCGCGCGCCTCGGGCGTCAGGATTCCAGCGGCCTGCGAATTCGGCTTGTGCGGAACCTGCAAGGTCAAGAAGGTCTCCGGCGACGTCGAGATGAGCCACATTGGCGGCATTCTCGATCACGAGATCGACGACGGCTTTATCCTGGCCTGCTGCTCGAAGCCGCTGTCGGCGCTCGAAATCGAGGCCTGAAGCGTAGCGGTTCAAACGCCGTAGCGCTCGGTGCGGATGAGGTCGGCGGGGACATCGGCATCGATCAAGGCCTGGGCAGCGGCCGACACGAAGGCGTTCGAACCGCACACGAAAGCAAGCCTCGGCGGCTCGGGCAGCCGCGCCATGGATTGCATCATCATCTGGGCGTCAATCCGCCGCGAATAGTCCTCGGGGCGTCGTGCCGCCTCGCGCGTCAGCGTCAGCACCAGGTCGAAGCCGTTGCGACGGTCGTCGAGGTTGATCAGTTCATCGCGAAAGATCACTTCGTCCCAGATCCGCGCCGAAAACACCAACGCTGTCGGCACCGAAGATTTCCGCGCCGTCCGGTGGCGCACCATCGCCATCAGCGGCACCACGCCGGAGCCGCCTCCGACCAAGAGCAGCGGTCCGCCGTCTTTGTCGGACCAGACGAAATGGCCGCCGAGCGGACCGCGCAATTCGATCTCGTCGCCGACCGCCGCCACCTCGTGGAAGAAGGGCGAGACCTCGCCGTCCTCAAGCCTTTCGATCGCCAGCTCGATTGTCCCGCCGCTCTCCGGCGCCGAAGCAATGGAATAGGAGCGGCGCGCCTGGTAGCCGTCCGGCGCCGTCAGCCGGACATCGACATGCTGTCCGGCTTGATGGACGAAAGGCCGCGACAGTTTGAAGAAGAAACTGGTGACGCGCGGCGTACGCTTTTCGATGCGAATGATTTTCGCCGTCTGCCAGGGCGATTGCGCCGCCGACGCCTCGCTCATGGGTCGCCCGTGTAGCGCTGCTCGCGCCACGGGTCGCCATAGATGTGATAGCCGCGCAATTCCCAGAAGCCCGGCTCGTCGCGTTCGGTGAACTGCAGCCCGTTCAGCCATTTGGCCGACTTCCAGAAATAGAGATGCGGCACCAGGAGCCGCGCCGGCCCGCCATGGTCCGGCGTGATCGGCTTGCCTTCATAGAGCAGCGCAACCATCGCCTTGCCGGCGACAAGGTCCTTCGCCGGCACATTGGTGGCGTAGCCGTCGAAGGAATGCGCCAATGTGAAGGCGGTCGGCGCCTCGATGCCGGCATCGGCGAGGATGTCGTCGATCAGCACGCCCTGCCATGCCGTGTCGAATTTGGTCCAGGCGGTCACGCAATGGATGTCGCGTGTCATTCTGCTCAGCGGCAGCGCATTGAACTCGGCCCAGTTCCATTTCTTGATTGGCCGCGGTCCGTGCTTGAGCGTGAACGACCAGTCCTCGGTGCGCACGCGCGGCGTCGGCCCGGCCGACAGGACGGGAAAGCCTTGCTCGAGATACTGCCCGGGCGGGATGCGCGCGTCCGTATCCGTCGGGGGCTTTCGCCCGGAAGAGAAGCCGCGGGTAACCATCGGGAGTATCCGTTTGCGCTGCGGCCGAAACCGACCGCAGCCAGTGTTCTCGAAGATATCTCGGCGGGCAACAGGAATCTTGGGCGACCCGACAGGCTGGCCGCCGATGCGGCAAGCCTGTCGAGCGTCATGCCTCAGCCGGCGGCGAAGGGCACCGCGACGAAGATCTGCGCGTCGCCGCGATCGACAAGCAGCAGCACGGATTTCCTGCCGGACTTGCCGGCCTGCGCGATCGCCTGGTTTGCCTGTTTGGCGTTCTTTACCGGGGTCTGGTCGACACCGACGATGACATCGCCCGGCTGGATGCCGGCGGCCGAGGCCGCCTTGTCCGGATTGACGCGCTCGACCAGCGCGCCACGCTGGTCGTCGGTCAGGTTCAGTTGTTCGCGAACATCCGGCGTGAGGTCGGTGAGGCCGAGGCCGAGCGAGGGCACGCGCAAGGCCTGTTCCGGGGACTTGCCGCCATTGCCTTCGGCCGAGGCGGTCTTAGCATCATCGCTATTGTGTCCGACATCGGCGGAAATCTGCATGGCCTTGCCGTCGCGCCAGACATTGAGCGTTTCCCTGGCGCCCGGCGCTATGTCGGCGACGGCACGCGACAGGTCTTTCGGATCCTTTATCTCCTGGCCGGCGAAGCTAGTGATGACGTCGCCGGTCTTGATGCCTGCCTTGGCGGCCGGCGATCCGTCCGTGACTTCGGAAACCAGCGCGCCGCCGGGATGGTCAAGGCCCATGGCACTGGCGACGTCCGGCGTCACCTCCTGGATCTGGACGCCGAGATAGCCGTACTGGATGTCGCCGCCCTTCATCAACTTGGCGACCACCTTCTCGGCCTGGTCCGACGGGATGGCGAAGCCGACGCCGACGCTGCCGCCATTGGGTGAATAGATCGCCGCGTTGATGCCGACGACATTGCCCGCGACATCCACCAGCGGGCCGCCGGAATTGCCGTGGTTGATCGGCGCGTCGATCTGGATGAAGTCGTCGAACGGGCCGCTGTGCAGGTCGCGGCCGCGCGCCGAAACGATGCCTGCGGTGACGGTGGTGCCGATGCCGAACGGGTTGCCGAAAGCCAGCACCTGATCGCCCGGCATCAGTCTGTCGGAATCGCCCCATTTGACGGTCGGCAGGGACTTGTCGGCCTTGACCTTGAGCACGGCGAGGTCGTTCTTGGCGTCGCGGCCGACCAGCTTGGCGGGAAGCTCGGTACCGTCGTCGAGCGTCACCTTGATCGAGGTGGCGCCATCGATGACGTGGTTGTTGGTGACGATGGTGCCGTCGGCTCCGACGATGAAGCCGGACCCAAGCGCCTCCGCACGCTGCGACTGTTGCTGCGGCGGGGTCTTGGGCCCGGGCATGCCCTGGTCGCCGAAGAACTGGCGGAAATAGTCGTCGAAGGGCGAACCACCGTCGAAGGGGGAGTCCTCGCTCATCGTTTCCGGCTGTGCTTTCATGACGGTGGTGACCGTCACCACCGCCGGCTTGTCGGCCGCCACGATCGGGGCGAACGAGCCGTTCGGCGCCGTTATGCCGGCGACAGGCGTCTGGGTAGTCGGAACGGTGCTGCTTGCGCCCATGTTGTTGGCGCTGTCTGCGAAAGACACGACGAAGGGGGATAGGATCAGCGCAGCGCCCAGCAAGGCCGCGACGCGATGTCTGCGAAGGATATCTGACATGGTCGTTTGTCCGGGCGAGAGTTGATCCGGCGCCGTGGCCGCTCCCCTGTATGGGAAACCGGCCATCCGGCGTGTCGACGGTCGCGATTGCCTGTCTCGCCTGGCATGGCAGCCGACCGGATCGACAGCCCTGCATCTAGGGTCTGGATGGGTCCGAATTAGGGTTCTTGTGCCATCTTACGAAGATTTAATGTCCGCAGGCGCGTCGGTCGGCGCATCAACGCCCATTGGTGCGCCTGAGATAGGCCGAGGCGATCTCCCGCATCCGCTTGCCATCGAAGCTCGGCCCGTGCCCGCCATGGCCGACGCTTATGGGCAGGTCGAGCAGCCGCTGCATCGTGCGGCGATAGGCGACGCGGTCGGAATCCGGCAGGTCGTCGATCAGCATGCCGTCATAGATGGCGTCGCCGGCGAAAAACAGGCCGTCGGCCTCGTCGAACAGCGCGATCGAATCAGGCGAATGTCCCGGCAGGTGCAGCACCTTGAACTGCCGGTCGCCGAGATCGACGACATCGCCCTCGGCAAGCGTTCGTGCCAGCGGTGCCGGTGGGATCCTGTAGTCGGCCGCTTTCCAGCCCGGCGCCGGCAATTTCGAGACGGCGTCGTCGAGATTGTGGAACATGTAGGCGTAGGTGACCACCTCATCCATTGTGTCGAATTTTTCGGCGCTCATTGCCGGTCCCGCCCGCAGCGGAAATTCGTGCAGTGAGCCGACATGGTCGAGGTGGATATGCGTGGCGACGACCAGCAGTGGCTTGCCGGCAGGCGTGTCGATCTGAGGCGCCAGCGGACAGATCCCCATGCCGGTGTCGACGAGCAGGTCGACGTCGCGGCCGCGAAAATGCCAGATGTTGGCGCGCACGAAATCGTGCACGAACGGCTCGGTCAGCATCGTCGTCCTGGCGTCGATACTGGTCTTGCTGAACCAGTCGCCCACCAGACGGTCACCCATTAGACGAACGGCTTTCCAACCTTATACTTCTCCGGCACCAGCCGCTTCAGATAGGCCATCCCGGCCTCGGACAGCTGATTGACATCGGGCTTCATGAAATCGTCGGGCATATGGCGGGTCTTGCCGGCGACATTCTTCAGCGGCACCTTCTTCAGTACGGTTTTCGTGCCGTCATATTGCAGCGCCACCGAGCCGCCTCCCTCTTCGGCGACGGCAACGGCAAAAGCACCGGCGTCGAAGGCTTCTTGTGCGTCGACGGCGCTGATCGCCCCGACATAGCCGCGCGGCATGTAGCCGAGCGCATCGACGCGCGCCCGCTTGCCCGGCAGTCCCTCGGCCAGTGCCCGCTCCAGCGCTGCCGGCAGGTCGCTGCCCGACAGTTTGACGTTGCCATGGGCGTCCCGCTCGAGCTTATCCGGCGGCACCAGGCTTTCGACCAGCGCCTTGCCGTCGGCGGTGCTGACGCCTTCCGACACGGCAACGATGCAGCGCTTGTGGCGGTCGAGCGTGGCGCGCACGTCGTCGATGAAGCCGGCGGCCGAGAACGGCCGCTCCGGCACGTAGACGAGATGCGGGCCGCTGTCCGGATCGAGCTGCCATGCGGCGGCGGCGGCGGTGAGGAAGCCGGCGTGCCGGCCCATGACGATGCCGACATAGATTCCGGGCAAAGCGCGGAAATCGAGATCGACCGAGAGGAAGGCGCCGGCGACGAACTCGGCCGCCGAGATGAAGCCCGGCGTGTGGTCGTTCTCCTCGAGGTCGTTGTCGATGGTCTTCGGCGCATGCACGAAGGCCATCGTGCCGCCGGCGGCATCGGTCAGGATCTGCTGCGTGCCCGACGTGTCGTTGCCGCCAATATAGATGAAGGCGTCGGCGCCGGCCTTCTTCAGGCCGTTGAGGATGACCTCGCAATAGGCGGCGTCCGGCTTGTCGCGCGTCGAGCCGAGCGCCGCACTTGGCGTCGCCGCGATCAGCCTGAGCTGTTCCTCGGGGATGGCCGAAAGGTCGGCGTAGTTGCCGTCACGAATGCCGCGCACGCCATGGATCGAGCCCAGGACCTTGGCGCCGGGATGCCGCTTGCGGATCTCCAGTGCTGCACCAACCATGGTCTGGTTGATGACGGCGGTCGGTCCGCCGCCCTGCGCGATCACAAACGTTCCTGACATTCTTCAGTTCTCCCGGATGGTGGCTTCGCAGGCACATTCGCCTGTCTTGCGGCATCACGCAACGGGAGAGTCAAACGGCTGCGAGCAGCCGACGAAGGATCAGACGACGACGACCGGGTTCTTCTTGGAAACACGGCTGTAGAGGTCGATGATGTCCTGGTTGATCAGGCGCACGCAGCCCGACGACATCGCCTGGCCGATGCTCCACCATTCGGGCGAACCGTGGATGCGGTAGCCGGTGTCCTTGCCGTCCTGGTAGATGTAGAGCGCCCTTGCACCGAGCGGGTTGGTGAGGCCGCCGGGCTGGCCGCCCTGCCATTTCACCAACTCAGGCTTGCGCGCGATCATTTCGGGCGGCGGTGTCCACAGCGGCCATTCCTTGCCGTACTGGATGTTGGCGCGGCCCGACCAGCGGAAGCCATCCTTGCCGATGCCGACACCGTAGCGGATCGCCTCGCCGCCGGGCTGCACCAGATAGAGCATGCGCTCCTGCAGATGGACGACGATGGTGCCGGGCGCCTCGCCGGTCTGGTCGACGACGATCTGGCGACGGAACTCCGCCTTGACTTTCTGATAGGGCACCGCCGGCACCTCGAAGCCACCGTCGGTCAGCGAGGCGTACATCACGTCCGGGCCGGTGATGTTCTTGTCGACGCTGATCGCCGGGCGGATCGGCCGCACCGAGCCGGTGGTGGTGTCGTCGAGCTGCAACTGCGGCAGGTCGAGCGTCTGGCTGCAGCCGGCCATGCCGAGCAGTGCCATGGCGCCGGCGCCTGACAGCACCGTGCGGCGGGAAAGCAGATTGTCGGTTTCGCTTGCGTCGCCATTCACTGGCGGCGTCAGATCTTGCGGCTTACGCATGCACCCAAACCCTACGCTGTCGGCGGGAAAACACGGTCCGGCCGGATAGGGGGCAGTTTCGCCAATCATGGTTGAAAAAGCGTGAAGGGCCGGACTTTGGTCTTAACCCTGTTCTGCCGTTGCCCGCGCAGGCAAGGCGAAACGGCCGCCGCGGGATTTCGAAAAAGCCTCTTTACATTCTTGCGCACCCAAGGATTTATCCTTTTCTTTGCGCTCAAGGAGACATCGATGTCCTTCGAAAACTGGGCCGCCTTCGCCGCCGCCTCCGCCATCCTTCTCGTCATTCCGGGCCCGACCATCCTTTTGGTCGTGTCCTATGCGCTGGGCCAGGGCTGGCGCACGGCGCTGCCGATGGCGGTCGGCGTGGCACTGGGCGACTTCACCGCCATGACGCTGTCGATGCTGGGCATCGGCGCGCTGCTTGCGGCATCGGCCACCGTGTTCACCGTGCTGAAGGTGATCGGCGCCTGCTATCTGATCTATCTCGGCGTAAAACTGTTCCGCGCCGGCGGCGCGCTCAAGGCCGAGCCGCGCACCGATGTGGTGTCCTCGGCGAAAATGATGGCGCATGCCTGGCTGGTCACCGCGCTAAATCCGAAAAGCATCACCTTCTTCGTCGCCTTCCTGCCGCAGTTCCTCGACCGCCACGCGGATTTCTGGACGCAGATGCTGATCTTCGAGACGACCTTCCTGGCGCTCGCCTTCGCCAATGCCTTCGGCTACGCGCTGATCGCGGCACGGGCACGCAACGTGGTGCGCAATCCCCGGGCGATCCGCATCTTCAACCGCACCGGCGGCACGCTGCTGGTCGGTGCCGGCATCGCCACCATGGCGGTGCGCTCGGGAAATTGAGGGCAGGAGAAATTCACCTGCCCTGGCTGATTTGCGTGCTCGATGAGCCTGGGCCGCAGGTTGGCGCGCCAGCCTTTGTTGGCCTAAGATAGGCTGGCTCCGGCATCTGATGGAGGGCTAGGCATGGCAATCAAGGACGCATTCGGCCTGACATTGTCGGGTGCGACGGAGGCCGGCTTCGCCCCCTACGCCCAGGCCGTGCGCGAACTGCAGTGCTTCATCGGCGACCCGGTCGCCTCGGCCGACCGCGCCATTGCCGAAAACGCCGATTTCGTCATGGCGCATGTGTTCAAGGGCTATCTCTTCGGCCTCGCCACCGAGCGCGAGGCAAGTTTGGTGGCCAGCAGATGTCACGAGGCTGCGCTGCCCCTGGCTGCGACGCCGCGCGAGCAGGCGCATGTTGCGGCCCTTGGCCATCTCGCCGCCGGTCGCTGGCATGAGGCTTCGCGAATGCTCGAGGACGTCGCCATCGACTTTCCGCTCGACATGGTGGCGCTGCAGACTGGGCACCAGATCGACTTCTTCACCGGCAATGCCCGCATGCTGCGCGACCGCATCGGCCGCGCTCTGCCGTCCTGGCAAAGCGACATGCCGGGCTACCACGCCGTCCTCGGCATGCAGGCCTTCGGGCTGGAGGAGATGGGCGACTACGCGCGCGCCGAGAAGTTGGGCCGCACGGCGGTCGACATCGAGCCGCGCGACGGCTGGGCGCAGCACGCCGTTGCTCATGTCATGGAAATGCAGAGCCGGCAAAGAGACGGCATCGCCTGGATGCGCGCCAACCCGGAGGCGTGGACGAAGGACAGCTTCCTGCAGGTGCACAATTGGTGGCATCTGTCGCTGTTCCACTACGATCTCGGCGAGACAGACGAGGTGCTGGCGCTCTATGACGGGCCGATCTACGGCACGCCGTCGACGCTGGCGCTCAACATGGTCGATGCCTCGGCGATCCTGTGGCGGCTGCATCTCGGCGGCGCCGATGTCGGCGGGCGCTGGGCAGCCCTTGCGGCCAACTGGCCCAAGGCCGGCGCCGGCAATTATGCCTTCAACGACGCGCATGCGATGATGGCCTTCGTTGGCGCCGGCCTCGAGGCGCCGGCCCGAGCCCTGCTCGAAGCACAGCGCGAGGCGATGCGCGGCAGTGACGACAACGCTGCCTTCACCCGGGATGTCGGCCGCCCTCTGACGCTCGCCATCAAGGCGTTCGGCGACGGCAATTATGCCGAGACGGTCCGCCTGATCCGGCCGATTCGCGCCATCGCCCAGCGCTTCGGCGGCAGCCACGCGCAGCGCGACGTCATCGATCTCACTTTGATCGAGGCGGCGCTGCGTTGCGGCGACCATGCATTGTCGCGGGCGCTAACGGCGGAACGCACCCTGGCGCGACCGGACAGCCCGCTCTCGGCATTGTTTTCGCAACGCGCCGCCGAATTGTCCGAGAATTGACCGGCGGCGAATCTTGCCTTAAAAACTGGCCAAGCCAGATTTTTTCGAGATCCGAAAAAATTATTGGCAGTGGGAGGAAAGCATGTATCTCGGCCTCGATCTGGGCACGTCGGGCGTCAAGGCGCTGTTGATCGATGCCGGGCAGACTGTCGTCGGCTCCGGCCATGGTTCGCTCGACGTATCGCGACCGCATCCCGGCTGGTCCGAGCAGGATCCTACCCATTGGATCCAGGCCTGCGAGACGGCAATCGCCGAGCTGAAGGCGTCGCATCCAAGGCAGCTTGCCTCGGTGAAAGGCATCGGCCTCTCCGGCCAGATGCATGGCGCCACCTTGCTCGACGCCGCAGACAAGGTTCTGCGCCCCTGCATACTGTGGAACGACACGCGCAGCCACACTGAGGCGGCCGCGCTCGATGCCGATCCGCGCTTTCGCAAACTCACCGGCAACATCGTCTTTCCCGGCTTCACCGCACCTAAACTCGCCTGGGTGAAGAACAACCAGCCCGGTGTTTTCGCCAAGGTGGCAAAGGTGCTCTTGCCGAAGGATTTCCTGCGGCTCTGGCTGACCGGCGAGCATATGTCGGAAATGTCGGATTCCGCCGGCACCTCATGGCTCGATGTCGGCAAGCGGCGCTGGTCCCTGGAACTGCTCGCCGCCACCTCGCTCGACGAAAGGCAGATGCCGGCGCTGGTCGAAGGCACAGCGCCCGCTGGCCTGCTGCGCGCCGAGCTGGCCTCGAAATGGGGCATACAATCAGCCATCCCGATCGCCGGCGGCGCCGGCGACAATGCGGCCTCCGCCTGCGGCATGGGGACGGTGGGTGCCGGCCACGCCTTCGTCTCGCTCGGCACGTCGGGCGTGCTGTTTGCCGCCAACGCCTCCTACCTCCCCAATCCGGCAAGCGCGGTGCACACTTTCTGCCATGCGCTGCCCGACACCTGGCACCAGATGGGCGTCATCCTGTCGGCCACCGATTCGCTCAATTGGCTGTCGGAGATATCAGGCAAGAGCGCTGGCGAACTGACCGCCGAGCTCGGAGAGAAACTCAAGGCTCCGACCGGCGTATCGTTCCTGCCCTATCTCTCTGGCGAGCGCACGCCGCACAATGATTCCGCCATTCGCGGCTCGTTCACCGGCCTGGCGCATGAATCCAGCCGCGCCGTGCTGACCCAGGCGGTGCTCGAAGGCGTCGGCTTTGCTTTCCGCGACAGCCTCGAAGCGCTGAAGAAAGCCGGCACGACATTGACGCGGGTGACGGCGATCGGCGGTGGTTCGCGCTCGCGCTACTGGCTGAAGGCGATCGCCACCGCTCTGCAGGTGCCGGTCGACATTCCCGCCGATGGCGATTTCGGCGCCGCCTTCGGTGCCGCCCGGCTCGGCCTGATCGCCGCGACCGGCGCCGATCCGCTTGCCGTCTGCACCGCGCCGGCCACCGACACCACCGTCGAACCGGATGCGGCGCTTATCGGCGCCTATGCCGATGCCTATCACCGCTACCGGGCTCTTTACCCGGCGATCAGAGGCGCCACGGCGTGAGCGGGTTCTTGCCCACGCCGCGGCATCACGGCTCACTGCGCCGGCACCTTGTCGAGGAAGCCGGTGACGCTCTTCAGGCGGCCATTCTCGATGACGCCGATATCGGTGCCTTCGATCACGGACTCGGAGCCTTCCGGCCCGAGGTTCCACGAGAAGCGGATCGTGTCGGCGAACCCGTCCGGCTTGCCCTTCAGCGAGAACCGGAAGCCGGCAAAGCGCTGTTGCACGCCATCGATGAGTGCGGCGACACCTTCATGGCCGTCGCCCTGCATGATCGGATCGCGATAGCTGACGTCCTCGGTAAAGGTCGCCTTGAGCAATTCCGCCCGGCGATCCGCATCACCCTCGTTCCAGGCGGTGATGTAGTTCTGGGCGATCGTGTTGAGGTCGGTCATGGTCTGTCTCCTTCGTTGAGTGGCTTTGACACGAGCCTTTTCGACCGGCGTGAGCGTGAAACCAATTACGCCTGAGGTAATCAGGGCAAACTTTCGAGAGGACAGAAATCATGAGCAGCGGATTTTTCGGCGACATCCAGAAGATCAAATATGAGGGACCGGATTCGACCAATCCGCTGGCCTACCGGTTCTACAATCCCGACGAAATTGTCGCCGGCAAGCGGCTGGAAGACCATCTGCGCTTCGCCGTCGCCTACTGGCACTCCTTCGCCTGGCAGGGCGGCGATCCCTTCGGTGGCCAGACCTTCGATCGTCCCTGGTTCGCCAAGGCCGGTGGCATCGACACGATGGAGTTGGCAAAGCTCAAGGCCGACGTCGCCTTCGAGATGTTTTCGCTGCTCGGCGCGCCCTATTTCTGCTTCCACGATGCCGATGTGCGGCCGGAAGGCAGGGACTTTTCCGAAAGTGCGGCGCGTCTCGACGAGATCGCCGACTATTTTGCGGGAAAGATGAAGCAGACCGGCGTCAAGCTCTTGTGGGGCACCGCCAACCTGTTCTCGCACCGCCGCTTCATGTCGGGTGCGGCCACCAATCCCGATCCCGATGTCTTTGCCTATGCGGCGGCGACGGTGAAAAGCTGCATCGACGTCACCAAGCGGCTGAAGGGCGAGAACTACGTGCTGTGGGGCGGACGTGAGGGCTACGAGACGCTGCTCAACACCGACCTTGGCCGCGAGCAGGACCAGGCTGGACGCTTCCTCAGCCTCGTCGTCGACTACAAGCACAGAATAGGCTTCAAGGGCACCATCCTGATCGAGCCGAAGCCGCAGGAGCCGACAAAGCACCAGTACGACTATGACGTCGCGACGGTGTACGGCTTCCTCAAGCGCTTCGGTCTGGAGAAGGAGGTCAAGCTCAACGTCGAGCAGGGCCACGCCATCCTTGCCGGCCATTCCTTCGAACACGAACTGGCGCTGGCCAATGCGCTCGGCGTCTTCGGCTCGATCGACATGAACCGCAACGACTACCAGTCCGGCTGGGACACCGACCAGTTCCCCAACAATGTGCCGGAGATGGCGCTGGCCTACTACCAGGTCTTGCTGGCCGGTGGCTTCAAGACCGGCGGCACCAATTTCGACGCCAAGCTGCGCCGCCAATCGCTCGACCCGCAGGATCTGCTGATCGGCCATATTGGCGGCATGGACGCTTGCGCTCGCGGTCTCAAGGCCGCGGCACGTATGGTCGAGGACAAGGCGCTGTCGGGACCGCTGGCAGAACGCTATGCCGGCTGGAATTCGGCCGAGGCCAAGGCGATGCTGTCGGGCAAACGCACGCTGGAGGAGATCGCCGAGCGTGTGGTGAAGAAGAAGATCGAGCCGCAGCCGCGCTCGGGTCGCCAGGAACTGCTCGAGAATATCGTCAACCGCTACGTCTGAGCGCGAAATTCCGTCCATACCCTTTCCAGGGGCGGCCAAGCACATTGCTGCCCCGGAACGGCTTTGCGCGATGGGCAGGACCGGCGACACGGTTCTGCCCCGCATCGCCCCTCAATCGCCTCGCTCTTGCCTTCAAACAGCCGTCACGGATCTCGTATAAGTATGGCTCCTGTGGCGGGTGAAGAAGAAGGAGGCGAACCGATATGCAGCACGAACGCGAAATCGACGCCCTGCTCTCGTCCGGCGAGACCGGATCGATCATCGATCGGCTGATGGCGTTGCCGAGACCTACCGACGATGTGAAGAACGAATGGGATCGCGCCGTCAGCAGCCGATTCGAAGTCCGTCTGGCGAGACAGATGCGCTCGCAGATCGACAATGGCAGCGATCGTCAAAACGCGGCTTGATCTCACCAAAGCGCTCCGCGCTTTGGAATCTTTGTTTCTATGCATGTCGTTGTCCCAAAACCGCTACACACTTTTGGGCGACATGCATTAGCCCCGGCGCAGCCTGACCGGCGCTTCGCCGAAAGCTCTTGAAAACGCTCTGGAAAACGCTGCGGCGGACGAAAATCCCGTCCGCCCGGCGATGTCTGCCATGGCGATGCGCGTGTCGACCACCAGCCGGCGTGCGGCGCCCAGCCTGAGCCTGAGGTAGTAGGCGCCCGGCGTTTCGCCGATCGACTTGCGAAAGATGCTTTCCAGTGTACGCGCCGTCACCCCGGCGCGCTTGGCCACCGCGGCGATGGTCAGCGGCTGGTCGACATGCGCTTCCATCAGCCGGATCGCTTGCGCCAGCCGCGGATCGTAGCCATCGAGCCGGCCAAGCGAGACCAGCGGCTGCGCATCGGTGGCGGCGCGCGCCTGGTCGTAGATGAACACGCTCGCCACATCGAGCGCCACCGCCATGCCGAGCCGCGTGCGAATCAAATGCAGCATCAGGTCGAAGGTCGGCGAGGCACCACCCGAGGTGAAGACGGGACCGTCGATGACATAGCGGTCAGGACGCACGTCGACACCAGGAAAGGCCGATGAAAAGTCCTCCATGTCCTCCCAGTGGGTGGTGGCGCTGCGCCCTTCCAGCAGACCGGCCCGCGCGACCAGCCACGTGCCGGCCTCGACGCCGCCGCAGGCCCGCGCGGCACGCGCCGCCCGCCGCAGGCCGGCAAGCAGCGCCGACGTGGCATAGTTCTGTGTGCCGAAACCGGCGACCACGATAAGCACGTCGGTGACTTCGGTGGCATCGAAGCGGCCGCTGACCGCAACCGGCAGGCCGCAAGTCGTCACCGGCGCCTCGCCGGTCACCGAAACCAGCTTGAAGTCGAACAGTGTCTCGCCGCCGATGCGGTTGGCGGCGCGCAGTGGATCGATGGCCGAGGCCACGCACATGATCGATGAGCCCGAGAACACCAGCAGCGTCACCTTGAGCCGCGAGCGCTCAGCACGAAAGATATCCGATTTTTCGCTTTTGGTCATGAGTGCTTCGTAAAACGCAAAACAGTTTCCGGCAAGTCAGTCATTGTTGTTGTCTGTCTTGATTGGGAGGAAATTTCATGCCGCTCGCGATGAACCGTGAGGTTTTCATTACCTGTGCCGTGACCGGATCCGGCGGTTCGCAGGACCGCAGCCCGCATGTGCCGCGTTCGCCCAAGCAGATCGCCGATTCGGCGATCGACGCGGCCAAGGCGGGTGCTGCGATCGTCCACTGCCATGTGCGCGATCCCGAAACCGGCAAACCGCGCCGCGACGTGCATCTCTACCGCGAGGTTACCGAGCGCATCCGTGACGCCAATGTCGACGTCGTGCTGAACCTGACCGCCGGCATGGGCGGCGACATGGTGTTCGGCTCGCCCGAGGCGCCGCTGCCGCTGAATGAAAAAGGCACCGACATGGGCAGCGCCACCAACCGCGTCGAGCATGTGCGCCAGTGCCTGCCGGAGATCTGCACGCTGGATTGCGGCACGATGAATTTCGCCGAAGCCGACTATGTCATGACCAACACGCCCGGCATGCTGCGCGCCATGGGCGGCATGATGACGGCGCTCGGCGTCAAGCCCGAGATCGAGGCCTTCGACACCGGCCATCTGTGGTTCGCCAAGCAGCTGGTCGAGGAACAGGTGCTGAAGCCAGACGCGCTGGTGCAGCTCTGCATGGGCGTGCCGTGGGGCGCGCCCGACGACCTCAACACCTTCATGGCCATGGTCAACAACGTGCCGTCGACCTGGAACTGGTCGGCCTTCTCGATCGGCCGCAACCAGATGGCCTATGCCGCCGCGGCGGTGCTGGCCGGCGGCAATGTCCGCGTTGGCCTCGAAGACAATCTGTGGCTCGACAAGGGCGTGCTCGCCACCAACGCACAGTTGGTCGAGCGCGCGGCCAGCATCGTCACCAACCTGGGCGCCAGGATCATTGGGCCCGAGGAAGTGCGCAAGAAGCTGAACCTGACCAAGCGGGCGCCGATAGCGGCATAAGGACTGGGATAGCCGGGAGGTCGGCATGGCTACCGTCAAATTCACCGCGATGAAGGATGGCGACAAGGACGACTATGAGTTCTTGACCGCGCATGAAATCGACTATGCCGCGAAGACCGGCGAACGGCTGCTCGATGCGCTGGTGCAGCTCGACGAGGGCCTGTCCGGCTACAAGATCACCCGGCTCGGTCACTCGCTGCAGGCGGCCACCCGCGCCTGGCGCGACGGCGCCGACACGGACTGGATCGTCTGCGCGCTGCTGCACGACATTGGCGACATCTACGCGCCCTACAACCACGACGAATATGCGGCTGCGATCCTGAAGCCTTTCGTGCGCGAGCAATGCACCTGGGTGGTGGAAAAGCACGGTGACTTCCAGCGCCTCTATTACGCGCATCATCTCGGCGGCAACCGCCACGCCCGCGACCGCTTCGCCGGACATGCCTATTTCGACGATTGCGACCAGTTCTGCGAGCGCTGGGACCAGTCGAGCTTCGACCCGGATTACGAGACGCTGCCGATCGACTTCTTGCGGCCCTTCGTGCTCGAAGTCTTTGCCCGCAAGGTCTACGACCCCTCGGTCATCCGCGCCGGCGAGCGCGTGCCCCTCACCGATCCCGTCATGGCGAACACAAGAACCGGAGCCTCCTTATGAGCATCATCAACAAGGCGGCCGCCATTGGCGGCGGCGTCATCGGCGCCGGCTGGGTGGCGCGGCTGCTCTTGAACGGCATCGACGTGGCGATCTTCGATCCCGACCCGGAAGCCTCGCGCAAGGTCGGCGAAGTGATGAAGGGCGCGCGCCGCGCCTACAAGCAGATGCTGCCCGGCGGCCTGCCCAAGGAAGGCAAGCTCACCTACGCCAAGACCATCGCCGAAGCGGTCGCCGACGCCGACTTCATCCAGGAAAGCGTGCCTGAGAGGCTCGACCTCAAGCACCGCGTGCTGGCCGAGATCGATGCTCATGCTCCGGCCAACGCTATTGTCGGCTCCTCGACCTCGGGCATCAAGCCGACTGACATGCAGGTGGCGATGAAGAAGCATCCGGAGCGGCTGGTCGTCGGCCATCCGTTCAACCCGGTCTATCTGCTGCCGCTGGTCGAGATCGTCGGCGGCGAGCAGACTTTTCCCGAGGCGATCGAGGTCGCCAGGGAGATCTATGCCTCGATCGGCATGAAGCCTGTCGTCATCCGCAAGGAGATCGAGGCCTTCGTTGGCGACCGCCTGCTCGAAGCGGCCTGGCGCGAGGCGCTGTGGCTGATCAAGGACGGCATCTGCACGGTCGAGGAGCTCGACGACATCATGCGCTATGGCTTCGGCCTGCGCTGGGCGCAGATGGGCATGTTCCAGGTCTATCGTGTCGCCGGCGGCGAGGCCGGCATGCGCCACTTCATGGCGCAGTTCGGGCCCTGCCTGCAATGGCCGTGGACCAAGCTGATGGACGTGCCGGAGTTCAACGACGAACTGGTTGACCTCATCGCCACGCAGTCGGACGATCAGGCACATGGCCTGTCGATCCGCGAGCTGGAAAAGATCCGTGACGACAATCTGGTCGCGATCATGGAAGCGCTGTCGAAGCAGAACAAGGGCAAGGGCTGGGGTGCCGGCGCCTTGCACAAGGACTACACTAGGCAACTGGCCAAGCTGGCGGCGAAGCAGCCGACGGCCTCCAAGGCGGCCGAGAAGGCCAAGGCGAGCAAGCCGGTGAAGAAAGCCGACAAGCCGAAGAAAAAGAAGAAGGGCTAAGACCATGGATTTCGGTCTGTCGGAGGAGCAGAAACTCATCGTCGAGACGACGCGCGCGTTCGTCGAAAACGAGCTTTACCCGCACGAGCGCGAGGTGGAGCGCACTGGCGTGTTGCGCCGCGAACTGATCGAGGAGATCAAGGTCAAGGCGATCGAAGCCGGTCTCTATGCCGCCAACATGCCGACGGAAGTCGGCGGCGCCGGGCTGGATACGGTGACCTGGCTGCTCTACGAGAAGGAACTCGGCCGCGCCAATTATGCGCTGCACTGGACCTGCGTCGCGCGTCCTTCCAACATCCTGCTGGCCGGCACGCCGGAGCAGCGCGAAAAATATTTGTTCCCGTGCATTCGCGGCGAGAAATGGGATTGCCTGGCGATGACCGAGCCGGGCGCCGGCTCCGACCTGCGCGGCATGAAGGCGACCGCTGTGCAGGACGGCGACGACTGGCTGCTCAACGGCACCAAGCACTTTATCTCCCACGCCGACCTCGCCGACTTCGCCATCGTCTTCATGGCGTCAGGCGAAGAGGATTCACCACGCGGCAAACGCAAGAAGATCACCGCCTTCTTCGTCGACAAGGGCACCAAGGGCTTTGCCATGCGCGACGGTTACCGCAATGTCTCGCATCGCGGCTACACCAACGCCATCCTGGAATTCGACGACTGCCGCTTGCCGGCAAGACAGGTGCTCGGCGAGGTTCACAAGGGTTTTGACGTCGCTAATTCCTGGCTTGGCGCCACCCGCCTGCAGGTCGGCGCCACCTGTCTCGGCCGCGCCGAGCGGGCGCTTGGCCACGCCGTCGAATATGCCGCCCAGCGCCAGCAGTTCGGCCAGCAGATCGGCAAGTTCCAGGGCGTATCGTTCAAGCTCGCCGACATGGCGACCGAATTGAAGGCCGCCGACCTGATGGTGTTCGAAGCCGGCTGGAAGTACGATCAGGGTACCGTCACCGATCAGGACATGGCCATGGCCAAGCTGAAGGCCACCGAGATGCTCGCTTTCGTCGCCGATGAGGCGATCCAGATCCATGGCGGCATGGGCCTGATGGACGACCTGCCGCTGGAGCGCATCTGGCGCGATGCGCGCGTCGAGCGCATCTGGGAAGGCACTTCGGAGATTCAGCGACATATTATTTCGCGGGCGCTGCTGCGTCCGTTCGGGGCTTAGAGCATGATCCCCAAAACCGGGAACCAGATCGTGCTCAAACGAAAAGATGACCATGCATAAACTCGAACGTCTCCTGCGCCCGAAATCGATTGCCGTGTTCGGTGGGGCGCAGGCCGCCGCCGTCGTTGCGCAATCGATCAAGATGGGCTTTGCCGGCGAGATCTGGCCGGTGCACCCGACCAAGGACGAGGTCGCCGGACGCAAGGCCTATCGTTCCGTTGCCGACCTTCCTTCCGCACCGGACGCCTCTTTTGTCGGCGTCAACCGGCATCTCTCCATCGAGGTGGTCAAGGCACTAGCCGAGCGTGGCGCCGGCGGTGCCGTCTGCTTTGCAGCCGGCTTCCTCGAGACGGAAGCCTATGACGAGGATGGCGAACGGCTGCAGGCCGAGCTCGTCGCGGCGGCGGGCGAGATGCCGATCATCGGCCCGAACTGCTACGGCCTGATCAACTATGCCGACGGCGCGCTGCTGTGGCCCGACCAGCATGGCGGCATCAGGCTGCCCGAGGGCGGCCGCGGTGTCGCCATCATCACCCAGTCGTCCAACATCGCCATCAACATGACGATGCAGAAGCGCGGCCTGCCGATCGCCTTCCTGATGACGGCCGGCAATCAGGCGCAGACCGGCCTGTCCGAAATGGCGCTCGGCCTTATCGAAGACGAGCGCGTCACCTCGCTCGGGCTGCATATTGAGGCCTTCGATTCGGTAGCCGGCTTCGAGCGCCTGGCAGCACGCGCCCGCGAGTTGAAAAAACCGATCATCGCCATGAAGGTCGGCCGCTCCGAACAGGCCAGGCAAGCGACTGTGTCGCACACCGCATCGCTGGCCGGCTCCGATGCCGCTTCGGGCGCGTTCCTGAAGCGGCTCGGTATCGCCCGCGTCGATTCCATCCCCGCCTTCATCGAGGCGCTGAAGCTGCTGCATGTCACCGGTCCATTGCCCGGTTATAGGCTGTCGTCGATGAGCTGTTCGGGCGGTGAGGCGTCCGTGATGGCCGACAGCGCGGAGGGGCGTTGGGTCAATTTCCCGGAGCTCACCCACAAGCACCGCGCCCATGTCAAATCAACGCTCGGGCCGTTGGTCGCGGTGGCCAATCCGCTCGACTACCACACCTTCATCTGGAACAACGAGCCGGCAATGACCGCTACCTTCACCGCCATGGTGTCGGGTGGCTTCGACCTCAACATGCTGGTGCTCGATTTCCCGCGCCCCGACCGCTGCTCTGATACCGACTGGTGGGCAACCTTGCGCGCTTTCGAAGCGGCGCTCAAGTCCAACGAGGCGCAAGGCGCGATCGTCTCCTCGCTGCCGGAAAACCTGCCCGAAGAATACACGGCAGGCCTGATGGCGCGCGGCATGGTGCCTCTGTTCGGCATTTCCGAGGCGATGGACGCAGCCCAGGCGGCAGCCTTCATCGGCTGGGCCTGGCGCGAGCCGCAGGCGCAGCCGATCGACACCTCGGCATCCGGTGCACCGGTTGGCAGCCACATCACGCCGGACGAGGCCGAGGCAAAATCGCGGCTGATCGAGGCCGGTCTGCCGGTGCCGAAGGGCGAGCGCGCCGGCAACGCCGTCGAAGCGGTGATCTCGTCCATGGCGCTCGGCTTCCCGGTGGCACTGAAGGCTTTGGGCGTCACCCACAAATCCGAGATGGGCGCGGTGCTGCTCAACCTCAAGGATGCCGAATCCGTCAGCACCGCCGCCCATGATCTCGGTCCGCTTGGCACCGGTCTCTATGTCGAGCGCATGGTGCGCGACGGTGTCGCCGAGCTGATCGTCGGTTTCACCCGCGACCCGATGTTCGGTGCGGTGATGACGCTGGGCACCGGCGGCGTTCTGGTCGAGCTGCTGCGCGACAGCGTCACCCTGATGCTGCCGGCGACACGCGACGACATCGAGGCGGCATTGCGCGGCCTCAAACTCTACCCGCTGCTCGAAGGCTATCGCGGCCGGCCGAAAGCCGATGTCGCGGCGGCCATCGAGGCGATATCGGGCATCGCAGCCTTCGTGCAGCAGAATGCCGGCGAGATCGAGGAGCTCGACATCAACCCGCTGATCGTCTGCGCTGAAGGCAAGGGCGCCTGGATCGCCGACGCGCTGCTGGTGCTGGGAGAGAAGAAGAATGGCTGACGTCATTTCGACCCGCCGCGAGGGCACGATCCTCGAAGTTACGCTCGATCGGCCGAAGGCCAACGCCATCGACCTCAAGACCTCGCGGTTGATGGGCGAGACGTTCAAGGCGTTCCGCGACGATCCTGAGTTGCGCGTCGCGATCGTCAAGACAGCCGGCGACAAGTTCTTCTGCGCCGGCTGGGACCTCAAGGCGGCTGCCGGCGGCGACGCGGTCGACGGCGACTATGGCGTCGGCGGCTTTGCCGGGCTGCAGGAACTGCGCGACCTCAACAAGCCGGTCATCGCCTGCGTCAACGGCATGGCGGTCGGCGGCGGCTTCGAACTGGCGCTGTCCTGCGACCTCATCTACGCTTCGGACCATTCCTCCTTCGCGCTGCCCGAAATCCGCGCCGGCACGCTGGCTGATGCGGCGACGATCAAGCTCCCGAAGCGCATTCCTTACCATGTCGCCATGGACCTGCTGCTCACCGGCCGCTGGATGGATGTCGCCGAAGCGCATCGCTGGGGCCTGGTCAACGAGGTTCTGCCCAAGGAAAAGCTCGAGGATCGTGTCTGGGAGATCGCCCGGCTGCTCGCCAGCGGTCCGCCGCTGGTCTTCGCCGCGATCAAGGAGACGGCGCGCGTTGCCGAGGCGCTCACCTTTCAGGAGGCGATGAACAAAGTGACGCGCCGCCAGCTGCCGACCGTCGACGCCCTCTACGGTTCCGAGGACGGTATGGAAGGTTTTCGCGCTTTCGCCGAAAAGCGCGATCCGGTGTGGAAGGGCAGGTAGGACGCCGTCCGTTCAGCAGCCATGACCGACTACAAAACCCTCATCGACGCCGAGACCTGGGCCTATATCGAGCGGATCAATTCCTATTATCCGCCCGACACGATCGACTACACGATCGCCGAGCAGCGCGCGATCTACGATCGCATGTGCCGAGAATTCTTTGCCGGCTATCCGCAAGGCGTGACGGCAGAAACCACCGCCATTGCATTAGTCGCGCACAATATCCCGATCCGAGTCTACCGCAACGCGACGCCGAACAACGCTGCGACGGTACTCTATGTCCATGGCGGCGGCTTCATCCTCGGCGGACTGGACAGCCATGACGATGTCTGCGCCGAGCTTTGCGCCCGTACCGGCCATGAGGTGGTGTCGATCGACTACCGGCTGGCGCCGGAGCATCTGCACCCCGCCGCCTTCGATGACGTATTGGGCGCCTTCGAATGGGCCGCCAAGACCTATCGATGCCCGGTCCTGCTTTGCGGCGACAGCGCCGGCGGCAATCTCTGCGCCGCCGTCAGCCATGCAACGCGCGGCCACGCCAAAAGGCCGGTCGGCCAGATGCTGATCTATGCGGGCCTTTTCGGCGACCGTTCGAAGGGTTCCTATGTGACGCATGCCGAGGCGCCGATGCTGACGGTGCGCGACATCGAATACTACAAGCACATCCGCACCGGCGGCGTGGACCGAACCGGCGACATCACCCTGTCGCCGCTGGCCGACGCCGATTTCGCCAACCTGCCGCCAACGGTGCTGATCACCGCCGAATGCGACCCGCTGTCGTCAGACGGCGAAGCCTATCGCGACCGTATCCTTGCCGCCGGCGGGCGGGCCTGGTGGTTCGAGGAGCCGGGGCTGGTGCATGCCTATCTCAGGGGTCGGCATATGGTCGGACGTGCTCGCGCGAGCTTCACCCGCATCGTCGATGCGGTGTCGGCGCTGGGCAGGGGCGACTGGATCTGGTGAGCCCCTTCGACATTTGCGCCGATGCGCAATGACGGCGTCTTGCCGTCGGTCACTTCGATCAAACTGAGCGACCAGCGCACGGGCCCTTCGTCCCGGCCAGTGAACCTTTCCGCCTCCGTCCGCGACTGACGTGAGGTGCCGCATGGTGCGGCCCGGAAAGGAAAGCCCGCCATGACCAGACACCCAGAGGCTCCACGGTCTCCGGGAACAACAGGAGCTCAGCGCGACCACCGCCTTCGGGATGGGGTCGATGCGCTGGGCTTTTCGCTGATTCCGTTGACCCTGCGTAAGAGCCGGCGTATCGTGACTGTGAGGAAAGCAGACAATTCGATCAGGGACGAACGTGACGGAACGCCGCGCCTTGCCCTGATTCGCGCGGCGAATCCGGACGTTTCTCCCGTATCCTGTGGGGGGAATGTCATGTCTCGCGATCACGGCTCGTTCGTGCCCTCTCGCGCCGGCCGTTTGCGCCGCGCGGGGCAGACCGCCAGCGCCTTGCTGGCACTGGCGCTGACCGCCAGCCTGTGGCTGGGCGGCCACGCCCAGGCGCAGGAAACCCAAATCATCTATCCCGGTTCGATGGCGGTGACCGGATTTTCCGGCACCATCATTCCCGGCTTCGAGGAAGGTCTGCCGCCTGGCGTCGATCCGGTCGACGAGACCTTCATCGACACCACGCGCGCAACCTTGCGCGTTTTCGACGTTTCAGGGCTGGGCGGACCGGCCTCGGGCCAGCTCATCTACACGCCGCCGCCCTTCGAGGTGACGGCCGAGCAGATCGGCCACGTATTTGCGCTCACCTATGACGACGGCGTGCGCGATGGCGTTCCCTCGGGCATTCCGAACCTCTATGCCGGCGCCACCTCGCTGCACGGCATCCGCATCGTCACCCCGGACGAAGACGCCGACGGACGGCCGGAACGGCAACGCCGCGGCACTGCGGGCGCCACCTTCATGGACGGCCAGTTCGGCACCGAAAACGGCGGCGGCCCCGGCGCGATCTGGAAGATCGACGGCATCACCGGCGCGGTCTCCAAATTCACCGACCTCGACACCAACAGCGGTCCCGGCATCGGCGACATCAGCTTCGACAGCATTCACCGCCAGTTCTTCGTCAGCGACCTCGACACCGGCCTCATCCATCGCATCGACGCCAACGGCGCATTGATCGACAGCTTCGACCACGGCGTTGCCGGGCGCCCGGCGCACGGGCTCGCCCCTGTCGCCGACGACGGCGCGGTGATGGACATCCAGGGTGCTGCCTTCGACAGTGAAGACCCCGACAGCTGGGGCTACACGCAGGACGAACGCCGCGTCTGGTCCGTCGCCTATCATGGCGGCCGGGTCTATTACTCGGTCGGCGAAAAGGCCGAGATATGGTCGGTAGGCATTACCCGTGACGGCAGCTTCGCCGGCGATCCGCGCTGGGAGCTGACAGTCAAGGCCGACAGGGACTACGCCGTCACCGACATCGCCTTCGACAACCAGGGCTTCATGTACCTGGCGCAGCGCGGTCCGGTGGAAAACCGCTACGATTACAGCCAGTTCGCCGATTCCGGCAAAGGCGGGGTCATCCGCTACTGGCGCGAGAACCCGGACGATCCGGAGACGGAATCGATCTGGGTGGAAGAGCCGCAGGAATATGCGGTCGGCTTCCCGCAGGGCAACCGGCAGTCGGCCGGTGGGCTGGACCTGCAATATGGCTATGACGCCGAGGGCAATCTCGACACCCGCTCCTGCGCCGACACGCTGGTCAACACCGGCGACAAGCTGCGCGACAATCCGGCATTAGCCGAACAGCTCGCCGCCGGTGGGCCGTCCGCCGTGCACGGTGTGCAGATCACGCCGACGCCGCTGGTCAAGCCGGCCAACGTGCCGCCTTTCGGCTCATGGTTCGTCGACTTCGACGGCTATTTCGAAGACCCCGAGGTAGAAGGCCATGTCGGTGACGTCGAGGTGTGGCGCCCCTGCGAGGGCCGTGCCGGCTACTATGAGGAGATACCGGGCGGCTATCTGCCACCGTTCTATCCGCCGGATTTTCCGCCGCCCGGCGATCTGCCTCCCTGTCTCGATGTCGAGGATGTCAGGTATTTCTGCACGCCCTCCGGCCTCGAGGCCGATCTCTATCTCCATGACCATGCCGGCTTTGGCGGCGATTCGATCAAGGCTTCGTCCAGGACACCAGGCGTCGGGGTGACTTCACCCATGTCGCATGCGCCCGGCGCGCCCTACACGATCAACATCACCGGCCATGATCCGGGCGACACCGTCAATGTCGGGCTCTGCTTCTACAGGCAGTCCGACCGCGACAAGGGCGGCTACTTCCCTTGCTGCAAGATGACCGTGCCGCTCAGAATGCCAGCCGTCAGCTGCGAACCGTGAGGAGGGAAAGATGATGAATCTCGCACTTTCCCCGCTCGCCCAGAGCAACCGGTCAACCAGCACGCAACCAACCGTCATGGAGACGATCATGAAACCCCTGTCACTCGCCAGGCGCGGCGCGCGCTGGCTGATGGCGGCCGGTATCGCGGTCGCCATGCTGACGCCAGTACAAGGCTTCGCGCAAGACGCGGCCCCGATCAGCCCGGAGCTGAAGCTCGACCTCGACAATTCGCGGGTCGTCAATCCGAGGCCCGACCGGATCGTGCCCTTCTTCACCAAGAAAGGCACTCAAAGAGGCTGCGACTACGTCGTCTATTCCCTGAGCTTCGGCTTGCGCGGCGATCCGCAGGGCTTTGCAGATCCAAGCTTCGTGGCCAGACTGAAAAAGGTCAGGGTCGACTTCAAGGACCAGCTTCCGCACGGCCTTGAGATCGTCAATGTCAATGTGTCCGGCGACGGTACGGATTCGTCAGGCGGCCCGCTGCCGGGTGCGACCGTCAGCACGTCGGCAGATCCGAACGATACGGCGACGGTTTCCGATTTCCGGATTTCCGCCGCCGATCTCGACGGCGTCGGCGCCCCGAACGAGCGCATCATGAATTTCCGCATCACGGCCAAGATCGATCATGCGGCGTTTCCCGCGCCGACGATCGTCGACAACCAGGGTCTGATCACGGTGACCGCCGGACCGGGCACCGCGAAGATCATCCCGTCGCAGGATCCGAGCAAGCCGGATGACGGCGATTACCTCACCGGCGAAAAGACCTCGATCAAGATCGACCTGACCAAGTGCAATCGGCCGCCGCCACCTCCCGGCAAGGAGTGCTTCAAGGTGGAGCGCGGCAAGGTCGATTGCGTGCCCGGCGGCGGCGCCTTCATCTACCACATGCCTGTTGGCCCGGAGATGGGCGGCAAGTGGGTGCAGGTCTCGACGACGACGCCCGGCATCACCATCATCCCCGACACGCAATTGGTGCCGGCTGGCGGCGGTGTGCTCAACTGGAAGATCGTCGGTGCATCGCCCGGCGACGTCATCCACCTCATCGTCACCGGCATCGAGACCTATGCCGGGCCGGAGGAAGGCTGGGGCCTGTGCTGCTCGCAGACCATCGACATCGTCATTCCGCGCGACCTCAGATGCCCGCCCGACAAGGAGCCGGACCTCAAGGTCGAGAAGCGCGCCGACGTGACGCGTTGCACGATGGGCGGTGGCTGCGACTTCACCATCCGGGTCACCAATGTCGGCGGAGCGCCCTATCACGGCAAGATCGTGCTCGACGAAGTGACGCTGCCGGCCGGTTCCACGCTCGATTCAGGGCCCAATCCGCCCTGGGTCTGCGTACCCGGAGCAACGCCGATGACGTGCACCCATCCGGTGACCACGCTCAATCCGGGGGCTTCCGTCGACCTCAAGCTCGGCTTCAAGCCGACCGGGGGTTGGCAAGGCGGTGCTTTACGCAACTGCGCCACCTACAATTATGGCGCCAGCGGCAAGCCGCTTTTCGGCAGCCAGCAGAACGATCGCGGCTGCGCCTCGATCCCGATCTGCCGGCGCGGCGATCGTAACCCGGACTGCCGGCCGCCGGTCGAGAAGAAGGTCGACCTGATCCTGAAGAAGCGTGCCCGCATTCCGGTCTGCACGCCCGACGGCATCTGCTACTTCGTGATCGACATCATCAACAACGGCAGCGTCCCCTATAATGGGCCGCTGACGGTCATCGACAACTATCCGGGCGGCGCGCCGGCATCCTCGACCTTCGGTCCGAGCCCGCCCTGGACATGCGGACCGAATGGCCCCGGCCAGTTCCGCTGCGACAATGCCGGCATCGTGCTGATGCCGGGCGCCTCGACGCCGATCGTCGTCAAGGCGGTGATGCCGGCCGGCTACCAGTCGGACACCGTCGAGAACTGCGCGGCGCTGAAGCCCGTCCCCGGTGAGGTCGACCTCACCAACAACAAGGCCTGCGCCAAGGAACGCTTCCGTCATCCCAATGGCGGCAAGCCGACCCTGCGCATCACCAAAGTGTGCAACGGCTCGCTCGCCGGTGCCGCGGTCATCTCGTGCCGCATCACCGTCATCAGCCTCGGCACCGCTGCCCCCACCGGTCCGGTGCGGGTCAACGATGCCGCGACGCTGGTGGCCGGCGGCGCGCCGGTCCAGATCCAGACCGTCACTTCTGACGGCGCGGAATGGGCTTGCGGGCCAGTCCCTGCCAATGCGCTGTCGTGCCAGATTCCCGGCGCCGTGATGACGCCCGGAACATCCAGGCATTTCGACGTGACGGTCTCGGCCAATGGTGAGTTCGAGAACTGCGCGCGCGGCTCCTACGGGCCGGCGCCGGGAGACGACATCGTCTATCCGATCGGCCAGGCTTGCGCCAAGGGCGGCGGTGCCTCGACCATCCGTGTCGAGAAGACCGGCGACAGCGAGTGCCAGCCCGGTGCGCCCTGCACGTTCGAGATCACCATCACGAACGACGGGACGACCCCCTTCTCAGGTCCGGTCCGCATCGGTGATGCGATCGGCGTGGAAGGACTCGGCAGGCTGGACGGCGTTGCGATCACCTCGATCGAACCGCCCTTCGGCTGCTCGCCGGAACCGGCAACCTTGCCTCTGTCCTGCATCGCCAACCTGACGCTCGGCGCGGGGGAAAGCCACGTGCACACTATCACCGTGGTCATTCCCGACGATGGCCGTCTGGCCGATCTGCGGGGCACGGTGAACGGCCAGAACTGCGTTGGCGTCCTGTCTCCCGACACGCGGGTGCAAGGCGGCGGCGACGTGCTTTCCGGCAATCAGGCCAACATCCAGGGTGATCGCGGCAAGGCCTATGCCTGCCATCCCTTCACCATAAGGAACGAGGTGGAGAAGGAATGCTCGCAAGGCTTCGTCATGAACGATGCCGGCAGGTGCGTCTGCCCGCCCGGCACCACCTTCCGAAATGGCCAGTGCTCGCCCGGCGGCGGCGTCATCACCGACCCGAAGCCGAAGCCCTGCGTCCTGCTGAAGGGCCAGATCCGCACCGAGGACGGACGTTGCATCTGCCCGCGCGGAACCGAGCTTGAGAATGGTGCCTGCGTGAAGGTCACGCAGGGCTGCACCATCCCCGGTTCGGTCCCGACAGCGGACGGCAACTGCCGCTGCCCCGCCGGCACGCATCTCGACAGGAATGCGAATGCCTGCGTGCGGGACAAGGAGAAGCCCGAGCAGTGCACCATTCGCGGCCAGGTTCATGACGCTGACGGCGATTGCGTCTGCCCGAGAGGGACCGAGGTGCGCAATGGTGCCTGCCGGCCGATCCGGCCGAAACCGGAGCAGTGCACCATTCGCGGCCAGGTCCACAACGCCAATGGCGATTGTGTCTGCCCGAAAGGGACTGAGGTGCGCAATGGTGCCTGTCGTCCGGTCCGGCCAAAGCCGGAGCAGTGCACGATCCGCGGCCAGGTCCACGACTCCAGCGGCAATTGCGTATGCCCGAAGGGTACGGAGATCCGCAATGGCGCCTGCCGGCAGAAGAAGCCCCAGCTGGAGCAGTGCACCATCCGCGGTCAGGTGCATAACAAGCGCGGCGAATGTGTCTGCCCGCGTGGCACCGAGGTCCGTGACGGCGCTTGCCGTAACGTTCGGCAGGAATGCGCGCCCGGCTCGCAGTTGATCAACGGCCAGTGCCAGCCGATCATCATCAGGCGCTGCCCGGCCGGGACGACTGGAAGGTATCCGAACTGCGTGCCGATCCGCAGGCAGCCGGAGATCAACCCGAACTTGCTGCTCAATCCGAACATCCTCCAGCAGGTCCTGCCAAGGCGTACGCCGCAGGTGGACCAGCAGGATCCGGCCACCCTGAACTCCAAGCCGTAATCCTTGGCACCACAAGACCAACCCCGCCGGAGCAATCCGGCGGGGTTTTTGCTTGGCGTGAACCTTGCGGCTGTGAGCGGCGACCAACGCCTGAAGGAACACATCAGGAGAGAGATATGTCTTCAGTCAGCTACGCCTTTCGCAATACGGTTGCGACCGTTGCCTTGCTCGCAGCCGGACTAGCCACCACCTCTGCCTTCGCCGAACAGGCCAATATCAAGTCGATGTCTTTCGACACGCAGAGCGTCAACACCACGCTCCATGTCGTTTCGAGCGACAAACAGAAATGGGATACGCTGAAGAGCGGCACCGTCCAGTTCTGGGGTCACATGAAGATCAACACACGCTGGCCCGGCTATGTTCAGGATGTCGGCGTCGCACTCGGCGTCTGCGGACCCGGCCAATGCGGCCCGTTTCCGCCGATCTGGAGCGACGCGCCAGTCAGCCGCGACTACGACCACCAGGAAAACTTCGCCTTTGACCCGTCCAAAATACCGCTGTCGTCGGACACCGGCATTGCCGTCGTGCCCTATGGCGACCAGATCATTGCCAAGTGCAACCAGCACCTGCAGGCCGACGGACCGACGAAATCCCATACGTTCAGCCACACGTTCCACGCCAGCTTCACCGCGCTTACCGACAAGGCGCTCGACATGGACAATGCCGTCGCCGAAACCCAGCCGGGCAGCTGGCCTTATCCACTCTTCGACTCGCATTACGCCGAGCACGGCACGTTCCAGGTCCAAATCGTCTGCGACCCGGTGATCAAGCCCACGGTGCAGGACATCGCCACCGACTTCGGCAAGTTCGAGGTCGACAGCGTCAAGCTGTTCTTGACCACCTACCAGTCGAACCAACCGGGCTCGACGCCCGGCACGGTCTGCCCCGCGCTGAAAGTTACCAGCCGGGCGCAGGCCAACCAGGCCGGGCCGGTCTCGATGCGCATCTGGCGACAGAAGGACGGCGGCCCGATCACCTCCGAGTTCAAGCAGGCGTGGGCGTCATATGACGCGGCCAAGAACGGCTATTTCGCGACCTACGAGAAATGGGAGAATGTCGGCGCCACGGCCTACTTCCAGTACAAGACCGAGATCGTCGGCAACGGACCGTTCGAACCCTTCGACGGCTGGAAGGACATCACGGTACATTGTACCGGCGCCGGCGGCGGTGGCTTCGCCGACGCACCGCAGACCGATCCCGACAACCCGCCGGCGCAAGCTGGCTGGCAAGGCGAAGTGACAGTTTCCGATAGCGCTGGAGGAAAGAAACTGTGCCCACGCAAGGGCCAGGTCGCATTCGAAGTGACCGCGACGAGCCCGGCGCGTTCCACTACCGGATCAGCTGCTCCAATGGCGCCTTCTTCACCGGAACCGAGGTCGCCTTCAACAATGGCGGCGTGTTCAAGGCGAGCGCTTCCCACGATCTCAGCATCGTCAGAACCCGCGCGATCCAGTGCACGCTGCAGGAGATCAAGCAGAACGGCTCCATCGCCACCGTCGATACGGACAAGGAGGATTTCACCTGCATAAAGCGCACCTTCGAACCGGAAGCCGACGATCTCGTCTCCAGCACGCGCCCGGACTTCGGCAAGCCGAGACTGCCTCCGGTTGTCGTCGATCCCGGCCGCAAATGCCTGCCCAGCCAGACATTGCTGCGCGGCAAATGCATCGACAGGCCGCTCGTTGCCGCATGCAAAAGCACCGAAAAGCTGGTCAACGGCAGGTGCATCGGCGTCAGCATCCACTGCCTGCCGGGTTATCGTCAGGTCGGCTTGAAATGCGTGAAGAACCCGGTGATCGCCGACACATGCAGACGCGACGAACTGCGCATCAACGGCAAATGCGTGCGCAAGCCTCCCGTCATCATCGACTGCAAACGCGGCTATCATCTGGTAGGCAAGGCGTGCGTCAAGGATGCGGTCATCACCACGGGCTGCCGGGCAACCGAAAAACTGGTGCGTGGACGTTGCGTGCCCAAGCCGGGCGTGACCGACTTGCAGAAGTTGAAGCAAGGCAGGGCCAAGCCGTTTCTGCAGGGACAGGCCAAGCTGCGGCGGCAGGTGAACTGAAATCCTTACGCATATATGAACATATGAAGGAGAGAGGCGGCTGAGGCTGCTTCTCTTCTTGTGTGGAGAAGGCACCAGCGCCGGATTCCTGTCGACAAGCAGCGCCGGGACGATTAGAGCGACGTGCGTCCGTTTGGACGCACAAAGTACGCTCTACACTTTTGAATCTACGCATCGTGCTTTCCGAAAATCGGTTCCGATTTTCGGGCCGATGCGTTAGGGCGGGAGTGGGTTCCAAGAACGGGAAGCGGACATGGCTCAAAAGACCCTGATCGCGCCATCGGTGCTGGCGTCGGATTTCTCGAAGCTCGGCGACGAGGTCGAGGCCGTCGCTGCGGCCGGCGCCGACTGGATCCATCTCGACGTGATGGACGGCCATTTCGTGCCAAACATCACCTTCGGCCCGCCGGTGGTCAAGGCGATCCGCAACCGCACCAAGGCCTTCTTCGACTGCCATTTGATGATCGCCCCGGCCGATCCCTATCTGGCCGCTTTCGCGGAGGCCGGCTGCGACGGCATCACAGTGCACGCCGAGGCCGGCCCGCATCTCGACCGCTCGCTGCAGACGATCAGGAACCTCGGCAAGAAGGCGGGCGTGTCACTCAACCCGGCGACGCCCGAAAGCGCGATCGAATATGTGCTCGACCGGCTCGACCTGATCCTGATCATGACCGTCAATCCGGGTTTCGGCGGCCAGGCCTTCATTCCGGCGATTGTCGACAAGGTGAGGCGGGTCAAGGCGATGATCGGCAAGCGCCCGATCCGGATAGAGATCGACGGCGGCGTCTCGCCGGAGACGGCGCCCCTGGTCACCGCTGCCGGCGCCGACGTGCTGGTCGCGGGTGCGGCCATCTTCAAGGGCGGCAGCGTCGAAGCCTATCGGGCAAACATCGAGGCGATCAGGACGGCAGCGGACCGCGCCGCCGTCTGAAATCGATTGCAGCAAGATTCGACAGCTTCAGCCGACCCTGACGATGAAACCCGAAATGCTAGGCCAGGCATGGGGTTGGTCGCTAAAACTTCCGATTGTAACGGCAAAGGAAACGCACCAAACGCCTCTTGTTCGGCGCCCGCGGGTTTCTTCGAGACAAAGAGATTTTCCTGACAATAGTTACATTGGCCGATGGGGTGTACTACCATCTCTCCTCTTTAAGTCGAATACCGCTATCTTCTGCTTGAGGGTCGAAAGCAGGGCGCGTTATAGTACGCGTACGGGATCAATGCTGCTTTGACACAAGAATCCACAACGGGCCAAGCAGGCAACAGGAGCTATATTGACATACGGAACCGCCGATCTGGGCGATGAAGGGGCCGGACCCAAGAGCACCCTCGCCAGCACGGTCTATCATCAGCTTCGCGACGATCTTCTGCGTGGCGTGCTCGAAACCGAAAGCAAGCTTCGGGTCGAGTGGGTGGTTTCGCGGTATGGCGCCGGGGCTTCGCCCGTGCGCGAAGCTCTCAACCGTCTCGCCTCAGAAGGTCTGCTTGGTCGCCACGACCAGCGCGGCTTCTTCCTCATGCCTGTAAGCGCCGAGGAACTGGAGGAATTGACCCGCACGCGCTGCTGGCTGGAAGAGCGGGCGCTGCGCGAATCGATCGCCCACCGCACGGCGGAATGGGAAGAGCAGCTGGTGCTGGCGCTGCATCGCCTGGCGCGCGCCCCTCGCCGCCTGCCGGAGCAGCCCTCGTCGAACAATTCGGACTGGGAGAAGCTGCATCGCGCCTTCCATCGGGCACTGATTGCGGCCTGCCGGTCGCACTGGCTGATCGGGTTCTGCGACCAGCTTTCCGATCAGGCCTCCCGTTACCGGCTGATGTCGCAGGTCAGCCCGTCAATCGAACGCGACGATCTCGCCGAGCATCGCCTGATCGCCGAACGCACGCTGGACGGCGACGCCGACGGCGCGGTCGAAGCCCTGCTCAGCCACTACCGTCTGACGGCGACCATGTGCATCGAGCGCTTCGCCCAGGACGCTGAGGCCAAGGCCGGCCCCGGCAAGGCATCGCGCGGCCGCAAATAGCTGCTCGTCCGGCACCAAAAATCTGATATTTGCGCTGCAGCAGACGCCATATCAGGGAAAACCATGAGCAATCACCTGTTCGACGCTTTCCGCGCCCGCATGCCCGCGCCCGAGCGGCTGTTGATGGAGACGGATGACGGGCGGACGATCACCTATGGCAACATGCTGGCCCAGTCCGCGCAGCTGGCGCATGCGCTGGTCCAATTCAGCGTCAAGCCGGGCGACCGCGTCGCCGTCCAGGTCGAGAAAAGCCCGGAGGCCATTTTTCTCTACCTTGCCTGCCTGCGTGCCGGTGCCGTGTTCCTGCCGCTCAACACCGCTTACACGCTGGCGGAGCTCGGCTATTTCTTCGGCGACGCCGAACCGCGGCTGGTTGTCTGCGAGCCCGCGAAGGCAGCCGATATCGGGACTCTGGCTGAGAGATCGGGCGCCGCCGTCGCCACGCTTGGCAGCAAGGGCGAAGGTTCACTGACGGAGAGTGCTTCACACCAGCCAAAGGAGTTCCGCGATGTTGCGCGCGGGCCTGACGATCTCGCTGCGATCCTCTACACGTCAGGCACGACCGGCCGCTCGAAGGGCGCCATGCTCAGCCACGACAACCTCGCCTCGAATGCGCGGGTGCTGGTCGAGCATTGGCGCTTCACCAGCAACGACGTCCTGATCCATGCGCTGCCGATCTTCCACACGCACGGCCTGTTCGTCGCCACCAATGTCGTCCTGATGGCCGGTGCCTCGATGCTGTTCGAGCAGAAATTCGACGCAGGCCGTATCGTCTCGCTGCTGCCCGGCGCCACCTCGTTGATGGGCGTGCCGACCTTTTATGTCAGGCTTTTGCAGCAGGCGGGCCTGAACGGCCAGGCGGCGAAAAACATCCGGCTGTTCATATCCGGGTCGGCGCCGCTTCTGGCCGAAACACATGTGGCCTGGCGCGAGCGCACCGGCCACGCCATTCTCGAGCGCTACGGCATGACCGAGACCAATATGAACACCTCGAACCCCTATGATGGCGAGCGGCGCGCCGGCACGGTCGGCTTTCCGCTACCGGGTGTTTCGCTGCGCATCGCCGATCCCGACGGCGGCGGCATGCTCGCCCAGGGCGAGGTCGGCATGATCGAAGTGAAGGGTCCGAATGTCTTTGCCGGCTATTGGCGCATGCCGGAGAAGACCAAGGCCGAGTTTCGCAACGACGGCTTCTTCATCACCGGCGATCTCGGCCTGATCGATGCCGACGGCTATGTGCACATCGTCGGACGTGGCAAGGACCTGATCATCTCCGGCGGCTACAACATCTATCCGAAGGAAATCGAGAGCGAGATCGACGCGCTTGCCGGCGTCAGCGAAAGCGCCGTAATCGGCATTGCCCACCCAGATTTCGGCGAGGGCGTCACGGCGGTCGTGGTGCGGGCACCGGCTTCGGCTATCAGCGCCGCCGATATCATCGCGGCGATCGGTGCACGGCTCGCCAAATACAAACATCCCAAGCAGGTGATCTTCGTCGACGAGCTACCGCGCAACACCATGGGCAAGGTGCAGAAGAATTTTTTGCGCGAAACCTACAAGGAGCTTTTCGCGCCATCGAAAGCCGGCTCATGATCTGAACTCGGTCCGGACATCGCAATCTGCGCGAGATCAGTTCGGATACAACAGCCCGAAAACATACTCGGCGATGGCGAGGCTCGCGGTCAGGCCGGGGCTCTCGATGCCGAACAGATTGACAATACCGCCGGCGCCATGGTCGGCAGGGCCTTGCAGCACGAAATCGGCCGCCGGCTGGCCCGGCCCGGACAGTTTCGGCCTGACACCGGCATAGGCCGGGAGCAGGGCGTCGTCCGCAAGGCCCGGCCAGTAACGCCTGATTTCGCCATAGAATGAATCGGCTCGGCCGGGATCGACCGTATAGTCGACATGGTCGATCCATTCGACATCGGGTCCAAAGCGCGCACTGCCGCCGAGATCCAGCGTGAGGTGGACGCCAAGGCCGCCATCGACGGGCACCGGATAGATCAGCCGCGAGAAGGGCGAACGGCCCGAAAGCGCAAAATAGTTGCCGCGCGCCAGCCACTGCTGGGGGATGAGACCCTGCGGGAAACCCTCGATCCGCCCAGCCAGGGCCTGCGCGTCAAGGCCGGCGGCGTTGACGAAGGCGCCAGCCTTCAACTCGAACGGCTCACCGCTGGCGTCGAGCGTGCGGATCTGCACGCCATCGGCTTCGACGACCGCCGCCGCAACCGTGGTCAGGAAAGCAAAGGAGGCGCCGGCGGCTTCCGCGTCGCCGCGCAGGGACAGCATCAGCGCGTGGCTGTCGACGATGCCGGTCGAGGGCGACAGCAGCGCGCCGGCACAATTGAGCTGCGGCTCAAGGCCTTCAGCCTCTACGTGCGTCAGCAATTCGAGATCGTCAACGCCGCTACGTTGCGCATTGGCCCGGATCGTCTGCAGTCTGTCGAGCTGCGCCGCTTCGACGGCAACGATCAGCTTGCCGGTGCGGGCATGGCCGATGTTGCGCTCGCGGCAATAGGCATAGAGCCTTTCGCGCCCTTCGACGCAGAGCCGGGCCTTCAGGCTTCCCGGCGCATAGTAGATGCCGGCGTGGATGACTTCGGAATTGCGCGAACTCGTCCCGGTGCCGATGTCCGCGGCCTTTTCGACCACCAGCACCTCGCGGCCGGACAAAGCGAGAGCGCGGGCGATGGCGAGGCCGACGACACCCGCCCCGGCAACAACGCAATCGACTGTGTGCATCGGTCCGCCTTCAGCGCAAAGTAGCTGTGCTGTCCGTAAACATTTTCGCGCCGTCGATCCAGACGCCTTTGACGTTCAGATCGTCCGACAAAGCGACGATATCCGCCGCGGTGCCGTTGGCAAAGCGGCCGAGCCGGTGCGACTGGCCGATCGCCTGCGCCGGATAGAGCGAGGCCATGCGCAGCGCTTCCGACAGGTCCAACCCGACGACGCGGTGGACGTATCGAACCGCCGAGATCATGTCGAGATCGGCGCCCGCCAGCGTTCCGTCGGCCAACCGAAGGCTGCCATCCTTGCGGTAGATGGTGCGGCCGTTCAGCGTGAACGACGTCATGTCGGTGCCGATCGTCGCCATGGCGTCGGTGACCAGCACGATTTTGCCCGGCCCCTGCTTGGCGCGCAGTGCTATCGCCATGGTGGCGGGATCGACATGGATGCCGTCGGCGATGATGCCGGCAAACAATGTGCCAGTGTCGATGGCGGCTCCCGCCAGCCCCGGCTCACGATTGCCGATCTGGCTCATGGCATTGAACAGGTGGGTGACTACGGTCGCACCTGCGCCGGCGAAGGCGTGTGCCCTGGTGTAGCCGGTGTCGGAATGGCCGAGGCTGACGACGATGCCGGCCTTGGCAAGTGCTGCAACGCGCGATGGCTCGACGGATTCAGGCGCGATCGTGGTCAGCAGGACGGGCAGCTCTTTCCGAGCCGCGATCAGCGCCGCCAGGTCGATATCCGTCATCGGCCGGATCAAGGCCGGATCATGTGCGCCCTTGCGGGCAACGGACAGATGCGGACCTTCGAGATGCATGCCGAGAAAGCCCGGCACCTTCTGCCGCGCGGCTTCGGCTCCTGCGGCAACCGCGGCGGCGGTGATTGCGGGCGTATCGGTGATTAAAGTCGGCAGCAGCGCCGTCGTGCCGAAAGGCGCGTGCGCCCGGCAGATGGTCTCGATCGAGGCGACGTCGGGGTGGTCGTTGAGCATGACGCCGCCGCCGCCATTGACTTGCAAATCGACGAAGCCAGGCGTGAGCAGCCCGCCGCCGGTCTCGATACGGGCAACCCCGGACGGGATGGCGCTAGCCGCGACGATGGCTTCGACCAAGCCGCTTTGCACGACAAGGGCGGCGTTGTCGTGCCAGTCGGCGCCGTCGAAGATGCGAGCGCCAGTCAGGGCGAAACGGTCGCTCATACGGTTTCCGTCACCTTACGCAGATTGGGCGGCGTGTCCGGGTCAAGGCCGCGGTGGCGGGCAAAGGCCTCGACGAAGCCATAGAAGGACACGATCAGCGCCAGCGGGTCGGTCAGCGGGTGGCCAGTGGCGACATGCGGCAGGCGCAGCGCGCTCTTGGCCTTGTCCGACGTCACGAAGACCGCAGCGCCCTTGCCGGCCAGGCTGTCAGCCGCCTCGGCAACTGACGGTTCGGAGGCGTCGCGCGCGGCGAGCGCCAGCACCGGAAAGCCCGGCCCGACCAGCGCCAGCGGTCCATGCATCACCTCCGCGGCACTATAGGCCTCGGCATGCATGGCGCAGGTTTCCTTGAATTTCAGCGCCGCTTCGTTGGCGATGGCCGAGGATGGGCCACGACCGAGGATGAACAACGATTTCGGCGTCTCCAATGCGCCGGCCAGCCCCATCCAGTCGCAGGCGATCGCCTTGCGGAAATGCTCGGGCAAGCGGGCGAGAGCGGCGAGAAGCTTGTCGTCGCCAGTGCAGTGCGCCATCAGGGCCAGGCCGGCGACCGCCGAATTGACGAAGGTCTTGGTCGCTGCGACGCTGCGCTCCGGCCCGGCAAGGATGTCGATCGCATAGTCGGAGGCGCGCGCCAGCGGCGAATCGGCGGTGTTGGTGATGGCGACGGTCAGCGAACCGCCGGCCCGTGCCGACTGCGCCATGGCGACGATATCCGGGCTCTTGCCCGACTGCGAGATGGCGAGGCAGGCAGAGCCGGCAAGCCTCAGCTTCGCGCCATAGATCGAGGCGATGGACGGGCCGACCGACGCCACGGCTAGCCCGGCGGTCAGCTCCACGGCATATTTCATGAAGGTGGCGGCATGGTCGGACGAACCGCGTGCCACGGTGACGACGAAGCTCGGATCGCGCTCGCGAATGCCGCGCCCGGCCTCGCTCAACACCGCCGCCGAGCCGTCGAGCAGGCGGGCGGTGGCTTCCGGGATCTCCTCGATCTCGCGCCGCATGTGGGTGGTTGATGTTGCGCTCATGGCCGGCCCTCTTCGCCCGGCCCGCTCAGCCGGAGTTCGGCGACGAAATCATAGGCGTCGCCCCTGTAGATGGAGCGGGTGAATTCGATCACCTTGCCGCTCGCCAGATATGAAATACGTTCAATATGCAGTCCGGCAATGCCTGGCGGCACTTCGAGCAGGCGCGCATCGCTGTCGCCGAGATTGGCGGCGGAGATGCGCTGCACCGCGCGCACCGGCCGGTTGCCCGATGTTTCCAGCGCCGCGTAGAGCGACGAGCCTATTGCCTCCGGGTCGGGCAGCACGCTGGCCGACAGCGAGGCGCGTTCGATCGCCAGCGGCGTGTCGTTGGCAATGCGCAGGCGTGCGACGCGCGCCACAAGTTCACTCGACGACAGGCCGAGCACCATCATCTCGTCGGGCGAGGGCGCGTAAAGGCCGCGGTCGAGCCAGGCCGAACGCACCGCCATGCCGCGCCGCGCCATATCCTCGGTGAACGAGGTCAGCCGCGACAGCGACTGCTCGACACGCTCCATGCGCGGCGCGACGAACGTGCCGGAACCATGGCGCTGGACGAGAATGCCGCCCTTGACCAGATCCTGCACCGCCTTGCGCACGGTAACGCGCGATATGTCGGCCTTGCTGGCGATGTCGCGCTCGGACGGCAGCGCGTCGCCGGGTCCGATCAGGCCGCGATTGACCGCGTCCTCGATGCTCTTCCTGAGCTGCAGATAGAGCGGGGCGCCGCTTTGCGACGACTCTTTCAGCATGGCGAAGATCTGGTCGGCGGCGTTCATCCGGCCGTCTCCACGGTATTGGCGAAGATGCGCACCGCCATCTGCACCGCACCGCCCAGCGCATCGTCGAGCGGCGGCTTGAGCAGCGCCTGGTAGCGCGCCGACAGGCGCGGCGCATAGAGCGGCGCCAGCCCGCCGAGCAGGCAGAGCGGCGCACCGCTCGAGAGATCGAGCGCGCCGAGCGAGGCCTCGACATCGGCGATTGCCTTGTCGAGGATCCAGTTGGCGACGATGTCGCCCTTGGCGGCGTGATCGAAGACCTTGGGTGCGAAGCCGCCGAAATCGCCGGGCTTGGCGTTGGTGGTGAACTCGACCACGTCCTCGGGATTGTTGCGGAAGATGGCGAGCATGGCCTCAGTCAGCGGCGAGGCCGGGCGAATGCCGTCATAGGCGAGCAGCGTCTGTTCGAGCAGGTCGCGGCCGATGCGCGCGCCGCTGCCCTGGTCGCCGACCTGAAAACCCCAGCCGCCGATGGCGCGCGACGTGCCATTCTTGCGCGCCATATAGGCGGTGCCGGTGCCGAGGATGGCCATGGCGCCGTCGCCGGATCCAACCGCGCCCTCCAGCGCGATCTCGGCATCGGTCTCGACGCGGCTTTGGCTGAACGGCAGGATCGCCTCGAGCTGCTGCCTGTAGGTGCCGACATTGGCGCCGGCCAGACCGAGAATGGCCGGGGTTTGCGGGATGAGCTCAGGATCCTGTCCGGCAGCAATGAAGGCCTGCCGTGCCGCCTCGACGATGTTGGTCCGCGCGCCGGTGAGGTCGGTGCGGATGTTGGCGGCGCCGCTCTTGGCGCGGCCCACGACCGTGCCGCTTGCTGTCGCAAGGGCCGCCCTGCAGCTGGTGCCGCCGCCATCGATGCCAAGCACGAAATTCACGCGATTTCTCCTCCGGGCGGATAATACCAATAAAATACCAATAGCCAAGAGTTAATTTCGGGTTCAAAAAGATTAAGGCGTAGTTTATTGAAAAATCAGCGAATTTTGCCGGCGACCCAATTTCTGAGCGACGATTTCGTTAATGCGTGTAGACAAGTGGTATTTTTTTGGTATTGTTTTGCGAGTTGGAGGGAATTGGATGGCCGAGAAGCGCACAGAAGCGCATCACCAGAATGCCGAGGGACTGGACATCCAGGCCCCGGACACCATCCTTTCCTTCTTGGCCGACGCACAGATCGAGGCTGCCAGGGCCGTGCGCGGCGCCATTCCCGCCATCGCCAACGCTGCCGAGATCATCGCCGGCCGGCTGGCGGGCGGCGGCAAGCTTGCCTATGCGGCAGCCGGCAGCTCGGGCCTGATGGCAGTGGCCGATGCCCTGGAATTGCCGGGCACCTTCGGCATTGCGCGCGATCGGATCGCCATCCTGATCGCCGGCGGCGACGAAGCCTTCAAGACACTGGCCGGTGGCCCGGAGGACGACACCGAGGAGGCCTCGGCTGCAATTGCCGGCGCCGGAATTGGCTCGGGCGACTGCCTGATCGCCATTTCGGCCAGCGGCTCGACGCCCTATGCGGTCAAGGCGCTGGAGGATGCCCGCAGCAGCGGCGCTGCGACCGTGGCCATCGCCAACAACAAGGACACGCCGCTGCTCAAGCTGGCCGATGTCGCTATCCTGCTCGAGACACCGCCGGAGATCATTGCCGGTTCGACGCGCATGGGCGCCGGCACGGCGCAGAAGATAGCGCTCAACATGCTGTCGACGCTCACCGCCATTCATCTGGGCCATGTCCATGATGGCTACATGGTCAATCTCACCGCCGACAACATCAAGCTGCGCGATCGCGCGGCACGCATCGTCGCCGCCATCAGCGGGTGCGGCAGGGACGATGCGGCGCGCCTGCTCGAAAAGAGCGGCGGCGTCGTCAAGACAGCCATTCTGCTCGCCGCCGGCGCCGCCAATGCCGATGCGGCCGAGAAGATACTGGAAAGAACCGGCCAGAAGCTGCGGCCGGCGCTTTCCGCGATCGAGGGGAGCAAGGGGCCGCAAGCCTCTGTTCTCATCAAAACCGAACCTGAAAAAGGTCAACAGGGAGACTGAGCATGACAACGAAACTACTGACGGCCCTTCTTCTAGGCACCAGCATTCTCGGCACCGCCGGGATGGCCTATGCCGACGACGTAACCCTCAACATCGAAAGCTGGCGCGGCGACGACCTTGCCATTTGGAAAGACAAGCTGATCCCGGCCTTCGAGGCCAAGAACCCCGGCATCAAGGTGGTGTTCGCGCCGTCGGCGCCGACCGAATATGACGCGGCGCTGGGCGCCAAGCTCGCCGCCGGCTCGGCGGGTGACCTGATCACCTGTCGTCCGTTCGACAAATCGCTTGAACTCTACAAGAAGGGCAACCTCGCCGACCTCTCTTCGCTACCCGGTACGGAAAACTTCTCTCCGGTAGCCAAGGCTGCCTGGCAGACCGACGACGGCAAGGCGACCTTCTGCGTGCCGATGGCCTCGGTCATCCACGGCTTCATCTACAACAAGGACGCCTTCGACAAGCTCGGCATCAAGGTGCCGGAGACGCGCGACGAATTCTTCGCCGCGCTCGACAAGATCAAGGCCGACGGCACCTACATCCCGATGGCGATGGGCACCAAGGATCTCTGGGAAGCCGCGACCATGGGCTACCAGAACATCGGCCCGAACTACTGGAAAGGCGAGGATGGCCGGACAGCGCTCATCAAAGGCGAGCAGAAGCTGACCGACAAAGACTGGGTGGCGCCGTATGAAGAACTTGCCAAGTGGAAGCCTTATCTTGGCGACGGCTTCGAGGCGCAGACCTATCCGGACAGCCAGAACCTGTTCACGCTCGGCCGCGCCGCCATCTACCCGGCCGGCTCGTGGGAGATCGCGCTGTTCAACACCCAGGCGCAGTTCAAGATGGGCGCCTTCCCGCCGCCGGTCGAGAAGGCCGGCGACACCTGCTACATCTCCGACCATACCGACATCGGCATGGGTCTGAATGCGGCTTCGAAGAATGCCGATGCGGCCAAGACCTTCCTGTCCTGGGTCGCGTCGCCTGACTTCGCCACCATCTACGCCAACGCGCTGCCGGGCTTCTTCAGCCTGAACAACACGCCGGTGAAGATGGAAGACCCGCTGGCGCAGGAATTCGTCTCCTGGCGCGGCAAGTGCAAGTCGACGATCCGCTCGACCTACCAGATCTTGGGGCGCGGCACGCCGAACCTCGAGAACGAGACGTGGGTTGAATCGGCAAACGTCATCAACGGCACCGATACGCCGGAAGCTGCCGCCAAGAAGCTGCAGGACGGTCTCGACAGCTGGTACAAGCCGGCCAAGTAAGAGCTCAGGCAACGGGCCGGCCGGGCATATGCCCGGCCGGCATTCGAACAGCGCCTGCTTTTGAGATTGCGATTGTCGGCCCTGCCTCTCGGCCTCACCCTCGCTTTGCGGGGAAGGCGAAGCTGACGTGTCGCAGGCCTCCATCCTAGGATGCAGGCTGTGCATCGAGGCATCAACTAGCATTGCATGACCTGGAACCGAGAGACGGCGGAGACCGAACTCATGGCCGCACAAACACGACCCAAACGACCGTTCCGCTGGCACATAGGCATCTTCCTGGCACCGGCGGTGTTGGTCTATACGGCGATCATGATCCTGCCGCTGGCCGGCACGCTGCAGCTGTCGCTGTTCCGCAACATCAACCAGTCCCAGGTTTTCGTCGGGCTGGAGAACTTCCGCACCCTGTTCGGTAACCCCAACTGGTCCGTGGGCTTCTGGAATGCGCTGCGCAATAACGTCTGGTTCTTCATCATCCACATGCTGGTGCAGAATCCGATCGGCGTTCTGCTGGCGGCGCTGCTCTCTAGCCCCAGGCTCAGGTTCTCCGCCTTCTACCGCACGGCGATCTTCGTGCCGACCATTCTGTCCTTCGTCATTGTCGGCTTCGCCTGGAAGCTGATCCTGTCGCCGCTGTGGGGCGTGGCGCCGCATATGCTCGACCTGATCGGCCTGAAAAGCCTGTTCACGCCTTGGCTCGGCAAGGAAGAATACGCGCTGACCGCGCTCAGCCTGATTTCGGTATGGCAGTTCGTTGGCATCCCGATGATGCTGATTTATGCCGCCCTGCTGTCGATCCCCGACGAGGTGCTCGAGGCGGCTGAATGCGACGGCATCACCGGCATGTCGCAGTTCTGGAAGATCAAGCTGCCGCTGATCCTGCCGTCGATCGGCATCATCTCGATCCTCACCTTCGTCGGCAATTTCAACGCCTTCGACCTGATCTACACCGCGCAAGGCGCGCTGGCCGGGCCGAATTATTCGACCGACATTCTCGGCACCTTCCTGTACCGCGCCTTCTTCGGCTTCCAGCTGCAAATCGGCGATCCCAACATGGGCGCGGCGATCGCTACGATGATGTTCCTGATCATTTTGGGCGGCGTCTGCGTCTATCTCTTCCTCGTGCAGACGCGCCTGCGTCGCTATCAGTTCTGAGGGGCGACAGATGAGCACCGCAACCCGTTCGCTGCCCCGCACCATCGGCGCCCACGCGATCCTGTTGACCTATACGGCGATCGCGCTGTTTCCAGTCATCCTCGTGATCATGAATTCGTTCAAGTCGCGCGCCGGCATCTTCGGCGAGCCGCTGACGCCGCCGACGCCCAAAACCTTCGACCTGATCGGCTATACGACCGTGATCGGCCAGGGCGACTTCATCCACTATTTCCAGAACAGCCTCGTCGTCACCGTCGCCTCGCTGTTCTTCGTGCTTCTGTTCGGCGCCATGGCCGCCTTCGCGCTGTCGGAATACCGCTTCCGCGGTAATACTTTGATGGGGCTTTATCTGGCGCTCGGCATCATGATCCCGATCCGCCTCGGCACCGTCGCCATCCTGCAATTGATGGTGGCGAGCGGGCTGGTCAACACGCTGACGGCGCTGATCCTGGTTTACACCGCGCAAGGCCTGCCGCTGGCGGTGTTCATCCTGTCGGAATTCATGAAGCAGGTGTCCGACGATTTGAAGAACGCCGGCCGCATCGACGGCCTGTCGGAATACACGATCTTCTTCCGCCTGGTCCTGCCGCTGGTCAGGCCATCGATGGCGACGGTTGCCGTCTTCACCATGATCCCGATCTGGAACGATCTGTGGTTCCCGCTGATCCTGGCGCCGTCGGAGGAGACCAAGACGGTGACGCTCGGCGCGCAACTCTTCCTCGGCCAGTTCGTCACCAACTGGAACGCCATCCTGGCAGCACTCTCGCTGGCGATCATGCCGGTGCTGATCCTCTACGTCATCTTCTCGCGGCAGCTGATCCGCGGCATCACGTCTGGAGCCGTCAAGTGAGTTCGCAAAAACCCCTTCGCGTCGTCGTCGCCGGCCTCGGCAATATGGGCCGCAGCCATGCGCTGGCCTATCACACCAATCCGGGTTTCGAGATCGCGGCACTGATCAACCGCTCCGACGTGCCGCTGCCGGAAGGGCTCTCCGGCTACGGCATCAGGCGCTCCTTCGACGAGGCGCTGCGCGACGAAAAGCCAGATGTCGCCTGCATCGCCACCTATTCGGACAGCCATGCCGACTATGCGGTGAGGGCCTTCGAGGCCGGCTGCCATGTCTTCGTCGAAAAGCCGCTGGCAACGACGGTCGCCGATGCCGAGCGTGTCGTCGCCGCGGCCAAGGCCAACGGCAAGAAGCTGGTGATCGGCTATATCCTGCGCCATCACCCGTCCTGGATCCGGCTGATTGCCGAGGCGCGCAAGCTCGGCGGCCCCTACGTTTTCCGCATGAACCTCAACCAGCAATCCTCGGGCCATACCTGGGGCACGCACAAGCAATTGATGCAGACGACCTCGCCGATCGTCGATTGCGGCGTGCACTATCTCGACGTGATGCTGCAGATCACCGACGCCAGGCCGGTCGAGGTGCGCGGCATGGGGGTGCGGCTGACCGAAGAGGTCGCGCCGACGATGTACAATTACGGCCATCTGCAGGTGCTGTTCGATGACGGCTCGGTCGGCTGGTACGAGGCCGGCTGGGGGCCGATGATCTCGGAGACGGCCTTCTTCGTGAAGGACGTCATCTCGCCGAATGGCTGCGTGTCGATCGTCATGAAGGAAGGTGTCAAGTCCGACGATATCGACACCCACACCAAGACTTCGACCATCCGCCTGCACAGTGCCGTGACCGGGCCGGACGGCAAGTTCGCCAGGCCCGACGAGATGCTGTCGATGGAAGGCGAACCAGGCCACCAGGACCTGTGCGATCTCGAGCAGGCCTTTGTGCTCAGAGCGATCCGCGAGGATCTCGATCTCAACAGGCATATGGACGATGCAGTGAAGTCGCTCGCCGTCTGCCTTGCCGCCGACGAGAGCGTGCGCAGCGGCGCCGCCATCAAACTCTAGAACAGGGACGACGCCGTGGGCTCGCTGAAGATCGAGAATGTGAAGAAGGCTTTCGGGCCGGTCGAGGTGCTGAAGGGCATCAACCTCGAAGTAACGGACGGCGAGTTCGTCGTCTTCGTCGGCCCCTCCGGCTGCGGCAAGTCGACCTTGCTGAGGGTCATTGCCGGACTGGAGGATTCGACCTCGGGTCGCGTCGTCATCGACGGCGAGGACGTTTCCGTCACGCCGCCGGCCAAGCGCGGCATCGCCATGGTGTTCCAGACCTATGCGCTCTACCCGCATCTGACGGTGAAGAACAATATGGGCCTTGGGCTGAAGCAGGCCAGCACGCCGGCGGCAGAGATCGACCGACGCATCGGCATTGCCTCCTCGATGCTGTCGCTGGAGCCCTATCTTGAAAGGCGGCCGGCCGAACTCTCCGGTGGCCAGCGCCAGCGCGTCGCCATCGGCCGCGCCGTGGTGCGCGAGCCCAAGCTGTTTCTCTTCGACGAGCCCTTGTCCAACCTCGACGCCGCACTGCGCGTCAACACCAGGCTTGAGATCGCCCAGCTGCATCGCCGGCTGAAGGCAACGATGATCTACGTCACCCACGACCAGGTCGAGGCGATGACGCTGGCCGACAAGATCGTTGTGCTCAATGCCGGCAAGATCGAGCAGATCGGCGGGCCGATGCAGCTCTACAATTCGCCGGCGAACGAATTCGTCGCCGGCTTCATCGGCTCACCGAAGATGAATTTCATCGACGGCGCCAGACTGGGCGAGACGGCGAATACCATCGGCGTGCGGCCTGAGCACCTGACCGTCGATCCAAAGTCCGGCGCCTGGAAGGGGACGGTGGTGCATGCCGAGCATCTCGGCGCCGACACCAATCTCTATCTCGACTGCGAAAAGGCCGGGCTGATCACCGTGCGCATCTTCGGCGTCTACAATGCCGAACCGGGCGCGACGCTTTACGCGACGCCGGACCCGGCGAAGACCTATCGGTTTGGAGCGGATGGGAAGGTGTTGAAGTAGCTGCCACTTCCTTCTCCCCTGTGGGAGAAGGTGGCCGAGCGAAGCTCGGTCGGATGAGGGGTGTTGGAAGGATCGCTACGCTGAAGGTGTAAGCGCTTCCAATACCTCGATATTTTGATGCCGAGTTTCTTCCAGCACCCCTCATTCGTCTCGGCGCTGCGCGCCGATCCACCTTCTCCCACAGGGGAGAAGGGGAGAGGTATACGCCTACACGTCCGCCTTGAACGTCTGCTTCTGCTGACCCAGCCCTTCGATACCGAGTTCGACCACATCACCCGCCTTCAGGAACACCGGCGGCTTCATGCCGAGCCCGACGCCGGGCGGCGTGCCGGTCGAGATGATGTCGCCGGGATGCAGCGACATGAAATGGCTGAGGTAGGAGACGAGGTAAGCGACGCCGTAGACCATGGTTTTGGTCGAGCCGTCCTGCATCGTCTTGCCGTTCACCGTCAGCCACATCTTGATGTTCTGCGGGTCGGCCACCTCGTCCTTGGTCACCAGCCACGGTCCGATCGGGCCGAACGTGTCGCAGGACTTGCCCTTGGTCCACTGGCCCTGCCGCTCGGCCTGGAAGGCGCGCTCGGAAACATCGTGCGAGACGCAGTAGCCAGCGACATAATCCAGCGCCTCGGCTTCGCTGACATATTTGGCGGTCTTGCCGATGACGACGCCGAGTTCGACTTCCCAGTCGGTCTTCACCGAGCCGCGCGGGATCAGCACGTCGTCGTCGGGCCCGACGATGGCCGAGCTTGCCTTCATGAAGATGATCGGCTCCGGCGGCACGGTGGCGCCGGTCTCGGCGGCGTGGTCGGAATAGTTGAGCCCGATGCAGATGAATTTTCCCGTGCCGGCGACGCAGGCGCCGATGCGTGGACTGCCGGAAACCGCGGGCAGCGATTTCGGGTCGAGCTTCGACAGCATGTCCAGCGAAGCCGGGTGAAGCACCGTGCCGGCGATGTCGGCGACATAAGCGGAGAGGTCGCGGATCGTCCCATCCGCATCGAGCAGGCCGGGACGTTCGCTCCCCACCTCGCCATAGCGCAGCAGTTTCATGCAGTCTTTCTCCTGATTGCGGCCCGTGGCCTTTTGCAAACTCTCCGCCAAGGCGACGATATGGTTTTCAGAAACCGGGCGGAAAGTACCGAATGGACCTATCCCGGGGCAAGCGCGGAAGCCGCCTTAGATGCCTGGGGACCATGTTTTTCAGACTGCTAGATCGACCAGCCACCGTCGATATTGTAGGCCTGCCCCGACGTATAGGTGGCGCCGGCTAGATAGACGGCGAGATCGGCAATTTCCTCCGGCGTGCCAAGACGGCCCATCGGCTGGCGGGCGATGAAGGCGGCGCGGGCGGCTTCGTAGTCGCCTTGCGCATGCATGCGATCCTGCAGCGACGGGCTCTCGACAGTGCCAGGGCAGATGGCGTTGCAGCGTATGCCTTTGCCGACATAGTCGGCGGCAATCGCCTTGGTCAGTCCGATGACCGCGGCCTTGGTGACGCCATAAGCGAAACGGTTGGGCACACCTTTGCCGGCACCGGCGACCGACGACATGTTGACGATCGATCCGTCGCCACGTTCCAGCATGCCCGGCAGCACCGCGCGGATGGTGCGGATCATCGCGCGCACATTGAGGTTGAAGGCGAAGTCGAGATCGGCATCCGCCATTTCGAGGATCGAGCCGGAATGGACGAAGCCGGCGCAATTGAACAGCACATCGACAGGGCCGATTTCGGCGAAGCCCGATTTCACCGCCTCGTCGTTCAGCACATCGAGCTTGCGGGTGTTGATCCCGCTTGTCTTGCCGATTTCGGCCAGCAGCACCTCGTTGATGTCGGTGGCGTGCACAACGGCGCCTGCCTTGGCGAAGGCTAGCGCGCTCGCCCTGCCGATGCCTTGCGCTGCCGCCGTGACGACAACGACCTTGCCCGCCAGATCCGCCATGCTGTTCTCCTCGACTGTCTAACGCCGCCCGGATGTCTAAGGGCATTCGGCCAAGGTGCAATGTGCCAGGCAAGCACTATCGTGCCGCCTCAAACACCCGTTGATGTGCAGGCCAATTGTTTTTTCTCGTTAAAGAACATCCATTGACCCGTCAAGCCCGAACGTCACCGCTGGCCGTTTGCGCGGACTGTCAGTCGCCGTAGGGCACCCAGACGTTCTTGACCTCGACGGCACGGCGCAAGAAGGCGTCTCCCGCGGCGTCGCTCGACGTCCAGTCGAGGCTGCGGCCATTGCCGGTCCAGACGCGCTTGAGGTTGCCGATCGAGTCGGCTTCCGCCTTGGCGCAGGTCTCGGCATCGGCGAACACCCAGAGCCCGTCGACATCGTCGTGCTTGGCCAGCACGCCGGCAAGCTCGGCGCTGCGGCCGGTGACGATGTTGATGGCGCCGGCCGGAACGTCGGAATATTCGATGATTTGATAGAGATCGGTGGCAAGCAGCGGATATCTTTCCGAAGGCACCGCCACCACCGTGTTGGCCATGGCGAGCGCCGGAGCAACCAGCGAGATCAGGCCGAGTAGCGGCGCGCTGTCGGGCGCGACAATGCCCATGACGCCGACCGGCTCATGCAGCGCCAAAGTCACGGCGCGGGCAGGCGGCTGGTGCACACGGCCCTCGAACTTGTCGGCGAGGCCGGCATAAAGGAACAGTCGCTCGATCGACAGCTCGACCTCTGCACGCGCGTCCTTGGCGGCGGTGCCGGTAAGCTCCGTGAGGCGGGCGACGAATTCATCGGCACGGCCGGACAGGTTCTCGGCCAGGTAATAGAGCACCTGGCTGCGATTGTAGGCGGTCGCTTCCGGCCAGCCCTTGCAGGCGCGGGCAGCAGTGACGGCATCGCGGATGTCCTTGCGGTTGCCGAGACCGACCTCGCCGGCAAGCTTGCCCTTGGCGGTGGCAATGCCAAGCGAATAGTTGCCGTCCGGCCGGACCTGCTTGCCGCCGATGAACAGCTTTGCCGTGCGGTCGATGGCGTCGCCTTCCGATTGCTCGACAGGCTGCACGGAAGAAGTCGCCGGTTTGATCACAGGGCCGAGCGGCAGTTTCACAGACAGATATTCGAACATGCCCTCGCGGCCGCCTTCGCGGCCGAAGCCGCTCTCGCGATAGCCGCCGAAGCCGCAGGCGGCATCGAACATGTTGGTGCCGTTGACCCAGACGACGCCGGCCTTCAACTGCGGTGCGACATGCAGGGCAAGGTTGACGTTCTCGCTCCACACCGAGGCCGCCAGGCCGTAACGTGTGTTGTTGGCGAGCTCGATCGCTTCCTCGGTGTTGCGGAAGGTCATGGTGGCCAGCACCGGGCCGAACACCTCCTCCTGCGCCAGGATGTTAGCCGGAGAAACACCAGTCGCGAGCGTCGGCAAATGGTAACAGCCGGAGGCCGGCAGTGCGGCGTCCGGCTGCCAGCAGACTGCGCCCTGCTTTGCCCCTTCCGCGACCAGTCTCTTGACGCGCTCGAGCTGGGTCATGTCGACCAGCGGGCCGATATCGGTGTTCTTGTCGAGCGGGCTGCCGACGCGCAGCCGGCCCATCCTGGTCTTGACCTTGGCGATCAAGGCGTCGGCGATGCCTTCCTGCACCAGAAGGCGCGAGCCGGCGCAGCAGACCTGGCCCTGGTTGAACCAGATGCCGTCGACCAGTCCCTCGACGGCGCTGTCGAGATCGGCATCCTCGAAGACGACGAAGGCCGACTTGCCGCCGAGCTCCAGTGACAGTTTCTTGCCCGATCCTGCCGTGGCTTTCCGGATGATCTTGCCAACCTCGGACGAGCCGGTGAAGGCGATCTTCTGGATGCCTGGATGGTTGACGATGGCCGCACCGGCCTCCGGCCCGCCCTGGACGATGTTGACGACGCCCTTGGGCACGCCGGCGCGCTCGCAGATTTCGGCGAACAGGATGGCGGTGAGCGGGGTGAACTCGGCCGGCTTCAGCACCACCGTGCAGCCGGCGGAGAGTGCCGGCGCGATCTTCCAGGCCAACATCAGCAGCGGGAAGTTCCACGGGATGATCTGGCCGACGACGCCGACGCCCTTATGCTCGGGGAAATCCTTGTCCAGCGCCTGCGCCCAGCCGGCATGGTGGATGAAATGGCGGATGGCCAGCGGCACGTCGATGTCGCGGCTTTCGCGGATCGGCTTGCCGTTGTCGATCGATTCCAGCACCGCGAACAGGCGCTGATGGCGCTGCATGGCGCGGCCGATGGCATAGAGAACCTTGGCTCGGCTGTAGCCGGAAGTAGCACTCCATTTCGGCAGGGCCTTGGCGGCGGCCAAAACCGCGGCGTCGATATCGGCAGCACCGGCATCGGACACCTTGGCCAGCAGCTTGCCGGAGGAGGGATCACTGGTATCGAAGGTCTTGCCGCTGCCCGCCGCCTTCCACACGCCGCCGATGAACAGCGCCTTGCCGAAATCTCGCGCGGCAAGCCAGGCATCCGCCTCGTTGCGGGCCTCCGGCGCCGGGCCGTAATCCATGGCGTGATAGCGTTCGAGAATGTTCATCGGGCGTCTCCGCTAGGAGGAGGTTTTTGTGCGGCGCGGTGTAGCGCTCAAGCCATCGCGTGGCGATGGTTGGCCGAGTAATGGCCGGTCAGATGGTGTTCAAGCTGGCGCTCGATGTCGGTCAGCAAGCTCGAGGCGCCGAAGCGGAACAGGTCGGGCTCCAGCCATGGCCGGCCCAGCTCTTCCTTCATCAGCACCAGCCAGTCGAGCGAAACCTTGGCGGTGGAAATGCCGCCGGCCGGCTTGAAGCCGATGAGATAGCCGGTTTCCTCGAAATAGGCGCGGATGGCGCGCACCATCGCCAGGCCCACCGGCAGCGTCGCGTTGACGCTTTCCTTGCCGGTCGAGGTCTTGATGAAATCCGCGCCCGCCATCATCGCCACCATCGAGGCCAGCATGACGTTGCGCAGCGTGGCGAGATCGCCGGTGCCGAGAATGACCTTGAGATGCGCCTCGCCGCAGGCCTCGCGCATCGAAACGATCTCGTTGTAGAGTTCCTGCCATTTCGCCCCGAACACCAGGCCGCGCGGGATGACGACGTCGATCTCGTCGGCGCCGTCACGGACCGAGGCTTCGATCTCTTGCAGGCGCGTCGAAAGCGGCGCGAGACCGTGCGGAAAGGCGGTCGAAACGGCGGCGACATGGATGCCGGTGCCGCGCACCGCGTCGACGGCGGTGGCGACGAAGGGATGATAGACGCAGACCGCCGCCGGGCGGATGGTCTCGCCCGCTATGCCCAGGCCTTCGACGATGTCGCGGCGAAACGGATTGATCGCCTTGGCGCAGAGCCGGCGCACGCGTTCCTCGGTGTCATTGGAATTCAGCGTCGTCAGGTCCATGCAGGCGACGGCGCGCAGCAGCCAGGCCGCCTGGTTGTCGGCCTTGATCGAGCGCCGCTTGGTCAGGCTGGCGACGCGGCGCTCCAGCGCCGAGCGGTTGACGCTGCGCACCGATTCCATGAAGCCGAGATCGAGCCGCATGCCGGGATTGCGGGCAATGGCATGGTCCGGCAGTACGGGCGTGTTGGCGGCGGTGCGCGCCGGCAGCGGCGTGACCTTGGACGCGCCGGTGTCGGCTTCACGGATAGTGCTGCTCATCTCCTGCCCTCTTCATTCAGCGGCGTGCGCCGAAGATAGCCCGTGAAGGTGCGCTTCACGAGTCCTCAAGCGGCTCATAGCTGAAAAAGGCAGCGAAAGCAGCAGATTTTTGACCGTGCGGTCAAAAAACGCGTTCGGAGACTGACGCCGAAGCGTCGCGACGTCTCAACCGACGAAGGCGCGCTCGACGACGAAGCTCGACGGATGATGCAGCGAGCCTTCCTCGAAGCCCAGGCTTTCGGCCAGTTCCTTGACGTCCTTCAGCATGTGCATCGAGCCGCAGATCATGATGCGGTCGGTCTCGGGGTTGAGCTTGTCGATGCCTAGGTCGGAATAAAACTTGCCGGAGCCGATCAGCGCGGTGATGCGGCCCATGCGCGCCGACTCTTCGCGCGTCGTCGAATTGTAGAGGGTGACGCGGCCGCCGGTCAGGTCGCCGATCAGCGGGTCGTTCTCAAGTGCCGCCACCAGTTCCTGGCCGTAAACCAGCTCGGCGTTGTCGCGGCAGGTATGGGTCAGGATGACCTGTTCGAACTTCTCATAGGTGTCGGGATCGCGCAGCAGGCTGGCGAAGGGCGCGATGCCGGTGCCGGTCGAGATCATGAACAGCCGCTTTGCCGGGGTCAGCGCGTCGAGCACCAGCGTGCCGGTCGACTTCTGGCGCATGATGACGGTGTCGCCGACCTGGATCTTCTGCAACTCGGAGGTCAGCGGGCCGTCCGGCACCTTGATCGAGAAAAATTCTAGTTCGTCGTCCCAGGACGGGCTGGCGACCGAATAGGCGCGGTACACCGGCTTCTCGGCATTGGGCAGGCCAATCATGACAAACTCGCCGGAGCGGAAGCGCAGCGACTGCGGCCGGGTGATGCGGAACGAGAACAGGCGGTCGGTGTAGTGCTTCACCGAGACGACCGTTTCGGCATAGACATTGGCCGGAATCGGAAACTGCAGCGGCCGGGCGCCAGCGATATTGAACGCGGATGTGGTGTTCATCAAACCGAACCTTCTAGGACGCCGAGGCCAAACTCTCTCCTGCGCGCCCGAACCAGTCAGGTTCCGGCGTGCCCTTTGCACACTGCGAAGCGGTAAGCTCTTGTGTCCCGAATTTATTAGTATACAAATGATATTTGCGTCAAGAGACCAGCGTAAAACACCTTTCCAAACTGAGACATATCCGTAGTCCGGGCATTTCGGGTTTCGACAATGAAAGAGAATTTTTCGGCGTTGCCGGGCAATGTCGTCGCCGGCATCGATGTTGGCGGAACCTTTACCGACCTGCTTTTGATCGACGGCAAAGACGGCGGCCGGGTGCATATTGCCAAGACACCGACCACGGTCGACAACCAGGCTTTCGGCGTGGTTTCAGCACTTGGCGCCACCGGATTTCCCATCGACGGCATCGACCTCATCGTGCACGGCACGACTACCACGACCAACGCCGTGTTGGAGCGCCGGCTGGCGAAAACCGGCATGATCACCACGCGCGGCTTTCGCGACGTGATCGAGCTCGGCCGGCGCACCCGGCCGCAGCCCTATGGCATGACAGGAACTTTCGTGCCGGTCATTCCGCGCAATCTCAGGCTCGAAGTGTCGGAGCGGGTGGAGGCCTCTGGCGCGGTTCGCGTTCCGCTCGACGAAGCCGAGATGCGCACGGCCGTCTCACAGCTGATCGAGGCCGGCTGCGAATCCCTCGTCATCCACTTCCTGCATTCCTATGCCAATCCCGGACATGAGCGTCGCGCCGCCGAGATCGCCGCCGAACTCTGGCCGAACGGCTTCATCACCACGGGACATGCGCTGCTGTCGGAAGCGCGCGAGTTCGAACGCGGGGTGACGGCCTCGGTCAATGCCTCGGTGCAGCCGATCCTCGAGCGCTATGTCGAGAGGCTGCGCAAGGAGCTTGGGACGAAAGGCTACGCCCGCGATTTTTTGATTATGAACGGCAATGGTGGCATGATCTCGGCCCGTTTCGTTACCCGTGAATCGGCAAAGACCGTCATGTCGGGGCCGGCCTCCGGCGTCATCGCCGCCGCCTATACGGGCAAGCGTGCCGGCTTCGAAAACCTCGTCACCTACGACATGGGCGGCACGTCGACCGACGTGGCGCTGATCCGCAATGCGGAGCCGGCGGTGTCGAACGAGATCGAGATCGAATATGCGATGCCGATCCATGTGCCAATGGTGGCGGTGCACACGGTCGGTGCCGGCGGCGGCTCGATCGCCCGCGTCGATGCGGCGGGCCTGATCCAGATCGGCCCGGAAAGTGCCGGCGCCAATCCTGGCCCGATCTGCTACGGGCGCGGCGGCAGCGAGCCGACCATCACCGACGCCAACCTGGTGCTAGGGCGGCTGGCGCCGAAGAAATTGCTGGCGGTCGAAAACCCGGTAACTGTCGAGCGCGTTACCGGCATCTTCGAGGACCGGATCGGCAAGGCCACCGCGCTCTCCGGTGTCGAAGCGGCGGGCGCAGTGCTCAGGCTCGGCAACATGAAGATGGCCGGCGCTATCCGCATGGTCTCGGTGTCGCGCGGTCACGATCCGCGCGATTTTGCGCTGTTCGCCTTTGGCGGCGCCGGGCCGCTGCATGCGACAGCACTGGCGCGCGAGCTTGGCCTGCCCAAGGTACTGGTACCGGCGCGGCCCGGTATCACCAATGCGCTCGGCTGCGTGGTCGCCGATCTCCGGCACGACTTCGTCAACACCGTCAACCAGCCGGTGTCCGGCCTCGATGAAAGCCAGCTTCACGGAATATTGGAACGGCACCGGAACGAAGGCGAGGAGCTGATCGGCAAGGAAGCCGTGAAGCCGGAGACGATCCGCGTCACCCACTCCGCCGACATGCAGTTCGTCGGCCAGACCCACATCATCAATGTGTCGCTGCCGTCGTCTTCGGTCACACGTGAAATGCTGCAGCTTCTGTTCGAAAAGGCTTATTTCGCCCGCTTCAAGGTCGAACTGCCGGAGATCCGCGCCAATCTTGTCAACCTCAACACTTCGGTGACCGGTGTCAGGCCAGCAATCGATCTTTCTCGCCTGATCGACCCGGCCGGACGCGTAAAAACACTCGACGAGGCACGGCGCGAAATCCGGCCGGTCTGGTATGCCGGCGCCTGGCACGACACGCCTGTCTACGCACGCGAAAAACTGCCGCTCGATGCAGTGATAGAAGGTCCGGCGATCCTAGAGCAGATGGACGCCACCACGGTGCTCGAACCCGGCGACAGGGCGCGTTCGGACGCCGACGGTAACATCATCATCGACATCGGTGAGGCCTGATATGGCAAAGCTCGACACCATCACGCTTTCGGTGCTCCAGGCAGCCCTGCAGCAGGTCTGTGACGAGATGGACCTGACCTTCTCGCGTGCCGCCTTTTCGCCCGTCATCGCCGAAGCCAACGACCGCTCCGACGGCATCTATTCGGCGCTCGACGGTTCGCTGATCGCGCAAGGCTCGCAGGGCCTGCCGGTGTTCGTCGGGGTGATGCAATATTCGACCAAAACGGTGATCGAGATGATTGCCGACGGCCGCTGCCTGCCGCCGGAGCCTGGCGACATCTACATCGTCAACGACCCCTATCTCGGCGGCACGCATCTGATGGATGTCCGCTTCGCCATGCCGGTCTACAGGGGCGGAAAGATCTTCTGCTGGCTGTCGAACACCGGCCACTGGCCCGACATTGGCGGTTCGGTGCCGGGCGGCTTCTCGGCCTCGGCAACCGCCGTCGAGCAGGAAGGGCTGCGGCTGCCCCCGGTAAAACTGTTCAAGAAGGGCGTGCTCGACACGGAGATCTACGCCATCATCTGTTCCAACATCCGCGTCGCTGACCAGCGCATCGGCGATATACGGGCGCAGGCCGCGGCACTGCTGATCGGGCAGGACCGGCTCAACGGAATCCTCGATCGTTACGGCGATGAAACGGTTGTCGAGGCGATCGCCGAACTGCGCCGCCGCGCCGCCGAGCAGATGCGCGCCAACATCGCCGCCATACCCGACGGCACCTACCGTTCAAAAGCCTTCGTCGATTCCGACGGAGTGGTGAACGAGCCGCTGACCATCGCGCTCGCCGTCGAGAAGCAGGGCGACACGCTGACTTTCGACTTTGCCGGCTCATCAAAGCCCTGCGCCGGGCCGATGAACAGTGTCTTGGCGACGACCTTGTCGTCAGTCTATCTCGCCATGCGTCATATTTTCCCGGACGTGCCGATCAGCGCCGGCGCCTTCGAACCCCTCATCGTCAAGCGGCCGGAGGGCACTTTCCTCGACGCCAAATATCCGCGTCCGGTGTCGGGCTGCGCGGCCGAGGTTTCGCAGCGCATTGCCGAGGCAGTGTTCGCGGCCATGGTGCAGGCGCTGCCGGACAAGGTGACGGCGGCTCCGGCTGGCTCCAGCGGCAATTTCGCGCTTGGCGGCAACGACCCGGTGCGCGGGCGCGATTACGTCATGTACCAGATCTCCGGCGGCGGCTATGGCGGCAATGCCGGCCATGACGGCCTGACCAATGGCTGCTCGACCATCGGCATTTCCAAATCGCCGCCGGTCGAGATCATGGAGCAGGCTTTTCCGGTGCTCTATCGGCACTACGCCTTGCGCGAAGGCTCCGGTGGTGCCGGCAAGCAGCGCGGCGGTTTTGGGCTCGCCTATGAGGTCGAGATTTTGCGCGGTGACGCCCGCGCCTCCTTCGTCATGGACCACGGCCGCTTCGGCCCGCAAGGCGCGCTTGGCGGCAAGGACGGCGCGCCCAACACGGTGACAGTGTTCCGTGGCGGCGAGGCACATGTCCCGCCGCATCTCTCCAAGGAGCAGGATATCGCGCTCAAGGCCGGCGACCGCGTCCGCGTCGGCACGCCCGGCGGTGGCGGCTATGGCGATCCGCTCCAGCGCGAGGCGGATCTGGTGCTGAGAGATGTGGCGCTCGGCTATTACACGTCCAAGGAGGCCAGTGATAAGTTCGGCGTCACCTTGGCGGCGGACGGGCTGACTGTAGATCGGGTGGCAACCGAGAAGCGGCGCGCCGGCCAAAACCTCTCCAACTCATTCACGCCCTGATGAAACAGAATGGCGCCATCAAGGCGTGAATCTAAGCCGGCTTCAAATATCCAGATTGGCAACCGACAGTGCATTGTCCTGGATGAACTCGCGCCGGGGCTCGACCTCGTCGCCCATCAGCCGCGAGAACAGGCTGTCCGCGTCGGTGGCGTCATTGACCTTGACCTGCAGCAGCGAGCGCACATTCGGGTCGAGCGTGGTTTCCCAGAGCTGTTCGGCGTTCATCTCGCCAAGGCCCTTATAGCGCTGCATGGTCAGGCCCTTGCGGCCGGTCGCGAACACCGCGTTGAGCAGCGCCAGCGGTCCCGAAATGGTCTCGGAAACATCCTTGCGGCGCAGCACCGGCGGCGCGCCGTAGACTTCGGTCAGGCGCGGCGCATAGCGATCGAGCTGGCGGGCGTCGGCCGAATTGATCAGCCCGAGATCGAGCTGTGCGAATTCCTTGACGCTGCGCACCGTGCGCTCGAACACATAGCCGCCGACGCCTTCGTTCGAGGTCGACATACGGCCGGTCCAGCCGCGCTCCGTGTCCTCGGCGATGATGTCGAGGCGCTTGGCGACGCGGTCGGCCATTGCATTGGCACGGCCAAGATCGCCAAGCACATCCGGATTGAGCGCGCCGGCGATCGCCGCCTGCTCGACCACGCCACGATTGTAGCGCGTATGCAGGCCATTGATCAGCTGCCGCACCGCCAGCGCGTCGTCGATAGCGCTGCGCAGATCCTGTCCCGCCCGCACCTCGCCGGAACCCAGCGAAAGCGACGCCTCCTCCAGCCCTGAACCAATCAGGAACTCTTCGAACGCGCCTTCATCCTTGATATATTGCGAGCTCTTGCCGCGCGTCACTTTGTAGAGCGGCGGCTGGGCAATGTAGAGATGCCCGCGCTCGATCAGCTCCGGCATCTGCCGGAAGAAGAAGGTGAGCAGCAAGGTACGGATGTGGGCGCCGTCGACGTCGGCGTCGGTCATCAGGATGATCTTGTGGTAGCGCAATTTGTCGGCGTTAAACTCGTCCTTGCCGATCGAAGTGCCGAGCGCGGTGATCAGCGTGCCGATCATGTCGGAACCGAGCATGCGGTCGAAACGCGCCCGCTCGACATTGAGGATCTTGCCGCGCAGGGGCAGGATGGCCTGGTTCTGGCGCGAACGGCCGCCTTTGGCCGAGCCGCCGGCCGAGTCGCCCTCGACGATGAAGATTTCCGACTTCGCCGGGTCGCGTTCCTGGCAGTCCGCCAGCTTGCCGGGCAGCGAGGTGACGCCAAGCGAGCTCTTGCGGGTGATGTCGCGCGCCTTGCGCGCCGCTTCGCGCGCCGCGGCGGCCTGGATCACCTTCTCGATCACCACTTTGCCCTCGGTCGGGTGTTCTTCCAGCCAAGTGCCCAGGGCCTCGTTGACCAGCCCTTCCACCACCGGGCGAACCTCGGACGAGACCAGCTTGTCCTTGGTCTGCGAGGAGAATTTCGGGTCCGGAACCTTGACCGACAGCACCGCTGTCAACCCTTCGCGGCAATCATCGCCGATCAGCGAAACCTTCTCCTTCTTGGTCTGGCCGGAGGATTCGCCATAGCCGGTGATCTGGCGCGTCAGCGCACCGCGGAAGCCGGCCAGATGCGTGCCACCATCGCGTTGCGGGATGTTGTTGGTGAAGGCCAGCACGTTCTCGTGGTAGCTGTCGTTCCACCACATCGCCACCTCGACGGTGATGCCGTCGCGCTCGGCCTTGATGGCGATCGGCTTGTCGATCAGCGGTTTCTTCACGCGGTCGAGATATTTGACGAACTCCTCCAGTCCTCCGTCATAGTGCAGTTCGTGGCGCACGATGTCGGCATGGCGGGCATCGGTCAGGACGATACGCACGCCGGAGTTCAGGAAGGCCAGCTCGCGTAGCCGGTGCTCCAGCGTGCCGTAGTCGAACTCGACCATGGTGAAGGTCTCGGACGACGGGAAGAAAGTGATCTCGCTGCCGCTGCGTCCGTCATAGGTGCCGGCGGCCTTGTTCTGCTCGTAGCTGCCGGTGACCTTCAGCGGCGCGTCGGCATTGCCATGGGTGAAGCTCATCTCGAAGATCTGGCCGTTGCGGCGGATCCTGAGTTTCAGCCAGGCCGACAGCGCGTTGACCACCGAGACGCCGACGCCGTGCAGGCCGCCCGACACCTTGTAGGAATTCTGGTCGAATTTGCCGCCGGCATGCAGCTGCGTCATGATCACTTCGGCCGCCGAAATGCCTTCGCCGGTGTGGATATCGGTCGGAATGCCGCGGCCATTATCGATGACGGTGACCGATCCGTCGGGATTGAGCGTCACTGTGACGAGGTCGGCATGGCCCGCCAGCGCCTCGTCGATGGCGTTGTCGACCACCTCGTAGACCATGTGATGCAGTCCCGAGCCGTCATCGGTGTCGCCGATATACATGCCCGGCCGCTTGCGGACGGCATCCAACCCCTTCAAAACCTTGATGGAATCGGCGCCGTACTCGGCTTCCGCGCCATTGGCGCTTTCAGTCTGATCGCTCATGAAAACCTGTCTGATTGATGGCGCTGTCCCGGTGCCGGAAATTGGCTCCGAATCGCGCCGTTTTGATGTCCTAGATATAGGCGCAAAAGGCGGTTTTTCCAAGGTTTGCGAGCATTTCTGGGGCGGAAGAGCCGGCTATCAACGACCGGCTTCGGTCAGGCCTATTTCACGCGGGCCAATCGATCCTTGAGAAACTTGATCATGAACTTGTAGCGCGGCGCCAGCCGGCCGCTGCGGTCGAGTTCCAGTGTGATGTCCAGCGCCTCGGAAAGAACCGCCTTCGGGTTCTTGGCGACCTGGGCGTAGTCGATCATCGCAACCACCAGATCGCGCTGCCAGGTGGCGTTGTCGGGGTCGGATCTGGCAAGCTGCTGGCGGATGTCCAGGCAATCCTCGAATGCCTGCCGCGCACCCTTGATGTCGCGCTGCTTGACCTTGAGCATGCCTATCTCCGACAGCGTTATCGACAGGTCGCGCTGCCAGTCAAAATTGGCCGGGTCGAGCTTCGCCAGCCTGTCGACGATGACGAAACTGTCGAGATACAGCTTGAGCGCGCCCTTGCGGTCGCCCTGGATGGCAAGCACGCCGGCGACCTTTTCGACGCTGACCGAGAGATCGCGCTGCCACTCCGTGTTTTCGGGGTCGCCGTCCGCGAGCTGGCGAGCCTGCGCCAGCCCTTGTTGATAGGCTGCAAGCGCAGCCGGCCAATCCTCCTGATCCTTGAGCGCGTTGCCGATCTTGGTGTTGCCGACCGACAGATCGCGCTTCAGCTCGGTGTTATCGGGGTCGCGGCTGAGCAGCCCTTCGACGATCACCAGGCCTTCGCGGTAGGCGACAAGCGCGCCGGCGGCGTCGCCGCGCTCGCGCTTCAGGTCGCCGATCGTGTCGTGACTGACCGAGACGTCGCGCTGCCTTTGCGCGTCGTCAGGCGCCTTCGCGGCCAAGGCGAGGCGGATCTTCAGGCTTTCTTCAAAGGCCGCCTGCGCATTGTCCAGCTGTCCCGCGGCACGCGCAAGACGGGCAATCTCGTCATAGGAGATGGTCAGGTCACGCTGCAGCTCGGCGCGCTCCGGCTCGTTGGCGGCGAGCACCTTCTTGATCGACAGGCTTTCCTGGTAGACTTGTGAGGCGCCGGCCAGATCGCCGTTCGTCACCAGCACGTCGCCGATCTTATCGTCGTTCATGGCCAGATCGCCGAACCATTCCAGGCGGCCCGGTTCGGCCGAGGCCAACTCGTGCAGCATCGCGCGCGCCGCCTGGTAATTCTGCAAAGCAGCCGGCAGATCGCCTTGCGCCATCCTGATGTTGCCGAGCTTGGTGTGGCTGATGGCGAGATCGCGCCGCACGCCCGGGTCGGTTTCCTGCCGCGACCTCTGTTCGAGATTGGCCCGCAGCGCCTCGAAGGCGCGACCGGCGGCGGTGATGTTGCCAACGGTGGTGTAGAGTTTGCCCAGTTCGTCCTGGGTGCGGATCTGGCGGTCGAAATCGTCAGGCTCGAGCGCCGACGGCCCGGCCTCGCCATAGAGCGTCAGCACCGCCTCGTAATCCTTGATGGCGGCGGCATAGTTGAGGTCGGCGCGGGCCGCACCGCCCGACAGAAAGAGCGTCGCGGCTTCGGACAGAGTGCGACTGGCGAAGTTGGCCTTCAGCGCCTTGCGCGACACGCTGTCGATGCCGGCAGCCTCGGCGAGTTTTGCCCGCGCGGCGTCGAAAGCGCCGAGCGAAAGCTGCTCTTGCGCCTGCTGGCGCAACGCGCTCACCTGCGGATCGCTGGCGCCGAGAACCTTCATTTCGCTGCGCACCTTGACGAAGGCGTCGGCCGCCTCGCGCAACCTGGCGTTCAGGCTTTCCGCCGAAAGCTGGCTGGTATCGGCGCTGATCAGCGCGCCGTAGAGCGGCGCCAGCGGCATGTCGGCATCGCTGGCGATCTGCTCGACTTCGCCGCGCATTTGTGGTGTCACCTCGGCCATGGCCAGCAGCAGCCGTTCGCGCTCCGGCAACTGCTCCCTGGTGGATGTGGCAAAGAACAGTTGCGGCAGACCGCTCTCGATATAGGGAAGCTGTTTGCCGCGCGTCAGGTCGTAGACCTCCTGCTGCACCAGTGTCAGCACCGAGCGGATTTCGAGCCCGTCGGTGCCGAGATATTTCGCCAGCGCCGCGGTGAAGGGCGAGTTCTGGCCCGAGCCGTCGGCGGCCGTCTCGCCGGGCGCGGCGGAAAAGGCAAACAGGGTATTTTCCGCCTTCCCGATACGGCCGAGACCGGGCCGGACCTTGTCCGAGACATCCTTGGCCAGCGATGTCGCGCCACGGCCTTCGCCGGCGCTTGCCGTGAACGGATCGCTGCGGCAGGCATCGAGCACGATCAGCCCGACCTTGGCCGTAGCGGCGACGGCATCGCGCACCTCTTCCAGCGGCAGGCTGGTCCTTTTCAGCGCATCGAGCGAAGAGGCGTCGGCATCGACCGGCAGCAGCCGGTTGTCGCCGGAGATTTCGACGCCATGGCCGGAGAAATACACCAGCGCCACGTCGGCGCCCCTGGCATCCTCGCGAAAATCGTCGAGCGCGCGGCGCATGCGGCGCAGATCCCGGTTGGTCTCGAGCACAACCTCGAAGCCGAGCTTCTTCAGCGCAGCCTCCATCGCCTCGCCGTCATTGACGGGATTGGCCAGCGGCCGGATCAGACGGTAGTCGTCATCGGCGACGATCAGCGCCACGCGCCGCTCCGCCATGGCGGCGGCGACCGTCGACAGGATCAGCAATAGCGCAAACAGAAATCGCAAGTCGAACCGCCCCGGCCCGGTCAATGGCGGAGCATTTCATTTCTTTATGGCGTGAACAAGCCGGGTTGTTCTGCCGGCAAATGGGGCTTAGCCGGCACGCATCGGCTTCAGCGCCTGGCTCCAGCGCAACAACTCGTCGAGCATGGTCCTGGTGCCGCCAAGCACCTGCTCGCTGGGCTCGAAAGCGCCATCCTCATCGAGCAGCTTCTGATAGGCATGCAGCGCCACGCCCTCGGGGATCGGCATCACGCCGACCGAAGTCAGCAGCGGCTTGACCGCTTGCGCCGCGCGCAGACCACCGGAGACGCCGCCATAGCTGAAGATGGCGGCGGGTTTGTATTTCCACTCGCGAGAGAGATAGTCGACCGCGTTGACGATCGCGGGTGCCACGAAATAATTGTACTCCGGCGCCACGAAGACGAAGGCGTCGGCGGCGTCGATCGCCTTCGACCAGGCCTTGGTGTGATCCTTCTCATATTTGGCGAGCTTCGGATGGTGCGGCTCGTCCAGCAGCGGCAGGTTGAACGCGGCGATGTCGGTCAGGACGGGCTCGAACTTGCCGTGCTCGCGCGCAAAGCCATCCAGCCACTTGGCGAAAACCGGCCCGGTGCGGCCCGGTCGCGTGCTGCCGATGATGACGTTCAACCGGTGTTTCAAGGCGGGCTCCTGGAATGGCGGGATTGGGAGTGGCGGTATCTGTTGGTGACCGCCACCTAAGCCACGCGCTGCAAGGCGGCAAGAAGGCACGGCAAGGGGACCGGTCACATTCCGGAGAGCGGATGCTGGTGCTCTGCCGTTCGGCCACATGGACGCCGGCTTAGCCGCTCACTACATTGGGGTATCAGCGGAGCATCCCATGGACACGCAGCCCGCCCCTTTCGTTCCGCCCGCACCGAAGCCGCGCACGACGCCGCCTTCGACGCTGGAGATGATGCGCATCGTCTACCGCAATCCGCTCGAATTGTGGGGCGAGCACACCTACAACGAACCCTGGATCTCGGTGAACGGCGTTGGCGGACCATTGGTCGTCGCCAACGATCCCGGCCTCATCCGCCATGTGCTGGTCGATAATGCCAGGAACTACAAGATGGCGACGGTGCGCCAGATGATCCTGCGCCCGATCCTGCGCGACGGCCTGCTGACTGCCGAGGGCGAGGTGTGGAAGCGCTCGCGTAAGGCGATGGCGCCGGTGTTCACGCCGCGCCACATCTTCGGTTTTGCCCAACCGATGCTGAAGCGCACGCTGGACTTCGTCAGCCGCTACGAGGCTGGCGGCACCTCCGACATCGCCCACGACATGACGCTGCTCACCTACGATATCCTGGCTGAGACGCTGTTTTCCGGCGAGATATCGGGCGAGCCGGGGAGCCTCGCCAGGGAGATCGACCGCCTGTTCGAGACCATGGGCCGCGTCGATCCGCTCGACCTGCTGCGCGCACCCGAATGGCTGCCGCGCCTGACCCGCATCCGCGGCCGCAAGACGATGGCTTATTTCCGCAAGATAGTCACCGACACCGTCCGGATGCGCGAGGAGCGGCTGAAGCGCGATCCCGATGCCGTGCCGCAGGATTTCCTCACGCTTCTGCTCAAGGCCGAGGGGCCGGACGGGTTGACCCGCGCCGAGGTCGAGGACAACATCATCACCTTCATCGGAGCGGGCCACGAGACCACCGCCCGCGCCTTGGGCTGGACGATCTATTGCCTGGCCGAAGCGCCCTGGGAGCGCGAAAAGGTCGAACGCGAGATCGACGCAGTACTGGCGCGCGAGCCCGATCCGACGAAATGGCTCGATGCCATGCCGCTCACCCGCGCCGCCTTCGAAGAGGCGCTCAGGCTCTATCCGCCTGCGCCGTCGATCAATCGCGAGCCGATCGAGCCGGAGACCTGGAACGAGCTCTACATTCCCAGGCGCGCCGCGGTGCTGGTGATGCCGTGGGTCGTGCATCGCCACAGAAAACTGTGGGACAGGCCGGACGCCTTCATGCCCGAGCGTTTCCATCCAGGGAATCGTGAAAAAATCGACCGCTACCAGTATCTGCCGTTCGGTGCCGGCCCGCGCGTCTGCATCGGCGCCAGTTTCGCCATGCAGGAGGCGATCATCGCGCTGGCCATCATGCTGTCGCGCTTCCGCTTCGACACAACGCCTGAGACGAAGCCCTGGCCGGTGCAGAAGCTGACGACGCAGCCGCAAGGTGGCCTGCCGATGCAGGTCACCGCCAGACGCGCGTCATAGCCGGCCGAGCGAGCCCCTGCCGCTTAGGCTGCCGACTTGCGCTGGAACTGACCGGCGGCGCGGAAGCGCCAGAGGTAGCTTGGCAGGATCGTGCCGATCGACTGCGGCTGGATGCCGAGCGCGACAAGAGTCCTGCCTTCCTTGGCGGCGGCATCGGAAACGATGTTGTGCGAGCGCAGCTGCAGCACCTGGTCCTTGGTCAGCATTGGGTTGGGCAGCAGGCCGAGGATCGACGCCTGCATGTTCGCCACCCACCACGGCACCGGCAGCAAAATCCGCTTGCGCTCGATGACGGTGAGCAGTTCTTCCATGCATTCCTTGAAGGTGAGCACCTGCGGCCCGCCGAGCTCGTAGATCCGGCCGCCTTCGACCTTGCCCTCGACCGAGCGCGCCACCGCTTCGGCGACATCGCCGACATAGACCGGCTGGAACTTGGTCTGGCCGCCGCCAAGCAACGGCAGCACCGGCGAATAGCGCGCCATGCTGGCGAAGCGGTTGAAGAAGGCGTCCTCGGGTCCGAAATTGATCGACGGACGGAAGATGACGGCATCCGCGATCGTCTCCAGCACCGCCTTTTCGCCGAGCGCCTTGGTGCGCGCATAGTCGGATTGCGCGTTGAGGTCCGCTCCCAACGCCGAAATATGGGTGAGGCCTGCGCCAACCGAGCGCGCGGCTTCGGCGATGGCGCGGGAGCCGAACTCATGCACGGCGCCGAACTTCTGCCGGCCGCTCTCGTGCAGGATGGCGACCAGGTTGATGACATGGTCGGCGCCCTGCACGGCACGGTCGACCGACCAGCGCACGCGCACATTGGCCTGCACCGGCTGGATCTGACCGACATTGCCGAGCGGCTGCAGATGGCCGGCGAGATCGGGGCGGCGGACGGGCACCCTGATGCGGTAGCCGCGCCTGGCCAGCGCCCCAACGACATGGCGGCCGACAAAACCGGACCCGCCGAACACGACGACGAGCTTCGGGGTCTGCAGGATTTCGGTCATGGCTGGCTCCGGCGCTCGCAAGCTTGGCTGAAGCCGCTTCTTAATCCGTTTCGAGGCAAAGGCAAAGAGCGACCGGAGGTCGCTCGTGACCTTGTTTCAGAGCAATTCCAGGAAAAGTGTGAAGCGCTTTCCCGGGAAAAGCGCATAACGCTTTCCCTTGGGAATTGCGTTTAGACAGACCCGCCTCAGAACGCCTTGCCGATGCGCGCGTCGACCGAATGGCGGTTGCCGCCACGGATGACGAAGAAGAGCAGGATCGCCGCCCACAGCAGCGATTTTTCGGCGCCGGAAAAACCCTGGCCGACAGTGACCCAGTGGAACCAGACCGTAACCAGAAGCACGACCATCCCGGCGAAGGCAGCCGGGCGGGTGAGCAGGCCGATGGCGATGAAAATGCCGCCGAAGAATTCGGTGCAGGACAGAAGCAGCGACCAGAACGCGCCGGGATAGAAGCCGAGGCCCTCGACCATCTCGGCGGCGCCGAACGGATCGGTGATCTTCTGCGAGCCATGGATGGTTAGGAAGATGCCGGCGACGGCCCGCAGCATGGTTTCCGCGGCATTGTTCAGTGTGGCGTAGAGGCCGCCAAGGGCGGGAACGAAAAGGCTTTTGCTTGTGTTGTCGGTGGCTGCAGACAAGGCGGTCTCCTCTGGATTGCTGTCATCGGCAAACGCCCGATGGGGTCGGGCGGTGTCAAATAAACAAAAGTTGATCATCGTGCACATGTTTTTCTTGACAGCAGACAAAACGCAGAAAACCCCGCCGAAGCGGGGTTTTCCGGGTGACGTTCGTGTCGAAACCAGGGTCCAACGAGACGGCCTGACCTGAGACGGTATCAGCTTGGCGTGAGACGCCCGCCTCAGCCCTGGACGCATCCGACAGTAGGCACCGACCGGGCCCCCGACCCGGTCAGGCATTGGTTGCCGGGACGCACCAGAAGGTTCAGCGACGGACGCAAAAAAATCCACGCCTGAACACAGCCTCGCGGGAGAGGTCAGCTGTTTACTGATGGATAAGGATTTCAGGCCGAGTAGCGTTCGGCGAATTCGGAAATGCGCTGCACCACCGCCTTGGGGGCGTTTATGCCGCGCGCTTGCGCCTTCTCCGCCGCTTCGGCGCGGGCGCGTCCCGGCACGTGCACGCCATAGCGCCGCCGCAGCCGGTCGAGCTGGTCTTTCATGCGCTTCTCGAAATCCGGATCGAGCAGCTTCGGTTCGACCGCAAGGACGAACAGGCCGGTTCCCGGGCTGTCCGGCCCGCCGCTGAACCAGGGTGCGTCGAGCGACCAGTTAGCGCCCGAAAGGCCGGCCGCCAGCACCTCGACCATCAGCGCGATGTTGGCGCCGCGCTGGCCGCCGAAGGCCAGCATGGCGCCCTTCATGGCCGCCGCCGCATCGGTGGTCGGGTTGCCGCTGGCATCGAGCGCCCAGCCTTCGGGGATTTTCTTGCCGTCCTCGGCCGCCCTGCGGATGTTGACGAAGGCAGTGGCACTCGACGACTGGTCGATGACTAAAGGTGATCCGTCGGCGGCGGGTGCGGCAAACGACATCGGGTTGGTGCAGTAGACCGGCTTGACCGAGCCTGAACCGGCCAGCACCGCCGGCCCGTTGGTGGCGGCGAAGGACACCAGCCCAAGTGCAGCCAGCCGGCCGGTGAAATAGCCGAGCGCGCCGCACGTATAGGCGTTCTTCTGCGAGAAGATCGAGACGCCGAACAGTTTTGCGGCCTTGGCGAGATCGTCGATCGTGCGGTCAAAGCCGGTATGGGCAAGGCCGCCACGCGCGTCGGAAAGATAGACGGCGAGCGCTGGCCTGGTGATGACGGGGTCGGCATTGCCGTCGATGCGGCCGGCTTCGATGGCTTCCAGATAGTCGATGAAATGCGTCAGCCCGACCGAGACGAGCCCTTCTGCCTCGGCCGCGACGATCGAAGCGGCGAGCGACTGCGCTGCTTCCTCATTGGCGCCGGCGCCGAGCGCCGCCATCCGGCACAATCCGGTTGCCTGGTCGAGACTGAGTTGCATGGCGATTGCCTTAAGTGAGTAGTGAGTAGGGATTAGTGAGTGGTGGGAGCGACTGCCTGCGCACTACTGACTACTCACCAAAATCCTAACCGATCTTGTTCGGGATTCGCGCTTCGATCCGGCTGAAGGCGAAGACGAGAATGCCGGTGATCGCCATATAGATCAACGCCAGCAGCAGCAAGGGTTCATAGGTGAGATAGGTGTCCTGCCGCACCTTGGAGGAGACGGCGAAGATGTCGATGACGCTGATCGTCGCCACCAGCGGCGTCGACTTCAATTGCAGCACGGTTTCGCCGGTCAGCGTCGGCAGCGCCCGATAGATGGCCTGCGGCAGCCAGATGCGCCGGAAGATCTTCCAGCGGCTCATGCCGAACGCACGCGCTGCCTCCAACTGTCCTTTCGGCACGCCGGCAAAGGCGCCGCGCATCACTTCGCCCTCATAGCCGGCGAAGGACAGTGTCAGCGCCAAGACGCCATAAGGCCAGGCCTGACGGAGATAGGGCCACATCCAGGACTCGCGGATCCACGGGTACTGCGGAAACAGCGAGCCCAGCCCGTAATAGAGCAGCCAGAGCTGGATCAGCAGCGGCGTTCCTCTGATGACGGTGCAGAAAGCCTTGGCGGGGGCGGAGAACCAGAACGGGCCGGCGGCCTGCGCCAGCCCGAGCGGCACGGCGAGCAGGAAGCCCAGGAAGCAGGTGACGGCCAGAATCCACAGCGACCGCCAGATACCGACCAGGCCCATCTGGTAGTATTGCGGCAGCCAGTCCCAGCGCATGAAGAAGGCGGCGCCGAGGACCAGCGCCAGGGCGATCAGGATCAGCACGATGCGATGCGGCTGCAGCCACAGCGATGTACGCGCGGCAACGTTGATGACGGTCGCTTCGCCGGCCATCAACGTGCCTCCTTGACCGAAGGCATGCCGCGCCGCGACCAGGCCTCGACGCGGCCGAGGATCAGGTTGGAAAACAGCGACAGCATGAGATAGAGCGCGCCCGCCGCGACATAGAAGGTGAAATAGGCTTTGGTAACGCCCGCCGCCTGCCGCGTTGCCAGCGCGAGTTCGAAAAAGCCGACGACTGCCAGCAGGGCGGTGTCCTTGGTGGCGATCAGCCAGAGATTGGCAAGGCCGGGTATGGCGAACGGCAGCATCGCCGGCAATGTGATGCGCCGCAGCAGCAGGCCGGGAGACATGCCGTACGCGCGGGCAGCTTCAATTTGGCCCTGCGGAATGGCAAGGATCGCGCCGCGAATGACCTCGGTCGAATAGGCGCCCTGGACGAAGCCCAGCACCGCAATACCGGCCACAAGCCCGCTGATGTCGATGCGCTGATAGCCCATCGCCGTCAGCAGCTGGTTTATCAGGTCGGTGCCGGCGTAGTAGAGCAGCAGGATCAGCACAAGTTCCGGCACGGCGCGCACCACGGTCGTGTAGACGGCGAGGAGATCGCGCACCACTGGGCCGCCATAGAGCTTGCCATAGGCGCCGCACGTACCGATCAGCAGGCCGAGGCACGTTGCGCCGACCGCGATCTCTATCGAATGAAGCAGACCGAGCAACAGAGTCCCGCCCCAGCCGGGCGGCACGGGCGAGAGGAGCTCGATGATGCCGGCCGCCGAGGCCGGAAGAAGTGCGTCGATCAGCTTCGCCCCCGAATGGCTGGCGCCAGGACTGCTGGAGTTTTCCGCCAGCAGCAAGCTTGGATGGACTGGTCTCGACCAAACCATGCGGAATGGGCAGCACTCCGCATGGTTGTTCGCTCAACTGCGGGTCGTCAGTTCGACTGGCTGTCTTCGCCGTAGATGTCGAAATCGAAGTACTTCTTCGAGATCTCCTCATACTTGCCGTTGGCGCGGATGGCCTTGATGCCGGCGTTGAGCTTGTCCTTCAGCTCGGTGTCTTCCTTGCGGATGCCGGCGCCGACGCCGGGTCCGAGAACCTCGACATCCGGAGCCACCATGCCCTTCAGGTCGCAGCACCCCTTGCCCTGGTCGGACTTGAGGAACTCGCCGAGTGCGATCGAATCGGCCTGCACCGCGTCGACACGGCCGGCTGCGAGGTCCTGATTGGCCTCGTCCTGGGTCTGGTATTCCTTGATTTCCGCTGCACCGGTGAAGTGCTTCTTGGCGTAGACGGCATGCACGGTCGACACCTGCACCCCGATGACCTTGCCCTTGAGGTCATCCGGCGTGGCGCCGAACTTCTGGTCCTTCGGTCCGATGATGGCGGTCGGCGTGTTGTAATATTTGTCGGAGAAGTCGATCGTCTTCTTGCGCTCCTCGGTGATCGACATCGAGCTGGCGATGACGTCGATCTTCTTGGTGGTCAGCGCCGGGATGATGCCGTCCCAGGCGACGGGGGTGATGACACACTCGAGCTTTTCTTCAGCGCAGACGGCGTCGATGAAATCGATCTCCCAGCCGACCCATTTGCCCGAAGCGTCAGGCGACGTGAAAGGCGGATAGGGCTCGGCGGCGACGCCGATCTTGACCGGATCGGCCTTGGCCACGCCCATGGCGGCGACGCCGAGCAGCAGCGCTGCGGCGAATGTCTTCAGAACAGTCTTCATGTCAGAACTCCCAGTTTGTTATTGGTTCCCGGTTCTTCGCCCGCTTTCGGTCTGGATCTAGCCGATGTTGCGGATGAATTGTTTGAGCCTTTCGGATTTGGGCGCACCGAAGATCTGCTCCGGCGGTCCTTCTTCCTCGACCAGCCCGTTGTAGAGGTAGACGACATGCGTCGCGACCTCGCGGGCAAACTTCATCTCATGGGTAACCAGCACCATGGTGCGGCCTTCGCGCGCCAGGTCGCCGATCACCTTCAGCACCTCGCCGACCAGTTCCGGATCGAGCGCCGAGGTCGGTTCGTCGAACAGCATGACGCGCGGATTGATCGCCAGCGCCCGGGCGATCGCCGCGCGCTGCTGCTGTCCCCCAGACAGATAGGCCGGATAGACGTCGCGCTTTTCGGCGAGGCCGACTCGGGCAAGCAGCTTTTCAGCCTGGGCGATCGCCTCGTCGCGCTTGACGCCGAGCACGTGCACCGGAACCTCGATGACGTTCTCGATCAGCGTCATGTGGCTCCACAGGTTGAAGTTCTGGAACACCATGCCCAGCTTGGAGCGGATGCGCTCGATCTGCCTACGGTCGGCGGGAATGGTGTGGCCGTGGCTGTCGGCCTTCAGCTTGATCTCCTCGCCATTGACGCGGATGATGCCGCTGGTTGGATTTTCCAGGCAGTTGATGCAGCGCAAAAGCGTCGACTTGCCGGAGCCTGAACCGCCGATGATGGCGATGACCTCACCGTCGCGCGCCGACAGCGAAACGCCCTTCAGCACATGCAGTTCGCCGAATTTCTTGTGCAGGTTCTCGACATGGATGGCTTCGGCAGCGCCGTCCTGCGCGGTATGTTTCAGTGCGGGAGCCGTAGCCGACGCCATTACGCTTTTGGTGCTCCGCGGAGCCGCCGGAGCCGTCGCTGCTGAAATCTTTTACCCATTACCCGTCACGAAACAGAAGTTTCCTTTCGCAAGATGGACCGTTCCGCTTGCATCCGTCAACCATGGTTTTTGGACCATTGATCACAGCCTGTTGTGGTGGTTAGTGGCGCAACGGACGTTTCAGGGAGAAGTTGGTGGGCAAAACATTCGGGTCGCAGTCCATGGCCGGGCAGCTTGAGCGCGTACTGATGCGCTCCGCCGCCAGCGCCATGCGCAATGCCAGGGCTTCGGAATGGCACTATGGCCCGGGCTTCGATCCGCAAAAGGCCGCCGCCCAGCACGAGGCGCTGACCAGGCTGGTGGCGGGCTCGGGCGCCGAGATCGAATGGCTGACCGACGCCGATGACGGGCTGGCCGATTCCGTCTTCACCCACGACCCTTCGCTGATGACTGACCATGGCGCCATCATCCTGGCCATGGGCAAAACGCTACGCCGGACTGAACCGGCTTTGCACGAAGCTGCCTACAGTCGCATGGGCATTCCCATCCTTGGCTGCATCGAAAGCCCCGGCCAGGTAGAGGGCGGCGACTGTGTCTGGGTGGACAAAACCACGCTCGCCGTAGGCCGCGGCGTGCGCACCAACCAGGATGGCATCCAGCAGCTTGCGAACCTGCTTTCGCCAAAGGGCATCCATGTCTATGGCTTCGACCTGCCGCTCTGGCACGGCGAGGAAGCCTGCCTGCATCTGATGTCGGTGATCAGCCCGCTGGCCGACGATCTGGCACTGGTCTACGCGCCGCTCCTGCCGGCGGCCTTCTACCAGATGCTGCGCGCCCGCGGCATTCGCCTGGTCGAGGGCGACGCCGACGAATTCTTCGCCTCCAACGGGCTCAGCCTCAACGTGCTGCCGACCGCGCCGCGCCAGGTGATCGCGGTCGCCGGTTTTCCGAAGACCGCAGCCGCCATGCAGGCTGCCCGCTGCACGGTCTCGACTTTCGAGGCGGATGCGCTGTGCATCGCCTGCGAGGGCGGCCCGACCTGCCTCACGCGTCCGGTGCTCAGACAATGACCACGATCGGCGAAGCGCTCATCACCTTGCTCGAGGCCCATGGCGTCGACACCGTCTTCGGCATTCCAGGCGTCCATACGGTCGAACTCTATCGCGGCCTGGCGCGCTCGAATATCCGCCATGTCACGCCGCGTCACGAGCAGGGCGCCGGCTTCATGGCCGACGGCTATGCCCGCGCCAGCGGTAGGCCGGGCGTCGCCTTCGTCATCACCGGGCCGGGGCTGACCAACACCATCACCGCCATGGGGCAGGCGCGCGCCGATTCGGTGCCGATGCTGGTGATCTCGGGCGTCAACGCCATGCCGACGCTCGGCAAGGGTCTTGGCCATCTGCACGAACTGCCCGACCAGCGCGGCATGATGGAGAAGGTGGCGCTGTTCTCGCACCGCGTCACCGAGGCCGGCGAACTGCCCGGCGTACTCGCCCGCGCCTTCGCCCTGTTTTCGTCCTCGCGTCCGGGCCCGGTTCACATCGAGATCCCGACCGATGTCATGGTCAAGCCGGGCGACGGCATCGAAGCCTTGCTGAGCAATGCCGCGCCGCCGGTTCCCGACGCGGCGGCGATAGAGGAGGCGGCCAGGCTTTGCGCGGCCGCCCGCCGTCCGCTCATCCTCGCCGGCGGCGGCGCCAGGCGGGCCGAGGCGCCGTTGCGGCGGCTGGCCGAAAGGCTCGGCGCGCCGGTCGTCGAGACCGCCAATGCACGCGGCCTGCTGCATCGTCATCCGCTTTGCGTGCCGGCAGGCCCCAGCCTGAAGGCGGTGCGGGCGCTGATGGCGGAGGCCGATCTGGTCATTGCGGCCGGCACCGAATTCGGTCCGACCGAATATGACGGTTATAGCGATGGCGGTTTTGTCCTGCCCGCCAATCTGATCCGCATCGACATCGGCGCCGACCAGCTGGCGCGCCGCCCGGCCACCGTCGCCATCCAGGCCGACTGCGCCGAGGCGATCGAAGCCATGCTGGCTCGGCTTGGCGATGTGCCGGCTGCATCGGCCGACGGCCCGGCCCGCGCGGCCGCTGCCCGGCAGGCCGCCCTTGCCGAGCTCGGCCCGGCCATGCAGGCGCAAATGCGCGCGGTCGAAGTGATCCGCGATGCCTTGCCTGGATCGATCATCGTCGGCGATTCCACACAGCCGATCTACGCCGCCAACCTTTACTATGACCATGACCGACCGGGTGGCTGGTTCAATGCCGCCACCGGCTTCGGCGCTCTGGGCTTTGGCCCGCCGGCGGCGATCGGCGCCGCCCTTGCCGTGCCTGAGGCGCCGGTGGTCTGCCTCACCGGCGATGGCGGTTTCCAATTCACCTTGCCGGAACTGGGCGCCGCACTCGATGCGGATGCGCCGGTCATTTTCGTCGTCTGGAACAATCGCGGCTATCGCGAGATCGAGACCTCCATGCTCGACGTCGGCGTCGAGCCGGTCGGTGTGTCGCCGGCGCCGCCGGATTTCTGCAAGCTGGCCGAGGCCTATGGCATTGCCGCCGAAAGGCTTGCCGGCGTCGGCGGGCTGGCGGATGCGCTGAGGCGCGCACGCGCCACCGGGCTGCCCTACGTCATCGAAATCACCGTCGACTGAATTTTGGCCGGGCAATTTGCGTTATGCATCAGCCTGGCGAGGCCTCCGTCTGGCCGGCGGCCCGAGCGATGCAAAGACGCGACCCAGCCATGTCGATATTTCAGTTGAGTGATCGAGCGAAAGGCGCGACTTTCGCCGCCGGCGTGGCCTAAGCATAAGAACACTGGAGCAGTCGAATATGACGGAAACACTGGACGGCAGGCATATCGTGGTGACCGGCGGCACCGGGGCGCTGGGCGGCGCGGTTGTCGCCAAGCTCCTGGAGCAGGGCGCGGTCTGCCATGTGCCCAATGCCCATGCCGCCGCACCTTCGAATTTTCCTTTCACCACGCATGACCGCGTCAGGCTGGCGCACAATGTCGACCTGTCGGACGCCACCAAGGTTGAGGCGTTCTACCACCAGCTTCCGGAACTCTGGGGTTCCATCCATCTGGCGGGTGGCTTCACCATGGCGCCGGTGGAGAAGATCGAATCGGCGTCCTTTGCCGAGATGATGGACACCAACGCCCGCACCACTTTCCTGTGCTGTCGCGCGGCGGTGCGCTCGATGCTGGCGTCGAGCACGGCCGGCCGCATCGTCAATGTCACGGCGCGCCCCGGGCTCGAGCCCAGGCGTGGCTCCGGCATGGTCGCCTATGCCGCCAGCAAGGCGGCGGTCGCAGCAATGACGCTGGCCATGGCCGAGGAATTGAAAGGCAAGGGCATATTGGTCAACGCCGTGGCGCCCTCGACGCTCGACACGCCGGCAAACCGCACCGACATGCCGGAGGCCGATTTCACCAAATGGGTTAGCCTTGAAGCCGCCGCCGAGGCGATCGCCTATCTCGCCTCGCCGGCCAATTTGGCGATGAGCGGCACGCTGGTGCCGCTTTACGGCCGGGCCTGATCCTTCGGCACATCCCCAAAAAAACCCCGCCGGATCGCTCCGGCGGGGTTTTTGGTTTCAGTCGTTGCGAAGGCGCTTAGCTGCCCTGCTTCTTCAGCGCGGCACCCAGGATATCGCCCAGCGAAGCGCCGGAGTCGGTCGAGCCGTACTGGGCGACCGCTTCCTTCTCTTCGGCGATTTCCAGCGCCTTGATCGAGACCTGCAGCTTGCGGGTCTTCTTGTCGAAGGCGATGACGCGGGCGTCGACCTTCTGGCCGACGGTGAAGCGCTCGGGGCGCTGCTCGTCGCGGTCACGGCTAAGGTCAGAGCGCTTGATGAAGGTCTCGATGCCGCTGTCGACCAGCCGCACTTCCAGACCGCCATCCTTGACGCCGATGACTTCGCAGGTGACGACGGCGTTCTTGCGCAGTTCGCCCGAAGTCGCCGCTTCGCCGACCGTATCCTTGGCCAGTTGCTTGATGCCGAGCGAGATGCGCTCCTTCTCGATGTCGACGTCGAGCACCTGCGCCTTGACCATGTCGCCGCGATTGTACTCTTCGATGACCTGCTCGCCCGGACGGGTCCAGTCGAGGTCGGAGAGGTGCACCATGCCGTCCACATCGCCTTCCAGGCCGATGAACAGGCCGAACTCGGTCTTGTTCTTGACCTCGCCCTCGACCTGGCTGCCGACCGGATGGGTGCGCGCGAAGGCTTCCCACGGGTTTTCCAGCGTCTGCTTGAGGCCGAGCGAGATGCGGCGCTTGGCCGGATCGACTTCGAGCACCACCACGTCGACTTCCTGGGTCGTCGACAGGATCTTGCCGGGATGCACGTTCTTCTTCGTCCACGACATTTCCGAAACGTGGATGAGGCCTTCGATGCCCGGCTCCAGCTCGACGAACGCGCCGTAGTCGGTGATGTTGGTGACGGTGCCCTTGATCTTCTTGCCGATCGGGAACTTGGTGCCGATCTCGGACCACGGATCGCTCTCGAGCTGCTTCATGCCGAGCGAGATGCGGTGGGTTTCCTGGTTGATGCGGATGATCTGCACCTTGACCGTCTGGCCGATGTTGAGGATTTCGGTCGGATGATTGACACGGCGCCATGCCATGTCGGTGACATGCAGCAGGCCGTCGATGCCGCCGAGGTCGACGAACGCACCGTAGTCGGTGATGTTCTTGACGACGCCTTCGACAACCTGGCCCTCTTCGAGGTTCTGCACGATTTCCGAACGCTGTTCGGCGCGGCTCTCCTCGAGCACAGTGCGGCGCGACACCACGATGTTGCCGCGGCGGCGATCCATCTTGAGGATCTCGAAGGGCTGCGGGTTGTGCATCAGCGGGGAAACGTCGCGGATCGGGCGGATATCGACCTGGCTGCGCGGCAGGAAGGCCACGGCGCCGTCGAGGTCGACGGTGAAGCCGCCCTTGACCTGGTTGAAGATGACGCCTTCGACGCGCTCACCCTTGGTGAACTTCTCTTCGAGACGGACCCAGCTCTCTTCGCGACGAGCCTTCTCACGCGAAAGCATCGCTTCGCCAAGCGCATTCTCGATGCGCTCGACATAGACTTCGACGGTGTCACCGACCTTGAGGGTGGTGTCCTTGCCCTTGACGCCGAATTCCTTCAGCGGCACGCGGCCTTCGACCTTGAGGCCGACGTCGATGATGGCCATGTCCTTTTCGATCGCGGTGATCGTGCCCTTGACGACCTGGCCTTCGCCGGAATGGCCGGCGGTAAAAGATTCTTCGAGCAGGCTCGCGAAATCATCGCGAGTGGGATTTGCAGCTGACATATTTTCTCCTGGAGTGCCCCGCATCTCAAGCGGGACGGGCGCCGTGGGTTAGCGTTGCGTTGGCCTGCCGGCGTTCCGGGCTACAAAAGCCCTGGGCCGCTTTAAGCGGCAATTCCGGCGCATGAAGAATGCTGGCAGGCTGGTTCGTGCCCGATATGGGTATTTTCTTCGCCGCCGGCAATCGGCAGCGCGAGGAAAAACCTGGATCAGGCCTTGTTTCTCTTGGCCAGCACGTCGTCGATGATCGCCATGGCTGCAAGAAACGCGGCTTCTATAGCCATTTCGCTGGTATCAAGCAAGTGCGCGTCGGCTGCCGGCTTCAGCGGCGAGTCGGCGCGGCCCATGTCGCGCTCGTCGCGGCGCATGATATCGGCGAGGATCTCGTTGAAATTGGCGGTGCCGCCGATGCTTTCGATCTCGGCCAGCCGCCGCTGCGCCCGCACCTCGGCGCTTGCGGTGACATAGAGCTTAATGTCGGCATCGGGGCACACCACGGTGCCGATGTCACGCCCGTCGAGCACCGCACCCGGCGGCGTCTTGGCGAAGTCGCGCTGCTTTTCGACCAGGATGCGCCGCACGGTCGGATACACCGCCACCTTCGAGGCCGCCTCGCCGACCGCATGCGCCGACAGCACGGCGCGGTCGAGCTTGGCAAGGTCGACCTGACGCGCCGCGGTCTCGGCCGCCGAGACATTGTCGAGCGGCAGGGCGTGCTGGATGAGCGCATGCGCGACCGCGCGATAGGTGAGGCCGGTGTCGAGCAGGTTCAGCCGGTAGTGGTCGGCGAGCCGGCGGGCGAGCGTGCCTTTGCCGGCTCCGGCGGGTCCGTCGATGGCTATGGTGAAGGTTGAGGTCATTAGTAGGTCAACGCCCTTGTTCGCTTGGCAGCATGCCCTCGCGCCTTCGTCATCCCAGGGCGCAGCGAACGCAAAGCGGAGCGAAGACCCCAGGATCCATGCCGTGACATCAGCCGAAGATTGCTGCGGACCAGAATTCTGCACCGTAGCGGCGCTTCGATGTAACGGCATGGATCCTGGGGTCTGCGCCGCGTCGCTTCGCTCCTTGCTCCGCCCAGGATGACGAAGGGAGAGATGTCAGGCGCCAATTTCCCAAGGTTGCCATTGCCATCGACCGCTATCCGATTTCCGCGCCCAATCCCTTCATCAGCCCCATGAACTCCGGAAAACTGGTCGCGATCATCGCCTGATCGTCGATCGTGACAGGCTTCTCCGTCGCCAGCCCCATCACCAGAAAGCTCATGGCGATGCGGTGGTCGAGATGGGTCTGCACCGTCGTGCCCTGTCCATTCGGGTGCTGACCCAGGCCCCTGCCGCCCGGCCTGCCGCGCACGGCAAGCGTCGCCTCGCCCTCGGTGCAGTCGACGCCGTTGAGCTTCAGCCCGTTGGCCACCGCCGACAGCCGGTCGGATTCCTTCACCCGCAGTTCCTCCAGCCCCTGCATCAGCGTCTCGCCTTCGGCGAAGCTCGCCGCTACCGCCAGCGCTGGGTACTCGTCGATCATCGATGGTGCCCGCTCGGGCGGCACGATGACGCCCTTCAGTTCGGAGTAACGCACGCGCAAATCGGCGACGTCCTCGCCGCCGGCATTGCGCGGGTTGAGGATGTCGATCCGGCCGCCCATTTCCTGCAAGGTCAGCAGCAGCCCGGTGCGGGTCGGGTTCATCAGCACGTTTTCGATGACGATGTCGGAACCCGGCACGATCAGTGCCGCCACCAGTGGGAAACCGGCAGAAGACGGATCGCCCGGCACCGCGATGGTCTGTCCGGTCAGCTTGCCCTGGCCCTCGATGAAGATGTGGCGCACGCCGCGCTCGTCGGTCTCGACCGTCAGATTGGCGCCGAACCCCTTCAGCATCTTTTCGGTGTGGTCGCGCGTCATCACCGGCTCGATGACGGTGGTGATGCCGGGCGTGTTCAGGCCGGCGAGCAGCACCGCCGACTTCACCTGCGCCGACGCCATCGGCACGCGGTAGGTGATGGGGGCGGCATGCTTTGGACCACGCAGCGTGATCGGCATGCGGTCGCCGGGCGTCGCCTTCAGTACCTGCACGCCCATCTGGCGCAACGGTTCGAGCACGCGGCCCATCGGCCGGCCGGACAGCGAAGCGTCGCCGATGAAGGTCGTTTCCATATCGTAGGTGCCGACCAGACCCATGGTGAGGCGCGAGCCGGTGCCGGCATTGCCGAAATCGAGCGGGCCTTCCGGCTGCAACAGCGCGCCATTGCCGGTGCCGCGGATGACCCATTCGTCGCCATGCTTCTCGATATGCGCGCCCATCGCCTTCATGGCCGCACCCGTGCGCATCACGTCCTCGCCCTCCAGCAAACCGGTGATGCGGGTCTCGCCGGAGGCCAGGCCGCCGAACATGAAGGAGCGATGCGAGATCGACTTGTCGCCGGGCACGCGCGCGGCGCCGGAAAGAGCTGGTGATTTGCGGGCCGTGGCCGGTTTCGGGGCGGCAGCGTGAGACATGGTTTTCCCTGGATGGAATGCCGGCGGACCGGCCATTTTCTTTTGTTGCGGCGGTCTCGTATCACGGCGGACGGAAATGGTCATCCCCTTGTGCCGGGCCCTCGACGGCCGGCTTTTGTAACGCCGGCTTTTGGCTTTGACAGCGCCGTAAACAGTGGTTAAGGGGACCAACCTTTTATCTACGAGGCTTGCCGTGGCAAAACCCGAACTTGGCACCAAACGCATAGACCCGGAAACGGGCCGCAAATTCTATGACCTGAACAAGGACCCGATCGTCTCGCCCTATACTGGCAAGAGCTATCCGCGTTCCTATTTCGACGAAGGCAAGATCACCGCGATCGAGGAGGACGAGGAAGTCGCGGAGAAGGAAGTCGACGCCGAGGAGGAAGAGGGCGCCGAGGTCGTCTCGCTCGAAGAGGCTGACGACGAGGCGAAGGGCGGCGACGATCTTCCCGATCTGGGCGACGACGAAGACGATGTGGACCTTGGCGACGACGAGGACGACACGTTCCTCGCCGACGAAGAGGAAGAAGACGACGATGTTGCCGACATGATCGGTGTTGGCGACGACGACGACGAAGTCTGATCGGCCGCGGGCGCAAGCGCCCGCAGGCTTTCTTGGGTTGTGACGAAAAAGCGGCTCTGGAAGGCTTGATATTGACGGAAGGCGGGGTTAGAAGCCGCCTGCACTAACGGCGCGGTCTTCACAACCCGCGTCGATCTCTTCGCCGGAAACGGCGCCGGCTGACTGCCGGGAGTGGGGCCATAGCTCAGTTGGGAGAGCGCTTGAATGGCATTCAAGAGGTCGTCGGTTCGATTCCGATTGGCTCCACCAAACAGTCCTTTTCTAACCACAGTTTTCCGGACTCTGGAAAATAGTTTCGTCTTTTCCGAGGCTTAGCTCCGTGTTTCTGGAAACGCCTGGACGAGAGACTTAAGATTCGGCGGCCTTTCCGCTTTCGCGGGCGCTTAGTCTCAGGAGACCTGATAGCCGTTCCAGCCGTTTTCAGAGTTGATGCTTGCGATATCACTCGGACGAGGAGCAATCTGGGCATGGGCCGCCATGATGGGGCGAGGATGCGGCTCTCGCTTGGGTGTTGTCGGCGGAGCATCCCAAATGTGCTCATGCGGGGTCGGCGGGATTTGAAGTTCGTCGCGCTCCGATACACTGCTCTTCTCGGGGTTGGGCGTTGCCATCGTCTTTCTCCATCAGTTTTGCAGTTGCCGGCCAATCCGGCGCCTGTACTGACTTGAGCCCGCTATCGGGCTGGAGTGGACCTTGGTCGAGGCAGAGGCGAACGACCTCCATGCCGCTAAGCAAGCAATGCTTGCCTGCGGAACGAAGTCCAGCCGAATGTGCCTTCGCGGTTAGCTATTTCGAAAAAGCCAGGTAAGAAGCAGTCCCAGCTCCAATCCATCCGTAGCCGCAGGTGTTCGCGTTGCGAAGTTCCGGAATGCGCCAATCTCGGCCGTATAGATCCGCTTTGCCGTGTCCTGAAAGCTGACGTCGCAGGCGACCGCGCTGGAGGTCGTGGTGGCGCCATTTGCCGACCTTAATTGCGCTTCTCCAAACCTGCCGTTCGCGCTACAGCCTGATACGACCCTAAGCGGAAGCTCGTTCGCCCCCGGCCGAATTCACGCCCATGACCCGAAGCTGCCTTCCATCAATGCGGATTTTTTCAGAATCTCCCGTTCGGGTTGGCCGAGGCCTCACGCAGGATTTGAAGTGTCGCGGCCAAACGGGCGCCATTCAGACATTCCGGTACCATCATTGTTCGCGGGGCCCGGTATCCTACAGCGTCTGCGAACTCTGCCACAGCCAGATTGCGAGCGAGCCTGAACGCCCGCGGACCTGTGCTTCCACAGGTCCTCTTAGAGCACCAGATTTGAACAACTCGCAGTCGCGGCCGGCGACTTGCAGCATTTTGTCGCTCACCGCGACTTCGGCATTTTGGTCGGCCGCGATCTCCATCAGGCGACTGGCGACGTTAACCGTATCACCCGTAATCGCGATGTGCTGACGGCCTTTGCCACCGAGTCTCGACGCAACGATTGTTCCGTAATGCGCTCCGATCTTGAAGCCGAGCCTAGATGCAGTTGATGCGGGCAACGAGACGAGCCAGTTGTTGGTACGGCTGGCGAGCGCTGCGCAGCAGCGGGCAGCATTGAAAGCATCATCTGTCGCTGCTTCCGGTAGACCGAACAGGATCATGGCTCCGTCACCCATGAAATTCGTGACAACGCCACCGCAGCTTGTCACCTCTTCGTCCACCAACGCATGGAACGTGTTCAAAAGTTCGCGTGTGGCGTTCGGCCCCAATGTTTCGCTCAGTCCGGTGAAACCGGACAGGTCAATGAATATGATGGCGGCGTCCCTCCGGACAGGTTCCAGGAGAAAGTCGCCATGCTTCGCGAGCCACCCCGCAAAGCCCGGGGCCTGAACTCGTTGAAGCAATTCGCTCTGCGTGGCGAAATACTGGGCCTGGTTCCTGCCCAACCAAAGCTGCGCGGCCCCGAACAAAATAGCTGGCGGAACGGCGGCGGCCATCGGCAACGCCGCGCTCAGCCAGATATGGTGTGAGAATGCGGTCATATTGACCACGAACCAGAGCACAACCACGCCGACGATCGCTGCAAGGCCGATGGCGTTGCGACGCCATGCCAACAGCCCCACAAGAACCACTGGCAGCACCACTGCAAAGCCGGCATCTGCAAGGCGAACGTACTGATCTCGCACTAAGCCGTCGCCGGTCATCAGATGGGCAATGGCCGTCGACATGACCTCGACGCCTGGGAGCACGGGATCAAACGGTGTCGGGAAAACATCGCCGGCGCCGGTTGCAGTTGCTCCGATCACAACAATTCGATCCCGAATAATGCCGCCATCGACTTGGCCCCCCAGCACCGTCGTGGCGCTGATCGTGCGGATCGTGCCGCGGGGGCCATAGAATGTCAGAGGGAGTATGTGACCAATGTCCGTCCGAATCCGCTGTCCGCCCAGAGATAGATAGTCGGGCGCAATTCCCGGATCCTCTCCCACCGCCATGGCGGCAACGCGCAGGGAGAAAGACGCTTCCGTCCGATCTCCGGCCCGAAACAGCAACGGGACGAACCGAGGCGTTCCCGTCCAGTCGGTAACCACGTTCACGACGCCGACAGCGGCGATATCCGAGAACGCTTTCAGGGGCCACAGAAACCGCTTGGCATTCGGCACTCGGGCGAGAGGGCCATCGCCCTCGGCTGCAATCGATTGTTTACCTCCCGAGTAGACCGCTGCAGCAGCGATTACGCTTGAAGTCCCACGCAGCGAACGCGCGAGCGCCTCATCATCACCTTTTTTCCCGGGATCGACCAGCAGCAGGTCGACCGCAATGGCTTTCGGTCCAAAGCGAGCTATCGTATCGACAATCCGGGCAAGCGTGGCGCGGCTGAGGGGATAGCGGCCCTCGTTTCGGACCGCTTCGTCGTCTATTGCGACAATGGTAATCAGCTCCGGCGGCTTTGCCGTTCCCCGAACAAGCGTTCGAAGATCCGTCATCGTTGCTTCGACACGATCGAGGGACCACATGTTGCCGCGCCAGTGCGCAAAGCCAAGGCCGGCCCCCCAAAGACCCGCCAGAACGAGCGCGATCAGCGTCTGAAGCGCTCGCCCGCTCATTTAGCTTACTGACCGAAACGGGCCATCAAAGCCGAAACACGTGCGGCGGGCCAGCGCTTGACCGTCAGTGTGCCTGTTCCGGCTTCCACATCGACGCCTTCGCCCGGCCCGAGGACTACGCCAGCATTGGACGCCGGCCTTTGCACGGCGACGCGACCCTTGACGACGAAAACAGACGTCTTGCCTCGGGCAACGTCGACTGCCCATTTTGTACCTCGCACCGCGGCGATCGCCTGCGGTGTGACGACAGCGAAGCCACCCCGGACCCTACCGGCTGGAGCATCGAGCAACAGCGCCTTGCGCCGTAATCTGACCGCATCGGCACTACCATTTCGATCACGGTCCACCAGCGCAAAACGAGCGCCATCTTCCGCAATGATGGTAAGGCCTTCCCGGCATCTCAGAATTTGTCGGGACGTACCTGCTACCAGTTCGAACGTACAGCCGGCGTTATTCGACTGCGCTGAAGCGGTATCCACCCAGAAGACACAGGCAAGCATGCATGCCACCAGGCTCCGGAGATATCGGCCACTTGCGCTCATGAACGCCTCCTTGCTTTTGCGAAAATCTGCGGCAAGAAAATCTTTGCATTGTCTTCTGCGGTCAGCAGCTTGGCAGTATACTCATGCGTCATGCGTCATGCGTACGAATCGGCACTTGCAGCCGCGTTGCCCTAAAGGTAGCACGATGCCGACCAGCGATCTTAACATGATAGCTTGCTCCAACACCAAATAAGGCGACATCAAGCCGTTTGAAGCGGCCGCGATGCGAATGTCGCGAACGTCACGCGGCGACGCTGCCGAGCGGCAACTTTCCACCCCGGCCGGACCTTCCCGATCCTCATCAGACAATCTGAAATCTGAACGCGCCAACCGACCACGAGCGCCAAAAACGGACATCCACCGCCAGTTCTCGAATGACCGCAGTTGGACCGACAGCGGAATGGCGGCTTTTGGTGTCCGAAGAACGACAGCGGACGTTCAGCCCGGTGAGACCAGGGTCTGAACCTGACCCGATGCAGGCCGCAGTAGACTCGAAGTGGCACTCGCAACCGCGGAAGCGGTCTCCCTGACAGCCAGGCGCTGGCGTGACGTTTGGCGCGAGTAAGTTTTGCGCTCGCAGCCAACACAAATTGGGCGTATCGTGGCATATCGTCGGTTGCTAATAAATGAGCCGTCGACTGAGAGCGCAAGACTCCCGCAGCGGACTGGGCGCGCTAGAATCCACAACTACTCGTCGCGCCCACGAGACCATCTGCCTCTGCCGAAACCTCTTTTGCTCGGTTCCGGCCAGAATTGTCGTTTGCGATTCGGGAGAGCAGCGTTCGGATGCAGATCATGCAAACCCGCCGCCGATTCCTGGCCGGCGCTGCGGCAGCCAGCGCCGCGGGCCTTATCGGCACCTCGACACCCGCCTGGGCCGAGCCGCCGCCGGAGACCACCTCCGTCCGCCTCCCGCGGTACATCGGCGGCGCCTATTGCTGGGCGGGCCTGTACCTCGCCGGAGAGATGCTGCGCGCCGAGGGGTTCACCGATGTCCGCTATGTGCAAGGTGACAAGAAGGTTGATCATTCGGCGTGGATCGCAAACGGCGAGACGGATTTCAGTGTGAATTATGTGCCGATTCATCTGGCGTCGATCGATGCAGGCGTGCCGATCAGGGTACTGACCGGACTGCACTCCGGATGCCTCGAACTGATCGCCAACGACAGTGTCAAACGTATCTCGGACTTGCGGGGAAAGCGTGTTGGGGTCTTTACACTCGATTCGCCGCAATACGTGTTGGTTTCTCTGATGGCCGCCTATGTCGGGCTCGATCCGGTCAACGACATCGAATGGGTCATCGAAGAACACAATTTTGCTGAAGGCTTCGTCGAAGGAAAGTACGATGCAGTACTCGGCCAACCGCCCCGCACGCAGGAACTTCGCTCCAGGAAAGTAGGCCATACGATCCTCAACTCGACCACCGACCCGCCCTGGTCGCAGCATTTCTGCTGCATGATTTCCGCGACTGCGGATTATGTCGACAGACATCCGGTGGCGACGAAGCGCGTGCTCAGGGCCATTCTCAAGGGCGCCGACCTCTGCGCGTCGGATCCGCCGTTTGTAGCGCAGCAGATGGTCGATCGAGGGTTTGTGCCCAGCTACGACTACGCGCTGCAAACTCTGCACGACATCCGGTACGACAGGTGGCGGGATTACGATGCCGAAGCCTCGATGCGCTTCTATGCGCTGCGCATGCACGAAACGGGCATGGTCAAGTCGAGTCCGCAAGAGATAATCGCCACTGGAACGGATTGGCGTTTTCTCGATCAACTGAAACGGGAGTTGAAGACGTAGGCAATCGGCAACACGCCCTGCGCCCTATCGAGGGAAGGAGAGGTTTATGCAGGTCATCCAGGATACGATCCGCTTCTACGCCCTTCGTATGCAGGAGACGGGCATCGTCAAGCCGGGCCCGCAAACGATCATCACCGAAGGCACCTACTGGCGCTTTCTCGACGAGCTCAAGCGCGAGTTGAAGACGTAGACCTATCGCCGACACGCTGTGCCCTTTTTCAAGGGAGGAGAGACTCGTGCAGATTGTCCAGAACCGTCGCCGTTTCCTCACAGGCCTGTCTGCGCTCACAGCCGCGGGTCTTGCAAAGGGCCGCAACGCGGCCGCCGCCGAAGCGGCACCTGAAACCACGATCGCCCGCTTTGCGGCGGCGCCTGGTATCTGCATCGCCCCGCAGTACGTCGCCGAGGATCTGATCCGCGCAGAGGGGTTCTCAGATTTCGGCTTCGTGGCCGCCGAGGCCGGTATCGCCCAGACCGAGATGCTGGCGCGCGGCGACATCGACTTCGGCATTGACTTTGCCACGGCCCTAATCATTCCGGTCGACACTGGCGCCCCGATCAAGGTGATCTCCGGAGTGCATGTCGGCTGCTACGAGTTGTTCGGACGCGAGGAAATCAAGAGCATCGCGGATCTCAAGGGCCGCAAAGTCGGCGTCGGCGGCAATCTATCGTCGGATCCGCATATCTTCGTCAGTGCCATGGCGACCTATGTCGGCCTCGATCCGCAACGCGACATTGAATGGATCGTCGGCGAGGCAAAGCCGGCGGAGCTTTTCGCCGAGGGCAAGGTCGACGCCTTCCTGGCTTTTCCGCCTGAGGCTCAAGATCTCCGCGCCCGCAAAGTCGGCCACGTCATCCTCGACAGTTCCAAGGACCGGCCGTGGTCGCAATATTACTGCTGCATGCTGGCGGTCAACGCCGCCTATGCTGAGAAAAATCCAGCTGCCACCAAGCGCGTCATCCGCGCCATCATCAAATCGGCCGACATCTGCGCGGCCGAACCGGAACGGGTGGCACGCCTCCTGGTAGATGGCGGACGCACCGAACACTACGACTACGCCGTGCAGGCGCTCCGCGAGCTCCCATACTCCAATTGGCGCGACTTCGATCCCGAGGACACGATCAGGTTCTTCTCGTTGCGGTTGCATGAAGCCGGGATTGTCAAGTCGAACCCAAACGAGATCATCGCGAACGGCACCGATTGGCAGTTCTTCAACGAGGTCAAGCGTGAGTTGAAAATCTGAGCCTGCTTTGTCCTAGGGAGGAAGCGTGACATGCGGATCATTCAGAATCGACGCCGTTTCATGCTGGGCCTATCGGCGGTCGGCGCCGCAGGCCTCGTCAGCGTGCCAACATCGGCTCATGCCGAGCCGGCACCAGAGACCACGACAGTGCGTTTGCCAAGGACGTTTCGCGCCCTTTGCGAAGCACCCAAGAATATCGCCGGGGAGCTATTGCGCGCCGAAGGGTTCACCGATGTACGCTACGTAGACTTGGCCGCCGACTCCGACCCGTCCGCGATGCTCGCAAGCGGCGAACTGGATTTCACCACCGACTTTCCGCCAGCGCACATCATGGCGATCGAAGCCGGCATGCCGATAAAGGTGGTCACCGGCCTGCACTCCGGCTGCCTCGAACTGATCGTCAAGGAAAGCATCAACAGCATTTCCGACCTCAAGGGCAAGAGGGTGGGCGTGTTCGCGCTGACGTCAGCTCCGCACGTGCTCGTGACCCTCATGGCCGCCTATGTTGGTCTCGATCCCGCCACCGATCTCGAGTGGGTCGCGAACCCTGACGTCAGCTCGATGCAACTCTTTAACGAAGGAAAGGTCGATGCCTTTCTGGCGGTGCCACCCGAGCCGCAGGAGCAGCGCGTCCGGAACTTCGGCCACACGATCCTCAATACGACCGCCGACCGGCCATGGTCGCAACACTACTGCTGCATGCTTGCCGGCAGCGCGGACTATGTCGACAGACACCCGGTGGCGACCAAACGCGTGCTGCGAGCCATTCTCAAGGCCGCAGACATCTGCGCGTCGGATCCGCAACTGGCTGCGCAACTATCGGTCGATGGCAAGTTCACCGATCGATACGACTATGCGTTGGAAGGCTTGCGCGAAGCGCGCTACGACGTGTGGCGGGAGTTCGACCCCGAAGACACAATGCGCTTCTACGCACTGCGGATGAACGAAGTCGGCTTCATCAAGGCCGGCCCTAACAAGATCATCGCCAACGGCACGGATTGGCGTTTCCTCAACGAGATCAAGCGCGAGATGAAAACGTGAGCGAGTGGCCGGCGCGCATCTTGCTGCTGGCGCTGATGGCCGGGCCGGCATACGCGCACGACGCGCCGCGCGACGAGCGCCTGCCGACGATCGGACAGGCGCCGGACTTTACCCTAGTATCGCAGGATGGCGGCCCTGTGTCGCTGCACGACTTTCGCGGCAAGGTGGTCGCCGTCTCATTCATCTATACGTACTGTACCGACGTCTGCCCCATGCTGACCGCTCATATGGCCAGCGTGCAGGAGAAGCTGGGCTCGACGTTCGGATCGAAGATCGTCTTCGTTTCGATCACCGTCGACCCGGAGCGCGATACGCCCGATGCTTTGAAGGAATATGCGCAGAATTTTGGCGCCGACCTGAAGGGCTGGTCGTTTCTTACCGGTGATCCGGCGGTCGTCCATGAGGTGGGACGGAAATACGGGGTGATCGCGAAAAAGGCGGCGAACGGAGATGTCGACCATACCTTGTTGACGTCGCTCGTGGACCCCGGTGGCATCTTGCGAGTACAGTATCTTGGTGTCCGGTTCGACCTGGAGGAGTTCCGGGATGACCTTCTCAGCCTCTTGGACGAATCCAAATAGCATAACGAACCGGCTCGTTGGCTGGGTTGCCCGGTTGCCGGCACGCGTCCAGACCAAGCTCTTGATCGCATTCCTGTCGATCGTCGGCCTGCTGATCGTGCTCGGGGCCGTCGGGTTGCAGGTGCTGAGTGGGGTGAACGATCAGACCAACGAGCTGATCAAGCTGCAGCGCAGGATCGCGGCCTACCGCCAGGTACAGCACGATACGACCACCCAGCTCTACGGCATCTCCACCGCCCTGTTGCTTCAGGACGACCGGATGCTGGATGCAGCGATGCGCCAGCTCAATCAGTTCGGCTACGACCTCGACCGCATGGAGTTCGTCGCCAAAGCCGAGGTCGAAGTGCTTGGCCAGGTCAGGCAAGAGTATGAACGGCTGACAGCCGGGGTGACGCACGTGGCAGAGCTCGTCCGCGCCGGCCGCACTGAGGAGGCGCGCAAGGTTCAGCTTGATGAAATCATACCGTCGGCTGATAGCCTCGAGCGGCTGACAAACCAGCTGGTCAACATGGCCGAAGCCGACATGGTGGCGGCCATCGAAACGACCGAGGGTGCGTACGGCACGTCCAGACTGATCGTGGTCTCGTTTGCGGTGGGCAGTATCCTGCTGGCGTTGGGGCTCGGCTACATCATCTCCTGGTCGTTGATCGAACCGGTCAAGAAGATCGAGACGCGTCTCAGCCAGATAGCGGCCGGCGACTTTGCCCAACAGGTTGCCGTCGCCAATCGCGACGAACTTGGAGTGCTCGCCGCTAACGTCAACCAGACGTCCGACCAGCTGGGGCGCCTGTATCAGGAGATTGAGACGCGTACCCAGCAGCTCGACGAAGCCCTTCAGCAGCAGACAGCCACCGCAGACGTTCTGAAGGTCATCAGCCGCTCTACCTTCGATCTGCAGGTCGTGCTCGATACGTTGGTGGAATCGGCTGTCAGGCTCTGCCGTGCCGACAAGGGTGGTATCGTGCAGTTGTTGGATGGCGTATTCCGATATGTGTCGACGCATGGCTACCCGCCCAGTTTCCGTGCTTATGTCGACGCCAATCCACTTCCAGCGCTTGCCGCAGGCCGAGGCTCCGCCGTAGGGCGCGTCATCGAAGAACGGCGGATCGTGCAAATCGAAGACGTGACCGCTGATCCGGACTACCGCGTTGCCTTGATCGCTGAGGCAGGCGGATTCCGCACCGTCCTCGCTGCCCCGCTGTTGCGGGAAGGTGATCTCGTAGGCGTATTCGTCATGACGAGGGTTGAGCCGCAACCTTTCAATCCCAAGGAGATCGCGCTCGTCGAGACATTCGCCGACCAGGCGGTGATCGCCATCGAGAATGCGCGGCTCTTCGAGGCGGTGCAGTCACGGACGCGCGAGCTTGCCGCGTCTGTTGGTGAGCTCGAGGCGCTTGGTGAGGTGATGAAGGCGGTCAATTCGACGCTGGATCTCGACACGGTGCTGAAAACCATCGTCGCCAAAGCGGTCCAGTTGTCGGCGACGGATGCTGGCACCATCTACGTGTTCAGCAGCACGCGGCAGCAATTCCGTCCGCGCGCGAACTTCGGTATGAGCGATGAGCTTATCGCCGCAGTCTCACACCAGACGATCGGGCTGGCCGACATGGGGATCGGCGACGCACCCGGGCGCTGGATGCCGGTGCAGTTTCCCGACCTCAGCGAGGAGGCCTCATCCGTCCTTGTAAGAAAGACGATCGTCGAAGCCGGATATCGCGGTGTTCTGATCGTTCCGCTGCTTAGGCCCAACAAGATCGTCGGTGCACTGGTCGTCAGGCGCTACAAGCCAGGTGCCTTCCATGAGCAAGTTGTCCACCTGCTGGAGACCTTCGCAGCCCAATCGGTGCTCGCGATCCAGAATGCCAAGCTGTTCCGCGAGATCGAGGAGAAAGGGCAGGAACTGGAGGCAGCTAGCCGCCACAAGTCGCAGTTCCTCGCAAATATGAGCCACGAGCTCAGGACACCGCTCAATTCGGTCTTGGGCTTCACAGAACTGCTGGTCGACGGCATCTACGGCGAACTCCCGGACAAGGCAAAGACGACCGTCGCACGCGTGCAGGCAAACGGCCGTCACCTCCTCGGGCTCATCAACGACGTACTCGATCTTTCCAAGATCGAAGCCGGTCAGCTCACGCTGGCGATCGAGGACTACTCCGTCGCGCAAATTGTTCGATCGACCGTTACGGCTGTCGAGCCGCTGGCACGGGCGAAGGGTCTTGAGCTTTCAACGACTGTTGCCAAGAACCTTCCAATCGGCCGCGGGGACGAACGCCGTTTGACGCAGGTCCTGCTCAATCTTGCAGGCAATGCCGTCAAGTTCACCGAAACGGGTGCGGTCGACATTCTTGCCGATGCGGTCGACGGGCACTTCGAGATGACCGTCCGAGACACCGGTCCCGGCATCGCCTCCAAGGACCAGGCTCTCATCTTCGAAGAATTCCAGCAGGTCGACAACAGCAGCACCAGGCAGAAGGGCGGTACGGGTCTTGGCCTGGCGATCTCGAAGCGCATCGCCGAAATGCATGGCGGAACCATAGACGTCGAGTCCGTGATCGGGTCAGGGTCGACGTTCCGTCTAAAGGTGCCAATCCGGGTGAATGAGGACGTGAGGGCCGCATGAGCAAACGAATCCTGATGGTGGAAGACACCGAGGACAACCGCCAGATCATCCGCGATCTCATTGCCACCACCGAATACGAACTGATCGAGGCGGCGGACGGCGCCGCCGGCATCGCTGCAGCCCGAGCGCACAGGCCAGACCTGATCCTTATGGACATTCAGCTCCCGGTGATCGACGGGTATGAAGCGGCCCGCCGCATCAAGGCCGACCCGGCGCTCCGGCACATTCCGATTATCGCCGTCACCTCCTACGCGTTGTCAGGCGACGAGGCGAAAGCCCTTGCTGCTGGGTGCGATGGTTACATTGCCAAGCCATTCAGTCCGCGCCAGCTGCTTTCCGAGATTCGCGGGTTCCTTTCTTGAGGGAGGCAGCACCTTGCACGATCCGCCTCGCATTCTCGCGGTCGACGATACTCCGGAAAACCTCGAGATCCTGCGCATGCGCCTCGAGGCGAATGGCTACGAAGTTGCAACCGCCGCCGATGGTGAAGAGGGGCTTGCGAAAGCCCGCGAACTCACGCCGGATCTGATCCTGCTCGACATCATGATGCCGAAGCTCGACGGCATCAGTGTGGTACGCATGCTCAAGCACGATCAATCGCTGCGATCGATCCCCGTTATTCTGGTCACCGCGAAAGCCGACACGCGCGACGTGGTCGAGGGGCTGGACGCCGGTGGCGACGACTATCTGACTAAGCCCTTCGAGCACAGGGCGCTGTTAGCGCGGGTGCGCTCGATGCTGCGCCAGAAGGCGCTTCACGACACTGTCGCGAGCCAAGCCAAACGCCTTGAGGACCAAGCCGCGCAACTTTCCGACTGGAATCGCTCGCTCGAGCAAACCGTGGCTGAGCAGGTGACGGAGCTCGAGCGAATGGCGCGGCTAAGGCGGTTCCTGCCCGAACAGGTCGCCGATCTCATCGTTGCGGCTGGCAATGGAGATGCGCTCTTGCAGAGCCACCGTCGCGAGGTGACCGTTGTCTTTTGCGATTTGCGCGGCTTTACAGCCTTCGCGGAGACCGCCGAACCCGAAGAAGTCATGACAGTTCTTGCCGAGTATCATTCCTGTCTTGGTGAACAAATTGTCCGCCACGAGGGGACTCTCGAGCGGTTCGTGGGCGACGGTATCGTCGTGGTTTTCAACGATCCACTGCCATGCGCCGACCACAGCGAGAGAGCTGTCTCAATGGCTGCTGCGATGCGCGACGCAATTGGCGAGCATTCAGAGCGATGGCGCAAGCGGGACTATTTGCTTGGCTTTGGGATCGGCATTGCCAGGGGCCACGCAACCATCGGGCGCATCGGTTTTGATCAGCGCTCGGACTATGCCGTCATCGGCACTGTGTCGAACCATGCCGCCCGATTGTGCGAGGAGGCCAAATCGCGCCAGATTCTTGTTAGCCAACGGGTCCTCGGAGCTGTCGAGTCGCTGGTCGAATCCGTTCTTGTTGGCGAACTGACGCTGAAGGGTTTTCGCCGCCCGATGCCTGCCTATGAAATCGTGCGGTGGATCGGTCGGCCAAGCTAGCGTTAGTGCCCGGCATGGTCCATCGCGATTTCGTCCCGTCGTGTGACTACGCTCTCCAGACGCTGAAGGATTTCCGGTACGAGGTGGCGGGAATTCGATCCTGAAGACTCGCTGCGGTTCTACACACTGCGCATGCAGGAGACGGCATGATCAAGTCGAGTCCGCAGATGGTCATCGCCGACGGCACTGACTGGCGCTTTCTTGACGTGTTGAAGCGCGAGCTTAAGATGTGAGCGGCCGGTGCATCGCCGCTCACGACAAGAGGTAGGACTAACGCTGGTGGCGGCATCCATTCCGGATGCGGCCTTGCGCGTGGACCAAGAACGGCTGGCGTCTCTCAGAACTGAGGGCTTGATTTGCTTTCAACCGGAGGAGGATTCCTATGCAGAGCATCCAGAACCGCCGCCGGTTCCTGGCCGGCCTGACGGCCGCCGGCGCCGCCAGCCTCGTCGGCGCTCCAACTCGAGCTCTTGCCGAGCCACCGCCGGAGACCACGCGCATTCGCTTGGCGAAGATTCCTAGCATCTGCGTGGCGCCACAGTATGTTGCAGAGGAACTTCTGCGTGCTGAGGGCTTCACCGAGGTTGACTATGTCGTCACAGGCGCCGGTGCGGCCCAGGCCTCCGCGGTGGCGAATGGCGAGATCGACTTTACCCTCAACTTCGTGACAAATTTGATCGTCGCCTTGGACTCCGGTGCGCGGATCACTCTGCTCGGCGGAGTCCATCCCGGCTGCTTCGAGCTGTTTGCCAAGCGCGGGATCGACAGCGTCGTCGATCTGAAAGGCAGGAACGTCGGCGTTCAAGGGCTCGGTACGGGCCCGCATCTGTTCCTCGCCAGCATCGCGGCCTATGTCGGGCTCGATCCGGCGCACGACATCAACTGGGTTGTGAACCCGGCGATCAAGCCCAAGGAGCTGTTCGCGCGCGGTGACGTGGATGCGTTCCTTGGCTTTCCGCCGGACCCGCAGGAATTGCGGCGCAGCAAGGTCGGGCACGTGATCGTCAACAGCACTGTGGACCGACCTTGGTCACAATATTTCTGCTGCATGCTGTCCGGCAACAGCGATTTTGTGGCCGCGCATCCGGTTGCTACCAAGCGTGTGCTGCGCGCCATCCTCAAGGCTGCAGATCTATGCACCGCCGCGCCGGCTCTGGTTGCCGAGCGCTTGGTCGCGGGCGGGTTCGCCAGCCACTACGATGATGCGTTCGCAGCGATCAGCGAGTTGCCTTACCGGAAATGGCGGGACTACGATTCCACTGACACCGTCCGCTTCTATGCGCTGCGGCTGAAGGAAATCGGTTTGATCGGCTCCACACCCGACAGGATTATCGCGGAAGGTACGGACGGGCGCTTCCTCAACGAACTCAAGCGCGAGCTGAAGACCTAAGGCGGCGGGAGCGGTCGATCCACCCAAGGCAAGCTAACGGCAACAATTGGGGCAACCGCGACCTCTAGCGTCGTTGCCGGCGCCCCGTGTCGCGCCGTTGGTGAGTTGCACCCTGCTAGCCCCATGGTTCGCTCTTTCCCACTTTGTCGATACTCCCGTAGTTCTGCGCACATTGAGGGTGCATCTGTTGCAGGCTTGCGCTCGTGTTGTCGTTGCGCGATGGTGCCCGGGGCTTGGGGAACATCATGGGAATTTTGGACGGTATTTTAGGACACGGCACACAAGTTGACGCTGACAAACTTGCGCGCCGCCTCGATGGCGTATTGATTGAGGGGGAAACCGTGGGCCTTGCGCCCCGACACCAGTCGGTTCCAACATTCTATCGTTAGCCGTCGAAGCGCGGCGGTGGTGCGTGCAGGCGCGGATCGGGCACTTATTTGCAACGGGTTTCAAAAACTGGTACATAACTGCGGTACATGATGGCGTCGATGCAGAACCGAACGCATTGTTTTTATTGATGTTTTATGATGGCGGTTAGTCTCCGATTGGCTCCACCAAACAGTCCTCTTCTGACGCTTGGTTTGGCGGCATTCATGCTCGCCGCCTGCCAGACTGCTCCTGAAACACCGCCACCGCCTGCTCCCCAGCCCGCTCTTCCCGCTGTTGCGGCGCCTGCTCCGGAGGGTTCGGCGGTTCTGGATCCCTCCGTTGCCATCATTCCACCCGCCAAGGGCGTTGCGCCCAAATACGCCGCTTTTTCCGGCATATGGGCTGGACAGCTGGATGGGCTGTATGAAGGCAAGCTGGCCGTGCTGACGATTTCTCCGCGCGGCAGCGTGACTGTCACCTATGCGTGGGGAGATCTGGCCGACAACAGACCGGGAGTGGCCGACGGCGCCGGGAAAATTGTCGGGACGACATTGAAGCTCGGGCGCCTTCCCAATGGCGCGGACGCCAGCTTTGCGATGCAGCCGGACGGAACGCTGGCCGTCACCTATGCGCTTGCCGGGCACACCTACACGGGGACGTTCGCCAGGCAATAATCGAGGGAGCAAATACCGCCCTCGAAACCTTCAAAGAGTCAGCGCCATGGACGTGCGTTGTGTGGGCGCGCTATCCACGGACGCGATGAACCCTGTCGCGCCGACGAGGATGTAGAATGAACAGGCTGCTTGTCGCATGAAGAAGATCGGCTTCCTTTCCTTTGGCCATTGGTCGCCCTCGCCCCAGTCGCAGACGCGGTCGGCGTCCGACGCGCTTCTGCAGTCGATCGAACTGGCTGTCGCCGCCGAGGAACTGGGCGTGGACGGCGCCTATTTCCGCGTGCATCATTTTGCCCGCCAGCTTGGTTCGCCCTTTCCGCTTCTGGCCGCAGTTGGCGCCAAAACCAGTCGCATCGAGATCGGCACCGCCGTCATCGACATGCGCTACGAAAACCCGCTGTACATGGCGGAGGACGCAGGCGCGGCTGACCTGATCGCCGGCGGCCGGCTGCAGCTTGGCATCAGCCGGGGATCGCCGGAGCAGGTGATCGATGGCTGGCGCTATTTCGGCTACGTGCCGCAGGAAGGTCAAAGCGATGCCGACATGGCGCGCAGCCACGCCGAGGTTTTCCTCAAAGTGCTGCGCGGCGAGGGCTTCGCGCAACCCAACCCCCGGCCGATGTTTCCCAATCCGCCTGGAATGCTGCGGCTCGAGCCCTTCTCGGCCGGTCTGCGCGACAGGATCTGGTGGGGCGCCGCCACCAACGCCACTGCACAATGGGCGGGCAAGCTCGGCATGAACCTGCAAAGCTCGACGCTCAAATTCGACGAGGGCGGACAGCCGCTCCACATCCAGCAGGCCGAGCAGATCCGGGCTTTTCGCGCGGCGTGGAAGGAAGCTGGACATGCGCGCGAGCCGCGAGTGTCCGTCAGCCGCAGCATCTTCGCGTTGGTGAATGACCGCGACCGCGCCTATTTCGGCGGCAATGGGAGCGAGGATCATTTCGGCTACATCGAGCCCGACAAGCTTGCCGTGTTTGGCCGCACCTACGCCGCCGAGCCGGATATCCTCGTCGAACAACTGAGAGAGGACGAAGCGATCGCCGAGGCCGACACGCTGCTGCTGACCGTCCCCAACCAACTCGGCGTGGACTACAACGCGCATGTCATCGGGGCGATACTGAAGCACGTCGCGCCGGCCCTCGGCTGGCGCTGACGTTCCGACCTTGTTGGGCGCAGGCTGGCGCGGCGCTTATGCGCTCGCGCAAACCGCCCACGCTGCCCCGCGGCGCAACTTACTTTGGCTTTCGGCCGAGCCCCATCGATTTGGCCAGCGTCGAACGACGTGCGGAATAATTTGCCGCCACCATCGGGTAGTCGGACGGCAAGTTCCACTTCGTTCGATATTGATCCGGCGTCAGGCCATAGTGTACCCCGATATGCCGTTTCAATGACTTGAAGCGCTTGCCATCTTCGAGGCAGACGATGAAGTCGGGCGTCACAGATTTTCTTACGGGAACGGCAGCTTTGAGTTCGCCAGGCTGGACGGTGGGAACTCCAACTGAAATGACCTTAAGTGACGTGTAAATCTGGCCGATGAAATTTGGAAGGTCGGCGGCAGGAAGAGGGTTGTTTGAAATGTAGGCCGACACGACATCGGCAGCTATCGAAACAAGGGGGTCGAGATTATCTTGGTGCAGCACAGGGAGCGTCACTTCGGGGGCTTTGAGTGTTTTGCGGGGGGATTTTCCGAGGGCGGAATTTATGTAATGGGGAGTGCCAATCTTGGTCGGGGGCTTTTCGGGTCTGTCTTTGATCTTGCTTAGGGTTGGCTTTGTGTAGGGTTTCTTCAAAGATGCCTCTCATTGGCAAGGCTGCCGCTGTTACTGATGCTCAGGATTCCAGTGCCGGAAAGCAAAGTGTGGGAAAATTTCACACATGTCAACTGGGGAGAAGTTCTCTAACCGAAGGCGAGGATTTCCGTCACTGGGTTTAGCTGCTGGATCGGTGACTGGCCCACGGCTTTCAGTCTTGATCGGGTGCAAATTTCGAGACGCAGGAGCCATCTGAGACATCGACCTTCGGTGTCTCCCCCCTCTCTCCTGTCACAGTCCTCTTGTGGAAACATTTCCCACGGACTATTTTCAGCGAGGGTTTTCGAGGGATGGATGGTCGATTTCTTGACTGGCTAGTGAAGGACGGCGATGAGCAAATCGGGGGGACAATATCTGGACGCCAATGGGGTCCAGGGCGCGTTGAACCGGGCTCTTCGCCCGTTGGTGCGATTGGCGATCAAGTGCGGGGTGACGTTTCCGACCTTCGTCGACCTGCTGCGTCAGCTCTATGTCAATGTGGCGGAGCATGAATTCGCCTTGCCCGACAAGCAGCAGACCGACAGCAGGGTCAGCTTGCTGACCGGCGTTCACCGGAAGGAGGTCAGTCGGCTAAGAGGCGCAGGGGCTCCGGTGCGGGTGGTGCCCGACTCTGTCTCCAGGACGAGTGCCATCGTTGCGCGTTGGCTTGCGGATCCGTCGTTTGTCGATGCCAAGGGCATTCCGTTGCCCTTGCCGCGAGCGAGCGAGGCCGGAGAGGCATCCTTTGCCAGCCTCGTGGAATCGGTAACGCGCGATTTGCGGCCGCGGGCCGTCCTGGACGATTGGCTCGATCGAAAGCTCGTTGAGGTCGACGAGAACGATCGCATCGTTCTCATGGAAGGAGCGATGGTGCCGCGAGGCGACGGCGAGGTTCGGCTCTACTACTTTGCCCGAAATCTCGGGGATCATGCCGCCGCCGCCGTCCAGAACATCCTGGCGGACGATCCGCCCTTCCTCGAGCGTGCCGTCCACTATGACGGGCTATCCGAACAGCTTGCCAAATCGCTCGAGGCCTATAGCCGCAAACTCGCAATCGAGACGCTGCTCCACCTGAACAAGCATGCGAACCAGGCCATCCAAAGTGATCCCGGCGGGACCAGCCGGTGGAATTGCGGCATCTATATTCTGACCTCGGATGGGACTTCGCTCATTGCCGAAGAATCGCCCCAGCAAAAGGATGCTGGCGGGGAGACCTCATGAGCTGGAGGCTGACGAGGCGGGATTTTCTGACGCTTGGCGTTGGCCTTCCGGCAGTGTTTGGCGGCATGTCTGCAAGAGCGACAGAGCAGCCGAAGGACCAAGGGATCGGCGGTACCGGCTGGACGGCTGGGACGGACAGTGATCAGGGCATCGGCGGCACCGGCATTGTAGGAACCATCCAGCGTTTCGGCAGCATTTTCGTCAATGACGTGCGCGTTGCCTATCAGCCGGATGTGCCGGTGTTCGTCGACGGAGTTCGTGTCACCTCGAGCAACCTGAAGGTAGGGCAGGTCGTTCGGATCGCGGTGGAACAGCAGGCAGGTCAGCCCGTCACCCGCGCGATCCATGTCACCAGCGAGGTGGTCGGCCCTGTCGAGCGCGCAGCTGCCGGCTCAATGTCGGTCCTGGGGCAGGACATCGACACCAGTCAAATTACTGAGGGATTGGCGGTCAGGACGGGTGATGTCGTGGCCGTCTACGGCATTCGCCGGCCCGATGGAAAAATCGTTGCGAGCTTGATCGAGGCCAAGCCCGACTTGATAGAGGCCAGACCCGATGAAACGCTATATTCGGTTCGCGGCCTGGCAATCGTGAAGTCCGGCGAACTGCTGGTCGGGCGGCTCAAGATCGGACCAAGATCATCAGAGTTTGCAAATCGGCGCGTTCAGTTGACTCTGACCAAGGCCGACGGCGGATACAGAGTGGTGCATCTGGAGGCGGAAGCTCCGGTTCCGCAGGCCTATGTCGCAAGCATCCTGTACGAGACTTTTCTGCAACGTCGGGGACACGAGCTCAAGTCAGGTTTGGGCGTCGCCATCGACGACCAAAACGGCGATTCGAAATCGACGGGCAATGTCCGGGCGTTTCTCGATGTCAGGTTTGACCGAGAGGGGAATATTGTTTCGGCGTCACGTCGAGACAATGCCGGCACCCAATCGCCAAACCAACCCAGCCCGCCGCCCGGTCAACATCCCCCTGGCCCAGGCGGGCCGGGTGGCCCAGGCGGACCGGGCGGACCGGGAGGCCCTGGCGGGCCCGGCGGTCCTGGCGGCGAACCCGACGGCCCGGGTGGGCCTTAGCAGTCGATCGCCCTACGGGCATCCGCTGCGTGGCCAGGCCTGTTGGGTCCAATGTCGGGCGTCGCGCCGAGGAGCGCCCAAACCCTTCAAAAATTGCTGCTGGCGAGGTCGTTTCAAGAAAAGCGATGATCCGGCCGGCCTGTCTTCGGGGATAGACGAAAACAGACCGGCCGGGGCAGCCGTAAGACGGGCTCGCTCAAACGGGGGGAGCTCGCTCGAGCCTCTTTTTGTCGGCTGCTTTCGGCGGATCACATAGGACGGGGGATCCGCCGAGACTCGATTCCGGCACATTGCATGGCAGGGATCGAAGTACCTTGCTCCTCTTCTGCATCAGCATCGCTGACCAATTCAGACTGTGGGAAATTTACCCACAAGTCAATTCCCCATGCTTCAATTTTCTTAGGCGCCCGCGAATGCCGGCGGCCGAACTCCATCGTGACTGACCGCAGACGCAAGCCAAGCAGGCCCCTCGCGACGCGAAAAACATTCGGTGCTCTTGACGTGGGTAATTTTCCCACGTATGCGACTCCCGGGAAAGCATTTTCTAAGAAATCGAAGGCCGGAACAGAGATTAGACAAGAGCTGCCGCAGTAATAAGGTCTGAACAGGCATGAGTACTATTATGGCAACTGGATCGCCTTGATAGTGCGGAAGCTTTACCAAGGGCAAATCATTGAAAAAACTGTATATCGATGCCACCCTGCCGTTCCGGTGGGGGCCTCATCCGCCTGTGGGCATCCCTCGCGTCGAAACAGCACTCATCCGTCAGGCCCTTCGATGGAAGACCTCGCCGGTCAGTTTCTTCGTTGTGGACAAACAGGGGCAGGGTCAGACGTTGAGCGAAGTAGAGCTTCGCTATCTAAGGCAGCTGGTTGACGGTGAGCTGCCGCAACCCGTCGAGGGCGAAGAAAGCTCCTATCCGACCCGCCTTTGGAAAGTGTTGTCGATCATGCGGGCCGCGCCGTTCGTTTTTGGGCGTGAGTTTGATCGCGTGGCGGCGATCTTCGTAGCGGGTTGCGAGAAGAGAAGCGGGATCAAGTTTCAACTGTCCAAGACGGCCATTCGCCTCTTCAAAATCATGAAATCATACCTGCGCCCGAAAAGAACCGTCACAAAGGATCCGCTAAAAGATAAGGACGCCATATGCTTTCTTTCGAGCGCGAGCATACACGAAATTGCCTCAAAGAAGCTGACGGAAAACATCAGGTCCGGCATTTTCACTCTGATGCACGACCTCATCCCAATCGACTTCCCGCAATTCGTCGGCCCTCATCACGCCCGCGGTTTCGTCCGCAACACGGCATGGCAAATTGAAAATTCGCACCTGCTCGTCTGCGTGTCGAAATACACCGCCGACAGGGTGAGGTGCCATGCAACGACATCCGCTCCCGGCCGGGTTCCGGAAATCGCGGTTGCATCGCCTGGCGCCTTTCTCAAGGAAGGCGTCGCGGATCGACGGATGTCGCGCGAAAGGCAAATTGAAGGCCGGAAGTTCGTTCTCTATTGCTCGACGATCGAGATCAGAAAGAATCACATCCTGCTCCTCAAGGTATGGCATCGACTTCTGCCCATCCTGGGCGATCGGCTGCCGACGCTCGTCTTTTGCGGCCGCTGGGGGTGGATGTATGAAGAGCTGGTCGCCTTCATGGCGGAGCATCCGGAGCTTCGCGAATGGGTTCAATTTCGCGCCAACGTGACGGATCAGGAGCTTGCGGGGCTCTATCGGGGCGCTGAATTCAGCGTCTATCCTTCCGTCGCAGAAGGCTGGGGCCTGGGGGCGGCCGAGTGCCTCGATTTCGGATTGCCGGTCCTCATCTCCGACGCACCGTCGCTGGCGGAGGCGACACAGGGACTGATGCCGACTATACCGGCGCGCAATGTCGAAGCATGGTGCGCTGCGGTCGCCAAAGCCTGCACGGATCCGGCCTGGCTTGACCAACTGCGCCAAACGATCGCGTTGCGGTACCGCCCGATCCGCGAGCAAGAGTTCTTCGCGACCTTATTCAGCCATGTGTCTGCGCTGGATTTAGGCGATTTTGGGCAGGAGAACTTCTGGCCGGATTCCGTGGCGACCAAGGCAAGCCGGCAGCCCGAGCGAATTGATGGCTGAGCAGTCAACCCTTTCGTCGAGTGTAACGGGAACCAGCATGGATGTTTCAACAGTCGGCGGATCGCTGAAACAGTTTGGAGACGGTGCCGTCCGCGTCCGTGTCATGGGCACGCCGAGATCCGGCACGAACCTCGCGAAGTATCTGGTCGAGCGCTATCTGAAGGTACCTGTCGTTTTCGACGAAGGGTTTTGGAAACACGGGATTTTTCCCGCCCTCATGAGCGGGCGTGATTTGCAATATGGAGAATTGCCGATCGTCGTCATGAGCAAGGACCCGGTTACCCAACTTCTGTCGTGGTATCGACTTGCCAGGAACGATGGAATTTTCAAGCCGAGTGGATATCTCAGTTCGTTTCTGACCGGACCGTTCGAAATCAGGCAGGATTTTACGGAGCCCAAGCAAATGGAATACCGGTACCGGAATCCATCGGACTATTGGAACCAGTTTTATTTCGCAATGGAGGCACTGCGGCGTACCGGCGCTCCGGTGCATTTCGTATGCTATGAAGAGCTCGCTTCATTTCCGGCCTCGTCGCTGAATTCGATTTCCCGTTTTCTTGATCTTTCTTCGCCTTTCGATGCCGGCAGTGCCGTGGCAATGCCGCAGCACGCGCTCGGCGCGAGCAATGACATCGACCAGGCTGGGAGCTCAACAGAGAATCAGACTCCGTTCGATCCCGCACGTGCCGAACTGGCATCTGCTCTTGCCCGGATCGGATGGCGCAATGCGATGACCATCCTTCGCGACATCGACGATGATGTCATGAGCGCGACGGGACGAGCCGGGTTTCGCAAGATGTGCCGAGACGCAGCCGGCCCTGCAGCGATGCTGAGGTCGCTGGTCGGCTTCTGGTGAGGTCTGTCGCCTCATGCACCGCAGACCGTAGCGGGCATCGCGCGGTCTTCACGGTGCCAGCTTGGCCCGAATCGGCTAAGCCTTGCGCATGCAGGAAACGTCCCTTTACACACCGGTGAAGCGGTTCCTCGAGAACCTCGATTTCTCCGTCAAAGGTGAGATCGGCGGCTGCGATATCGTCGGCGTGCGCGACGGCGAGCCGCCCGTGGTCGTCATTTGCGAGCTGAAACTGCAGTTCAACCTCGAACTCGTGCTCCAGGCAGTCGATCGCGCCGCAGCCTGCGACGAGGTCTGGCTTGCCGCACGCATGTCGGCACGCGGCAAGGGACGCGAGCACGATCGCCGCTTCCGCGCGCTGTGCCGGCGCCTTGGCTTCGGCCTGCTGGGCGTCAGCGGCAAGGGCGAGGTCGAACTGCTGCTCAGCCCCGCCGCCTTGCCGCCACGGCGTGACCCGAGGCGACGGTCGCGGCTGGTCCAGGAGCATCAGCGCCGGCGTGGCGATCCCGCAGCCGGCGGCAGTACGCGCGTGCCGATCATGACCGCCTACCGGCAGGACGCGCTGGCCTGCGCCGCCGCCATGGCCGATGGCCCGAAGCGGCCGCGCGACCTGAAGGCCATTTCATCACGCGCGGCCAGCATCCTGCTGCACAATTACTATGGCTGGTTTGCGAGGGCCGAGCGCGGGGTCTACGCGCTGACCGAACTCGGCCTTGCCGCCGTGCAATCACATGGGATCCTTCAGGGTTCGCTGCAGGTCTTCCCGAATGAGGCTAATCAACTCGGAATGAAGGTCGGCGCGTGACCGGGTGCCGCCGTCCTCGCAGATCGGGTCGACCTCCCCGAACGATTTGAGCAATTCGGCGCCACCCGGCTTGCATTCCGGCAGGAAGCTGAAATGCACGGCGCCCGCCACCGTGGCGTATGTTCCTTGCGGTGCCAACGCTGCCAGTTTGTCGGCGATCACCGCTTCGGGGATCGTGTCGGCGCCGCCGAGGTTGATGAAGCTCATCGGGACCGCGATCTCTTTCAGGCTCTGTGCCTCATAGGCCTGAGCGAGACCTGGATCGATCAGCACCGCCGATTTGATGCGGCGATCGAGGTTCGATCGTTCGAAGCGCGCTTTGTCGATTGTGCGCAGATCGACCTTGTCGACCCGTACCGGCTGATCATTGACATAGGCCTGGCCGCCCGCATACCAGGCGCAATCCCATTTGGCATAGGTGTCGCAATAGCGCGCATAGGCATCCAGGCTTGCACGGGCGCCGGCAATTTCCATCGCGGCGGACCCTCCGAGCGAAAAGCCGACGACGCCGATCTTGCTGCCGTCGACGACACCGCTCCACAGCGGATCGGCTGTCACGTCGTCGATCACGGCGGAAAGGTCTTGCGTGCGTTCCCACAGTTTCGGCGTATCGGCCGGCGTCGAGTCGCCGCTGGTCGTGCCGGGGTGATTGGGTCCCGCCACGACAAAGCCGGCCTTGGCCAGTTCCGTCGCCAGCCAGGCCATGCCCTGAACGCGGCCGCCGGATCCGTGCGACAGCACGATCAACGGAAACCGCCCTTCGTGCAGCGGCGCGTTCTTCGATGCCGGCGCGCCCTTGAAGACCTTGTTGTCGCCCACGAGAGCGGCTTCGCCCCCGGCCGCTGCCGGGTACCATACGGTCACCGCGAGGTCCCGCCCGCGTTCGGGCGCGGCGACTTTGATTTCGCGCACGCCGACCTCGGCGGCTTGGCTGGGAGCGATGAATGCGGCGGTGAGCACTGCGGCAGAGAGAAGATGGGAAAGCGTCATGGAAATCTCGCTCGGTTGCAAAGGACCAGCGACGACTTGCAGATAGCGCTTCCCGCTGCGTCCTCGATCGCGATTGAGGTCGTGCTCGATCGCGATATGAGCCATTATTCCCGCATCTGATCGCCTCCTCGGGACGTGCCCTTGATCTTCATTCCGCTGCCGTTCGTTGTCGCCTTGCTGCTTGTGATCCTCCTTGCTCGGATGCTGCGCGCTCAGGAGCCGTCAGAGGGGAATCGGCCATTCCTTGCCTTGGTCGGCCTGTGCGCCTTGCAGTCGGTCGGCGTCGGCTTGCGTTGGGGTTACGGCTTGGCGGAACTGCGATACATGCTGCCCGTGGTGGCGAGTTGCCTTCCGCCTCTGGTGTTGGCAAGCTTTCGCGTTTTGATCCACCGCGATGTGGCCGACGCTGGCAGCGCTCGTTGGCTTCATGCGACTCCGCCAGTCATTATCGTCGCGCTGTTGCTGTTGGCCCCGGTCCTGATCGACGTCGCTTTGATCATGATCTTCGTTGGCTATGCACTGGCCGTGCTCAATCTCGGCCGCGCCGGTCCTGATGCGCTGGACGAGGCGCGCTTCGACGGCGCCGTGGCGGCGCACCGCGCCCTCATCATCGCCGCCGCATCGCTTTGTCTGTCGGCCTTTTTCGACCTTGCGATCCTGATGGATTTCGAATGGAGCAAGGGGAAGAATGTCGCCTTCATCGTCAGCAACGCAAATCTCCTGAGTCTGCTTTTCATAAGTCTTACGGCCATCGTCGCTTCCCGTGCGCAGGCTCGTGCCGCCACGGACACGGCCCAGGCTCCCTCCATGGCTGCGCAGGATCGCGAAGCTCTGGACCGGATCCGCAATCTGTTGGTCGATCAGAAACTCTCGCGCGACGAAAACCTGACCTTGTCGCGGCTGGCACGGCGCGCGGGCGTGCCGGCCCGCCAGATATCCGGCGCGGTCAACCGGCTCGCAGGCAAGAACGTCTCCCAGTACATCAATGATTTTCGCATTGCCGAAGCTTGCCGGTTGCTCCGCGAAACCGACATGTCGGTAACATCGGCGATGCTCGAATCCGGCTTCCAGACGAAGTCGAACTTCAATCGCGAGTTCCGGCGGGTGACCTCGCTGAGCCCAGCGTCCTGGCGTGAGAGCGCGCGATCACCTGACGTTTGACTCCTGGCATGGGAGAGCGCTTTCGCGCCCGGCAACGCATTCGCTTCTCTTCCAGCTCAGAAACGCTCGCGATAGTCGCGCGGGTTGGTGCCGAGGACGCGTAGAAAGCCGCGCCGCATCGTCTCTTCCGAGCCGAAGCCGCAGTGGCGCGCCGTCTGGTTGACGGCCAGGCCCCGCTCCAGCATCCGTCGCGCCGCCTCGATCCGGATATCTTCGATCGCACGGGCGGGTGTCCGGCCCGTTGCCTCCCGATAGTGCCGCGAAAAGCTGCGCGGGCTCATATTGGCACGGTCGGCCAATGTCGCCAGCGAAAGGTCGCCGTCCAGATTGTCCAGGATCCAGCCATGCAGCCGGTCGAAGCGCTCGTCGCCTTCCTGCAGCCTGAGGGCCTGGCTGAACTGCGCCTGGCCGCCGGGGCGTTTCAGGAAAACAACCAGCTGGCGAGCCACCGCAAGGGCCATGCGCCGGCCAAGGTCGGCCTCGACGAAGGAGAGCGCGAGATCGATTCCCGCCGTCACGCCCGCGGACGTCCAGACATTGCCGTCACGAATGAAGATCGGGTCGGGTTCGAGTCGAACCGCCGGAAAGCGCTGGGCGAACTCGACGCAGCGTCCCCAATGCGTCACCGCGCGACGGCCGTCGAGGAGACCTGCCGTCGCCAGCAGGAAGGCGCCGCTGCAGACCGAAGCCGTTCGCATGGCGCTGCGCGAGTGGCTGATGATCCAATCAATCAGGCTCGGATCCTCGCAGGCCGCGTTGACGCCCCAGCCTCCAGGCACGATCAGCGTGTCGATTTCGAGCTCACACGGCGGCAGCGCCGCGGTCTCGAGCACGAGGCCGGCCGATGTCCTGGTCCGCGGGGAAGCGGCTACGACCACCACCTCATAGGCAGCCGGCTCACCGGCCTGCACAAGGAAGTCGTTGGCGCTGGCGAAAACCTGAAGTGGCCCGCTGACATCGAGGAGCTGCACATCGGGATAGGCAAGGACTTCGATACGGCGCATTGTTGTTTGGCTTGAAACGAGGGGTGATTGGCGATCGTGCCAAAGCATGATGCCCTAGATTGGCCGGAGTCAACCTGCGGAGATTCCCATGGCCCTTCGTTTCGGCTTCCTCGTATTCCCCAATGTCCAGCAGCTCGACCTCACCGGTCCTTACGAAGTCGTGGCCTCGGCAAAGGGCGCCGAGGTGGAACTGATCTGGAAGGACCGCAATCCGGTGATGTCGTCGACCCGACTGTCCCTCAACCCGACGGTGACCTTCGATGACTGCCCGCCTCTCGATGTGCTGTGCATTCCAGGCGGAGGCGGCGTCAACGCGCTGCTGGAGGATCGGGCAGTCCTCGATTTCGTGCGGGAGCGCGCGGTGCAGGCCCGTTACGTCACGTCGGTGTGCAGCGGCGCCCTGGTGCTCGGCGCAGCCGGGTTGCTCAAGGGCAAGCGGGCGACGACGCATTGGTATGCGCATGATTTCCTTGCCGAGTTCGGCGCAATTCCTGTCGACGAGCGCATTGTAGAGGACGGAAACCTGATCACCGCCGGCGGCGTCACCTCAGGCATCGATTTCGGTCTCGCTTTGGTCGCCAGGCTTCTCGGCCAGGCCGAGGCCGAAACGGTGCAACTCTCGCTTGAATACGCCCCGACTCCTCCCTTCCGATCCGGCACGCCCGCGCAGGCTTCGCCTTCTGTGCTGGCGCAGGCAAAGGAGCGACTTGCGGCCTCGAGGCAGGCCCGCGAGGAAATGTTTGCCCGCTGGCGCAACACTGGCGCGGACCCCGCGGCGTCGCGCGCCCATGGCTGAACCGACCCGGCCGGATGGCGCATCTCCGTGCCGTTCGGCTAGGCCTCGTTTCGGCGGTTGACTCGGCCCTCGGTCTGTGCAGAAATTGGTTGGACCATTGAACCACTTTCGGTAATCGCGACGTGACCGAGTTCAGCCTTCCGCCGATCCAGACGACGGCCCGCGACGATGCGGTGCTGAAGGCGCTGGCTGGTTTCGTCATGCAGGAAAAGCTGGAGCCCGGTGAGAAACTGCCGACCGAACGCATCCTCGCCGAGCGCCTCAAGGTCAGCCGCAACACGGTGCGCGAGGCGCTGACGCGCTGGGAGGGGCTCGGCCTGGTCGAGCGGCGCCAGGGCAGCGGCACCTATCTCAAGGCGGCCGTCTCGCTCGACATGCTGCACATGCCGCTGACATTGGCCGGCGGCAATGATTTCACCGGCCTGATGCGCACGCTGGAAATCCGCCGCGCACTGGAGGCCGAAGCCGCCGCCCTTTGCGCTGTACGCGCCGACAAGGAAGATCTCGCCGAGATCGAGCGCAAGCTCGACATCATGGAGGAAGCCTTCCGGACCCGCGCCGGCATGTCGTCGGAGGAAGACTGGGAGTTCCACCAGGCGGTATATCGCGCCTCCGGCAATCCGCTGTTCGAGCAGATCATCAGCGCCATGCACGAGCTGTTCCACCGTTTTTGGGAACATCCGCTCGGCGTGCGCGATTTCGGCCATGCCAGCTTCCCCTATCACCGCACCATCTTCAATTGCATCGCCGCCCACGACCCGGAGGGAGCCCGCGCCGAGGCGCTGAAGCTCATCGCCACCGTCGAGAACGATCTGAAGCGCGGCGCCGCCAATCTCAAACTTTCGGACCGAAAATGAACGAGCACCCCACCGGCTTCGACACAGGCTCTTTTGGCAGCAACTACCTCGCCGAGGCGGCAACGCTTCTGGCGCATGACGATCCGTTCCCCGGCGGTGCGGTGGTGCCGCCGATCTACCAGACCTCGCTGTTCACCTTCACCAACTATGCCGAGATGGCTGACACTTTTGCGGGCCGAAGGCGCCAGCCGATTTATTCGCGCGGCGACAATCCAACGGTGATGGAGTTCGAGGCCCGCGTCGCAGCGCTCGAAGGCGCGGAAGCAGCCAGAGGCTTTTCCAGTGGCATGGCGGCGATCAGCGCCACCGTGCTTGCCTTTGTCGGCGCCGGCGAGCGCATCGTTGCCGTGCGCAACTGCTATGGCGATGCCTACCGGCTGTTCGAGCGCCTGTTCCCGCGCCTCAACATCAAGGTCGACTATGTCGACGGCTCCGATCCCGACGCGGTCGCGGCGGCACTTCCCGGCGCCAAGCTGCTCTATCTGGAAAGCCCGACCTCGATGATGTTCGAGCTGCAGGACATCGCGCATCTGACGCGGTTGGCCAAGGAGCAGGGCATCGTCACCAGCATCGACAATTCCTGGGCCACACCGGTGTTCCAGAAGCCGATTTCGCACGGCGTCGACCTCGTGCTGCATTCGGCCTCAAAATATCTCGGCGGCCACAGCGACACCGTCGCCGGCGTGGTGGCGGGTTCGGCTGCTCATATCGGCCGCATCAACGAGCAGACCTATTCCTCGCTCGGCGGCAAGCTGTCGCCTTTCGAGGCGTGGCTCTTGCTGCGCGGCCTGCGCACGCTGCCGCTCAGACTGCCGCATCACATGAAAAGCGGGCTGACCCTTGCCGAGCGGCTGAAGGCGCACGGCCATGTCGAGCGCGTCAACCACCCGGCCTATTCCAACCATCCGGGCAAGGCGACGCTGGCTGGCTATGCCGGACTGTTTTCCTTCGAGGTGACGGAGGATGTCGACATTCCGGCCTTCGTCGACGCGCTGAAATTCTTCCGCATCGGCGTCAGTTGGGGCGGCCATGAGAGCCTGGTCGTCCCGGCAAAGGCTTCGCTCGAGCAGACGCCGGGCCTGAATTCGATGGCGCGCTTCGGCGTCAGCCCCCGAACCATCCGCTTCAACGTCGGATTGGAGAGTGTCGAGGATCTCTGGGCCGACATCGCCCGGGCCTTCGACAAAGCAAAAAAATAAACGGAAGCCGTTCAAAATGGGAGTACCGAACATGAAAAGACTGACCTTCATGCTTGCCGCCGTCGCCGGACTGGCGATTTCCGCCGGCAGCGCAATGGCCGAATCCACCCTCAAAATGGTCGAGGTCATCACCAGCCCGCCGCGCACCGAATTTTTGAAGAAGCAGATCGCCGAGTTCGAGGCGGCCAATCCGGGCGTCAAGGTCGAACTCGTCTCGCTGCCCTGGGGCCAGGCGTTCGAGAAATTCCTGACCATGGTGCAGGCCGGGGACACGCCCGACATCGTCGAGATGCCGGAACGCTGGATGGGCCTCTACGCCACCAACGGCCAGCTTGAGGATCTCGGGCCTTATATGGCCAAGTGGGAAGACGCCAAGACGCTCGGCGACCGCGCCAAGCAGTTCGGTTCGACCGTCAACAACACACAATACATGATCCCCTACGGCTACTATGTTAACGCGCTGTTCTGGAACAAGAAACTGTTCAAGGAGGCCGGCCTCGACGGCCCACCGGCGACGCTCGACGAATTCGTCGAGGATTCCAAGAAGATCTCGGCCATTCCCGGCAAATATGGCTACTGCCTGCGCGGCGGCCCCGGCGCCTTCAACGGCATGCACATGTTCATGAACATCGCCGCCGGCAAGGGCGGCTACTTCAACGAAGACGGCACCTCGACCATCAACGATGAAGGCTCGGTCAAGGGCCTGCAGATGCTGGCCGACATGTACAAGAACGGCCTGGCGCCGAAGGATGCGGTGAGCTGGGGCTTCAATGAAACCGTCACCGGCTTCTATTCCGGCACCTGCGCCATGCTCAACCAGGATCCGGACGCGCTGCTCGGCATCGCTGACAAGATGAACGCCGACGACTTCGCCGTGGCGCCATTGCCGGTCGGGCCGAGCGGCAAGTCCTATCCGACGCTCGGCTATGCCGGCTGGGCGATGTTCGCCAATTCCCAGCACAAGGACGATGCCTGGAAGCTGATGGCGACCCTGCTGTCGCCCAAGGGCAATCTGGAATGGGCCAAGGAAGTCGGCGTCGTCCCGATCCACAACGGCGCCGACCAGGATGCCCATTTCAAGACCGAGCAGTTCAAGGGCTGGTTCACGGAGCTGAGCGACAGTTCCAAATATGAAATGGTGACGCCGCCGACGCATCTGGAAAACCTCGGCAACTTCGTCGACCAGGTCGCGATCAAGAACTTCCAGGAAGTGCTGCTCGGCCAGAAGACGGCCAAGGAGGTCGCCGACCAATGGGCCGCGTTCCTGACCAAGGAGCAGCAGGACTGGATGGCCAAGAACAAGAAGTAGGCGCCTGTCCTTCCTTGTCCCCGCTCGGGGCGAGAAGGTGTCACCGATGCATGTTGCCCAAAAGTGCGCAGCGGTTTTGGGATGACGACATGCATAAGAGAAGTGACGGATGAGGGACGGCGCCAACATTTCAAGGTTAGCGCTGCACCTCATCTGCCTGCCGGCATCTTCTCCCCGTGAACGGGGAGGAGGACGCTGTCCCGACGCTGCTCCAGGAGACGATCCAGAAGCCGATGACCTATGCCGTGTCCGCAATACGACCCGCAGGCAAGCCGCGAAAGAAGCGGCTATCCCATACCGCCATCGAGCCCTGGCTCTACCTTTCGCCGGCGATCGTGCTGCTGGTCGTGGTGCTTCTGGTGCCACTGATCATCGGGATCAGCTACTCGTTCCGCAAATTCTCCGCCTTCAGGTCCGAATATGTCGGCCTCGGCCAGTACGAGACGATGCTGTCCGACCAGGTGCTGGGGCAGGCGCTGGTCAACACGCTGTGGTGGACGGTAGCCAGCCTGTTTTTCCAGTTCTTCCTCGGGCTTGGCCTGGCGCTATTGCTCGACAAGCCGTTCGTCGGCCGCAAATTGGTGCAGGCGGTGGTGTTCCTGCCCTGGGCGGTGCCGTCCTTCCTGTCCGGCCTGACCTGGGCCTGGCTGTTCAACCCGATCATCGGACCGCTGCCGCACTGGCTTTTTGCACTCGGGCTCAAGGCCGAGCCGACCAACATCCTGTCCGATCCTGCCACGGCCATGTGGGGGCCGATCATCGCCAACATCTGGTTTGGCATCCCGTTCTTCGCCATCACGCTGCTGGCGGCACTGAAGTCGATCCCCTCGGAATTGCATGAGGCCGCGGCAATCGACGGCGCCTCGCCCTGGCAGCGCTTCACCAAGGTGACATTGCCTTTCCTGGCGCCGACCATCGTCATCACCGTCATGCTGCGTACGATCTGGATCGCCACCTTCGCCGACCTGATCTTCGTCATGACCGAGGGCGGACCGGCCGGCTCGACCAGCACGGTGCCGGTCTACATCTATGTCAGCGCCTTCAAGTCGCTGGACAAGGGCTATGCCTCGGCGGTGGCGGTGCTGCTGCTGGTGCTGCTGATCGCCTATGCGGTGGCGCTGATCGCCATCCGCCGCTTGCTGGTGAGGCACGTCTGATGATCGCCGGACGCTCCACCTCCTCGCGCATCGTCGGCGGCATCGGCCTCTACGGCGCTATCGCCGCCTACATGATCTTCGCGCTGTTCCCGATCTTCTGGACGCTGAAGATCTCGGTGACGCCGGAACGGCTGCTCTATTCCGAAGGCATCACACTGTGGCCGTCGCAGACGACGTTCCGGAATTTCGTCACCGTGCTCGAAGCCTCTGATTTCCCGCGCTATTTCCTCAATAGCGTCATCGTCTCGGTGTCGACGGCGGCGTTCGTCACCGTCATCGCCACGCTTGCCGGCTACGCCATGTCGCGCTTCACCTTCCGTGGCAAGGCGACGCTGGCGATCCTGCTCCTGCTCACCCAGACCTTCCCGCTGGTGATGGTCATTCCGCCGATCTATCGCGTCATGGGAGAGCTCGGCCTCACCAACAGCCTGGTCGGGCTGATCATCATCTACACCGCCTTCAACACCGCCTTCGCCACCTTCCTGATGCAGTCCTTCTTCGACGGCATCCCTAAGGACCTCGAGGAAGCCGCGATGATCGACGGCTGCACGCGGGCCCAGGCGATGCGCAAGGTGATCGTGCCGCTGACACTGCCCGGCATGGGCGCCACGCTCGGCTTCGTCTTCACCGCCGCCTGGAGCGAGCTTCTGTTCGCCCTGATGCTGATCTCCAGCGACGACCAGAAGACTTTTGCTGTCGGCCTGCTCACCTATATCGGCAAGTTCGCCGTCGATTGGGGACAGATGATGGCGGCTTCCATCCTGGCGCTGATCCCGGTCTGCATCTTCTTCGCCTTCCTGCAACGCTATCTCGTCACCGGCCTCACCGCCGGCGCGGTCAAAGGATAATCGATGGCTTCCGTCACGCTGCAACATGTCGAGAAGGACTATGGCTCGCTGCGCATCCTGCACGGCGTCGATCTCGAGATCGCCGACGGCGAGTTCGTCGTGCTGGTCGGCCCGTCCGGCTGCGGCAAGTCGACCCTTTTGCGCATGATCGCCGGGCTGGAGGAGGTTTCCGGCGGCGAGATCCGCATTGGTGGACGCCTGGTCAACGACGTAGCGCCGAAGGACCGCGACATCGCCATGGTGTTCCAGTCCTACGCGCTCTACCCGCATATGGACGTGTCGTCGAACATGGGCTTCAGCCTGCTGTTGAAGAAGGCCGAGAAGACGACGATCGACACCAGGGTCGGAGCTGCCGCCAAGCGGCTCGGCCTCGACAGTTTCCTCGGCCGCCTGCCGCGCCAGCTGTCCGGCGGCCAGCGCCAGCGCGTCGCCATGGGCCGCGCCATCGTGCGCGACCCCAAGGTCTTTCTCTTCGACGAGCCGCTGTCGAACCTCGACGCCAAACTGCGCGTCCATATGCGCGCCGAAATCAAGGCGCTGCACCAGCAGCTCAAAACCACCTCGGTCTATGTCACCCACGACCAGATCGAGGCGATGACCATGGCCGATCGCATCGTCGTCATGCATGACGGCTACGTCCAGCAGGTAGGCCATCCGCTCGAACTCTACGACCGGCCGATCAATACCTTCGTCGCTGGCTTCATCGGCTCGCCCGGTATGAATTTTTTGCCGGCAACAGTCGCCAAGGGCGGCAAAGTCGACGCCGTGCTTGTCGACGGCCAGAAGCTCAGATTGCCGGATGGCCTGCCCTTGAAGGATGGCGACGCGCTCACCGTCGGGCTGCGGCCGGAGCATATCCAGCTCTCCGAGGATGGGGCGCTCGAAGCTGAGGTCGAAGTGGTCGAGCCACTCGGCCTGTCGACACAGTTCTACGTCAAGTTCGCCAACCAGCAGGTCTGCGTCTTCGTCATGGGCCGCAGCAATGTCAGGCCGAGCGACATGGTGCGGCTGTCCGCCGATCCGGCGGCGCTGCATCTGTTCGATCCGGCGAGCGGCAATCGCATCGGTTAGTTCAGCGCCAGCGGAACGTGTCCAGCGTGTAGTCCGGATACGCGCCCTCCCGGTCGAAAACCCCAGCGAGGTCGGTGACATCAGCCAGTATGCCCGCCAACACCAGCGCGGTGGCGACCCCCACGCCGGCACCGCCGGCAATGTCGTGCTCGACGCTGTCGCCGACGCAGACCACGCGTTCGCCGTCCGGACTGCCGGCGAGAGCCAGCGCTGCCTCGTAGATCGCGGGATAGGGCTTGCCGATGCGGGTGACGCTGCCGCCGAGGCTTTCATAGAGATCGGCGAGTTCGCCGGCGCCGAAGCGCGGCCCGACCGCCGTCAGCATGATCCTGTCGGGATTGGTGCACAAGCACGGCACCTGTTTCGCCGCCGCCGGGCCAAGCAGCTGGCGATAGTGGTCGAGGTCGAAACGATCGCCTTCGCTGGCTGAGATCAGCACCAGCTCGGCATCGCCGCCGCTGTCGGTCAGGGCAAGGGGCAGCCCCTCGATCGCCGAGCGGTCACCGTCGCGGCTGATCAGCAGGCATTTCGTGCCGGGGCGCAACTCCCCAGTTGCCGCCATGGCATGGAAGGCGCGCCACGCCACCTCGCCGGACGAGACGAAATGGTCCCAGCTTCCCGCCTCGAAGCCGAGCTTCAGTAGGCGCCGCTCGTTCGGCTCCGCTCGCTTGCCGGAATTCGAGATCAGCACCACCGTCTTGCCGGCGCGCTTCAGCGCCGACAGCGCTTCGACCGCGCCCGGATAGGGCTGTTGGCCGTCATGCAGCACCCCGAACTGGTCGAGCAGGAACAAGTCATAGCGCTCGGCCAGCGCTCCGATCCCGTCGACATGTGTTGGCCGTTTCGCGCTCACAGCAGCAGCCCCGCTTCGCTTGCGCCCGCCAGTGCCAGCCGCGCCGTGCCGGCGGCGGCCTCGTCGGAAAGCGCCGGCAGAAAATCGACCCCGAGCTTGCGCCGGCGGATCGCGGTCCAGGCGGCATTGGCGGCACCACCGCCGACGCTTCGGACCGAGGTCAGTTTCGGCGCGCCGAGCTCGGCAAGCCTTTGATAGCCGAGCCCCTCGATTGCCGCGATGCCTTCCAGCATCGCTTTCAGATAGTCGGTCTCTGACGCGGGTCGCGGCTCGAGGCGCGGCGGCAGCGCCGGATCGGCGATCGGGAAGCGCTCGCCGGCCGTGCTGAGCGGATAGTAGTCGAGGCCGGTCTGCGTCTCCGGGTCTATCGCAGCACTGAGTTCGATGATGCGCGCCAGGGAAAAATGCTGGGCCAGCACCTTGCCGCCGGAATTCGAGGCGCCGCCGGCCAGCCAGGCATCGCCGAGCCGATGGCTGTAGATGCCGTAGCGCGGCGCCGAGATCGGTCGGTCGGAAAGGATCTTGATGGTCAGCGACGATCCGAGCGCCGTGACACCGTCGCCGACGGCCGTGGCACCCGTCGCCAGGAACGAGGCGCAGCCATCCGTCGTGCCGGCGACCACTGCCACGTCACGCGGCAGGCCGAACAGATCGGCGGCGCTTGGGGTGAGCCTGCCAGCGACAGTGCCGGGCGCGACGACATCGGGCAGCAAATCCATGCGCATGCCGGTGGCCGCGATCCAGTCCGGCCAGCGGCGGGCCTCGGCATCGTAGCCGGTCTTCAGCGCATTGTTCTCGTCGCTGACGTCGAAGCGGCCGGAAAACTGCGCGGCGATCCAGTCGGCCTGGTGCAGTACCTTCACGACGCCGGGGAGGGGTTGGAATTGCAGCGCCTTGGCGAGGCCGGATGTCGCGCCATGCGCGGCACTGGATTCCGGCGCCACGCGCGCGATCGCGGCGAGGATGGCGTGGTCCAAAACCTTATCGTTGTACATCAGCGGTTCGGCCAGCGGCCGCCCGACACCGTCGACCGGCAGCAGCGTGCCCGACGTGCCGTCCACGGCGATCGCGCGCACAGCCGCGCGATCGATGCATTTGAGCAGCTCCGCCAGCGTTGCGGCAATCGCTTCCCACCACACGGCGGGGTCGCGGCCGTTCGCGCCAAACCGTTCGAGGGCAAGGGCGGAATGCGCGGCAATGGAAAAATCCGGGCGTATGGCGACGGAGCGCGCACCAGAGGTGCCGATGTCGATGCCTATGGCAAGTGGCACCATATCATCCGTCCTTTGCTAGCCGCCGCCTGCTTTCCTCGGAACGGTCCGGCTGAGTCTCGCCCGAAATCCTGTCGCCGGGACCGAAGTCGGGGTTGATATCGCAGATACGAGCGATCTGCGTCAACTATGATCTACGATCATCAAAACTGATTTGCAGCGCGGCCGACATTGAGTAAGTTACGTCAACTGTACGTAAAAAATGGCATCCAGGAGCAAAAAGTTGAGCGACTCCGGCCGCCAGCGGCAGATCGTCGAGCTGTTGCGGGATCGCCCCTTCGCCTCGGTGCGCGAGCTGCAAGAGCGGCTTGGCGTTTCGGCTGCGACGGTCAGGCGCGACATCGACAAGATCGACGAGGCCGGCGCGGCGCGAAAGGTCTATGGCGGCATTTCCGCGCTCGACGGCGCCGCGCAGGCCGGCGTCGCCTATGCCAGGCCCTATGATGAGAACCGCGATCTAGCCGTCGAGGCCAAGCGGCGGATCGCCGCCCTCGCTGCGACCATGGTGGGCGATGGCGACGCGGTCATCGTCCATGGCGGCTCGACCTGCTTCCATCTCGGCGTCAGGCTCGCCGACCGCAACATCCGCCTATACACCAACTCGATGCCTTTAGCGGCCTATCTCAGCGACCATGGCCATTGCAGCCTGACGGTTGCCGGCGGCGACCTGCATCGCGAGCCCGGCATCATCCATTCGCTCACCCAGGCCGTGCCCTTTTATGCCTCTAAATTCTTCATCGGCGCACAAGGCCTCAGCCAGGAAGGCGTGCTGGAATCACATCCGCTGCTGGTGCGCTCCATAATCGACCTCAGCCCCTGCGCCGACCAGATCGTGGTGCTGGCCGACAGCCGCAAACTGTCGATCCACGCGCGCAACGTGGCGCTGCCGCTGTCGCGTATCGGCACGCTGGTGACCGACGACGGCCTCTCCGACGCCGATGCGCGCATGTTGGAGGATGCCGGCGTGACGGTGCGGATCGCCCCTTCCTCGGGAGCCATCCAGTGAAGGTGGCGGTTCTCGACTTCGGCAAGACCAATTCGAAGCTGTTCGTCTTTGGCCAGGACGGGCGCATTCTCGACGAGCGACGCAGCAAGCCGAACTGGACACGCCAGGACGGCTTCAGCGTGCTCGATGAGGCGGCGCTGCATGACTGGGCGCTCGGTGCCATCGCCGACGCTGTCGACCGCCACGGTGTCGGGGGTCTGATGGTGTCGGGCCACGGCTGCACCTTTGCCCTGGTTGACGACGCAGCCCTGACTCATCCGATCCTCGACTACGAGCAGGAGCCGCCGGCAGACATCGCGGCGCAAATAGATCGCCGCATCCCGGATTTCGCCGAGACCTTCTCGCCGCGCCTGCCGCTCGGCTTCAACTACGGCCGCCATATGCTGTGGCTGAAGGCGGTCGAGCCGGATGCTTTCACGGCCGCGACATCGATCCTCGGCTATCCGCAATATTGGAGCTGGCGCTTCGGCGGCCGCGCCGTTTCGGAAGTCTCCTATCTCGGCTGCCATTCGCATCTGTGGGCGCCGCGCCTGCGCGACTTCTCCTCGCTGGTCGATGCCGAAGGCTGGCGCGGCCAGATGCCTTCCTTCGCCCGCGCCGGCGCCGTCATCGGCGAGCAACGGTCCGGTGAAGCCGCGCGGCCGATCGCCATCCACAACGGCGTCCATGACTCGAATGCCGCGCTGCATGCCTATCGCCGGCAGCAACTTGGGCCGCTCACCGTCGTGTCGACCGGCACCTGGGTCGTTGTGCTCAATCCGGATTGCCCGCTGGACGTGCTCGATCGCGACCGCGACATGCTGGTCAATGTCGATGTCGACGGCGGCCCGGTGCCGACCATTCGCTTCATGGGCGGGCGCGAATTCGCCACCATCAGCGGCAACTGGCAGGGCGCTATCTCACCTGGCTCGGTACAGCAGGTGATCGACGCCGGCGTCATGGCGCTGCCGAGCTTCGCGCCGGGCGGGCCGATGCCCGGCCGTGGCGGCGAAATCATCGGTGGCACGCCCACTGCCGAGCAGGGCGCTGCGATGGCGCTGCTCTATGTCGCGCTGATGGTCGATTTCTGCCTCGACCTGATCCATTCGCAAAACACCGTCATCGTCGATGGCGGGCTGAACACTGGCGGCCTGCTCGCCAGCCTGCTGGCCGATTTGCGCCCTGGCCAGGCCTTCATGCAAGGCGCTACACTCGAAGGCAGCGCCACGGGTGCCGCGGCACTCGCCTTCGAGAGCGTCGGCCGCGACTTTGCCGCGGAAGCGCCGGAGCCCGTGCGCGCTGCGCGTTTTGCCGGGCTGTCCAGCTATCGCGACCACTGGCGCAGTCGCGTGACCTAATTTCAAAACCGTGCGCTAAAATCATCCTTGTTGATTCGCAGCTGCAAGGAACGGCATGAGCAAGGCTCTCACCACATTCGCATTGGTCGCGGTGCTCAGCGCCTTGCTGATGGCGCTCAGTCTCGCCGTTGCCAGGCACGGCTATCCCTATGGGGCGATCGGCGTGAAGCGCCTCGACGGCATTGCCGATACCGGTTCGTTCCTGCCTTTGGCCGCCGTCTATTTCTTCAGCGCGCTCTTGATGATGATCCTGCCCATCCGCGCCGCCAGCATCGTTCTGACCAATGCCGCCGATGCCCTGTTCTGGGCCACGATCGCGCTGTTTGCGACCATCGTCGGCTGCCTCGTCGCCAGATGGGCCTTCGGCCAGGGCGGCGTGCTGTAGGCTTTGGTCTATTGGCGGTTCCTGTTTGTCGCGGCCATCGTCGCCGCCCATCTCACCATGAACGATCTTCGCCGCAACGTCCTGTTGAGAAGCCTGTTCTTCGTCATCTTTGCCGCGGCGACGCTCGCCTGCCTGTTCTGGTCCTTCGCGATCTGACCGGAACCGATCTCGTTCAGACCCTCGAAGGTGAACACGCGCGGGGTTTCGCCGGCGCGCCTCATCGGCTATCGAGGGTCCGATTTGAAACGACCTCACACTATCGCTATTTGTCTGATAAATGACTTGGGCGATTGAGGGCCGGGTGATAGATAGCCCGGCAGACGGCGCCACCAGCGAACCTCCACAAGGAAAGATCATGACCCTGTTTCGTAAAAACCTCATCGATGGCGAGTGGCTGGGCGAGGCCGGCTCCCGCAACATCAACCCCTCGAATACGGGCGATGTGGTCGGTGAATATGCGTCCGCCGGTCCGGAGCAGGCCAAACAGGCGATTGCCGCGGCGAAAGCCGCCTTTCCGGCCTGGTCGCGCTCGGCGCCGCTGGTCCGCCACGCGGTGCTGAAGAAGGCATCCGACGAGATCATGGCCCGCAAGGACGAGATCGGCCGCAACTTGGCGCGCGAGGAAGGCAAGACGCTGGCCGAGGGCATAGGCGAGACCATCCGCGCCGCCCAGCTCTTCGATTTCTTCGCCGGTGAAACGCTGCGCCTATCGGGCGAGTTGGTTCCAAGCGTGCGGCCGGGCGTCGGCGTCGAGATCACGCGCGAAGCGGTCGGCGTCGTCGGCATCATCACGCCGTGGAATTTCCCGATCGCCATTCCGGCCTGGAAGATCGCGCCAGCACTTGCCTACGGCAACACCATCGTCTTCAAGCCGGCGGAACTCGTTCCAGAGAGCGCCTGGACCATCGTCGATATCCTGCATCGCGCCGGCCTGCCGAAGGGCGTGCTCAATCTCGTCATGGGCAAGGGCTCCGTCGTCGGCCAGGCCATGCTCGACAGCCCTGATGTCAACGCCATCACCTTCACCGGCTCAGTCGGTACCGGCAAGCGCGTGGCTGCGGCCAGCGTCGAGCACATGCGCAAGTTCCAACTCGAAATGGGCGGCAAGAACCCGCTTGTCGTGCTCGATGACGCCCACCTCGGCACGGCCGTCGATTGCGCCGTCAACGGCGCCTATTTCTCGACCGGCCAGCGCTGCACGGCGTCGTCCCGCCTGGTCGTCACCGACGGCATACACGACCGCTTCGTCGCGGCACTCAAGGAGCGCATGGAAAAGCTGGTCGTCGGCGATGCGCTGGATGCCAAGACCCAGATCGGTCCGGTTGTCGACGCGACCCAGCTGAAGCAGGACGAGGACTACATCGCCATCGGCCGTAAGGAAGGCGCCGAGCTCGCCTTCGGCGGCGAACGGCTCGATGCCGCAACGCCCGGCTTCTATCTGACGCCGGCGCTGTTTACCGGCGCCACCAATGCCATGCGCATCTCGCGCGAGGAGATTTTCGGGCCGGTCGCCAACGTCATCCGCGTCGGGGACTATGACGAGGCGCTTGCCGTGGCCAACGACACGCCGTTCGGCCTGACTTCGGGCATCTGCACGTCGAGCCTCAAGCATGCCACGCATTTCAAGCGCAATTCGGAGGCCGGCATGGTTATGGTCAATTTGCCGACGGCGGGCGTCGACTTCCACGTTCCGTTCGGCGGCCGCAAAGGATCGAGCTACGGCCCGCGCGAACAGGGCCGCTACGCCATGGAATTCTACACCACGGTGAAGACCGCCTACAGCTTTGCCGGCTGACCAACGCGCGGCGGTTCAGAAGCAACAACCAGGCAGGCGAGCATATCGATGACCTCCGCGGACCTGACCTGGCTCAACCCGCCGCCGCATCATGAATTCGGCGACAACACCGTGCATGTGCGTACCGGCAAGGAAACCGACTTCTGGCGGGAGACCTTCTATGGCTTCTGGCGCGACAACGGCCATTTCCTGTATCGCCCGGCCGAAGGCGATTTCAGCGTCGAGGTCACGGTCAAAGGCGACTACCAGGTTCTCTACGATCAGGCCGGGCTGATGGTGCGCTTGAGCGAAACGCACTGGATCAAGGCCGGCATCGAATTCACCGACGGGCTGGCCTATTTCTCCGTCGTCGTCACCAACGACACCTCCGACTGGTCGCTGGTGAGCATCCCGGCCGACCCGGACGGCGTCAGGATACGCCTGACCCGCCACGCCGAAGCCATCCGCGTCCAGTATCTGGACGTGTCCGACGGCCGCTGGAAGCCGGTACGGCTCGCCTACTTCCCACCCTCGAAGTCGGTCGACGTCGGTATGATGTGCTGCTCGCCGCAGCGCGAAGGCTTCGAAGTCACCTTCGCCGACTTTTTGGTCGGCCCGCCGATCTCGCGTGAACTGCACGACTGAGGGGCGGAACCCGCAGCCGCTCGCTCACCACGGCACATGCAGGATCTCGAGCATGGGAAGGCCGACCGGCCTGATGCCCAGATCGTTGGCAAGGGCGCCAAAGCCTTCGGTTTCGATCAGGTCCCGGTACGGAAGCTCGGGAAAACGAAGACCGCCTCGATGCAGTGCGGCATCGACCAGCAGCATGGTTCCGCCGACGCCGTCGAGGCCGATCTTCTCGAGATGCCGGACATCGCTGAGATACAGCCGCCCTGGCGCACCGGTGGCAGGCTGGTAAAGGCCGTCGCGGATTGCGCGGTAGTAGCGATAATCCTTCGTATGGCGGGTTGTGATGAAGCTGTTGTGGTCGAAACTGTCGCCGCCAGCGATCTTCACGCAATTGGGCACCGCGATGCGATGCCCGGTTCCGATAAGCCGGCTTACAATGTCGGGCGGGAATTGCCAGACGTCGATGTCGATCCACAGTGCCCAGTCGTCGTCGCCCAATCCGTGATCGATCAGGTGATTTCGGACCTTGGCGATATTGCCGCGTCTGCTGCGCTGAAACCGCGGCTTCGCTCGATTGGCGCGGTCGAGGCTGGCGCTGCCGAGCTGCTTTTGCAGCAGGACGATGCCGCGATACTTCCCGGCCAGCGGCGCCACCGCGGCCTGCAGCCGTTCCCAACTCCCGTCCGAGCTGTCGCCCTCGCAGAAGGCGAGCTTGATCCTATCCTTGGGATAGTCGAGCCGTTGCAAGACGTCGAGGAATGGCTGGATGTGATCGGCCGCGTCGCGAAGCGGCACCAGGACGGCGATGTTCTGGCCACTCGGAGGCGGCGCCGAAAGCGCCGCCTGGCTGACGCCGCGCTTGGTCGCCGTCTCATCCAGATAGGCGCCGCGCGTCAGTTGATACCAAGACTGGTAGGCGAGGCTACGGATCCTGTCCAGCAGCCGCGGCGCAGGCTCGGGTGTCCACCATGTACCGACCCAATGATGGATCGACAGCGTCTGCCCCCCGCTGTCCGCCCTTCGTCCCGACGAGTCGACAGGCGTGAACAGGGCTGGCGGATGGATGGCGAACGCCGCCTGGTCGCGATAGCCGAGCTGCGCTGAGGTCAGCAGGCAAGGACCGGTTGCATCGATCGCCTGTTTGGCATGGGTCAGTCCGGGCAGCATCGACAACACATCTAGCCAGAATGGGTGCCCGGGCGGACTGGCGATCGTCCCGTTGAACAGCAGATAGGGCAGCCCGCGAAAGTTCGCCTGCACCGGCGCGTGCGTGTCCGGCTCCTTGCAAAACACGATCCGGTTCTCGCCCATCACGGGATCGAAAGGCGCCACGCATTCGCAGTCAATGTCGGCATAGACGCCGCCGAAATGGTGGAGCAGCAGATAGCGCCCGGCATCGGCACGCAGCACGCCGTGCGAATAACTGCAAAAGCTCGGCAGGAAGTTCGGATAGTGCTCGGCCACGAATTCGAGCAGCATCCGGTCGCTCCAGAACATCATCGTCCAGTCGGGATGATGCCGCTTCCAGCTCTCGACATAGGCCTGGAAACGGACAGGAACGGCATCGGTCTTCCAGGTCTGGTGCAGGATCCGCGGGATCATCGGCGGCTCGTCGATCGCTGACTGGGCGCAGCTGGAGCGTCACGCATCTTCATCGGCCAGTCCGAGGCCGCTGTGGACGGCGTCGCGGATGGCCTGCGGCCCGAACCTCGACCAAACCGCTTCATGGGCGTGGGCGCGCTGCCTGGCCATGCGGCCTGGGTCCGCGCAGAGCGCAATGGCCATTGCCGCCAGCTCTTCATCCGATGCTGCCAGCAGCACGTCTTCATTCTCGACCAGGTCCAGCCCTTCGGCCGCCAGCGGCGTCGCGATGACGGGCACGCCCCACGCCATAGCTTCGAGGATCTTGATGCGTGTGCCGCCGCCCATCGACAGCGGAATGACACTGAGATGCGCTGCCGACAGCAGCGGCCTGACATCGTCAGGATCTTCGACCAGCGCCACACCTTCCAGCCTTGCCAGGGCTTGTACGGACGGCGCGGGCGAGCGGCCGGCGAGAGTGAGCTTCGCTGTAGGCAGCGCCTGCCGGATGCGCGGCAGGATGCTGCGGGCCAGTCGCTGGGCAGCGTCGATGTTCGGTTGGTAGCCGAGGTGGCCGACGAGCAGAATGAGCGGGAAACCGCCGGAACTGGCTGGCAGCGCCGGCAGCGCCTTGGGTATGTCCTCAGCCCGCGGGATGCCGTTGGCAACGATATCCACCGGCACTGTGCTCGAGACGAGCGCCTTGAATTTCCCGTGGTCGCGGCGCGAACAGACCCAGATCCTGTCGACAATCGCGGCCGCCTTTCTTTCGAGGCGCCTGACATCAAGCGCGCCAGATCCCTGGGCTGGGTGCAACTGCCCAGCGAGGTCTGATTCGACATTGTGCATGTCGAGGATGAGCTGCCCCGCCAGCGGCCGCAAAGGCCTGAGCAGTCTGAACAGCGGAATGCCCTCGACCACGATCGTGTCGGGGCGAAATTCGCGAACCAGCGCCTCGAGCCGCGCCAGCGCCGGACGCGGGATCCGGGTCTCGGTCTTGGTCCTCCACAATCCGAGCGCCCGCGCGCGCGGTTCCCCCTCGGCAGTCAGGGTAACGACGCGAATGTTGGCCGGCAGCGGTTGCGGCGGACCGGCCAGCGGCCTGACCGAGACAAGGCAGACCGGACCGAGTTCGGCTGCCGCCACGGCGTTACCGAAGTTCCTGAGATCGGCGCCCGATGTCGGCGGAAAGGCCGGATCGATGCAAACCACCAGGGTTCGACGCGCCTTTCCGGATGCCGATGCGACTTGCGGAGCCGCCCGAGCCGGTCGTCCGAAGCGAGTGCGGGGATGATGCTGCAAGGTCTTCCAACTCCGACCCAACGCCTTGCAGGCGCTAGGGCAATTCCAGGAAAAGTGTGCCACGGTTTTTCGTTCGGATTTGCGCAAAACTAATAACGGCGCGCCATATCCGCTGCATTGGTAAACCGGGTACGATAAAGCCACGGGAAAATGCGGGCATGCAACCCATATGCGGCTCCGCTCGCCTCAATAGGTGGCGCGGCCACCGGAAACGTCGAAAACACCACCGGTGGTGAAGGAGCATTCCTCGGAAGCGATCCATGTGATCAGCGCCGCCACCTCCTCGACTTCGCCGAATCGCGCCATCGGGATCTTCGACAGCATGAAGTCGATATGCTGCTGGCTCATCTGGTTGAAGATCGCCGTGCGCACCGCCGCCGGCGTGACGCAATTCACCGTCACCTTGGTCCTGGCCAACTCCTTGCCCAGCGACTTGGTCAGCCCGATCACTCCCGCCTTGGAGGTGCTGTAGGCCGAGGCGTTGGGATTGCCTTCCTTGCCGGCGATCGAGGCGATGTTGACGATCCTGCCATAGTCGCGCTCGAGCATATACGGCACCAGCGCCTTGTTGCAGTAGAAGACGCCGTTGAGATTGATGTCGATGACCCGGCGCCAGTCCTCCACCGAATAATCCCAGGCCGTCATGTTCGGACCGGTGATGGCGGCACTTGTGATCAGGATGTCGACGGCGCCGAGGGCGTTGATCGTCTCTTGCGCGGCACGCCGTACCGCTTCGGCATCGGCGACGTCGAGGATCGTCCCGCCCAAGCCCGGGATCGCAGCCTTGGCCTGCTCGATCTGGGCCAGATCGCGGTCCCAGACCGAGACGCGCCCGCCTTCGGCCACGATCCTTTGCGCCACCGCCAGGCCGATGCCTGAGGCGCCGCCGGTGATCACGGCCGATCGTCCGGCAAACCGTCCTGCGAAACGCATCGACATGCGGCACTCCTCCCGATAGGCGGCGAATGTGAAGTCAACGTCCGCCAAGTTCAAGTCGGGATTGGAGCCGCCGATGGGGATCTTGGTAGGCCAGGAACTGCGCGCTGTCAGCCGTTCTTGATCGATTGCCAATGGCTCAGCTGCTCTGCGATCAACTCCACCCGCCGCTGGTTGTCGCGCCCGTCCAGGATGCTCAAGTCCTCGGCATCGGCGCGCAAATAGACGCCGGAGGTGCGCGCATTCAGTTCTGGCTGCGTGTCCGCGCGCGTCGTGAAATAGCCTGACGCGCGATCCGCGGTCTCCAGCCGGATCTCGCCTGTCCCGTGCAGCTGCGGCGCGTTCGCATCCAGGGGCCGTTCTCCGTTCCAATAGTAGAAAATGCCGGAAGGCTCCCTCTTTTCCTTCAGCGCCTCGCTCCAGTACCTGGCCGACAGGCTGCCATTCTCCTGCCATGAGCGACCCGTCAGCTCCAGCGCACCATCGCGGTTTCGCGAGATGCGCAGCAGGCTCACGGCTGACGGCTCCTTTGCGGTGCGCTCCGACAGGGAAAACTGCCACCAAAGACCCTCTATGCGGGCTACGTGACCCTCACTTTCGATCGCGTTCCGCAGCTTTTGGTTGATCGCTCTCATCTCGGCGGCGGTCGCTGCGTCGCCGTAACGCACCGACGTCAGGCCGAGCAGATCGCTGGGAAGCTTGGCGCCGTTGGCATGGAGAATAAACGTTCGGCGCATGCCGAGGACTCCACCGAAAAGCCCGGCTTCGAAAACCACATTGTCTCGGGGAGAAGCTTGAGCCGATACGGAATGGGACGATTCAGGGTGGCTCGCGCTCGTCCAGTCGTCCTGGGCGAACACGAACGCGGCGAAGTCGACCTCGCGGGTAAGCTCGATGAGGCGCCCCAGCGTGGTCGTCCCGGGGCTGAAGGAGGTCGTCCAGGGCTCGACTTGCGCGATCTCTTCAAGACCGCGTGTCAGTGCGTCCAGCAGTTTCTTCTGCTTTCCCGACGAGCCCAGGAAAATTCGCGGTTTGGCCATCCGTTCCCTCCAACTGCGTATCCGCCCTTGCTGCCAACATAGCCTGCGCGGGCGACGGTTCGCCTATTGTATTCATCTCATGGGAGGCAGCAACGGCGGAACGAAAGGCGGGATCTCCCGGCTACGCCTTCTCTGTCCGATGCTGAAAGAACTGCAGGAACAGTTCTCGCTCGGTGGTGATGTCGAGCTTCTCATAGATGCGGCGGCGATGGTTCTTGACCGTGCCGACGGTGATGCCGAGACGCTCCGCGATGTTCGCAGTCGGGTGGCCGGCCAGGATCAGCTGGACGAGTTCCCGCTCGCGCAGCGACAGCTCCGGCCACAGGCTCGCCGGAATGCTTGGTTGCTGCTGGGGCGAGGCACCGGGACCCGTCGGCGCCGATGTGCGGGCGAAGTCGGCGCCACGCGCCCTGATGTCGAGCGCGTGCAGCGCTTCGAACACCGGCAGCCGCGCCTCCAATTGCGCGATTTCGCTGTCCCTGAACGGCGTGGTCGAGCGGTCGAGGAAGATGCCCAGGCACCAGTCGCCGCCATCGGCAAGCAATATGCCGACCTCGTCGCAGATTTCCGACTGCGCCAGGAAGCCGGCTATGTATTGGCCGCGCTTGGCCTTGTCGTCGGCAAACCGCTTCAAAGGCATGATGCCCAGCCGCCGCTCCTGCCGCCACGAGGCATAGAAGGGGTCGAACACGTAATAGCTGGCGAGGTAGCGCCGGACCATCTCGTCCGAGAACCGCCGGTGCTTGACGAATTCGGGCGTCTTCGTCGCCGAATAACGGGTGACGGTGACGAGATCATGCGCGATGTCGGCGCCGATCAGGTCGATCAGGCAGTCGACATGCCTGTCCGTGCCGGTGGCGGCGATCGCCCTGGCCAGCGGCGCCCAGATACTGCCCATGCGCATGCCCTCTTCTCGGCGATGTCAGCCCGGCCGTCATTGTGTCTTTTGGCATATGGCGCGAGGCCGTCCTTCGAATCTAGCCTTGCATCATCCTAGACCAGACCCCGAGGCGACCGTGACCCAGCCAAATCCCATCGGCCCCATCGTTGGCAGCCCGCCCATCGTTGGCAATCCTATCGTCATCGGTATCGACGCCGGCGGCACCATGACCGACACGATCCTTGTCGATCAGGACGGCCACTTCAAGATCGGCAAGTCGGCGACGACGCCGAGGAATGAAGCCGAGGGTTTTCTCTCTTCGGCGGAAGACGCGGCAGATGCCTGGGGCATTTCGCTGGAAGCGCTGTTTTCGGGCGTCAACGTCGTGCTCTATTCCGGGACCGGCATGCTCAACACGCTGTTGTCGCGTACCGGACGCAAGCTTGGCTTGATCACCACCAAGGGTCTGGAGGACATGATCCTCATGGGTCGCGGCCTGCAGGCCTGGGCGGACTATTCCTATGCCGACCGGCTGCATGCGGTGACGCATCATCATCCCGATCCGCTGGTGCCGCGCCGCCGCACGCACGGCGTCACCGAACGCATCGACCAGTTCGGCGATATCGTGCTGCCGCTCTACGAGCATGAGGTTTTCGCCGCCGCGAAAAAGCTGATCGCCGACAAGGTCGAGGCGATCTGCATCATGACCATCTTCTCGCACGTCAATCCGGCGCACGAGAAGCGCATCGCCGAGATCTGCCGCGGCGAGATCACCGCCGCCGGCGCCGACATCCTCGTCTACACCAGCCACGAGGTGCGGCCGGTCATCCGCGAGCAGTCGCGCCTGAATTCGGTGCTGATCGAGGCCTACGCCACCTCGCGCGGCCGCAAGCAGCTCAAGGGTATCGAGGACGTCTCGAAAAAGTATGGCTTCAAATATGGCGTGCAGACGCTGCTTTCCTTCGGCGGGCTGACCTCGATCAACCATCCGCGCCTGCACGAGACGATGATCTCCGGCCCGATCGGCGGTATCCTGGGTGCGGCCTATGTCGGCAAGCTTATCGGCAACGACTCGCTGATCTGCTCGGACATGGGCGGCACCTCCTTCGACATGGGCGTCATCACCCGCGGCCAGACGCGCATCGAGAACGAGCCGCTGATGGACCGCTTCAAGCTCAATGTGCCGACGCTGCATCTCGACACGATCGGCGCCGGCGCCGGCATGATCCTCAAGGTCGATCCGTTGACGAAAAAGGTCTCGCTCGGACCGGAAAGCGCCGGCTCCGATCCCGGTCCGATCTGCTTCGACCGTGGCGGCACCGAACCGACCATCGCCGATTGCGACGCCATTCTCGGCCGGCTGAACCCGCACTATTTCCTCGGCGGCAAGGTCGTGCTTCAGGTCGAGAAGGCTCGCCAGGCCTTTGAGAAAAAATGCGCCCGCGTGCTCGGCGTCGGCGTTGAGGAAGCCGCCGAAGGCATGATCGACATGCTCGAGGCCGACGCCAACAATGCGCTGCGGCGCGTCATCTCTGGCCAAGGCATCCACCCTTCGGAGTTCACGCTGCTGTCGTATGGCGGTTCGGGCCCGTTGCACCTTGCCGGCTGTTCGCGCGGCATCGGCTTCAAGGACATTATCACCTTCCAGTTTGCCGCCGCCTTCTCCGCTTTCGGCTGCACGACGGCCGATTTCATGCGCCGCCATTCGGTGTCGACGCAGCACGATATCCCCTCGCGCGCCGACGAAGTGACGCTTGCCGGCTTCGGCGCCAAGGTCACAAGGGTGTGGAACGACCTGACCAGGGCGGCGGTCGACGAGATGATTGCCGACGGCCATGCCCGCGAGAAGATCAAAACCGTGCCGTTCCTGATGATGCGCTACACCGGCCAGCTCGAGGACGTCGAAGTCATGGCACCGCTGGCCGAGGTCAACTCGGCCGAGGACATGCGCAAGGTTCTCGACGAGTTCGAGGCGGTCTACGCCAAGGTCAACCATCGCGTGTCGCGCTATGGCGAAGCAGGCTTCACCATTACCGAGCTCGGGCTGATCGCCACCGCCGACAAGGTCAAGCCGGTACTGCTCAAGCGGCCGCTGGGCAGTTCAAATCCCGCCTCCGCCCACAAGGGTGTGCGCGAGGCCTATATCGCCGGGCATTGGCACAAGGCCAATCTCTACGAGATGGATTTGCTTCAGCCCGGCCATGAAGTGATCGGGCCGGCCATCATCGAACACCCCGCCACCACGCTCGTCGTTCACCCGCAAGACCGTGTCTTCGTCGATGAATGGACGCTGCTTCACTATTCCCATGCTTGAGAGGGCGACCGCCATGTTGGACAAACCTGCCTCGGCCATGCGCCTTCGCGAACGGCTGCTCGATTCCGAGCGATTGATGGACGAGACCGGCTGCTATGATGGCATCACCGAGCTCTCACTGCGCAATCAGGACCCGCTGAAATTCGAGACGCTGCACACCAAGCTGCGCGCCTATTGCGTCTCGGCGCGCGAAATGGCCCGCCGCATCTCGGCCTCGCCCGGCGTGCGCGAGGTCGGTGAGATGGTGGTGGCGATCTATACCCCCGAAGGCGACGCCATCGCGCTCTCCAACGGCATCATGGTGCACGTCCACACGATGAGCCGCTTCATCAAATGGATGATCAAAAATGGCTATGAGGACAATCCGCGCATCCGCGAAGGCGACATCTTCGCCAACAACGACGCCTTCATCGGCACCGTGCAGGTGCCCGACGTCATGGACGTGGTGCCGATCTTCTATGAAGGCACTTTGGTCGGCTGGGCCGGCGCGGTCTGCCACGAACTGGAGGCCGGCGGTATCACGCCGGGCGGCGACGTCTGCCTGGCGCAGGAACGCTTCACCGAAGGTCTGTTCGTCTGCGCCGAAAAGATCGGCGAGAATGACGAGATCCGCCGCGACTATGTCATCCGTTGCGAACGCAATCTGCGCATGCCGATCTACTGGGTGCTCGACGAGAAGGCCAAGGTCGCCTCCTGCATCGACATGCGCGAAAGCGTCAAGCAGCTGATTTCGGAAATCGGCCTTGACTGCTGGATGCAGGTGTCGAAGGAATTCATCGAGGAGGGCCGTCGCGCCCAGCTCGCCCGCACCCGCCAGCTCACCGTGCCCGGCATCTATCGCGGCCACACCTTCTATGGCCACGTCACCGCCGGCAAGCCCGGCTTCCAGCCGCTCGGCGATCCCGACTGGCTCTACAACATCCCGATCGAGATGGAGATCGGCACCGACGGCAAGATCACCATGGACTTCGAGGGCACCCAGCCCTGGGGCTATCACTCCATGAACTGCACGCCGGCCGGCATGGATGGCGGCATGTTCGTGACGCTGACCCAGCACATGAACTTTGAGGGCCTGGTCAATGACGGCGCCTGGATGGCGACCGAGCTGAAACTGCCGCACGGCACCTGGACCAACCCCGACAACGAGATGGTGGCGACGGCGACCTCATGGGCGCTGCTGCTGCCGGCCTATGGTGTCTTCCAGCGGCTGCTGTCGCGCAGCTTCGTTGCCCGCGGCTATGTCGAGGAAGCCTTTGTCGGCCAAGTCAACAGCCCGATGATCGAGATGGGTGGCGAAAGCCAGTACGGCACGCCGTTCGGCATGGCGCATTTCGAATGCGCCGCCGCCGGCTCCGGCGCGCTGGCCATCAAGGACGGTCTCGACACCGCCTATGTCGGCTGGAATCCGGAATCCGACATGGGCAACATCGAGGTCTGGGAACAGTCGATGCCGATGGTCTATATCGGCCGCTCGATCGTCCCCAACTCGGGCGGCGCCGGCAAATATCGCGGCGGCTGCTCCTTCGTCTCGACCTGGCTGATCAACAAGACCTCGCATCTGCGGCTGCACACCTCGGAGCACTCCTCGCGCGTGTTCGACAATGGCGGCATGTGCGGCGGCTATCCGGCGCCGACCTGCCAGAAGCACCGCGCGGTGCGCAACTCCAATATCCATGAACTGGCGGCCAAGGGCGAGCCGCTGGCGCATGCGCCAGGCACCGATCCGCATGTCTCGGATTACGAGAGGAACATCGCTGGCGACCATGTCGTGGTCGAGGGCCCCTACATCACCGCCCCACACAAGGAAGGCGACATTTTCAGCCATTCCTACAATGGCGGCGGCGGCTATGGCGACGTGCTGGAGCGCGACCCGGTCAAGACGGCATGGGATGTCGAGAACGGTTTTCTAACCCGCGAAGCGGCGGACCAGGTTTTCGGCATCGTGCTCAAGGACGATGCCGAGGGCTATCCGCTTGCCGATATCGACGCGACCGTCAAACGCCGCGCCGCCATGCGCAAGGAGCGTCTGGCCAAGGCAATTCCTGTGGCGGACTGGATCGCCGCCGAGCGCGGCCGCATCGAAAAGGCCGACTTCGCCCCGGAGGTGAGGAAAATGTACGCCAGCGCGATAAAACTGTCGTCGCGCTTCACCAGGGATTTCAGTGATTTCTGGAACGTCGACGCCAGATCGATCTTCACGCCGGGAGCAAAGCCATGACCTCATACAGCAAGGAAATCATCCGCGATCTGGCTAGCGGTCAGCTGCCCTGGCCGCAGACACGGCGCATCATGAGCGCCTACAAGGACGATGACCGCTTCTTCAAGATGGTCGCCGTCTATCAGGACCGTGTCGCCTGGAACGATCCGATCCTCTTGCCGGTCAGCGATCATCTTTTCATCTGCCAGAGCGGCGATGAGCGGATAACCCGATGCGAGTGCGGCCATTCTTTCGGCGACTATCGCAAGAACTGGAAGCTCAAAGCCGCGATCCATGTCCGCAACACCGAAGAGACGCTGCGCGAGATCTACCCCAACAGCGATCTGCCGGATCCCGAATGGATGGAGATCCGCGAGTTCATCTGCCCGCAATGCGGCACGCTGCACGAAGTCGAGGCCGCGGCACCCGGCTATCCGATCGTGCATGATTTCGAGCCCGATCTTGAGGGCTTCTACCGCGATTGGCTTGGCAAGCCGCTGCAGCCTTGACCGGGCCGATTGCCGGGCCTTGGATGGAGCGAAATTCGTCATCGGCGCCGAAATGAGGGTCGATGGCGGCTGCCTTGTGGTGTGATTGCGGAGAACCTGTTCGATGACCAATCTCTCGGGCCGCAGTGCCATCGTCACCGGCGGTTTCTCCGGTATGGGTTTCGCCATCGCCACGGCGCTTGCCAGGGCCGGGGCCAACCTGGCCGTCGGCTCCTATGTGGCCGCGCCGGACACGGGCAGGACCGACGCCGCCTATTATCCGGGCGCCGAGGAGGTCGAACGGGTGCGCTCCGCCCTTGGGGCGCATGGCACAAGGGTCCACGCCGCGCATCTCGACGTGCGCGACAGCGATCTTAGCAATAGTTTCGTGGCCGAGGCGGAGGCGGCGATCGGGCCGGCCGACATTCTCGTCAATGCCGCCGGCACCACCGCCGAGCAGCCGGTCTGCGGCCATTCCGACGAACTCTGGGACAAGATCGTCGACACCAACCTCACCGGCGCCTTTCGTGTCACCCGCGCCGTGCTGCCGGGCATGATCGGGCGCGGCTGGGGCCGTATCGTCAACATCGGCTCGACCGCGGCCTCCGTCGGCTGGAAGGACAATCCGGCCTATTGCGCCTCGAAGGCCGGCCTGCTCGGCCTGACCCGCTGCGTGGCGCTGGAAGGTGCCCCGCACGGCGTCACTTGCGTCATGATCAGCCCGACCTGGGTGGAGACCGAACTGATGCGCCGCAACGTCGCGCAAGTCGTCGAGCGTGAAGGCAAGGGCCGCACGCCTGAGCAAGCCATGGCCGAAATCGCACGCGGCAACCCGCAGCAGCGCGTGCTGCAGCCGGAAGAGATTGCAGGGCTTGCCGTCTTCCTGTGCTCGGACGCGGCCAAGGGCATCACCATGGAAAACATCCAAATCACCGGCGGCGCTTTGTGGTAGCTCCCGCTCCCGCCCCGACTTGGTGCGGCCTTATGCGGCGAGCGCGCCGCATTAACGCCATTCAGCTGTTGCAGGATCGTGCGCAGGTCCTTCCTGTTTTGCCCGCGACAACATTTGTCATTGAGTGAGGGGCGATAGAACGGTAGGTTATATTGCACTGCACAATGGACGCCCCTGATCGGGGCGTGGTCCAGCCTTTGACAGGCCCAGCCGCGAAGGCTCAGTGGATGAGAGATCCGGTAGGGATATGAAGATTCCAAAATCCTTGTTGATCGATCCGGAGAAGAATGTCGTCTACGGCACCTTCGCCGTCGCCGTTTCGATCTTTGCTTTCGCCTACTCGACCAATTTCGGCAAGGTTCTCATCCTCGCCTACTACGCGGTCTGGCTTCCGCTCATTCTTGTCGACTACCGGCGGTTTTTGCGGCATCTCTCCGACGCCTGGCTGCCGCTGCTGTTTGTCGCCTATGTCTGCTTCTCGGTCTTCTGGTCGCATGCGCCCGGCACGACCGCGAGAGCGTCGCTCCAGTATTTCTCGCATGTGCTGTGCGCCTATGTCGCCGCGCGCACGGTCAGTGTGCGCACATTGGTGGTGGGTTCCCTGATCGGGATCTTCTTCGTCCTGCTCTATTCGCTGCATGTCGGCGCCTATGCGCTCGACACCATCGACGGGACCACCAATTTCGTCGGGGCCTTCGGCTCCAAGAATCAGGTCGGCTTCTTCGCTTCGTTTGGCATCTATCTCTGCTTCGTCTTTGTCGTCTTTTACCGGCGCGGCTGGCCAAGCCTGGTCTGGACGGCGCCGATCGGCCTGCTGTCGCTCTACATGCTGGCCATCGCCCATTCCGCCACCTCGGTGGCGTCGCTGCCGGCGGGGCTGGCGGTCGTCATCCTGCTTGGCGTGAGCAAGGTGCTGTCACGCCGCTATAGGCGGGTGCTGTTTGCGGTCGGCGCCTGCACGCTGGTCGGGGCGATCATGGCGGCGCTCAATCTCGGCCTTATGGATTTCGTGCTCGGCATCTTCGGCAAGGATTCGACGCTCACCGGGCGAACCTATCTGTGGGAACAGGGCTGGGAGGCCGCCCAGCAATTCCCGGTCCTCGGCTATGGCTATGCCGCCTATTGGGTGCAGGGTTTCGCCGAGGCCGAACGGCTGTGGGCCGAGTTCTACATCACCACCCGCACCGGCTTCCACTTCCACAACACCTATATCGAGACCCTGGTCGAGCTCGGCTTTGTCGGGGTGACGCTGATTGCGCTGGTCATCCTGCGCGCCTTCTATGGACACGTGTCGTCGGTGATCTTCCGCGATTGGCGCGCCGATTCGGTCGTCCTTGCCGGCGCGGTCGGCCTCATGCTGCTCCGCTCCTTCTTCGAGGTCGAAATCCTCGGCCCCTACTTCACGGCGTCATTCGTCGTCTACTACGGCCTGTTCAAGCTGCGCGAAGTGCCGGTGGTGCGGCCGCAGCGGTCGCGGATCGCCATCCAGGAAGCGAAAGCCGCAAGCGGCGGAACGCACGCAATAGGTTAGAGCAATTCCAGGAAAAGCGCGCAGGTTTTCCGTCCGGAATTGCGTGAAAACAAATACTTAGAGCGGGTCGGCGATTCCATCAAAAGTCGAACCCCTCTAAGGGGCGAGCCGAAGCTCAGGCGATGGCGCGAGAACGCTGCATCTGCCGCTGCAGGAACCGCCGCACCGGCTCGTCATAGAGGCGGGTTGCGATGTCGGCGATGACGATAACCGCAAGCGCCATGACGATGCCGAACCAGGGATGGTTGGCGAACGGATCGATGGAGACGGCCTTACCCGCTCCCGCGATGATCATCAGCATCGGCGTGTGGATAATGTAGATCGGGTAGGAGATCCGCCCGAGCCAGCCATAGAGCCTGGCAAGGCCTGGACGGGTCGGCGCCACGGCGCCAACCGTGACCAAGAGCGGAAACAACAAAACGACGCAGATGAGATCGTAGGGCGCGCGGCCGGCGCCTGCCGGCGCGATGGCAAAGACCACCAGTGTCAGGATCATCGCCATCTCGACCCAGTAGCCTTTCTGCAGGAACCCGAGACTCCCCTGGATGACCCCCATCGACCGGCAAAACAGCACGCCCAGAAAGAACGAGAAGGTGACGCGCGGCAAGCCACTGGCGATGGTCTGTCCGGTCATGCCGAAATCAAGCGTGCCGGCCAGCACCGCGCCAAGGATCAGCAACGCCAGGATGCCGGCGATCAGCACCACCAGCGCCCTTTTCGACAGCACGAAGAACAGCAGTACATAGGCGATGTTCACGAGGAGCTCGAAAAACAGCGACCACGAGGCGGGATTGAGCGGAAAGATAGTGTGATAGGCATCGCCGACCAGCGGAATGAACAGCATGCCCGTCGTCAGCATGACGGCAATGTCGGAGACCGGCAGATATTCGGCCGGCATCATCCTGTTCTTGATCATCAGATAAAAAAAGCCGAGCAGCGTGCCGGCAAGGTAGAGCGGATAGAGGCGGATCAGCCGGATCAGCAGGAAGGAGCCGATGCTCATCCCGGTTTCGATCTTCCTGTCATAGGCGTGCGCAATGACGAAGCCGCTGAGCAGGAAGAACAGGTCGACCGCGAGGTAGCTCGAAGGCAGCACCTTGCCGTCCGAGATGAACGGCGAGAAGTGGTAGAGCATCACGCTGATCGCCGCCGCGCCGCGCATCGCATCGAGATTGAGGTAGACGTGACGGGGGGCGGCGGGCTGCATTTTATGCCTTCAAGCGGTCCAAACAGATCGCCGCCCGCGCTCCTCGAACGCGGGCGAACCCTTCCTTGTCATCCCGCCTCCGCCGTATGGCTTGGGGCGAGATTGAGCTACTGGCTGGCCATCGGCGCCAGTTTGACCTTGATCACGTCGCCCGGCAGCACCGGCGTGTCTTCCTTGGCTTCGATCTCGCTCGTCTTGCCGTCGGTAACGCGTACCAGCGAATAGAGGAGGGCCGGTTCTTCGCCGCTCGTGATGGCAGCCGTCGTTGCCGGATCCGTTGCCTGGGCCATCAGGCCTTTTTGCATGCCCACCCTGAGCGCAGCCTCGTTCAGATCGGCTTCGGTCTGCTGCCGGTCGGCGGCGAGCTTCGAACTCAAGGTGTTTTGGGCATCGATGGCATCCTGCGCCGCCTTGCTGATCGACTGCTTGGCGGTGAGGATTGCCGTTTCGTAGTCCAGGATCTTGCCCTGCAGGTCGGCGACGGATTGCTGCGAATCCAGCAGTCGCGAATTGGCGACCAAACCCTTTTGAGCCAGCGGGCCAATGTTGCTGAGCTGCTTCTGCGCCAGTTCGACCTGCTTCTGCTGGTTCACGATCTTCTGCTGCAGCGACTCGATTTCGGACTGCAAAACGCTCTTCAGCTCATCGAGTGCCTGCAGCTTCAGCTTCAGCGCCTTCTGGTCGGAGGTGAGGATTGTCATCTCGTCGGCGACGATGGCTTGCAACCGCGGATCGCCCTCGACCTCCTTCGGCACGTCGAAGGTGGTCTTGCCAACCAGATCGGCATCGATGCGGGCGCGTTTGACTATCAGCCGAACCCGCTGGTCGTCGTAAATGTCAAAATTGCCCTTGGCGGTGATCAGGTCCTTGCCGAGCTGGGCACCGAGATCGGAATTGCGGCGGATGCCGCCGGCAACGCTGATCGCCTTGAGCACCGTCAGTTCAGGCACGTAAGGAAACTGACCAGGCGACTGCACCTCGCCCGAAATGTAGAACGGCCGGAACTGCACCATTTCCACGGATGCTTCCGGCTTGTCCGCAAGCGCCAGCTTACGCTGCAGGGCTTGGCTGATCGTCGCCGCGATCTCGGCGGTGGTCTTGCCGGCGGCGGGCAATTCGCCTGCGAAAGGCACCGAGAGCGTCCCGCCGGGGCCGACCGAATAGTCTCCGTTGACCGCCGACCAGTCACGGAACGTGCCTTCGACGGTCTGCCATTCCGCGATGCGGATGTTGAGCTTGTCCTGCGGTCCAAGCTGGTAGTCGCCGGCCATGGCCGGGACCGAAAGCGAGAGCGCCAGGCAGGCTGCGATGAGCCGTACCGGCGCCGTGGATCTGCTGCGAAGAAGTCCGACCATGTCTGTTTTCAACTGAACGTTTCCGATCCGCTTTGCCCCCACCGCCCGATGAGGTTCGCTGCTGGCCGAAGGCGGCCGCCTCAATGCAAGACCGGCCGTGCGAGGCTGACTCTAGTAGGAGCCGCGCGACATCCACACCGCAGGCACCGTCTTGACGATGATGCGAACGTCCTCGAACAACGACCAGTTCTCGACATAGTGGCGATCGAACGCCACGCGGCTGTCGTACGATACGTCGTTGCGGCCGCTGACCTGCCACAGGCCGGTCAGGCCGGGGCGCGACTTCAGATAATAGACGGCGGCGCTGCCGTAGATCTCCAGTTCGTCGCGCACGACGGGACGAGGTCCAACGAGGCTCATGTCGCCCTGCAGGATATTGATGATCTGCGGCAGTTCATCGAGGCTGAGCTTCCTCAGCACCGCGCCGACGCGCGTCACGCGCGGGTCGTTCTTCAGCTTGCGCGTCGCGATCCATTCGGCATTCGCCTCCGGATTGGCGGCAAGGTAAGCGGCAAGCACGCGCTCGCCGTCCGGAACCATGGTGCGGAACTTGAGGCAGGGGAATACCCGGCCGCCGCGGCCGATACGCTTGTGGCCATAGAAGATCGTGCCGCCGTCCGACAGCTTGACCAGAAGGGCCACCATCACAAACAGCGGGCTGAGAAGAACCAGGCCGGCCAGTGAGCCGACAATATCGAAACTGCGTTTGAGCAGGCCGCCGATGGGTGGCGGAAAATCAATGCCGACCTGCGAAAACCCCGCATTGGCCGACTTGGCGACGTCCCTCATGCTTAAAGCTCCATACGTTGAACGAATGGTTTACGGCACGATATCAAAAAAATGCTGCAGCGCAACACACAATTTCCCATCACGGTGAAATAGTCACGTCATGAATTGACTAAATAATAAACGCGCTCTGCCCAAAAATTCGCCTTTGTGGCACGTTTGTGACAATTTGTGAGCAAATGCCGAAAATGTAGTGCTTTTTTGGGGCCGATTTTGGGCGAATCGTTCTTCGCCGCAGAGCGTGGGGCGTTAAATTGCTTAGGATTCGCTGGATGACCTAGGTTGTTCGCATAAAATACTAATTAACATTGCAGCTTTTACTGAAGGGAAATTTACTTCCTGCTAATCGCTATGGTGCCTATGTGTGCGTCGCAGCATGACAGAGTCGATCCCGTCGACCCGCTCAAAATTATTTGCGGTTGGCCTTGCCGACAGTTTCCCGCCTTAATAGAGTCGCAAATTGTTCCTGTTAGAGTTTGGATAGGTTGGAAAGGCCGGAAGCAACCGGTCGAAAGTGGGCATAAGAATAAGCTCGCGTGGCGCATGGGGAGATACTTGGGTGGGTAAGTCGTCGCTTTTGCATGCTCGCGTCGGTTGACGGGACGACGGGCATGTCACTACCAAAATTCATCATGGGAATGGTTTTCGCCATCGCGATCGTGGTCGCGTGGTCCTATTTCGATGGCGCTTCGCTGGGCATGACGCTGCTGCGTGCCATCGCTTGCGCCGTCATCATTCAGCTTGGCTACTTTCTGCTGGTCTTCGTCATGGTCGCCAGGAGCGCTCCGACGCCAGCCGACAAGGCACGCGAAGCCGAAAGAAACCTCGGCCTGGACCAGACGGCCGAGAACGAGAAGTTCAGCGCCAGGCGAAGCATTCACTGATTTTTGCGCCGTGGCCAAATCGTCCTCAGCGAATGTCGGCGGTCTGTCTCTCGGCCTGCTCGCCTGACAGCATCCGGGACAACCTGCTGCCGGATTCCTGCTTCAACCGCTGATACTGGCCGACCTCCACGATGCGGCCATTCTCGATTGCTACGACCCAGTCGGCGAAGGCGATCATCGACGGCCGGTGCGCGATGGTCAGGATAGTCATCCGGCCGCGCAGCCCGTCGATCGACTTGGCGATCAGCGCCTGGTTCTGCCAGTCGAGCGCGCTGGTCGCCTCATCGAGGATGAGCAGGGAAGGGCTGCGCAACAGCGCACGCGCCAGCGCAATGCGTTGACGTTCGCCGCCCGAGAGCCGCACGCCGCGATCGCCGACCACCGTACCCAACCGATGCTCGAGCCGTTCGACGAAGTCGGCGGCATGCGCCGACCGCAGCGCCGCCCACAGTTCGTCGTCGCTGGCCTGCGGCGCGGCAAGGCGCAAATTCGCTGCGATCGTATCGTGCAGCAGGAACACGTCCTGCGGCACATAGGCCACCTGGTCGCGCCAGCGCCGGCGGTTTTGCGCGTCGATCTCGACGCCGTCGGCGAGGATCTTGCCCTGCGTCGGTTCGAGCAGGCCAAGCAGCATGTCGGCGATCGTGCTCTTGCCCGATCCCGAAGGGCCGATAAGGGCGGTGACCTTGCCGGCGGGAAGACCGAAGGTGATGCCGCTCACCACCGGCTTGCCGCCCCCTTCGCCATCCCTGAGTGCTGGGGAAACGTCACCATAGGCGAACGAAACATCACGTATGTTGAGCCCGACATCGAGCGCCAACCTGGCGCCATCAGCGGGTTCGCTGCTCACCAGTTCGCGCTCCGCGTCGAATTCGCGCTCCGCGTCGAAGCGCGTCTGCAGGTCGCGCATCGAGGCATAGGCAGGCAGATTGATCAGGACCTGCTGCGCCTGGGTCTGCATGTCCATGAAGCGCGGCGCGATGCGCATGAAAACCAGCAGCAGCACGACGATCTCAGCCAGCGAAAGCTGGAAGCGAACCAGCGCGACATAGATGAACAGGCTGAGCCCGGCGACACTCGCCACCTGGAACAAAGCGGTGCCGATCGTTGAGTTGCGCACGTAGTTGATGTTGTCGGCCTTCATCTTTTCGAGGGTCGACTGCAGCTGCGCGAAATAGCTCGCCTCGACATTCAGGCTCTTGGCTACCTTAATGCCGCCCAGGAATTCCGAGACCGTGCGATACTGATCCTGGCGATTGGTCGTCACCACCCGGCCGAACGCCGTGGCCCGGGTGCGAAAAGGCCGCAGCGCGACGAACATCAGCACGCCGATCACGATGGCGAAGCCTGTCATCACCGGCGAGATGAACAGCGATATGACGAGATAGCCTGCCAAAAGCACGCCGATCTGCGCCAGCATCAGCAGCGAGAATGCCGCGGCCTGCACGCGGTCTATGTCGCCGGTGAGCGCATGGTCGAGATCGGAACTGCGCATGCGTGAGAAAATGCCCCAGCGCGCCTTGCCGATACTCTCGAACAGATTCATGCGCAGACGGTTGATGAAATCGAACAGAAGCCTGGCCATGTAGACGGACTTGAAGCGGTTGAAGGCCGCTTGCAGCGCGACAAGCCCGACCAGCGCGCTAAGCACCGTCGTCAGTTGCAGCGTCCCGTCAGGCACCAGCCAGCGCACGATATCGTTGTCCGGCAGTCTGACCGCGAAATTCTGCTCGGAACGCCCCACCAGTTGCAGCAAGGGAATGAGAAGCAGGATCGAGATGCCTTCGGTCAGGCTTCCCAGAACCAGGAAGAGCAAGGCCGTCCAGGTTCGCCGCCCGCCGATCCTGGCGATGACGCCGGCAAATCCGGCGATTTCCCGAAACAGCGACAAGCGAAGGACGGATGATGCCGGCATGATCTGCTCACCGCGCGCGTTCGTCGGATGCCAGGTCCTGTTCGATGAGCGCCACGGCCTCGCCGATTCGGCCGAGGCCCGTCGGCACTTCGAGGCGGCACACGCCGATATGGCCAGCCAACCCGGCACAGTGGCGAAGGTGCCGGGTGGCGAAATCGCCGACCAGGGCCGGCCGCCCGAAGCGTGTCACGTAGGAGAATTTGATGACGGCCGACAGCGCCTCGACCTCGGGCAGCGGCGATATCGCTGCCTTTTCACCGCGCTCGAGAATGTAGAGCCTCGTCACAGGAACCTTGTCCGGCGAAAACCCGCCATGCAGGCGATGCTGTGCCTTGTCGATCGCCGGATGCACCTGTGGGCGCACTTCCGCTTGCCGGATCGGGATGGCGGCCGCGGCGTCGGCAGCGAGCTTCAGCTGCGGAAAGCCCGGAACGATCATCGGCTCGTCCGGGCTGGACAGGTCGAGCGCCACGACATCGTCGCTCAGCAAGCCGTGCCCGGCGCTGATCATCGCGCCGGCCGTCGTCGATTTGCCGGCGCCCTTGTCGCCCATGAAGATGGCGCTCCTGCCGCCGACGGCAATCGCGCTGGCATGCAGGATGAGCAGGCCGCGCTGGTGCAAAAGCAGCGCCATGACCGGCCCGAGCAGCGGAAAGGCGATCAGCTGGTCGTCTATCCCTGGCGCCGGATCGACAACGATCCTGCAGGCGTCGCTGATCAGGAAGGCGCCGACCGCCTGCCATGCCAGATATTGATGCCTCGGTTCGAAACGGAAAGCGGTTCCGGCCTCGAGCGAGGGTTTTGGATAGTCGATCGGACCGACGGCGATCACGATGTCGGCCGCGGCCGGCGCCGTCGGCTCGAGTTCGGGCAAGGCCAGTTCCGAGCTGATCGTCAGGCCGTAGGCCTTGTAGAAGCGGCGCTCTCTCTCCGGATTGCCTTCGACACGCAACCGAGCATGCCCCGGGTCGGCCGCGAGCGACGTGTTCGATCTCGTCATGCTTGGCTCCCACGCAGTTGAACTTGCCGTAACCAGAGAGAAAGCGCGATTGAGCGCCAGACACACTGGACATCGGGCAGGGTCGCCTCATCCGGCTGCCCGAGGATCCGCGCATAGGCCGCGCTCACCTCAGGCAGGTTGACATAGGGCGCGATGCGGTCCGCATCCGATACCAGCACCTTGTCGACGAGGTCGCGGTGGTTGCCGAGCATGCCGTGGACGAGGTTGGACTTGAAATCGATCTTGTCGCGCCGCCATTGGACTGACGGCGGCAGGATCCCTTCCATGGCCCGTCGCAGCACATGGCGGCCAAAGCCGTTGTGCAGTTTCTCCTCGCCCGGCAGCGCCAGGCAGAACTCGACCAGCGGCTTGTCCCAGAACGGATAGCGCGGCTCCATCCCGAAATTGGCGGCCGCCTTGTCGAGAACCTCGAAGGCGTGCGGCACGACGCCGTTCGACAGAATCCAGCGATGGCTAAGCGCTTCACTGGCAGTCACCGCGGACGGCATGTGTCCGGCCCTGTGGAAGCGTTCGATGAGGTCGGTCCGCCTGGCAAGGTCCGGATTGACCAGGTGGCGCCAGCTCGCGCCGCGCGGTGCGGCAGGCCTGCTGCGAACCCTGTCCAGGATGCGGCGTGCCGTGTGCCTGAGTTTTGCGATGCGCCAGGCCGGCCCGTAAAGGGTCAGGAACTGGTAGTACAGGCCCAGCATGCTGTCGCCATAGGTGTTCGAGGCGCTGCGGATCTCCCGCCACAGCTCCATCCATTTGCCGGCATTGGCAAGCTCGTGCAGATGGCCATGACCTTGCGAGACGACTTCGTCGCCGCCATGGCCGTCCAGCAGCACCTTCATTCCTTTCGCGCCAGCCTCCCTGTAGATGCCGCGCGTCAGCGACAGGCCGGGCGCCAGGAACGTCCCCTCCTGCTCTTCGAGGATGCGTTCGAACTCGGCGAACGGCGCGTAATTGCCGACGGCAATCAGTGTGCCGTCGACCTTCTGCTGGCCGATCACCGCGTCGATGAAAGGCCTCTCGTCCATCGAGGAGCCGCTTTCGAAGATCAGCGAAAAGGTCGGCAGTCTGGGCTTTCGCGCCATGGCGTTCTGCAGGCCCGCCACGCAGGCGATCGCGGAAGAATCGAGGCCGCCGCTGAGCATCGCGCCGACCGCCGGTGTGCCCCGCATGCGGTTGCGGACCGACTGCGAGAACAGGTGGCGGAATTCCTCCGCGGCATCGGACCGCATCGGCCTCGGCGACGGCTCGATCTGCCAGTAGCGGCGCAGCATCACTTGGCTGTCGCTCACCGTCAGGCTGTGGCGGGCCGGCAAGCGGAAGATGTCGGTATAGGGCGTCGACTGCGGATCGTCGGGCAGCCCGGCCAGAAACCCTGATATCTGATGCTCGCTGAGACGCGCGCCGGCACCGCTGACGGCGAAGATGGGACCGATCTCCGAAGCGAAGATAAAACGCTGGTCATCCGCATGATAGTAGAAGGGTTTCACCCCGAAATGGTCGCGCGCGCAAAACAGCGCCTGGCGTTCGCTGTCCCAGATGGCGAAGGCGAAATCGCCTTGCAGATAGGTCGGGCATGCCTCGCCCCAACGCAGATAGGCGCGCATCAGCAGCGAGCCGTCGGCAAGCGAAGCGTCCCTGATGCCAAGCCTGGCCAGCAATTCCTCGCGATTGTCCAGCCGGCAGTCTGCGGTGATGGCGAGCTTGCCGCCAGCCATAGTCAGCGGGCCGGGGCCGGCTTCATCCGTTGTGTTCAGCCAGGCATGGCCGAGGGCCGCTCCAAGGGGTGCGGTCGCGTCCACCCACCAAGAACTGCCGTCACGGGCGCGATGCTGCATGCGCGCCAGCATTTGCTGGATGTCGGCCGCGGCGGTCGGCCTGCCTTGCTGCCTGGGCATAATTCCGGCGATGCCGCTCATTGGCTACTGGCCGTGATCGACGAGATGGGCGAAACCACTGATGGAACCGCCAAGGACAACATTGTTGCCGCTCATTAGCCAGGCATGCGCCTTCAATTGCGTGCCGGTGTCCCGCTCGATGCCAATGCGTATTTTCGAGGCGTTGCCCTGGCGGGCGAGAATATATTGGCCGGAGAGCGCCTGGGTAAGGCAGCTTGCATAGGGAACGAGACGAGCTGCCGCGGCAACGCCCCAGGCGACCCGCCTGAGGTCGCCGATGCCGGCCTCGTGAGGCGCATCGAGCCGCGTCACCATGCGGCGAAGACGGTTGTACGAAAACAGCGTCAATCCCAAGCGCACCGCCGCGACCACCAGCAGACAGTGCGCCAGAAACAGCATCTCCGAGCCACTCAAGGAGAGAACCCTAGACAAGTTCCTCATGGTGGAGCCTCGCAAGCCCTGCCTCGGCCAGGCCTTTCAACAACCCGTCGACGTCGGCCTTGCAACGCTCCGGATCGACGTCGTAGCGCGTGAGCACCGCGCTGCGGATATCCGCGATCGGCCGCGGCTCCTGGATCAGTTCCCAGATATAGGCCCCGACGCTGTTCAGGCTGTAATAGATGTTGGATTTCAAATTGAGCAGCGCCAGCCCGTTGCCGAACTCGCAGGCCACGGCGTCATTGGTAGCACTTACGCTATCGCGGTCCGATGGGTTCCAGTTCATCCCAAAACCTCGTTTACAATACGCTACGCTTCGTCATGTTCAGGACCGGTTGGAAAGCCGGGGGATTTTGCCCCCCGGCCTCCCTTTTCATTTACGCCCGGAGCCCCAACTTTGTACTCCGGGACGAAACCAAGCTCAGGAGAACGTGAGTTCGCCGATCGGCGTATGGGCGGGAAACGACGCGTCGAGCGCCGTCGAGCCACCGCCGCCTTGCGTGATGGTCTCGATCGAACCGTGGACCGTCAGGCTAGGCGTTTCGTACTCATGCTTTTCAACATTCTGTTCCATTTTACTCTCCGATAGGGACTGGAAACGGCCTGTCGAGTGCCGTCAGCACATTGCAATGCTGCAATGCAATAGCTGCATGGCGTCTTATGTGAGTCAAGCCTGATTTACCAACTGTTAATCAATTGTCGGTTGCGCTTGGCTCTGCCTGTGATCAAACCTTCGGCAATCGCATCCTAGTCACGCTTGATAGCGGAATTCAACGACGCGCCAATGACGCCGAATTAAGCATATGATTTGATTATGATAAATTTTTTGACTCAAATGCCCGCTTTATTAGCACGAAGAAATTTGTCCGCAAATTGCCCAATTTGGCGTTCATAGCAGCCCTAGTTCGGCTCTCGATCGGAGTTCCGGCCGACCACGCTCGCATGCCGCACTTGAACGTTGTGGTTGCATCAAAACGGGACGCCTAAGGAAAAACTGGACGGCGGAAGCGATTTTGACGATGCTTTGCTTCGCAGTTGCAATATAAGGCGCCGACCGGGGTTTTTGCGGAGACTTTGTCAGGAATGGCCGTGCGGGAAGGTTCTTACGATAGGCTGCGCGCCGCCGACTGCGCCGATGAAGTCGCCTATGTGCAGGCCTGCCTGAGGCTGTTCTTCGCGTCCGGACCGGCTGCCGCCGCCGGCGAGATGCCAGCGCCGGCTATCTCGCTTGCCAGCGTCGCCGACATCGTCAGGCTGAACAAGGTTGCGACCTTCGTGCTCAAGGCCCTGTCGCGCGCGCCGGCAACACAAGCGCCGCCCGAACTGCTTGCATGGCTCGACACCTATCGCAGGCGGACGGTTTCGATGAACTCGTCCTGCATGATGGACTCGATGGCCATCCATCAGGTGCTGCGCGACAGGCAGATCGATTTCGTCTTCCTGAAGGGGCCGTTCCAGCAGCAGTTGCTCTATGGCGACCATTTCATCAAGCCTTCGGGAGATGTCGACATATTGGTCTCCCAGGCTGGCTTCTTCAAAGCGCGCGAGGCACTGCGCTCGATCGGTTACGAAGTCGCCGGCAAATCCCGCTCGCTCTGGTGGCTGCGTTTCCTTGGCGAGCAGCACATGGTCAGGGGCGGCGGATTGAAACCGTCCACGGTCGATTTGCACTACCGTCTGCAGCAGCCCGGTTCGCCGAGCCCGCGCGATACGGATGGGTTCTTGCGCTGCAAACGCGAGGTCGAGATCGCCGGCGCCAGGGTGCCGTTCACCTCCGCCTCCGACACGCTGCTCTTGTCCTGCATCAGCGTTGCCAAGGCCTTCTTCAATCGCGAGCCCTGCGCCGGCTATGTCTGCGATATCAGGGCCAGCGCCAGCCGGCTGAGCGAAGCGGAACAGCAGAGCGTGCTCGACTACGCGGCCGGGCAGGGGCTGGCGGACACGCTGCTGCTCGGCCTCAGGGCCGCCGATGTGCTGCTTGGCGGCTCGGGCACGCTCCTGTCGGAGCGCGCCACCCGCATTCTGTCACGCATCGAAAATGCCGACCTGTTTCACATGGTGATCGCGCCCTGGCTGTCGTCCTTGCGCTGGCCGCAGCGGCGCACCGTGTTGTGGGAATTGTGCGGCCGCGAGCCGGTCCGCTATCTGGCCGAGGCCGGCTGGGCGGCGTCCGCCGATCTCAGCCGGCGCATTTTCGAAAGGCCGACAGTCAGCGAGGCGGACAGCCGGTGAACATCGTTTTGGGCATCAAGGGGCAGAACATTCGGAAGAACTCGTGCAATCGAGAGGTGAATTGATGTCCAGCACAGGATCCCGGGTCTGCGTGATCATCGCAGCCCGCAACGCAGCCCGCACCATCCCGGCCGCCATCGCCTCGGCGTTGCGCGAGCCCGAAGTGGCGGAAGTCGTCGTCGTCGACGATGCCTCCACCGATGACACGGCGCAAGTGGCGCGCGCCGCAGACGATGGCAGCGGCCGGCTCTCGGTCATGCGCCTCGACATCAACAAAGGCCCCTCTTTCGCCCGCAATGCCGCGATTGCCGGCTCCACTTCGCCGTTCATCAGCATTCTCGACGCCGACGATTTCTTCCTCGAAGGCCGGTTTCGCAGGCTGTTCGCCAGCGCCGACTGGGACTTCGCCGCCGACAACATCATGCTGATCAGGGACGATGCGGCGACCGATGTCTCGAAAGTCGTCGCTCCGCCATTCTCCGCCGACCCGGAATTCCTCGACCTCGAACGGTTCGTCGAAGGTAACATTTCCAGGCGCCGCGTGCAGCGCGGCGAGCTTGGCTTCCTTAAGCCGGTGATCAGCCGGGCCTTTCTCGAGCGCCACGGGCTGCGCTACGACGAAAGCCTGCGCCTGGGAGAAGACTACGAACTCTATGCGCGCGCCGTAGCCGGCGGCGCGCGCTTCAAGGTCATACGGTCCTGCGGCTACGGCGCGATCGTTCGTGCCGATTCGCTGAGCGGCCGCCACCGGACGCTGGATCTGAAGCGTCTGGCCGACGCCGACCTGGCGCTGCTCAAGATCGACAGCCTGCCGGAAACCTCCAAAGCGGTGCTGCGCAAGCACGAACGCCACGTGCGCGACAAATACCGGCTACGCAACTTCCTCGACGTGAAGGCCGAGCGGGGCCTGGCATCGGCCGCCGCCTACGCCCTGGCCAGCCAGTCGAACCTCATTCCCATCGTTCGCGGCGTCGCCGCCGACAAGCTGGAGGCGCTGTTTCGCCATACCGGCCTTGCCTCGAAACGCCAGCAGGTGCCGCCGATGCGCTTCCTCATGGCTGCCAACGCCGCAACCGCGGAAAACTAGGCTTACGGCCGCCGCGGCAGCGGTCGGAAGTTCGAAAAAAACGCCTTTGCCCAACTCCGAGGTTGCCTAGTTGGCCCGGGAATGGCAGTGTATGTTGCGGTGCAGCAATTGTGGAAGGCCAACCGGATGGCTTCGATATTCGGCTTCAGATCCAGGGATCCAGCCCGGGACCGGCAGACCGATCTCCAGCGTTTCGATCGTCTCGCAAGGTTGCTGGATCAGATCGCGACCGAGATCGAGGTGGAGAAGACCGGGCTTGAGAATCGCTATCGGTCAAAGGCGACGAACGCAGCCTTCCTGGTCGAGGCGATGGAGAACGGCTCGGCATCGACGAGCAAGGTGTCCGAAGTCAGCGAACTGACGACATCGATACTGAATTGCGAGCGGCGCATTGCAGCGCTTGCCCGCCAGAACAGTCTGATGAAGGAACTGCGTCATTCACTCGACGCGATCGTCGAAGAGAATGGCGAGTCTCCCAATACGCAGGCCGGGTTCGTCAAGCCCGCAGGCAGGGCCTGACGGCGAGGTTTCGGTTCCGGCCGCCGGTCTTGCGGCACGAGGCAGGTAACGAGGAGTTCTAGAGGGGCGGAGAATCAGCAGCGGCTCGTCATGCGGCGGGCCAATTGGTGACTTTGGGTTGGGCGGACAGCACAAAGGTAAGTTGGTATGAAGGCAGATCCCAAGACTATCGCCATCGTCGTGGCCGATGCCACGCCGTCGATGCGGTCGAATCGGCAAAGCAGCTTGTGGCAGTCGTGTATGGCGGGAGCGCTTCTCCTGGCCGCTGCCGCAACGGTGCACCCTGCCTACGCGCAGGACTTGCCGAGCGAACCCTCATTCGTCGATGATTTCACCAAGTTCGATCATTCGCGCTGGTACGTATCCGACGGCTGGTCGAACGGCCCCCACCAGAACTGTACCTGGTCGAAGAGCCTGGTCAGCCTGTCCGACGGCGTGCTCACGCTGGGCTTCGAAAAGCGCCAGACCAAGGACCGCGCCTTCGCCTGCGGCGAGATCCAGACCAAAAAGCGCTACGGCTACGGAACCTATGAGGCGCGCATGAAAACGGACACCGGGTCCGGTCTGAATGCCGCGTTCTTCTCCTACATCGGTCCCCAGGACAAGCAGCCATGGGACGAGATCGACTTCGAGATCCTGACCAAGGACACCTCCAAGGTGCAGGTCAACACTTACATTTCCGGCAAGCCGAAGAACGAAAAGCTCGCCGATGTCGAAGGCGGCACCGACAAGGCTTTCAACGACTACGGCTTCGTCTGGGAAAAGGAGCGGCTGCGCTTCTACGTCAACGGCAAGCTCGTCCAGGAAGTGACGGACCCGGCGGAGTTGCCGACCCACTCGCAAAAGATATTCTTCAGCCTCTGGGGCAGCGAGAAGCTGACCAGCTGGATGGGCGCCTTCTCGGATCCGGGCCGCAAGGTCACGATGCAGGTGGAGCGCGTCGCATTCACCGCGCTTGGCCAGCCCTGCCAGTTCCCGGAATCGCTGGCATGCAGCATAAGCAACAGCAACTAGGCATGATCCCGAATCGAATGCAGCAGAAAATGGGAACCGGCTTCGGATCGTGCTCCAATAGGAAACGGGCCCTGGACGGCCTGCCATCTGAACCGGCCGCACCGAAGACGGCCCTGAACAGGAAGCACACCGAATGAACTTGACGGTCTTTGGAATAGGCTATGTTGGTCTGGTGCAGGCCGCCGTGCTCGCGGAAGTCGGGCATCAGGTGGTGTGCGTCGATATCGACGAGAAGAAGGTCGAACGGCTCAACCAGGGCCTCATCCCGATCTTCGAACCCGGGCTCGAAAACCTCGTCAAGGAAAACCATGCCGCCGGCCGCATCAAATTCACCACCGATGCCAAGGCCGCGGTCAAGCATGGCGAGATCCAGATGATCGCCGTCGGCACGCCGCCCGGCGAGGACGGTTCGGCCGACCTCAAATATGTGCTGGCGGTCGCCGAAGCTATCGGCCGCGAGATGGAGGCGCCCAAGATCGTCGTCGGCAAGTCGACCGTGCCGGTCGGCACCTGCGAAAAGATCAAGGCCAGGATCGCCGAGACGCTGAAGAAAAGGGGTCGCGAGGATCTGACCTTTGATGTCGCCTCGAACCCGGAATTCCTCAAGGAGGGTTCTGCGGTGGCCGACTGCATGAAGCCGGACCGTATCATCGTCGGCACATCGAGCGAGGGCACCGAGGCGGTGATGCGCGAACTCTACGCTCCGTTCAACCGCAACCACGAGAAGATGATCGTGATGGACGTGCGTAGCGCCGAATTCACCAAATACGCGGCCAACTGCATGCTGGCCACCAAGATCAGCTTCATGAACGAAATGGCCAATCTGGCCGAACAGCTCGGCGCCGACATCGAGGAGGTGCGCAAGGGTATCGGCAGCGATCCGCGCATCGGCTACCACTTCATCTACCCGGGTCTTGGCTATGGCGGCTCGTGCTTCCCCAAGGACGTGCGCGCCCTGATCAAGACCGCCGAGGGCGTCAAGTTCGACGCCAAGCTGCTGCGCGCCGTCGAGGAGCGCAACAACGAGCAGAAGTCCGTTCTGTTCGACAAGGTGAGCCGCTACTTCAAGGGCAACCTCAAAGGCAAGACCTTCGCGCTGTGGGGCCTGGCCTTCAAGCCGAACACCGACGACATGCGCGAGGCGCCGGCCCGCAATTTGATGGAAGCGCTGTGGAAGGCGGGCGCGAAGGTGCAGGCCTATGATCCCGAGGCGATGCAGGAATGCCAGGCCATCTATGGGCTGCGCGACGATCTGCTGCTCTGTGGCACCAAGGAGGCGGCTCTGCGCGGCGCCGAGGCTCTGATGATCGCCACCGAGTGGAAGAGCTTCCGCGCGCCGTCCTTCGACGCGCTGAAGGATGCGCTGACCACGCCGGTCATCTTCGACGGCCGCAATCTCTACGACCCGAAGGTAATCGCCCGCCACGGCATCGAATATCACTCGATCGGCAGGGTGGCTGCGTGAAGGCCCGCTCAGAGGCGGCCTCGACGAACGACAACGAGGCCGCCGGTGAACGCGCTGCTATCGGGAAAGGATAGGATCTGATGGTGCTGGATATCAGGCCCGAGCAAATTGCCAACGAGCATTTCGATATCATCGCCATCGGCTCCGGTTTTGGTTCGGCCTTCTTCCTGCACGCATTCGCCAAGCGCCGCAAAGCGCGTATCCTGGTTCTGGAATGGGGCCGGCACAACACGCATGAGTGGCAGCTCGGCCAGAACGCCAACACCGATATCGACGACGAGTCGACCTACAAGACCAACTCCGACAAGCCATGGAACTACACCATCGGCCTGGGCGGCGGTACGAATTGCTGGTTCGCGCAGACGCCGCGCTTCCATCCGAACGACTTCCGGTTGAAAAGCACCTATGGCGTCGGCAATGACTGGCCGATCAGCTATGACGAACTCGAGCCGTTCTATTGCGACGCCGAGGAGGTCATGTCGATCTCGGGCGATCCCGACATGGCTCAGATGCTGCCGCGCTCGAAACCGTTTCCGCAGCCGCCGCACCGCATGTCGACGCCGGACCGGATGATGAAGGCGGCGCAGCCCGACCAGCATTTCGTCATGCCGACCGCGCGGGCTCGGGTGCCAACGTCACAGCGAAGCTCGTGCTGTGCCAATTTGCGCTGCTGGCTGTGCCCGGCCGATGCCAAGTTCACCGTCAACAACGGCCTGATGCACGTCTTCGAGCATCCGGATGTTTCGGTCTGCCTCAGCTCGGAAGTGCGGCGCCTCGACCATGTCGGCGGCTCCGTCCGCTCGGTGGTGTTCACCCATGGCGGCAAGGAATATTCAGCCAGTGGCGATCTGTTCGTGCTCGGCGCCAATGCGATCCAGAGCCCGGCGATCATGTTGCGATCCGGGCTCGGCGGAGAATTCGTCGGCCTCGGCCTGCACGAATCCTATGGCTGGAACTTCGAGGTCTATCTTGACGGCGTCGACAATTTCGACGGCAGCACCATCACCACCGGTCTGAATTTCGGCCTTTATGACGGCCCCCACCGCGCCGAGCACGCGGCGGCGCTGGTCTATTTCGAGAACCGCTGGCAGCATGGCATGCGGGCCGAGAAGGGACGGCTGCGGCAGACGCTGCCGCTGGTCATCGTCACCGAAAACCTGCTCGATCCGGAAAACCGCGTCATCCTCGATAAGGATGAGAACGCCTTCGTCAGCTTCAAGGGTGCGTCGGACTATGCTGTCAACGGCATGGCCAAGGCGCTGGAAAGGCTGCCGGCGCTGCTTAAGCCGCTGCCGGTCGAAAAGCTGTTCGATCGCGGCATCCGGCCAACTGAATCGCATGTGCAAGGCACGTTGCGAATGGGCACTGGCCCCGCGGATTCGGTTGTCGACCGCGACATGATCCACCACCAGTTGAGGAACCTCGTCGTTGTCGGCACGAGCACCTATCCCAGTTGCTCCTGCGTCAATCCAAGCCTGACAGCGGCAGCGCTGTCGCTGAGGGCAGCGAGCCGGATCGCATGATGGGAGCTCTGCAATGATGACGATCACGCGACGCTCTGCATTGGCCCTAGTCGCCGGCGGGCTTGCCTCCACCGGCATTGCTTACGCTGCCGTGTCCTCGTTCTCGGACGAGGACCTGGTCCGCGTCACGCTGGAAAGATATCTCGGTCCGCTGAACATGCGCATCGAGCATTTGCAGCAGTTCGTGCTGGAATTCCGCAACCGGAATCCCTGGGTATTTCCGAACGAAAAGCTGAGCGATGCGGTGACTCTGGTCGAGGAGCTCAAATTGGGCGCCGTACGCCGGCTGCTGCCGCATGAAAAGCGGGAAGACCTGGTGCATTTCGACCGCTGGGTCATCGCCGAATTCCATGTGCTGACCGACTACGCATGGCGCAGCTCGCCGAACGACCCGATCCGGTTTACCGGCTGGCAATCCTGTACCAATCCGTTCGCAAATCTGGAGCCGCCGAAAGTCGCTTGAGGCGAAGGCAAGTCGCTGGCCCTGGCCAGCGTCCGAACGAAACACGAGAATGCGACAAGGAGCCCGATCCCATGAAAGTCCTTTTTGCAGGTGGCAACGGTTACACGCCCCAGTTCAGCGGCGGCGTCCAGTCCAGCACCCATCATCTGGCCGAGCAGTTGATCGAGCATGGCCATGAGGCGTCGGTGCTTGCCGCGCTCTTCGGCCAGGGCGTCTTCGGCTACAAGGCGCGCGCCAAGATGAAGCTTTTGCGGCAGCGTGCCGTCATCGACTCCTATCCGGGCTATCCGGTGGTGCGGGCCTGGTTTCCCTGGGAGGCTGCCGGCTTTGCCGTCAAGAAGCTGAGGCCGGATGTCGCCGTGGTCCAGTGCCACAAGTCGGTTCCGATCGGCAAGGCGCTGGAGGCGGAAGGCGTGCCGCTGGTCGTCTATCTCAGGAATGTCGAATTCCATGAACTGGGCGGCGACCTGCGCGAGTTGCGTTCGGCTCTCTACATCGCCAATTCCGAATTCACGGCGCGCACCTACAAGCAGAAATTCGACATCGATTCGACGGTCATTCCGCCGACCATCAATCCCGGCTTCTACAGCACGCCGACGACAGGCGAGTTCGTCACGCTGATCAACCCTTACGAGGAAAAGGGCTTTGACCTGGCGGTGCGCATCGCCGCCGCCTGCCCCGAAATCCCGTTCCTGTTCGTCGAAAGCTGGAAGCTCGACGACGATCATCGGGCCCGGATCGAACAGACGATCGCGTCATACCCCAATGTCAAGCTGGAGAGCCGCACCAGCGACATGAAGACCGTCTATGGCCGCACCAGGATCCTGCTCGCTCCCAGCAAGTGGGAGGAGGCTTGGGGCCGGGTGGCGTCGGAAGCCCATTGCAGCGGCATTCCCGTCGTCGGCTCGTGCCGCGGCGGCCTCCCCGAAGCCATTGGCTCGGGCGGCGTGGTGCTGGACTATGACGGTCCGCTCGACGATTGGGTGGCGGCGATCAGGCTGCTGTGGAACGATGCCCAGGAGTATGCGCGGCTTTCCACGGCGGCGCGTACATTCTCGGAGCGCCCCGCTTTGGACCCGCAGCGTCAGTTCGCCACCTTCTTCTCGTTGCTCGACAAGGCGGCGCAGCGGCCCTCGCGGCAGGCCGCATAGAGAGGAGCTAGAAGCCCCAAATCACGGTCTCACTGGCTAAGATCAGTCTGCCGATAACCATGAATTGTCATGACCAACCTGTCTGAGGCCGCCATTGGCTCCCATTTTCCGGCCCAACGCGGGTCCATGACCGCGCCTGCCGCAACCCATAGGTCGAAATAAGGCTTCATGGGCTTGCTCGGAAAGGCACCGCCAGTGGCATCGGCCGGTGTGACGACCGCTGCTTCCTTGCCGTCAACGAAGAAAACAACACGTTTGCCGGCCTCATACTCGAGGCCAAAACGGTATCGTTTGCCAGATAGATCTCCGGGCAGGATCCATTTTACCCAAACGGCCTTGTGATGATTGTCGACATTTGCCCAAACAGTGAGCTGCAACCCTTTTGTGCCGACGATCTCAAAGTCGATTTCCTCATTCGCTTTCTTGTTGAAGGTCCAGAGCGGTGCGGCAATGAGCCCCGGCTTCATCGTCGGCAGAGTTACATCCACTTCCCATCTTGCCGACGAACGCTCCGATTTGCCGCCGGCTATGACTTCCGCGGAGGCTTTCTCGCTGACGGTGAGCTGTAGCGCGCCGTCGACGATCTTGGCATTCTCAGCCTTCCAGTCATAGCCTCCGAGCTTGGGCTCACTCCATTGTGACGGTACGAAAGGATTGCCGTACTTCCAGAGCTGGAGCTTGACCCCTGACCAATCAGGCAGCTTATCGGCGGCGAGCTCCGCGTCTGCTGCAGGCGTGCTCTGCGCCAAGGCACGGGCAACAGACAATTGCATCGCTGTAGAAGCAGCGAGAAATGCCAGGAGCTTTCTGCGTGTCGAATTCATGTTTGGATCTCCGATGGCAGCTTCTCTCCATGGGCGGAGGCCTTGGAAAGGGCATCTAGGCCGGTCGCTTGACCCTGTTCTTGAGCGTCTCGTAGCCCCGTTTGCCGAGCAGCGTGCGTGCGACGCCCTTGATCGCTGTCTTGCGCCCCTCCTGCGAATTTATTTGCTTCAATTTGCCTGGAAGGTTGCGGGCAGCCTGTCCAAGCGCAGGCAGAGACAAGGCGTCGGGATACGCGACCAGATGTGTCTCCACGCACAGCACCGGCTTGCCCGACAATTTGGCGATCTTGAGCGCCTGTTGGTGCTCGCTTTCGATGAAAAGCATGGCATCGGACTTGCGGTAGAAATCGGCCTTGAAGCTGCCGTGCACGCCAAGCCGTTGCCGCTCCGCCTTGCTCGGCAGGTCGAGCATGATCAGATGATGGTATTTGACGTCGTGCTTGTCGAGCCAGGTCTCGGTCAGCGTGCGGTATTTCTCCAGCCGGCTGGTGACCAGCCAGCCGATCTTGCGGGTAGGGGCAAAGAGCGGCCGCGCTTCGGCGAGGAATTTCTCATAGGCAGGGCCGTCGTCGTTTTCCGCCTCGGTCGGATCGAGGCAAAGCACGCCGTCAATATCGACACAGCTTTGTTCCAGGAATTTGTGGTGCATGAAATTCCACTGGAACATCCTGGGGTACGGCACCACTTCGAAGACGACATCGGTTTCCTGGTGCTGTGACAACAGCCCGAACACCGCGGCAAAGGTGAAGTCCGCCGTGATGCCGGCGGCCTCGATCCGGTTGCGCGCATCGCGCATGGCGTTGCCGCCGCTGACGCTGTCGTCGATCACCAGAATCTTGCGCATGTCGGAGGCCTGCCGGTCGAGCGCGGCGCGGCGTTTGGTAATGCCCGATGAGTAGATCTTGCCGGCGATGAAGCTGTCGAGGTCGGTCATCGGGATGTTTGCCGCAAGGCTCACCAGCGTGGCGGCAAGAATGCCGCTTCTCGGCACGCCGACCACCAGGTCGATGTCGCGCGGCAGCCGGTGAAGGTTGCTGACGATGGCGTCGTTCATGTCGGAAATCGATCGGTAGTGCATGGTCTGGGTCAGATCCTCGAGTGTGCGTATGTTATTTTGCCCCGCTGGGCACAGCCGCCGGTGCCCGCATCGGCACCAGCTTCAAGGCCTCGCGCAAGGATTCACGGCCGGCGGCGAAGCATAGCGCGACCAGGATGGTGGTGACATAGGCCAGAACCACCGCGCCGGCCATAGCGACGATATGCTGTTGCGGCAGGAATGGCTTGGCGAACCAGACGGCGGCTAGCGCCAGGTGCGCGCCAAGCACGAAGGGGGTTGCCGCGCGCAGCATGTGGTGCGCCTTCAGCGGCCCAGTCTTGCCGACATAGAGCCACAGGAAAGGCGTTCTCAGATATTCGCTGACCGCATAGGCGATCGCCACGCCGAGCGCGCCATAGGGCAGTCCGACCAGGAAGGCCAACACCGACGTCACCGCAGTCACGATGCCCCAGCGCATGAAATCGCCCGAGCGGCCCTGGCTGACGAACAGCCAGCCCGCCGGATTGTTGAGCGGCTGCAGCAGCCCGGCAAAGCCGAGCGCCAGGAAGATGTCGGAGCTCTGCCGCCACTGCTCGCCAAGCACGAAGGGGATCAGCACGTTGGACATGGCGGTCGCGAAGGCGACGCCCGGCAGCGCAACCAGCAGGATCAGCGGCATGACGCGCAGATAGGCGCTGCGGTAGCGGTCTGGCTCGTCTTTCAGCCTGGAAAGGGCCGGCACCATGACCTTGGACAGCGGGTTGGTGATCTGGCTGAGCGGAAACAGCAGCAGCTTGTAGGCGCGGTCATAGAGGCCGAGCTGAGCTTCGCCCCAATATTTGCCGATCAGCACATTGTCGAGGTTGCGGGCAAAGAAGTTGGCGAAGTTGAAGCCGGTGATGCCGGCGCCGAAATTGAGCAGTTGACCAATGCCCTCGACCTTGCGCGGCATGTCCGGCCGCCATCTGGAACTGGCCCAGTAGCAAAGCGTCGGCAGCACCGCTCCGGTCAGCGTGCCGGCAAAGAGCGCCCAGTAGGAACGGTCGATGAAGGTCCAGGCGATCGAGACGGCAAGGCCCGTGACGGCACTGCAGACGTCGATGATCGCCAGACGCGTGAATTGCATGCGGCGCGTCAAAAGCGCCAGGTGCTGGGCGCCGAGGCCATAAGCCATGATCTGCAGCCCCAACGCCGCCACCAGGCCCGAAACCCGCGGTTCGCCGTAGAAGTCGGCGACTAAGGGTGCGGCGCCGGCCAGCACGCACGCAAGGACGGCACTGACCGCGACATTGATCCAGAAGAGAGAGTTGACCTCGTCGTGACGGATGCCGGTCTTCTGGATCGTCGCCTGGGTCAGGCCGAAATCCTGGAACAGCGCGATAAAGGCAAGCACCGGCGCACACATCGCCACGACGCCGAAATCTTGTGGCGACAATAGCCGCGACAGCACGATGACGGAGATGATCTGCGTCGCGACGCGCACGGACTGCGCCATGGCCGTGACGATGGCACCGCGCCCGACCGATCTGCGGAGCGAGCCCTCTGGCGGATCGAATATATTGGCTTCCAAATTCAGGATTCCTGATGCTTTGGGCGTGGCCTTGGCTCGCTTGTCGCCGAGCCTGAGGCAGCCAACCTGTTGAATCGATCATGCAGTGCAACAAGGATAAGGCAATTCTTCGCCAGACTGCATCAAAAAATGTTGCAATGCAACAAAGCCTCCCGCCGATGTGGAGAAATCGCGACGAAGTTGGAAGACGAAGTTGGAAATAGAGCCCTGCCGATCAGCCAGCCAATGGCTGGCAAAGGGGACGGGGCCTCGACCCCCGGAGCCAGGGCCGTAATGGAATGCTCACGCCGCGGAGGCTTTCGGGATGTCGTGCTGCGGCAAGGCTGTTTGTATGGCGCCATCGATCTGTCGCGGCGCTTGCCGCTCGTCTGGCTCGAGCGGCAAGGACTCGGGAGAAGATACGTCGAGGGTCGGATTGAGCCGCGCCGACTCGTTCGTTCGTTCCAATGCGACACGATCGTAAAGCCCATCGAGAAATGCGCCTGCAGGCCCTGCTGCGAACATGATTTCCGCTGTCCTGCGGGCTTCGCGCCGAAGCGGCGCCATCAAATCCGGTCGCCCGATATAGGCCTTCAACCGTTCCACGGCCAGGCTGGCAAGCCGTTCGACTTCATCGCGGAAATATTGGGCGAAGTGCGCATCGCCGCGCGAGTTGTATCCAGGATTCGACCAATTGCCGACCTTGTCGAGCTTTACCGGCAACGAAATCCCGTTGACGCCATCCTCCAGGAATTCCGGCAGGGCGCACACCCTCGTTCCAAGAACCGGAGTATGCTCCGACATTGATTCCATTGCCGAATATCCGAATGTGTCGCCGAAGGTGGCAAGTATGCAGAAATGCGAATTGCCCAGCAATTGCCGCACCGAGTGGTTTGGCAACACGCCGTGATGCTGGATATTCTTCAGCTCAATCAGCTTGAGATAGGGTTCAAAGAACCCTGGCGTTGTCGGATCTGTCCATATGTGACCGCCAACCTGGAGGCTCGAGACGATGTTCACGCGAATCGGCAAATTCTGCTCTACGGCCTTTTCCGCGATCGTTACCGCGACGCACCCGCCTTTGCGACCGAAATGAGCGCCGACGAATGTCAACACAAGTTCTTCCGCCGCATCTTCAGCCATCGCATCCCCCGTGCCGGGCACGACGATGTTCGGGTGGCGCACCATCAGCTTGTCGGTCAGCAGGCTGAGTTCCGGATTGTCGGCGTGTTGGGCAAGAAAACATCTGCGGGCAAAATGCGACAGGGCAATAATGCGGCGGCAGCTGGGATGGGTGATCTGCGACACCATGTAACGCGCCACCTGCCCGCGTTTGCGAAGGGCAAAATGACGCGGCAAATGCGATTCGAAGGTGATGACGAACTTCGAGGAATTGATCGGTATCCGATTGAATGCATGGACAATGTCGACTGACAGGTCAGGCTCGATCAACGTCACGCCTTCCAGCTTCGACGAGACAAGGTTGAACGGCAGAAATCGCTTGCGCAGCATTGTATGTCTGGACGCTCGCGGCGTAACGAAGCTGGTCGGGTATTTGTCTTTGTAGACAGCAATACGAAGAGATTTGCCCATGCGTCACCCACCCGTATTCAAACAGTGGGACCGGGATCTTTGCGTCCTCTATTAGGGCAGAGTAGCCACGATCCTGCAATTCCACACTGCAATTAGATGCAAGCGCGGATCCCTAGGCCCAATCCTCAACTCAACTTCCCTGTTACCATTTAAAAACCATTTTTTGCTGCAGTGCAATAGAATATTAGCGACTAATTAACCGAGATATCAGCCGAGCAAGATTCAGTGGAGTCGGCTTGTTCCGGCGAATCGCAATCGCCGTCCCCCACAAGTCTGAAATTGCCGATGCCAGGGCGCGCACGGCCGCAGGGAAAGCCGCAGCGCTCAATACTTGTGCAGTGCGGCAAGAATGGCTAATTCTTGCTACGCTGCACCAAAAATGTTGCGATGCAGCAAAAGCTGTACTAGCATCCCTGTGGGTGGGCCAACAGCGGTCGAGTTTCATGCTGCATGTCCTGTACTTGGTACATGACGTTTCCGATCCGGCGGTGCGACGACGGATCATAATGCTCAGAGCAGGCGGCGCCAGGGTTACACTGGCGGGCTTCCGCCGCACCACAGGCCCGGTCACGGAGATCGAGGGACTGCGCCCGATCGACCTCGGCGCGACACGCGACGGCCGATTCGGCCAGCGCCTGGCGGCTGTCGCCAAGGCGGCGATCTCGATCGGGTCGAAGCTCGCCACAATGCCGCGGCCCGACCTCATCATCGCACGTAACCTTGAAATGCTGGCGCTTGCCCGGCGCGCCAAGGCCGTTTTCCAAGGGGCGGTACCGATCGTCTACGAATGCCTCGACATCCATCGCCTGGTGCTGCGCGACGACCTGCTGGGCAAGGCGCTGCGCAGCGCGGAACGCTATCTGGCGCGCGACGTGAAGCTTCTGGTGACCAGTTCGCCGGCCTTCATCGCCAATTATTTCAAGCCGTTTGGACAAATCGCCGCACCGGTCGAGCTGGTCGAAAACAAATACTTCGATACCGCGCCCGTGGCGGTAGATGCCCGGTTGAAGGCGGAAAATCCTGCCGCGCCGCCTTGGCGAATCGGCTGGTTCGGTGCGCTCAGATGCCGCCGCTCGCTTGAGTTGCTGGCAGAATTCACCCGCCGCCTCGACGGACGCTTCGAGGTCATCCTTCGAGGTCGCCCGGCACTTTCCGAATTTCCCGATTTCCACGCCTTCGTCGCGGCCGAGCCCTTTCTCTCCTTCCGCGGCCCCTATCGCAACCCGGAGGATATGGCGGCGATCTACAGCGAGGTGCATTTCTCCTGGGCGATCGATTTCTTCGAGGAAGGCCAGAATTCCGAATGGCTGCTCCCCAACCGCCTCTATGAGGGGTGCCGCTTCGGCGCCGTGCCGATCTCGATGGGCAACACCGAAACCGGGCGCTTCCTCAACCAGCAGGACATCGGCGTTCTGTTGCCCGAAGCCGCGCCCGAGGTGCTCGAAACGGCGCTGGGCAAGATGGAAGAGGATCGCTTCCGCAAGCTGAAGGCGCGGGTGGTTGCCCGCAACCCGCGGACCTGGAGCTACGATCGCAGCGATTGCCTGGCCTTCGTCGACAAGCTGCGTGGCCTGGCTGCCGCGCCCGGCCCCTTCGTCACCGAGGCGCTGGCATAGGATGATCGGAAATGGAAACAAGGATGGACGAGGCCTGATGACGCAAACCGAAATGCCCGCATCGAGCCTGCCCCCATCGAACTTGATCGTCATTCCGTGCCTCAACGAAGCAGCCCATATCGGGGCACTGCTCGGGCAGCTTCGGCCGGCGGCCGAACGGCTCGGCGCCCGCATCGTCGTTGCCGATGGCGGCAGCACCGACGGCACGCTCGGGATCGCCAAGGCGGTCGCGGCAAGGGATCCTCGGGTCGTCCTGCTCCACAACCCGAAGCGCATCCAGAGCGCCGCGCTCAATCTTGCCGTGGCCACTTTCGGCGATGGTGCCGAATATCTGATCCGCATCGATGCGCATGGCGGCTATCCCCAGGACTACTGCGACCGGCTGGTCGACGAGGCGCTGGCCACGGGTGCGGATTCGGTCGTCGTCTCGATGCTGACCAGCGGCACCGGCGCCATGCAGAAGGCGGTTGCCGCGGCGCAGAACTCGAAGCTCGGCACCGGCGGCTCCAAGCACCGGCATTTGTCGGCTGGAGAATGGGTCGACCACGGTCACCACGCATTGATGCGCATATCGGCGTTCAAAGCGGTCGGCGGCTATGACGAGACGTTCAGCCACAATGAGGATGCCGAGTTCGACCACCGGCTTCGCCAGGCCGGATACCGTATCTGGATGAGCGGCAGGACGCAGATGGTCTACTATCCGCGCTCCTCGCTGAAGAGCCTGTATTTCCAGTATCTCGGCTATGGCCGCGGCCGCGCCAAGAACGTTCTCAAGCACCGCGTGATGCCGAAGGTCCGGCAGATGATACCGCTGCTGGTGTTTCCCGTGGTTCTGCTGACGCCCTTTTTCCTCGTGTACGCGCTGGCGGCGCTGCCGTTCCTTGCATGGTCGATGGTCTGCATCTTCTATGGCCTCGTGACCGCCATCAGGCGGCGCGATATGGCGCTTGCGCTTGTCGGGGTGTCGGCGATGGTCATGCATCTGGGCTGGTCGATGGGCTTCTGGCTGCAGCTTCTCGAGCCGCGACCGCAGACGCAGCAAGGGGTAGCGTGATGGGCGCGGCAATAAAAGGCAGCGTCGACATCTGCGTCTGCACGTTCCGGCGGCCTGAGCTTGCCGACACGCTTCGCTCCATCGCCGCCATGGACCGGCCGGCCGGCTTCGAAATCGGCGTGGTCGTCGCCGACAATGACGATGCGCCAAGCGCCCAGCCGCTGGTCAAGGCGCTGGCGCAGGAATTGAAGCTGCCGGTCCGCTACCGCCATGCGCCCGCGCGCAACATCTCGATCGCGCGCAACGCCTGTCTCGACGCCAGCGTATCGGATTTTGTCGCCTTCATCGATGACGACGAAACGGCCTCGCCGCAATGGCTCGCCGAGCTGGTCGCGACGGCCGAGGCGAGTGGTGCCGCCGCCGTGCTCGGCCCGGTGCGGGCGCGTTACGGATCGGATGCGCCGGCCTGGATGCGCAAAGGCGATTTCCACTCGACCTTGCCAGTCTGGGTGCATGGCGAAATCCGCACCGGCTACACCTGCAATGTCCTGCTGAGGACAAGCGACGCCAGCCTTCGCGACCGCCGCTTCAGCCTGGCGCGCGGCCAGACCGGCGGCGAGGACACCGAATTCTTCGATCACATGGTCAAGGCCGGCGGCCGCATCGCCTTTTCGCCGGGGGCCTTTGTCGACGAGGTGGTGCCGCGCGCCAGGGCCGCATTCGACTGGCTGCGCCGCCGCCGCTTCCGTTTCGGCCAGACGCATGGTCACCTGCTCGGCAACAACGCAACTGGCGTCCGGCGAGTCAGGGAAATCGGCCTTGCCTCGGCAAAGGCGGCCTATTGCTTCGCCATGGCGATCGCAACAGTGGTCAGCCCGGTTCGCCGGAACCGCAGCGTGCTGCGCGGCATCATGCATGTCGGCGTTGTAAGCGGTCTCGTGGGCGTTCGCGAAATCCGCCAATACGGTCTGCCCTCGCCACAGGAAGGGGGCAAGCGTGCAGCCTGACGTCAGCTTCGTCATCGCCGCCTACAACGCCGAGGCGACCCTTGACCGGGCGATCGCCAGCGCCATTGCCCAGCGCGACGTCAGCGTCGAGGTCATCGTCGTCGACGACACCTCGCGCGACAGGACGCTCGAAGTGGCGCGTTCCTACCCGCAAGACATCGTGCGCGTCGTCGCTTTGCCCGAAAACCACGGTCCCGGCGGGGCCAGGAATGCCGGCCTCGAGCTTGCCCGCGGCCGCTGGGTCGCCGTCCTCGATGCCGACGATGCGGTCTATCCCGGCCGGCTCAGCACCATGATCGCGCGGGCGGAAAAGGCCGGCGCCGAGATCGCGATCGACAACCTCCAGGTCGTGCGCGAGGACGGCGTTGCCGAGGACACGATGTTCCCGGCCAACTATCTGGAGAGCCTGGGCGAAATCTCGTTGGCCGATTACATAGCCGGCAACATAGTCTTCGAATCGCGGTTCAACCTTGGCTATCTCAAGCCGATCTTCCAGCGCCGTTTCCTCAACGAAAACGGCCTTCGCTACGATGAAGGTCTGATCATCGGCGAAGACTACATCCTGTTGGCCAGCGCTTTGGCCAAGGGTGGCAGATGCGTGGTCGAGCCGACGACCGGCTACGTTTACCATATCCGCAGCGGCTCCATTTCCCGCGTGCTCGAGCTTCATCACGTCGAAGCGATGCGCAAGGCCGATGCGATCTTTGCCCAGACGCATGCGATGGACCCGAAGGCCACGGCCGCTTTCGCCAGGCGCAGCCGCAGCTTGCGCCGGGCGGCATCGTTCCTGTCTCTGGTTCAACACATCAAGGCGCGGTCCCCGCTCAAGGCGATACGGACGGCGCTCAGCGATCCGGCAGCAGTCAGGCATATGAGCATGCCGATCGCTGTCCGGCTGCGACGGGTTGCGGCACAGTTTGCCGTGGGGGCGGGGAGGTGAAGATGCGGGCACATGAAGGAACGTTCGTGGCCGGCAGGTATTGAAAGTCGATCTCCTCAGAAGGAATTTGCAATGAAGAAAGTCAGGAAGGCAGTCATACCGGTGGCGGGGTTGGGAACGCGGTTCCTGCCGGCGACCAAGTCGATGCCCAAGGAAATGCTGCCGGTGGTCGACAGGCCTGTCGTGCAATATGCGGTAGACGAGGCCTTCGAGGCCGGCATCGAGCACATCGTCTTCGTCACCGGCCGCAACAAGGCGGTCATCGAAGACTATTTCGACCTGCATCCTGAACTGATCGGCACCCTGGAGCAGACCGGCAAGAAGGCGCAGCTCCAGTCGCTTGAAAGCCTGCTTCCGGTGGCCGGCGCCACCAGCTTCATCCGCCAGCAGTCGCCGCAGGGTCTCGGCCATGCGGTGTGGTGCGCGCGCGAAGTCATCGGCGACGAGCCCTTCGCCCTGCTGCTTCCCGACATGGTGTCCTTCGGTGGGCGCGGATGCCTTGCCGAAACCGTCGATCTCTATGAGCGTACCGGCGGAAACGTCATCGCCGTCGAGCGTTGCGAACCCAGCGAAACCAGCAAATACGGCATCGTCGGCCGTGGCGCCGAGGTCGGTAGCGGCTTCGAGGTGACCGCCATGGTCGAGAAGCCAGCGCCCGCCAATGCGCCATCGAACTTCTACATCAACGGCCGCTATATTCTGCAGCCGGAGATATTCGCGCTGCTCGGCAACCAGCAACGCGGCGCCGGCAACGAGATCCAACTGACCGACGCCATGGTCCGCCTGGCGCAGTCGCAGGCCTTCTTTGCCCAGCCTTTCAACGGCCGCATGTTCGACTGCGGTTCGAAGGAGGGTTTCATCCAGGCCAATGTCGCGTTCGCCCTGGCGCGCGACGACATGAAGGGACCGATCTTCGAAATGCTTCAGGAGTTCGTCCGGTCGCATGAGCGCCGGGAAGAAGCCGCATAATGCCCATTTTTTGGGAGTATGTGCGTATCGATGATGGCGTGACATACGCCGCCGCGCTTGGCCGGTCCGGCCAAGCGCCTTCTGGCATGAATGTTGCGTGGTCTTTTCTGGTGACGACGCCAATCTTCGAAGGCCGTTAGCGCCTGCAACCTGGAATTGGACCGACGATGAATTATGCCAACTTTCCTCTCGACAAGAGGGTGCCTTTGCCCGGTACGGACGCGGAAAAGGGTGAAGACTTCATCGACATCGAGCGCCTGCTCGGCATGGCTGCCCGGCAGGCCAAGGTGGTGGCCGTGTGCGCGATCATCGGTCTATTCATGGGCGTGCTTTATCTGCAGACCACGCCCAAGCAGTATATCTCGGTTGCCAGTGTGCTGATCGACGAAGGCCTGAACAAGGTCGTCGACGACATCTCGGCGGCGTCGGCCACCATGCAGACCGATGCCTCCCTGCTCAGCCAGATCGAGATCCTCACCTCGGCGCGGCTGGCCTCGGTGGTCGTCGACAAGCTGAAGCTCGACCAGAACGAAGAGTTCATGAATCCTCCGACGTCTGCCTTGGCGAAGGGCATCGGCTTCGTGCGCGGGCTGGTTGGCTATTTCCGCGGCAGTTCGGGCCCGGATATCCCTGGTCTCGAAAATGTCGACGCCGCGACGCGTGAGGCCATGATGGCCACTGCGCGCCGCGACTACGCGATCCTCAAGCTGCAGAGCGAGGTGTTGGCGCAGCGCAACGGCCGCAGCTATGTGATCGACCTTGGCTATCAGTCGACGGACCCGGCGCTCGCGACCGCAATCACCAAGGCCTATTCCGAGGCCTATCTCGCTGACCAGCTCAATGCGAGCTTCGACGCCACCGAGCGCGCGGCGGTCTGGCTGCAGGGCCGGCTGACCGAGCTTCGCGAAAGCTCGCAGAAGGCCGCCCTGGCGGTCGAGATGTTCAGGGCCGAGCACGGGCTGTCCGCGGGCAGCGACGGCCAGCTGATCAGCGACAAGCAACTGTCCGACCTGAACAGCCAGCTCATCGTCGCGCAGGCCGACACGGCACGCGCCAGCGCCCGCTACCAGCAGTACAAGACCATCGTGGACAGTGGCACGGACAATGCTTTCCAGGACTCCGCCATCTCGAGCGACCAGCCGGCCAGCTCGGTCATTGCAACGCTCAAAACCCGCTATCTGACCGTCGCCAAGCGGCTGCAGGATGTCGAGGCCAATTTCGGCAAGGATCACCCCCAGGCGGTAGCACTTGCCAAGGAAAAGGCCGATGTGTCGGCGCAGATCTTCGGACAGCTGAAGCAACTGACCGAAAGCTATCGCAACGACTATCAGGTGGCGCAGGCGCGCGAGACCGCGCTCAGGGAGAAGATCGCAACCGCCGCCGGCAAGAGCTCCATCGACAACCAGTCGCAGGTCAAGCTGCGCGATCTCGACCAGCAGGCGACGGCGCTCACCACGCTCTATCAGACATTCCTCAGCCGCTATGAGGAAGCCTCGCAGCAGCAATCCTTCCCGGTGGGCAAGGTCCGCATCATCTCCGATGCGACAATGCCGCTGTCGGCCGCGGGCCCGCGCACATCCAAGGTGCTGGCGCTTACGCTCGTGCTTGGCGTGCTGCTGGGGGCCGGATTTGGTGGCCTGAACGAGTTCAACGAACGGTTCTTCAGAACCGGCGAGGACATTCGCGATCGCGTCGGCCTCAAATTCCTCGGCTATCTGCCGACGATCGGCGGCGGCAAACCCGGCAAGGACGCCAAGCCGGACGATGTCCAGGCCGATGCCAAGACCGCCAGCCTGTCCGCCGCCGAGAAACGGGCGCGCATGCGGGTCAGCATCGACGCTCCCGCCTCGATGTTCGCCGAAACGCTGCGCAACGCCAAGATCGCCTTCGACGTCGTCATGGAAGGGCAAGGCAGCAAGGTCATCGGCGTGATCTCGCTGCTGCCCGGTGAGGGCAAGTCGACGGTCGCGGCCAATCTGGCGGGATTGCTTGCCGCCAATGGCGCCAAGACGCTGCTCATTGACGGCGATTTGCGCAACCCCGGCCTCAGCCGCAGCCTTGGCATGGAAGCCGAGCAGGGGCTGATGGAGGCTGTCGTCAACGGCAAGACCTGGCAGTCGGTCGGCAAGGTCGACCGGCAGACGAAGCTGGCGATCATTCCCGCCGTCCTGCGCGGCCAGTTCTCGCACACCAGCGAGCTTCTCTCCTCGGCCGGCATGCGGCGCTTCATCGAGAACGCCAAGGAGACGTTCGAATACGTCGTCGTCGATCTGCCGCCGCTCGGCCCCGTGGTCGACGCCAAGGCCTTTGCCCCGCTGGTCGACGGTTTCGTGCTTGTCACCGAATGGGGCCGCACGCCGCGCGCGGTGGTGCGCTCGCTGCTGGAATCCGAGCCATACGTCGCCAACAAGATCGTTGGCGCGGTGCTGAACAAGGTCGATCTGAAGAAGCTCGCCAAATACGGATCGCTCGGCGGTTCCGAGAAGTTCTTCGACAAATACTCGACCTACTATCTGGACAAGTCGGAAACGCGCAGGGCTGCCTAGGGTTTCCGTCCGGAATTGCGTAAAAACAAATACTTAGAGCGGGTCGGCGGTTCTATGAAAAGCTGAAACGCTCTAGGAAAATATCAGCTTGCCGTACTTGCCGGCTATCCTGACGGCGGTCAGCCGTCCGCTCTGAAAGGCGCCGGTGTCGATGCCGAGCCGGTGCCCGTCGAGCCTGGGCACGTCCACGATCGTATGCCCGTGCACCACCCATCGGTCGAGCAGATGGACGCTGTCGAAGAAGTCGGAGCGGATGCTGAGCAGGTCGTCTTCGTCCTGATCGGCGAGATCGATGCCGGGCCTGATGCCGGCATGGACGAAGACGAATTTCCTCGAGCAGACCATCACCGGCAGCGCGCGCATGAAGCTGACATGGCTGGCGGGAATGACCTCGCGGATACGCCGGTCGACCGCTTCGCTCGAACTGTAGAGATTGGCGAGATGCCGCGCATCGATCCCGTAGGAAAACAGCGTTTCCAGGCCGCCCTCCGCCAGCCAGGGTTCTCGCGGAAGATAGCCGTCGAGATAGTTCAGCATCGCCACCTCGTGGTTTCCCGCCAGGCAGACGCGCAGGAAGCCCCTGGGTGGCGGCGCCGTGAGATGATCGAGCACGCGTTTGGACTGCGGCCCGCGATCGACATAGTCGCCGAGCATGATGATGATCTTGCGCCCGCGGAAGGGCAGCGCATCGAGAACGATCTTCTGCTCCAGCGAACGCAGTTCGTTGTAGCACCCATGCACGTCGCCGATCGCGTAGACGATCGTATCCTGCATATCCATCTGCAGCCGTTCGCGCGGCGCGGCGCGCGGCTTTCTCGATCGCTGGAACAGGCTCACGGATTGAGGCTCGGTGCTCGCACAGGTCTTTTGGCGTTAGGGAGCATGTCACACGGGCACGCATGAAGCCTCGATACCATGCTTGGCGCCGGAAATTCCATACCGGTGAGGAGCAGTCCCTGTCTTGGTAAATAAGTGCTGGAGCGGCGTTTATGCCGCCTTGAGCCGGTAGCGGAACACGGTTTGGTCGAGCAGAAGCCTAATTCGCGGCTCGGCCTCTATCGCCACCAGCCAACTCGCGGCGATCATGGTTGCGCCGACAGTAGCGATCGAAAGCAGGTACGGCACGCCGGCGCGGACCAAGGCGCCGAGCATGGCAGCACCGACGACGTCATGGATGAGATAGAGCGGGTAAGTCATCAGCCCGATCCGACGCCAGCCGCGCCAGGACAGGTTGAGCCGCAGCGACCACGCCATCAGCCCCGTGGCGGCAAGGAACATGACGATCGGCGGCGCATAGGGCATCGTCGCTTCGACCTTGATGCTGTGCACGTCGACCGAGCTTGCGATCTGCAGCACGCCGCCGACCAGGAACAGCGCTGAGAAACCGAGCCGGGCCCTCGTCACCGCCTTGAACCGCATCAGCCACAGCATCACGCCGACGGCGAAGAAGCAGCCATGATGGACCAGTGCAAGCTGGAGCCACCGCGTCTCGGCGAGATCGGACAAATCGAGGGGATAATAGAGGCACCAGAAGAATGTGCTGATCAGCCCGATCACGATGGCCACGGTTTCCATCAGGTGGAAGCGCCCGAGCCGCAGCAAGGTCCAGACCACGGCATAGAAAGCGATTTCGATGCCGAGGGTCCAGTAGACGCTGTCGACCCAGGGATCGAACGGAACGAACAGGCCGGTGCGAACGAGCCGTATCACCGCATCCGTCGGCCAGCTGAGGTCGACCAGAAGCAACACCGCCGCGGTGATGGGGGCACACACCCACGCCGCCGGCGCCAGGCGCTTCACCCTTGCCTCGAAGAACCGCAGTGGGGTCGAATTCTCGGCGCTGAAGGCGATGACGAAGCCGCTGATGACGAAGAACACCTGCACGCCGACCCAGCCGGAGCCCAGAAAATCCATTTCAGGATGCGGCGGGATGCCGCCGCTGGCGCGTGCCGAAACACCGCCGGGGAATGCCCAAACCCAGTAGCCGTAGTGGTAGAACATTACGAGGACAGCAGCGAGAAACCGCAAGATGTCGACGCCGCCAAATGTAGTCTTTTGCTGAGCCATGCCGTCTCATCGGTGGCCCCCCATAGGGACTCTAGGGTGAATTGCTGCATTGCACAAGAAGAGATTGGACGCGGCGGCGAATCCGCGTTCGCCTCCCACCGGTCTTGCTCTGAGGGCGGTTTGCCTTTGCCGGCTTTGCTGTCGCCAACAGGAGGCGGACGTTGCGCTAAACCCCTATCCCGCGTCCCTTCAGCGCCGCGGTGATCTCGTCAAGGATGACGGGGTCGTCGATGGTCGCCGGCATGGTCCATTCTTCCTTGTCGGCGATCTTCTGCATCGTGCCGCGCAGGATCTTGCCGGACCGCGTCTTGGGCAGGCGCTTGATCGTCACCACCGTCTTGAAGGCGGCGACCGGACCAATCCGTTCACGCACCAGGGAGACGACCTCGCTTTCGATGGCGCCGGTGTCGCGCGTGACGCCCGCATTCAAAACGACAAACCCGAGCGGAACCTGGCCCTTCATCTGATCGGCGATGCCGATGACGGCGCATTCGGCAACGTCCGGATGCGCTGAAAGCACCTCTTCCATGGCGCCGGTCGACAGCCGGTGGCCGGCGACGTTGATGATGTCGTCGGTGCGAGCCATGACGAACAGATAGCCGTCCTCGTCCATCATGCCGGCGTCGGCCGTCTTATAGAAGCCGGGGAATTCTTCGAGATAGGCCTGCCGGAACCGGGCGTCGGCATTCCACAGCGTTGGCAGGCAGCCAGCCGGCAGCGGCAGCTTGACCACGACATTGCCCAGCGTGCCGCGCGGCACTTCATGGCCGGCATCGTCGAGCACGCGGATGTCGTAGCCGGGCATCGGCACACCGGGCGAGCCGTATTTCACCGGCAGCAGCCCGAGCCCGGCCGGATTGATGGTCATCGGCGAGCCGGTTTCGGTCTGCCACCAATGGTCGATCACCGGCACGTTCAGTTTCTGCTCCGCCCATTTGATGGTTTCCGGGTCGGCACGCTCGCCGGCGAGGAACAGCGTGCGGAATTTCGACAGATCGAATTTCGGCACGAATTCGCCCTTGGGGTCTTGCCCCTTGATGGCGCGGAAGGCGGTCGGCGCGGTGAACAGCGCGACGACTCCGTGCTCGGCGATAACCCGCCAATATGTGCCGGCATCCGGCGTGCCGATCGGTTTGCCCTCGAACAGGATGCTGGTGCAGCCATGCAGCAGCGGGCCGTAGACGATGTAGGAATGGCCGACCACCCAGCCGACATCGGATGCCGCCCAGAACACCTCGCCCGGCCTGACGCCGAACTCGTTTTCCATCGTCCATTTCAGCGCGACCATGTGGCCGCCATTGTCGCGCACGATGCCCTTCGGCTGGCCGGTCGTGCCTGACGTGTAGATGATGTAGAGCGGATCCGTGGCCAGCACCGGGACGCAATCGACATTGGCGCCGGCGGCGCGCTCGCGGGCAACGGCGTCGGCATAGTCGATGTCGTAATGGTCTTTCAATTCACAGCGCAACTGGTCGCGCTGCAGGATCAGGCAGGCGTCCGGCTTGTGTTTGGAAAGCTCGATGGCAGTGTCGAGCAGCGGCTTGTAGGCGACGGTGCGTCCAGGCTCCAGGCCGCAGGAAGCGGAAATAATCAGCTTCGGCCTGGCGTCGTCGATGCGGGTGGCAAGCTCGTGCGAGGCGAAGCCGCCGAAGACCACCGAATGCACGGCGCCGAGGCGCGCGCAGGCAAGCATGGCGAAGGCCGCTTCCGGCACCATCGGCATGTAGATGATGACGCGGTCGCCCTTGCCGACGCCACGGTTCTTGAGCACCGAAGTCAGCGCGACCACCTCGCGCTTCAGTTCGGCATAGGTGAACTTCCTGACCGTGCCGGTGATCGCGCTATCGTGGATCAGCGCGATCTGGTCGGCGCGGCCGCCTGCGACGTGACGGTCGACGGCGTTGAAGCAGGTGTTGCAGGAGGCACCGGTGAACCAGCGGCCGTAAACGCCGGCTTGCGCATCGAAGACACTGTCGGGGGGCGAATACCAGTCGATCGCTTTGGCCGCCTCGGCCCAGAACAGTTCCGGGTCGCGTTTCCAGCCTTCGTAGACTTCATGGTAGCGTGACGCCATCCAACTTCCTCCAGGAAAATTTGCCGTCTTGCATTAGCCTATGCCGTTTTTCGAAACCATGTCTTCCCGGAATTTCGTCGATGCCTGCTCTCGCCTTGGGCGCGGATATCCGGCACCATGGCTTTGGGGATCGCGATGCCGCAGCCAAGGACGTCGGCTCAGCAGCTGATGCTTGGGTGATAGCCCGACGGCAAGCCGGCCGTGCTTGACGTGCAGCGTTTCAGCCAGGGCTTTGAAGGACGCGACCGCCACTTCATCGCCGTGACCGGCCAGGCGCGTCGAGCCGGCCCCGGCCTGGCGGCCACCCACCAACCCTCTGGCGCCCGAAGCGCGTTCGTGTCGGTCGATGATATCAGCTGTTAGAGCGGTAATGCCGCCAGCATCAGGCCGACGCCGCCGGCTATCAATATCGCCGCCGCCAGGGCTTTCCGATGACGTTCGAACGCCGTCGGCGCCCGTTCCCAATTGTAACGCATACTAACTACTCCCCTAAGCCCCGGCGACTTTTTAGCTTACCTAGGGGAACAAAAGCAACTCTCCGGCAGAATCGGTTCGCCGGCTTGACAAAGGCCGCCGCTGATCGGCACGTACAATCTTCGACGAAATTCGGGGGTTCCAGTGAAGAAAACTTACGAAAAGCCTGTGTTGAGCAAGCGCGAGAAACTGTCGAAATTGGTGGCCACGGCTGTCAGCAGGTAGCCGACGCAAGAAGGCCGCTTCAGCGATAGAAGCAGCCCGACGATAGACAGCACCGCGCTGCCGCGCTAATTGCTCTCCAGCTAACGTACATGGTCTGGGGAGGGCCCATGGTCGAAATCGCCTCTGAAATGGTTCTGCGGCTGGCGGACGACGCCTCGGTACAGCATGTCGGCGACGGCGCCGTGGTGCTTCTGGCGCGCAGCGGCCAACTCTTTACCTGCAACGGCACCACCGAAGCCTTTCTCGACAAGGTCGACGGCGCGCGCAGCCTCGACCAGATCGTCGATCTGCTGTCCGACGAGTTCGAGGTCGACAAGGATATGCTCGACCAGGACATGGCGGCCCTGGCCGCCGAATTGGTGACGGAAGGTATCCTCGCCGATCCGGGGGCGTGATGGCAGACGGCCCGTTCTTGCGCGCGCTGTTTCGCGCCCATCTATGGGCCAGCGCGCGGCTGATGCCGGTGCTGATCGGCCAACGCGATTTCGAGACCGTGCTGAAATGGGCGCCGCTCAGCGCGCCGACCCCTTATCTCGGCCTGCCCTCCGCCTACATCGTCGCCAGCGTCAACCGCACGGTCAGGCATCCCTGGCTGATGCGCGACCGCAGGTGTCTCAGGGAAGGCCTGCTGGCGCATCGCTTCCTGCGCCTTGCCGGCTTCGACCCGGATCTGCGCTTCGGCGTCGACCCGAAGTCGATGCATGCGCCACGCATGTCGGCGCATTGCTGGGTCTGCCTCGACGGCCGGCCGGTGGTCAGCGACAGCCTGCCCGGAATGGTGGAGATCTATCGTCACCACGCCGAGGGCAAAACCGCTTGAGCGGCTCGGCCGCAGATACCTGCTATGCCCTTGACGGACAGGTCATCGGCATCTCGGCCGAACGCGCCGAGCTGTGGCGGGAGTTGGACCGCATGCTCGGCACCTTGCGCATCACCGGCACGGTAGAGCCGGATTTTCGCGTCAGCGTCGTCGAGACGCTTTCACTGCCCGAGACGCCGGCCGGGACACTCGCCTTCGACGGCGAGGTGCCCGAGGACGGCCACTGCCGCATGGTCGACGCCAGTGAGATCGTCCATCTGATCTTCCCCGGCCGCCACACGGTCTCGATCCATGCCGGCGAGCGTTGGGCCGAAATCCGCGTCCGCCCGGATACGAAGATCGCCTGGACGCTCTGGATGCTGGTGCTCGATGCCGCGCTCGATGCCGGCGGCCAGCATATGCTGCACACGGCCGGGCTGACGCTGCCGGATAGCGATGCCCTGGTTCTCGTCCATGCGCCCAGCGGCACCGGCAAGACGACGACGTCGCTCGCTCTGGCTTCGCAGGGCTTCGGCCTCTGCTCCGACGATGCCATGATCCTGAACGTGGCGTCGGACAAGGCCGTCGCCTGGGGCCTGCCGCGCCATGTGAAGATCCACCGCAAGACGGCCGAGCTGGTCCCGCTCGTTTCGCCCTGCCTCGGTCCCTCCTGGGACCGCAATGGCGAACAGGCCGTTTCGCTCGAGCACCTCGGCAAGATCATCCGCGTCGAAGGCCCCGGTGCCCGGCCGGTCGCAGCACTCCTTCATCTAGCGCGTTCGGCCGATGGCCAGACCCGGCTCGTTGCCATGGCCAGGACCGACGCCATGGTGGCGCTGGCCGCCGACAATGTCAGGACCGGCATGACCGGCCTGCTGCCGCTGCAGAAGCGCCGGCTGGCGACGATCGCCCGGCTGGTCTCGACAGTTCCGACCTTTGCGCTGGAGGTGGGCGCACAGCCGGCCGATGCGGCGTCCTTGATCCGCTCGGCGTTGGCCGACTGACGGCAGGACGACCGGGCCTGTTCCGGGATCAGGCACGATATGGCCTTGGCTTCGCCAATCTCTGGACCCAGCGGAAGGCATCGCGCCGCAGGCGCGAACGCATCCTGTTCCTCGAATTGACGCCGAGCAGCGTATCCCGGGTGATCAGCCATCTGGCGAGCCGAATGCCGAGATCGGGCCTGATCCGGTTGGCGAGTTCGAGCCCGCGGGGCTCGTCGAACAGCCGGCCGGTCACATCGAGCACGGTCGCCAGTTCAAGCTCGATGCCGGTCATGCGCGCCGCCTCCAGCAGGCGCGCTTCCGCATCGGGCGTTTGCAGCGCCCGCACGCCTTGCAGCACGTCCACGCAAAGCTGCAGCCGGTGGAATTTATGTCCGCCGGAGGCGTGGACAATTGCGATGGTGAGCAGGGCGGCCGGCGTGTCGGCCTCGTCGCCGTCGATCGCGCGCAATTCCTTGAACCCCAGCGACAGCCGCCGCCGCATGCCGGAATCATGCACCAGATTGCCATGCAGCTCGATCAGCAGGCTCGAATTCTCCTTCTCCAGCCATTTGAACTCCTGCAGATCTTGCGACTGGGCTTCGCCGCTGCACAGCCGGAAACCGGATGCTGCTATCACCCGGTTGGCGTCGTCGAGACGGGCCGGCTCCACCAGGATGTCGATGTCGGTAAAGGGGCGATCGGCGACATTGCGGTACAGCTTTCGTGCAAAGGCCGGACCCTTGACGATCCGCGCCGGAATCTTGTCCGCGGCGAGCGCCTTCATGATGCGGTCGCCATGGTATTGCAGCAGCATCGACTGCCCGGTGACCAACGTCGACTTCTGGCGCAGATCGGATAGCGTCTCCTGCACGCCGGCATCCCGAGGCAGATGCGCGTCGCTGCGCTCCTGCAGTTTGCGCAGCATGATCGGCAGCACGCCGTGGAATTCGGCATTGGCCAGCAGGGCCAACAAAGTTTTAGCTGTCGGAACCTCGGCCGTTCGAGCCTCCGGATCCGCATAGTTCAGCAGCAGATTTTCATCAGCGGGCGCAAGTGGTGGCAGCATCAACCTGGGTCGGCGTTTTGCGCATTGGAAGACAATGTTGCGAATATGGTTGCAGAAAAGCACCACGGAAACCAGTGCGGCGGCACCAAACCTGGCGCCAGAATTGACTTGGCGAAGGGTTATCCTCCATTCTTGGCGCAAAATCGGAGGCTATTCGGATGACCAAGAAGAAATATGTGGCGCCGGTGCTGCGCAAGGCCGGCAGATTGTCCAGCGTCACGGCGGGCAACGGCAGTTCGGGACCGACAATCTGATCCACAGGATTTTGACGCCGGCCTGACAGGCCGCGGGTGTCCGGGCTACATTCCCCAGCGCAGTGCAGCCGTATGCACGGGTGCGTCCCACAATGCGGTCGTCTCGGCGTCGAGCATGGTCAGCGTGATCGAGCAGCCGGCCATGTCGAGTGACGTGACATAGGATCCGACCAGCGAGCGGGTTACAGTCACCCCGTGCTTCTCGAAAATCGCCCGGGCGCTGTTGTACATCAAATAGAGTTCCATCAGCGGCGTGCCGCCGAAGCCGTTGACGAACAGCAGCGCCGGGCCCTTTGCGCTGCCGTCCAGATCGCCCAGGATCGCCGTGCAGATCTCCTCGGCGATGGCATCGGCGCTCTTCAAGGCATCGCGCCGCCTGCCGGGCTCGCCATGAATGCCGACGCCGAACTCCATCTCGCCGTCGCCTATATCGAAGGTCGGCTTGCCGGCCGCCGGCACGGTGCAACTGGTCAAGGCCACGCCCATCGAGCGCGTTGCGCCATTGACGCGCTCGCCCAGTGCCTTCAGCGCTTCCAGCGCCATGCCTTGCTCTGCCGCCGCACCGAGGATCTTCTCGACCACCAGCGTGCCGGCAACCCCGCGCCTGCCTGTGGTGTAGGATGAATTCTCGACCGCGACATCGTCATTGGTCACCACTTGCATGACGCCCTCCGACATCTCGGCCGCCATGTCGAAGTTCATCACGTCGCCCTCGTAGTTCTTGACGATGAACAGGCAGCCGGCGCCGGTGTCGACGGCCTGCGCCGCCGCCAGCATCTGGTCCGGCGTCGGCGAGGTGAACACCTGGCCGGGGCAGGCGGCGTCGAGCATGCCGTGCCCGACCAGCCCGCCATGCAGCGGCTCGTGGCCCGAGCCGCCGCCGGAGATCAGCGCCACCTTGCCCGGCTTCAGCACCTTGCGGCGGACGAATTTGTGCTCCTCGCCCAGCACGAGGATGTCGGCATGGGCGGCGACGAAGCCATCAAGGCTTTCGGTCAGCATCGTGTCTACCGAATTCAGGAATTTCTTCATGGTGTCCTCCCGACACACTTTTGCTTAAGGCGATTAGCCGCTGCCCTTGCCGGCGATGCTGGTGATCTTCTGGATGAAATCGTTGATTGCCCGGTCCAGCGCGGCGTTCTGCCTGTCGTCGCCGAAATCGGGAACGATCAGCGACACATGCCGCGTCTTGCGCAGACCCGATGCCACCGACATCTTGCCCGGATGCGCCTGGTGGTAAGCGACGAGGAACTGGTCGCGCTCGGCCTGGCTGAAATGGCAGACGGAGAAGATAGCCGGCAAATGTTTAGATGGGATCGGGATCGAATAGGCCGGGCTGGAGATCTGGGTGACGAAGCTGCGATGCTTGCCGAGCGCATCGGCGAGGCGCTGGCGCATGCCGGACGGGCGCTGGTCGATGACATGCGACAGGATCGTCTTGTAGGCGCGGATCGCCTCTTCCGGACCGGGTTCAGGCGTCTGGTCGACCATGCCGGCGCCTAGACGGTTACATCTGCGATGGCCGCCTTGGCCATGGCGAGTTGGGCAGGCGCCACCGAGAGGTCGCGCAGGCCGGCTTCGAGCAGCGCCGGGATCGATGCCGGGTCGCCGCCGGCATCGCCGCACAGGCTGACAGGTATTTTCCGCTCCCGTCCGAAGGCGACGACCGAGGCGATCAGCCGGAGCACGGCCGGATGTCGGACCGAATTCAGGTGCGCGACCGAAGCGTTGTCGCGGGCCGCAGCCATCACATATTGCGTCAGATCGTTCGAGCCGATCGAGAAGAAGGCGACATCGGCGAACGCCTCCGGCGCGATCGCCACCGACGGCACCTCGACCATGATGCCGAGCGGCGGCATTTTGTGCGCGACACCGCGCGCGGCAAGCCCGGTCTGCTCCTCCGTGAGCAGGGCTGCGGCGCGTGCATATTCGTCAGCGACGGCAATCATCGGAAACATCACTTTCAGATTGCCGTGGATGCCGGCGCGCAGCAATGCCCGGATTTGCACCCGCAAGATCTCGGGCCGCGCCAGCGACAGCCTGATGCCGCGCAGGCCGAGAAACGGGTTGCCTTCCTCGACCGTGAAACCCGGCACCGGCTTGTCGCCGCCGGCATCGACGGTGCGGATGGTGACCGGTTTTTCTCCGGCCCATTCCAGAACCTTGCGATAGGCACGGTACTGCGTCTCCTCGTCTGGCAATGTCTTGCCGAACAGGAACTCGGTGCGCATCAGCCCGACGCCGTCGCAGGTCGCGATATCGATGCCGTCTACGTCGGACGGATCGGCGATGTTGACCTGAACCCGCACAGCCGTGCCGACCTTCGTCACCGCGGGTCGTGCCAGATAGGTTTCCGCCTTGTCGCGGCGTGCCGCGAAGGACGATGACGACCGGCGGAACGCCTCGATCTCCGCCTTTGACGGCGCCAGCACGATGCCGCCATGCTCGGCGTCGAGCAGGGCAACGCCAACGGGATTAGCCGGCGAAGCGCCAAGCCCGACAACCATCGGCACGCCGCGCGAGCGTGCCAGCATGGCGACATGGCTGGCGGCACTGCCGGCCTTCAGCGCGATGCCGCCGCCGCTACTCCAGTCGGTTTCGAGAAACCGCGTCGGCGCGATGTCTTCGCCGTAGAAGATCGCGCCGGCAGGTGCCGCGCTCTCATCGTCCTCGCTCAAGGCGCGCAGCACCTGGTCCCTGATGTCGCGCAGGTCGGCGGCGCGCGCCCGGAAATAATCCTGGTCGGATGTTTCGTAGCCGGCGATCTCGGCATCCAGCGCCCGTCGCCATGCCGCATCGGCGGGCTGATCTGCATCAATCGCCGCAAAAGCCGGGCCGCTCAGCGCATCGTCCTCCAGCATGGCGATCTGGAATTCGAGGATGCCGGCGGCCTCGCTGTCGGCGGTCTCGATCAGGGCGCCAAGCCGCCCCGTCGCCATGCCGATTGCAGCCTCCAGCGCGGCCTTTTCATCGGCTGCGGTCGCCTTGACGGTGTAATGCAAGGCGGTGCGGTCGAGACGGAACAGCGGCCCCTCGGCATAGCCGGCCGAGGCCGAAATCCCCTGCAGCCTAAGCGGTCCGGGCATGATCCCCGCTCTCGTCGAAATCGCGCCGCACCAGCTCGGCCAGCGCGACGACCGCTTCGCCGGCGCCATCCCCTTTGGCCCGGATATGCAGCAACGTGCCCTTCGGCGCCTTGGCCGCCATCACCTTTACGATACTCTTGGCGTCGAACCACGGCCCGTTGGCGGCGAGCGCCACCTCCACTTCGGCCGCAAAGGTCTTGGCGAGCTTGGTGAACTTCACCGAAGGGCGCGCGTGCAGACCGACCTCGTGGGTGATCAGGACGGTGGCTTCGGCGGATGCGGACATGCTGTCAAAATTCCCGTTCGTTCACGCCGGCGACAATTCATGCGCCGTCGCCACCACTTCCTTGAGCGAGGCGCCGCCGGACGCCTCCGTCGCCGCCATCACGGCGCCTTCGACGATCGGTGCGTTGCAGACGACGATCTTCTGCGCGCGCGGCTCGCCGATCATCTCCACCGCCATCTCCGAGTTGGTCTCGGCGCCGCCGAGATCGACGAGAATGGCCACGCCTGCCTCCGACCAGGCCTTTTCGATGGCACCCATGATGGCTTCGACGCTGGTTCCCAGCCCGCCATGGCCGTTTCCACCGCACCATGCAAGCGGCACTTCGTCGCCGACCATCTGGCGCACCATGTCCGCTGTGCCTTCGGCGACCAGCGGCGAATGCGATACGATGACGATGCCGACATTGCTCATGCGTGCCTCTCGATTGTTTCGGCCACCGCCCGTACCAGCAGCGCGGTCGAGCGGGCGCCGGCGTCCATATGGCCGATCGAGCGGTCGCCGAGGAACGACGCGCGCCCGCGCAAGGCCTTCATAGGCACCGTGGCCTGCGCCGCCCTGTCGGCGACGGCGACGATCTCGGCGGCTGTCTTTTCCTCGGCCAGCGCCTCATGCACCGGCTGCAGCACGTCGAGCATGGTTTTTTGTCCGGTTTGCGACTTGCCGCGCGCGGCTACGGCTTCGATGGCCTTGCCGAAGGCCATCGTCAGCGTGGCACGGTCCGGCCCGGCCGAAATCTCCTTGCCCAGCGCCATGAACAGCGTGCCGAACAGCGGGCCGGAAGCGCCGCCGACGGTCATCACCAGCTTGGTGCCGATCGCCTTCAGCGCCTCCGGCAACGGTTTTGCCGCGAACGCATCGGCCTCGGCGCGTACCGCCTCGAAGCCGCGCTTCATGTTCAGTCCATGGTCGCCGTCGCCGATCGCCTGGTCGAGCGCGGTCAATTCGTCGGCATGCGCCGCGATCGTGTCCGCCGCAGCCTCGATTAGCCTGGAAAGATCTGCCGTGGCCATGTCAGCCATGCTTCCGGTTCCCGCTCTTTGCGCAGTGTGGGACGATTCCCTGTCTGACAGTCGAAGCATCGTCATCCACCTTCAGGCCGTCGCGTGCAACTCCGCCAAGGCGGTGAAGACCTCGGCAACGGCGTGGGCGCCAGGGTCGACCACGCCATGAAGCTGGTCGCCGATATAGGCGGACCGCCCGGCCTTGGCCTTGCGCATGGCAGCAGTGGCCTCGGCACCCCGCCGCGCCGCAGCTGCAGCGTCTTCCAGGTCGCCGGTGTCGAGCGCTTTCAGGGCGGGCTCCAGCGCATCGATCATGGTGCGGTCGCCCGGCTTGGCGCCGCCGTAGAAGGTCATCCGGTCGAGGCCCGCGAGCAGCGCCTTGCTCACGCCGACGCCGCTCTCCAGCGCCTGCGCTGCGGCGGTGAAGAAGATCGACAGCAGGACCCCGCTGGAGCCGCCCATGGATTTGCTCAGAATATCGCCGACCTCGCCAAGGGTCGCTGCAGGGTCGGCGAGCGGCAAGATGCCAAGCCGCTCGAGCACGCTGCGCGCGCCGGTCGCCACTGTCGAGCCGGTGTCGCCGTCGCCGGCCTTGGCATCCAGTGCGTTCAATGTCGCTTCGAGCGAGATCAGCCGTTCGCAGATGGTGACGACAAGCCGCTCGGTATGCGTGTCCTTGCTGGCTTTTCTTGCCGTGTGCCGGACAGAAGCACTTGCCACCGGCACGATCGCCGGCGCTCGGACGGCTCGCGCCGGCATCCAGGCGTGCGGCGCCACCGGTGCCCGCAGGGCAGCCTCGCGTTCCGCATCGAGCCGGATCAGCGACAACGAAAAACCATTCATGTTGAGCGCCGTCATCAGCGGCCCTGGCCCGATGGTAAGCGTCACCCGTGCCGCCAGCGGCGAGGCAAGCACGACGTTGGCGACAAGGGCCATCTCGAGCGGTGGCACGGAGCCGAGATTGTTGATCAGCAGCGCATAATCGGCTGCGGGATCGAGCCGCGCCGCGATGCGCTCGACCATGATCGCAACCAGTTTCTCGGCACTCTGGACGGCAATGCGTTCGACGCCCGGCTCGCCATGAATGCCGAGACCGAGCTCGCCATCGCCGGCTCCCAGCCGTTCCGCGTGCGGCTGACCGGGGATCGAGCAGGACGAGAGCGAGATGCCGAGTGAAACGATATCGGCGGCCGCCGCGCGCGCTGCTGCCGCGACCGCAGTCAGATCATGGCCGGTCTCCGACAGCTGCCCGGCGATCTTGTGCACGAACAAGGTGCCGGCGACACCGCGCGGCTGGGCGATGTCGGGCAGCGCGATGTCGTCGGCCACGATCACCATCTCGACGCCAAAGCCCTCGGCGCGCGCCTTCTCGGCAGCCAGGCCGAAATTGAGGCGATCGCCCGTATAGTTCTTGACGATGAGCAGGCAGCCGGCAGGGCCGGTAACGGCGCGAATGGCCGCCAGCACCGCTTCGACGCTCGGCGAAGCGAAGATCTCGCCCGAAACCGCGGCGGTCAGCATGCCCTTGCCGACAAAGCCGGCATGTGAGGGTTCATGGCCGGCGCCGCCGCCGGACACGACGCTCACCTTCGTCTTGTCCCAGTCGGCGCGCAGGACGACCTTTATCTCGGGATAACCGTCGAGACGCGCCAAGTCGCCGGCGCCGATCGTCCTCAGCAAACCGTCGAGCGCTTCGGTGACGATCGAGTCCCTGCGGTTGAAAAAGTGCTTCATCGAATTCGTCCCGTCCCGTGCCGCGTCAGTCAATCAGAAATCCGGCGTTGCAAGAGCCCGGATGGAGAACACTTCGAACCGCTCACATCAGCCTCTGCCCGTCCGCGCCGAAATAAAGCGGCGCGCGGTAGCGGATCGTCACCTTGTCGCCTTTCGCCAGCGGCGTGTCGGGGTCGGTCAGCGTCACCAGTTTTTTGGCCCCGACCGTCACGTGCAGATGGTTCTGGTCGCCCAGATGCTCGACCCAGTCGACGACGCCGTCGGCATGGCCATTCGCCGCCTTGTCGATCGAAAGATGCTCGGTGCGGGCGCCGATGGTCCTGGTTCCGGCCGGCGCGCCGCCATCGGGCAGCAGCCCGGCAGGCAACAGGTTGATCGCCGGCTGGCCGAGCCGTGCCGCGACATGGAGATTTGCCGGCTCCGAATAGATCGCGCGCGGCGTGCCTATCTGCACCAGCACGCCATCGGCCAGGATGCCGATGCGGTCGGCCATGGTCATCGCCTCGATCTGGTCGTGCGTGACATAGAGCATAGTGGCGCCCAGCTCGGCCTGGATGCGCTTCAGTTCGAGCCGGAGATCGCCGCGCAGCTTGGCGTCGAGCGACGACAGCGGCTCGTCCATCAGATAGATCGCCGGCCTGCGCACCAGCGCCCGGCCGATGGCGACGCGTTGCATCTCGCCGCCCGAGAGTTTCGTCGAGCGGTTGTTCAGCTTGTGGTGGATGCGCACCATCTTCGCCACGTCCTCGACGCGGCGGCGGATCTGGTCTTCCGGCATCTTTCGCGCCGGCGAGCGCAGCGGAAAGGCCAGGTTGTCGTAGACCGACAGATGCGGATAGAGCGAATATTGCTGGAAGACGAAGGCGGTGTCGCGCTCAGCCGGCGACAGCGCTGTCGCATTGTGGCCGCCAATATGGATCGTGCCGGCATCCGGCCGCTCCAGCCCGGCGATCAGCCGCAGTGTCGTCGTCTTGCCGGCGCCGGTCGGCCCGAGCAGCACGACGAATTCACCGTCGGCGATATGCAGGTCGAGACCGCTCACGGCGATCTGCTCGCCGAAGCTCTTGCTCACGTTTCTGATGTGCACGTCAGCCATGCTGCGCTCTCCCCTGGGAGGCCGAGTCATGAACCGCGGTTCTGACCGCGCGCCCTGACCCCTTGTCGAACAGCGACAACCGCGCGCTGTTCAGCGAAAGGCCGACATGGTCGCCCGCGGCGAGCCGGATTTCGGCCGGCACCCGTGCCTTGATGATGCCGTCCGCCGTCTCCACCGCGACGATCTGCGTGGTGCCGAGATATTCGGTCCCGTAGATCGCGCCGCGCAGTTTCGAGGCATCGTCGAAGCGGATGTGTTCGGGCCTGATGCCGAGCGCCATGTCAGACGGCGCGATATCCTCGCGCACCTCCGGCACCGCCACCTTGGCGCCTTGCACGACGATTTCCTTCGCGCCCTTTGCCAGTCCACCGCCAAACCTCAAAAAATTCATCGGCGGCGAGCCGATGAAATCGGCGACGAACATCGTCGCGGGCCGGTCGTAGATCTCGCGCGGCGTGCCGAACTGCTCGATGACGCCGTGGTTCATCACCGCGATCTTGTCGGCCATAGACATGGCTTCCATCTGGTCGTGCGTGACATAGACCGTGGTGGCGTGGATGCGGTTGTGCAGCTCGCGCAATTCATGGACCATCAAATCGCGAAATTCAGTGTCAAGGGTCCCCAGCGGCTCGTCCATCAGGAAGCATTTCGGCCGGCGCACGATGGCGCGGCCGAGCGCCACGCGCTGGCGGTCGCCGCCGGCAAGGCCGGAGACAGATTTGTTGAGCAGATGATCGATGCGCAGCAGCTTCGCCGTCTCTTCCACCCGTTCGCGGATTTCGACGGCAGGCATGCCCTGCGCCAGTAGCGGAAAGCCGATGTTCTTGCGCACATTCATATGCGGATAGAGCGCGAACAGCTGGAAGACGAAGGCGATGTCACGCTCGCGGGCGCGGCGCATGGTGACGTCCTCGCCGCCGAGCAGGATGTTGCCGCCTGTCGGCAATTCCAGCCCGGCGATCATGCGCAATGTCGTCGTCTTGCCGCAGCCCGACGGCCCGAGCATGACGAAGAACTCGCCATCTTCGACGACAAAGCTGGAATCCTGCACGGCGACGAAATCGCCGAAGGCTTTTCTCAAATTCTGGACGCGGATCTCGGCCATCGTCTACTCCGGGAACTTCGAGACGACGATGAACATCGCCGTGCCGAAAAGCATGGTGATGAAGGAATAGGTGTAGAGCGAGAGCGCAAAGGGCTGGAACAGCATCAGGAAGCCGATGGCGATGATCACTGTTGCGACGTTTTCCATAAACCCGCGCCTGGCCCAGGCCGGCCAGCGCGATTTGCGTTTCGTCGGTTGGGTCAGGCTCATTTGCGCACCGCGCCGAAAGTGATGCCGCGCAGCAATTGCTTGCGAAGCAGGATGGTGAAGACCAGGATCGGCACCAGGAAGATCGTCGTGCCGGCCGCCACCGCCGGCCAGTCCTGGCCGCCTTCGCCGATGATGGTCGGGATGAAGGGCGGCGCGGTCTGCGCCGTGCCGGACGTCAAGAGCGCTGCGAACGCATACTCGTTCCAGGCGAAGATCAGGCAGAAGATGGCGGTCGCGGCAATGCCGGTGGTCGCCTGCGGCAAAACCGTGCGCCAGAAGGCCTGTAGCCGCGTGTAACCGTCGATCATCGCCGCTTCCTCATATTCGCGCGGGATCTCGTCGATGAAGCCTTTGAGCAGCCATACCGCGAGCGACACGTTGACCGCCGTGTAGAGCAAGATCATGCCAAGTGCGGTGTCGGAGAGGCCGAGCTCGCGGTACATCAGATAGATCGGGATCGCGACCGCGATCGGCGGCATCATGCGCGTCGACAGGATGAAGAACAGCAAGTCGTCGGCCAAAGGCACCTTGAAGCGCGAGAAGCCATAGGCCGACAGCGTGCCGAGGAACACCGCGCAGAAGGTCGAGCCGAAGGCGATGATCAGCGAATTGACGAAGCGCGGCAGGAAGTTCGACGGGCCGGCGATCACCATGTTGCGCTTGCGCACCGTCTCGTCGCAGAAGCCGGTCGCCGGTCCCAGCGAGTTGATGTATTCCGGCGTCTGCCGCGTGCGGGTCGTGAACAAATTGCAATAGCCCTCGATGCTCGGCTGGAACACGACCTTAGGCGGATAGGCGATCGAGTCGGGCGGCGTCTTGAAGCTGGTGGCGAAGATCCACAGCAGCGGCACGATCGAGATCAGCGCATAGGCCACGATGATCGTGCCGGCGATGAGCTTCGCGTTTGCCGAAGGTGCGACGACGGAATGGGCTGTGGTCAGGCTCATCTCTGCTTCACCTTGTTCAGCGCCTTGACGTAGATGTTGGCCAGCCCGAACACCGCGACGAACAGGATGATGGCGAAGGCCGAGGAATAGCCGGTGCGCCAGCTCTCGAAGGCCTGCCGCTTCAGGGTGATCGAGGCGACCTCGGTGGTCGAACCCGGTCCGCCGCCGGTCAAGAGATTGACCATGTCGAACATCTTGAAATTCTCGATGCCGCGAAACAGCACCGCCAGCATGATGAAGGGCAGGGCCATCGGCAGCGTGATCGACCAGAACTGCCGCCAGTTGGAGGCGCGGTCGACCTCGGCCGCCTCATAGATGTATTCGGGGATCGAGCGCAGCCCGGCGAGGCAGATCAGCATCACGTAGGGCGTCCACATCCAGGTGTCGACGATGATGATCGACCACGGCGCCAGCGAGACGTTGGAGAGCATCTGGATGTCCGTTGGCGGAATGCCCGACACGAACGAGATGGCGTAGGCGAACAGCCCGATCTGCGGCTCGTAGAGGAAGCGCCAGAAATTGCCGACCACCGCCGGCGACAGCATCATCGGCACCAGGATAATCGTCGTCCAAAAGGCGTGGCCGCGGAATTTGCGGTCGATCAGCCAGGCCAGCGTGAAGCCGATCAGCGTCTGCAAAAGAATGGTCCAGAACACGAAATGCGCCGTCGTCTGCATGGCGATCCAGATGTCCTGGTCGCCGAGGATACGCCTGTAGTTGGCAAGACCGAGGTTCTTCACCACCTCGTTGGGGCGGTTGGCCCGGTAGTTGGTGAAGGACAGGTAGATCGCCCAGAACAGCGGAAAGATGTTGATGGCGAGCAGCAAAAGGATCGTCGGCGAGATGAACAGCCAGGCGAGGCCCTTGTCGCTGATGCCCCGGACCTTGCGGGCCAACGGCTCAGGCGTGGCTCGGGCAACGCTGTCCGCAGTCCGATTGAGCATGGTCAGTCCTGCTTCGGTCACTTTACGTCTCGACAATGGAATTTATCTGAACTGCGTCCCGTGCCAAGGGCGGCACGGGACGCTCGGGTCTAGCTCGGGAGGAGCCGTTCACATTTTGCCGTCGTCCTGGAAGACCTGCGTCCAGTCCTTGACCAGGCCGTCAAGCGCGTCCTTGGCCGAACCCTGACCGGCGACGACATAGTCGTGGAAGCGCTTCTGCGAGGCCTGCAGCAGCGGCGCGTAGCTCGGCTCGGCCCAGAAGTCCTTCACGATGGCCATCGAGTCGAGGAAGGTCTGCGCATAGGGCTGGCTGGCCGGGAAGTTCGGGTCTTTCACGACCGCGTTGAGGCAGGAAAAGCCGCCAAGCGACCACCACTTGGCCTGCACGTCCTTGTTGGCGAACCACTTGATGTATTTCAACGCCGATTCCTGCTTGTCGGAATAGGAGACAACAGAAATGCCCTGGCCGCCGAGCTGGGCGAACTGCTCGCCGTCGGGGCCTTTGGGATTGGCGAAGTAGCCGATCTTGTCGCCACCCACATTCTCGTCCTTCTGCAGGCCCGGCCAGGTGAAGGCGAAGTTCATGTGCATCGCAACCTGCCCGGATTTGAAGGCATCGACGCCTTCGCCCATGTAGCTGTTCGAGGCGCCGGGCGGCGTGCAGCAGTCATAGAGCGCCTTGTAGAACTCCAGCCCCTTCACCGATTTCTCGGAATTGACGAAGCCGTCCATCTCATAGGGCTTGTCGGGGTTCTCGTATTTGAAGCCGAAGCTGTAGAGCACGTCCATGGCGCCCATGGTGATGCCTTCCGAGCCGCGCTCGGTATAGATCGAGGCACCGTAGACCGTCTTGCCGTCGATCTCACGCTTCTGGAAGAACTCGGCGATCTGCTTCAGCTGGTCGAAGGTCGTCGGAGCGGCGAGATCCCAGCCATACTTCTCCTTGAATTCCTTCTGCAGTTCCGGCTTGGAGAACCAGTCCTTGCGGTAGGTCCAGCCGACGACGTCGCCCATGGCCGGCAGCGCCCAGTAGTTCGGCGAATTCTTCGGCCATTCCGAATAGCCGACCACGGTCGCCGGCACGAAGTCGTCCATGCTGATCTTCTCCTTGTCGAAGAAGTCGTTCAGCTTGACGTAGTGGCCGTTCTCGGCCGCGCCACCGATCCACTGGCTGTCGCCGATGATCAGGTCGCACAGCTTGCCCTTCGAATTGAGCTCGTTGAGGAAGCGGTCGGCGTAGTTGGTCCACGGCACGAACTCGAACTTCATGCCGATGCCGGTTTCCTTGGTGAAGTCCTTGGACAGTTCCACAAGTGCGTTGGCCGGGTCCCAGGCTGCCCAGCAAAGCGTCAGGTCTTCCGCATGCGCGACATTCGAGACGGCTGTCGACGCAAGCATCGCCGAGGCCAGACCCAACTTCAGTTTCAAGGTCGATTTCATGCCTTCCTCCCATTTGCGAAACGCGTCCGGATGACGGTTTCAAGAGCCCGCTAACCCCTCTCCTCAGGGGCCCAAACATGGCGGCGCGGTGGCGCGGCGAATGTTTAGTAATTTGTTTAGTGATGCAATTTTTACTAAACAAGGCAAGCGAATTCGTTGCTGCATTGCAGCATGGTTTGCGAAGGCCTTGAGCTGGCTAAGAAAATTCCAGGAGCATCGTGGCTGTCAGAGCGCCCGGCATACCGGCAGCCGGCTCACGTGACGATCTTCGTACTGACCGTCACCGGCCGGATCGGCGGCGCCGGCGGCAGCAGAGCGCGGATGTCGGCGAAGGGGAACACCGGCTCGAAGCGGAACGCTTCGGCGAGCATGCCTTTCGCGCCGTTGCACTGGCCGGCGCGAAATTCGTTCTGCGTGCGCGCCGCGTCGACGAAGCGCTCTGGGTCCTGCGAGCGATGCGCCCGGATCGCCCGCGCCTTGATGTCGGCGTGACCGGAAATGTCGACATAAAGCGTCGGCGAAAAGCCGGTGCCGCCAAGCGTGTCGGCATGCAGCACCGGCACAGCGAAAGACGCGGCGATTCGCACTCCATCCGATAGCGCGCGGTGGTCTCCATGATAGTCGTTCGGCGCATGGGTGATGGCGAGATCAGGCTTCACCTCGCCGATCAGCGCCTTCAGCGCCGTGATCAGGGCGGCGTCGGCGACGAGCGCACCGTCGGGAAAGTCGAGGAAGCGCGGCACGACGCCGAGCAACCCAGCCGCTTCTGCCGCCTCCTCGCGACGCGCGCGGGCAAGCGCTGCCGGATCGCCTCTGCCGCCCTTGGCGCCGTCCGTGGCTATGGCGAAAGTCAGTTCCGCGCCTTGCGTGGCATAGGCGGCCATCGTACCGAACATGAATATCTCGATGTCGTCCGGATGCGCGCCGAGCGCCAGTACTCTCACTCTACTCTCCCCGGAAATGGAACAACGTGCCGAACGCAATCCTGCTCGCCCTGATCGCCTATGCAAGCTATTCGTGCAACGACGCCGTTGTCAAAAGCCTGGGCGGGCAGTTCACCGTCTTCGAGATCGGCTTCTTCTCGACTGTTTTCCGGCTGTTTCCTGCTCTTCACCCAGCCGAACGGCGAACGCTGGCGCGACTTCTGGCGCACCAGGCGGCCCTGGGCGGTGCAGGCCCGCGCCTGGGCCGGCATCGCATCGGGCGTGCTCAGCGTCTATGCCTTCACCACCATCCCGCTGGCCGAAGCCTACGCGCTGATCTTCCTGGCGCCGCTCTGCGTCACCATTCTTTCCACCGTCATCCTCAAAGAGAAGGTCGGCCCTTGGCGCTGGCTGGCCGTGGTCGCCGGTTTTGCCGGCGTCATGCTGGTCGTGCGGCCGGGCTTTCGCGAGTTGCATCTCGGCCATCTTGCTGCTTTCGGCGTTGCCTTCCTCGCCGCCACCAGCGTCATCCTGATGCGCTCGCTGGCGCAGCAGGAAAAGCGCACGACCATGCTCGGCGTGCTGATCGGCTACGGCCTGGCCTTCAACGGCATGGGTGCTGCCGCTACATCCTTCACGCTGCCCGACGCCAGGCAGCTTGCATGGTTTGTCATATCGGGCGCCTTCACCTCCTGCGGACAGTTGCTGCAACTGCTTGCAGTCAAATACGCCCCTGCCAACCGCATCGCGCCGACGCATTATTCGCAGATCGTCTGGGCGGTGATCCTCGGCGCGCTGTTCTTCCAGGAGTATCCCGATGCCCTGTCGCTGGTCGGCCTCGCCGTAGTCGGCGGCTCAGGCCTGCTGACCATGGTGCGCGAGGAGGCGAGGCTGGGCACGGTGCGCTGGAACCCGTTTTCGCGGACCCGCCTTTGAGCCGGCCGGGATGGCCCGGTTGCGCGCTGACCGCAGCCGCTGATATGCGGGCGCGATGAAAATGAAACCCTTGCCGGAGCTCCCAGTCTCCGCCGTTCTGCCGGCGCTTGGCGAAGCGCTGGCAAAGCGCAACAGCGCCGTGCTGGTGGCGCCGCCCGGCGCCGGCAAGACGACGCTGGTGCCGCTGGCGCTGCTCGACGCGCCATGGCTGGGTGCAGGCAAGATCGTCCTGCTCGAGCCGCGCCGGCTCGCCGCCCGCGCTGCCGCCCGCCGCATGGCCGAGCTGATCGGCGAGGAGCCCGGCGGCACGGTCGGCTACGCCATGCGCATGGAGAACCGCACCTCGGCCCGGACAAAGATCCTCGTCGTCACCGAAGGCGTGTTGTCGCGGATGATCCTCGACGATCCCGAACTGCCGGGTGTTTCGGCGGTGCTCTTCGACGAGTTCCACGAGCGCTCGCTCGACGGCGATTTCGGTCTGGCGTTGGCGCTCGACGTGCAGGGTGCGCTCCGGCCGGACCTGCGTCTGCTGGTGATGTCGGCAACGCTCGACGGGGCGCGCGTCGCCGGATTGCTGTCCGGCGCCCCGGTGATCGAAAGCCAAGGCCGCGCCTTTCCCGTCGACATCCGTTACGACGAGCGGCCGGCCGGTGTTCCGATCGAGGACGCGATGGCCAGGGCGATCCGCGCCGCACTCGCCGAGGAGAGCGGCAGCGTGCTCGCCTTCCTGCCCGGCCAGCGCGAGATCGAGCGAACGGCCGAGCGCCTTCAGGACCGCATCGGCGCCGACACCGATATCGTGCCGCTCTACGGCATGCTCGACAACAGGGCGCAGGATGCCGCCATCAAGCCGGCGCCCTCGGGTCGCCGCAAGGTGGTGCTGGCGACCTCGATCGCCGAAACCTCGATCACCATCGACGGCGTGCGTGTCGTCATCGATTCCGGTCTCTCGCGCCTGCCGCGCTACGAGCCGGCCAGCGGCCTGACGCGGCTGGAGACGGTGCGGGTCAGTCGCGCCTCCGCCGACCAGCGCGCCGGCCGCGCCGGCCGCACGCAAGCTGGCGTCGCCGTCCGGCTGTGGCGGGCCGAGCAGACGGCGGCCCTTCCGGCCTTCACGCCACCGGAAATCCTCGAGGCGGATCTCTCCGGCCTGCTGCTCGATTGCGCCGCCTTCGGCGTTGCAGATCCGACAAGTCTTTCCTTCCTCGATCCGCCGCCGCCGCCGGCGCTCAACGAGGCGAGGGCGCTGCTGCGCGCGTTGCACGCCATCGACGGAGAGGGGCGACTGACCGATGCGGGCGGCGCTATGCGCAAGCTGGCGCTGCCGGTGCGGCTCGCCCACATGGTCGCCGAAGCCGCAAGGAGCGGCCACGCCTTCGAGGCGGCGACGCTCGCCGTGCTGCTCACCGAGCGCGGCCTTGGCGGCGACGGCGCCGACCTCGAGCGGCGGCTGATGCGGTTTCGCACGGAGAAGTCGCCGCGCGCCGTCGCGGCGCGGCAGCTTGCCGAGCGGCTGGCGAAACAGGCCGGCGGTGCGACGAACAACGAGCCGGCGCCTGCCGGCGCCTTGCTCATCCACGCCTGGCCGGATCGCGTCGCCAAAGCGCGCGGCGAGCGCGGCCGTTTCGTGCTCGCCAACGGTTCGGGCGCCATGCTTGATGCCGCCGATGCGCTGGCGGGCGAGACATGGCTGGTCGTCGCCGACCTGCAGGGCAAGGCGCAGAACGCCCGTATCAGCGCGGCGGCTCCCGTCGACGAGGCCGATATCCGTGCGGCACTCGCCGACAGGATCGAGACCCGCCGCGAGACGAGCTTCGACCTCGACCGGCGCGCCGTGCGCGTGCGCGAAACCGCCAGGCTCGGCGCCATCACGCTTGCCGAACGCATGCTGCCGGCGCCATCGGGCGCCGACGCGGATCAGGCGATCCTCGAGGCTCTGCGCGAACACGGCCTCTCGCTGCTGGACTGGGGCAAGGAGGCGGAAACGCTGCGCCAGCGGCTCGGCTGGCTGCATCGTGGCCTCGGCGCGCCATGGCCCGATGTTTCCGACGCCGCGCTGCTTGAGCGCCTCGACGACTGGCTGCTGCCGTTCCTCACCGGCGCGTCGTCCTTGGCGGCGATCAGTTCCGGCACGCTTTCATCAGGCCTGATGGCGCTGGTGCCGCATGAATTGCAGCGCCGCATCGACGCGCTGGCGCCGACCCATTTCGACGCCCCCTCAGGCAGCCACGTGCCGATCCGCTATGACGGCGAATGGCCGGTGCTGGCGATCCGTGTGCAGGAACTGTTCGGCCTCGACCGGCATCCGGCGATCGCCAACGGCAGCGTGCCGCTGACGCTCGAACTGTTGTCGCCGGCGCACCGGCCGATCCAGACGACGCGCGACCTGCCTGGCTTCTGGCGCGGCTCCTGGGCCGATGTGCGCACCGACATGCGCGGCCGCTACCCCCGGCATGTCTGGCCGGAAAACCCGCTCGCCGCTGCAGCCACCAGCCGGGCAAAACCGCGCGGGACATGATGCATCCGGATAGAAACATCTACCGCTTGTCCTTTCCCGGCTATAATCCTTGGCCATGATCAAGATCCTCAACGCGCCCGACTTTCAACAAAGCCAGCGGCTGCGCCTCAACACGCTGATCCGGCTGCGCTGGCTGGCCATCGTCGGCCAGAGCTTGACGGTGCTTCTCGTCGCCTATGGGCTGAAATTCCCGCTACCGGTCAGCATGTGCTTCGCGCTGATCGCCTGCTCGGCCTGGATGAACCTCTGGCTGACCTTCCGCTACCCGGCGGCGCACCGGTTGACCCCGCTGTCGGCCTTGGTCATCCTGACCTTCGACAGCCTGCAGCTTGCCGGCCTGCTCTATTTGACCGGCGGTCTCACCAACCCGTTTTCAGTGCTGATGACAGTGCCCGTCGTCATCTCGGCGGCGTCGCTGCCGCTGCGCCTCACCGCGGTGCTCGGCGCGCTGGTCATGGCGGCGGCGACCCTGCTGGTCTTCTTCCACCAGCCGCTACCCTGGCATGAAGACGCGCCTTTAGCGATGCCGTTCGTCTATGTCGCCGGCATCTGGATGGCGGTGTTTTCCTCGATTGCCTTCACCGCCATCTACGCCTTCCGCGTCGCCGAGGAAGCGCGCCTGCTCGCCAACGCGCTCGCCGCCACCGAGCTGGTGCTGCAGCGCGAGCAGCATCTTTCCGCCCTGGATGGCCTTGCCGCCGCCGCCGCGCATGAATTGGGCACGCCGCTCGCTACCATCGCGCTTGTCGCCAAGGAGATGGAGAAGGTGCTTGGCGACGACCCGAAATATCGCGAGGACGTAACGCTGCTGCGCTCGCAGAGCGAACGCTGCCGCGAGATCCTGAAACGGCTGACCAGCCTGTCTTCCGAGGGCGAGGCGCATCTATCGCGCCTGCCGCTGACCTCGCTGGTCGAGGAGGTGACGGCGCCGCACCGCGATTTCGGCATCTCGATCAAGCTCCGGCCGGGCGAGCGCATCGGTGCCGAACCGGTCGGACGGCGCAACCCGGGCGTCATTTACGGCCTCGGCAATCTGGTCGAGAACGCCGTCGACTTCGCCCGCAAGACCGTCACCGTACGCTGGAGCTGGGATGACGATCACGTCAGCTTCTCGATCATCGACGACGGGCCGGGCTTTCCGCCCGAGATCATCGACCGCATCGGCGAGCCTTATATGTCGACGCGCCAAGGCACCGAGGCCGGCGGCGGCCTGGGTCTTGGCCTGTTCATCGCCAAGACCTTGCTCGAACGCTCCGGCGCCACGCTCGATTTCCGCAATTCGAGCGGGCTGGGCGAGGGCGCCGTGGTGCAGATTTCGTGGCCGCGCAGCGTCTTCCTCAATCCGGAATCGTCATCGAGCATGTTCGACACCGCCTGAAACCTGCATCGTGGCCCTGTCGAGCCCGGTTGCAGGCGCTAAAAATTGGACAATAGTGTTGCGGAACTGTATCTGCGTAAAACTAAGGCAGCAGGATTTCTGGAAGCGATGAGCGGAGACGAAACGACTGGCGCAATGGTTGAAGGCGAGGACACCTCGCTGTTGATCGTCGATGACGACAAGCCGTTCCTGACGCGGCTTGCCCGCGCCATGGAAACCAGGGGCTTCGTGGTCGAGACGGCCGACAGCGTCGAAGAGGCGGTGACGAAAGCACGCGCCCATCCGCCGGCCTATGCGGTGGTCGACATGCGGCTCGGTGACGGCAACGGCCTCGACGTCGTCGCCGCCATCCGCGAGAAGCGCGACGACGCCCGCGCCGTCATCCTCACCGGCTACGGCAACATCGCCACCGCGGTGACCGCGGTAAAACTCGGCGCCATCGACTATCTGTCGAAGCCGGCCGACGCCGACGACATCTTTGCCGCGCTGACCCGCACCTCGGGCGAACGCGCCGCACCGCCGGAAAATCCAATGTCGGCCGACCGCGTGCGCTGGGAGCACATCCAGCGTGTCTACGAAATGTGCGACCGCAACGTCTCCGAGACCGCGCGCCGGCTCAACATGCATCGCCGCACGCTGCAGCGGATTCTCGCCAAGCGCGCGCCGCGCTGACCACAGGCTGACTGGCGGGCTGCTTGCCTCGCAACCAAGGCTTGCGCATCATCTGCCAAGGTGATTCCGAAGTGACGGAGGCGACATGCGGGACGACACGGCGCGGCCGGTTTCCATCTTTCGCGAATTCCTCGATGGCGAGGCAGCCGGGGGCATCATTCTGATGGGCGCGGCGGCACTTGCCCTCATCGTCGCCAACTCGCCGCTGTCCGAAACCTATTTTGCCGGCCTCCACGCCTATCTCGGGCCGCTCAGCGTCTCGCACTGGATCAATGACGGGCTGATGGCGGTGTTCTTCCTGCTGGTCGGGCTGGAGATCAAGCGCGAAATGCTGGACGGCCAGCTCTCGACCTGGCCGCGTCGCGTGCTGCCGGGCGTTGCGGCGGCCGGCGGCATGGTGGTTCCGGCGCTGGTCTATGTCGCCATCAACCGCGACAACACCGCTGCCCTGTCCGGCTGGGCGATCCCGACCGCCACCGACATCGCCTTTGCGCTCGGCGTGCTGTCGCTGCTCGGCAATCGCGTGCCGGCCTCGCTGAAAATCTTCCTCACCGCCTTGGCCATCATCGACGATCTCGGCGCCGTGATCATCATCGCGCTGTTCTATACAAGTGGCCTGTCGCTCGCCTATCTGGGTGCTGCCTTCGCGGTCATCGCCGTGCTCGTCGTGCTCAACCGCATGCGGGTGCTAACACTCGTGCCCTACCTCGTGCTCGGCATCGTCTTGTGGGTGCTGGTGCTGAAGTCGGGCGTCCACGCGACGCTCGCCGGCGTAGCACTTGCGCTGACCATTCCGCTCGAACGCTCTCCCGGCATCAGCCACGATATTGAACATTCGCCGCTGCATCGGCTTGAACACGGTCTGCACAGGATCGTGCCTTTCGTCGTCATCCCGATCTTCGGCTTCGCCAATGCCGGCGTCTCGCTCGCCGGCGTCAGCCTGGCCGCGCTGGTCGAGCCGCTGACGCTGGGCGTGGCTGCCGGCCTCGTCGCCGGCAAACTGGTCGGCGTCTTCGGCTCCTCGGCTTTAGCCATTCGGCTGGGTTTCGCCGATTTGCCGGCGAATGCCGGCTGGCTGCACCTGGTCGGCATCTCGCTTCTCTGCGGCATCGGCTTCACCATGAGCCTGTTCATCGGCCTGCTCGCCTTCGCCAGCGATGTGGCGCTGCAGGATGCGGTCAAGGTCGGCATCCTCGCCGGCTCCCTCATCGCCGCGCTTGTCGGCGCCGCCGTGCTGCTGGTGGCGCCGGCTGCGGGAGACGCTGACGAGGAGATGGAGTAGGGTTCTGTGGGTATGCCGTTTGCGGTTTCGGTGAAAGCTGACAGACGTCGCGCCACAGGAAGAGCAGAAACGTCCAGCCAGGCGCTGATCGCAGCACCCAAAACTCTATTCGCTCTCCCCCTCGAGCGCTGGCACCGCCACGCCCGCAAGCTCCGCCGCCAGCAGCCGCGCGGCCCCGGCGCGCGCGATCCTCAGCATCAGCGCCTTGCGTGTCGCAGCCGCCATGCGGTGCTCGGGCGCATCGCGCAGGATCTCGGCGCCATAGCCGTCGGAGAGGATGAAACCGCATTCGTCGGGAAAGATCTCCGCGGGCACGCCGGGATGGGTGGCGAAGAAGAAGCGGTCGGAATGCAGCCGGTAGTCCGGCCATTTGCGGTCGACCCGGAAATCCTCGATCGACGATTTGATCTCGATGATCCAGATGTCGCCCTGGCGGGTCAGCGCCACAAGGTCGGCACGGCGGCCGGTGGCCAAGGACAGTTCAGGCAGCACATGCGCGCCCATGTCCATCAACAACCGCTGCACGCCACGCCGCACCAGCATGGCCCGCTCCGACTGGCGGCCGTCGATCAGCGGGTTGAGGGGAATCGGAGAAATGAAGGGCATGATGGGCACCATGCCAGATTTTGTTCACGGTTTGAACCCGTTTCTTGGGGGCGATTATATATTTGACAGACCCAAATGATTATGCGATAACTAATCCAAGGAGTTATCGCTAATGTCCGTTCTGTCCCGCCCCTACTTCCACGATGAAGCCGCCGCCTTCGAGCATGTCGAGGGTATGCTCTGGCCGCAGGGTCCGGTTTGCCATCATTGCGGCTCTATGGAAAAGCACTACGCCTTGAAGGGCGGACGCACGAAGGCTTCCAAGAAGAACCCGCACGGCCTCGAAATCCACGGCCTCTACAAGTGCTCGGATTGCCGCAAGAAGTTCACGGTTCGCATGGGCACGATCTTCGAAGAGTCAAAGCTTCCGCTGCACATTTGGCTTCAGGCAATCCACGCCATGTGCGCCAGCAAGAAGGGCGTTTCGGCGCACCAGCTGCACCGCGCTCTGGAAATCACCTACAAGACCGCTTGGTTCCTTTGCCATCGCATTCGTGAAACCATGCGTTCGGATGACTTCACGCCCATGGGCGGCAACGACAAGACCGTCGAAGTTGACGAGACCTACATCGGACGTTTGGCCGGCACCCCGGTTAAGGCTGGTGGCAGCGCTCACAAGAACACCGTCGTTACGTTGGTCGAGCGCGGTGGCCGTGCCCGTTCCTTCCATGTCGATACCGCCCGTATCGGAACAGTCATGCCTATCGTGCGCGCCAACATCGCGAAGGAAACCGCCATGATGACCGACGAATGGGGCGGCTACCGCTATCTCAGCAGCGAGTTCGCCTCGCACGATACGGTTGTGCATTCCAAGGACGAATACGTTCGCTACGAAGGCGCAAAGACCATCCACACCAATACCGTGGAAGGCTTCTATTCGATCTTCAAGCGCGGCATGAAGGGCGTCTACCAGCATTGTGCTGAACACCACCTGCACCGCTATCTAGCCGAATTCGACTTCCGCTATTCGAACCGTTCGGCCCTGGGCATAGAAGATAACGTCCGCTCGCTGATCGCGTTGAAGGGTGCCAAGGGAAAGCGCCTGACCTATCGCGGGCCTGTTACGATCTAAGGAACTCCACTATCGAAAACCGGTCCAACTTCAGTTGCCGCTCTGGCGCGGCGAACAACGCAAGCGTCGACGCCGGCCTTGACCCGGACTCACGAATGATTCATGATGGAACAGGTGACGCCCGTCGCCTTCTTATCACCTTCTCAGGGTCGCCAAACCGTTAGCGAGAAGGATAGGAACGGCAGTGTTCGGTGATGAACTCTACCCTTCCAAAGCGGACACGAACGTATTCACGCACGTGAACGCCTTTAGGCAACTGACAATAAACCATCGTCTTTGACCTTCGGAGTTAGCTGGGAAAGAGCCCAGCGCTCCGGAGCGCTCCATTGCGTTCCGGGCCGCGTCAGAACGACAGAGCCGGGACGAATAGTGCGACGACGGGCGTCAGGGGGATTAATTATCGATTCATTGCCGGCTGTCAACGTCCCCCGTGTAAAAAGACATGGGTGGGTAAAAACCCCGCAATTGACATCTGCCCCGGGTGACGCTACGTCCGATGCATGATCAAAGAATACCTCGAATCGCAACTGGCGACGCGAAGGCAAGAACTGCAGGCCGCCGAGACGGCTATGCAGGTCGCCCGTCAAAAGGTTGTCGACGCGGAAGACTATCTTGCGGTTCAGGAAACCCGCTGGAGAGAACTCCAAGGCCGAGTGCAAGAGTTAGAGGCGGTTAAGGCCCAGGTCGATGCGAGCCCGGAAGAGCGCCCTAAACGCCGGCGTCCTGCGACGACAGGGAGGGGCATGTCGGAGGCTTGGCGCAGCATCCTAGCAATGATGAAGGACCTTCGGCCGAACGGCGCCGGCTATGACGACATCGTTGAATTCGGTCGGCATAACAATGTTGAACTCAACAAGACAAACCTGCGGCGCCATATGTCGCTCTACGTTGAAAAGGGATACGTGGATCGGGTGACTGATGGAACGTTCGTGCTGACGCCCAAGGGCGAAAGGGTCGCCTTGCCCCCGCAGCCTCTACAGCAAGAAACCAGCTTTGCTCGGCCATCCCGGGAACTAGATGAGGAGATCCCATTCTAACGCGAAAGGGGCCGGTTTCCCGACCCCTGCGAACTACGCGGACGTAGTTTAACGGTAAAACAGCTTTCTTCCCAGTCAGCCATTGCGGGTTCGAATCCCGTCGTCCGCTACCCGAACTAGCGATCCTTGCCCGCAAGGAATATAGGTGATTTGCCTACTCCGGTAAAGGGAATCGGTCTTGACCGACGAAAAGACGCAAAAAGAGAAAGCTGCTCGCACTCTGGAATCCGACCAGCACGCTAAGGACAGGCAGTATAAGAAATTCCGCGAGTTGGCGCGCAAGATTGGCGCCGTCGATTCCGAGGAGCCGTTGAATGAAGCACTTCGGAAGGTGGCGAAGACGACGCCGCCGAAGGAAGACATGCAGAAAAGGCCCGATAAAAAGCCTTAAATTACCCTCGCGAAAATCACGATCTCAGCGTCTATATCTGGACTATATTGTTGCTTCTTTGGCCACTTGCGAAGCTGATTTTAGCTGACTGTAGTGCGGTGCGGGCGGCCTGTGATGCGGGTGTCGCGTCGGCCGGCAGGTTCAGTACAAACTCGTGGAGATAATCGTCTTCACCTCCCGCCATGAAATTCCCTGAAGCTGTCCACCCGGCTTTTCGGAAAGCCTGCAAAAACTGGGCTTGCAAGGCGCCCCCGTCCGACGCAGCCGAATCGTAAGTTATGAGGATTCTGCCGGGCGAACGGCGCCCAGCTTCTGCAATAGCCTCCATTTGCTCCGGGCCAAGTGTTCTCGGTGCGGTAGCCTCCAACTGCCGAATGCGAGCTTCAAGCCGGTCAATACGCAACCGCGCCTCTTCGGGTGACGCGCCGTCAAGCTTCTCTTTGTAGGATTCGATCCGCTCCTTTAGGAGCGCAATCCGCTGGCCATACATGAATCGCCCTACTGCCCATCCTGAAGCAAGGACGGCAAACGCAACCGGCGCAAATCCCCATGGCGCTTGCGTCACGAGAGGCCAAACGGCTTTGAGTTGATCGAGAAACCCCATGCGCGATTCATATCAAAGCGCCCTAGATTCGCCAATGGGTCTGTCAAATATACAATCGCCTTCTTGGGGGCGATTATATGGCTGACAAACCCAAGCTGAAAATAGGAATATAGTCAGGACAGCGGGTGGCAATTTTAGGGATTGCCACCCGCTGAATTAGCGCGCCCGACAAGACGGGCAATGGGCTTCTTGCGCTTCTTTAGGAGGGTTACCAGCACGGTCCGCATTGATGAATGCTCTGGGCTATCGAGTTCCACGCTCCAATCATCGTTGGTCTGGTGCTGCCAGGGGAACTGCGCGTCTCGCAATGCCAGTCGAAACGCTTTCGGATCAACGCCCACCGACCGGGCCATGTCTGCGGCGCTTGTCAGCTTGGTCATGACCGCCTCCTAAGCTTTCCGCTAAAGCATACAGGAGTCTATACCGTCGCGCGACAGTCGCCGGAGGCAACGACCGGTGCAGCGGGGGTATCACTTCGGGGGGTACTGCACCGGCCATTGCGGGTGGTGGCAACCATTCTCCCGCGCTGCCTAAGCTATAGGCATATTAGAAATCGCTCAATTAAGACTGAGGGCCTAAATCCATCGGTGCTAAAGACAGCATGGCGCTACCCAGCCGATAGGGGGAATGGCCGCCGGCCTGAGTCAATCCGCCGCACCCGTTAACTGGAGGGCGAATCATATGGACGCTACCTACAACCTCAACGGTGGCTTCAAGCCCACCATGAAGCGGTTTGCTGATCTCGCCGGCCCCGACTATTTTCCGACGCCCGCGTGGGCGACACATGCCCTCATGGAAAATGAGACCTTCACCGGAGAGATATGGGAATGTGCTTGCGGCGACGGGGCGATGTCCCGAGTTCTGGCGAGCCGTGGCAATCCAGTACGCAGTTCGGACCTATTTGACCGGGGCTTTGGCACATCCGGAATCGACTTCAATACCGCAAAGACGCCAGCCGACAACATCGTGACCAACCCGCCTTACAACAGCGCTGAGAGCTTCGTTCGATCTGGTGTCAAATTGGCCCGCAACAAGTTCGCCCTGCTTCTTCGGCTGGCGTTTCTGGAGGGAGCAAATCGAGCCAACACAATCATCTCCTCACCGAAATGGGACAGGGGAACGCTGTAACGATAATCCCTGTTCATGCCGAACTCACGACACAGGAGGCGGCTGACTATCTCAATGTATCGAGGCCATACCTCATTCGCCTACTCGAAGAGGGTAAGCTCCCGTTTAATATGGTCGGCACTCATCGGCGCGTAAAATTCAGCGATCTGGCTGCCTACCGTAACAATGCGGAGGAGGAGCGGAAAAAGGTAATGGAGGAGCTAGCCGCTCAAGCCCAGGAATTGGGGATGGGCTATTAAGACCTCTCCATATACCGCCGTCCTCGACGCCTGTGTTCTTTATCCGGCCCCGCTGCGAGACCTCCTTGTAGAACTCGCAGCGGGTGGCCGTCTGTATCGTGGAAAATGGACGGAACAGATTCATGATGAGTGGACACGAAATCTCATAGCGGATCGTCCAGACCTCAATCCGGAACACATCCAGCGAACGCGCGACCTTATGAACCGCGCCGTCCCGGATTGCCTATTGGATGGATATCAGGACCCACAAGGCGACAGCTAGAGGCAGGGATAGAACGCCGGTCTAGGTCCGGGCCGGTTGCTTTTTGGGGCGGATGACCAAGTACAGACCCTGACGTTCGAGTTTGAAGCGTTCGCATTGGCCTACGCCGAAGGCCAGCGGATACGGCAATCGCCCACGCGCCGAAGCTCACCAACGAACAGATAAAGAAGCTGGTGCAGCAGAAACGCGAAGAGACCAAGCGTTAGCCGCCATCCCCTAAGGCTGGATAGCGCCATTAGGCCCGGTGAACCAGGGCACTCAGTCTAAATTGAGTGATGTCTAATATGCCTATAGCTTAATCGGCGCGGGGGGCTTCATATCCAAATCCCGCAAATGGCCGGTGCGGTGCAACAAACCTAGCAGCGAACGCCCGACTGCTCCGGCCATTCATTCCCCTACGGCTGCGGCTACTTCCGCACAATCCATTCCAGCAAGTCGGGATCGACCTTCGCTATGCCGGTGAAGTCGCGGACCATCTGCGAAGCGTATTCTCGCCATAGATCCTCGGGGATATCATCTTCGATGACGGATATAGCGAAAGTGCTGCGCAGGATATCGCAGTCGAAAGCCGATACCGAAACACCTGGCTTATCCATGATGCAACCTCCCATCCAAGGGCCGGAAACAGAATGGCGATCTGAGGATTCATAAACCTTTCAGGTGTGGCTCAATGGGATTCAACTGTACGTTTTTAACCAAGCGGCGCGGTTGCGTTGCCCGTCACCTTGGGCGCCCTAGGTCTAGCCGGCGGCATGTCGCTCCCAAGGTCCGCCGCGACAGATGGCCGACGCAGGCAATGCTCTCATCCGGCAGCCCGCGTCGGCCGTTTGCTTTACCGACAGGCCGGCGGTCTGATATGGAGCGCCATCAGGATATTGGCCGAGCTGGCCAGAGGTATCGAGAAGCCAGAACACCGCGTTCTCTCGATAGAGGTCCGTGAAGGACACAAGCCGCTGTTGCGGGCCAGCCTGACACTGGACATCAAGACGCCAGCTTAGGCGCCACCCAGCCGTAGGGCGCTACCATCGGCCCATCCCGTTCCATCTAACAAACGGCGCATCCTGCCGGTGATGTCCTTCACCGTCGTCAAAAGCGCCTCATGCAGCGCCTGGAGCGAGTGGTAATGCTCGCAGCATGCGGCTGGACCGGCTCGGTTCCCACGTTGAATCAGCCGCGGTCCGCCTGTCACATCAGCGTAGCAATTCTTGGGTACTTGATAGGGCGTAGCCTACTTTTCCTCCGCCCCGCCAGCTTCATCCAAAGAAGGCGGGGCTTATTTTTGCTCAAGACGTTGCTGCACCGGCGCTGTCCCGTGCCGTCGATGAAGGCTGCATCGCACCCCGTGATGTCCTTGACCGTCTTCAACAGCGCCTCATGCAATACCTGGAGCGAGCGGGTTGTGATCGCAGCCAGGCGATTATCGGCGGGATGCTCATTTGCAGGGTGGCGATCGTAAATTGACGAACCCAGCCACGATCAGATGACCGCCACGCAAAGGCAGCAATTACACCCAAAAGAAGTCAGGCCAGGATTGCTTTCAGCCTTGAAGGCCCACGCGTGCGGATCATATAAGAATATATACTTTTCCCATTGCTTCAGGGGTAGGCATGGCGGTGGACAGGGCAGCATCAAAAAGCGAGAGGCTCTCGGCCTTCGATCTCGATGCTCTACGCGAGGTGTTCAGGAAGTCTGTTCGTGAGCATGACGTGACGGCAGCCGATTGGGCGGAACACGCCAAATTGTTCCTCAAGCGGACAACCAAGCGGGAAGCTGGCAAAGAAATTATCAACCGCGTCGACTAGGCAGCCTGGTTCACCGGTCCGGTAGCGGCCGTTGATGCCGCAGCCGTTCCTCTATGCCGTCGGCGCTCGATTGCCTTCAGCCGCCCCTGCAATATCATCCAAAATCGGGCAGTCCGGCCGGTCGTCGCCGTGGCAGGCATGGATCAGCTTTTGCAAGGTCGAGCGCATCGACTGAAGCTCTCGCACCTTCGCCTCGATGGCGCTGACATGGGCGGCGGCGATCTCGCGCACATCGTGGCTGGCACGGCTGCGATCCTGGTAGAGCGCCATCAGCTGGCGGCAGTCGTCGATGGAAAAGCCGAGGTTGCGCGCGCGGCACAGGAAGGCCAGCCGGTGGATGTCGTCGCCCGAATAGTCGCGGTAGCCATTGCTGGCGCGCGCCGGCGCGATCAGGCCGATTTCCTCATAGTAGCGGATGGTCTTGGCCGGCAGGCCGGAACGCTCCGCGGCATCTCCGACATTCATGGTGTCTTCCCTGGTTCCGGCAGCTCTCGGAACTGCCCCATTGAAATTGCTTCACAATCCTGTCACGGCTGTTGCCGAAATGCCGCAGTCGCGGGCTTACCAGCACGTAAGGTCCTGCATATAGGCATCGCGCGCTTGGCAAGCAACGCAAATGCCAGCATGAATGGTTAAGGAAAAAGCGGCCGACTCGTGCCGCGATCAACTGGGCAGGGCATCGGACCTATTCATGCGCATGAAGTCGTTTGCAATTGTCGCTGCCCTCGCGCTGTCGACCGCCATTAGTGGTTGCAGCACCATCGGTTCGCGGCTGTTCACCAACAACTACGGCGCGGTCACCGATGCGGGCTATCAATTGCCGCGCATCCCGATCGAGAAGGTGCCCGCGAAGTATCACCGGCAAGAGGTGAATTACGACACCAAGGAAAAGCCGGGCACCATCATCGTCGATACCCAGAACAAGTTTCTCTACTTCGTCGAGGGCGACGGCCGCGCGATACGCTACGGTATCGGCGTCGGCCGTGAAGGCTTCGAATGGCACGGCACCGCCCGTATCGCGATCAAGCGCGAATGGCCGACCTGGACGCCGCCCTCGCAGATGATCAAGCGCCAGCCCGAGCTCGCCAAGTTCGCCGGCGGCATGGAGCCCGGCCTGAAGAACCCGCTCGGCGCGCGCGCCATGTATCTGTTCAACAAGGGCGGCGACATGGGCTACCGCCTGCATGGCAGCCCGGAATGGAATTCGATCGGCAAGGCGATGTCGTCGGGCTGCATCCGGCTGATGAACCAGGACATTATCAACCTCTACGACCGCACGTCGGTCGGCGCCAAGGTCATCGTGCTGTGACACCTTTTATGACGCGGACCGTCTAGGCAACAAATGGACGTTCAAAAACAGAAAACCGGGCAATTCGGCCCGGTTTTTTGTTGTCTGAACTGGGACATGATCTCAGGCAAGCCGCTCAGAGTTCGCTCCGCCGAGTCCGGATGGCGTGGTTTTCAAGAACCGGAGCGGAGCGTACTAAGGTACGTGAACACCGGAAGCCCAGAAAACCGCGTCAGGCGGCCGGCGGAGTAGAATTATCAGGAGACCTGTTCGACCTGCTGTACCTCGGGCACGAAATGCCGGAGCAGGTTCTGGATGCCGTGCTTCAGCGTCGCTGTCGACGACGGACAGCCAGCGCAGGCGCCCTTCATGTGCAGGAACACGGTGCCGTTCTCGAAGCCGCGGAAGGTGATGTCGCCGCCATCCTGGGCAACCGCCGGGCGCACCCTGGTGTCGAGCAGTTCCTTGATGGTGATGACCAGCTCTTCGTCGGCCTTGTCGTAAAACTCGCCGGTCTGGCTGGTCTCGGCAGCGGGGCCGGCCCTCGCCATGACGGGCGCGCCTGACATGAAGTGCTCCATGATGGCGCCGAGGATCGCCGGCTTCAGATGCTGCCAGTCGGGACCGTCCTTGGTCACCGTGATGAAATCATAACCGAAGAAGACGCCGGTGACGCCCGGGATCTCGAACAGCCGGCCAGCCAGCGGCGAAGCTCCTGCCGCGCTGTCGGCGTCGCGGAAATCGGCGGTGCCTTCGCGCAGCACTTCCTTGCCGGGCAGGAACTTCAGCGTCGCCGGGTTCGGCGTCGATTCGGTCTGGATGAACATGGCTGTCTCCATGCCCGTGTCGGGCAATAGTTTGGAATAGTTCTAAATAGGCTCTATCGGCTGGACATTCAAGCGAAACGCGTCGCCTGAAAGGCTGGCTGGCGGAATGTTTTTTCAGCGTCCCTGCGAGTTCCAAGGTGTGATGAGATTCAGGTCAGGCCGCGTAGGTTCCGAGAACCGGAGCGGAGCGTACTCAAAGTACGTGAGCAACGGAAGCGCAGGAAACTGCAGTTCGCAGGCCGGCCTCACCTGAATATCGGCACGCCTTCAGGCCAGGCTGTCGATCTCCTCATCCGACAGATTCTGCGGCACCACAGTGACGGGAATGGGGAAGGCGGCGCCCTTGCCGGCCACCGCGCCGACCAGCGGCCCTGGGCCTTCCTTGCCGGCACCGGCCGCCAGCACAAGGATGGCGATGTCCTGGTCTTCCTCGATCAGTCTGTGGATCTCTTCGGTCGGCTTGCCTTCGCGCACCACCAGCTCCGGCTCGATGCCGAGCTTCTGGCGCACCTTGTTGGCATAGCTGTCGAGCGCGGTGCGCGCAGTGGCGTTGGCCTCTTCGCGCATGATCTTCTCGACCCCCAGCCAGTGCTGGAAATCGTCCGGCTCGATCACATAGAGCAGCACCAGCACACCGCTGGTGCTCTGCGCCCGCTTCGAGGCGTAGGCGACGGCGCGCTCGCATTCCGGCGTGTCGTCGATGATCGCCAGGAACTTGCGGCGGTGGCCGACTTCGCGGCTGAGGCGTTTGGAGACCATGTCTATCTACCAGGTGTCATTTCGGCCGCAATCTGCCACCGCCACAGACCGGCCGCAAGCGGCCGGCGGCTGGGATCGTGACAGGACAGATCAGCCTTGCAAAAGGCCGATGATGTCGCGCACCGTCTTCATCGTGGATTCCGCCAAGGTGCCGGCGCGTTCGCCGCCGTCCCTCAGCACCGCGTCGACATAGGCACGGTCGCCTAAGATACGGCGCATCTCGCCGGCGATCGGCGCCAGCCTGTCCACGGCAAGGTCGGCCAGCGCCGGCTTGAACACGGAAAACTGCTGGCCGCCGAATTCCTTCAGTACATCGGCCTTCGAGAGTTCCGCGAGGCCGGCATAAATGCCGACCAGGTTCTCCGCCTCGGGTCGGCCGGCAAGGCCGTCCAACTCGCTCGGCAAGGCTTCCGGGTCGGTCTTGGCCTTGCGGATCTTCTTCGAGATGGTGTCGGCGTCATCGGTCAAATTGATGCGCGACAGGTCCGACGGGTCCGACTTCGACATCTTCTTCGAACCGTCGCGAAGGCTCATGATGCGCGCCGCCGGCCCGCCGATGACCGGTTCGGTCAGCGGGAAATAGCCATTCACCGTCTCCTCGCCGACCTGCATCTCGACGCCGACGCCAAGCGCTGCGATGCGGTCCGAAAAGTCGTTGTTGAATTTTTGCGCGATGTCGCGGGTCAGCTCCAGATGCTGCTTCTGGTCCTCGCCCACCGGCACGTGAGTGGCACGATAGAGCAGGATGTCGGCAGCCATCAGGCTCGGATAGGCGAGCAGGCCGAGCGAGGCGTTCTCGCGGTCCTTGCCGGCCTTGTCCTTGAACTGCGTCATGCGGTTCATCCAGCCGATGCGCGCCACGCAGTTGAAGATCCAGGCAAGCTCGGCATGCTGCATGACCCGCGACTGGTTGAAGACGATGTGCTTCTTCGGGTCGATGCCGGAGGCGAGGAAGGCCGCGGTGATCGAGCGCGTCTGGTCGGCAAGGTCGTCATAAACCAGTTGCGCTGTCAGTGAATGCAGATCGACGACGCAATAGATGCAGTCGGACGTGTCCTGCAGGGCGACGAATTTCTTGATGGCGCCGAGATAGTTGCCGAGATGAAGATTTCCGGTCGGCTGGACGCCCGAAAAGACGAGCGGTTTGAAGGCGGTCATGATTGTCCTCATGGCTTGTGGAGGGCCGTTTCGCGCGCGGCGAAAGTCTTGCGACGGCGCGCTTATGGACGAAGGCAGCCTTGCGATCAAGACCGCACTGCTGACAGATCGCGTGGCTTATTCGTCCAGATCGGCTTTTGCCTGCGACGGTGCCGCCTTGGCCGATCCGCGTTGGACATTGCGCCGGATCATGCCGAAATCGGCGCCGCCGGTGGCAAACGCGGTGATGAAATAGAGCAGTGCTCCGCCTGCGACGAGACTGAGCAGCGTTGTCGCCTTGACGACCAGCGGCGAGCCGGGGCCGAGCCTGACGGCCAACCAGTGCTCGGCGAAATAGAGCACTGCTCCCATCACCGCCGCCGACAGCACCAGCCTCGGAATGCGCTTCAACAGCGGCACGTCGCGGCCCCAATGACCGCGGCGGATCAGCACGGCAAGCAGCATCAGCGCGTTGACCCAGCCGGCGACGGCCGAGGCTACCGCAATGCCCGGCGCGCCCATCGACGGGAACAGCGTCAGCGCGGTCGCGACGTTCACCGCAACCGAGATGGCGGCAAACATCATTGGCGTGCGCGTATCCTCGCGGGCGAAATAGCCGGGGGTAAATGCCTTGATCAGCACGAAGGCCGGTAGACCCAGGCCGAAGATCGCCAGGATCGCCGCCACGGTCGGCGTCGAATGGTTGGCGGCAAAGGCGCCGCGCTCATACACCAGCCGCACGATCGGCTCGGACATGACCCAGAGAGCGGCGGCTGCCGGCAAGGTCATGAACAGCGTGAACTCGACCGAGCGGTTCTGCAGGTTGGCTGCCTCGATCAGGTTGCCCGATTTCAGCGCCCGCGACAGTTCCGGCAACAGCACGATCGCGACCGCCACGCCGACGACACCAAGCGGTAATTGGTAGATGCGGTCGGCATAGGCGAGCGATGACACGGCGCTGTCCTGCGCCGAGGCGATCGCCGTGCCGATCAGCTGGTTGATCTGGGTGATGCCGCCGGTGATCGCCGCCGGCAGCGCCAGGATCAGCAACCGCTTGACGCTGGGCGTCATCTTCGGCCGGCGAAAACCGATCGAGATGCCAGCATGGCGCACCGCCACCCAGACGATGGCGAGTTGCACCAGCCCCGCCGCGAGCACCCCCCAGGACAAGCCGAAGCCGACGGCGCGTGCGTCGAGACCGTGGTACCAGGCATAGGCCAGCACGCCGATCAGGATGATGTTGAGGAACACCGGCGCCACCGCGGCGGCGAAATAGCGGCGCAGCGAGTTCAGCATGCCGGCCATCATGGCGCCGAGCGACATGCAGATCAGGTAGGGAAACATGATCGTTGCAAGCCGGACCGTCGTCTCGAACTTGCCCGGCGTGTCGGCAAAGCCCGGCGCCACCAAATAGCGCACGATCAGCGGCATCGACAGTTCCATGACGATCGTCAGCGCCAGCAGCGCCGTGAACAGTACGCCGAACACTTCTTCGGAAAAGCGCTTGGCGCCTTCGGTGCCGTGGGTCTCGATCTCCTTGGCGAACAGCGGCACGAAGGCGGCGTTGAAGGCGCCTTCGGCGAACAGCCGGCGGAAAGTGTTGGGAAACTGGAAGGCGGCGTTGAACGCGTCGGCGACCGGCCCGGTGCCGAGTGCGGCCGCCATCAGCATCTCGCGGCCGAAGCCCAGGGCGCGGCTCATCAGCGTGCCGGAAGCGACGGTGGCGAATTTCTTGACAAGGCTCATGCGCGGGGAGACTGACCGTGGGAATGGGACAAAGTGATGGTGATCCTCACTCGGCGGCCGCCTTGGCCTTGCCGTTGCGCTCGGGAGCTGTGCCTTCGAGGGTCTCGATCAGCCTTTTGTGGATGGTGGCCGTACGCGTCGGGCTGTCGATCTTCTGTCCCGTGAGGTCGGTGACATAGAAGGTGTCGATGACCTTCTCGCCAAAAGTGGTGATGTGCGCCGAAGCGATGTCGAGCGACAGATCCGACAGCGCGCCGGTGATCTCCGACAGCAGGCCCGGCCGGTCCAGCCCCTCGATCTCGATCACCGAGAAGCGGTTCGACAGCGCGTTGCGGATTTCGGCCCGCGGCGGAATGCGGAAGACCTTGGCGCCGCGCCGGGGCTTGGTGCGCTTCTCGATCATTTCGGGCAGCCAGCTCTTGCCCGACAGCACGTCCTCGATCAATCGGCCGACGCGCTCGGCGCGGCGGCGCTCATCCTCGTCGAGGTCGAATTCCCTCGAGATCAGGATGGTATCCAGCGCGCGGCCGTCGGAGGTGGTGAAGATCTGCGCGTCGACGATGTTGCCGCCGGCCCCGGCGCAGGCACCGGCAATCACCGACAGCAGGCGCGGATGGTCCTGTGCCAGAACGGTGATCTCGGTCACCGCCTCGAACTGGTGGGTCTTGACCATGGTGGAGAGCTTCTTGCCTGCCGCGTCCGCCTCGCGGACGAATTCGGCGTGGCGCAGCTGGTCGGCGAGGTCCACTGTCAGCAGATAATTTTCGTAATGCTGGGCGACATAGCGCTTGCGGTCCTTGGCCGGCCAATCGGCCAGCGCCTCGGCCAGCCGCTCGCGCGCGGCGGCAGTGCGCTCGGCCCGCGACACTTCCGAGAAGCCGCCGGTCAAAAGCAGCTCGGTCTCGTAGTAGAGCGTGCGCAGCAACTGGCCCTTCCAGCCGTTCCACACACCCGGCCCGACGCCTCTGATGTCGCAGACGGTCAGGATCAGCAGCAGTTTCAGCCGCTCGACCGACTGCACGATCGAGGCAAAATCCTCGATCGTCTTGCGGTCGTTGAGGTCGCGCGTTTGCGCCGTCATCGACATCACGAGGTGGTTCTCGACCAGCCAGGCGACGGTTTCGGTGTCGGCCGCCGAAAGCCCCATATGCGGGCAGATGCGCCGCGCGATGCGCGCGCCGGCCTCCGAATGGTCCTCCAGGCGTCCCTTGGCGATGTCGTGCAGCAGCACCGCCACATAGAGCGCCGCGCGGCTTTTCTTCAGTCCGGGCATCAGCGTGTGGGACAGCGGATGCACCTTCTCGCCGTCGCCGCGCTCGATCTCGGCCAGCACGCCGATGCAGCGGATCAGGTGCTCGTCCACTGTGTAATGGTGGTACATCGAGAACTGCATCATGGCGACGATCTTGCCGAAGTCCGGGATCAGCTTGGCGAGCAGCCCCGCCTCGTTCATGCGCCTGAGGTTGAGCTCGGCATTGCGATCCGAGGTCAAGATGTCGAGGAACAGCCGGTTGGCCTCCTCGTCGCGTCGCAGCGACTTGTTGACCAGGCCGAGCGAGCGGGTGAGCAGCTTGAGCGCATCGGGGTGGAACTCCAGCCCATGCTTGTCGGCGAACCAGAACAGCCTCAAGAGGTTGACCGGATCGCGCTCGAACACCATGTCGTCGGCGACGTTGATGCGGTGGTTGTCGATGATGAAATCCGACGTGCCGGCGAGCTTGCGCTTGCGGCGCGAGAAGGTGAGGAAGATACGGTTGAAGCCCGGCACATGCTTGGCCTGTTCCTCCTCCAGCGCCGCGCAGAAGATACGGGTCAGATCACCCACGTCCTTGGCGACGAGGAAATAGTGCTTCATGAAGCGCTCGACCGCCGACAGGCCTGGATGGGTGGTGTAGCCGAGCCGCTCGGCGATCTCGCGCTGGATGTCGAAATGCAGTCTCTCTTCCGGCTTGCCGGTGAGGAAATGCATGTGGCAGCGCACCGCCCAGAGAAAATCCTCGGCTTTCTGGAATTCGCGGTATTCGGCTTCGGTGAAGACACCCTTGTCGACCAGTTCCGCGCCGGTGCGCACGCGGTAAAAGTACTTGGCGATCCAGAACAGGGTCTGCAGGTCGCGCAGGCCGCCCTTGCCGTCCTTGACATTGGGTTCGACGAGATAGCGGCTTTCGCCGGCCTTGGCATGGCGTTCGTCGCGCTCGGCAAGCTTCGCCTGCACATATTCGGGCCCCGTCGTGCGCACCACCTCGTGGTCGAAGCGCAGCAGGAGCTCGTCATAGAGTTTCAGCTCGCCCCACAGGAAACGCGCTTCCAGGATCGAGGTGCGGATGGTGATGTCGGTACGCGACAGCCTCAGGCACTCGTCGATGTTGCGGGTGGCGTGGCCGACCTTCAGGCCGAGATCCCACAGCATGTAGAGCATGTACTCGACGATCTGCTCGCCCCACGGCGTCTGCTTGTAGGGCAGCAGGAACAGAAGATCGATATCGGAGCCCGGCGCCAGCGTGCCACGGCCATAGCCGCCGACCGCGACCACGGCCATGCGTTCGGCCGAAGACGGGTTCTTGACGCGGTAGACATAGGTCGCGGCGAAATCGTAAAGCGCGCGGATGAGCTCGTCCATGAGATGCGACAGCCGGGCGGCGCAGGCGGTGCCGCCGCCGTCGTCCTTCAGCATGGTCTCGGCGACCTTGCGGCCGTCGGCGAGCCGGCCCTTGAGCAGCTGGAGGACACGGCCCCGAATGGCCTGGCCGGAACCGTCGCCGGCCGTTGCCGCGGTCAGTGCCGTCACCTCGCGGCGCAAGGCGTCGCCGTCGATCAGCTCGTCGAGTTTCAGGGATATTTTTGCCATATGCGGAGGTCGGTCTCGCCTTTTTGGCGGCGTCTATAGCGTGTTTTCGCGGTGCTGGGTATGGGGCGGTCGAACACGCGCGGCCTGTTTCGAAACGATATAGCCCGCAGTGCCGAGATGCGCCCCCGGGAGCCTGGACACGGAATGGTCCAGTCGCTGTCGGCAAACAATTGGCGGGCCGCGGCTGAAATCAGCACTTCGTCCTCAAGGATTGCGGCGTAGACATCATTGCCTTCAGCGACAATGCGCCAGCATGCAATGTGGCTCAGAAAGCAAGCGATCTCGGCATCGGACAAGTTCGACGCAAAAGAATTCCTGTTTGGCGCTCCGGCCATGTCAGATGGTTGCGCGCATCGATCGCCGCAACCCGTTCAAACGCAACGCCGATGCGGGCCAGCTCCGCCGTCATGTGGGCAAGCCGGTCCCGGGACCGATCGAGCTTGATGACCAGACACTTCTTTGAGCGGGGATCGATGCGATTGCGGGAAGTCGGCGTCCATAGCATATGGGCGCAATCGCGAGCGGTATTTCTCGAAAATGCGATTTGGACCGTGCCTCGGCATGAAAGTCGAAACTGGCCCTTGACCTTCCAGTTACTGGAAGCCCTACCTCCGCACCAGATCGACACATAAAAGGCATTCCCGATGGCCCAATCCGACCATGATCACCACGCGCACGCTGGCGGCTGCTGCTCCGCGAAAGGTGCCGCGCCAGGCGCGGCACCCGTCATCCGCGATCCAGTCTGCGGCATGACCGTCGATCCGGCCGCTGGCAAGCCGATGGCCGAGCATGGCGGCCAGGTTCGCCATTTCTGCAGCGAGCGCTGCCGCGCGAAATTCGTCGCCGAGCCGGAAAAATACCTGACGGCCACCGATCCCGTATGCGGCATGAGCGTCGACCGCGCCACCGCCAGGCACTTTCTTCGCCACGAAGGCCAGAGCTTCTATTTCTGTTCCGCCGGCTGCGAGGCGAAGTTCGAGGCGGAGCCGGCGAAATATCTCGGCGACAGGCCCGCGCCGCAGGCGATGCCGAAAGGCACGCAATACACCTGCCCGATGCATCCCGAAATCATTCGCGACAAGCCCGGTGCCTGCCCGATCTGCGGCATGGCGCTGGAGCCGATGGGCGTGCCGACCGGCGACGCGGGGCCGAACCCGGAACTGGTGGATTTCACCAGGCGCTTCTGCGTCAGCGCAGTGCTGTCCTTGCCCTTGCTCGTCATCGCCATGGCGCCGATGCTCGGCCTGAGCTTCGAAAGCCTCATCGACGATCGAATGAAGACCTGGCTGGAACTGGCGCTGGCGAGCCCGGTGGTGCTCTGGGCGGCATTCCCCTTCTTCCATCGCGGCTGGCAGTCGGTCCTCAATCGCAGCCCCAACATGTGGACGCTGATTTCGCTGGGCGTCGGCGCCGCCTACTTCTACAGCGTCGTCGCCACGCTGTTTCCGGATCTCTTTCCGCATCAGTTCCGCGGCCACGGCGGTACTGTCCCGGTCTATTTCGAGGCCGCTGCCGTCATCGTCGCGCTGGTATTCCTTGGCCAGGTTCTCGAATTGCGCGCCCGTGAAAAGACCGGCTCGGCGATCCGCGCCCTGCTCGACCTGACGCCGAAGACGGCTAGGCTGATTGGCGCGGAAGGCTCCGAGACCGACGTGCCGCTCGACACGGTCAAGGCCGGTGACCGGCTGCGCATTCGCCCCGGCGATGCCGTGCCGGTCGACGGCACCGTGCTCGAAGGCCGCTCCTCGGTCGACGAATCGATGATATCTGGCGAGCCGCTGCCGGTCGAAAAGACCGAAGGCGATGCCCTGACCGGCGGCACGCTCAACAAGAATGGCACGCTGATCATGCGTGCCGAGCGGATCGGTGCCGAGACCACGCTGGCCCGTATCGTCGAGCTCGTCGCCAAGGCGCAGCGTTCGCGCGCGCCGATCCAGGGGCTGGCCGATCGCGTCTCCTTCTATTTCGTGCCGGCCGTCGTGCTGGTCGCGATCATCGCCTTCGTCGCATGGGCAATCCTCGGTCCCGAGCCCAGCCTGATCTTCGCCATTGTCTCGGCGGTGTCGGTGCTGATCATCGCCTGTCCCTGCGCGCTTGGCCTGGCGACGCCGATGTCGATCATGACCGCGACCGGGCGCGGCGCCCATGCCGGCGTGCTGATCAAGGAAGCCGCGGCGCTCGAACGCTTTGCCTCGGTCGATACGCTGATCGTCGACAAGACCGGTACCTTGACCGAGGGCCGGCCGCGATTGACCGATGTTGTCGCCGCCGAAGGCATGGCCGATAATGAATTGCTGGAGCTCGCCGCCGCCCTTGAAAAAGGTTCGGAGCATCCGCTGGCCGAGGCCATTGTCGATGGTGCCGGCGAACGGGGCCTGAAGGTCGCTGACGCCAGCGATTTCGAGGCGGTCACCGGCAAGGGTGTTTCCGGCACGGTGTCGGGCAGCAAAGTTGCGCTCGGCAATGCGGCGATGATGGCCGATCTCGGCATCGACACAGCGCCGCTCGGTGAACGGGCAACGGCGCTGCAAACGGACGGCAAGACTGTGATGTTCGTTGCCGTGGGCAAAAGGCTGGCGGGCATCGTCGCCGTCGCCGATCCGGTCAAGGCGACGACAGCGGAGGCGATCAAGGCGCTGCATGACAGGGGCTTGAGGATCATCATGGCGACCGGTGACAACGAACGCACGGCCAAGGCTATCGCCGGCAAGCTCGGCATCGACGAGGTTCGCGCCGGCCTGCTGCCGGAACAGAAGGCGGTACTTGTCGAGGAATTGCGCTCGAAAGGCGCCGGTGTCGCCATGGCCGGCGACGGCGTCAACGATGCGCCTGCGCTCGCTGTCGCCGATGTCGGCATCGCCATGGGCACCGGCGCCGATGTCGCGGTCGAAAGCGCCGGAATCACCCTGGTCAAGGGCGACCTCAACGGCATCGTCAGGGCGCGTACGCTCGCCCAGGCGACGATCCGCAACATTCGCCAGAACCTGTTCTTCGCCTTCCTCTACAACGTGCTCGGCGTGCCGGTCGCGGCCGGCGTGCTCTATCCGCTCACCGGCACGCTTTTGTCGCCGATGCTGGCGGCGGCGGCCATGAGCCTGTCCTCGGTCTCGGTTATCGCCAATGCCTTGCGGCTGAGAACGTTGAAACTCTGAGCAAACCTCCCAATACGACATTCCATTCAACAGGAGATCACGGATGAATTTGGCCAAGAAGATTGTGCTTTTGCTGATGGCGGCCGGAATGCTGCTCGCGGTGTTCCTCGAAAGCGTTCCTGCACAGTCCGAGGAGATGAAGCACGACATGTCCGGCATGGCGATGGGCGCCGACAGCCCTTCGAGCGCCGGCTACAAGGCGGCGATGGACAAGATGCACGCCGACATGATGGCGATCGAAAGTACCGGCAATGCCGACGTCGATTTCGTCCGCGGCATGATCCCGCATCATCAAGGCGCGATCGACATGGCCAAGGTCGAGCTGGCCAACGGCAAGGACCCGGAAATCCGCAAGCTGGCTGAAGGCGTCATCGCAGCGCAGGAAGCCGAGATCAAAGAGATGCAGGCCTGGCTCGCCGCCCATCCGGTAAAATAGCAGCAGGCGTAACCGCGAACGTTCGGAAAAGACTTTCGTCTGGATTTCCCGCCTCGCCTGTGCTGCGATCCGGCACCAAGTGGAGCACGCCATGCCGTCAACGATCAGAACCACCACTCTGCCCTCAAGCGAAGCCGTTGCCGTGCTCGGCCAGGGCACCTGGAAAATGGGCGAGGACGCACGTCGCCGTGCCGATGAGGTGAAGGCGCTTCAGCTCGGGCTGGACCTTGGCGTCACGCTGATCGACACCGCCGAAATGTATGCCAGCGGCGGCGCCGAGGAGGTGGTGGCGGAGGCCATTGCCGGGCGCCGTGACGAGACCTTCCTGGTCTCCAAGGTGCTGCCGTCCAACGCCTCGCGCGCCGGCGTCCAGCGGGCCTGCGAGAGCAGCCTGAAACGCCTCGCGACCGACCGCATCGATCTCTATCTCTTGCATTGGCCGGGCAGCGTGCCTTTGGCGGAGACGGTCGAGGTGTTCGAGGCGCTGAAAAAGGCCGGCAAGATCCGCCACTGGGGCGTCAGCAACTTCGACACCGACGAGATGGAGGAACTGGTCGGCCTGCCTGCCGGCGGCGATGTCCAGACCAACCAGGTGCTCTACAATCTGTCGCGGCGCGGCCCCGAATTCGACCTCGCGCCGTGGAGCCGCAAACGCGGCATCCCACTGATGGCCTATTCGCCTGTCGAACAGGGCGCCTTGGCGCGCAATGCCAGGCTCGACGCCATCGCCGATCGCCACAATGCCACGCCGGCGCAGATCGCCCTTGCCTGGGTGATGGCGCAGCCGGGCGTCATCGCCATTCCGAAGGCGACCAGGCAGGAGCATGTGCGCCAGAACGCCGCCGCGCTCGACATCAAGCTGAGTTCAGAGGATATCGCCGAGCTCGACCGCGCCTTCCCGCCACCGACGCGCAAGCGCGGGCTGGAGATGATCTGAGCGGCAGCTTCGGCGACGCAGCTCTTACTTTCCTGCCATCCCCTTCAGCCGGTATAGCGCCTCCAGCGCCTCGCGCGGCGTCATTTCATCGGGATTGATCGCGCCGAGCGCCTCGCCCAGCGCATCGTTCTTCACCGGCTTCTGTGCCTCCCGCTTCACCGCCACCGAAAACAGCGGCAGGTCGTCGACCAGCCGGTTGGCCTTGCCCGAAACCTCGCCTTCTTCCAGCTGGTGCAGCACTTCCTTGGCCCGGCCGACCACCGCGTCCGGCAGGCCGGCGAGCCGCGCCACCTGGACGCCGTAGGAGCGGTCGGCTGCACCCTTGCCGACCTCGTGCAGGAACACCACGTCGCCTTCCCATTCCTTGACCCGCATGGTGACGTTGTGCAGCCGCGGCAGCTTGCCGGCCAGCGCCGTCATCTCGTGGAAATGGGTGGCGAAGATCGCCCGGCAGCGGTTCTTCTCATGCAGATACTCGACCGCCGCCCATGCGATCGACAAGCCGTCGAAGGTGGCGGTGCCGCGGCCGATTTCATCCAGGATCACCAGCGCGCGTTCGCCGGCCTGGTTGAGGATCGCCGCCGTCTCGACCATCTCGACCATGAAGGTCGAGCGTCCGCGCGCCAGATCGTCCGAGGCGCCGACACGCGAAAACAGCCGGTCGACGACGCCGATATGGGCGCTTTGTGCCGGCACGAACGAGCCGGTCTGGGCAAGGATGGCGATCAGCGCGTTCTGCCGAAGGAAAGTCGATTTGCCGCCCATATTGGGACCGGTCAGCAGCCAGATCGCGCCGTTCTTTGCGCCGCCTTCCGGCGACAGGTCGCAATCATTGGCGACGAACGGTCCTTCGCCCGAGCGCCGCAACGCCTGTTCGACCACCGGATGCCGGCCGCCGGAGATATCGAAGGCAAGGCTGGAATCCACCACAGGACGACACCAGGCCTCGCTTTCCGAGAGCAGCGCCAGCGCCGCCGAGACGTCGAGCACGGCTAGCGCCTCGGCGCCGGCGCGGATGCTGTCTGCTTCGCCCACCACTTCCGCCGTCAGCCTGTCGAAAGTGGCAAGCTCGATGCTCAGCGCCCGGTCGGCTGCGTTGGCGATTTTTGTCTCGAGTTCGGCGAGCTCCGTTGTCGTAAACCGCATGGCATTGGCCATGGTCTGGCGATGGATGAAGCGCGCCTTGGCACCGTCGCTGCCGGTCATGATCGAATGGTGATTGGCGGTCACCTCGATATAGTAGCCAAGCACATTGTTGTGCCGGATCTTCAGCGAGCGGATGCCGGTTTCGTCGATCAGCGAGCGCTCCAGCCCGGCGATCACTTTTCGCGATTCGTCGCGCAGTGCCCGCATCTCGTCGAGTTCGGCATGATAGTCTGCGCGCACGAAGCCGCCGTCGCGCTTGATGAGTGGCAGTTCCTCGCTGAGGGCCTGGCTGAGGTGCTCTGAGAGCGCGCGCGGCAGCGCCTTGATGGCGGTGAGCGCTGCCGCCAATTCCTGGGGCAGGGCGGTCGCGGCAAAGATCTCGGCGATGGCGCCCGCGGCCTCGAAGCCGGCGCGCAGCGCGCCGAGATCGCGCGGGCCGCCGCGGTTGAGTGCCAGCCTGGAGAGCGCGCGCGGCATGTCGGCGACGCTCTTCAAGCTCGGCCGCACCGCCTGGCAGAGCCGCGTCTCGGAGAGGAAGAACGACACCGAATCCAGCCTCGCCCCGATCGCCGCCGGGTCGGTCAGCGGCGCCATCAGCCGGTCGGCCAGCAGCCTTGCGCCGCCGCCGGTCACCGTGCGGTCGATGGCCTTGAACAGCGAGCCCTCGCGGCTGCCCGACAAAGTGCGCAGCAATTCCAGATTGCCGCGTGTCGCCGGGTCGATGAACAGCGTCGAGCCCTGCTCCTCGCGCTCTGGCCGCGACAGCGGCGGCCGCTCGGCCTTCTGCGTCTTCTCGACATAGGCAATAGTGCCCGAGATCGCCGACAGCTCGGCGCGCGAGAACGTGCCGAAACTGTCCGGCGTCGCCACCTCGAAGAAACGGGCTATGCGCCCCGCGGCTGAGGCCGAATCGAACAGCGACGGCGGCTGCGGGCTGGCGACGCGGCCGATGACGTCGAACACCGGCTTCAGTTCGGGGTCGTAGAATACCGGTTCGGCGACGATCAGCTCGCGCGGATCGACGCGGAACACGTCGGCCAAAAGTCGGTCGGCGGTGGTTTCGGCAACGCGAAAAACGCCGGTCGAAATCTCGATCCAGGCCAGCGCAAACGAATGCTCGGCGGCCCCACCTTTCACCCGCCCCAGCGCCATCAGGAAACTCGATTCCGACGGCGCCAGCAATTTGTCCTCGGTGATGGTGCCGGGCGTCACCAGCCGCACCACGTCGCGGCGCACCACCGATTTGCCGCCGCGCTTCTTGGCTTCCGCCGGATCCTCGATCTGCTCGCAGACGGCGACGCGGAATCCCTGGCCGATCAGCTTCTGCAGATAGTCGTCGGCCGCATGCACCGGCACGCCACACATCGGGATGTCGAGGCCCTGATGCTTGCCCCGCTTGGTCAAGACGATGCCGAGCGCCCGGCTCGCCTTCTCGGCGTCGTCGAAGAACAGCTCGTAGAAATCGCCCATGCGGTAGAACAGCAGCGAATCCGGGTTCGCCGCCTTGATCTCGATATACTGCTCCATCATCGGCGTGGCGCCGACTGGCGCGGCAGTGGGCGCAGGCGTCATCGCCTCGGAGGCGTCGGGCTCGGTTGGCGTGTGCAAGTTCATGCCGGCACGCTAGCAGATGTGATGGCGCGGTTTAATGCCGGCGGCTCGAAAAGCAGGGGAAGAAGCGGCTGCACCTGCTGTCGCTGGCGCCGGACCGCCAACAGCCGCGACATGCTGGAAGCGCTTTTCCGGATCGCTTGGCGGTTTACAGCGTCCTCGTGTGGCCTTAATCCGGAAGCTCACAAAAACATGGCATCCATCTCAAGGGTGCCGCACCGGTGAGGAAATCAAGAGCATCATGGCCAGGAAAACCGAAAACAGCGGTCCCTCCGTCAGCGCCCAGGAGGCGCTGGAATTCCACGCCATGGGCCGCCCGGGCAAGCTGGAGATCGTCGCCACGAAACCCATGGCGACGCAGCGCGATCTGAGCCTCGCCTATTCGCCGGGCGTCGCCGTTCCGGTGCGCGCCATCGCCGAGGACCCCAGCCGCGCCTTCGACTACACGACGCGCGGCAACATGGTCGCCGTCATCTCCAACGGCACCGCCATCCTCGGCCTTGGCAATCTCGGCGCGCTCGCCTCCAAGCCGGTGATGGAAGGCAAGGCGGTGCTGTTCAAGCGCTTCGCCGATGTCGATTCCATCGACCTCGAAGTCGATACCGAGGATGCCGACGAGTTCATCAACTGCGTGCGCTTCCTCGGGCCCTCCTTCGGCGGCATCAACCTCGAGGACATCAAGGCGCCGGAATGCTTCATCATCGAGCAGCGCCTGCGCGAATTGATGGACATCCCGGTCTTCCATGACGACCAGCACGGCACCGCCATCATCTCGGCAGCCGGCCTGATCAACGCGCTGGAGATCACCGGCCGCGACATGAAGACCACGAAGATGGTCTGCAACGGCGCCGGTGCCGCGGGCATCGCCTGCATCGAGCTGATGAAGGCGATGGGTTTTTCGCCCGAAAACATCATCCTGTGCGACACCAAGGGCGTGGTCTTCCAGGGCCGCACCGAAGGCATGAACCAGTGGAAGTCGGCGCATGCGGTCAAGACCGAGGCACGCAGCCTGGCCGAGGCGCTGGACGGCGCCGACGTTTTCCTCGGCCTCTCCGCCAAGGGCGCGCTGACCACCAAGATGGTGCAGTCGATGGCCAAGAACCCGATCATCTTCGCCATGGCCAATCCCGATCCGGAGATCACGCCGGAGGAAGTAGCCGAGATCCGCACCGACGCCATCATGGCCACCGGCCGCTCGGATTATCCGAACCAGGTCAACAATGTGCTCGGCTTCCCCTACATCTTCCGCGGCGCGCTGGATGTCAGAGCCACCACCATTAACGACGAGATGAAGATCGCCGCGGCGCGCGCGCTGGCCGAGCTGGCGCGCAAGGACGTGCCCGACGACGTTGCCGCCGCCTATCAGGGCAACCGGCCGAAATTCGGCCCCAACTACATCATCCCGGTGCCGTTCGATCCGCGCCTGATCGCGGCCATCCCGCTTGCGGTCGCCAAGGCCGCGATGGAGTCCGGCGTCGCCCGCAAACCGATCCTCGATCTCGACCGCTACGCGCAGGAGCTTTCGGCCCGCCGCGACCCGATCGCTTCGACCTTGCAGCGCATTTACGACCGCGTGCGTCGCCAGCCCAAACGCATCGTCTTCGCCGAGGGCGAGGAGGAGCAGGTGATGCGCGCCGCCGTCTCCTATGTGAACCAGAAGCTCGGCACCGCCATCCTGCTCGGCCGCGACGACGTCATCAAGGAGAACGCCAAGCACGCCGGTATCGAGCTCAACAAGCAAGGCATTGAGATCATCAACGCCAGGCTGTCGCGCCGCAACGGCATCTACACCGACTATCTCTACGAGCGCATGCAGCGCAAAGGCTTCCTGTTCCGCGACTGCCAGCGCCTGATCAACAACGACCGCAACCATTTCGCCGCCTGCATGGTGGCACTTGGCGATGCCGACGGCATCGTCACCGGTGTCACCCGCAACTATTCCACCGCGCTCGACGACATCCGTCGCATCATCGACGCCAAGCCCGGCCACCGCGTCATCGGTGTCTCGATCGTGCTGGCACGGGGCAGGACGGTGCTGGTCGCCGACACTGCCGTGCACGATATGCCCAATGCCGAGCAGATCGCCGACATTGCCGAGGAGGCGGCCGGCTTTGCCCGCCGCATGGGTTACGAGCCAAGGCTCGCCATGCTCGCCTACTCAACGTTCGGCCATCCGCAGGGCGAGCGCTCGGAGCGCGTGCAGGAAGCGGTGCGCATCCTCGACAAGCGCCGCGTCGATTTCGAGTATGACGGCGAGATGGCCGCCGACGTGGCGCTGAACGCCCGCGCCATGGCGCAATATCCGTTCATCCGCCTGACCGGCCCGGCCAATGTGCTGATCATGCCGGCCTTCCACTCGGCCTCGATCTCGACCAAGATGCTGCAGGAACTCGGCGGCTCCACCGTCATCGGTCCGCTGCTGGTGGGCTTGAACAAGCCGGTGCAGATTGTTTCGCTGAACGCCAAGGACTCAGACATCGTCAACATGGCGGCGATCGCGGCCTATACGGCGGGGGCTTGACGAACGGTCCGTGCAGCGGGCGAAAAGCCAACGATTTGGCTTTTCGAGGGAGGCAGCGCCCGAACGCCGTCGGACCCCTCCCCATAAGAGATTGATAATACTCAGCTGATATAGGAACCTCTTTGCCGACTTGCCGTAACGGCATCTGCGGCGCGCTCAGACCGCCAAACGGGGATGCGGCCATGAAGCATGACGGGGTTTCTGTATCGGCGGTCGGCCACGAGGCCTACCACGACGAGCGGCTGGACGCCCTGCTCAGCATCACCGGCCGCATGGACGGTTATCTTTACCGCTGCCGCAACGATCAATCCTACACCATGCTCTATATCAGCGACGGCGTTCTCACCGTCAGCGGCTATCCGCCCACTGATTTCGTGCACAACGCCGTGCGCGACTATGTCTCGGCCATCCACCCGGATGATCTCGCCGCGGTCTATGCCGCCGTCGATGCCGCGCTCGAAGCGCGCCGCAACTGGAACGTCGACTATCGCATCGTGCCGAAGGTCGGCGAACCGCTGTGGGTCCGTGAGATCGGCGGCGGTGTCTGGGACGATGCCGGCGAGCTAGAATTCCTGGAAGGTTTCGTCGTCGACATCAGCGATCGCAAGGTTGTCGAGGACCTCAACTCCCAACTGCTGCAGGATCTGAAGGTCGCCAACGAAGAACTGTCCGCGCAAAAACGCGAGATCGAGCTGGCCAAGCAGCAGAGCGACCATTCGGCCAACCACGATCTGTTGACTGACCTGCCCAACCGGCGCGCTTTCCACAACGAACTCAAATCGGTGGTGGCCCGCTGCGGCGGCAATGGCGAGGCGGCCGGCCTTCTGTTCATCGACCTCGACCGGTTCAAGGAGGTCAACGACACGCTCGGCCACGAGGCCGGCGACGCGCTGCTGCAGCGCGTGTCGAACCACCTTCGCTCCATCCTGCGCAGCGACGATTTCGTGGCGCGGCTCGGTGGTGATGAGTTCGCCTTCCTGTTTTCGGGGCAAGCGGACCAGGCCAGGCAAAAGGCCGTGCGGGTCGCCGAACGCGTCCTGGAACGGCTACGCATCAAGGTTCCGGCTCCGAACGGCGACATCCAGGTCGGCTGCACCGTCGGTGTCGCCATCTATCCATCCGAGGCCGGCGATTGCGACGCTCTCGTCGCGCTGGCCGACCGGCTGATGTATGTCGGCAAGAAAAGTGGCCGCGACCGGCTGGTCACGGCCGACGCCCTGGAGCCTGCGGCCAGCAAGCATCGCCGCACTGCCTGAGCGGCGCACCCATCGCAACGGCGCCGCGGCGCACCCGGTCCTCGAAATGAAAAGGCCCGCGGCGTCTGCCGCGGGCCTTTCCGTCGAGATTGCGGGTTTCGATCAGAACGAGCGCTGGAAGCGGACGATGCCGCCGATCGCGTCGGAGTCGTCCGCGTCGAAACTGTCGTAATAGTCGACTTCGGCGGTGATCGTGTAGCCCGGAACGATGGTGTAGGCGACGTTCGCCGCCACGGCGAAGTCCTCAGCGTCGGTGTAGGAGACCTGGGCGTTGAGCGCGACCTTCTTGTTGACCGTGTAGGTGCCGCCGCCCCAGACGGCGAAGTTGCCGGTCCATGGCTTGTAGAAATTAGTCGCCGTGTTGTCGTCGCTGCCGTAGCCGCCCATCACCAACAAGGTCAGGTCGGAGGTCGCCTTGACGTCGAGGCGAACCTTGCCGGCCCATTCTTCCCCGTTGCTGTTGTAAGCGCCGACGGCGGTGATCGCACCCCAGTCGCCCTTGTACTTCACGCCGCCGACGACGTGCGGAACATAGCTGTCGATCGTATCGGCGCCGGAGCCCTCTTCGAGCGAAACACCGCCGAGAAACCGTTGCCGGCGATTCGTCTTACCGACGCGCAGGCCACCAAGCTGGATCCATCGTCTATGTGCGCTCTGTGACAGGCGCGCGACAGGCGGCGTCTTTTGATGCCTATCAGGGGTGACGCAACGAGACTATAGCAGCCCCGCCTGCTCGGCTTCGCGACGCAAATTCTGCCGCGGCCTCGGACCGATCTGTTGGATGACCAGCCCGGCCGCCAGCGAGCCGAGGTCGCCGCAGTCCTTCAGGCTGCGTCCCGTCGTGTAGCCATAGAGGAAACCGGCGGCGTAGAGGTCGCCGGCGCCTGTCGTGTCGACCAGGTCCTTGATCGTCGTCGCCTCGATGATAACGGTCTCGTCGCCGCGCACGATGACCGAGCCCTTCTCCGAGCGGGTGACGGCGGCGATCTTGCAGTCCTTGCGGATGGCGGCCAGTGCCTCGTCGAAGGAGGCTGTCTGGTAGAGCGATTTGATCTCGTGGCTGTTGGCGAAGACGATGTCGACGGTGCCCGATCGCATCAGGTCGAGGAACTCGTCGCGGTAGCGGTCGACGCAGAACGAATCCGAAAGCGTCATCGACACTTCGCGCCCGGCGGCATGCGCCAGCCGCGCGGTCTGCCGGATCGCCTCCTTGGCGCGCGGAGGGTCCCACAGATAGCCCTCGAAATAGGTGACCGCAGCACCCGAGGCCTTGTCGGCCTCGACGTCCTCCGGGCCGAGCTCGACGCAGGCGCCGAGATAGGTGTTCATCGAGCGCTCGCCGTCCGGCGTGACGAAGATCATCGAACGCGCCGTCGGCGGCTCGCCCTCGAGCGGTTTGGTATCGAAGGCGACGCCCTGGGCCTGGATGTCATGGGTGTAGATTTCGCCGAGCGGGTCGTTCGACACCTTGCCGAAGAAGGCGGCGCGGCCGCCGAAGCTGGCGATGCCCGCCGCCGTGTTGCCGGCGCTGCCGCCGGAGGCCTCGATCGCCGGCCCCATGCGGCTGTAGAGCAGTTCGGCGCGCCTGGTGTCGATCAGGTTCATCGCGCCCTTGATGATGCCGTTGGTCTCGAGGAACCCCTCGTCGCACTGGGCGATGATGTCGACAATGGCATTGCCGATGCAAAGCACGTCATAGTCCGGCATCAATATCTCCGCCAACAAATACCGGCCTTTCTGCCATGCCGGCCGCGCGCGGGTCTAGCGATTTGCCGCCGCTTTGCCTACCCCGAAAATCGGCATTTCCGCCAAGCCGGCTTCCGCTTGGCCATGATGTCCGGGGCTGCGGCAGCCATCGCATCGAACTGGACCATGTCGGCCGCGACGATGACGGCTATGGTTGCATCGCGATCGAAACATTTCCGCCGCGCCGTGAGCTAGAAGCGGTCCGATCAATTGTGAAAGTGCGAACGAGCAATGCCCGCAAAGCCCGACATGACCACCGAACTGGCCCTGCTCGGCGTGCTGGCCGTGCTCTGGGGTGCGTCCTACTCCTTCATCAAGGTCGGCGTCGAGACGATCCCGCCAGTGACCTTCATCGCAGGGCGGACTTTGATCGCCGGCGGCATCCTGCTCGCGCTCATCCGCTGGCGCGGCCTCGCTTTGCCGAGGGATGCGGTGACCTGGCGTCGTTTCATGTTCCAGGCCTGCCTGAACAGCGTCGTCCCGTTCACGCTGATTGCCGCAGCCGAACGCTCCATCGATGCCGGCCTTGCCACCATCCTCAACGCGACCTCGCCGATCTTCACCTTCCTGCTGACGGCGCTGATCACCCGCCATGAGCCGGTGACGCTGCGCAAGCTGATCGGCGTCGGTGCCGGCATCGCCGGCATATGCCTCATCGTCGGTACCGAGGCGCTGGGCGGCCTCGGCCATCAGCTCTGGGCGCAGCTTGCCGTCATCGCCGCCACCGTCAGCTACGCGGGTGCCGCTATTTTCGGGCGCAACTTCAAGGGGCTCGACCCGATGCTGCCGGCCGCCGGCTCGATGATCTGCGGCGCGGCGATCCTCATCCCTTTGAGCCTTGTCTTCGATCGACCCTGGACGCTTTCGCCCTCGACCGCGTCAATCCTTGCGCTGCTTGGACTGTCGGTCTTTTCCACCGCGCTCGCCTTCTCGATCTTTTTCCGCCTCATCCACACGCTGGGTTCGGTCGGCACGACGTCGCAGGCCTATCTGCGCGTGCCGATCGGAGTCGGCATCGGCGCGCTCTTCCTCGGCGAGAGCCTCGGCTCGACGGCCTGGCTCGGCATGGGCTTTGTCGTCGCCGGCGTGGCGGCCATGACCATCCCGGCTCGCAAGGCAGCACTTGCCGGGTAGGTAAGTCGCTCTTGTGGCCTGTCGGGTCTCCGCCTATCTCGGAGATGTCCGTTCTGTCTCAAGGGGTTGGAAACGCCGTGATCCTCAACGCTGCCCGCGCCGCCTTAAGTCAGCTGTTCTCTCCCGAATTCCGAGCGGTTTTCCTGAAGACGCTCGGGCTGACCCTGCTGGCGCTGGTCGCGCTGTGGTTCGGTCTGACGGGTCTTGTCGATTGGCTGGCCCTGCCGTGGTTCGAGGCGCTGTTGCCCGGCCTGCCGTCCTGGGCCGGATGGCTGAGCGGCATCATCGCCGCCATCGCCCTTGCCTTCGGGATGGCGTTGCTCATCGCACCGGTGACGGCCATCATCGCCGGCCTGTTTCTCGACGATGTCGCCGAAGTGGTCGAGCGCACCGACTATCCCGGCGATGCGGCCGGAAGCGCCGTGCCGGCGCTGCGCTCGCTGGTGCTGTCGATAAAATTCTTCGGCGTCGTCATACTCGGCAACATCGTCGCCTTGCTGCTGCTTTTGGTGCCGGGCATTAACATCGCCGCCTTCTTCATCGTCAACGGCTACCTGCTCGGGCGCGAGTTCTTCGAATTCGCCGCCATGCGCTTTCGCCCGGAGGCGGAGGCCAAGGGCCTGCGCAGAAAACATGCCGGCACGGTGTTTCTGGCCGGGCTGGTCATCGCCGCCTTCCTCGCCGTGCCCCTGCTCAACCTGGTGACGCCGCTCTTCGCCGCCGCCATCATGGTGCATCTGCACAAGGCGATTTCGGCACGCGAGGCGGCATAACCGCGCCTCAGTTCACCGTAGCAGAAAGCCCCGTCCCAACTCGTCGTCCGGCTCGACGATGAATTCGGTGCGCCCTGAGTAATAGGCGCGGCCGCCGACGCGGGCGATGATCGCCTCATGCGGGCCGGCCTTGGCCACCCGCGCCACCGCGCCGGAAAAGCGCGAGCCGGCGATGCTCTCGAAGGTTCTGGTCTGGCCGATGGCGATCTGGCCCTTGGCATGCATCGCCGCCAATCTTGCGGTCACACCCGATCCGGTCGGCGAGCGGTCGACCTCGGCCTCGGCGAAGACACAGATGTTTTTGGTCGCCTCACCGGAAAACGCGTCCTGCCCGTCGGTAAGGATTGTGCCGTAGAGGAAGGCAAGGTCGGCATGGTCGGGGTGCGACAGCGGAAATTCCGCCTTGAGCTTTTCGGTCAGCACCGTGGCCGCATCGACGAAATCGCGCACGCGGCTACGGCCGAATTCCAGCCCGAACTGGCGGCAGTCGGCGAGCGCATAGAAGGCGCCGCCATAGGCGATGTCGAAGCCGATCGTGCTCAGGCCAGGCAATTCGATCCGCTGGTCGCGGGCAAACAGGAAGGCCGGCACGCTTTCGAAAGACACCGAGCCCGACTTGCCGTCCCTGACCTCCACCGAAGCGACCACCAGCCCGCACGGCGCCTCGATGTTGACTGTCGTCACCGGCTCCTGCCGGGCGACCAGCCCCTCGTCGACGGCGTAGCGGCCGAGCGCGATGATGGCGTGACCGCACATGGTCGAATAGCCCTCATTGTGCATGAACAGCACCGCAAGGTCGGCGCCCGGAAGGTCCGGCTCGACCAAAAGCGCGCCATACATGTCGTAATGGCCGCGCGGCTCGAAGATCAGCAGCTTGCGCAAGTGGTCGAGATGGTCGCGCACATTGGCGCGCTTCTCCAGGATCGTGCCTTTCGGTATTTGCGGATAGCCGCCGGTGACGATCCTGAGCGGTTCGCCGCCGGTGTGCATGTCGACGACGGTAAGCGTCATTCGCCGGACTTGCCAAACAGCGCCTGCAGCTTGCCGAACGGCATGGCCGAGCGGGTGAAACCGAAGGTGCCGTCCTGCTGGATTTCGCGCGCCGCCGTCTCCAGCATGCCGAAGGCGAAATTGGTCAGCCACGGCCCGAGCGAGATCCGCTTGACGCCTGCCTGGGCAAGGTCGGCGACGGTGAAGCCCGGCCGCGCCATGACATTGATCGGCGTGCTCACCGCCGAGCACACGGTGCGCACGGTCTCGATATCGCCGAGCCCGGGCGCGTAGAGCACGTCGGCTCCGGCCTTCTCGAAGGCCTGCAGCCGCTTGATCGTATCGTCAATGTCGTTCCTGCCCCACAGGAAATTCTCTGCTCGCGCCGTGAAGACGAAATCGCGCTTCAGCGCCCGAGCCGCCTCGACCGCTGCTGCGACCCGCTCGACCGCGTGCGAAAAATCGTAGATCGGCTTGTCGGGATCGCCGGTGTGGTCCTCGATCGAACAGCCGGCAAGGCCGGCCGCCTCCGCCGCGAAGATGGTTTCGGCCGCACGCTCGGCGCTGTCACCCTTGCCGCGCTCGAGATCGGCCGAGACCGGCAGGCTGGTCGCCGCCGTCACCTCGCGGCAATGGTGGATCATGGCGTCGAACGTCACCGCGCCGTCCGGCAGGCCACGCGAGAAGGCAAAGCCGGCGCTGGTCGTGGCCAGCGCGTTGAAGCCGAAGGAGGCGAGAAGCTTCGTCGTGCCGACATCCCAGGGGTTGGGCATGACGAAGGTCGAGGCATGCAGGTCGCGAAAGATCTTGCCTTTGTCCATGGAGACTTCCTTCAGATACGGAATTGTGACGCGGAGTCTATCGTGCCGATTTCCGCCGGGCAAACGAATGCGTTTGGCTCAGAAGCGTTTGGCATTCTCTGCTGACAAACGCTCGAACGCGTCAGAGTCCTTCCCGTAGCGCGACGTCACCTTGTCCCAATGGTAGGTGACCGAGATATCGTGCGACGAGGCCTCGGGTGGCGGCTCATCGCAGCTCTCGCCGCTCGGCACCGTGGCTTCGGTGACCGTCACCTTGATCGCCGCATAGGGCTGGCCGCCAGCAATGGTCTGTAACGCCACATTCTGCGTGCGCCTGTAGGCGCAAAGGTTCTCGTCGAACGTATAGATCATGTCGATCGGTTCGAACCGGTCGTTGCGCACCATGATCAGCGGCGTGGCCACATAGCCCTGGTTCGAATTGAAATGCGTGCTCATGGTGATGAGGACGTCATCGTCGGGACCGATCGACAGTTTTCCGGGATCTCGGAAATAGGTGCTGCGGTCGACAGCGACATTGACCGCGTCGAGCAGGGCCGGCTTGCCGGTGATGTCGTAGAGCGCCAGCACGGCATAGCCCTCGGCACTGTCGGGAGAGTCGCCTAGGTCGAACAGCATGGTCAGCCGGTCCTTGCCGCCGGCCTTGATGGCGAGCACGGCGGCGTTGGGAAGGTTCGATGTCGGCGGTGGCGAGCCACCGCTATCCGGACCCTCGATGTGGCGGATCTCGATCGGCAAGGGGCCACCATAAAGGCCGTCCGTGCCCATCTTCAGATCCGGAATGATCATTCTGGCAAGGTCGAGATAGGTGACATCCTGATGGCCGGGAATGGAAGTGCCGAGATCCGGGAAGCTGACAGACTGCGCGACCGCCGTCGTCCAAAGCCATGGCAGCAGCAGGCAAGCGAGGATCAAGCGATTGAGCATGGAGATCATGGAGTAGCGCCCCTCGGGAGCGCGCACGCTAGCACGGAGTTGTAGAACGCACAGCCGGATCTCCGAGCTGAAACTCAGCTCAGTGGATCGGCACCAGGCCCGCCAGCTCGCGCATGTCGTCGAACAGGATGCCGCCGGCCTCGGCCAGGCCGTCGGGGTCGGAATACGGATCGGCGTGATAGGAAAAGACGCGCATGCCGGCGGCAATGCCGGCCTCGGTCCCGGCGACGCTGTCTTCGATGACGATGCAGTCGGCGGGCGCGAAGCCCATGGTCTTCGCGGCATGGAGGAACAGGTCCGGAAACGGCTTGCCGCGCCCGACCATGGTCGAAGAGAACATGGCGTGCTCGAACAGCCGCAAGAGCCCGGTCTGGCCAAGCGTGATGTGCATCTTCGACACCCGCGCCGACGAGGCGACGCAGTAGTCGATGCCGGCCGCCCGGACTTTCTCGATGAACTCGCGCACATAAGGGATCGCCTCGACGCCATGGGCGAACAGGTCCGGCAAGCCTGCATTCCAGCGCTCGACGAAGTCGGCGCCGAGGCTGACGCCGGTCGCCTCGACCTCCTTCTGCACCGAGGCCATGCTGCGGCCGGAGAAATGCTTGCGGCAATATTCGAAGGTGGTCGCGAAGCCGGCGCCGCTCAGCCATTCGGCAAGGCGCCGGTTGGCCAGGTTCTCTGTGTCGACCAGCACCCCGTCGCAGTCGAAAATGACGAGTTTAGGTGTTCCCATTAAGCGGTGCCGGTCGACCCGAATCCGCCGGAGCCGCGCGCCGTGCCGCCGGCCAATGTGCGCTCTTCGACCACGGCCTGCGTCACGGACGCAAAAACGATCTGGGCGATGCGCATGCCGCGCGTCACCGCGAAATCCTCGTCGCCGAGATTGATCAGCAGCACCTTCACCTCGCCGCGATAGTCGCTGTCGACCGTGCCCGGTGAATTGAGGACAGTAAGCCCATGCTTGAAGGCAAGGCCCGAACGCGGCCGAACCTGGCCTTCCATGCCTTCCGGAATTTCCAGGATCAGTCCGGTCGGCACCAAAGCGCGTTTTCCGGGCAGGATCAGCAGCGGCCGGTCGTCCGGCACCGCGGCGCGCAGATCCATGCCGGCGGCCCCCGCGCTTTCATAGGCTGGCAGCGGCAGACCTTCGCCATGTGGCAACCTGACGAAACCGACGGAGGGGCCGATGACGGAAGTGGGATAAAGGGCTGCGCGCATAAAGCCATTCCTATCGGCACGAATCCCGATTCGGTCAACTCGGCCGCAAGGCTATCAACGGCTTTCTTTTGCGACGGTTCCGTTTCAGCGCAGTTCCACCGGCACGATTGTCGTCTCCTTGATCTCCTCCATGACGAAGGAGGCCGAGACGTCGGACAGCGGCACCTTGGCGATCAGCCGCTGGTAGAGCCGGTCATAGGCTTTGACGTCGGCGACCCGGGCGCGCAGCACATAGTCGAGATCGCCGGACATGCGGTAGACGCCGGTGATCTCGGGAAAGCCGGTCACCGCTGCCCGAAATTTCTGCAGCCAGTCGGGGTCGTGGTTGGAGGTGCGGATCAGGATGAACACCGATAGCCCCAATCCAACCCTGTCGGCGTCGACCAGCGCCACCCGCCCGATGATGACGCCATCCGCTTCCAGCCGTTTGACCCGCCTCCAGCAGGCATTGCGCGACAAAGACACTCTTTCCGAGAGCTGGTCGACCGACAGCGTACCGTCGCGCTGCAGCTCGGCCAGCAGTCTTCGGTCTATTTCATCGATTTCCTGCACCATTTTGGGATGAATGTCCCAAATTGTTGTCAATGGCAAGGACAAATTGAGACTAATGAACCTTAGCCTCGTGGCAGGATACCCAGCATCGGGGCTTATCCCGGAGGAGGGATCACCATGACGCAGCTTTCGAAGCTCTTCACCTCGCACCCGGCCAAGGTGGGCGAGAGCTATTTCAGCCATATGGCTTTTGCCGCGTGGTTCTGCTCGCGCCTGTCGATAGCTGCGGGGGCCGCCCTCGTTCACGCTTTCTTGCCGTTTCTGTTCGAGACTACGGCAAGCCGAATCGTTCGCGAACTCTACGAGCGGACGCACAACAGAGGCTCGCACGCGACCAAGGAGCCGGCGGCTCTGATGGATCGCGCATAACGGACGGTAGAAGCGAATGTGCCGGTGGGCGGCCTATCTTGGTGAAGCGGTCTTCCTCGAAGACATCATCACGGCGCCCTGCCACTCGCTGATCGCCCAGAGCCATTGCGCCCAGGAAGCCAAGTCGCCGACCAATGGCGACGGTTTTGGTCTCGCCTGGTATGGCGACAGGCCCGAGCCCGGCCTCTACCGCGACATCCTGCCGGCCTGGTCGGATCCCAACCTGAAGAGCCTGTGCCGGCAGATCAAATCCGGCCTGTTCCTCGCCCATGTGCGCGCCTCGACCGGCGGCGCCACCAGCCGCATGAACTGCCACCCGTTCATCTCCGGCAACTGGTCGTTCATGCACAACGGCCAAATCGGCGGCTTCGAAAAGATCCGCCGCGCGCTGGAGAATTCGCTCTCCGACGCCGTCTTCGACCAGCGCGAGGGCACCACCGATTCCGAACTCTTTTTTCTCTTGATGATCGACGAGGGTCTTTCGGCTGACCCGCAAGGGTCAGTGTCGCGCGCCACCAGCCGTGTCATCGAAGCCTCCCACCGCGCCGGTCTTGAGCCGGCTTTGAGGCTCACCGCCGCCTTTTCCGATGGGCAGGCGCTTTATGCCGTGCGCTATGCGACCGACGCCCACGCGCCGACGCTCTACACATCGGTTTTCCGCAATGGCGGCGGCCGCAGCATCGTGTCGGAGCCCTTCGATCGCGATGGCGGCGACTGGCAAGCGATCCCGCCGTCGAGCTTCGTCACGATGACCGGCGATGGGATGATCATTCGTGCTTTTGCGCCGGCCGTCGTCAAGCTGGCGCTGGCGGTCTAAGTCAAGGAAATAGTCTAGGTTGCATTCCTTCGCGCCCCCTCTGTCCTGCCGGACATCTCCCACTTGGGGGGAGATTGGCAGCTTCGCTGGCTGCGCCATTCTTTCAACGTTGGAGATTGGCGAAAGCCGTCGTGACATCCAAGCTCCCCACCTGTGGGGAGATGGCCGGCAGGCCACAGGGGCGCCGTAGAGCGCCGACTTCAACAAACACCCCGGATGCTGCGCAATTTCGATCAAGCATTAGCGGTTCTCGAATGCTGAACTCCGCTTGATGCCGCGCCGCGATCCGCCATGTTGATGCGGAGTGCCGCCGCCAAGCCGGAGCGTTCGCCATGCACCTCGCCTTTTCCTCCACCATCGAACTCGCCGCCGCGTTCGCCGCGCGAAAAATCTCTGCAGTCGAGGCGCTGGATGCGCATCTGGCGCAGATCGACACGCACAACCAGGCCATCAACGCGGTCGTCATTCTTGACCGGGAAGGGGCCCGCGAGCGCGCGAAAGAGGCCGACGCAGCATTGGCGCGCGGCGACGCCCTCGGCCCGCTGCATGGCGTGCCGTTCACGCTGAAGGACATGCATGAGACGGTAGGCATGAGAACCACGGTCGGCTTTCCGTCCTTTGCCGACTATGTCGCGAGACAGGATAGCCCGGTCGTCGCACGGCTTAAGGCCGCCGGTGGCGTTCTGGCGGGCAAGACCAATGTCGCGACGATGCTGGGTGATTGGCAGTCGGACAATCCGCTGTTCGGCCGCACCGGCAACCCATGGAACCTCGATCGCACCGCCGGTGGCTCCAGCGGCGGCGCGGCCGCGGCGGTCGCAACGGGCATGACGCCGTTCGAGATCGGCACCGACATGCAGGATTCGATCCGGCTGCCGGCCAGCTTCTGTGGCGTCTATGGCCTGAAGCCGACCGAGCACCGGATCTCGCTGGCCGGCGCCTTCCCCGATCCCGGCGGCGCTGCGCGCAGCGTGCGGCTGATGTCTTGTCTGGGCCCGCTGGCGCGGACCGTCGAGGACCTGGCTTTGATCTACCAGATCATCGCCGGGCCGGACGGAGCGGACACCGACCTCGCGCCGGTACCGGTCGAATCCATGCCGAGACTTGATGTCAAATCGCTTCGAATCGCCTTCGCGTCGTCCTTTCCCGGTTTTCCGGTGGCCGGCGAGATCAGCGCTGCCGTCGAAAATCTTGCCGCGCAGCTCAAACAGGCCGGCGCGACCGTCCAGGAAGCAGTATTGCCGAAGCTCGACCTGCACGACGATCTGGAACAGGGCGGCGAACTGATCGGCATGATGCTGGAGGCCGCGCAGCCCGAAGCACCGGAGCAGCCGACACCGCTCTCGCGCTGGTTCGAGGCGCTCGCCCGCCGCGACCGCTCGATCCTCGCCTGGGACCGCTTCTTCGAAACCTGCGATGCGCTGCTCTGCCCGGTCGCCATGTGCACTGCCTTTGCGCATTGCGAGCCGGGAACGCAGATCGAGGTCGATGGCAAGCAGCAAAACTATTGGATGCTGCCGGCCTATGGCGCGGTCTTCAACTATTCCAGCCATCCGGCACTGTCGCTGCCGTGCGGACAGGACCGCGACGGCCTGCCCATCGGCCTGCAACTGGTCGGCAAGCGCTGGTCGGAATCGCGGCTGCTCGGAATCGCCAAGGCAATCGAACCGCTGACCGGCGGCTTTCGCCGCCCGCCCAATTATTGAGCGAAGCGGCCAAGCCCGTACGGCGCCAGCAGCGGATCGCGCTCGCCGTCGAGGATTTCGCGGGCGGCAAAAAGCCCGACAGCCGGCGTCAGCGTGATGCCGGAATGCATGACCGCAACATAGAGGCCGTCGACACCGTCGGCGCGGCCGATGATTGGAAAGCCGTCGATGGGCGTTGGTCGGTAACCGATCGTGTGAAAATCCAGCTCCAGCCCGTCGGCGCCGCGCAGCATGCTCTTTGCCGTCGCGAATAGATCCCGTGCGGTCGCTTCGGGGTCCATGCCCGGATCGCCGCCGCCGAAATCGGAGCCGGCAATGATGCGGCCCTCCAGCGTCTGGCGCATATGCAGCGGCTCACCCATCACCAGGCCGTTGAGCAGTTTTTGGTACGGGCGCGAGTGCACGATCAGGCCGGCTGGCGTCTCGATCGGCAGCTTGATCCCGGCGGTCTCGGCAATCGCCGGAGCGCCGGCGCCGGCCGCGATCACCACCTCGCCGGCGGCAATCCGCTGCCCGGAAATCTGCACTCCGGTGACCTTGCCGTTGCTGTGCACCAGGGCGGTGACGGCCCCGACGATCATCTTCGCGCCGCGCCGTTCGGCATCGGCCAGCAGCGCTTTCGCGGTGGCGACCGGTTCGGCCACGCCTTCCTCGGCGACATGGAGAGCGAAATCAGGAGGCTCGACGAGATTGGGTTCGATGCGCGCCGCCTGTTCCCGGCCGATACGCTCGACGCCATAGCCCCAGGACGAATGCTCGGCGGCATGCGCTTCCAGCCTGTCCACCGGCATGTCCCAGCAGATGCTGCCGCACCAGGCAAGCGGCAGGCCGGGCAGGTCCTTCGCCAGCCTTGTCCATTCGGCCATGGCGCGCGTACGCAGCCGGAAATAGATTTCGGGATTGCCCCAGCTGGCATTTATCCAGGCAAAGGAATTCGGCGTCGCGACACCGCCGGCGCCGCTATCTGAGATCACAGTCACCCGCGCTCCGGCCTTGGCCAGATGCCAGGCGATTGAGGCGCCGATGATGCCGGCGCCGATGACGATGACTTCCTTCGCTTTGCTCATGCCGAACTCTCTCCGAATTGAGCTCCCTGATGCCATTGCGGCGGTCCAAGCTCAAGCGCGGTCGGGTCCATCCGCCCAAAACCGTCGACAGGCCGGGAAAGCGCTGCTAGAAGCCCGCGCCACAGACAGGATTCCATAAATTGGCTGAAGACATCGAACAGGCGGTATCGCGCCGCCGCACTTTCGCGATCATCGCCCACCCCGACGCCGGCAAGACCACGCTCACCGAAAAGCTGCTGCTGTTTGGCGGCGCCATTCAGCTCGCCGGCGAGGTCAAGGCCAAGAAGGACCGCATCCAGACCCGGTCCGACTGGATGAAGATCGAGCGCGAACGCGGCATTTCGGTCGTCACCTCGGTGATGACCTTCGAATATGAGGACAATGTCTTCAACCTTCTCGACACGCCCGGCCACGAGGACTTCGCCGACGACACCTACCGCACCCTGTCGGCGGTCGATAGCGCCGTCATGGTCATCGACGCCGCCAAGGGCATCGAGCCGCGCACGCTGAAACTGTTCGAGGTCTGCCGGCTGCGCGACATCCCGATCATCACCTTCGTCAACAAGATGGACCGCGAAAGCCGCGATCCGTTCGAGATCCTCGATGAGATCGAGCAGAAGCTGGCGCTGGACACCGCTCCCATCACCTGGCCGATCGGGCGGGGAAAAACCTTTGCCGGCACCTATCATCTGGCGCTGAATGCCGTGCGCAAGGGCGACGCCGAAAAGGAACGCACGCCGGTCAATGGTCCCGATTCCAACCGCGTCGCCGGCCTCTTGCCGGAGAACGAGCGCGAAGCCTTCATCGAGGAATTGGAGCTGGCGCGCGAAGCCTGCCGCCCGCTCGACATCGACGCTTTCCGCGAGGGCCATCTGACGCCGGTCTATTTCGGCTCGGCGCTGCGCAACTACGGTGTGCGCGACCTGATCGAGGCGCTCGGCGCCTTCGGGCCGCCGCCGCGCGCGCAGGAGGCCGACAGCCGCAAGGTCGAGGCGACCGAGGACAAGATGACCTCCTTCGTCTTCAAGATCCAGGCCAACATGGACCCCAACCACCGCGACCGCATCGCCTTCGTCCGCGTCTGCTCGGGCAAGCTGGAGCGCGGCATGAAGGCCAGGCTGGTGCGCACCGGCAAGCCGATGTCCCTGTCGGCGCCGCAATTCTTCTTCGCCCGCACTCGTGTCACTGCCGACGAGGCTTTTGCCGGCGATGTCGTCGGCATTCCCAACCACGGCACGCTGCGCATCGGTGACACGCTGACCGAGGGCGAGGAGATCCTGTTTCGCGGCGTGCCGAATTTTGCTCCGGAAATCCTGCGCCGCGTCCGTCTCGGCGACGCGATGAAGGCCAAAAAGCTCAAGGAAGCGCTGCACCAGATGGCCGAGGAGGGCGTCGTGCAGCTGTTCTCGCCGGAGGACGGCTCACCGGCCATCGTCGGCGTCGTCGGCGCACTGCAGCTCGACGTGCTGAAGGAGCGGCTGAACTTCGAATACACGCTGCCCGTCGACTTCGAAATGTCGCGCTTTTCCGTCTGCCGCTGGATATCGGCCGACGACAAGGCCGAGGTCCAGCGCTTCATCGAAGCGCATCGCGGCGACATCGCCCGTGATCTCGACAACGACCCCGTGTTTTTGGCCCAGCACGCCTTCTCGCTCAACTACGAGGCCGAGCGCTGGAAGGCCATACGCTTCGCCGCGGTGAAGGATTATCAGGTCCGCGACAAGGCGGCGTAAGCTGCGGCCTTCCGTTCTCACCGTACAGGGGAGAAGGGGAAGATGCTGCGACGGGCTCCCGGCCCTCGGCTATGGCTCCGGGCGTTCGTCGTTCGAAAAAGCCAAATCGTTGGCCTTTCGTCCGCTATGCGGATCACTCCTCACCCGTGCGCCACCATCACATGCCGCACGGCGGTGTAGTCCTCAAGCGCGTAGAGCGACATGTCCTTGCCGTAGCCGGACTGCTTCACTCCGCCATGCGGCATTTCGTTGGTCAGCATGAAGTGGGTGTTGATCCAGGTGCAGCCATATTGCAGGCGCGCGGCGGTCGCCATGGCGCGCGAGACGTCCTTTGTCCACACTGATGACGCCAGACCGTAGTCGCTGTCATTGGCCCAGCTCACGGCTTCATCGACCTCCGAGAAGCGGGTCACCGAGACGACCGGGCCGAACACTTCGCGGCGCACGATCTCGTCTTCCTGCAGCGCGCCGGCAACGACCGTCGGCTGGTAGAAGAAACCCGAGCCCTCGCCCGGCTTGCCTCCGGTGGTGATCTCGATGTGCTTTAGCTCCGAGGCGCGCTCGACGAAGCTCGACACGCGGTCGCGCTGGCGGCGCGAGATCAGCGGCCCGATCTCGTTCTCAGTGTCGTCGGGGCGGTTGTATTTGATGGTCGAGACTGCCGAGGAGAGATCGGCGACGAGCTTGTCGTAGATCTTCTTGCCGGCATAGATGCGGCAGGCAGCCGTGCAGTCCTGGCCGGCATTGTAGTAGCCGAAGGCGCGCAGGCCGTTGACCACGGCGCCGAGGTCGGCGTCGTCGAAGACGATGACCGGCGCCTTGCCGCCGAGTTCGAGATGCGTGCGCTTGACCGACTTGGCGGCTGCCTGCAGCACCTTCTTGCCGGTGGCGACGTCACCGGTGATCGAGATCATATTGACCTTGGCATGGTTGATCAGCGTGTTGCCGACGCTGTCGCCACGGCCAAGCACGACATTGACGACGCCTTCGGGCAGGACATCGGCGAGGATCTTGGCCAGCTTCAGCGCCGTCAGCGGCGTCTGTTCGGACGGCTTGAAGACGACGGTGTTGCCGCCACCGATCGCCGGGGCCAGCTTCCACGCCATCATCATCAGCGGATAGTTCCACGGTGCGATCGAGGCGACGATGCCTATCGGGTCGCGGCGGACCATCGAGGTGTGGCCGGGCAAATATTCGCCGGCAACCACACCTGGCATCGAGCGGACAGCGCCGGCAAAGAATCGGTAGCAGTCGACGATCGCCGGAATCTCGTCATTGAGCACGGCATTGATCGGCTTGCCGCAGTTCAGTGCCTCGAGCGCGGCAAATTCTTGTGCCTCGGCCTCGATCCGATCGGCGATCTTCAAGAGATAGCCGGAGCGCTGCGCCGGCGTGGTGCGCGACCACAAGACGAACGCTTGTTCGGCGGCAGTGACAGCAGCCTCGATCTGCGCCGGGCTGGCCTCGGGCAGGTTGAGAATGGTCGCCCCGGTCTTCGGATTGAGGATCGGCTCCTCGGTCTCGGTGCCCTTGTCGAAGATCGAGCCGATCAGCATCTGGGTGTCCATGGAAGTCTCTCCCTTATTCTTTTGGGTTATTTGCCCGAACCGGCGATCTGGTCGCCGTCGCGGGTCAGGTAGTAGGCAAGCAGGATGGGCAGCAGCGTCACCAGCACCACGACCATGGCCACGACATTGGTGACCGGGCGCTGGCGCGGACGGATCAGTTCCTCCAGCATCCAGATCGGCACGGTCTGCTGCTGGCCGGCGGTGAAGGTGGTGACGATGACCTCATCGAACGACAGCGCGAAGGCCAGCATGCCGCCGGCAAGCAGCGCCGTGGCGATGTTGGGCAGCACGACATGCCTGAAGGTCTGGAAGCCATCGGCGCCGAGGTCCATCGAGGCCTCGATCATCGAAGCGGAAGTGCGGCGGAAGCGGGCGACCGCATTGTTGTAGACGACGACCACGCAGAAGGTGGCGTGGCCGAGCACGATCGTCCAGAACGAGAACGGGATGTCTGCGAGCGCAAAGGCGGAGCGCAGCGCAATGCCGGTGATGATGCCGGGCAGGGCGATCGGCAGGATGACCAGCAGCGAGATGGTTTCGCGGCCGAAGAAGCGCGTCTGCGAGACAGCGGCGGCGCATAGCGTGCCCAGCACCAGCGCGATGGCCGTCGAGATGGCCGCGACGCGGACCGACAGCGACAGCGCTTCCCAGACATCCGGACGGTTCCAGGTGACGGCGAACCATTGCGCGGTCAGCCCCGGCGGCGGCCAGACGAAGCTTTTCTCTTCGGTGGTGAACGCATAGACGAAGATCAGCAGGATCGGCAGATGCAGGAAGAGCAGGCCGCAGGCGGCGGCGATCTTCAGTCCGAGAGGGGCCGACTGGCCGCGGTCAGAGCGCATCGAAAGCCCCCATGCGCTTGGCGCCCCAGAGGTAGAAGCCCATGATGACGATAGGCACCACGGTGAAGGCGGCGGCGAGCGGGATGTTGCCGGCGGTGCCCTGCTGCGAATAGACGGCCTGGCCGATGAACAGGCGCGACGTGCCGATGATCTGCGGGATGATGTAGTCGCCTAATGTCAGCGAGAAGGTGAAGATCGAACCGGCGACGATGCCGGGCAGCGCCAGCGGGAACAGCACGTTGCGGAACGTCTGGCCGGGTGAAGCGCCGAGATCGGACGAGGCCTCGACCAGATTGCCGGGCACGCGCTCGAGTGCGGCCTGAACGGGGAGGATCATGAACGGCAACCAGACATAGACGAAGACGATGAAGGTGCCGGTGAAGGAGACCGACAGCGAATTGCCGCCGACGACTGGTAGCGACAGCCAGCCATCGAGCAGCCACAAAAGGTGCAGCTTTGCGAGCAGCCAGGTGAGGATGCCTTCCTTGGCGAGGATCAGCTTCCAGGCATAGATCTTGACCAGATAGCTCGACCACAGCGGCAGCATGACGCCGAGATAGAACAGAGCCTTCCAGCGTCCGCGTGCATAGCGCGCCGCGTAATAGGCGATGGGGAAGGCGATGATCGCCGAGGCAAGCGTGACGAGGGCCGCCATCGTCACCGTGCGCAGGATGATGTCGAGATTGGCGGCCTGGAATAGGTCGCCATAGGTCTTCAGCGTGAACTCGCGGTTGATCAGGCCGGAGAACTCGTCGATCGAGAAGAAGCTTTGCAGGAGCAGAGCAAACAGCGAGCCGATATAGACGATGCCCAGCCACAGAACCGGCGGCAGCAGCATGAGCAGCAGCAGAAGTTGCGGCCGTCGCCAGAACAGGTCGGAGAGCGCGCCGCGCAAGCCGCCGCTTCCCGGCAGGATGGCGGGGGCGGTGGCGCGCGGCATGGCAGCGTCGAGGCTCATGCCGGCTCGTCCATCAGATGCAGGTGCTCGCGGTTGAAGGTGAGCACGACCGCTTCACCTTCCTCCGGCACGGCTGTGCCTGCCGGCACGATGGCATGCAGCCTCAGCCCATCGGCATCGAGCGCCAGCCTTGTCGTGGCGCCGAGATAGTTGGTCGAGACGAGACGGGCGGCGACGCCGTCGCCCTTGGCCCCGCGGCCGACACGGATGGATTCGGGACGCAGGCTGCCCCAGCGCTGCTGACCGGAATAGCGTTGGACGAAATCCGGCGGCAGCACGTTGGAGGAGCCTACGAAATCGGCGACGAAACGCGTCTTCGGCCGCTGGTAGATATCCTCGGGCGTGCCGATTTGCATGATCCTGCCGTCGTTGAAGACGGCGACGCGATCGGCCATCGACAGCGCCTCGCCCTGGTCGTGGGTGACGAAGACGAAGGTGATGCCGAGCGCCTTCTGCAGCGACTTCAGCTCTTCCTGCATGTTCTCGCGCAGCTTGAGATCGAGCGCGCCGAGCGGCTCGTCGAGTAGCAGCACCTTGGGCTGGTTGACCAGGGCTCGCGCCAGCGCGACACGCTGGCGCTGGCCGCCGGAAAGCTGACCGGGGCGGCGGGCGCCATAGCCCGGCAGCCGCACCAGCGACAGCGCCTCTTCGGCCGCCTTCTGCCGCTCCGGCTTGCCGACGCCCTTGACCATCAGCCCATAGGCGACGTTGTCGAGCACGTTCAAATGCGGGAACAGCGCATAGTCCTGGAAGACGGTGTTGACGTTGCGGCGATAGGGCGGAACGCCCTCGGCGCGCTCGCCGAAGATCGAGATCGAGCCAGCGGTCGGCTGCTCGAAACCGGCGATCAGACGCAGGCAGGTGGTCTTGCCGGACCCCGATGGACCGAGCATGGCGAAGAATTCGCCCGGCACAATGTCGAGATCGACCGCGTCGACGGCGCGCACACTGCCGAAATGGCGGGAGACCTTTTGGAAGGAGACGGCGGAGGTCATGGGCTGTCAGTCTGTTGCCGGTTGATTTGTCGATATCGCATTGCGGGCGGAGCCAGGGAGGTCGCGCGAAGTCCCGGGTGGGGGTGATCCGGCAAGACCTGCCGAGAATCCCCCCACCTCGCGGACCCCACCCCAACGTTACGCGTTGACCCTCCCCACCAGGGGGAGGGCAATGGGCGAAATCACCGGCCGCCGATGACGCCGATATAGTCCGACACCCAGCGGTAATAAGGCACGCACTGGTTGTTTTCGCTGGCGCATTTCGACACCGGCGTCTTCCAGAACTTGATCTTGTCGAAATTGTCGTAGCCGTTGGTCTTGCAGCCCTCTTCGCCAAGCAGTTCATTGCCCTTGCAGGCGGCAGGCACCACGGGCAGCGAACCGAACCAGGCCGAGACATCGCCCTGCACTTTCGGCGACAGGGAATGCTCGAGCCACATATAGGCGCAGTTCGGATGGGCGGCGTCGGCCTCCATCATGGTGGTGTCGGCCCAGCCGGTGACGCCTTCCTCGGGAATGGTCGAAGCGACCGGCTTCTTGGCAGCGACCAGCGTGTTGACCTGGTAGGGCCACGAGCCCGAGGCGACAACGCCCTCGTTCTGGAAATCGTCGACCTGGATGGCGGCGTCATGCCAGTAGCGGCCAACCAGCGTGCGCTGGACGCGCAGCAGGTCGAGCGCTGCCTTGTACTGGTCCTCGGTCAGCTCGTAAGGATCCTTGATGCCGAGTTCCGGCTTGTGGAACATTAGGTAATTGGCGGCGTCGGCGATGTGGATAGGACCATCATAGGCCTGGACGCGGCCCTTGTTCGGCTTGCCGTCGGGCAGGTCCATCGCCTCGAAGACGATTTTCCAGCTCTTGGGCGCTTCCTTGAACACTTCGGTGTTGTACATCAGCACATTCGGACCCCACTGGTAGGGAACGCCGTAATGCACCTTGTCGACCGTAAACCAGGGCGCGTCCTTCAGGCGGTCGTCGACCGTCTTCCAGCTCGGGACGAGATCGGTGTTGATCGGCTGCACGCGCTTGCCGGCGACGAGCCGCAGCGAGGCATCGCCCGAGGCGGTGACGAGATCGAAGCCGCCCTCGTTCATCAGCGAGACCATTTCGTCCGACGTGTTGGCGGTCTTGACGTTGACCTTGCAGCCAGTGTCCTTCTCGAAGGACGTCACCCAGTCATAGCCCTTGTCGGTTTCGCCACGCTCGATGTAGCCGGGCCAAGCGACGATATTGACCTCGCCCTCGCCCTTGCCGAGCTCCTTGACCTGGGCGATGGCCTGGCCGGAGAAGGTCAGCGCGACCGTCAAAGCAGTGCATGACTTCAGGAATGAATTCATCATCGATCTCCCATTTTAGGGGCCGCACTCCCGCGGCGGCTTTGGTCCCTGAAATGAAAGGTGCTGCGAAATTTCCGGTTTCGCAAATTCATTTATCAGAAAGGCGATATCGGTTTTACCGATAGATAGAGGACTGGCCCTGTCACGGCCGCTGGCGGACCGTGCGCTGCGACTGGGCAAGGCCGATAAAGTCGCGCGCCGCCTGCGGCAGGCTGGAGCCGCGGCGCCAGACCATGCCGACCTGGACCACCGGCAGAGTGCCAGAAATATCGCGCGATTCGATGCGGTCGCCTTCCAGCGACCATGGCCGGTAGACGAGGTCGGGCAGCAGCGCCACGCCGGCACCTGTGGCGACCAGGCTGCGCACCGCTTCGACCGAGCGGGTGCGGAAGGCGACATGCGGCTTGGCGCCGATCGCCGCCAAAAGCTTGCCGGTGTTTTCCTCGATCTCGTCGACGGTCAGCATGATCAGCGGTTCGCCGGCGATGTCGCTGATGCCGATGATGTCGGCGCTGGCCAGCTTGTGGCTGAGCGGCACCCATAGCCTGTAGGCCGAGACCTCGAGGATTTCCGACTGCAAGGCGGTGCGGTCGCGCAGGTTCGAGGTGACCATCACGGCGATGTCGAGCTTACCGCCAATCAGGAGGTGCTCGAGATAGTCGCCATTGTCCTCGATGGCCGACACTTCGACGCCCGGATAGGCGCGACGGTAGCGGGCGAGCAGGTCGGAGAGCACATAGCCGGCGACCAGCGAGGTGACGCCGAGCTGCAGCCGGCCACCGGCAACCATTTGGTCGCCGAAGAAAGCTCGGCGGGCATCAGACACATCGGCCAGGATCTTGGTCGCGTGGCGCAGGAACTGGTGGCCCTTGTGGGTGATGTTGAGGCCGCGCGGATGGCGCTCGAACAGCTCGACGCCGAGATCGCGCTCAAGCTCCTTGACCGCCTCGGTAACCGAGGATTGCGAGATCGACAGGTTCTGGGCAGCACCCGACACGGTACCTTGCTCGGCGACGGCGACGAAGAACTGCAATTGTCTGATCGTGAAGGCCATGGCCGGACTAAACACGGCGAAGGCCGCGCTGGGAAGTGGCTAAGCCAGGTCGCTTATCCTGGGGTGGGATCAGAACCCGGCTTCGCCACCAGCGATGCTCAGCCGCGCGCCGGACTCGGCAAGGGCGGCGGCGATGTCGCGCGGCGGCGGGTGGTCGGTGGCGAGTTCGGAAAAGCCGTCGAAGCCGCAGACCTGGACCAGCCCCTGGCGGCCGAACTTCGAGTGGTCGGTGATGACGAGGGAACGCTGACCGCGCGACAACACCATGCGGGCGAACTCGGCTTCATCCAGGTCATAGTCCATGATACCCGCGACAGCATCGACCGCGCCGATAGAGATCACCGCGTGGCTGACGGAAAAGCGGCTGACGAATTCGATGGCTGAAGCGCCGAAGGCCGCACCGGAATCGCTGCGCAGTTCGCCGCCGGCCATGTAGACCTTGTTGCCATTGACGGTGGCCAAAGTGCGGGCGATGTCGGACGAATTGGTGACGACCGTCAGCCGCCGGTGACCGAGCAACTCGCGGGCGAGGAACGACGTCGTCGTGCCGGTGTCGAGCATGATCGATTCGCCGTCGCGGATGGTGGCGGCGACCATGCGGGCGATGAGGCGCTTGGCGTCGGCGTTGTCGCGCATGCGCCGCTCGAATGGCGCCTCGCCGACCAGTGACGGCAGGCCGATGGCGCCATGCATCTTGAGGACCGAACCGTCGCCGGTGAGCGGCTTGACGTCGCGGCGCACGGTTTCCAGAGAAACCCCCAACCGATCGGCCAGGCTGGCGATGGTGACGGTGCCTTCCTCCTGCAGGAGGCGCAGGATCTCGCCATGCCGTTTCGAGTGGACCATGTGATTTTCCTGGGCCTTGCGCGATTGACCGATTCTAAGGCAATTCAAACGTTTTTAAAGGAATTGCTTATCTTTTCGGGCAAAACACCCAAAAAAAGTCACAGCTTTTTGTTGACAGCCGGTTAGCACTGGCGTGAGATCAAGACGTGACAGGCTCGGAACTGCCACTGGAGGTTGAGGGCAGAGCCGCGCGCAAACGCACCGGCCAGAGCGTCTGGAACGTGGTTGGTGCAAGGAATTTTCAGATCCGCGGGGGCGGATGCCGGGGGTTCAAATACCTGGCCAAAGGGGCTCGTCGGTGCGGTGCGGGATAATGATCCGGCGTCCCGCACCGACGAGGTTTTTGCGTTTCTCCCCGCCAGCGTTGCGCTATGCGCGGCGCTTTGTCGAAGTTCAGCCGAACCAGGGATGATCCCGTGATTGCCGAAGACCGCATCCGAGCCCTGCCTTGCTGGACCGGCAGTATCGAAATTGCGCCGCTGCCGGGCGGCCTCAGCAACGCCAACTATGTGGTCAAGGACGCGGCCGGGCGGCATGTGGTGCGCCTCGGCCAGGACTATCCTTTCCACCACGTCTTTCGCGAGCGCGAAGTGATGACATCGCGGGCGGCCCATGCGGCCGGCTTCGCGCCGGCGGTCCGCTATGCCGAGCCGGGCATCATGGTGACGGAATATCTCGGCGCCAGGACCTATACGGCCGAGGACGTGCGCGCCAACATCGGCCGCGTCGCCGCCCTGATGCGGGGCTTTCATCGGGAGATGCCCAACCACATCTCCGGGGCCGGTTTCATGTTCTGGGTGTTCCATGTCATCCGCGACTATGCACGCACGCTGGAGGAAGGCGGCAGCCGCAAGCGCGGCGACCTGCCCTATCTCCTGACGCTGGCGGACGAGCTCGAGCGGGCGCAGAAGCTGCTGCCGATCGTCTTCGGCCACAACGATCTTTTGCCGGCCAATATTTTAGACGACGGCAACAGGCTGTGGCTGATCGACTTCGAATATGCCGGCTTCAACACGGCGATGTTCGACCTTGCCGGTGCTGCCTCGAATGCCGGCTTGAGCGACGAAGAATCCTTCGCTCTGCTCACCGCCTATTTCATGAAGGAGCCGGACGAGGCGATCCGCCGCTCGCATGCGGCCATGCAGTGCGCCTCGCTGCTGCGTGAGGCGATGTGGAGCATGGTCTCCGAACTCTACCTCGACGCGCCGGGCATCGACTACGTCGCCTATACCGAGGAAAACCTGACGCGGCTGGAAGCGGCGCTGGAAAACTACCGGACAAAATACGGGATACTGACATGACCTTGCCCAGCCATGCCGGGATCGTCGTCATCGGCGGCGGCATCATCGGCTGTTCGACGGCCTATCATCTGGCGCGCGACCACAAGGCCGATGTCGTGCTGCTGGAACAGGGCAAGCTAACCTCGGGCTCGACATGGCACGCTGCCGGTCTGGTCGGGCAGCTGCGCTCGTCGGCTTCGATCACGCGCGTGCTCAAATATTCGGTCGAGCTCTACAAGGGGCTGGAAGCCGAGACGGGGCTTGCCACCGGCTGGAAGATGACCGGATGCCTCAGGCTGGCCACCAATGCCGACCGCTGGACCGAATACAAGCGGCTGGCGACGACGGCCAAAAGCTTCGGCATGGACATGCAGTTGCTGACGCCGACCGAGGTCAAGGCAATGTGGCCGCTGCTTGATACCGGCGATCTCGTCGGCGCCTCCTGGCTGCCGACCGACGGCCAGGCAAGCCCGTCCGACATCACGCAGTCGCTGGCCAAGGGCGCTCGCATGCATGGCGCGAAACTGTTCGAGGATGTCCGCGTCACCGGCTTCGAGATGAAGGACGGCCGCATCATCGCGGTGAAAACCAGCAAGGGCGACATCGCCTGCGACAAGGTGGTGAACTGCGCCGGGCAATGGGCAAGGCAGGTAGGCGCCATGGCCGGCATCAACGTGCCGCTGCAGCCGGTCAAGCACCAGTACATAATCACCGAGAAGATCGCGGGCCTGGCGACCGACGCGCCGACCATCCGCGATCCCGATCGCCGCACCTATTTCAAGGAAGAGGTCGGCGGGCTGGTGATGGGCGGCTATGAGCCGAACCCGCAGGCCTGGACGACTGATCTCCCCGGGGGCGACGTTCCGAACGACTGGGAATTCCGCCTGTTCGACGACGACTACGACCATTTCGAACAGCATATGAGCCAGGCGATCGCACGGGTTCCGGCACTGGAGACCGTCGGCGTCAAGCAGATGATCAACGGTCCGGAAAGCTTTACCCCGGACGGCAATTTCATCCTCGGCACAGCGCCTGAATGCGCCAACATGTTCGTCGGCGCCGGCTTCAACGCGTTCGGCATCGCCTCCGGCGGCGGCGCCGGCTGGGTGCTGGCGCAATGGGTGGTCGATGGCGAAGCGCCGCTAGATCTTTGGGTGGTCGACATCAGGCGGTTTTCCGGCCTGCACCGTGACCGGCAATGGGTCTGCGACCGCACGCTGGAAGCCTATGGCAAGCACTACACGATCGGCTTCCCGTATGAGGAATACCTCTCGGGACGACCGCGCATCGTTTCGCCGCTCTATGAGCGGCTGAAGACGTATCGCGCGGTGTTCGGCTCGAAACTCGGCTGGGAACGGCCGAACTGGTTCGCGCCCGAGGGCACCGCGCCCGAAGACATCTATTCGATGGGCCGGCAGAACTGGTTTTCGGCGGTTGGCGACGAGCACAAGCATGTACGCGAAAAGGTCGGCATCTTCGACCAGTCGTCCTTCGCCAAATACGAGATGACCGGCGCGGATGCGCAGAAGGCGCTCGACTGGATCTGCGCCAACGACGTTGCCAAGCCGGTCGGCCGGCTGACCTACACGCAGCTTCTCAACACACGCGGCGGCATCGAGGCCGATTTGACCGTCGCCAGGCTCGGCGAAGAAAAATTCTACATCGTCACCGGCACCGGTTTCCGCACGCATGATTTCGCGTGGATCGGCGACCATGTCGGCAAGGATCTCGACGTCACCTTCAGCGACGTCACCGAGGAGTTCGGCACGTTGTCGCTGATGGGGCCGCGCGCCCGCGCCGTGCTCTCCGCGGTGACCGACGCGGATGTTTCGAACAGCGCCTTCCCGTTCGGCCATGTGCGCGAGTTCGCCATTGCCGGCCATGCAATTCGGGCGCTGCGCGTCACCTATGTCGGCGAACTCGGCTGGGAATTGCATGTGCCGATCGCGGCAACCGGCGAGATCTTCGATGCGCTGATGGCGGCGGGCAAGACACACGACATTCGCCCGGTCGGCTACCGCGCACTTGAATCGCTCAGGCTGGAGAAGGGTTATCGCGCCTGGGGCTCAGACATCACGCCCAACGACATGCCGCAGGAGGCCGGCCTTGGCTGGGCGGTGAAGCTGAGGAAAAACACCGATTTCGTCGGCCGGCGGGCACTTGAGAAGGTCAATGGCGACGCGCCGAAGAAACGCTTTGCCGGCTTCACGGTCGACGATCCGGAGATCGTGCTGGTCGGCCGCGAGACGATCCTGCGCAACGGCGCGCCTGTCGGCTATCTGACCAGCGGCGGCTATGGCTATACGGTCGGCAAGAATGTCGGCTTCGGCTATGTGCGCAACGCCGACGGCATAAGCGACGACTTCCTCGCCTCGGGCGACTACGAGCTGGTGGTGGCGATGGAGCGCACGCCGGCAAAAATCCATCTCGAGCCGCTGTACGATCCGGCGGGGGAAAAGATCAGGGCTTAGGCCTTCGCCAGCCTCGATCAGGTGACGCGCAGCACGAGGCCGCGGCTGGGCACGGTGTCGGCCTCGCCCGGCATCGAGACATAGGGCGCCGTCTCCTCGTCGCGCGTGACGACGCCTTGCGCCTCCAATTCGGCGATGCGGTCGGAGAAACCACCCTCCCACAGCGTGTTCTTGACCGTCAGCACGATGACGCCGCCCGGCCGGCAGATGCGGATCAGCTCGTCCAGTCCTTCGGCACCGACATGACCCGAGGTGAAGACGCCGGCCGAAACGATCCCGGCATAGGCATTGTCTGCGAAAGGCAGCGGCCCGCCGAGTGCCAGGCAGTGAAGCGTAGAATAGATACCCTTGGCGGCCGCCTTGGCCAGCATGCCCTCGGAAATGTCGAGCGCCTCGACTTGCGGGTAGCCGGTGATGGCAAGCCATTCGCCGCTGAGCCCGGTGCCGGCGCCGGCATCGAGAAGCGGAAAGGCACCGCGCGGCAGATGGCGGGCGAGCAAGGCGAGGCAGATCGTCGGATGGCGGTAGCCGGCGGTCGACATGTCGGCATCGTAGGTGTCGGACCAGCTGTCGTAGAGCGCCGCCACCTCCTCGGGTCGCTTCGCCGCATAGGCCGCGCCGAGCGCAGTGTTCTGCTTGCTGTGTGCCATTGCCGCTCGCCCGACTCTTTGCCTGTCACGGGGATGATAGCCAAATGGCGAAAACTGTGGAACCGTCGCCGCGATAATAAAGGCGTGAAGGGGGATCGAGGCAATGGCGGATGAGATAGCGCGCGCGGCACTGACCACCATTCCAGTACTGGCCGGCTATGACGGACCGCTGGAAAGGCTCGGTGGCCTCACCAATCTCGTCTACAGGGCCGGTGATTTCTGCCTGCGCATCCCCGGCAAAGGCACCGAGGAGTATATTAACCGCGCCAATGAAGCCGTGGCGGCGCGCGAGGCGGCGAAAGCCGGCGTCAGCCCCGAGGTGCTGCATGTCGACGCCGGCACGGGCATGATGGTGAGCCGGTTCGTCGCCGACGCCGAGACGATGTCGCCGGAAAAGTTCAAACTGCGCCCGGGCAGTCCGGCGCGCGCGGGCGAAGTCTTCCGCAAGCTGCACAATTCCGGTGCAATGTTTCCCTTCCGCTTCGAGCTGTTTGCGATGATCGACGATTATCTGAAGGTGCTGTCGACCAAGGACGTGGTCTTGCCGCCTGGCTACCACGATGTCGTGCGCGAGGCCGAAACCGTACGTACAGCACTTGCCGCCCATCCGCTGCCGCTTGCCGCCTGCCACTGCGATCCTTTGTGCGAGAACTTTCTCGACACCGGCGAGCGGATGTGGATCGTCGACTGGGAATATTCGGGCATGAACGACCCGCTCTGGGACCTTGGCGACCTCTCGGTCGAAGGCAAGTTCGATACGGCGCAGGATGAAGAACTGATGCGCGCCTATTTCGGCGGCGAGCCGAAACCAGTCGAGCGCGGCCGCGTCGTCATCTACAAGGCGATGTGCGATCTGTTGTGGACGCTGTGGGGACTGCTCCAGCTTGCCAACAACAATCCGGTCGACGATTTCCGCGCCTATGCCGACGGCCGCTTCGCCCGCTGCAAGGCGCTGATGGAGACGGCGGAGTTTTCAAGGCACCTGGCGGCTGTGCGGCAAGGTTAAGTGCCAGGAATCCGAACTTAGTTGACGCCCTTTGGCACGTTCTCGGGCGGCACCACGGTGTCGACCACTTTCTGGCGGTGGAAGATGAACAGGCCGGCGAACACGACTATGGCCGAGCCGATCAGGATGCGCGGACCGGGCACGTCGCCGAAGAAGACCAGGCCGAAGACAACCGCCCACAGGAGCAGCGTGTAGTGCAGCGGTGCCAGCGTCGAGGCCGGCGCCAGCTTCAACGCCCTGGTGATCATCAGATGGGCGCCGCAGGAGACGATGCCGAGCAGCAGCATGGCGCCGAAATCGAGCACCGACGGCGTCTGCCACGCGCCGATTGTCAGCACGCCGCCGACAACCAGCGTGCCGATGGTCTGCCAGGTGACCAAAGTGGTGTCGCTAGTGCCGCGCAGGCGCCGGTTGAGGATGATGGCGAAGGCGAAGGAGATGCTGCCGACGAGCGCGAATATGGAGGACAGCGAGAATGCCGCCGAAGACGGCTTCAGCATGATCAGCACGCCGCAGAAGCCGACCAGGATCGCCGCCCACCGGCGCCAGCCGACCTTTTCGCCGAGCAGAAAGTGCGACAGCGCCGCGACATAGATCGGCCCCGCCATGTAGAAGCTCATCACGTCGGCGAGCGGCAGATAGACGACGGCGGCGTAGAACAGTGCGGTGTCGAGCGTCGTCATCACCACGCGCAGGATCTGTAGTTCCAGCCGCTCCATGCGGAACAGCTTGCCGGCACCCTGGTTGGCGATCATCGGGCCGAGCACAAAAAAGGCACCGACCGAACGGATCAGGACGACCTGGCCGACGGAGAAGCTGGCGACCAGCCACTTGCCCATTGCGTCGTTCAGCGCAAACAGGAAATCGCCGGCCAGCATCAGCAAGATGCCGGCCAAAAGCACGTTCCTGATCGTAAAATTGCGGGCAAGGGAGGGAGCCATGCCGGCTCCGTAGACGCCAGCAGCCGATTTGACGAGCGGAATTCGAGGGAGTCGATAAGACCAGCGACGGAAATCGGCTGGTTCTATGCCTTCCGCGCGCTTTCGGCAGGCCGCGTCGGCACGGTCCGCTATTTAGGCTGCGGCCGAATGATGATCGGGCGATAGAGGATCGCCCTGTCCCAGGGATCGAAAGCCGAAGCGCTTCTGAGTTCCGCGCGCCGATCAAGGTCGATGCGCTGCAGGCATTCGGCGAAGGCATCGTTCTTCTTGGTGAAGCCGTAGGACCGGCATTTCGCCTCGTCGGCGGCGCGGCGGTCCTCCGCCGACATGCAGCCCGCGCAGAGGGCCGCCAGCGCAACCGCCATAACAGTCACTTGCCACATCGTGATCCTCCTCGAACCAAAGTGGAGGCTTATTGTAGACTTAATTATGGCCAGGCGAAGCGAAGAGGCTTGATGCAGAGAGGCTGGCCTGTTGGGCCTGAAAGGCTCGGCTCGCCTATGACAGGGAGCCGGCCGTGTTGTGCCGACGGTTCACCTGTGCCGGCCGGCCGGCGATCGACAGCCGTGTCTCCTGCTTCGTCCGCTCGGCCACCACCTTGCCCTTGGCGATGACGCAGAGACGTTCAGGGCGCAAGCGAATAGCCTCGACCGGATTGCCGGCGTCTAGCACGACGAGACTGGCGCGCTTGCCGACGGCAAGGCCGAGATGATTGAGGCCCATGATGGCGGCGTTGACGTTGGTGACCATGTCGAAGCATCGCGCCATGTCGGCGGGGCTCGACATCTGGGCGACGTGCAGCCCCATGAAGGCGACGTCGAGCATGTCGGCAGTGCCCAGCGAATACCACGGATCGAGCACGCAATCCTGGCCCCAGCCGACGCGGATGCCCATGGCGAGCATTTCCTTGACGCGCGTCAGGCCGCGGCGCTTGGGAAAATTGTCGTGGCGGCCCTGCAGCATGATGTTGATCAGCGGATTGGGGATGGCCGACACGCCGGCCTCTGCGATCAGCGGCAACAGCTTCGAGACGTAGTAGTTGTCCATCGAGTGCATGGAGGTGAGGTGCGAACCGGCCACCCTGCCTTGCAGGCCGAGTCGCTGCGTCTCATAGGCAAGCTGCTCGATATGGCGCGACAGCGGATCGTCGGTCTCGTCGCAATGCAGGTCGACCATCAGCCCGCGCCTGGCGGCGATTTCGCAGAGCTCCGTCACCGAACGCGTGCCGTCGGCCATGGTGCGTTCGAAATGCGGGATGCCGCCGACGATATCGACGCCCATGTCGAGCGCGCGGATTGTGTTCTCAAGCGCCGTCGGCGAACGATAGAGCCCGTCCTGCGGGAAGGCGACCAGCTGCAGGTCGATATAGGGCGCCACAGCCTTCCTGACGTCGAGCAGGGCTTCGACCGCGAGCAGCCGGTCGTCGCAGACATCGACATGGGTGCGGATGGCAAGCAGGCCCATCGACACGGCCCAGTCGCAATAGGCGAGCGCGCGCTCGCGCACCGCCTCGTGCGTTAAAAGCGGCTTCAATTCGCCCCATAGCGATATGCCTTCCAGCAGCGTGCCCGACGCATTGATGCGCGGGATGCCGTAGGAGAGCGTGGCGTCCATGTGGAAATGCGGATCGACGAAAGGCGGCGCGACCAGGTTGCTATACGCATCGATCACCGTGCCCGCGGCGGCGGTCAGTTCGGGCTCGATCGCTGCGATCGTCTCACCGGTGATGCCGATGTCGGCAATCCTGCCGTCGGGTAGTGTGCCGCCGCGCACGATGAGGTCGAAATCCATCCGTCGTCATCCCCTTGAAGAACCAGCATCCCATCGTGGCGCAAAAGCCACCCTGCCGCAGCCATTTCCTTTCGCAGTGGCGAAAGGTTCCATCCGGCGGCAACTCGCTCTATAAGCCGCCTCTCGCCCCCGTGGCGAATCCGAATTCGCGTCAACCAGGCATGGGATCAGCCGTTTGTTTCGCTTCTTCCGCTCGACGGAGAACCAGCGCCTCATCGTGAGGCTGGTCCAGGAATCCTTCCGAGAGCACAAGTTTGGATATGGCGCCGCCATACTGTCGATGCTGGTGGTGGCTGCCATGACAGGCGCCAGCGCCTGGATCCTGCGTGAGATCACGAACGAATTCGTCATCTACAAGCGACTGGACCGCGTCAACCTGATTGCAGCCGCGGTCGCCGCAATCTTCATCTTCAAGGGCGTCGCCAATTTCGTCCAGGCCTATTTCATGAGCCGCGTCGGAAACGCCATCATCGCCGACCGGCAGCGCAAGATCTATGACCGGATCCTCGCGCAAGGCATCGAATTCTACCATTCGACCTCGTCGTCCGACCTGATCACCCGCATGACCAACAATGCACAGGCCGCACGCAGCGTTCTTGACCTCGTTGTCACGTCCTATGTGCGGGATCTGGTGACGCTGATCGCGCTGGTGGCAGTGATGGTTTGGCAGCAGCCGGCACTGTCCCTGATCTGCTTCGTCATCGGGCCGGTCGCCATATTCGGCGTCAACCGCATCCTGAAGCGCGTCCGCAAGATTGCCGCGATGGAGTTCCGCTCGCTCGGCCAGATCGTGCATGTGATGCAGGAAACGGCAATTGGTGTGCGTGTCGTCAAATCCTTCAATCTCGAAGGCGCGATGCGCAAGCGCATGTACAAGGCGGTATCGGACGTCGAGAACCGCGCCAACAACATCGCAACGCTGGAGGCTGCCACCAGCCCGGTGATGGAAACGCTTGCCGGGCTGGCGATATCCGGCGCCGTCTTTGTCAGCGGCTTCCTGGTCCTGCAGGGTGGTCAGATGCCGGGCAACATCATGGCCTTTATCGGGGCGCTGCTGCTTGCCTATGAACCGGCCAAACGGCTGGCACGCGTGCGCATATCGCTGGAGACCGGCATCGTCGGCGTGCGCATGATGTTCCAGCTGGCCGACCGGCCGCTGACCTTGGCCGAAAAGCCGGACGCCAAGCCACTGCAGCCGGGGCCGGGCGAAATCCGCTTCGATGGTGTGTCCTTCGCCTATCCGGAAAGCCCGCCGGTATTCGAAGGATTCGACCTCACCTTGGCGCCCGGCAAGATGACGGCGCTGGTCGGGCCTTCGGGCAGCGGCAAGTCGACCATACTGAACCTGATCATGCGCATGTACGACCCGCAAAGCGGCAAGGTGCTGTTCGACGGCCAGGACATCTCCTACGCAACGCTGGCTTCGGTCAGGGAAAAGATCGCCTATGTCAGCCAGGATACGTTCCTGTTTGCCGGCACCGTCATGCACAACATCCGGCTTGGGCGTCAGGACGCGACCGACGAGGAGGTGGTCGCCGCCGCCAAGGCGGGCAACGCGCATGAATTCATCAGCACCATGCCGAAAGGCTACGAGACGGATGTGGGCGAAAACGGCGCCCTACTTTCAGGCGGCCAGCGCCAGCGCATCTCGATCGCCCGCGCCATGCTGCGCAATGCCGAAATCCTGCTGCTCGACGAAGCAACCAGCGCGCTCGACGCCGAATCCGAGGCCCTGTTCCGCGACGCGCTGCAGCAGTTGACGGTCGGGCGCACGACCATCGTCATCGCCCACCGCCTGTCGACCGTGCACCAGGCCGATACGATCGTGGTGCTGGAGAAAGGCAAGGTCGTGGAAAGCGGCCCGCACAAGATTTTGCTCAAGCAGGGCGGGCTCTACCAGAAGCTTTATGAATATCAGCTGATGCCATGAGGCGGTGGCGCGGCTCTTCCTTCTCCCCCTGTGGGAGAAGGTGGATCGGCGCGCAGCGCCGAGATGGTTGAGGGGTGCTGGATGGAGTGCCGTCGTGCCAAGCTGGAACACCCCTCATCCAACCGAGCTTCGCTCGGCCACCTTCTCCCACATGGGTAGAAGGGAAAGCGAACCTTATTCCGGCACGAACCGCACCGCGCCCTTGGCCGCGCTGGTTGCCATCGAGGCATACGCGCGCAGAGCGGTCGTGACCTTGCGCTTGCGCTTTTCCTCAGGCTTCCAGGCCGTCGCGCCCTTCGCCTCCATAGCCGCACGGCGAGTGTCGAGTTCGGCCTCGCTGACGGCCAGGCGGATAGTGCGGTTGGGGATGTCGATCTCGATCGTGTCACCCTCCCGGACTAGGCCGATTAGCCCGCCTTCCGCCGCTTCCGGTGAGACGTGGCCGATCGACAGGCCCGACGTGCCGCCGGAGAAGCGGCCGTCGGTGATCAGCGCGCAGGCTTTGCCGAGGCCCTTCGACTTCAGATAGCTGGTCGGGTAGAGCATTTCCTGCATGCCGGGGCCGCCGCGCGGTCCCTCATAGCGGATGACGACGACATCGCCGGCCTTGATCTCGTTGGATAGGATCGCCTTGACCGAAGCGTCCTGGCTTTCGAACACGCGGGCCGGGCCGGTGAATTTCAGGATCGACTCATCGACGCCGGCGGTCTTCACGATGCAGCCGTCAAGCGCCAGATTGCCCTTCAGCACGGCAAGGCCGCCGTCCTTCGAAAAGGGCGTGTCCGCCGAGCGAATGACGCCTTTCTCGCGGTCGAGATCGAGCTCGTCCCAGCGGCGGTCCTGGCTGAAGGCGACCTGCGTCGGCACGCCGCCGGGTGCGGCCAGGAAGAAATCTCGGACGTTCTGGCTGGTCGTGCGGGAAATGTCCCAATGGTCGAGCGCCTCGCCGAGGCTCGCCGTGTGCACCGTCGGCAGGTCGCGGTTGATCAGCCCGGCCTGGTCGAGCTGGCCGAGGATGGCCATGATGCCGCCGGCGCGATGGACGTCTTCCATGTGGACGTCGGATTTTGCCGGCGCCACCTTGCACAGCACAGGTACCCGCCGCGACAGCCGATCGATGTCCTCCATGGTGAAGTCGACTTCGCCCTCATGCGCGGCGGCGAGGATGTGCAGCACGGTGTTGGTCGAACCGCCCATGGCGATGTCGAGCGTCATGGCGTTCTCGAAGGCGCCCTTTGAGGCGATGCTGCGCGGCAGCGCCGTTTCGTCGTCCTGCTCGTAATAGCGCTGTGCCAGGTCGACGACGAGATGGCCGGCTTCGACGAACAGGCGCTTGCGATCGGCATGGGTGGCCAGCGTCGAGCCGTTGCCCGGCAGCGAGAGGCCGAGCGCTTCGGTCAGGCAGTTCATCGAATTGGCGGTGAACATACCGGAGCACGAACCGCAGGTCGGGCAGGCCGAGCGCTCGATGATCTTGACGTCCTCGTCCGAGATCTTGTCGTCGGCGGCCGCGACCATGGCGTCGACCAGGTCGAGCGCCTGCGTCTTGCCGGCAAGTACCACCTTGCCGGCCTCCATCGGGCCGCCGGAAACGAACACGGTCGGGATGTTGAGGCGTAAGCTGGCCATAAGCATGCCGGGCGTGATCTTGTCGCAATTGGAGATGCAGACCATGGCGTCGGCGCAGTGCGCGTTGACCATGTATTCGACCGAGTCGGCGATCAGCTCGCGCGATGGCAGCGAATAGAGCATGCCGTCATGGCCCATGGCGATGCCGTCGTCGACGGCGATGGTGTTGAATTCCTTGGCGACGCCGCCGGCCTTCTCGATCTCGCGCGCGACCAGCTGGCCGAGGTCCTTGAGATGGACATGGCCCGGCACGAACTGGGTGAAGGAATTGACCACGGCGATGATCGGCTTGCCAAAGTCCGAGTCCTTCATGCCGGTGGCGCGCCACAAGCCGCGGGCGCCGGCCATGTTGCGGCCATGGGTGGTGGTTCGGGAACGATAGGCAGGCATGAGTATTCCTTAGCTGGCTGGCTGCGCTCTATGCGGAGCGTGGCGGCGCTGAATTCGGACCGCAGGCGTTATAGACGCCATAGTTTGGTCTGGCCACAATTTTGCACGGCGCCAGATCTTCCCGAAAAAACAGATTTTCCAAAAAAATTTCACGCCACTTGTCGGATCGCGTTCGGCACGGCCGTCCTTGGGCAGACGGCAGGAATGGCACCATTCTCAAAGTCAGCCGTTTACCGCAATAGCAAACGAAGCAACCCGAGGAGCACGACATGCAAAAGATCACCACCTGCCTGTGGTTCGACGGCCAGGCCGAAGAGGCGATGAATTTCTACGTCTCCATCTTCAAGAACTCGAAGGTGTTGAGCGTGATGCGCTGGCCAAAGGGTCATGCAGATGAAGGCAAGGTGCTGGTGACCTCGTTCGAGCTCGACGGCGTGCAGTTCCAGGCGCTCAATGGCGGACCGCAATTCAAGTTCAACGAGGCCATGTCGCAGTTGATCGACTGCAAGACGCAGGAAGAGGTCGACTATTTCTGGGACAGGCTCATCGAAGGCGGCGGCGAACCGTCGCAATGCAGCTGGCTGAAGGACAGGTTCGGCATCTCATGGCAAGTCGTGCCGGAGCAACTGCCGCGCCTGCTTCTGGATCCGGACCGGGCCAAGGCCGGCCGGGTGATGTCAGCGATGATGCAGATGAGCAAGATCGACATCGCCAAGATCGAAGAAGCGGCGAAGGGGTGATTCAAGCGTACCCTTTCCTTCTCCCGCAGGGGAGAAGGGTATCGGCGCGCGGCGCCGGGACCGTTGATGGGTATGGGACGGAATGAGGCGTTGGTGTTCCCTGGAACACCCCTCATCCGTCGCCTTCGGCGACTACTCGACGATGTCGCTGGGAGGATGGCGCGCACGTCGATCCCGGCATTCATCCGGGCAAGTGCTGCCGCCGCCGTCGGGCTCGCCGACAGCCGCTCAAAGCGCGCCCACCACTGGGTAAAATGCGCGTCATCGACCCGGCCCGGCGCGAAGTTGGGCAAGGTGGCGCCGGTGCCCCATGCTGTTTCCGCCGTCTCGATAAAGGCTTCGAGGCGTTCCGGCGGCATCACCCATCTGTGGAAATTCGCATAGCCGCCATAGAGCGCCAGCGCCCGCGTCCGCTCCGGATAGCTGGCGGCAAACAGCATCGCCATCGGTGCGCCTTCCGAGGCACGAGCAGGGCGGCGCGGCCGCTGCCGGCGGCGTCCATCACCGCACGCACATCGTCCATGCGGGCTTCGAGACTGGGCAGATGGTTCGCGTCGACCCGGTCGGAAAGACCGGTGCCGCGCTTGTCGAACAGGATCAGCCGCGAGAAGGCCGAAAGCCGCTTCAAAAGCCGGCTGTAGCCTTCGTCTTCCCAATGCAGGTCGAGATTGGAGATGAAGCCCGGTACGAACACGAGATCGAACGATCCCTGGCCGACCACCTGATAGGCGATCCGCACCTCGCGGCTACGCGCGTATCGTGTTTCGATCGGCCTCACGCAAATACCCCGCCCGGCCAGACGACTTCTTGTCGTCAACCATAGCAGAGCCATGCCGCTTGCGGCAGCCAAACTTTAGAGGGTTGAAATATAGGACCTTTGGCGACCGGCCCGCTGTTGTCAGGCTATTTCAACGCGCCGTGTTCTCGGCCTGGGCAGGCCCGGTGTAACCAATGGTCATGTCGGCCTGTTCTGGCGCCTTGGGCCGCTTGATCTTGGCGGAAGCGGCCACCACCAGCTCGTTGAAGTTCTCGGTGCCGCCGTCCAGCATCTCGAACAGCTGTCGCCGCATCCGCGGTTCCCAGAACTTGTTGATGTGCTCGGCAACGCCGGCAATGCCTTCCTCGCGCGGCTTGGAATGGAAGAAATCGGCGATCTGGTTGGCCATCCGCACCAGCTTTTCCTTGGTGCTCATGATGTGTTCTTCGTCATGCGACATGCTTGGCAACTCCGGAAGCCACCCGGTCCGGGTGGGTGAAAACATCGAAATCGTCGCCGCGAACCAACGCGACGAGCGTCATGCCCGCGTCTTCCGCGGTACGGATGGCAAGTGCTGTCGGCGCCGAAACGGCGATGATGATGGCGGCGCCGATTGCCGCCGTCTTCTGCACCATCTCGACCGAAACACGCGACGTCACGACGACGGCGCCTGACGCACCGTCGATGCCGGCTTTCGCCAGCGCGCCGGCCAGCTTGTCCAGAGCATTGTGGCGGCCGACATCCTCGCGCGCCATGACGATGCCTTTGCCGGGGACATAAAAGCCGGCGGCGTGCACAGCTCCGGTCTCGGTGTGCAACGGCTGCACCTTCGACAAGAGCTTGACCGAGCGGGTGATGTGCTCGGCCTCAAGCGTAAATTTTGACGCACCGACAGCGTCTACCGACCGCATCGCTTCTTCGATCGACTCGATGCCGCACAGCCCGCAGCCGACCGGACCGGCAAGCCGGCGCCGCCGCGCCTGGAAGCGCGTATTGGCCTTGTCCTTCAACCGGATCTGGATGTCGATGCCGGAACCAAGATCTTCGACCTCGATCGCCTCAATCTCTTCAGCAGCGGCAACAATGCCTTCCGTCAGCGAGAAGCCGAGCGCGAAATCCTCGAAATCGGCCGGGCTTGCCATCATCACCGCATGCGTCGTTCCGGCGAAGGAGAACGCCACCGGCGTCTCTTCCGGCACCATGCGGTTCGCGGCCGCCGTCCCGCTGGCGCGGTGCGCCAGCCGCGATATCTGCGTCGTCGCTTTGCGGCGCGCGGCCAAAGTTACTCCGCCGCTTCCAGCGGGGCGATGCGGCGGCTCTGGCGGGCCTGCTCGTTATAATCCCTCTGCCACTCGGTCGGGCCGTTGGACGGCGCCACCTGGACGGCGGTGACCTTGTATTCCGGACAGTTGGTCGCCCAGTCCGAGAAGTCGGTGGTGATCACGTTCGCCTGCGTGTCGGGGTGGTGGAAGGTCGTGTAGACCACGCCAGGCGAGACGCGGTCGGTGATCAGCGAGCGCAGCGTCGTCTCGCCGGAACGGCTCGCCAACCGCACCCAGTCGCCTTCGCGAATGCCGCGGTTCTCGGCATCGTGCGGATGGATCTCCAGCATGTCTTCGGCATGCCACATCACATTTTCGGTGCGCCTGGTCTGCGCGCCGACATTGTACTGCGACAGAATCCGCCCGGTGGTGAGCAGCAGCGGGAAGCGCGGCCCAGTCCTTTCGTCCGTCGCCACATACTCGGTGCGGATGAACTTGCCCTTGCCGCGCACGAAACCGTCGACATGCATGATCGGGGTGCCGAGCGGCGCCTTCTCGTTGCAGGGCCATTGCACGGATCCGACACGGTCGAGCAGCTCGAAGGAGACGTTGGCGAAGCTCGGCGTCGTCTTGGCGATCTCGTCCATGATCTCGGAAGGATGTTGATAGTTCCAGTCCAGCCCGATCGCGCGGGCAAGCTCCTGCGTCGCCTCCCAATCGGCGTAGCGCGCCTTCGGCTCGATAACCTTGCGCACCATGTTGATGCGGCGCTCGGCATTGGTGAAAGTGCCGTCCTTCTCGAGGAAGGTCGAGCCCGGCAGGAATACATGCGCGTAGTTCGCCGTCTCGTTGAGGAAGAGGTCGTGCACGACCACGCATTCCATCGCGGCGAGGCCGGCGGCGACATGCTTGGTGTCGGGATCGGACTGCAGAATGTCCTCGCCCTGGATGTAGATGCCCTTGAAGGAGCCGTCGACGGCGGCATCGAGCATGTTGGGGATACGCAAGCCCGGCTCGTCGTCCAGCTTCACGCCCCACAGGCTCTCATAGATGTCGCGCACGGCTTCGCCGGAGATATGGCGATAGCCGGGCAGTTCGTGCGGGAAGGACCCCATGTCGCACGAGCCCTGCACATTGTTCTGGCCGCGCAGCGGGTTCACGCCGACGCCGGGACGGCCGATATTGCCGGTGGCCATGGCGAGGTTGGCGATCGCCATCACCGTGGTCGAACCCTGGCTGTGTTCCGTCACGCCGAGGCCGTAGTAGATGGCGCCGTTGCCGCCGGTGGCGTAAAGACGCGCCGCGCCGCGGATCAGCTCGGGATCGACGCCCGACAATTTGCCGACGGTTTCGGGGCTGTTTTCCGGCAGGGCGACGAACGACGCCCAATCCTGGAATTCCGCCCAGTCGCAGCGCTCGCGGATGAAAGCTTCGTCGAAGAGGCCTTCGGTGACGATGACATGCGCCAGCGCCGTCAGCACCGCCACATTGGTGCCGGGCTTCAGCGGCAGGTGATAGGCGGCTTCGATATGGGCCGACTTGACCATCTCGGTGCGGCGCGGATCGAGCACGATCAGCTTGGCGCCCTGGCGCAGCCGCTTCTTCAGCCGCGAGGCGAACACCGGATGGGCCGATGCCGGATTGGCGCCGATGACGACGGCTACGTCGGTAAAGTCGACGGAGTCGAAATCCTGCGTGCCGGCCGAGGTGCCATAGGTCTGGCCGAGCCCGTAGCCGGTCGGCGAATGGCAGACGCGCGCGCAAGTGTCGACATTGTTGTTGCGGAAGCCTTGCCGCACCAGCTTCTGGACGAGATAGGTCTCCTCGTTGGTGCAGCGCGAGGAGGTGATGCCGCCGATTGCGGTGCGTCCGTACTGATACTGGATCCGGCGGAATTCCTTGGCAGTATGGGCAACAGCCTCTTCCCAGCTCACTTCGCGCCAGGGATCGGTGATCTTTTCCCGGATCATCGGCGACAGGATGCGGTCCTTGTGGGTGGCGTAGCCGTAGGCGAACCGGCCCTTCACGCAGGAATGGCCGTGGTTCGCCTTGCCCTCCTTGTAGGGCATCATGCGGATGACCTCGTCGTCCTTCACCTCGGCCTTGAACGAGCAGCCGACGCCGCAATAGGCGCAGGTGGTGACGGCCGAGCGTTCCGGCATGCCCTTCTCAAGTACCGTTTTCTCGCGCAGCGCGTCGGTCGGGCAGGCCTGCACGCAGGCGCCGCAGGACACGCATTCGGAGGCGATGAAATCCTCGTGCATGCCGGCGACCATGCGCGATTCGAAACCGCGGCCCTCGATGGTCAGCGCGAAGGTGCCCTGCACCTCCTCGCAGGCCCGCACGCAACGCGAGCAGACGATGCATTGCGCCGGATCATAGGTGAAATAGGGATTGGAGTCGTCGCGGGCGATGTAGTCGACCGCCAGCGAGCCATGGCCGGGCGCGACGCCGTCTTCCTTGACGTGGTTACGGCCTTCGACGCCGAAGCGGTTCTCGGTCAGGCCGACCGACTTCGCCACCACGTCGAATTCGCTGGCGCCTGTACCGGCCTTTTCGTTCCAACCGGTCGGATGGTCAGAGACGTAAAGCTCCATGACGCCGCGTCGAATGGCGTCGAGCCGCTCGGACTGCGTGTTGACCACCATGCCTTCGCCAACCGGCGTCGTGCAGGACGCCGGCGTGCCGCCGCGCCCGTCGATCTCGACGAGGCAGACACGACATGAGCCGAAAGAGTCCAGCATGTCGGTGGCGCAGAGTTTTGGGATCTCGACCCCGCCCTCCATCGCCGCACGCATGATCGACGTGCCTTCCGGCACGGTGATGCTGCGGCCGTCAACGGTCAGCGTGACCTGCTTCTCGGCAGTGGATTGCGGGGTTCCGTAGTCGATCTCTTCGATGAGCGATGGGAAGTCGGCCTTGATGTTCATCTGCCAGCTCCTATTCAGCAGCCACGCGCGCCGGCGCCGGCTTGAAATCTTCGGGGAAATGGGTGATCGAACTCATCACCGGGTAAGGCGTGAAGCCACCCAGCGCACACAGCGATCCGAACTTCATCGTGTTGCAGAGGTCGGCGACCAGAGCGAGGTTCTTCTCCGGCTCGATGCCGGCCGCGAGCCTGTCGATGGTCTCGACGCCGCGCGTTGAGCCGATGCGGCAGGGCGTGCACTTGCCGCAGCTTTCGATGGCGCAGAATTCCATGGCGAAGCGTGCCTGCTTCAGCATGTCGGCGGTGTCGTCGAAGACGGTGATGCCGGCATGGCCGATCAGCCCGTCCTTGGCGGCGAAAGCTTCATAGTCGAATGGCGTGTCGAACAATGCGCGCGGGAAATAGGCGCCGAGCGGTCCGCCGACCTGCACGGCCTTCACTGGTCGGCCCGTCGCGGTGCCGCCGCCGATATCGTCGACGATCTCGCCCAGCGTCATGCCGAAAGCCGCTTCGAACAGCCCGCCATGCTTGACGTTGCCGGCAATCTGGATCGGGATGGTGCCGCGCGAGCGGCCCATGCCGTAATCCTTGTAGAAGGCCGCACCCTTGTCCATGATGATCGGCACCGAGGCCAGCGAGATGACGTTGTTGATCACCGTCGGCTTGCCGAACAAGCCTTGGATCGCCGGCAGCGGCGGCTTGGCGCGAACAACGCCGCGCTTGCCTTCCAGGCTGTTGAGCAGCGAGGTTTCCTCGCCGCAGACATAGGCGCCGGCGCCGACGCGGATTTCCATGTCGAAGCCGTTGGGCGAGCCCAGCACACTGACGCCGAGCACGCCGGCCTTGCGGGCGACCTCGACAGCCCGGTTCATCGTCGCCACCGCATGCGGATATTCCGAGCGGATATAGACAAATCCCTTGGTCGCGCCGGTGGCGATGCCGGCGATCGTCATGCCTTCGATCAGCACGAAGGGGTCGCCTTCCATGATCATGCGGTCGGCGAAGGTGGCGCTGTCACCTTCATCGGCGTTGCAGACGATGTATTTGCGCTCACCAGCGGTATCCAGCACCGTTTTCCACTTGATACCGGTCGGGAAGCCGGCGCCGCCACGGCCGCGCAAGCCGGATTCCGTCACCTGCTTGACGATGTCGAGCGGCGCCATGGCCACCGCGTTCTGCAGGCCCTTCAGCCCACCCAGCGCTTTGTAGGCGTCGAGGGACAGCGGGTCGTTGATGCCGCAGCGCGCGAAGGTCAGCCTGGTCTGCTTGGCCAGGAACGGGATCTTGTCGGGCGCGCCCAGCCAGCGCTTGTGGGGACTGCCGGTTAGGAAGCCGCTGTCGAACAGGCTCTTGACGTCGGAAGGCTTGACCGGTCCATAGGCGACGCGGCCATTGGCGGTCGCCACTTCGACCATCGGCTCGAGGAAATAGGCGCCGCGCGAACCATTGCGCACGATCTTGGCCTCGATGCCGCGTTCGGCCAATTCCTTGGCGATCGTCTTTGCGACCTTCTCGGCGCCGAGCGCCAGCGCGCCGGAGTCACCTGGAATGTAGATGCGCGGGATCATGAGCGTACCTCCGCGACGATCTCTTCGATCTTCTCGTCATCGAGCCGCCCGATCACCTCGCCGTCCAGCATTGCCGACGGCGAACAGGCGCAAAGCCCGAGGCAATAGACCGGTTCCAGTGTAACCGATCCGTCGCGGGTGGTCTCGTGAAAACCGATACCGAGCAATTGCTTGATCTTGGCGGCGACTGCATCCGAACCCATCGACTGACACGCTTCCGCCTGGCAGAGCTTGAGCACGTGCCGGCCGGCCGGCTTGGCGCGGAAATCATGATAGAAGGTGACGACGCCGTGCACTTCGGCCCTGGAGAGGTTCAGCCCATCGGCAATGACCGGCAACGCGTCGTGCGGCACATGGCCGAACTCTTCCTGGATGCCATGGAGGATCGGCAGCAGTGGACCTTCGAGGTCCTTCAACTCCTGGACGATCGCCGCCGTGCGCGATGTTATCTCGGTACTTGCAGGCTGCATCGTCATGCAGCGCCCTCCCTGGTCGATAGCTTTTATCGCTAAGTGTTTACAAAATCAGAGGAAACCCCTGAAATCAATAAAGCTGATCCGTTGCTTGATAGAAATTTTCTATCAAGCTCGCTCGGCCAGCACTGTCTAGCTCAGCGGCGGGTGTGGAAATCGTCCGCCAGCGCCATTGCCTCGTCCAGCAGCGCCTGCACCAGCGGCGTGTGCGGCTCGCGCGGTGTCGCCACCAGCCCGACGGTGTGGCTGGCATCCGGCTCGACGATCGGAATGGCCCGGATCGGCTCGGAAAAGCCGAATGTTTCCGCAAGGTTGAGCGGCATGATCGACGACCATTTGCCGGTGCGGATATGCGAAAACAAGACAATCATAGAATTGGATTCGAGCGTCGGCCGCACCTGCACGCCAGCCTCGGCCAGATGCTGGTCGATGATGCGACGGTTCTGCATGTCCGGCGTCAAAAGGCAGAGCGGCAAATGGCTGATTTCCGCCCATGTCACTTTGTCGCGGTCGGAATAGGGGTTTCCGACCGCTGTGATCAGCTGATAGCGCTCGTCATAGAGCGGCACGCTGGTCACCCGCCCCAGCGGCTCGTTGTCGAGATAGGTGATACCGGCATCGATGTCGAAATTGCCGAGCAGCGACAGCACTTCGATCGAGGTGCGTGACAGCACCGAGAAGGTGACGCCCGGGTGCTTTTCGCGAAACGGCGTCGTCAGCCGCGCCACCATGGCCAATGTGGTTGGGATGGCGGCAATGCGGATGCGGCCGGACAGGCCGTGGCGCGCCGCCCGCATCTCCTCGCGCATGGTGCGGCTGTCGCCGACGATGCGCCGTGCCCACACCAGCACCTGCTCGCCTTCCGGCGTCAGCCCCTGGAAGCGCGAGCCGCGCAGCACCAGCATGACGCCGAGCTGACCCTCCAGCTGCTTGATCCCGGCCGAGAGCGTGGGTTGCGTCACCCCGCACACCTCCGCCGCCCGGCCGAAATGCTCTTCCTTGGCCAGCGCGATGAAGAATTCCAGCTTGTCGATCATGCGCGCAAGCTAACCGGCACTGCATGCTTGCGCCAGATCATGCCTGCGCTGCCCTATTTGTCCACGAGGTTCAGGATGTTGCCGTCCGGGTCCTTGAACCAGGCGACCTTCATGCCGTAGCCGACATGGATATCGCCCTCGAGCGAAAGGCCGGGCATCTCATAGTGCTCGAAGGCGACGCCTTTCGATTTCAGCGATTTGACGACTTTGCCGATCTCGTCGCCGACCGTCCAGGTTACCGCAGTCGCCTTGTTGGTGCCCGCGAATTCGGAATGATAGACATTGATGACCGTGTCGCCGCTTTTGTAGACGACCAGTTCGTCACCCATGTCGTCCACCTGCTTTAGGCCCAGTGTCCCTTCATAAAAGGCCTTTGCCTTCGCCAGGTCTTTCACCGCCAGATTGGCCGTTGCGTTGCTGTTTGCGAGCATGATCCGTCTCCTTGCCTTGATGTCGTGCTCATGCTGCTCCTTCAGATAGGTCGCGCCGGCTGGTTGGCGACCGTCGATCAGGCAAATCCGACAGCTTCCGTCGTTTTCCGGGGCACACCAAGCCGGCTGTTGCTCCACGGCTTGGTTCTGTCCGGAAACTGCACTATCTCAGGCGCGAGCTTGCATAAAGGAAGACCTGATGTCCGTTACCAAGGAAATCGTCATCGAGCGCCTGAAGACGGTCAACGGGCCGGACTTCACGGGCAACATCGTCGACCTCGGCATGGTTTCGGAGATTTTTATCGCCGATGGCAAGGTGTTCTTTTCGATCACCGTTCCCGCTGCCCGTGCGCAGGAAATGGAGCCGCTGCGCGCTGCCGCCGAGCGGGTGGTCAAGGCGATCCCCGGCGTTGCCGGCGCCATCGTCGCGCTGACCGCGGAGAAGAAGGGTGGCGGCATGGAGGCTCCGGTTCCGCCGCGCCCCGCACCACGGCCGGCACCGCCTGCTGCACCCGCGCGGCCCGCGCCGCAGGCGCCGGCCTCGCACAGCCACGGCAAGCGCGGCGTGCCCGGCATCGGGGCGATCATTGCGGTTGCCTCCGGCAAGGGCGGCGTCGGCAAGTCGACCACCGCCGTCAACCTGGCGCTCGGCCTTGCCGCCAATGGCTTGAAGGTCGGCGTGCTTGATGCCGACATTTATGGCCCGTCCATGCCAAGGCTGCTCAACATCCATGGCCGGCCGCAAACCGTCGACGGCAAGATCCTGAAACCCATGGAGAATTATGGCCTCAAGGTAATGTCGATGGGTTTCCTCGTCGACGAGGAAACGCCGATGATCTGGCGCGGCCCGATGGTGATGTCGGCGCTGACGCAGATGCTGCGCGAGGTCGAATGGGGTCCGCTCGACGTGCTGGTTGTCGACATGCCGCCCGGCACCGGCGACGCCCAGTTGACCATGGCGCAGCAGGTGCCGCTGGCCGGCGCCGTCATCGTTTCGACGCCGCAGGACCTCGCCCTGATCGACGCGCGAAAAGGCCTCAACATGTTCAAGAAGGTCGACGTGCCGCTGCTCGGCATTGTCGAGAACATGAGCTACTTCCTCGCGCCCGACACCGGCAAGCGCTACGACATTTTCGGCCATGGCGGCGCGCGCCGCGAGGCCGAGCGCCTCGGCGTCACCTTCCTTGGCGAAGTGCCGCTCGAAATGGGTATTCGCGAAAGTTCGGATGCAGGCACGCCGGTGGTGGTCTCGAAGCCGGAGAGCGCCGAGGCCAAGATTTACCGCGACATCGCCGCCAAGGTCTGGGACCGGGTCAATGAAGAACGCGGCGCTGCCGAGGCTGCGGTGCCAAGCATAGTGTTCGAGTAAGTCGGACGCAGCTTAACCGCCGACCTTCTCGCCAAAACTCGAGAAAAATTGCCCCGCCAGTTTCTTCGAGGTCGATTCGATCAGCCGGCTGCCGAGCTGGGCGATCTTGCCGCCGACATCGGCCTTGGCTGCGTATTTGAGCACCGTCGTGTCCGGCCCGTCTGATGTCAGCGTCACGTCGGCGCCGCCCTTGGCGAAGCCGGCGATGCCGCCCTTGCCCTCGCCCTGGATCGTGTAGGAATGCGGTGGCTTGAGGTTCTTCAGCGTCACCTCGCCGTTGAACGTCGCCTTGATCGGCCCGATCTTCAGCACCACTGTCGCCGCCATCTCGGTGTCCGACTTCTTTTCGAGGCTCTGGCAACCGGGGATGGTGTCCTTGAGGATTTCGGGATCGTTCAGCGCTTCCCACACTTTTTGCAGGGGTGCGGCGATGCGTTCCTCGCCTTCGATCACCAAAGCCATCAAAACCTCCCGGAAAGATTGGTTCGAAGCCCTAGCGCAGGGGCGCTGTTGTGTCTATCGCACCAAAGTGTTGGTTCGGATCGCGCATGCCTCTTGCCTGCTTCCGCGCGTTGCCATATCGATTTGTCCTACAAATATGGAGACCATGATGGCCGGCGCCCCCACCGATAAGAAGAAATTTCGCTCGCAGGAGTGGTTCGACAACCCTGATAACCCCGGCATGACGGCGCTTTATCTGGAGCGCTACCTGAATTACGGCCTGACGCGCGCCGAGCTGATGTCGGGCAAGCCACTGATCGGCATCGCCCAGACCGGATCCGATCTGTCGCCCTGCAACCGTCACCATATCGAACTGGCCAAGCGCGTGCGCGAAGGCATCGTCTCGATGGGCGGCATCCCCTTCGAATTCCCGTGCCATCCGATCCAGGAAACCGGCAAGCGCCCGACCGCCGCACTCGACCGCAACCTCGCCTATCTCGGCCTGGTCGAGGTGCTCTACGGCTATCCGCTCGACGGCGTCGTGCTTACCATCGGCTGCGACAAGACCACGCCCGCCATGCTGATGGCGGCGGCCACCGTCAACATTCCGGCGATCGCGCTGTCGGTCGGCCCGATGCTCAATGGCTGGCACAAGGGCAAGCGCACCGGCTCTGGCACCATCGTCTGGGAGTCGCGCCAGCGCCTGTCGGCCGGCGAGATCGACTATGACGAGTTCATGGACATCGTCGCCTCCTCGGCGCCGTCCACCGGCTATTGCAACACCATGGGCACCGCCACCACCATGAATTCGCTGGCCGAGGCGCTCGGCATGCAGCTGCCGGGTTCGGCCGCCATTCCGGCGCCGTACCGCGAGCGCGGCCAGATTTCCTACGAGACGGGCAGGCGCATCGTCGAAATGGTGCATGAGGATTTGAAGCCGTCCGACATCATGACGCGGCAGGCCTTCGAGAACGCCATCGTCGTCAATTCCGCTATCGGCGGCTCGACCAACGCGCCGATCCATCTCAACGCCATTGCCCGCCATCTCGGCGTGCCGCTCGACAATGACGACTGGCAGACGGTCGGCCTCAATGTGCCGCTGATCGTCAATCTGCAGCCGACGGGCGAATATCTCGGCGAGGACTATCATCATGCCGGCGGCGTGCCGGCCGTGGTGGCCGAACTGCTGAAGGCCGGACTGTTGCCGCACCCCGATGCCGTGACCGCCAACGGCAAGTCGATCGGCGACAATTGCAAGGGCGTGGCCAACGAGAATGCCGACGTCATCCGCACCGTCGCCAAGCCGCTCAAGGCCAATGCCGGATTCATCAACCTCAAGGGCAATCTGTTCGATTCGGCGATCATGAAGACCAGCGGCATCTCGCCGGAATTCCGTGAGCGCTATCTGTCCAATCCGAAGGACCCGGAAGCCTTCGAGGGCAATGCCATGGTCTTCGACGGTCCGGAGGACTACCACGCCCGTATCGACGATCCGGCGCAAGGCATCGACGAGCACACCATCCTGTTCATGCGCGGTGCCGGCCCGATCGGCTATCCCGGCGGCGCCGAAGTCGTCAACATGCAGCCGCCGGCCTATCTCATCAAGAAGGGCATTCATGCGCTGGCCTGCATCGGCGACGGCCGCCAGTCGGGCACGTCGGGCTCGCCGTCGATCCTCAACGCTTCGCCCGAAGCGGCTATAGGCGGTGGCCTGGCGCTGCTCCAGACCGGCGACCGTGTCCGCATCGACCTGAACAAGGGCACCGCCAACATCCTCGTCAGCGACGAAGAAATCGCGCAGCGGCGTGTGGCGCTGCAGAACAATGGCGGCTTTCACTACCCGCAACACCAGACGCCGTGGCAGGAGATCCAGCGCGGCATGGTCGACCAGTTTTCGGCCGGCATGGTGCTGAAGCCTGCGGTGAAATACCAGGATGTGGCGCACACGAGGGGTGTGCCGCGCGACAACCACTGAGTGGCACATCGCGGTGCTCGTGCAAGCGACAAAAGGCGGCTTGATCTGATCAAGCCGCCTCTTTTTACGTCTGACGGCGGGCCTTCCTAGGTCCGGGACCAGTCACAAATATCCGGTGATCTCGGGCGGTTGGTCCTGCCGGTTGCGTTTGCCGTCCTCGTAGACGATCGGCGCGGCGGCGAGTTCCTCCTCGGTGACGTCGTCGAGGCAAGCGATATTCACCGCCCAGAAATTGCCGCCCATGAAATCGAGGTAGCCGCGGGAGAAGAAATTCGCGCCGCAGTTCGGGCACATATAGTGGTTGATGTCGCCTTCCGGCCAGTTGGATGGGCTCGCCTTGTATTCCCGCATCCGGTCGCGGCCATCCGTTATGCGCAGCGCCTCGAAGGCCGTGAAGGATTTCCTGTAGCCGAGTTTCCAGCAGAAACTGCAGTTGCATTTGCGGATGCCCTCGGCGAGGTCGAGATCGGCCTCGAAATGCACCGCGCCGCAATGGCAGCTGCCGTGATAGGTCTTCTTCATGGGGTCTCCTCGCAGAATTGCACTGTCCCGTCGATGGTCGGCGAAGCCAGACTCGTGCTTGCAGCTACGCCAGATAGGCTCCCAATCTCTCCTGGCAATCCGCCTCTGTGTGCAATAGCGGCGCGCGGTGCCCATATTGTTTGAAAGCGGAACAGGATCCATCATGACGAAACGGCGCTCTTCCCTCGGTTTCCTTGGAATGTTCGGCCGCTCGGGCGACCTCAGGGAACTCGACGCAGCGCTACGCGGTGCCGACCTTCATCCAGCCCTTGTCCCGGAAGGCGTGAAACTCACCATCGTCAATTTGATGAAGGACCACTGGCCCGACGAGCCGCCGCCAGACGCCTATCGATCCATGGCGCAGCTATTCGCCTACTGCATTGCCGGGCCGGAAACGTTCGAGCAGGCCAATGGCACCGAGCGGCGGCTGGACGCGGAACGCCGGATCGAGGCGGCCCTCGAAGCCGGCGACAGTTTCGATGCGCAGATCGTGCTGATGGCGCTGCATGCAAAGCTGATCAGCGCCGAAGTCGTCGAGCGCTACGGGGTGCGCGCTGATTGATCTGAAAGAGAGGCGGGCCTAGCCGCCCATGCCGCCGCGCGGCAGCTTGATCATCTCACCGAAGCGGGCGCGCAATTTATCGTCCACCAGCTTCGGCACGTGGCGCGGGAAGCGTTCGGCAAGCACACGTTTCTTCTCGATGATCGCCCGCTGCAATATGTCGGGCCTGCCCTTCTCGTTCCACTCCTTCGGCGAGAAACGGTCGCCGACGGCCGGATAGAAATACTCCGTCTGCATCAGCCTGAGCGTCTGCTCGTTGCCGAGATAATGACCCGGTCCCTTCAGGCAGACATCGGCGATAGTGTCGATCGACAGCGCTTCGTCCGTCACCTCGATACCGCGCACGCAACGCAGGCAGTGGCCGAGCATGTCATTGTCGATGATCAGGCTTTCCAGGCAGAAGCCGAGCAACGAGGCGTGCATGCCGGCCGATTCGTAGACGAGATTGAGCCCGGCCAGACCGGCCATCACGTCGGTGATGCCCTTTTCATAGCCGGACTGGATGTCGGGCAGTTTCGAATCCGTCATGCCGGCGGCCGAGCCGCCCGGCAGATCGTAGAATTGCGCCATCTGCGCGCAGGCCGCGGTCAGCACCGCCTGCTCGGCTGAGCCGCCCGACATGGCGCCGGTCCTGAGATCGGAGACGAACGGCCAGGTGCCAAAGATCGCCGGATGCCCCGGTTTGATGGCGTTGACGTAGACGAGGCCGACCAGCACTTCGGCCACCGCTTGCACAACGGCGCCGGCAATCGCCGCCGGAGCAGTCGCGCCGGCCTGGCCAGCAGACAAAAGCAGGATCGGGATGCCGCCTTCGACGCAGGCTTCGAGCACGCCGCAGGCGTCCTCGGCAAACTTCATCGGCGGTACGACAAAACAGTTCGAGTTCGACACGAACGGCCGGGCGCGGAAATTCTCCTCGCCGCCGGCGATCGCGTAGAGCATCTCAAGCGCCGGCTGCACGTTCTCGCGCACCGTGAATGAGGTGCCGACATGCTTGGACGTGCCCATCACGCAGGCGTAGAGCGTGTTGAAGTCCATATCGAGCGGATCGGGAATGTCGCGCGGCACCATCGGCCGCTGGAAGAAGTGGATGTTGTCGAGCCCCTCGACGATGCGGGCGGCATCATAGATGTCCTGCAGCAGCGATTCGCGGTATTCGCGCTTCTCGACATCGACCAGATGCACCGCGGCGCCGGCCGTGCCGTAATGCACGCGCTTGCCCTTGATCAGCATGTCGTGCCTGGGGTCCTGGCCGTGCAGGGTGAAATGCCGCGCCGCCTTCTTGATGGTGTCCAGTACGAGCGCGCGCGGGAACCGAACACGACCATCATCGCTATAAATGGCGCCAGCCTTGGTCAGCGCTTCGATGCAGGAGGGAATGGCGTTGGCGAAGCCGACCGTTTCCAGCAGCGTCAGCACCGCCTCATGAATGCGCTCGCGATCGTTCTCGCTGAGTGGCCCATAACTGCCGCCTTCGAGGCCGGCGCGCACCGGTCTGATGTCGTCGGCGAGCGGTGCCGCCCGCATGGCGCGGCGCGCTTCGCGCCCGCCAGAGCGCCGCGAACGTTGGTCCGTCGACGCATCTTGCTTCTCAAGAGCCACTGACATGGAGGCACTCCACCTTTAGCTGCGAAGCGGGAGGCGGTGGTTGGTCCACCATCGACCTGCTTCGTCCCCTTTATGCCTCGACTATGCCGCCGGCATTGGCACAGCCTATGAGCCAGAGGGTTCCGTCGCATATGCCAGAGCGCTAAAAGAAAACGGGGCCGTTTCCGACCCCGTTGTGAATTGCCTCCAAACGGCCTGTCAGGCTGCCGCCGGCCTGCGGCCTGCCGCCGTCGCCAGTTCGCGAATGCCGGGCTCGATGTGCTGCAGCGCGATCGAGGAAATGCCCAAACGCATGAAACGCGACGGCTTTTCGGTCCTGTCGAAGAAGCGGTCGCCGGGTTCGATGATGACGCTGCGCGACGCAGCCGCCTCGGCCAGGCCGCGCGAATCGGTGCCACGCGGCCCTTCGAGCCAGAGCGACGTGCCGCCGGCCGAGTCGGTCGAGCGCCATTCCGGCAGGAAGGCGGAAATCGCATGGACCAGACGCTTGCGCCGCTCGTCGAAGGCGCTGGACAGCCGTCGCACCAGCGCCTCGTGATGGCCGAGCGACAGGAACAGCGCGACCGCGCGCTGGTTATTCGCCGGCGGGTGCCGAAGCATGAAGCGGCGCAGCGCGCGAAGCTCGGCGATCAGCCCGGCGGAGGCGACGATGTAGCCAAGCCGAAGGCCGGGAGCCAAGGTCTTCGACATCGAGCCGACATAGACGACGCGGCCTGAGCGATCGAGGCTCTTCAGCGCCTGCTGCGGCGCCTCGTCGAGAAGCTGGCTGTCATAGCCGTCCTCGATGATGATCTGGTTGTGGCGGCTGGCGCGCGCCAGAAGGTCCTGCCGCCGCTCCGCCGACAGCGGCACCATGGTCGGGCAATGGTGGCTGGGCGTCACGAAGACAAAGCCGGAATCGCTGGGGATGGCCGAGGTGACGATGCCGGACTGGTCGACAGGAACCGGCTGGATTTCGGCGCCCGCCAGCCGGAAGATCGAGCGGGCGTCGGGGTAGCCGGGGTCTTCCATCGCCACCTTCGAGCCCTTGGTCATCAGCAGCGTAGCCAGCATATAGAGCGCGTTCTGGGCGCCCAGCGTCACGATGATCTCGTCCGGATTGGCGAAGATACCGCGCCGCGGCAAGAGCCGCGCCTGGATCTGCTCGATCAGCAGCGGATCGTCGCGATCGACCATGTCGGAGGCCCAGTTGCGGATCTCGAGCACGGCCAGCGCCATGCGGTTGCATTCGCGCCATTCGGCGGTCGGGAACAGCGCCGGGTCGAACTGGCCGTAGACGAAGGGGTAGGACGACTTGATCCAGTTGTCGTGCTTGGCGGGCGGCGGCATGTCGCTGGCGGCGATCTGCCGGCGCGCCTTCCAGTCGATCTCATTGGCCTGGTCGGGCGCCTTCTGGTGCGGCTTGGCCGGCGTCGCCAGCACGTCCGGGTTGACGAAATGGCCGCGCCGTTCGCGCGCCACCAGGAAGCCCTGGTCGACCAACTGCTGGAAGGCGAGCACCACGGTGCCGCGGGCGACGCCGAGTTTCTCGGCCAGGATGCGGCAGGACGGAAGCGGCATTGAAGCGGCGATCTGCCGGTCGAGGATGGCGGCGACGATCGCCTGACGGATCTGCGCCTGCAGGGTCTGACCGGATTCCGCCGAAATCCGGAACAGGCCGGACCATATGGCCGTGTCGTTACGCTGTGGCATGGGAATTGTTCCTCGATGGCCAGCCTTTTTCGCTTGGCTGGACCAGCCGAACGTAACCGTGGCACAAGGGGTTGCGCCAATCAATTTTTCTGATCGCTGGGATTTATGCCAGTGATCCTTCACGTGATTTTGATACTGCACTGCGTCATCCAAGCGTGAGGCAAAGCCTCATCGCGGCGTGGCGCAGCGCCTCATCCAAGCGTGAGGCAAACCTCATCCAGGCGTGAGGCGGCGCCTCATCCAAGCGTGAGGCAAAGCCTCATCCAAGCGTGAGGCAAAGCCTCATCCAAGCGTGAGGCAAAGCCTCATCGCCGCGTGACGCACTGCGTCATCCCCACGCATTGAACCGGATGGAATTCGGCTCAATACATTGTCGCGACGACACGCGCCGGAAACATCCGGTCCTTAATGATGGCTCAGGTCTCGGAGTTTGCAGTGGATCAATCGTCCTTTCAAAAACAGTTCGCCGCGTTGCGCGATCATCGCACAGCCGCGTCCGCCAGCATGCGCGAAGCTTTCGCCGCCGATCCCAAGCGCTTCGAGACATTCTCCGCCACCGACGGCGACCTGATGCTCGACTGGTCGAAATGCGCGGTCGACGCGAAGACGATGGACCTGCTGGAGCAACTCGCGGCAGCCGCCGATCTCGAGGGTCGCCGCGCAGCGATGTTCTCCGGCCAGAAGATCAACGTCACCGAAGGCCGCGCCGTGCTGCACACGGCGCTGCGCAACCTCAGCGGCAAGGGCGTGGTGCTCGACGGGCAGGATGTGAAGACAGAGGTCCTCGCCGTGCTCGACGCGATGGGCGCCTTCGCCGACGCCGTGCGTTCCGGCAAGGCGGCCGGCGCCACCGGCAAGAAGATCACCGACATCGTCAACATCGGCATCGGCGGTTCCGATCTCGGCCCTGCCATGGCGACGCTGGCGCTGGCGCCCTATCACGACGGGCCGCGCGCGCATTATGTCTCCAACATCGACGGCGCCCATATCCACGACACACTGAAGGGCCTGTCCGCCGAAACCACGCTGTTCATCATCGCCTCCAAGACCTTCACCACGGTCGAGACGATGACCAATGCCGAGACGGCCAGAAAGTGGGTGCAGAAGGCGCTCGGCAAGGAAGCCGTCGGCAAGCATTTCGCCGCCGTTTCGACCGCGCTCGACCTGGTGGCGAAGTTCGGTATCGAAGCGGACCGCGTGTTCGGCTTCTGGGACTGGGTCGGCGGCCGCTATTCGGTCTGGAGCGCCATCGGTCTGCCTGTCATGATCGCCATCGGCCCGAAGAATTTCCGTGCCTTTCTCGACGGTGCGCATGAGATGGACGAGCACTTCCGCACCGCGCCGCTACAAAAGAACCTGCCAGCGCTGATGGGGCTGATCGGCTGGTGGCACCGCGTCGTCTGCAAATATCCGGCCCGTGCGGTCATTCCCTACGACCAGCGCCTGTCGCGGCTGCCGGCCTATCTGCAGCAACTCGACATGGAATCGAACGGCAAGAGCGTGACGCTGGACGGTGGCGCGCCCACCACGCCGACCGGCCCCCTGGTCTGGGGTGAGCCGGGCACCAACGGCCAGCACGCCTTCTTCCAGTTGCTGCACCAGGGCACCGACGTCATTCCGGTCGAATTCCTCGCCGCTGCCGTCGGCCACGAACCCGATCTCAAGCACCACCACGACCTTTTGCTCGCCAACTGCCTGGCGCAATCGGAAGCCCTCATGAAGGGCCGCACGCTGGAGGAAGCGCGCACGCAGATGATGGCCAAGGGCATGAAACCGGCCGATGTCGACAAGATCGCGCCGCATCGCGTCTTTTCAGGCGATCGTCCGTCGGTGACCATCCTCTACAGGAAGCTCGACCCGCGCACGTTCGGTCGACTGATCGCGCTCTACGAGCATCGCGTCTTCGTCGAGGGCACGCTGTTCGACATCAATTCTTTCGACCAGTGGGGCGTCGAACTAGGCAAGGAACTTGCGACCGGCTTGCTGCCTGTCGTGGAAGGCAAGGAGAATGCCGCAAAGCGGGACGCCTCGACTGCCGGACTGGTGGAACACATTCACCGCTTGCGCGGTCAGGAGTGAAAAGTTTGGCGGATATCAAGGGCATATTGTTCGACAAGGACGGCACGCTTGTCGACTTCAACGCGACATGGCTCGGCATTGCCGATTTCATGGCCATGGACGCCGCCGAAGGCGATCGCTGGAAGGCCGACAGGCTGCTGGCCGCGGCCGGCTTCGATTTCGTCAACAAGCGCTTCAAGCCGGATTCGATCTTCGCCTCCGGCTCGAACATGGATGTCGTCGAGCTGTGGTTCCCGCGCCTGTCCGACGAGGACCAGATGCTTGCCGTCGCCCGCTTCAACGAGATCACCTCGGTCCAGGGCTCGGCCATGGCGGTGGAACTGCCCGGGATCGTCGATTCGCTGAGGGCGCTTCACAAGAGATCCTACAGGCTGGGCGTCGCCACCAACGATTCGACCAGTGGCGCCGAGAAGACACTGGTGACGCTCGGGGTGGCGCAGCTTTTCGACGCCGCCTATGGCTACGACTCCGTGGCAAGGCCGAAACCGGCGCCGGATACGATCCTCGCTTTTTGCGACCTGACCGGGCTCAGGCCGGCGGAGATCGCCATGGTCGGCGACAACCGCCACGACCTCGAAATGGCGCGGGCCGGCGGCTGCGGCCTGGCGGTCGGGGTGCTCTCCGGCACCGGCACGCGCGAATCGCTGTCGTCGATCGCCGACGTCGTTCTGGATTCGGTTGCCGACCTGCCCGGCTTTCTTTCGGCGCGGGTCAAGGAAACGGTCTGACCGGCAAGGCGGGGAGACTACTGGCTCGCAGGCGCCATAACGGATCCAAACTGAAGTGTTGAAAACTCACTGCCGCGCAACTGATCGAGAAAGGCTGCAACGGCAGAGGCGTCACTGCCGGGCGGGAATACGACAAAGAGTTCCCATCCTTCCGGGGAGTCCATTTGCTTGCTCGGAAAGCCGCTCTTCGTCGTGAGGGCCTGCAACCGGTCCAAGTCGGCTTGCGGTCCCGTGGCGGTAATGCCCATCATTTGAGTGGTTGATGGCGCTTGGACGGAAGGCAATAGCAGGCATCGTGCAGGCGCCTAGAACAGGTGCCAGGCTGATCTCAGCGCTAGCGATCTTCCGGTTCAAACGAAAAGACGCCGCTCGGCTTGCTCGCGGCACCCTTCGCGTCGCCGAAATCCGGCACCTGATATTCGGCGAGCAATCGCAGCCGCGACAGCGGCAGGTCGGTGCGACGGGGGTCGCCGACCAGCACATCGATGCCGGCTGCCAGGCAGCGGTCGAGAAACGGGGTAACCCGTAGGGTAACCTCACGGCCATAAAACACGTCGCCTGCAAGCACGAGATCGACCACCGGTGGCGGGCCTGTCGTGATGTCTTCCCCAATAACCATGATCGTCACGCCGTTCGCAGCCGCGTTGAGGCCGAGCGCGGCAACGCCGTTGCGATCGATCTCAGCCGCAATCACCGCGCTGGCGCCGGCCTTTGCCGCGGCGATGCCGACGAGGCCCGAACCGGCGCCGAGGTCGAGCACGCGGCGCCCCGCGACCGTTTGCGGCCGGTCGATTATGTAGCGGGCAAGCACGGAGCCGCCAGCCCAGACGTAGGCCCAGTAGGGCGGCTGCGGCTCCGGCGCGTCGGCCTCGTTTCCTTCCGCCTGTTCGACCTCGTCTGCTTCGACAAGCCGCCTCAGCCCGCTGCCGGGATGAGCCGAGTAGAGCCGGATTTCGGGAATCGCCGGAACAGGCTCAAGGCGCAAGTTCGCTTTGATGAACGTGGCCGGGTCGAGGCGCGGACGATCGCCCGCGATCCCGCCATCGATAATGCCGTCGTTCAAGATCGCGTCTAGTCCCTCAATGCTCGGCGCAGGATCTTGCCCACCGGCGTCTTCGGCAGTTCGGTCCTGAACTCGATATATTTCGGCCGCTTGTAGCCGGTCAGGTTCTCGCGGCAATAGGCGGTCAGGGTCTCGGCGGTCAGTGCCGGGTCCTTCTTGACCACGAACAGCTTCGGCACTTCGCCCGAATGCTCGTCCGGCACGCCGATCGCCGCCACTTCGAGCACGCCCGGATGCTGGGCCACGACCTCTTCCAGCTCGTTCGGATAGACATTGAAGCCGGAGACCAGGATCATGTCCTTCTTGCGGTCGACGATCTTGGTGTAGCCGCGCTCGTCCATGAAGCCCATGTCGCCCGACTTGAAGAAACCGTCCTTGGTCATCACCTTGGCGGTCTCGTCCGGCCGGTTCCAGTAGCCGGCCATCACTTGCGGACCCTTGATGCAGATCTCGCCGACCTCGCCGAGCGGCACATTGTTGCCGTCGTCGTCGCGGATGGCGATCTCGGTCGAGGGCAGCGGCAGGCCGATCGTGCCGGTGAAGTCGCCGGCGCTGAACTTGTTGGCGGTCGCCACCGGCGAGGTTTCCGACAATCCGTAGCCCTCGCTGACCGGGCAGCCGGTCAGCGCCTTCCAGCGCTCGGCGACGCCCTTCTGCACCGCCATGCCGCCGCCCAGCGTCAGCACAAGCGGCTTGAAGTCGAGCTTGCGGAAATCCTCATTGTTGAGCAGCGCGTTGAACAGCGTGTTGAGGCCGGGGAAAATGTGGATCGGGTATTTCTGCAACTCTTTGACGAAGCCGGGGATGTCGCGGGGGTTGGGAATAAGCACGTTCTGGGCGCCTTGCTGCATGCCCATCAGCGCGTTCACGGTCAGCGCGAAGATATGGTAGAGCGGCAGCGCGCAGACGAAGTTGGGATGCGCCGGTCGCGGCCTGACCGTATAGGCGTCCTCGAGCCAGAGCGCGTTCTGCGCGACATTGGCGAGCACGTTGGAGTGCAGCAGCGTCGCGCCCTTCGAGACGCCGGTGGTGCCGCCCGTATATTGCAGGAAGGCGATGTCGTCGGCCGCGACCTTGGCCGGCTTGAAGGCGACGCCCGCGCCGGCCTTCAGGGCCGCGTTGAACTTTACATGGCCGGGCAGCGACCATGCCGGCACCATTTTCTTCACCCGGCGCACGACGAGGTTGACGATCGTCCCCTTGAGAGCGCCAAGCATGTCGCCCATCGCGGCGACAACGACATGCTTGACCGCCGTCCTGGCGATCACCGCCTGCAGCGTGCCGGCGAAATTCTCGAGGATGAGGATGGCCTGCGCGCCGGAGTCCTTGAGCTGATGCTCCAGCTCGCGCGGCGTGTAGAGCGGATTGATGTTCACCACCGTATAGCCGGCGCGCAGGATCGCCATCATCGCCACCGGATATTGCAGCACGTTCGGCATCATCAGCGCCACGCGCGCGCCCTTCTTCAGTCCTGTCGATTGCAGGTAGGCGCCGAAGACGGCCGACTGCAGTTCGAGTTCGGCATAGGTGATCGACTTGCCCATGCATACGAAGGCCGGCTGGCCGGCAAACTGCTTGCAGGCGCCCACCAGCAAGTCGCCGATGCTATTGTAGGGCAGGGGGCCGATCTCGGCCGGGACGCCTTTCGGGTAGCTGGCGAGCCACGGCTTTTGCGGCAGGCCGGCGGCCAGTGCGGTCAGCGCCTTCGGCAGTCGCTTGGCCGGGCCCGATGCCGGCTTCGAGGCAGGCTTTGCCGATGCCGCATTGGCTGCCGGGCTGGCAGCCGCGGTCTTGGTCGCAGGCCCTGCGCCTGCCTTTGCAGGTGCAACTGCCGCCTTCGGCTTGGCCGGCTTGGCCGGCGTGGCGGTTTTGGCGGCTGGCGCTTTAGCCTTGCCGAGGCCCGAGGCCGGCTTTGAAGCAGAATTTGCCTTCTCCGGGGCCGTTGTCTTTGCTGCTTTTGCCACCTGTTCCTCCCTCGATCTTTCCTTCGTGCCGCGCCGCTGCTGAAATGACAGAAGCGTCCTCCGCTGCAGCGGTTGCGGATTCCCCAAGAAATCCAGCATGCCGCCTATGTATTGCGACTATCGGCGACCGTGCAAGTCTTGCCCTTGCGGCAGAACGGGAAAAGATTTGCCGTCGAAATCTTCTCCGGGCGTGCCGGCCCGGACCGATATCTTCAGACACGCGCGCCCAATCGAAGGCCCTGCGGCGGCGCTGTCGAACGCATCGCGGATCAATAAAAAAATGAGGTCGTTAATAATGTCGTGATCGGTGGAATCTGCCAGATTTTTCTGCCATTTATCGTATGGGCGGAATTTTTTTCTGCTTACCATGGGGTACGCAAACGAGGTGTTCCAAAGCCAGAAAAACGGTGCTTATATGCGCGCTTCGCGAGCCTGATAGAGGGGCTTGGAAGAACATCAGGGAGTGCTCAATGAAAAAGAAACTGACTTTTGCAGCCGCGTTGCTGGCTGCAAGCGTCCTCAGCGGCGTGGCCAGCGCAAAGACGCTGGTCTACTGCTCGGAGGCATCGCCGGCCAACTTCGATCCGGGTACCACAACTGGCGGCAACGATTTCGACGCCTCGTCGCGCACGGTCTATTCGCGCCTGGTCGAGTTCAAGCATGGTGGCACCGAGATCGAGCCCGGTCTCGCCGACAAGTGGGAAATCTCGGACGACGGCCTGGTCTATACCTTCCACCTGCATCCGGGCGTGAAGTTCCAGACCACCGACTATTTCAAGCCGACGCGCGACCTCAATGCCGACGACGTCGTCTTCTCCTTCGATCGCCAATTCAACAAGGAAAACCCCTGGAACGGCGAGAAGTACCTGCCGAACCTGACCTGGGACTATTACACCGGCATGGACATGCCGAAATATGTCGCCAAGTGGGAAAAGGTCGATGACCTGACCGTGAAGCTGACGCTGACCGAGCCGAACGCGCCGATGCTTGCCAATCTCGGCATGGACTTCGCCTCGATCGTGTCGAAGGAATATGCCGAGCAGCTGGAGAAGTCCGGCAAGATGGCCGATTTCTCGACCAAGCCGATCGGCACCGGTCCGTTCCAGTTCGTCGACTACCAGCTGGATTCGGTCATCCGCTATGCGGCCCACCCGGACTACTTCAAGGGCAAGGAAAAGATCGACGATCTCGTCTTCGCCATCACGCCCGACGCGACCGCCCGCATCCAGAAGGTGCTTGCCGGCGAATGCGACATCGCGCCCTATCCGAATCCTGCCGACATCGGCACGATCAAGGCCAACCAGGACGTGACCCTGATGGATCAGGCCGGCCTGAACATCGGCTATATGAGCTACAACACCACCGTCCCGCCGCTCGACAAGCCTGAGGTGCGCCACGCGCTCAACCAGGCGATCGATCGCGAAGCCCTGATCAAGTCGCTGTTCCAGGACGCCGGCGCCACGCCTGCCGACAATCTGATCCCGCCGACCATGTGGTCGTGGGACAAGGACGTGAAGTTCGATTCCTACGATCCGGAAGCGGCCAAGAAGGTGCTGGCCGATGCCGGACTGAAGGAAATCCAGCTGTGGGCTTCCGATCGCGTTCGTCCCTATAACCCGAACTTCCAGCGTGCCGCCGAACTGATCCAGGCCGACTGGGCCAAGGTCGGCGTCAAGGCGGAGATCGTCAACTACGAGTGGACGAAGTATCGTGAGGAAGGCAAGAAGAAGGACCGTCCCGGCGCCTTCCAGATCGGCTGGACCGGCGACAATGGCGATCCGGACAATTTCTTCGCCACGCTGTTCGCTTGCTCGGCCATCGGCGTGTCGAACTATTCGAGCTGGTGCGACAAGGACTTCGAGGACCTGATCCAGAAGGCCAAGAAGACCAGCGACCAGGCCGAGCGCACCAAGCTCTATGAGCAGGCGCAAGTTGTCTTCCAGAAGCAGGCTCCTGCCTTCCTTATGGCACACAGCCAAGTCTATGCAGTCGTGCGCAAGAATGTCAGCGGTTTCATGATGGACCCGCTCGGCATTCATCGCTTCGACGGCGTCGACAAGGCCGAATAGAACTGTTAGGCGGGCGGCGCGCGATCAAGCGCCGCCCCTTTTCAAGATGCTCCGATACCTCCTCAACAAAATCGCATTGGTGATCCCGACACTCATCGGCATCACCATCTGTGCCTTCGCTTTCGTCAGGCTGCTGCCCGGCGATCCCATCCTTGCCATGGCCGGCGAGCACGGCGTTGCGCCGGCGCGCTACGAACAGCTCAAGGAACAGTTCGGCTACAATCTGCCGATCTGGCAGCAATATGCGCGCTATGTCGGCGAGGTCGCGACCGGTGATTTCGGCGTCTCGATCTCGTCCAAGCGGCCGGTGATGGAAGAGTTCAAGACCCTCTTTCCGGCAACGCTCGAATTGTCGTTCTTCGCCATGATCTTCGCCATGGTGCTGGGCATCCCCGCCGGCATATTCGCTGCGGTCAAGCGCGGCTCCTGGTTCGACCAGTCATTGATGGGCACGGCGCTCGTCGGCTATTCCATGCCGATCTTCTGGTGGGGCCTGCTGCTGATCATCTTCTTCTCCGGCTACCTCGGCTGGACCCCAGTTTCAGGCCGCATCGGCCTGCAATTCTTCCTGAAGCCGATCACCGGCTTCATGACCATCGACACCCTGATCTATGGCAAATGGGATGCCTTTCGCTCGGCGTTGAGCCACCTCGTCCTGCCCGCCATCGTGCTCGGCACCATCCCGCTGGCGGTGATCGCCCGCCAGACGCGTTCGGCGATGCTGGAGGTGCTGGGCGAGGACTATGTGCGGACCGCGCGCGCCAAGGGCCTGTCGTCGGCCCGTGTCATCGGCGTGCATGCCTTGCGCAATGCCCTGATCCCGGTGGTCACCACCATCGGCCTGCAGGTCGGCACGCTGCTTGCCGGCGCCATCCTCACCGAAACCATCTTCGCCTGGCCGGGCATCGGCAAGTGGATGGTCGATTCCATCTTCAAGCGCGACTATGTCGTCGTGCAGTCAGGCTTGCTTTTGATCGCGCTCATCGTCATGGCCGTGAACCTGATCGTCGATGTGCTCTATGCCGTCATCAACCCGCGCATACGGGCGTCATGATGAGCCAGTCGACCGAAATCACGCCGCTTGCCGCCAGCCCTGACCGCATGTTGGGGTTCAGGACCTTCTGGCACTATTTCTCGGTGAACCGTGGCGCCGTCATCGGCCTGTTCGTCTTCATCCTGCTGGTGGTGGCGGCGGTGCTTGCACCGGTGCTGGCGCCCTATGCGCCGGACGTCCAGGACAAGACCGCGTTCTTGAGGCCTCCTGCATGGCAGGCTGGCGGCAGCACCCAATACCTGCTCGGCACCGACGCGGTCGGCCGCGACATGCTCTCGCGCCTGCTCTATGGCGCGCGCTTCTCTCTCCTCATCGGTGCGGTCGTGGTCACGCTGTCGCTGTTCGGCGGCATCACGCTCGGCCTGCTTGCTGGCTACTTCCGTGGTTGGGTCGACGTGGCGATCATGCGCGTCATGGACCTGATCCTTGCCTTTCCGTCGCTGCTGCTCGCGCTGGTGCTGGTCACCATCCTCGGTCCTGGCCTGTTCAACGCGATGCTGGCGATCTCGCTCGTGCTGCAGCCGCATTTCGCCCGGCTGGTGCGCGCCGCCGTCATGGCGGAGAAAAGCCGCGAATATGTTGTGGCCGCGAAGGTTGCGGGTGCCGGACATCTCAGGCTGATGCTTCGCACCATCCTGCCGAATTGCCTGGCGCCGCTGATCGTCCAGGGCACGCTGTCATTCTCGAATGCCATTCTCGAAGCGGCGGCCCTCGGCTTCCTCGGTCTGGGTGCCCAGCCGCCGACGCCCGAATGGGGCACGATGCTCGCCTCGGCGCGTGAATTCATCCTGCGCGCCTGGTGGGTCGTGACCTTCCCCGGCCTCGCCATCCTCATCACCGTGCTCGCAATCAATCTGGTCGGCGATGGCCTGCGCGACGCGCTCGATCCGAAGCTCAGGAGGTCGTGATGGCGCTACTCGACATCCAGAATCTCGTCGTCGAGTTCCAGACCGCTTCGGGTCCGTTCCGGGCGGTCGACGGTGTCTCGCTCCATGTCGATGAGCGCGAAGTGCTGGCCATCGTCGGCGAATCCGGCTCCGGCAAGTCGGTGTCGATGCTGGCCGTCATGGGCCTCTTGCCGTGGACGGCCACGGTCACGGCCGACAAGATGAGCTTTGCCGGACGCGATCTCCTGAAATTGAGCTCCGCCGAGCGGCGCAAGATCGTCGGCAAGGACATGTCGATGATCTTCCAGGAGCCGATGGCCAGCCTCAATCCCTGCTTCACGATCGGTTTCCAGATCGAGGAGGTGCTGCGCTTCCATATGGGCATGGACCGCGCACAGCGCCGTGCCCGCGCCGTCGAACTCCTGAAGCAGGTCGGCATTGCCGAGCCGGCGGAACGGCTGGACTCCTTTCCGCACCAGATGTCGGGCGGCCAGTGCCAGCGCGTCATGATCGCCATTGCCATTGCCTGCAATCCGAAGCTTCTGATCGCCGACGAGCCGACGACAGCCCTTGATGTCACCATCCAGAAGCAGATCCTTGACCTGCTTGTCTCGCTGCAGGCCAGATACGGCATGGGCCTGATCATGATCACCCACAATATGGGCGTCGTGGCCGAGACTGCCGACCGCGTCATCGTCCAGTACAAGGGCCGCAAGATGGAAGAGGCCGACGTACTGTCGCTGTTCGAAAGCCCAAAGAGCAACTACACGCGCGCGCTGCTCTCGGCGCTGCCGGAAAACGCCGTCGGTGACCGGCTGCCGACCGTTTCCGACATGCTGTTCGAACCGGCGCCGTCAGCAGCAGGAGCCGCCCGATGAGCGTCAGGGTCCTCGAGGGCAAGGACATCAGGCGCGACTACCATGTCGGTGGCGGGCTGTTCCGTGGTGCACGCACAGTGCATGCGGTCAAGGGCGTCTCCTTCAGCGTCGACAAGGGCAAGACGCTGGCCATCGTCGGCGAGAGCGGCTGCGGCAAGTCCACGCTGGCGCGCATCATCACGCTGATCGATCCGGCGACATCGGGCGAACTGTTCATCGACGGCAACAAGGTCGACATCGCCAGGGGCGGGCTGACCAAGGAGATGCGCCGTAAGGTGCAGATCGTCTTCCAGAACCCCTACGGCTCCCTCAATCCACGCCAGAAGATCGGCGACGTGCTGGGCGAGCCGCTGTTGATCAACACCGACAAGCCGGCCGAGGAACGCCGCGACCTCGCCATGAAGATGCTGAGGAAGGTTGGCCTCGGCACCGAGCACTACAACCGCTACCCGCACATGTTCTCGGGCGGCCAGCGCCAGCGCATCGCCATTGCCCGTGCGCTGATGCTGAACCCGAGCCTCCTGGTGCTGGACGAGCCGGTCTCCGCGCTCGACCTGTCGGTCCAGGCGCAGGTGCTCAATCTGCTCGCAGACCTGCAGGACGAGTTCCAGCTGACCTACGTCTTCATCAGCCACGACCTTTCGGTGGTGCGCTACATCGCCGACGACGTCATGGTGATGTATTTCGGCGAAGCGGTCGAATACGGCTCGCGCGACGAGGTCTTCGCCGACCCCAAGCACAACTACACCAGGACGCTGTTCGCCGCGACGCCGCGCGCCGACGTCGCCTCGATCAAAGCCAGGCTGGCGAAGAAGAAGGCTGCCTGACGCGGCCAAGTCGCATCAGCGCAATTTTCAAAGTGATCACTACAGCTTGGCGATGATCGTGCGCAGCGCTTCGCCGAAGCGGCGCACTTCATCCACCGTATTGTAGTGCACCAGCGAGGCGCGGATGGCGCCGCTGTCCATCGAGAGATTGAGGCGCTTCATCAGCCGCGGCGCATACATGTGGCCGTCGCGGATGCCGATCTGCATTTCCGCCATTTCCTCGACGATCCGCTGCGGCGACAGCGTGCCGATGTTGAAGCAGAAGGTCGGCACGCGCTCATGAATGCGGGCCTCGTCGGCGACGCCGTAGATCGTGGCATTGCAGCTCTTGAGCACACCAAACATCTCGCGCGCCAGCACCAGCTCGTAGTCGCGGATGGCGTTCATGCCGGCGACGATGTTGTCGCGGCGCGAGCGGTTGTTCTCGGGCAACAGGTTGCGGCCGATCAATTCCAGATAGCGCACGGCGGCATCCATGCCCGAGACATTCTCGTAGATGAAGGTGCCGGCCTCGACCTTGTAGGGCGGCTCGTCGGGGATGAAATCCTCGCGGAAAGTCGGCAGCCGCTTCAGCGTGTCGAAGCGCCCCCACAGGAAGCCCATATGCGGCGAGAAATTCTTGTAGCCGGAGCAGACCAGATAGTCGCAATCCCAGGCCTGCACGTCGATCAGCCCGTGCGGTCCGTAATGCACGCAGTCGAGGAACACTTCGGCGCCGGCCGCGTGCGCGATCTTGGCCACGGAAGCAACGTCGACGATCGAGCCGATCGAATGCGCCGTCACCGTGCAGGCGACGAGCCTTGTGCGGTCCGAGACCAGCGGGCGTAGGTCGTCGACATGCAGATTGCCGTCCTCGCGCATGCGCCACCATTTGCACTTGGCGCCGGCCGATTCCAGCGCCAGCCAGGTCGCGATGTTGGCGTCGTGGTCCATGTCGGTGATGACAATCTCGTCGCGTTCCCCATCTGTGTCCTTGGCGAGCATCTGGCCGATGCCCAGGCTGACCAGGCGGATGAACGAGGTGGCGTTCATGCCGAAGCAGATTTCCGATGGGCTATAGGCGTTGATCAGCAGCGCCACGCTTTCACGGGCATCGGCGACCGACTGGTCGACAGTGACGCTGCGGCCATAGCGGCCGCCGCGCTGCACATTGTGCGCCACCAGGTGGTTGGTCACCGCGTCGAGCACGCTCTGCGGGATCTGCGCGCCGGCTGCATTGTCCAGGAAGATGAAGTCGCCGGCCCGCTGCAGGGCCGGGAACATCGCGCGGATGGCCTCGACCGGAAACGCGCCGGCGGCGTTGTTCGCATTGGCGGTTTGATGCTTGTTCAAGGGTCGTCTCCTGCGAAGTGCTTTTGCGGATGGGTTCGATTGCAGAGGTCAGCGCGTTTTTTCGGTCTTGAAGCGACGTTCAAGCAGGCTGACGAGGCGGACCATCGGCCAGAGGAAGATGAGATAGACCAGGGCCGCGCCGATCAGCGGCGAGGGGTTGGCGTAGAGCGACTGGGCGTTGGTCGCTTCCTTCAGCAATTCGGGCAGCGCCACGGTGGAGGCGAGCGAAGTGTCCTTGAACATCGAAACGCAATTGCTGGTCATCGGCGGAATGACCACGCGGATCGCCTGCGGCAGCACCACCTTGCGCAAGGTCAGCAGGAACGGCAGGCCGAGCGCCTGCGCCGCCTCGAACTGGCCGCTTGGAATGCTCTCTATGCCGGAGCGGAACACCTCGGCCGAATAGGCCGCCATGATGATCGCGAAGGCCGTCACCGCGGAGCTCCACGACGACAGGCGGATGCCGAGGAACGGCAGCGCGTAATAGATCAGGATCAGCACGACCAGCACCGGCATCGCACGGAAGATGTCGATGTAGCCGACCGCGAGCCACCGCAACGGCTTTGGCGCATAGAGCCGCACCAGGCTGATCGCCAGGCCGATCGGGATGCCGATACCGATGCTGAGGATGCCGAGCAGCAGCGTGTTCAGGAAGCCGCGCAACAGCGCCGGCAGGCTCGACATCATGACGTCGGCGTTGAAGAAGGTGTCCAGCAGCGACATGGGAGCATTCCCGAAACGGTTGGCGTCCCGCGACGCTAGAGCAAAGGATGCACAAGTTGAAACTACTCGTTGATGGCGAGACTGCGCGAAAGCCGGCGCTGGTGCGTCAAATCAAAGTGCTGTGCGGCCCGCTACGGACCGGCAGTATGTGCGGCGGCGCGATGAAATCGTGCCGGCCTGGAGAGCCGGCACGATTGCAGCGAAACCTGCCGATCAGGCCTTCGGCAGCGGCATTTCCTTGACGGTCGATGAATCGGCGGGTGCGTCGCTGCCAAACCACTTCTTGTGGATCGCGGCGATCGTGCCGTCCTTCTTCATCGCGCTCAGCGCGTCGTTCAGCTTGCCGAGCAGCGGATGGTCCTTGGTCATCATCAGGCCGTACTGTTCGCCGGTCTTGATGCGCTCCTTCACGGTGAGGTCCTTCATCTTGGTGAAGGAATACTCCATGCCGGGGATGTCGCTGACGGCGGCGTCGACGCGGCCGGCGCTGAGATCAAGCAGCAGGTTCTGCTGCGTGTCATAGCCCTTCACGTCGCTGAACCCGTCGGCCGCCTGGTGCTCCTTGACCCAGGTCTCGCCGGTCGATCCGGACAGCACGCCGATGATCTTGCCCTTGAGGTCGGCTTCGGCCTTGATCGGGCTGTCGGTCTTGGTGGCGATGCCCATGTCGGAATCATAGTAGGGCTGGGTGAAGGACTGCGACTTCAGCCGCTCCGGCGTGATGGTGATCGACGAAATCGCCACATCGATGCGCTTCGACGTGGTGGCGGCAAACAGCGCCTGGAAGCCGAGATCGGCGATTTCCGTGGTCATGCCTATGCGCTTTGCCGCTTCGTTGACGATGTCGACTTCAAAGCCCTCGAAGGTGCCGCTCTCGTTCTTGTATTCGAAGGGCGGGTTGGTCGGATAGGCGCCGACATTGAGCACATCCGCGGCATAGGCGGCGGGGCCGGTTGCGATGCCGATGGCGGCAGCGAGAAGAAGCAGGTTGCGACGCGTTAAGCTCATTGGTGTTCCCTCTGTTGTTGAACGGGCGGGTTGGTCCCGCACGGCTTTTTGCCGCCCCGTTTCCGGCAGGGCGTCAATTCATGGCAGCGACCATGCGCTCGAGCGCGGTCGCTATCTGGTCGCGGTCACGGCAGACGCACATCCGCAGGAAGGCCGTCGACGAATTTCCGAACAGATGGCCAGGCGCCAACCCGACATGCGCCGTCTCCAGGATTTTTGCGCAGACGCGACGGGCGTCGCTTTCGCCTTCCATGGCGAAGAATGCATACATGCCGCCGCGCGGCTTCTTGGGCAGCACGATGCCGGGGATCTCAGCCAGTCTGCCATAGGCTAGGTCGAGGCCGGTCTTGATCCGCTGCCGGATCTCCTCGACCAGCGGCTCGCCCTGGCGGATCGCCGCGACGGCGCCGGCCTGGATCGGCGCTGCCGTGCCGCTGTTGACATATTGGGTCATGGCGCCGAGCTGGTCCGCCACCCCCGACGCATGCGTCAGCCAGCCGACGCGCCAGCCGGTCATCGCCCAGGCCTTCGAGAAACTGTTGACCGAGAGCACCCTGTCTCCATCCTCGGCGATCTGCAGGATCGAAGGCGCCACGTCGCCGTCGAAATAGAGCCGGCCATAGACCTCGTCGGAAATGATCCAGATGCCGGTGCGCCGGCTGAAGTCGAGCAGGGCCTGCATCTCCTCGCGCGATGCGGTCCAGCCCGTTGGGTTGGAGGGCGTCGACAGGAAGATCGCCCTGGTGCGCGCGTCGCAGGTCGCAAACAGCCGCTCGAGATCGAGCTGCCAGTCGCCTTTGAAGTCGAGTGAAAACGGCCGCGGCTCGCCACCGATAAGGTGGATGGCGTTGTGGATGTTGGGCCATTGCGGCGCGACATAGACAACGTTGGTGCCGGTATCGACCAGCAGATCCAGCGCCAGGAACAGGGCCTGCATGCCGCCGGGAGTGACCGTTGTGCGTGAAATCGGGATCGGCCGGCCGTGGATGCGCGTCTGGTACTCCGACAGCGCTTCGTTCAACGGGGCGTGGCCACGCATGTTGGGCACGTAGAAAGTCAGGCCTTCGTCGAACGCCGCCTTGGCTGCGTCGCGGATGAAGACCGGTGTCGCCATGTCGCCTTCGCCATACCAAAGCGCGATCACGTCGCCCAGTTCACGAGCGCGCACGGCAAGGTTGGCGATGTTTTCAGTATGCAGATCGCGGATTTGGGCGCGAACGCCATCGAAAGCGTAACGCGCGCTGGCCAGAGACGACGACTGGGGCAGCATGAACGACAAGGACTGAACCTCGCACCCTGAACGCCTCGGCAGGCTGCCGGCAAGCCCGTCCGGCACGGCAGCCACGACCGATATTGAATGCTTATCCAAAGCGCCGGACTTTTCAAGGCAAAAGTTTTAAGCTTAAAAAGATTTCCGCTGTACCACCGACGCTGTACGTCAAGCCGAACTACAGGCGTTCGCCTCGTGCCAGTTCAGCGCGTGCCGCGGCATAGTTGGCCGCAGCGCCGGCGCCGAGAAACATCGTGTCGCTGGCCAGGATGAAGAAGCTGGCGCCGATGGCTGCCCATTGGCCGACAGGCTGCGGGCTGGCGCAAAATATGCCGGCGGTCCTGCCGTGCGCGATCGTCACGCCAATGATCGTCCGGATTGCCGCGTTGAGCTTGTCGGCGCCTTGCGCGCCAATCGCATCGATCGACACCGAAAGGTCTCCGGGGCCGACGAAGATCACATCGACGCCTTCGACAGCCGCGATCGCCTCGATATTGGCGAGCCCCTCGGCGGTCTCGACCTGTACCGCGACGACCGTCCTGGCATTGGCCTCGGCGATGTATTCCGGGATGCGGTAGCCATAGCCGGCGGCCCGGCCAGGCCCGACGCCGCGCTCGCCTTGCGGCGGATAGCGACAGGCCTTCACCGCCGCCTCAGCTTGGGCAGCGGTCGAGATGCGCGGGACGAGCACACCTTGCGCGCCGCTGTCCAGCACTGCTGCGATCGCCTCCGGCTGGTGGCCGGGCACGCGCACCATGGCAGGCACCTGATGCAGGTCGGCCGCCCGCACCATGTTTTCGATCATGCCTCTGGACATCTGGGCATGCTCCCAGTCGATGCAGAGGAAATCGAGACCGGACTGCGCCATCACCTCCACTGCAACGGCATGCGGTATGGCGGCAAACGATCCGATGAGGCTTTTCTTGCCGATGCATTTCTGGCGGAATTCGCTCATGCCGATCCCCTTCTTGGTCCTGCCCAAATCCATATCCGCAAACCGCGATCGCGCGAAGCTATTTCAGGCTTGAAATATTTTTCCGGAGCCGTAGCGTGCCGTCTCCGCCCAAGAGTTCGCGACATGATCAAAACCCATCCCCTGCACGGCCCGAACAGGTTGAAGCTCGGAGTCTTTTCGACCAACGCCGATGGCGGGCTCGCCATCACCGACGTTCCGGAACGCTGGACGGCAAGCTGGCAGGACAATCTGACGGCGGCCCGGATCGCTGACCGAGCCGGGTTGGAATTCATGCTGCCGATCGCGCGCTGGCGCGGTTTTGGCGGCCGCAACAAGGTGCGCGAGTGGTCGTTCGAGACATTCACCTGGGCGGCCGCGCTTGCGGTAGCCACCGGACAGATCGGCCTGTTCATGACCGTGCACGTGCCACTCGTGCACCCGCTTTACGCCGCCAAGGCGTTGGCCACGGTCGACCACATCAGCCAGGGCCGCGCCGGGCTCAACATCGTCTGCGGCTGGAACCCAAAGGAATTCGGCATGTTCGGCACACCTCTGGTCGAGAAGGGCTACGACCAGGCAGCCGAGTGGATCGAAATCCTGGAAAAACTCTACGCCTCGGACCAGCCTCTCGACTATGAAGGCACCTACTACCATCTCAAGCAGGCGGTGAGCCGCCCGGCCAGCCTGCAGCGGCCACGGCCGGTGACCATGAACGCCGCCTTCGGCGGGCCGGGCCGCGATTTCGCCGCCGCCAAATGCGACTATCTGTTCACCACCTTTTCCGAAATGGCCGATGCCGGAAAGCACGTGACCGACATTCGCGAACGGGCGGAGAAGCTTGGGCGCGATGTAGGCGTCTACACAGTGGCGCATGTAGTCTGCCGACAGACGATGGAGGAGGCGCAAGCCTACTACACGCGGTATGCCGTTGATATGGCCGACCATGATGCGGTCGATGCGCATATGGCAGGCAAGAAGGAATTCTCGCAGTCGCACGATACGCATGCCTATGACCGCTACCGGCAGCGCTTCGCCGGCGGCGCCGGCACCTACCCGCTGATTGGAACGCCGGAAACCATCGCCGCAGACATGATTGCCATCGCCGGGCACGGCTACCAGGGCATTGCGCTGTCCTTCGTCAACTACACGCAGGAACTGCCCTATTTCTGCGACCGCGTGCTGCCTTTGCTGAGGCAGGCGGGCTACCGAGGATAGCTTATTCAGGAATGACAGCCGTCGCCTGGATCTCCACCTTGGCGCGGTCCTCGACCAGCGCCACCACCTGCATGGCAGCCATCGCCGGAAAGTGCCGCCCGATCACCGCGCGATAGGCCTCGCCGATCCCCTTGAGATTGGCCAGATACTCGGCCTTGTCGGTGAAATACCAGGTCATCGAGGTGATATGCCCAGGCTCACCGCCGGCCTCGGCCAGCACCGCGACGATGTTCTCAAGCGTCTGCCGCACCTGGCCGACAAAATCGTCGGTCTCGAACCGGCATTGCCCGTTCCAGCCGACCTGACCGCCGACGAACACGAGCTGCCCCCGCGCGGCGACGCCATTGGCATAGCCGACGGGTTTCGCCCAGCCTTCCGGCTGCAGGATCGTGTGCATGTCATGCCTCCCGATATTCAATCTTCTTCTCAAAAAATGTCAGCTTCGAAAACAGTCCGATCTATGGCCCTCAGGCCGCGCCCATCACTTGCCTGGCGATCACCACTTTCTGCACGTCGGAGGCGCCCTCGTAGATGCGCAGCGCCCGGATCTCGCGATAGAGTCTTTCGACGATATGACCCTTGCGCACGCCGTCGCCGCCGTGCAGTTGCACGGCTTTGTCGATCACTTCCTGTGCCTTGTCGGTGGCGAACAGTTTTGCCATGGCCGCCTCGCGCGTCACTCGCGTGGCCCCCATATCCTTGGTCCAGGCGGCGCGGTAGACGAGCAAGGCAGCGGCATCGACATCGAGTGCCATGTCGGCGATGTGACCCTGCACCATCTGCAGCTCTGCCATCGGCGCGCCGAACAGTTTTCGTTCGGCCACCCTGCCGATGCTTTCGTCCAGTGCGCGGCGAGCAAAGCCGAGTGCCGCTGCACCCACTGTCGAGCGGAAGACGTCGAGAACCGACATGGCGATGCGAAAGCCGTCACCCGGTCTGCCGATCAGCGCCGAGGATGGAACGCGGGCGTTTTCGAAGCAGAGCCGTGCCAGCGGATGCGGCGCGATCACCTCCAGCCGTTCGGCGGTGCTCAGGCCCTTCGTCTCTGCCGGCACGATGAAGGCTGAAAGCCCCTTGGCGCCCGGCGCCTCGCCGGTGCGGGCAAAGACGACATAGAGGTCGGCGATGCCTCCATTGGAGATCCAAGTCTTTTCGCCCGACAGCAGATAGTCGCCACCGTCGCGCGTGGCGGTCATCTCCATGTTGGCGACATCCGATCCCGAGCGCGGCTCCGACAGCGCAAAGGCTGAAATCGCCTTGCCGGCGCGTGTCTTCGCCAGCCATTGCTGCTGTTCCGGCGTGCCGAACAGACTGAGCGCGCCGGTGCCGAGCCCTTGCATGGCAAAGGCAAAGTCGGCCAGCCCGTCATGGCGGGCCAGCGTCTCGCGTGTTAGGCAAAGCGTGCGCACGTCAAGGGGGCCGGGATTGTTGGTATCGAGCGCCGTCGGCTTCAGCCAACCGTCCCGCCCGAGCTTCGCCACCAGCTCGCGGCAAGCGGCATCGACATCATGGTGATCGACCGGCAGGTTTTTCGCGCACCATGCGTTCAGCTGTTCGGCGAGCGCGCGGTGGCGATCCTCAAAGAACGGCCAGTTGAGGAAGGAACGGTCAGCCATCAATTCCCCGCGAACACCGGCGTTTCCTTGGCGACAAAAGCCTTGTAGGCGCGCTCGAAATCGCCGGTCTGCATGCAGATCGCCTGCGCCTGTGCTTCCGCTTCGATCGCCTGGTCGAGACCCATCGACCATTCCTGGTTGAGCTGCGTCTTGGTGATGCCGTGGGCGAAGGTCGGGCCGGAGACGATGCGCGCGGCCATCTCCAGTGCGTCGGCCTCGAGCGCCGCTGCCTCGACCAGCCGGTTGTAGAACCCCCAGCGCTCGCCTTCCGCCCCCGTCATCGTGCGGCCGGTGTAGAGCAGTTCGGCGGCGCGGCCCTGGCCGATGATGCGCGGCAGGATCGCACAGGCACCCATGTCGCAGCCTGCGAGGCCGACGCGCGTGAACAGGAACGCCGTCTTGGCCTGCGGCGTCGCGATGCGGATGTCCGACGCCATGGCGATGATGGCGCCGGCGCCGACCGCCACGCCGTCGACCGCCGCGATGATCGGCTTGCCGCAATTCAGCATCGCCTTGACGAAGTCGCCGGTCATGCGCGTGAAGGCGAGCAGTTCCTTCATACCCATCCTGACCAGCGGCCCGATGATGTCGTGGACATCGCCGCCCGAGCAGAAATTGCCGCCATTGGGCAGGAACACTACGGCATCGACATCGTCGGCATAGACGAGGTCGCGAAACGCATCACGCAGCTCGGCATAGCTGTCGAAGGTCAGCGGGTTCTTGCGCTCCGGCCGGTCGAGCCGGATCTTTGCGATCTTGCCTTCGACCTGCCAGAGAAAGTGCTTGGACTTGCGGCCTGCCATTTGGGTCATTCGCGTCCCTCCCAATTGCTGCGGAATGAGGTCAGCATGCCGGTCAGCCGGCGCGCTTCCTCCTCGCTGACATTGCCGAGCAACTCGCCGACCCAGCCTTCATGCGCGGCGGCGATCACGGCGAAGGCCTTCGAACCTTCCTCGGTCAGCCGCACCATCGAAGTGCGGCGGTCGCCGTTGCGGCGGGCCCGCGCGACAAGCCCCTCCGACACCAGCCGGTCGACGATGCCCGTGACATTGCCGTTGGAGACCAGCAGGAAGCGCGACAGGTCGCTCATCAGCATGCCTTCCGGCGCACGGTAGAGCGCCGCCATCACGTCGAAGCGCGGCAGCGTGGTGTTGAATTCCTTCTTCAGCCGCTCGCGCAGTTCGGCCTCTATGGTGCGCGAGGCGCGCAGCAGGCGTATCCACAGGCGCAGCCGGTCCTTGCCGGGTCCTGAAGGGGTGGGCAGGGGACCGGCTACCATGTCTCGCCTCCTGAAATCGAAATCGCCTGTCCGGTGATCGATGCTGCCGCATCGCCGCACAGCCACAGCACTGCGGCTGCGACTTCCTCCGGCTGGATGAAACGTCCCTGCGGATTTGTCGAAGAAAGACTTGTTCGCGCGTCCTCGAGCGAGCGCCCGGTCTTTTCGACGATGCGCTGGATGGAGGTTTCCAGCATCTCGGTTTCGACGAAGCCTGGGCAAACGGCGTTGACGGTGACGCCGGATCTGGCGGTCTCGGCGGCCAGCGCCCGCATCAGCCCGACGACACCGTGCTTGGCGGCGACATAGGCCGAAACGTAAGCGTAGCCTTTCAGGCCGGCGGTCGAGGCAACGAAGACGATCCGGCCCGCCTTGCGCGCCGCCATGCCGGCCAGTGCCGGCTTCACCGTCAGGAACGCGCCCGTCAGGTTGACGTCGAGCGTGCGCTGCCAGTCGCTGAGTGAGGTCCGCTGCGCAGCCGCGCTGCCGGACATGCCGGCATTGGCGACAACGATGTCGAATTGTCCGCGCGCCGCTTCCGCCTGGCTGTAGAGGGAGGTCATCGATGCTTCGTTGGTGACATCGGCGGCGATGCCGAAGATGCGGTCGCTTTCCCCCGCGACTTCGGCAAGTGCCGCCTCGCGCCGGCCGCAGATGGTGACCTTGATACCGGCACCGGCCAATGCCAGCGCGATCGCCCGGCCGACGCCGGAGCCACCGCCGGTGACCAGCGCATGGCGGTCGGCCAATGTCGTGGTGGCGATCATACTTTCAGCCCCGCTGCCGCGTCGCGCTCGGCCAGCCGATAGATCTGGTCGCGGCCCGGCAGATAGGGATCCGGCCATTTGACGCCGCGGTCGCCGAGCGCGACGGCAGCATGCAGCGTCCAGTAGGGATCGGTGAGATGCGGCCTTGCCAGCGCGACGAGGTCGGCGCGGCCGGCCATCAGGATCGAGTTGACATGGTCCGGCTCGTAGATGTTGCCGACCGCCATGGTCGCCATGCCGACCTCGTTGCGGATGCGATCGGAAAACGGCGTCTGGAACATGCGGCCGTAGACAGGTTTTGCCAGCGCAGAAGTCTGGCCGGCCGAGACGTCGCAGATATCGACGCCGGCCTCGTGCAGCATGCGCGCGATCTCGACCGCCTCGGCAGGCGTTACGCCTTCGATGCCGACCCAGTCATTGGCCGAAATGCGCATCGAGATCGGCTTTTCCGCCGGCCAGGCGGCGCGCACCGTACGGAAGATTTCCAGCGGGTAGCGCATGCGGTTTTCCAGCGAGCCGCCATGTTCATCCGTGCGCCGGTTGGTGATTGGCGTGATGAAGGACGACAGCAAATAGCCATGCGCGGCGTGGATCTCCAGCATGTCGAAGCCGCAACGCGCTGCCATCTCGGCGGAAGCTACGAACTGGTCGCGCACCAGATCCATGTCGGTGCGGTCCATCGCCTTCGGCACCTGGTTCTGCGGCGACCATGCGACTGCCGAGGCCGCCATCACCGGCCAGTTGCCCGATACCAGCGGCACGTCGGTTCCTTGCCAGCCGAGCCGGGTCGAACCCTTGGCGCCGGAATGGCCGATCTGGGCGCAGATCTTCGCCTCGGTTTCGGCATGGACGAAATCGACCAGCCGCTTCCACGCCGCCTCGTGCCGCGGGGCGTAGAATCCTGTGCAGCCGGGCGTAATCCGGCCTTCCGGGCTGACGCAGGTCATCTCGATATAGAGCAGCCCCGCGCCGCCCTTGGCGCGCTCGGCATAGTGGGCGAAATGCCAGTCGGTCGGACATCCGTCGACGGCCTTGTACTGCGCCATCGGCGAGACGACGATGCGGTTGGCGAGCACCATGTCGCGCAGCTTGAACGGTGCGAACATCGGCGCACGGCGCAGGCTGTTGCCGCCGGCGCCGGCTTGGCGCTGGAACCATTCCTCGGCGCCGGCCAGCCATTCGGCATCGCGCAGCCGGAGATTCTCGTGGCTGATGCGCTGCGAGCGGGTCAGCAGCGAATAGTTGAACTGCACCGGGTCGAGGCCGAGATAGCGCTCGACCTCCTCGAACCATTCCAGCGAATTGCGCGCCGCCGACTGCAGCTTCAGCACTTCGGTGCGCCGCGCATCCTCATATTTGCGGAAGGCTGCCTCGAGATCCGGCTCGGACTCGACATAGTCGGCCAGCGCCACCGCACTTTCCAGCGCCAGCTTGGTGCCGGAGCCGATAGAAAAATGCGCCGATGCCGCCGCATCGCCCATCAGGGCAAGGTTATTGTACGACCAGCGCTCGCACAGGACGCGCGGGAAATTGATCCAGGCCGAACCTCTTATATGGTTGGCATTGGTCATCAGCGCATGGCGGCCGAGATGTTTTTCGAAGATGCGCTCGCAGACCGCGATCGATTCCTGCTGCGTCATCGCGCCGAAGCCGAAGCGCTGCCAGGTCTGCTCACTGCATTCGACGATGAAAGTCGCGGTCTCGCTGTCGAACTGGTAGGCGTGCGCCCACACCCAGCCATGCTGCGTCTTCTCGAAGATGAAGGTGAAGGCGTCGTCGAATTTCTGGTTGGTGCCAAGCCAGACGAACTTGCATTTGCGGGTGTCGATGTCGGGCTTGAACACATCGACGAAAGTGCTGCGCGCTCTCGAGTTCAGACCGTCGGCGGCGACCACCAGATCGTGCGTTTCCATATAGGGCCTGGGGTCGGCGATATCGGTCTCGAAGACGAGCTTGATGCCGAGCTCGCGCGCCCGCCGCTGCAGCAGGGTCAGCAGCCGCTTGCGGCCGATGCCGCAAAAGCCGTGGCCGGTCGAGACCGTGCGCACGCCGTCATGGATAACCGCGATGTCGTCCCAATAGGCGAAGTGCTTCTTGATCCAGACGGCGCTCACCGGATCGTTCTTGGAGAGGTTTTCAAGCGTTTCGGCCGACAGCACCACGCCCCAGCCGAATGTATCGTCGGCACGGTTGCGCTCGAACACCGTCACGTCATGCGCGGCATCGCGGAGCTTCATCGAAATGGCAAAGTAGAGGCCGGCTGGTCCACCGCCGAGAACCGCAACCTTCATGCGTGCGATCTCCTCTTCGCTTGCTGGTCCGAGTATCGCGCAGCAGGCAAATTATTTCAAGCTTAAAGTTTTATATCGAAACGATCCCCGCATCCGCGTATGGCATGCGAATGAACTCACGTCAGGGCCTTTGTCGTGGCAAGCGTGCCTAGCCAGCCCGCATCGATTTCAGGCAGTGGGATGGCTGATATCAGCTCGCGTGTGTAGGCGTCCTTGGGACTGTCGAAAAGGGCGTCGGTGGCGCTCGCTTCGATGATCCTGCCTTCACGCATGACGATCACCTGCTGGCAGAGCCGCCGGATCACCGACAGATCGTGGCTGATGAAAGCGACCGTCAGGCCCATCTCAGTCGCGAGTTTCTCCAGCAAGGTCAGGATCTGCGCCTGCGTCGACACATCGAGGCCGGAGACGATCTCGTCGGCGAGCACGAATTTCGGCGACAGCGCCAGGGCGCGAGCGATGCCGACGCGCTGGCGCTGGCCGCCCGACAGTTGGTGGCGATAGCGGCTGGCGAAGCTCTGCGGCAGGCCGACACGCTGCAGCGCCTCGGCGACCCGGGCCTTCAGATTGTCGCCAAGGCCGTTCTGCTTGAGTGGTGCGGCGATGATGCTGAAGATGGTGCGGCGCGGATTGAGCGACGACATCGGATCCTGGAAGATCATCTGCAGATTGCGGCGCAGCGGCCTGAGCTCAGCCTCCGAAAGATGGCTGATGTCGCGGCCATCGAAACTGATCGACCCGGCGCAGGGTTCGATCAGCCGCACCAAGGCGCGGCCGAGCGTCGATTTGCCGGAGCCGGATTCGCCGACAATGCCGGTCACCGACCCCTTCGGCAGGTCGAAGTCCAGCCCCTTCAGGATCTCGGCCAACGGCGCTCGGCCGATCAGCGGTTTGCGCGTCATGTCAGGCAGCGCGACCTTCAGCCCGCGCACGGAAATCAGCGGCTCAGCCATGGGGGCGCCTCCAGGCCTGGTCTGCCGCCGCGATCTCCGCCGCCAGTCCGGCGAGCACCGCATCATCCACTGGTTTCAGCGACGCAAGCGGATCGGTGTAACGCGGTGTCGCCGCCATCAGTGCCCGCGAATAGGGGTGCTGCGGCGCGGTGAAGAGATCGGCCGTCGCGGCCTCCTCCACCACCTTGCCGGCATAAAGCACCGAGACTTTCTGGCTGATCTTGGCAACGACGCCGAGATCATGCGTGACGAACAGGATCGCCGTGCCGTGGTCGCGCTGCAGTTGCGCGATCAGGCGCAGGATCTGCTTTTGCACGGTCACGTCCAGCGCCGTCGTCGGCTCGTCGGCGACGATCAGTCTTGGCTCTGCGGCGAAGGCGGCGGCGATCAGCACGCGCTGGCGCATGCCGCCGGAAAGCTCGTGCGGATAGCATTTCAGCACGCGCTCCGGATCGCGAATCTGCACCGCGTCCAGCAACTGGCGGATGCGCTTGTCGGCCCTCTCGCCGCTCCAGCCGAGAATGCGGACCAGCCGGTCGGTGATCTGTGGGCCGATGCGGCGCGACGGGTTGAGCGCAGTCAGCGGATCTTGCGGGATCAGCGCGGTACGGGCGCCGATCAGCGTGCGCCGTGCCTTGGGTGCAAGCCGGCCGAGATCCTCGCCTTCGAGCAGCATGTCGCCCTCGACGATGCGCACGCTGGACGGCAGCACGCCGAGCACTGCCTTGCCGATCATCGTCTTGCCGGCGCCGCTCTCGCCGACCAGCGCGCGCACCTCGCCGGGTTGGACCGACAGCGACACCGAGCGCAGCACGCGCTGGCCATTGGGCAGCACGGCGCTCAAGGAGCGGATGTCGAGACAAGCACTCATCGCAGCACCGGATCGAAACGCGCCTTCAGCGCTTCGCCGAATTGGCTGAACGACAACACGGTCAGGATCAGCGTGATCAGCGGGAACACCAGCACCCACCAGGCCTGATGGATCGACAACCGGCCCTCGGCGATGATGCCTCCCCAGGTCGGGTCGTCGGTCGAAATCGACAGATTGACGAAGGACAGGATCGCCTCGACGATGACGGCAATGCCCATGTCCAGCGACAAAAGCGCCACGATCGACGGCACCACATTGGGCAGCACTTCGCGCAGCATGATGCCGATGCGGCCATAGCCGGCGATGCGCGCGTTTTCGACATAGTCCATGCGCGACTGGCCCATCGCCTCGGCCCGGATCACCCGGCAAAAGCGCGTCCAGTCGATGACCGCGATGGCGATGATGACCGAGCTCAGGCCGGTGCCCAGTACCGCAACCAGCAGGATGGCGAACAGCACCGGCGGGAAGGCCATCCAGATATCAACGATACGCGAGATGATGCGGTCGGCCCAGCCGCCGAAATAGCCAGCGATCAGACCGAGCGCCGAGCCGACCAGGCAAGCGGCGATTGCAGCGGCGAATGCGACTATGAAGGCGATGCGGCCGGCGAAGATCAATCGCGACAAGAGATCCCGGCCGAGGCTGTCGGTGCCGAGCCAGTAGCCGGGCTCTGCCCCGTCCAGCCAGAAAGGCGGCAGCCGTTCCAGCATCAGATCCTGCGCCAGCGGGTCCTGCGGCGCGATCAGTGGCGCCAGGATCGCCGCCAGCAGTGCCAGCAGCAGCCAGCCACCGGCCAGCCACAGCCTTGGTCCGACGCCACGCCTGGCCATGCGGGCCTCATCCATGGCGCAGCCTCGGATTGAGCAGCGCATACATCATGTCGACGGCAAGGTTGATCAGCACGAACAATAGCGCGAAGACCAGCACGATGCCCTGGATCAGCGGCAGATCGCGGTTGATGACGGCATCGATCGCCATGTTGCCGAGACCTTCATAGGAAAACAGGCGCTCGACGATGACCGTGCCGCCGATCAGGAAGGTGAACTGCACGCCGACCAGCGTCAGCGTCGGCAGCGCGGCATTCTTCAGCGCCTCGCGCAGGATGACCTGCGTTTCGGAAAAACCCTTCACCCGCGCCAGCACGACATAGTCGAGGTCGAGCACTTCCTTCAGAGACTGTTTCAAAAGCTGCGTGATAATCGCCGCTAGGGGCAGCGCCAGCGCCACGGCCGGCATCAGCATATGTTTCAGCAGGTCCCAGGTCAGGTCGAAGCGCAGTCGCAGAATGCTCTCGACCAGATAGAATTGCGTGACGAAGGGCAGGTCGAGCTGCGGCGACACCCGGCCGGAAATGTCGAACACCGGCATCAGCACACCGAACAGCAGGATCAGCACCAGCCCCCACAGGAAGTCCGGAATGGCGAGCGCCGTCCCGCTGGCAATGTCGATGCCGGCCTCGACCGCCGTGCCGCGCTCGCGCGCGCCGAGGATCGCCGCCGTACCGCCGATCGCCACCGCCATCAGCAATGCGAAGGTGGCAAGCTCCAGCGTCGCCGGCAGCCGGTTTAAGACCAGGCTCAGCACATCCTGGCGCAGCGAGATCGAGGTGCCGAAATCGCCCCTGACGACACCGGACAGCCAGATGAAGAATTGCTGCACGATGGTCTTGTCCAACCCATAGAGCGCGCGCAGCCGGGCGATGTCGGCGTCGGTCGCGCCCGGCGGCAGCATCATCGCGATCGGGTCGCCCGGCGCGACGCGGATGACGACGAAGACGACGACAGCGACGCCGAACAGCGTGACCAGCATCGTCAGAAGACGGATCAGAAATCTTTGCAGAAGCATGGTCGCCTGTACGTCTGGCGAAAAAGGGCGCGCCACCGGTTGCGGTGGCGCGCATGCAGTCTATGCCGCTATCAGGCCGGGGTCATCAGCGCCGGCAGCAGTGCGCCGGACACATGCTGCACCACGTTGACGCCCTTGGCATGCACGATCGGCTGCGCATACTGGATCAGCGGCAGCACATAGGCCTGCTCGGCAATGTATTTGTCGACCGCCTTCCAGCCGGCGATGCGCTTGGCTTCGTCCTTCTCGCCCCACAGCGGGTTGATCATGTCGATCAGGTCCTGGCTGTCCCAGACCGAATGCGGACTCGGGCCGTACATGGCAAAGCCGGTCGACGTCGTCGGATCGCCGATGGCGTTGCCCCAATTGTAGAAGGCCGCCGGTGCCAGCTTGTCGGCGGCGCGCAGCTCGTAGTGCTTGGCGATCTCGTAGACCTCGATCGTCGCCTCGATGCCGACCTTGCGCCACATACCGACAATCGCCTGGATCATCTCGTAATCCTTGGGCTTGAAGCCCTTGGTTGTCTGGATGGTGAACTTGACTGGCTTTTCCGGCGAATAGCCGGAAGCGGCGAGCAGTTCCTTGGCCTTCTCCGGATTGTGCTCGACCTTGATTGAGGCATCGAAGGCGGTGTATTCCGGCGTCTCCAGCGTAGCGATTGGCTGGCCGTAGCCGCGCAGCAGCCGCTTGACCAGCAGCTCCTTGTCCACCGCCATGACGGCCGCCTGGCGGACGTTTTTGTCCAGCATCGCCTCGATGTCGTTGAAAAAGATCATGCCGATGTCGGAAACGTTCTTGCACGAGCCGGCAAGCCCGTCCTTGGCAATCAGCCGGTCATATTCCTCATAGGGGATTTCGAGTGTCACCTGCGAGGAACCCGACTCGATTTCGGCGACGCGGCTCGCCGCATCGGTGACGAACTTGATCGTCACATTCTCGAAGGCCGGCTTATCGCCCCAGTAGTTCGGATTGGCCTTGAGCCGCAGGAAGGCGTTGCGCTCGAATTTGTCGACCATATAGGGGCCGGTGCCGATCGGCGCTTTCTCGAAACCCTCGGCGCCGACCTTCTCGTAATAGGCCTTCGGCATGATGTAGCCGGTGAGGAACGACATCCACTTGAAATATACCGGGTCGAACTGGACGACGTCGCCTGATATCTTGTTGCCGTCGATCTTGAAGTTGTTGACGTTCTTCCAGACGAACTGGATCGGGTTGCCGGTCTTCTCGTCGCCCGCCCGCTGCAGCGACCAGACCACGTCCTCGGCCGTGAACGGCGAGCCGTCATGCCATTTCACGCCGTCGCGTACCGTCATCGTGATCTTGGTTCGGTCGTCGTTCCAGCCCCATTCGGTGAGCAGGCCGGGCGCGAAGGACAGGTCCGGCTTCTGCGGGATGAACTGGTCGAACACCGACTGGTAGAGGCCCTGGATGGTCGGGTTGACCGCCGAGGGTCCGGTGGTCGGATCCCAGGATGGCAGGTTGACGTTGTAGGCGATGGTCAGTTCACCGGCCGCCTTGGCGATCTGCGGCAGGCCGAGTGCGGTCGCGCCGAGTGCGGCAGCACTGTATCCGAGCAAGTCTCGTCTGTTGATTGTCATGGTCGTTCCCCTGTTGGTTTTATCTGCGCGGTATCATTGTCGTTCGCTGGGTTCAGGCTCCTGGGCAACCGCGCCTTAACCTTCCTTCACCCTAAGATTTTTTGGCTGCTACCTCCCGCCAAGCTGTTGCGCGAGCATGAAGCCCGAGGCCGCACCGGTGCCGGCGCCCGGCCACGTTGCGGCACCCGTCAGGTGCAGATTGGCGACCGGCGTGTTCCAGCCGGCGTAGCCGCGCGCCGGGCGGAAGAGAAAATTCTGCGCTAGATGATGGCTGCCACAGATCTGATCGCCGCCGACCAGGTTCGGATTCTCACGCTCGAGATCGAGCGGCGAGAACACGGCGCGGCCAAGGATTTTTTGGCGCAGGCCGGGCGCATAGGTTTCGATGATGTCGAGCACACGCTCGGCGTAGACTTGCTTGACCTCGTCCCAGCGGTCCGGCGCGATCTGCCCAGCCGCATCCCCCAGGATTTCGGCCGGCAACATGCGCACCTGCACCCAGAGCACATGCTTGCCTTCGGGCGCCCGCGATGGATCGATTGCGGTCGGCTGGCCCACGACCAGCACCGGCTCGTCCGGCAACATGCCGGCCATCGCCTGCTGATAGGTGCGCGACATCGCATCGAGCGATGGCGACAGATGTACATAGGCGAATTGCCGAAGCTCTGCCCCGGCGCGCCAGTCCGGCAGATCGTCCAGTGCCAGATGGATCATCATCGTGCCCGGGGCATGACGGAACTTTCTCATCGCTGCGTCGAAGGTTGCATCGCCGGAGCCATCGGGCAGCAGCCTGCCGGCGAGCGCCCTGGGCGCGACGCTGGCGATGACCGCCTTGCTGGCGATGTGGAAATCGCCGGATGCGAGCCGCACGCCGGTCGCTCTACCGCCGGCGACCGTGATCTCAGCCACTTCCGCTCCGGTGGCGATCTTGCCGCCGGCCGCTGTGACCATGCCGGACAGCGCCCGGATCATCGTGTCCGCGCCGCCCTTGCCCAGCACCATGCCGAAGCTCTGGTTGGCCATCGATTCCAGATAGGGGAACACGGCGCCCCCGGCGATGTCGGGAGCAAAGTCGAGATGCATGCCCCAGGCGGCAAGCGTTGCCCTGAAATGCGGGGACTGGAAATTCTCCTCGAGCCACGCGCGAGGTGAGGAAAGCAGCAAACGGCCAGTATCGAGCGCGCCGGAAAAACCCTTCTTGCGCCACAGGTTCCAGGCCGTGCCGGCAAGGGCGCGTGCGCTCATCGGCGAACCCAGCAGGCGAAACAGATGCTCGGCCTCGGGTAGAAAACCGGCAACCAGCCGGCGCCATGTGGCAGCGTCGGCGGCGGAGAAAGCCTCCAGCCGCGCCGCGGTCTTTTCCAGGTCGTTGCTGACGCCGAACCAGCGTCCATCCGGAAAGGCGCTGGCAAAGCAGTCGCCGACCGGGGCGAATTCCAGTCCGTGTGTTTTCAATTCATTTGCATATTTCCGGTGGAAGGCTGAGCCGGCAAACAGGCTCAGATTCATCGCGCCGAAATCATGCTTGAAGCCAGGCAGGGTGAACTCGTGGGTCTGGACCGCGCCGCCTATTGCTGCACTGCGTTCAAAAACCGCTGTTTTCCAACCCTTGAGCGCCAGATGCGCGGCGCATGCCAGACTGTTGTGGCCTGCCCCGACAAAGATGGCGTCGAACTCGCTCACGCCCCAAACCCATTTCCTTTATGCTTAAAGATAATTGCAGATGCATATGTTTTCGTCTAGTAGGATATTAAGGGCCGAGACGAGCCTCGATCATCAACGACAAAGAGGGAACTGAGACCATGGACACGCAAAAACTCCTCGGCGAAGTCGCCGGCCAGCTGCTTTCAGGCGGCATCAAGGTGGTCGACCTGTCGGCGCCGCTCGGACCCGACACACCGCTGATCAAGCTGCCGCCAGAGCTTGCCGTCGACACGCCGAAGGTCGAGATCCACTCGATCTCCCGCTATGACAAGAACGGCCCGTGGTGGGCCTGGAATTGGCTGAAGCTCGGCGAGCATTCGGGCACGCATTTCGACGCGCCGCAGCATTGGATCACCGGCAAGGATTATCCGGACGGCGCCACCGACACCATTCCGGCGCAGAATTTCGTCGGCCCGGTCAATGTCATCGACTGCTCGAAGGAAGCCGCCGCCGATCACGATTTCCTGCTTACCGTCGACCACATCAAGGCATGGGAAGCAAAGCACGGCGCCATCAACGCCGGTGAGTGGGTGGTAATGCGCACCGACTGGTACAAGCGCAACGGCTCGGAAGCCGAATTCCTCAACGCCAACGAGACCGGCCCGCATACGCCAGGACCGACGGCCGAGGCGATCCAGTTCCTGATCAGCAAGGACATCAAGGGCTGGGGCAGCGAGACGATCGGCACCGATGCCGGCAAGGCCGGCGGCATGGAGCCGCCATTCCCGGCGCACACGCTGATGCACAAGGCCAACCGCTACGGCCTCGCCAGCCTCTGCAACCTCGACCAGCTGCCGCCGAAAGGCGCGATCCTGATCGCCGCACCGCTCAAGATCGAGCACGGCACCGGCAGCCCGATCCGCGCGCTGGCGCTGGTGCCAGGGAAATAGGGGCAAGGTGGCGGTCTTCGGGAGAAGATCATGGCGAAGGCGGTGGTGACGGCCAATCTCCCCCCAAGCGGGGGAGATGTCCGGCAGGACAGAGGGGGGCGCGAAGGAGCGCCACCCCGCCCACTTGTTCCTGTCTCTTACAACC